>CAVZDT010000015.1:0-566344 GCA_963774175.1 uncultured Acidobacteriaceae bacterium
TTTGCCCTGTACTTCGTCCGAGCATGTGTTACGACGCGCTGGTCATCCCCGGCGGCCGCGCGCCGGAATACCTGCGCCTCAACCCCAAGGTGCTTGAGCTTGTTCGCCACTTCGACAAGGAAGACAAGCCGATCGCCGCACTCTGCCATGGTCCGCAAATCCTGGCAGCAGCCGGCGCCTTGAAGGGCCGCAAGGTCAACTGCTATCCGGCTTGTGCACCGGAAGTTGGCCTGGCGGGAGGAACGTTTGTCTCACTCGAATTCACGGAGGCCACAGTCGATGGGAAACTCGTCACCGGTCCAGCGTGGACGGCACACCCGGCGTGGTTGGCGAAGTTTCTTGATGTGCTGGAAGCGCACTTGAAGCAGCAGGCCGCGGCCTGAAGCTGTTTTTCAGACCTTGCTGAACGCCGCGCGCACGGCGCGGACCTGGCGCAGCGGCAATGCGGAACCGTTGTTCAGCGTCTGCTGGATTTCGGCGACGATCGAAAGGGCGATTGCAGCAGGTGTTTCCGCGCCGATATCGAGACCCGTGGGCGCGTGGAGTTGCGCAAGCCAGCGCTCAACGCGGTCTTTATCATCCGGCAATCCGAGCAGGCGGCCCGCCTCGGCGAGCACCTCACGGGTTCTCCGTTGAGGTCCGAGTACGCCGAGATAGGCAGGCAGGGACTCGCGTCCCAGCAGGCAGGCGAGAATCCGGGAATCCTGTTCGAAACTGTGCGTCAGCAGGACTGCGGCATCCGTCGGCTTCACATGTTGCAGCAAGAAAGATCCGCCTTGCGGCAGGTCCTCAATCGACAGGGCGAGGACGGCGTCTGCTTCAGGGAAACGCTTGTGCGTGATCAGATGGCTTCGCCCGTCCGCAATTGCGGCAAACCAGCCCAGCGCGCGCGCCTGCCGCAGGAGGGGCTTCGCGTCGTCGCCGGCGCCGAAGATCCACAAACCCGGACGCTCGGCGCGATAGTCCACCCACAGGTGTGTTTCGGACCCGCCGATTGTAACGCGCTGATTGATCGACTGCATGCGGTCGAGTGCCATCTCTGCAAGCCCGGCGAGCGTGGCATCAAGTGATCCTGTTTCGGGCTGATCGAGCGAGTGGGCCTGCGTGGTTGGCCCGGCAAGAACTCTCGTTGCGATGTCTGCGCCTTCCAGCACAGTCGCGATAGCCAGCGGGGCACGCGCATGAAAAGCCGCTTCCAGCGCGGTCAACAGCGGCGCAGCCGTCGCACGGCGTTCCAGCAGAACGTGAACCACGCCGCCGCATCCGGAGCCGTACGGCATGTCGCCGTCGTCGGCCGTGGTGGAATAGCGCCTCACGACGGGACCAGATTCCGTGAGCCACCATGCGCGTTTGGCGACTTCAGCTTCGAGACATCCACCGCTGACCGTGCCTGCACGGCGGCCATCTGCGGCAATCAACATGCGGGCTCCTGGCTTGCGATAGCTGGGCCCGTCGACGTCGACTACCGTGGCCAGCACGTAATCCGCCCGGGCAGCTTCCAGTTCCTGCCACAGCGGCAGGATGTTCTCAAGGTCGGTCATGCAGTCCTATTTTCGCTCATGCTTCGCGAATATTCGAATTCAGCAAATCCTCGATGCGGATCGGCAGTTCGCGCACGCGCACTCCCGTGGCGTGATAGACGGCGGAGGCAATCGCGGGAGCCACGCCGGCCATGCCGATCTCGCCGATGCCGCGGGCACCGTACTCGTTCACGATGTAGTCAGGGTAATCGAGGAAGGTGACATCCTGTTCCGGTAAGTCCGCACATGTGGGAACAAGATAGTCGGCATAGTTGTTGTTGATGGGCTGTCCGGAGTGCTGGTCGTAGATTGTCCCTTCGAGCAGCGTCATACCCACGCCCATTACCGCAGCGCCCAGGATCTGGTTGGTGCCGGCTTTCTTGTTGATGATGCTGCCGCAATCGAAAATCGAGAAAATCCGGCTTACACGCAGCCGTGCGATCTCCGGCTCCCATTCCACTTCGGCAAAGTGGCAACCATAGGAGTGCAGCGAATACTGCTTGGCCTTGGGATCGTCGAACGACGGAACTGTATGACCTGTCGCGCTCAAGCTGCCCAGGTTCGCGAGATGGAGGACGCGTTCAAACGGAATGCCATTGGCGGTGAGATCGCTGCCGGAGCGCATGGCGACACCGACCACCTGGGGTTGCTCCTTTGGCCGGATCATTCCATCCAACATCGCCAGATCGTCAGGCTTCATTCCATGGAACGGCGAATTGGGAATCATCGCGGCGATGTGCAGTAGTCGAGTGACTGCATCCGAGACGGCGGTGGTTGTCGCCGGCAGTAAGGCGCTGGTAGCCATCGACCCACCCGATGTCGGGCCGTCCGGCAACGAGCTGTCTCCGAGGAAAACGTCGATGCGATCAAGAGGCACGCCGGTTTTCGCGTGGATCACCTGGGCAAAGAGGGTGTAGGTCCCGGTACCGATATCCTGCGTGGCGCAACGAACGCACACGCGCCCGTTGGGGCACAACTCCACCGAGGTGGCGCAGGGAATGCGCGCGGCTGCCCACGAAGCTGCCCCGAGGCCCAGGCCGATGATTTTTCCGTTGCGGCGCATCGAGCCAACTTCGGGAGTGCGGTTCTTCCAGCCGATTTTGTCCGCGCCGGTGGTGAAACACTCCTTCAGGTGCCGTGATGAGAACGGCAGATTCCTGCCCTCGTCACGATCGGCATCGTTCTTCAATCGCAGCTCTACCGGATCCATTTTGAGTTTGACGGCCAGCTCATCCATGGCCGATTCGAGCGCGAAAAGTCCGGGCACAGCGCCCGGTCCGCGCATCGGAGCCGGGGTGCCGACGTTTCTCCGAACCATTGCCTCGGTGACCACGAGATTCGGACAGCTGTAAAGGAAGGGTGTTTGCTCCCCGCAGCTCTCCATGAAGTCGTCGAGCTGAGAAGTCTCCGAAAGGGCATCGTGCCAGATGGCGGTCAGCTTTCCATCCTGGGTCGCTCCGAGCCGGATGCGTTGCTGGGTTCGCGGGCGATGGCCCACGTTCGAAAACATCATGCGGCGATCCACACTGACCTTTACGGGCCGCCTCAGCTGGCGCGCAGCCGCCGCAGCAATCGACGATTGAGGCCATGGCGAGAGCTTGCCGCCGAAACCTGATCCAATGAAGCGCGAAATCACGCGCAGGTTTTCGCGTGGAACTCCGAGTACCTCCGACATCACCACGCGGTGGCGGGCCACGGCCTGCGTGCTGTCGTAGAGGGTCAGGTTGTCGCCATCCCACACGGCAACGGTGCCGTGCATCTCCATGGGATTGTGGGTTTCTACCGGTGTCGTGTACGTTTCATCGATGGTTACCGGTGCAGTGGAAAGGGCCTGATCGGGATCGCCTCGCAGCCAGCTCTTTTTTCGCTCCCCGTTGAAATCCGCGTTCAGATCAGTCTCTACCTCCGGCTGTTCCACGTCGTATTCCACGCGCACCGCTTGCGCCGCGGCAGTGGCCTGCTCCAGCGTCTCCGCCACGACGGCGGCGACGTATTGTCCCCAGTAGTAGATCGTGCTGTCTTCAAACGGAGGCCGCGACTCGGCCATATTCGCGTCTTCCTGGCGCGGGTAGGTGCGATATACGCCCTCCAGATTGCCGTGGTGCAGAACCATCAGCACTCCAGGCATCTTCTCTGCCGCGGCGGTGTCCAGGATGCGGATTGTGCCCTTGGCAATGGTGGCCTGCACCAGGACCGCGTGGGCGAGGCCGGGAATGTTGTGATCGACCGCGTAACGCGCCGTTCCGGTGGTCTTCAAAGGTCCGTCAATGCGAGGCACCGCCGCGCCGATAATACTTGCCGCGTGAGGAAGTGTGTCCGTCGCCATGGGAGTCTCCTTTAATACAACATGCAACTACGCGGTTGCCGTTTTCAGCGAGCGCACCAGGCAGCGCTTGGCCAATTCCACTTTGAAGGCGTTGTCCTTGCGGGGCCTGGCCTTCGCCAGTGCCGCTTCTGCAGCGGCCTTGAAAGCACCTGCATTCGCCGGCTTGCCCATCAATGCAGCTTCAGCTTCATGGGAGCGCCACGGCTTCGTGCCAACGCCACCCATTGCCACGCGAATATAGCGGATGTGCCCGCCTTCGACGCGAGCGACTACGGCCGCCGATGCCAGCGCAAATTCATAGCTGGCGCGATCGCGCAGTTTCAGGTAGGTCGACTTGGCGCCCTCGATAGGCCTGGGCAGGTCGACGTAGGTTACAAGCTCGCCGGCCTCGAGCGCATTCTCGATGTGGGGTGTGTCGCCGGGAAGTTTGTGAAAGTCGGCGAAGGCGATGGTCCGTTTGCCCTTTGGCCCTTCGACGTGAATCACCGCTTCCAGAGCGGCCATGGCCACGCACATGTCGGATGGATGTGTCGCAATGCAGTGGTCGCTGGTGCCCAGGACCGCGTGCGAGCGATTAAAGCCGTCCATTGCAGCGCAGCCCGAGCCGGTGGTGCGCTTGTTGCAGCCGTAGCCCCCTGGAGTGCCTGCGTTGGGCTCGCGAAAGTACGCGCAGCGCGTGCGCTGCAGCAGGTTGCCGCCGGTGGTCGCCATGTTCCGGAGTTGCGGAGATGCGCCGGAAAGGAGCGCCTCCGACAGTACTGCGTAGGATTTCTGCACATCCGGATTCCAGGCGAGGTCAGAGTTGCGCACCATGGCGCCGATGCGGAGGCCGCCATCGGGCAGCTTCTCGATCTTGTCGAGCGGGAGCAGGTTGATATCGACCAGGGTCTTCGGCGTCTCCACATTCAGCTTCATCAGGTCGACCAGCGTGGTGCCGCCGGCGATGAACTTCGCCTGCCGCGCGCTCTCCAGGGCCTTGTCGATGCTCGGAGCTTTGACGTAGTTGAAGGTTTCCATATATCTCTCCTCCTGGTGAGGCGAATGAACGTCTAGGCCCGCGACCGAACTTGCCGCAGGGCAGCCAGGATGTTGGTGTAAGCGCCGCACCGGCAGATGTTACCGGACATGGCCTGCTTGACCTCGTCGTCCGATTGGCCGATGGGCTCCTTCAGCAGGGCGACGGCGCTCATGATCTGGCCGCTGGTGCAATAGCCGCACTGGTAGCCGTCGTGCTCGACGAAGGCGGCCTGCATGGGGTGCAGATTGCCGGGCTGCCCGAGGCCTTCGATGGTCGTGATTTCGTCGCCCTCGTGCATCACAGCGAACGAGAGGCAACTGTTCACACGGCGGCCATTCACGTGCACGGTACAGGCCCCGCACTGGCCGTGATCGCAGCCCTTCTTCGTTCCGGTCAGGTGGATCCGCTCGCGCAGGGTGTCGAGCAGCGTGGCGCGCGGATCCAGGTTGGGAAGCGCGTAGTCTTTGCCGTTAACGCGCAACGTGACGGTGGCGTTGGCGCCGGTTTCCTGCTCCTGCGCGACTGGTTCGATGACCGGAGCGGCTGCGGCCAGCGGGGCGGTGCCGGCCAGCACTCCTGTTGCGCCCAGGCCGGACAGGAACGAGCGCCGGGTGAGCCGGAGCTTGCCCGAAGGCTCCCCGGTCAACGGCTCCAGATCCACCGATTGCTGGTCCGGTGCCAGTTCCTGGTTTGTCTTCTGCGGGGAGTGTGAGCGCGGATGCTTCAAGCACGTATCGATAGTGTCTGCCACAGGTCGACCTCCTTGGACAGGACTTGCTCGGAATCGTCCTCGGCTAACCGGCGTATCGGAGAAGGGAAAGCGCACCCAAACGGCGAGACGCCGTGCCGTTATCCTAACCAAATTCCCTTACGGATGGGAATCCGGTTTTGAGCACATGCAAATGGATCGAGCAAGTGCTCATTCTCAGCAGCCAGAGAGCCGGGAACCGCTCTGTATCAAGCTTCAAAGAGTGAGATGTTTTCGCTCCGGACGGCCGTTGGCTGTTGGACCCTAACTTGCCGTGGCGAGTTCGCTTTCCATCCCCGGCTCAACAGGCACGGAACCAGCCACGCGGATGCGTTCTTCAATGACTTTGTAGTTGGCGATCTTGTGCGTGAGCAGGGCGTGGGCCTTCTGCAGCGCTTCGATCTGCGCGGCGATGCCGGCCTGATGATCCTCGAGAAGCTTGCGCCGTTCCAGGGAAGTTGCGTCGCCCTTTTCGCGCAGTTCTGCATAGCGCTGCATTTCGCGGATGGGCATGTTGGTGGCTCGCATGCAGTGGAGGAAGTTGAGCCAGGCCGCGTCGGCTTCAGAGTAGCGACGATGACCGTTGCGCGCGCGTCCAACCGGTTGAATCAGGCCGACGCGCTCATAGTAGCGCAGAGTGTGCGCGGTCATGCTGCAACGCTCTGCCATGCTTCGAATGGTGTAGCCGGTGTCTCTCACAAATCCAACCTACATCTTGGAGCGCGCTCCAAGTCAATAGAGGTGCAGCAAGCTTCGGGGGTGTTTGCAGCTTGTCGGCACTGGCGCCGCGCGGGCGCGAATTTCCAATGCCCATGGTTTCAAGCAGATATGGATTTGTGGGCGTGATCCGGCTTAACAATTCTTAAGGATTGAGACGTGGTTGGAGGGGCAGTTTTGAGGGGGGAATGAGGGGTTTCGGGCCGGCCCCTACGGGACTGGAATCCATGTTGGCCGACGATCGTTTTCCCAGGGTTTCACCCTCGGCTATTTTCGAATCCTGCCTTCGGGAGCTTTCGAGTTGAGGTTCCGAGATCCGGGCGGCTTCGTCGAGATTCGGTGGTCTGGGTTACCGTATGATCAACATCGAACATGGCAACCGAAAGAAAGACTTACGAAGCGATGCTGGCGGTGGCGTTGGAAGAGGCCCGGTATGGGCGTCTCGAAGGCGGAGTCCCGATTGGCGCGGCGATCTTCACGAAGTCGGGCGAGCTGGTCAGTCGGGGGCATAACCGTCGAGTGCAGCAGGGGGACCCCAGTATTCATGGGGAAACCGATGCGTTTCGCCGCGCGGGGCGGCAGCGCAGTTATCGGGACCTGGTGATGGTGACGACGCTGGCGCCGTGCTGGTACTGCAGCGGGCTGGTCCGGCAGTTTCGGATCGGCACGGTGGTGGTGGGCGAGAGCCGGACGTTCAAGGGCGGCATCGACTGGCTGCGCGAGAATGGGGTTGAGGTGATCGATCTCGATAGCGTTGCGTGCCGCGAACTGCTGGAAGGCTTCATCGCTGAGCGACCGGAGATCTGGAACGAAGATATCGGGGAAGAGTAGTTTCAACTTCGCATTCTAAGTGCCATCGGAGGGACCTTATGGATCGTCGCAAATTCGTCGCCGCTTCTCTCGCCACCTGCGCACTTGCCGTCTCATCTTCCGCTGACGAGCAGATCACCATGACACAGCCGCGGCAGTTCTACCAACTTCGACGCTACGCTCTCCAGACGGGCCCGCAGGTCGCGATGACGGAGAAATACATCAGCGAGGTCCTGATTCCGGCACTGGATAACAAGGGCGGACCGATCGGCGCGTTTCGTCTCGACATTGGTCCGGAGACGCCGACGTTTTACGTGCTGATCCCGATCCTGGCGCCTGCGATGGCCGCAGCTCTCGAACTTGAGTTGAACCAGAACGAGACCTACGTGAAGGCTGCCGAACCTTTCTGGAGCGCTCCGGCTGCGTCGCCGGCGTTCCTGCGGATCGACTCTTCGCTTCTCGTTGCGTTCGAGGGCTGGCCGCGGATTACGCCGCCGGCTAAGGGCAAGCGGATCTTCCAGCTTCGGACTTATGAGAGCCCAAGCTACCGCGACCATATCGTCAAAATCCGGATGTTCCACTCCGGGGAATTCGAAATCTTCAAGAATGCCGGGTTCGAGCCGGTGTTTTTTGGCGACACGGTGATCGGGCCGCGCATGCCCAGCCTGACCTACATGCTTAGTTTTGCCGATTCGGCGGAACTGGACGCCAAGTGGAACGTGTTCCGCAACGATCCGGCATGGAAGAAGCTTTCGGCCGATCCGCGGTTTGCGTTCGAGGCGATTGTCAGCAACATCACCAACCTGCTGTTGAGCCCGCTCGAGTCTTCGCAGATCTGACTCGTTGTTTGCGATCCGCCCGCGATCTGTGATCGGAGCACGATGCAAGCTGCGGTCCGTGCGGGGCCGGGTATATCCTGGGCCCCGCACGGGGTTAAAAGCCGATTCAGTATGGGCGGGCAGAACGCTCTTCCTGCAATCAGAATTCAACGCGGGCCGCAAACTGAGCCAGGCGGTAATTCGTCAGCAGCGCGGTGGCCTGTCCGAACGATTGCGGATTGTCGAGCGTAGAACTGATCGACTGCGGATCGAACCGAACGCTGTTGCTGACGTTGAACATATCCCAGCGCAGAATCAACTTGGCTCGTTCCGTGACCGCGAACGTCTTGTTCACGCCCTCGTCCCAATCAAAGAATCCATCGCCGCGCATGGGATTGCGCGTGCCCGATTGACCGGGAAGCGCATGTGCGAATGACGCGAAGACTGTGGCGGGATCAGCGAAGCGCTGGGCCAGCTGTCCCTTCCCATTGGCACGGGAGGGAATGGGCGAGACGAGCTGACCATATCCCTGGATGTCCCAGTTCGTCGGATAGTAGGCACCGTTGTTCATTTCAAACGGGAACCCGCTCGTCCAGCGGACGATGCCGGTTGTCTGCCAGCCCCCGAGCAGTTCGTTGGCAAGACGGTTTGCCCCGGAAAAGAGCCTCTTGCCGGACCCCATGGGAAGGTCCCACACAAAATTGGTGTTGAACTGGTGCCGTACGTCGTAATCGGAGGGTCCGTAAAGCTGCTTTGGGATCCATGAATTCATGATCTGGGCGTAGTTGATACCAGCGGAGTTGCCGAGGCGCTCAGCCTGAGAGACGATGTCGAGCGACTTCGAATAGGTGTAGTTAAAATCCGCCTGAACTCCGCCGAAGTGCTGACGGTATACAGCCTCGAGTGCGTTGAAGTTAGAGTTTGCGATGGAGCGCCACGAATAGAGGGCCGAATACTGGTCGTGGTAGTAACGGAAAGCCGGATAGTTTACTCCCGCCCCGATATTGCTGTTGGGCAAGGAGCCGGGAGTGTCGAGCTGGTAGAGCGCATAGGTCTCGTTGTAGAGGTTGCTGAGAAAGAGCGCGTAGATATTCTGCGTTGCAGTGAGCGGACCATAGCCGAGGCCGACATCCTGCCCGTCAAGACCGCCGAATTCCTGTTCCCAATAAGGAATCGCGTTCACGGATGTGACCGCGGTGTTGGCCCGAGCCATGGTTGCCAGCTGGGCGGCAGCAGCAAAATACGGCGAACCACCTACGGTCAGGTTGATGGGCATTGCCACGTCTTCCTGCGCCAATCCGCGGTGCGCCAGCCGGCCGACCCACGAGACCTCGAGCGATGAGCCTTCGTGCAGCGCGCGAGTGATGGAGAAATCAAGCAAGTGCGAATACGGCGTTTTGATGGCGGAATCCAAACCCCAGCTGATCGCGAAACTTCCATTGCCGCTGGCTGCGGGAACCGCCGGAAAACCTCCCGCCGGCGCGGTCGGCAACAGCGTCTGCGGAACAGCGTTGATACCGGTGAATCGGGGAGCGCTCTCAATCGGCTCCGATCCGGGCGCATTGGAGAGATGGGAGGACAGTCCGTACGAACCGGTGGTGTCGAAGTTCTGCACGGTGCCTGCGCCGAAATGATCGAAGACCAGCGAATAACCGGCGCGGATGCTGGTGAGCTGGTTGCCGAACAGCTTTTTCCACACACCGTTGGTGGCCAGGGGAGAGTAGGCGATGGCAACTCGCGGACCGAGGTCGTTCTTATCGGGCGTCCAGAAATCGGGGGCGTGGTTGTAGCGGCCGTTCAGGTTGAACGCCACTTCGCCGACGTTGTTGGCGGCTCCGCCGCTGGCAGCCTGCGCAACGCTGCCCTGGTAATACTTCGAAAGGGAATAGGGTTCGCAGGTAGTTCCGGAAAACTGGCAGGTGCCGACCTGGGTGCCGCTGGTTTCAGCCGGCGCCTGGAGATAGGAGTAACGCAGCCCGTAGGTAAGGGTGAGCGAACTCCGTAGTCTCCATGTGTCCTGGCCGTAGAACTCGTACTCGTTCCAACGATAGTTCCGCTTGATTGGCCCGCCCACCGCAACCGTGCTGCCGGACTTGGTGTAGTTGTAGATGGCATCGCCCTCGGTAATTGTGCCCACGATGTTCATCAGCGCGGCGTTGTACTCGTTGCCGTAGTTGGAGAAGTCCACCGCGGGATATCCGTAGACCTCGGGATCAAAGGGGCCGAAGCTGTTGGCGATGGTGGAACTCCGCGTGAGCCAGCCCTGGTTCATCTGTCCGTCGGGAAAGGACTGGGCGTTGCTGATTCTCTGGTCGCCGATGAAACGGATGTTGGTGCCAAAGGCGAAGTTGTGATCGTGCTTCGTCCAGGAGAAATTGTCGGCCAGATTCTTGACCGGGATGATGAACGATGTCGAGTAGGCGACCGAAGTTGGATTGTTGACCTCGGCGAAATAGATCACCGGCTGACTGTTGGCGCCTGAGCTGTCGGCGCCCTGCCTGGTCAGCCCGTAACGGAGGTCGTTCACCATGCTGCTGTTGATGAGGAAGGTGTATCCGGCTGCGAAGCCCTTGTTATTGGTTAGAACAGTGGTTTGCGCCGGCTGCCCGGGAAAGGCCGGTGGGGTGGGCTCGCTGTCATTCTGCAGATTGCCGCGCCAGAAGAAGTTGTGTTTGCTGTTCAGATTCCAATCGATGCGCGCGATGTAGGTGTCGTACTTGCGATGGATGGTGTAGGGGAACCGATAGCCAATACTATTCAGGCCGTCGCCCTGCGTTGGGTCGTTGCCCTGCGGATAGGCATTGAGCACTTGAACCAGCGCCGGATCGTTTCCGATGTTCTGGGGATCCATGCCCTGAATGTCGGCTGCGGTCAGGGTGTAGACGGTGTCGCCGCCGGAGGAATTCGCATACTCGTACTGAAGGTTTCCAGCCCGGTAACTGTCGGTGGGAACTGTACCGGCATTCACACTGGTTCCCTGCGAATCGCGCCGCCCCTCGTAGTTGACGAAAAAGAACAGCCGGTCTTTTAACACCGGGCCACCGACCGCGGCTCCGAAGATGTTTCGCACCAGGCTCTCGGGACGATTGGGGAGAGAAGCGGCAAGTTCCTGCTGCTTGTTAAAGAAGTCATTTGCCTCAAACAGATTCGAACGGTTGTATTCGTAGGCAGCCCCGTGAAAGGCGTTGGAGCCGCTCCGCGTGACCAGCGCCACCTGGGCACCGGAGGACCTGCCTTCCTCTGCGTTGGGGTTGCTGGTGGTCACGCGAAATTCAGCAATAGAATCCTGGGTGGTGCGCAGGACACTGGTGAACGCGTAGCCGTTGTTGGTGTCGTTCACGTCGACGCCGTCGAGGGTGATGTTCGATTGATCGCTTCTTCCGCCATTCACGGCACCGGCGCGCGAATCAGTGGGATTGTTGCCTACGCCCTGGGTGCCACTCACATCATCGGAACGGCCGAGGAAGGTGACGCCGGGCTGCAGGCTCAACAGATCGGGCACATTGCGCTGATCGAGCGGCAGCGACTCGACCTGGTGATTGTCGAAGGCATTGCCGAGGGTCGCGTCCGTTGTGTTCAGCATTGCCTGCCCAGTCTCGTTGACCGTAACCTGTTCGGTCACACTCTGCAGTTGCAGAGTTACGTTCATTGTGGCGGGCTGGCTTACGAGAAGGTCCATGTCCTTTCTCGTGCTGGTCGCAAAACCACTTGCAGAAACGGTCAACGTGTAGCTGCCCGGCGCCAGCTGTGAGAACTGATATTGGCCGCTTGCATCCGTTGTGCTCTCGCGAACCGCTCCGGTTGCCTGCAGGCCCAGCTTCACTGAAGCTCCGGGAATGACCGCGCCGCTGCGATCAGTGACTCGGCCGTTCAACGATGTGGTGGCTTGCGCGTTGAGAAGCTGGGATCCAACGAGGAGAGATAGAACGAGCAGCAACGCTGCGAGATTGGCATGACGCGACACGGTTTGGCTCCAAAATGGGGGATGCACACGTCGCCAGAGATTGCGCTCTACTTATTGCATGGTTGCTTCGGGAGTTACTGCCGGGGAAATCTCTCCCGATGCGTTCGCTTTGCTCCTGCGCGTGATTCCGCCAAGTTTAGCACCACAGCCGCCGAAAGTAATCATTAAATGGGGGCGTCTCAGGGATTGCTGCGGCATACGGTGAACTGCGGTCGCAGCGGCGGAGAATCAGATGAGTGCACTGCTGCTACCGGTTGAGCAGGGCAACTGACAACAGGGCTCCGATAAAAAGTACCTGCATCGCGCCCCGAACCGGAATGCTCATCGCGCGCCGCCCGCGAATCGTCAAGCCCTCGCGCGCCGCCCGCATGTTGGCGGGAAACATTGCGATGAGGAGAACGATGAGGCAAATCGCCGCTACCCGGATTGTGAACGGAATCAGGAGTCCGACGCCGCCCGCTATCTCAAGGAAACCCGTGACTGTGAGGATGAGCCCGGGAGCCGGAAAAGCCGCTGGCACCATGCGAAGCAGGTCCGGCCTCCCGCGTCCCCAATGAGCAGAAGCCGTCACCATGAACATCAGGAAGAGAGCGATGCGCAGGGGGAGATTCCAGTTATTCAGAGCAGTGATGCCGAGAAACCCCAACAAGCGAAGAGCTGCAAACGAAACCAGAAGAACGGCTGTAGGGACCATCGTCACCAACCTCGACTCTTCTTCAAAGGGCCGTTGAATCGCGTCATCATCGCATCTTGGCGATGTTTATATCAAGACTCACTCCTGCATTTCCGGTGAGGAGTCGGGCGACTGCAAGTACGCATCGAGAGGATGGCGATCTGGCCCGTTCTTGGCTTTTCGACGCATGGCGACAGGGCTTGTTTTTCCCATGCACTCATGCAGAATCGCATCAAATGATGTTTCAGCGTGAGGCGAGGGCAAGGAGGCTTTCGTCGTTTTCGCGGGCGGCGGCCAGTTGCATTCCGCCGACGGGGCAGGGGATGGTAACGACGGGAACGCCGCCGAGGCTGAAGGGCGTGGTGTAGCGGAGGATGCGGGCGCGGGCCTGGCTGTTGTCGGCGCCGAT
This sequence comes from uncultured Acidobacteriaceae bacterium, assembly GCA_963774175.1. GTDB lineage: Bacteria > Acidobacteriota > Terriglobia > Terriglobales > Acidobacteriaceae > Telmatobacter. The sequence goes on from CAVZDT010000015.1 coordinate 13,004, forward strand.
GGTGAGGCGTGCAACTGGCGAGGCAGGCAGCAGGAGCAGCTGGTGCTGGTGGAGCAGGTCGTCGAGGCAGGAGCGGAATTCGGCGTGACGCCGGCGCAGGCTGGCCAGTTCGGCGTCGGTGATGCGCATGCCCCATTCGAGACGCTCGCGAATGGCGGGCTGGATTTTCTCGAAGTGACCGGCGTGAATGCGGGCGGCCTCCCATGCCTGGATGGGGGCGAAGATGTCGAAGGAATCTGCCCACCAGCCGACATCGACAGTGGTGCTTTCGAGGCCGAGCGCATGGAGGTGGTGCGTTACAGAACGAAGGCCCTGGATGATGGCGGGTTCGCAGTCATGCAGGAAGTTATCGTGAACGACCGCGAATCTATTGAATTCGCGAATTGTGGGAGACTTTCCCGAGACGAAAGTCTCGGCGAGAAGAGGCGCGTCATCGAGATGGCGAAAGAGCCAGCCCATGGTGTCGAAGGATGGGGAGAGATGGGCTGCGCCGCGCCAGTCACCGCGGCCGATGGAGGCGCGATAGCCGGCGAGGCCGCAGAGCGCGGCGGGTGCGCGGACGGAACCGCCCGTGTCAGTACCGATGGCAGCGAGTGCGGAACCTTCGAGAACGCTGGCGGCCGCGCCGCTGGATGAGCCGCCGGTGAGTGCGCCGGGATTGCCGGGCTGTTCGCAATCGCCGAATTCGGGATTCTCGCCGGTGATGCCGTAGGCGAGGGGATGCAGATGGGTTTTGCCGGTGATGACTGCTCCGGACTTGCGCAGCTGTTCGACGAGCCAGGAATCGTGCGCGGCGACGCCATTGAGATCGCGATAGAACTTGACGCCGACGCTGGTGGGCGAGCCGGCGAGATCGAAACAGTCTTTCACCGCAACGGGCACGCCCCAGAGATTGCTGCGGCCGTCGCCGAAGAGGCCGCCGGAAGCGGGGGGAATGCGGGCGGCGCGCTTCGCTTCCTCCATCGTCCAGGCGGGATCGCGCCACAGGTAGGTGTTCGAGCCTGCGTTCCGGTTGGCGCGTTGCAAGGCCTGGTCAGCAAGTTCGGCCGGTGTGACGCTTCCATGTGCGAGGGCTTCGCGGACGCTGTGAATGGTCGTGGAGGAAAGATCCATGGGGCCATTGTAGGCGGCTGAAGGTCCCATTTGGATCTCGTCAGAGCTGCGCAGGATCGATGCCGGCAAGGCCGTCCTATTGCTCATCGTCGCGCTTGCCCTGGAGTACGATGCGTCGAGGCCGGCGACTTCCATTTCCCCGCCGCCAACCGCAAATTACTGACCCATTAGACATATAAGAACGATGGTACTATCGTTCGCCGCCCGATTACTGTCGATTCCCGCGACACCGGCTTAATCACAAATCGTCGAGACTGCCGAGGAACATAATTGCCTCCATCACAAGAGACGCCCGCAGGAAAGGTGGAGAAAGATGCCACCTTTGCTGGACAAATCGAGCCGCACTGTCACCAAACCAGAAGTAAAGAACACCGAGCAGTTTGAAGGGGAATAACTTCCATGAGGCGATTTGCGTTGTTTGACACCCTGGGTGGGGCACTCGTCGAGATGGCCGTAACACTGCCTCTCATCCTATTGCTTATGACCGGCATCTTTTCTGTTTCAACCGCGCTTTACCAGAAACTGCAACTAACTCAAGCGGTCGGCGCCGCGGGGCGTCTACTTGCCGTGGATCGCGGCTCAACTACTCCCTGTGAGGATGCGGTCAGCGCCGTAAAGAATGCGTCCCCCGGTCTGACGCGGAGCAACCTTACCATTACAGTCACTGTCAATGGTGCGACTTGCTCCGATGAAACTGGACTAACATCCGGAGACAGCGCCGTGGTTGCAGCTACCTACCCGACCGGTCTTGCCATCTATGGCCAGAACTACGTCACCGTCAACCTGGGAAGTCAAATCACGGAGGCGGTCCAATGAAGCCTCTGATGAAGGTGTTTCAAGACGAAACCGGGCAAGCGCTACCCTGGATGGTGCTGCTTTCCGTTCTTTTTTTGGGCGCCGCCGGCCTGGCGCTGGACCTCGGTCATGCTTATGCCTGCTACCAGTCTCTTCAAGATTCTGGGGATGCGGCGGCATTGGCTGGTGCTCGAGCGATGACCTTGAACGGTGCCAGTATAGCCAGCGCGAGCTCGACGGCGTGTTCTTTCAGTGCCAACACCACCGCGTCCACAAACTGCCCTAATGGCGTGAATACCAATTCCAACTTTCCCAGTGCTACTGCTGTCGTCACCATGAGCTGTGTCACTGACTCCAGCCTTGTGACCATCCCGTGCACCTCTTCAACGACTGGAAACAACGTCATCGTAGTTAGACAATCCGCCTCCGTTCCGACGTTCTTTATTCGTGCCCTTGCCGCGCTTGGCGTGAACTCCGCCAAGACCGTGAACCTCAGCACGACGTCCACTGCCACGCTGGTGGGTTCCAGCACACAGGTCAACGTGGCCATCGTAATAGACGCGACAGCATCAATGAGTCAAAGTGGCGACTGCGGGAAAGGTGCGACAAAACTTCAGTGCGCTCTCGAAGGAGCGCAAACTTTGTTAACTCAGCTTCAACCCTGTGCAGCCGGTTCTAAATCATGCAGCAAGGCGTTTGATAGCGCCGCTCTGTTCGTGTTCCCCATGGTAAATCCCGCTTTGGGAAAATCCGATATTTGTGGAAATGGAAACGGACAGACCATGCCATACGATATTCCATCCAAGGCTGCAACATATCAAATCACGAACTATCTCTCTGACTTTCAGGATAGTGGAAAGGGGAATGGGAGTCTTACTACGGGTTCTGAGTTGACAAGTGCCGTAGGGACTTCGAATACCAACGGCTGTGTGCAAGCAGCAGGAGAAGGAAACCTGAAGGGAGAGGGAACCTACTACGCCGACGCCATCACTGCTGCTCAGGCTTCGTTTCCGAGTAACGGGGGGCAGAATATCATGATCATCTTGGGAGATGGAGACGCCGGATCGTCGCCAATATCCTTTAATGCCAGTTACAAAAGTGCCCCGACAAATGATTTTTGCCAATATGGCATCACTGCTTCCCAGGCAGCAAAAAACGCGGGAACAACGATCTACACCATCGGATACCAGTCGAATTCCTCGGGCGGATGTTCTGCCGACAAGGAACGCAGTTTTAGTGGATGGCCCGGTTCCGGAGAGAAAACTGCGGTTAACGCATGCGATAACCTGTACGACATGGCTTCACCGGGAACATCGGCGCTCCCTACATTCTATTCGGATGGGTCATGCAGCTCCGGCAGTTCACTCACGAAGCTCAGCGATATCTTTGGAGCCATCACCTTCAGTTTCTCCAAAGCACGGTTGATTCCCAACGGCACAACGTAAACAGTCACAGTGCAAACGCAGACGGCGCAAAGAAGAGGGCGATCACGATAGCGGCCGCCCTCTGGTTCCGCAAACGTGAATCAGAAGTCGAAGTGCAGCGACATCTGGACCTGGCGCGGGCTGCCGATGGTGTGCGTGACGATGCCCAGGCCGGACGGGCAGTTATAGAAACTGGTGTTGGTCTGTTGCCCTTGGCGTTGCATCCGGTGGGCAGCGGCGTGATGTCTGATGAAGCGGGGAAGGCGTTGTAGTTCTGGTTCTGCGAGACCTCGTTGCCGGGAACATCGAAGCTGGTGGTGTTGGTCAGGTTGTAGACGTCGAAGGTGTACTTCAGGCTGTAGCGCTCGTTGAAGCTGGTCACTCTTCACGAGCGAGGCATCGGCGCGCTTCTGGAAGGCCTGGCGGAAGATGTTGCGCTGGCCGGTGGTGAAGCCGGTCTCGTAGGGATCGGAGGATGGGAATCGCGCCGCCGAGGCCGCCCGCTGGCAAGCAGCGGCAGGGTGAAGCAGGCTGGATTCAGGGCAGTGCTTGCCGCCTGCCGAAGTACCATGCGCCGGAGGCGCCGGTCATGGCGCTCTTGGCCGTGCAGCCAGTGGCCAGCGGAACGATGGGGTTGGTGATGCCGTCGGCGGTCGAGTAGTAGATGCTGCCGACGGCGCCGGAGAAGTCGATGATGCTGTAGGGCTGGCCGCTCTGCAGCACGGTCAGGCCGACCAGCGACCAGCCGTCGATGACCTTGCCGGCGAGCGTAGTGCTTCCGCGCAAAGTCGGGCACGCTGGAAGACGTAGTTGAAGTTGATGACGTGGGTGCGGTCGAAGTCGGCCGAGCCGTAGCCGCTGCGCAGGTTGAGAGGGTTGTTGCCGTTGTAGAAGAGGCCCAGGCCGCTCTGCTCGTCGAGTGCGTGCGAGTAGGTGTAGGACGCGCCGACCTGGATGCCGTGGCTCATGCGCTTTTCAACGTGCGCCTGCAGGGCGTTGTAGGCGTCGACGCCGGCGGCCTTGTAGGTCGATGGACTCGGCCGCGTAGCCGATGTAGGGAACGCGCAGGTCGACGTTGCCGCCTTCGTAGTTGGCCAGGTAGTAGGTGCCGTCGTCGGCAGTCGCTGGAACGCCGTCCACGTTGTAGCCGTAGCTGTAGTTCTGCTGGTACGGGCTGCCGGCGAGGAGCGGGTTGGATGGCGAGGCGATGTTGGGCTGATTGAAGGGCACCGGAATGACCTGATGGCGACCGAGGTTGCCGACGTAGCCGATTTCGATGGCCAGGTCGTTGCGCGGCTGCCACTGAATGTCCAGCGTGTAGTTGATAGGTGTAGGGCAGCTTGTTGGCGCGGTCGTAGACGCCCAGCGAGATGGGCTGGCCGTTGTTAATCACGCCGTCGAGGCCGGTGCCGTTGTTTTCGATGCTGCAGGCATTGGGCAGGTAGCTTGCTGAGATCGGAGGCCTTGGGATTGCTGGGCGCGGCGTGCTGAAGCGCCGTGCCGTAGGGATTTTCGAGGTTGCCGGTCTGCGGCGTCGGCGGGCCGGTGGGCGGACCGAATCCGCCGCTGCCGCCGCAGGTCGGAATGTAGTACTCGTAGAGGGACTGCGAGGTCGTCGGGCAGGTTGACGCATTCACGAAAGGCAACTGCTGGTTGACGCCGAAGGGGCCGCCGGTGACGGTGCCGATGGCGTAGCCCGGCGAGAAGTAGCTGAACAGCTCGCCGCGATCGTAGTAGATGCCGACGCCGGTGCGGACGACCACCTTGTTGTGGAAGATGCCGGGCTGCCATGCCAGCGCCGATGCGCGGAGCGATGCCCCACTGGCGGCCGGTGAGCGTGGTGGGGCTGACGCCCGAAGTGCCGTTGGCGTTGTTGCCGGCGATGATCAGGCCGGAGTCGACGATGGTGTCCGAAGCTACGTCGTAGTTGTAACGCGTGGGATCGAAGTTGAAGATGCGGCCATATTTTTCGGTCAGGCCGCCGTCCCAGTCGTAGCGGACGCCGGCGGTGAGCGAGAGCGTCGGCGTGACCTGGAACTTGTCCTGCACATACATGCCCAGCTGGTTGGCGCGATAGTAGCGGTTGGCGTTGCCCTGCAGGAACGAAGCTGACGTAGAAGCCGGTGGCCGAGCTGCCCGGAGTGACATAGCCCTGCAGCATCTGGCTGAAGTCGTCGGTGGCAACCGTGCCCGTGCCGGTGCGCTTGTCGATGGTGTTGAGCTGCGTGTAGCTGTAGTTGGCGCCGAAGCTGAGGGTGTGCTTGCCCAGCGTCCAGATGGCGTTGCCCGAGGGCGCGAGGCGGTTCTGGAACACACCGGTGTTGGCAGCCTGGCCCTCCGCGTTGGGGCCGATGTTCAGGATGGCCTGGGATGGCTGTCCGACCGGCTGATACTGGCCGAGCACGTTGTAGATCGAGACGCCGGGAAAGTAATTCGATCCGAAGACGTTGATGGACTGATGTGCCGACCGAACCGCCTGGGATGGTATTGGGCCCGAAGGGCTGCTCGTTGTCTCCCCAGTTCTTCTCGCGCAGGACGCCGAGGGTCTGCGTGGTGCTGAGGTTGGACTTGACGATGTAGGTGTTGGTGATGGAAAAGACCTGCGCGCCGGAGTCGAGGTGCTCAGTGAATCCAGGGACGCTCGAGTAGGAGTACGGCGCCAGCGTGGGATCGTGCTGGTAGTAGTACTTCAGCGAGAGCGTGTCCTTGGTTGTCGCGTTGTAGTCCAGGTCGGCCACCGCCATGTCGGCCTTGAAGCGGCCGGTACCGGGAAGGAAGGCGTTGTCGATGTGGGCTGCGGTTGGGAGCGATGCCGCCATCGTTGGGGATGAGCCACTTGCCGGGTTCGCCGGGAAGCGCGGGCGAATTGAACAGAGCGAGAGCGAGGGGATCGACCTCGGCGGCGGTGACGGTGTTGCCGTTGATGCTGGAGAAGGAGTTGTTGACGAGACCGGCGAGCGTCGAGGCGTCGCGTTGATCGCTGAGGCCGACGGGAACATCGAGGAAGTCGTCGCCGATCTCCTGGTCGGATACGTGCAGGTGCTGATACGCGAGAAATCCGAAGAGCTTGTTCTTGATGATCGGGCCGCCGACCGTGCCGCCCGCGGTGTAGCGGTGCAATTGCGGTACCTTCAGGTTCTGCGGGATGCTCGGGTCCTGGTTGAAGAAGAATGGCGCCGCATTGATCCAGTTGGTGCCACGGCGCACATAGGCGGTGCCGTGGAAGGCATTCGTGCCGGCTGTGGTGCTCATGTCGATGTGCGCGCCGGATGTCGATCCCTGCTGCGCGTCGTACATCGAGGCGTTGACGCGGACCTCTTCGATGGTCTCAGGCGCGGGTGTCGGAATGGCGTTGCCGATGGAGAGGTAGATGGAAGCCGTCGAAGGAATGACGCCGCCAGCCCCAATGGTGCTGGAGACGCCGGTGCTGTTGATGACGCGAGCCGATGGCACCTGGCTGGTGCTTTTGCCGTTGAACAGATTGCTGGCGTCAACGCCGTTCAAAGAGAAGCTGTTACTGGTGTCGCGCTGTCCGTTGGCCCAGATGGGGGCGTTGCCGAGACCGCTGTTGGAGCCGGTTCCACCGGAAAGTTCGGCATTGACGCCGGGTGAAAGAATCGCCACACCGGTGAAGCTTCCGGTGGAGAGGGGCACGGCGTCGATCTGTGAGGTATCGAGCACGTAGCCGACCGTGGTATCCACTGCATTCATCAGCGGCGTAGCCTGCACCTCGACGGTGGTGGTGGTCTGGCCCACCTTGAGCGCTGCGTTCACAGTTGCTGTCCGGTTGGCCTGGACGGTGATGTGTTGAGTTTTCTGCACATCGAATCCTTCAGCCTTGTAGGTGATGGTGTAGGTGCCGATGGGCAGATTCACGAACTGGTAGGTTCCAGAACCGTTGGTGGTGGTGGTGCGGGTAAGCGAGGTCTGCTCATCCACCACCGTTACGGTGACGTTAGGAATGACGCCGCCTGAAGCATCAGAAACTTCACCGGTGATGCCGCCAAGCGTTTGCTGGGCCAATGCGTGACAACTGCACAGCGCAACGGCCGCCGTGAATGCAAGCAGCCTGAGGAACAATCTTGAGTGAATGCGAATGAAATGCGTCAAAGTTGCGGCCTCGAAAAGGTTTTCCTGCAATCTTGTTTGAAGGTTGAATTCTACGAGTGCAATGTGTGACTGTGTGCCCGGATGTTTGGGTTTAAATGAAAGCGGACGCAAGCGGCGCGATAAGTTTCTTTCGGCCCGGCCCCTGCTGGCTATGGCTATTGCAGCGTGCGATAAGGATAGCAATATTCGCATAAAATTCATCTAAGGAATTCCTGCTCCAACCGTGTTCCGGCTCACGATCAGGGATGTATTGCACTGGTTTTGCAGCGAATGGACCAGTTTTCCACAATGTGATGAACTTTGGTTGCGATGACCTGGCGAGCGATTGTGGCTATGAGTTTGGCGTTGACTTACCGCGGAGTAGCGCTAGCATTGGCCAAGCCTCTTCAACTCCCACGAAGTGACTTGGAACTGCGGTTTCGAAAGCCATGGAGGTCTTGCGCATGATGACCCGGTGGGCAAAACTCTTGCTGGTGGCGGGAATCGCGTTGTACTTCACACTGGTGGCGTTCGGAAATCTCACGGACTTTAACTCGAACTACGAGTTCGTGCGGCATGTGCTCACGATGGATACGACTATTCCCGGGAATCACGGAATGTGGCGCGCGATTCAGTCGCCGGGCCTGCATCTGGCCTTTTATTGGGGGATCATTGGCTGGGAGAGCGCAACCGCAGTGCTCGCCTGGTGGGGCGTTGTGCGCTTATTGCGGTCAATGCGCGAGGCTGCGCTTGTGTTCAACGCCAGGAAGCGCGTAGCCGTGATGGCTCTGACTCTCTCGCTGCTGATGTGGCTTGTGGGCTTTCTCGATGTCGGCGGAGAGTGGTTCCTGATGTGGCAGTCGCACGTTTGGAACGGGCAGGAAGAGGCATTCCGGATGTTTGCCGTGGTCGGGCTGGTGATGCTGCTGTTGTTGCAGCCGGATGCGGACACCCAGCCCTGACGATTCAGTGCGCGACGGGCAACCGCTTGCGCCGGGCCGCATACCAGGCCAGACCAGCGGCGATGTAAATGCGATGTAGATGTAGGGAAGCGTGCGTGGATGACGTCGGCGGTGGAGCGCAGATCGTAAACGGCGATGAGGATGACGACCAGAACGGTGAGCGCGCTGATGCCGCGACGAAATGGTGAATGCTGGCCCAGTGCGCCGTCGCGCAAACGGCAGAGCCACTGCGACCAGCGCGTAGGCAGTCAGAAATCCGAACACCGAAAGCGATCCGAACAGATCGTACATGTCGGAGCCGGTACAGTCGCCGCATGGAACATGACGGCGGTGGAGGCAGAACATGACCGGCGGAAAGAACAATGCCGGCCCCGGGTGTGCCATGCTGCTGGCTGGTGCGCTCGAAAGGCCGTGGTAGCAGTCCACCGTGCGCCATGCGCAGCAGCACGCGCGCCGCGGCGGTAGTGCAGGCGAGCACGCAGGCCACCATGCTGATGAACGCTCCGAAATCGATGGCGACGCCGAGCGGGAGAGATGCCGGCCTTGCTGGCCATAAGATGCAGTGGGCTTGTGGATTCGCTGAGCTTGCCGGATTCGCCGCGGAAACCCAGCACCTCAGAGTACGAGCAGAGCACGAAGAAGATGCCGGCCAGGATGGCGCATTGAATCACTGCGCGCGGAATGGTGCGCAGCGGGCTCGCGTGCTTCGCCGCCAAGCGTGGTGGCGCTTTCAAAGCCCCACAAAGCTGAACATCGATAGCACCAGCGCGGGTCCGAGGGCGGAGAGCGAAACTCCGCGCAAGCCGGAACTGGTCCAGGTCAAGATGGAATCCGAAGCGCACCAGCATGACGCTGAGCACGATGACGATGAGACTCACGGAGCAGACTTCAATCCACAGCATCAACTCGGCGGAGAGCTTTACGTCGCGATAGGCGACGAATGCCGGCCGCGGCGCAGACGCGATCAGCGTGAGCAACGCGGGCGGGATGCAATGGAAGGAACTGCTGCGAAAGCAGGTTGGCGTAGTAGAGCGCGCCGCCCGCAACAGAAGCGCCGGTGGCAAGGTAGGCCAGCAACAGCGCCCATGCCGCAGCGACGCCAAAGGAACGGCGGCAGCGTGTCGGCCGTGTAGGTGTAGAGCGATCCCGGCGAGGCGGAGAGACGCGCGAAGCGGCTGACGCAGAAGCCGACGAGCAACGTTGCGCCGGTGGCGAGCAGGTATACGAACCACGTTGCGTTTCCGGCGAGAGCGAAGACCAGCGGAATGGTGAGCGAGGGCGAAGTGGACGGCGCCATGGCGGAGACGGATTGCGCCAGCGTCTCGATGGGGCCCAGCACACCGGCGTGCAGACCGTAGGCTTCCTTCGCGTCGCTTTTCGGATACACCGCGGCTGGTTGCGGTTTTCTGATCGCTCACCAATCAGCCTCGCGCTCAAGAATTGTTGCCCGATGGAGCTAGTGTTTCCTGCACGTGGAGGTTGCGTCAAGGAATGTGGGAGTAGACTGATGCGAATGTCGGTTGCAGCCATCATCGTAGCGGCGGGGTCGAGCAGCCGTCTTGGCCGGCCCAAGCAGTTGGTGATGATCGACGGCGAGCCATTGCTGCAGCGGGCGATTCGGATTGCCCATGAGGCAGGCGCGGCACCGGTGGTTGTGGTGCTTGGCGCACATCGCGAGGCGATCGAAGATGCGGTCGATTTCGGCGCGGCGTTGATCGCAGTGAATGGCGAATGGGAAGAGGGGATTCGCCAGTTCGATCAGGGCGGGTATCCGGGCGGTTGAGATGAATGCGGCGGACGCCGCCGGTGCATTGCTGATGAGTTGCGATCAGCCGCGCGTGACATCGGACCATTTGCGCGGGATGATCACAAGGTTTGTTTTGCAATCGGAACCAACGGTGGTGGCTTCGGCGTACGCCGGAATTCTGGGAATTCCGGCAATCTTTCCGCGGAGTGCTTATCCAGATCTGATGGCGTTGCGCGGCGATCAGGGGGCGCGCCGGCTGTTCGATGAGCGAGCGTGGCGTCTTGTGCCGATGCCGCTTGCGGGCGGAGAAGTTGATATCGATCGGCCGGAAGACCTGGGCGGAGCTGACTTAAGTCAGCGTTCGATGGTGGCTTCGATGTAGCCGTGCGGCTCGTCGATGGGGACGAAGATGTGGTTGGGATTGTCCTGTCCGAATGGCGCGAGATCGGCAAGCAGGTGGTGGAGGTTGGGCATGGTGAGGTGAATGCGCGCGATCTCCGGCGCGGCGGCGAGCGCAGCTTTGCCCATGTCGAACAGGGTGTGCTGCACGCTCATGCTGTTGTGCGCGGCAAATTCCCTGAGCAGAGCGGCGATGATGCGCGCGCGAATCTCAGCGAAGTTCTGATCGGGGAGACATAGTCCCAGGTGATGGTGGCTTGTGTGCCGAAGATGCGGTCAGTGGCGGGTTTCAGAGTCGTCAGCCGGTCCTTGATGTAGCCGGTGAATGCAGATTTTGTGGTCTTGAGAATGGTGAGGCCATCGACGCCGGAAGTGACGACCCAGCCGCCGTTCCGCTCGCGCTCGACGTGCGTGGTGTGCAACTCAGGGCCGCCCATTTTGAAGGTTGTCGGATCGGGTTTGCCGTCGAGTTGAAGATGTTCCCAGCATCTCTCTTCGACTTCAATGCTGACCCTTGATACCTGCGGGTTGTTGCTGAGCAGATACTCGCCGAGCTCCATTGCAAATTCCTCGATCGTGCCGGCCTTGGAGTCGCACGCAATGGAGTAGACGGTGTTCTTCATGGTGTCGGTGGGCAGGATTTTGCTGTTGTCAGCGTGGGTGAAGCTGGTTTCGAAATCGCCGTGGAGCAACACGCAAACCGACCACTCGTTAAACTCGTGCCTGTCGGCGAGGCGCGTGATGCGCGAGAGACGCACGCGCGATTTTCCGTAGCGATTTTCACCCAGTCGTGCCATCGATCAGCTTCCTCGGTAGGTTGTGTAGCTGTTGTCGCTCAAGAGCAGCGGCAGGTGGTAGTGCGCGTCGTTGCCGCAACGGAATGTGATTGCAATTTCGGGATAGATGCTGGTGCGGGCGTGGCGAGAGAAATAGTCGCCGGTCTGAAACGTAAGACGGTAGAGGCCGGGTGCGGCGTTGGGGACGAGATTTGCGCAACGGCCGTCATTGTCCGTCTCTCCGCGAGCGACTTCATTCCATCGGCCGTCCTGCTGGTGTTCCAATCGCACGGCGATGCCGGCGGCTGGTTTGCCGAGGACGGTGTCGAGGACGTGCGTAGTGATTCTGCTCATGACAGCAACCACTTTCCCAGACGAATCTGCATGATTTGCCGTTGCTGTTCGGCGGCTTCTCTCAATTCTGCCATGCGGTCGTTGGCGAGGCGGCGCTTGAGGATGGCGAGCATCTCGTCGGCGCTCTTGCCGGTGGCGCAGACGATGTAGGTGAAGCCGAAGCGTTGTTCGTAGAGGAGATTGTGTTCGGCGAGTTCGCGCATGACGCGGTCGGCGCGCTGGTGGCGCCGGATTGCTCCTGCTCGGACCAGGCTGCGGACGTTGCGGATGCGTGAGGGAGCTTTGCGTTCGCCGATGCGGGGATGGCAGGCGAAGGCTTCCAGCCAGTCGGGTTCGTCCATGGCGGCCCAGACGCGGTCAGCGGCTTCGCTCAGGGCGAGGATGGTGGTGATGGGGCGCAGGGCGACCATCTCGGTGGCCCAGCGGCTCGCGCCGCAACAGGCGAGCATGGCTTCAGTAGCGGCTTGCTCAACGGCGTTGTTCCAGGCTGCGAGGACGGAATTCATTGGGCATCGGTCTCAGGTATTAGTCCGCGGAGAAATTCTTCGAGCAGATTGGCGCCGACAGCCTTGCGATATTCGGCGGTGGAGCGGATGTCGTCGATGGGCTGCGCCTCGGCGAGCAGGGCCTGGCGCGCGGCTGCGATGAGCGCGGGCGTGAGGGCTTTGCCGGCGAGTGCCGCTTCGCATTTGTAGAGGCGCGCGGGGAAAGGGGCGAGGCTGGCGGCGGCGAGGCGAATTTCGTTGATGACGCCGTCGCTAATGAGGGCAGTGGCGCCGAGCGCAACCTTCGAGATGGCCATGGCGCGGCGCGTGCCGACTTTGCGCAGGTATTGGCGATGGTGCGCGAATCGGCGCGGCAGATGCACTGCGAAGAGCAGTTCATCGGCGGCCATGGCGTTCTGCTTGTAGCCGGTGTGGAAGTCGGAGTAGGGAATGCGCCGCCTGCCGCGCACCGAGATCAGTTCGATCTCCGCGTCGTAGACGAGGAGCGCAGGCGAGGAGTCGGCAGCGGGCGAGCCGTTGACGAGGTTGCCGCCGATCGTGGCGCGGCTCTGGTTGGCGATGGAGCCGATCCAGCTTGCGGCTTTCGCGAGCAAGCGGAAAATCGGCGGCAATTGCTGCGTGTGCGCGCAAATCGCGGAAGGTTGCGCCGGCACCGATGGCGATGCTGTCGACGTGTGGCTTGATGAAGCGCAAGTTCGCGAAGTGCCCCACAGACTGACGAGCTTGGCGGCGCTGAGACGGCCGGCGGCGTGAGGCCACCATCAGCTCGGTGCCGCCGGCGATCGGTGTCCACTCGCCAGGCTCGGCAGCGAGCAGATCCGAGCACCGCGTCGAGGCTGCCCGGCGCGATCAGCTGGTGGAGCTTGCGGATTACCGCGCATGTGCTTCTCGCTGGGAGTCGCCTGCCTTGGCTGCGGCCGCGATCACCGACTCGAAGATGCGCATGAAGCCGGTGCAGCGGCAGAGATTGCCGGCGAGGCCTTCGCGAATTTCAGCCATGGTCGGGTGCGGATTGCTGGCGAGCAGATGCGTTGCGGCCATCAGCATGCCGGGCGTGCAGATGCCGCATTGCGCGCCACCGCACTCGAGAAACGCCTGCTGCAGCGGATGCAGCGCGCCGATCTGCGCCGAGGCCCTTCGACGGTTTGAATGTCGGCGCCTTCGGCCTGCAGAACGGGAACCAGGCAACTGTTCACCAGTTCGCCGTTCATGCGCACGGAGCACGAGCCGCACTCGCCTTCGCCGCAGCCTTCCTTGGTTCCGGTCAGGTGCAGGTCTTCGCGCAGCACATCGAGCAGGCGCTTCATGGGCGGTGCTTGCGACAGCGCGATGTTCGCCATTGACGGTGAAGCGAATCGTGGCTGTGGCAGTCGCTCATACGGCCGCGGGCTCCTCGATCGGACTCGCGCGCGCGTGCAGCTCCGCGAACAGGTCTTCAGGCAGCAGCGGAATGGCAGTGAAAGCTAACGCCGGTGGCGTCTCTGATGGCGTTGAGGATCGCGGGAGCCGGGCCGTCGTGGGGCAGTTCGCCGATGCCCTTGGCGCCGAAGGCCGCCGTGCTGAAAGGGAATCTCTTCGAAGAAGACGTGAATCGGCGGAACATCTTCGGCGGTGGGCATGATGTAGTTGGTCATCTGGTTGTTGGCCATGTGGCCGTTTTGCCAGACCACTTTTTCGTAGAGCGCGTAGCCGATGCCCTGCGCGACGCCGCCTTCGATCTGCCCGCCGGCGAGGACGGGATTGAGCACGCGGCCGACCTCCTGCACGGCCCAGAACTCTTCGACTTCGGCGGAGTAGGTGACGGTGTCCACGGCGACCTGCGCGACCTGAACGGACCATGCGATAGGCGGGATAGGCTTCGCCGCGATATTTCTGATCGTCCCAGAAGATGCCGGGCGGGGCTTCGTAGCGGCAGAGCGAGACGAACTTCGCCGTTGCGCGGCGCGAGGCGTTCGCAGGCGGCGAAGAATTCCTCGCGCGCGAAGTGTTCGGCGAGGCCGGCGCTGTTCGCGCAGCATGGCAACGAGCTGCATGGCTGGCGCGCTCAATCAGGCGGCCGACGACCATGGATGTGCGCGAGGCGACGGTGGGCCCGCTGTTGGGAACGATGCCGGTGTCGGGCGGGGCCATGATCACGTCGTCGTAGTCGATGCCGATGGCTTCGGCGGCGATCTGCGTGAGGATTGTGTTGGTGCCCTGGCCGAATTCGGTGCTTGACGACGAGCACGCGCACTTTGCCCTCGGGCGTGACATCGATGCCGGCGAGCGAGTTGAGATAGCGCTCACCGGAGCCGGTGAAGCCGGAGCCGTGATAGAAGGCCGCAATGCCCATGCCGCGCTTGACGGCGCTTGTGCGGATTTTCTGCGCGAATCGCGCGCGCTTGGCGTGGTAGTCGCTCTCGGCGAGCGCGCGATCGAGCAGCTTGATCGAGGATGACGGGCTCGCGCATCACCTGTTCGGTGGCGGTGGTGTCGCCGTCGTGAAGGAAGTTTCGGCGGCGCAGTTCGATCGGGTCGATGCCGATGGCAGCGGCGATCTCGTCCATGTGGCGCTCGATGGCGAAGATGGCCTGCGGCGCGCCGAAGCCGCGAAACGCGCCGTAGGGAACGGTGTTGGTGGCCCAGGCATGCGAGCGAACGCGCACGTTGGGGCAGACGTAGGGACCGGGCGAGTGAAGCGTGGCGCGCGAGAGCACGGTGGAGGAAAGCGTTGAGTAGGCGCCGCCGTCGGTGGCGAGATCGATGTCCATGGCCAGCAGCTTGCCGTCTTGCGTCGAGCGCGGTGCGATGGCGAATGCGCGAGGGATGGCGCTTGGTGGTCGCGGCGAGATCTTCCATGCGGTCGTAGACCATCTTCACCGGATGGCCGCTCTTCATGGCCAGCAGAGCCGCGTGCGAGGCGAGGATGGAGGGATAATCTTCCTTGCCGCCGAAGGCGCCGCCGGTTTCGGTCTGGATGACGCGCACTCTTGTCTTCGGGCAGATCGAAGACGGCGAGCAGCGATTTGTGCACGTAGTAGGGGCACTGCAGCGATCCCCACACGGTGACGCCGGTTTCCGCGCTGTACTCGGCGATCATGCCGTTGTTTTCGATGTAGAGATGCTCCTGCGCGCCGGTGCGGTATTCGCCTTCGACGATGTGCGCGGCCTGGGCCCACGCGGAGTCGACATCGCCTTTTTCGAGCAGAAAGCTTTTGAAGCAGATTGTCCGCGCCCCAGACGACGATCTCCTGTCGCTCGCTCTCTTCGATGGTGAAGACGGGCGGCAGCGGATCGTATTCGATGTGCACGGCGTCCACGGCTTCGCGCAGCTTGTGCTTGTCGGGGTGCGCGAGCAGGACGATGGCTTCGTCGCAGTGATTGACCTTGCCGTCGGCGAGGCAGGGCTGGTCGGCGACGATGAGCTGGATGTGATTCTTGCCGGGAATATCGGCGGCGGTGACGACGGTGAATTCGGTCCAGTCGATGCGGCGATCGAAGCGCGATGGAGCGGATGAGTCCGCGCGGAATGGTGCTGCGAACGGTGGCGCCGTACCACATGCCCTCGCGCTCGATGTCGTCGACGTAGCGGCCGCGCCCCAGCAGCTTGTCCACTCCTTCCTTGCGGGGGACGGAGGCGCCAACGATGCGGTTTTTCGCGATGCGTGCTCATGGGTAGGGAAGTGCAAGCGCCGTACGGGTTGAGGCATAGCATACAACGGCGCGCGACAGATTGCAAAGCCGCGAGCGTTAGGACGAGAGCGTCGCGAGCGTTCGCGCACAGCACGTGAACGCCGCTGCCGATCCACTCGGGCGAGGCGTATTCGTCGGGCCGGTGGCTCACGCCGCCGCGGCAGGGAATGAAGAGCATGGCGACCGGCGCGATGCGGGCCATGAAGAGCGAATCGTGATAGGCGCGGCTCACCATTCTGCTTGTAGGTCTTGCCTGCGGCTTTTGCGGCTTCCTCCAGGGCGTCGAGGATTGTCGGGATCGCAGGTGGCGGGCGGGTCGGCGTTGACGAGCTCGGTCGCGATCGAGACGCCGCGGCGGCTGGCGACGTCGGCACATGCGGCTTTCAGAGCGCCGAGCACGCTGTCGCGGCGGGCGCCGTCGATGTCGCGAATGTCGGTTTCGAGGCGGACGCGCGAGGGAATGCTGTTGACCGCGCCGGGAAAGACTTCGCAGACGCCGACGGTGCCGACGGTGTCGATGGCGCCGGTGGATTTGGCGGCGGCTTCGAGAGCGAGGATCAGCTCGGCGGCGGCGGCGAGCGCGTCTTTGCGGCCGGGCATCAGCTTGCCGCCGGCGTGGCCGCCTTCGCCTTCGATGAGAATGCGCAGGCTGGCCGGGGCGGCGATGTGGGTGACGAGGCCGAGGTCGATTCCTTCCTGCTCGAGGATCGGACCCTGCTCGATGTGCAGCTCGATGAACTGGTGGAAGCGTCCGGCGGGCAGGGCGACGGATTCCAGCGGGCCGGTGAATCCGGCGCGGTGCGCAGTTCTTCGAGGCTGCGGCCTTCCTTGTCGCGCAGGGCGAGCGCCTGCGTCGGGGTGAGAGCACGCTGGCCATCATGCGGCTGCCGAGGCAGCCGATGCCGAAGCGGGTGGGCTCTTCGGCGGTGAAGATGACCAGTTCGATCGATCGGCGCGGCTTGAAGCCGAGTTGCTGCAGAACGCGAATGGCTTCGAGGCCGCCGAGCACGCCGACGCATCCGTCGTAGAGGCCGGCGTTGGGAATGGCGTCGATGTGCGAGCCGGTGCCGATGGGCGCGAGGTCGGGTTCGGTGCCACTCCAGCGCGCGAAGGTGTTGCCGACGGCGTCTTCGCGGACGGTGAGGCCGGCCTGCTGCAGAGGTCTTTGACGTAGGCGCGCGCGCGCAGGTCGGCCTCGCTGAAGACGATGCGGGTGACGACAGGAGGATCGGCTTCGGAGATTTGCGCGAGGGCGTGCAGTTCCGCGATGAGCTTGTCGATGGAGAGCGCGGGGCGGGTTTCCATGTTCACGCTCCCTGTACGGGTCGCCGCCGATTTGTTTTCGTCGGTGGGGTGGGAGCGGATGACGGCGCCAGTCTTTGTAGATGAGATACTTTGCGGGCTTCTTGCCGATGGCGCCGAACCATTGCGGGCAGTAAGGGGCCATCCAGATGAAGTCGCCGGCTTCGACGGGATACCAGGAGTCGCCGAGGCGGTAGATGCCGCCGCCCTCGAGCATGAGCAGGCCGTGCTCCATCACGTGAATCTCGACCATGCTGAGCGCCGGCGCCGGGATCGTAGGTCATGGTGTTCACGGCGAAGTCGTAGGCGTCGGTGTCGGGCATGAGGGAGCGAACGCGCAGCGATTCATCCCCCATGAGGGCAACTTCACTGATGGACGGATTCGTGGCCGACAACAACTGCTGGCGCCGGTCCGCTGGGCAGGGGTTCGTAGGGTTTTTCGATCACGGCTGCTCTGGCGGAGGTGACGGCCGTAACGGTGTGGGCTGTTGCGGTGGGCAGGTAGGCATAGCCGCCCGGTCCGAGAAGATGCTTCTTTTCGCCGATGGTGAGCGCCAGCTCGCCGGCGAGGACGTAGAGAAAACGCTGTGCCGGCGCGGGTCCCAGGGTGCCTCCCGCTGCGAACTCCGCGGTCATCTGGGTGAAGCTGGCGCCAAGCTGCGGGCCGGCGTGCACGATTAAGTCGACGCCGGTGGCGCCGGGAAGGGGAGTGCGCACGAAGGTGTCCGGAGTCTGCAGCAGGTGATCCGGTTTGAGGCTGCTTCGGGTTGATCCCAGGTGATGCAAGCTGGACCTCGTGCTCGTCGGTGATGTTCTGGGATTCTATCGGACTTCGGCGGCGAGGCGTTCCAGAAATTTCTCGCCGACGCTCAGGGCGGCTTCTACATCTTCTTCGCGGACTGTTTCGTCGGGGTGATGACTGATGCCGCCGGGGCTGCGGAGGAAGAGCATCGCGGTGGGCATGCGGCCGGCCATGATCATCGAGTCGTGGCCCGCGCCGCTGGGCATCGATTTGACCGGCAGGCCGGCGGCTTCGATTGCGTCGGTCATGAACGCGGTGAGGCGCTCATCCATGGGCACGGAGGGCTCATCCATTTTCATTGTGTGTTCGAACTTGCAGGCCGCGACGTGCGGCGATTGCCGTCGGCCTGTTCGAGCAGGTCTTCGGTCGCGCTTCGCCGCGCTTCGTCGTGGGGGTGGCGAATGTCGAGGCTCAGGCGCACGGAGCCGGGAATCACGTTGCCGGCGTTCGGTTGCGGTTCGAGCTTGCCCACGGTCGCGACGAGGCCTTCGGTTTTGAGCGCCCGGGCTTCGACTTTCGTGATCCACTCGGCGGCGGCGGCGAGGGCGTCGCGGCGCAGGTGCATGGGCGTGGTGCCGGCGTGATTGGCGTGGCCGATGAAGGCGAGATCGAAACGGCCCTGGCCGACGATGCTGGTGACCGCGGCGACGGCGAGGTCTTCGGCTTCAAGCACGGGGCCCTGTTCGATGTGGAACTCGACGAAGCCGATGGCATGGTCTTCGGCGACCGCGTCGAGCGATCGCGGTTCGGGATCGAGCCCGAAGGTCTCGATGGCCTGACGTATCGAGATGCCTTCCGCATCCTTCAACGCAAGAATTGCGGGATCGAGGCGGCCGGCGACTGCGCGGCTTCCGATGAAGGGGACGCCGAAGCGAACGCCTTCTTCTTCGGAGAAGGCGATGACTTCAAGCGCGAAGGGCAGGCGGAGGGTGCGGGCGGATTCGACGAATTCAAGCGCGAGAACGACGCCGAGCACGCCGTCGAAGGCGCCGGCGTCGGGGACGGTGTCGATGTGGGAGCCGAGAATGAGGCGTCTGGCTGGATGCGTCGGGCGGAGTGCAAGAGGCCGCGCAGGTTGCCGACGGCGTCGATGGTGACGGCCATGCCGAGGGCTTCCATGCGGGCGCGCAGGTGCTGGTGAACCTGGCGAACGGGAGGGGTGAGGAAGCGGCGGGTGGTGCGGCCGGGCTCTTCACTCATGGAGGCGATGGTTCGGCATTCGGCGATGACGCGTTTTGCGCGTTCGGTCACTTGCGCACCAACTCTCTTCCGGTGGGTTCGCTTTCGAACTTGCCGTCGCGGAAGATGCGCCGGCCGCGGAGCCAGGTTTCCTGCACTCGTCCGCGGAGGTTTGCGCCGAGGTAGGGCGAGAGCTTGTGGCGGAAGTGGAGGTCGTCGGGGGTGACGGTCCAGGCGGCGTCGGGGTCGAAGACGACGAGGTCGGCATCGGCGCCGGGAGCGAGGACGCCTTTGCGGCCCGTGAATCCGGCGAGTCGCGCCGGGCCGGCGGCCATCCATTTGCCGATGCGTTCGGCGGATTGTGCGACATCGTGCCCGCGCTGGTGGAGGGCGGTCCACATCACGGGGAGTGCAAGGCCGAGGCTGGCGATGCCGCCCCAGGCAAGGTCAAAGCGTCCTTCGTCGCGATGTTTCATGGCGGGCGGGCAAGGAGAGTGATCGGTGGCGACGATGTCGATGAGTCCGGATTCGAGCGCCGCCCAGAGTTCCTCGCGATTGGCTGCGTCGCGAATCGGCGGGGCGCATTTGAATTCTGTCGCGCCGTCTGGAATTTCCTCTGCTGCGAACCAGAGGTAGTGGACGCAGGTTTCTACTGTGACGGGCACGCCGCAGGCGCGCGCTTCCGCGAGAAAGGGCAGAGCTTTGGCGCTGGAGAGATGAACGATGTGGATTGGCGTCTGGAATTCTTCGGCAAGGCGGATCAGGAGCTCGATTGCTTCCGTTTCGGCTGCGTCGGGGCGCGAGGTGAGATAGGTCGAGAACTGGCGCCAGTCTGCGCGGTCTGCGATTGAGGGCTGCCGTGGCGGATTCAACGGGGCCGGCAACTTCGGCATGGGCCAGTAGCGAGAGGCCGGTGCCGTGCAAGCCTTGCGAGGGCCAGACGGAGGTCAGATTCGTTCACCCAGCAAAATCCGTCGATGCCGGAGTGGATCAGGAAGCACTTGAATCCCGGAACGCCCGCTTGCACCAAGGCGGGCAGTTCCTCTGCGTTGCCGCGCACGACACCTCCCCACGCGGCCCAATCCACCCATGTTTGTTCTTGCGGCGGCATTGCGCTTGGCGTCGAGGGCCGGCACGTTGATGGTTTCGGGAATGCAGTTCAGGGGCATGTCGACGAGAGTGGTAACGCCGCCAGCGGCTGCAGCACGGGTGGCCGTATCGAAGCCTTCCCAGTCGCGTCCGGGGTCGTTGATGTGCACGTGCGAGTCGACCAGGCCGGGCAGGATAAGCAGGTCGCCGAAGTCGAGCAGGCTGGCCGCGGTGGCAACGTCGTTCCATGTGTGGATGGCCGCGATCTTTTCGCCGTCGATGATCAGCGCGGCGGGCCTGAGCCCGTCGGGCGTAAGGACGCGAGTCGATCGTAAAGCCTGTGCCATACTGTGTTTACTTTACCTTTGGAAGCTTCGAAGGCAAGCCACTATGACTCGTCAGCCCAATCTTGAGTTTCTGCGCCAGGCGATCGCGCTGGCTACGCGGAACGTGACATCCGGCAACGGAGGTCCGTTTGCGGCGCTGATTGTGCACGACGGACAAGTGATTGCCGAAGGCGTGAACATGGTGACGGCGACGAATGACCCGACCGCCCACGGCGAGGTGACGGCGATTCGAAACGCCTGCAGGGCACTGAACACGTTCTCGCTGGCCGGATGCGAGCTTTACACCAGTTGCGAGCCTTGCCCGATGTGCCTGGCGGCCTCGCACTGGGCGCGGCTCGACGCGGTGTTCTACGGAGCGAGCGCTGAAGACGCGGCCAAGGCCGGCTTTGATGATGCTTGCCTGTACGCGGAATTTCGGAAGGATCGGGCTGACCGTTCACTGGAGGAGAAACAATTTCTTCGTGACGAGGCGTGGGCCAGCTTTGCTGCCTGGATCGCTGCGCCGAACAAGATCCCCTACTGAGCGTCTGCGCGCTTGGACGAGCGGGAGTCTGGCCTGACAATTCTGCTTTTACCGGGTGAACACGGTTGGATCGAAGTGCTTTAAATCCAATCGATAGCTCTTGCCCTAGCCTGATTCGGTGCGATAACGTCTATTATTCATCCCCTTTCCGACGGGAGTCGCCTCCGAATGCCGCCGCGCGTAGTCCGATGTTCCATCATCCAGGCGTCGAATGCCGTGGCTGCCACCGAGCCGCTTGCGGCGCAGAAGAGCGCCATGATCGACAAGCACCTGGGGCTGATCCGCAAGGCGGCCGGGGATGGGGCGCAGATTGTCTGCCTGCAGGAGATTTTTAACGGGCCCTACTTTTGCGCCGAGCAGTCGACCAAGTGGTACGAGAGCGACGGAGCCGGTTCCGGACGGGCCGACGGTGAAGCTGATGCAGCAGCTGGCGAAGGAACTGCACATTGCCATGGTTGTGCCGGTGTACGAGGTGGAGCAGGAAGGGATTTTTTACAATACGGCCGCTGTGCTTCACAATGACGGCACTTACCTTGGCAAAGTATCGCAAGACGCACATTCCACACGTGGCGCCGGGGTTCTGGGAGAAGTTCTATTTTCGGCCGGGGAATCTTGGCTACCCGGTGTTTGACCTGGGTTTTGCGAAGATCGGTATTTATATCTGCTACGACAGGCACTTTCCGGAGGGAGCACGGTGCCTGGGATTGAACGGGGCGGAGATCGTGTTTAACCCATCGGCAACGGTAGCGGGGCTTAGCGAGTATCTGTGGAAACTGGAGCAGCCGGCCCATGCTGCCGCCAACGGATACTTTATTGCGGCGATCAATCGCGTGGGCACCGAGGCACCGTGGAATATCGGCGAATTCTATGGTTCAAGCTACTTTGCCAACCCGCGCGGGCAGATTTTTGCCGAGGCATCGCGCGATCAGGACGAAGTGCTGACGGCCGATCTCAATCTTGAAGAAATTGCAGAGGTACGGCGGACGTGGCAGTTTTTCCGCGATCGCCGTCCCGACATGTACGGGCCCCTGGTTGCCTCATAGCAAAACCGGTCGGCAAGATTTCTCGTCAATCCATAGAGGGCAGGCAGAGAATAATCAAAGAAGGTTGGCAGAGAACAAGAGAGCTTCCCCGAGGTCTTCATGAGTACCGCAACTTTACCCGATGATCTTCTGCTGCGCGAACGGTTTGGCGATATCAAGCCGCCGCTCGAGCCGCAGGCCGCAGTCATTGAAGCGAATCGTTGCCTGAATTGTTTTGACGCGCCCTGCACCGGCGCTTGCCCTACGCATATTGACGTGCCGGGATTCATCAAGCGCATCAGCACCGGAAATCTTCGCGGCTCTGCGTTGAGGATTCTCGACGCCAACATCCTGGGCGGAAGCTGTGCGAAGGCCTGTCCCGTGGAGGTGCTCTGCGAGGGCGCGTGCGTGATGCATCGCTATAACCATGCGCCGATCCAGATTGCCCGTTTACAGCGCTATGCGATGGATTCGTTCCAGGCGACGGGCGAAGAGTTGCTGACGGCGCCCCGGAGATCGCGCAACGTGCAGGTTGCCTGCATCGGCGGCGGCCCGGCATCGCTGGCTTGTGCTGCCGAGCTTTGCCGCCACGGCGCGTCGGCCACGATTCTCGAGCGCAAGGACCTGCTTGGGGGACTGAATACCTACGGCGTGGCTGAGTACAAGTTGCGAGCGGCAGACAGCCTGCGCGAGGCGGAGATGATCCGCCGCATGGGAGTGGAATTCCGCATCGGCGCTGCGATTGATTCTGCTGAGGCGCTTGAGGAGCTTGAATCGGAGTTCGACTTCCTCTTTCTGGGCGTGGGGCTGGGAGCGATGCAGCGGATGAACATTCCGGGCGAGGAGTCAGCAGGGAGTCGTGAACGCGCTGGAATTCATCGCGTCGTACAAGACCGGGCGCCTTCGCGAACTGACTGGAACGGTGGTAGTGGTCGGAGCCGGGAACACTGCGATCGATGCGGCCAACGCGGCGCGGCGGCTGGGTGCGGATACGGTGTATCTGCTCTATCGGCGGGGCGAGCGGGAGATGTCGGCATTCGATTTTGAGTACGACCACGCCAAGCAGGAGGGCGTGCAGTTCCTGTGGCGGCGACAGCCCTACGCGATCCGCACCGACGAGCGTGGACGAATGCTGTTCGATACCGTGCAGGTGACCGAAGTTGGATAAGACACTGCTGCCGATTCCGGATTCGCATTACACGATCGAGTGCGACTACGTGGTTCCGGCAATCGGCCAGTCTCCGTTTGCGCAACTGGTGCAGGAACTTCGCCGTATCGAGGTGCGGGGCGGGTTCATCGTGACCGATCCGGCTACCGGACAAACGGGAAACTCGCGGTACTTTGCCGGCGGCGATTGCGTGAATGGCGGCAGGGAAGTGGTGGATGCTGTGGCCGATGGAAAGCGGTCGGCACAGGCCATCCTGAAGATTGCGGAGGCGGCTTATGCCTGATATTCGGGTCCATCGGATTTGCAGGACGCATTGATGCGCCCAATCCGTTCTGGCTGGCCTCTGCGCCTCCGACCAATTGCGGCGAGCAGATCATGCGTGCGTTCGACGCGGGGTGGGGCGGAGCGGTGTGGAAGACGATTGGCGAGCCGGTGACGAATGTGTGCTCGCGCTACTCCGCTACCGACTGGAACGGCCATGCGCATGATGGGTCTGAACAATATTGAGCTGATCAGCGACCGCACGGTGGAAGAGAATCTGCGCGAGATGGCGCAGGTGAAGAAGCGCTATCCCTATCATGCCGTGATTGCGTCGCTGATGGTGGCTTCGAAATCGCGAGGCGTGGCACGAGATTGTGGCGCGCGCGGAGGATGCGGGCGCAGACGGGCTGGAGTTGAACTTCGGCTGTCCGCATGGCATGAGCGAGCGCGGCATGGGCTCGGCCGTCGGCCAGGTTCCCGAGTACACCGAGATGATTACGGGGTGGGTGAAGGAGAAGGCGCGGACTCCGGTTCTGGTGAAGCTGACGCCGAACATCAGCGACATTCGCGTGATTGCGCGGGCAGCCAAGCGCGGCGGCGCAGATGGGCTCTCGGCGATCAACACCATCAATTCGATTACGGGGATCGATCTCGACACGTTTGTGCCGCGGCCGAATGTGGATGGGAAGAGCTCGCACGGCGGCTACTGCGGACCGGCGGTGAAGCCGATCGCGTTGAACATGGTGCAGCAGATCATGGGCGAGGACTCCTAGCGTCGCTGCCCCTCTCGGGTATTGGTGGGATATCGACCGTGGCGCGATGCTGTTGAGTTCATGCTGCTGGGCTGCGGAACGGTGCAGGTGTGCACGGCAGTGATGCACTACGGCTATCGCGTGGTCGAAGATATGGCCGAGGGGCTCGAGAACTGGATGCGGACGAAGGGCTTTGCAACACTGGAGGACTTCCGCGGGCTCTCGATCAATCGCGTGACCGAATGGAAGCACCTGAACCTGAATTACAAGATCGTGGCGCACATCAACGAGCAGACATGCATCGGCTGCGACCTGTGCCACATTGCGTGCTGGGATGGCGCGCATCAGTGCATCCATCTGGATCGCGTGGAAGGCCCGATCGACGGCCCGGTGGAACTGCACTTAACTCCCGCGGCAATTGAGGAGCAAATGCGCGCGTCGATCGCCATTACGCCGGTGACGCGCAAGGAGCGTGCTGCGGCTGAGGCCAATCACGGTCCGTACCCCACCCCGTTGGAGCGCATTCCGCGCGTAGATGAGACCGAGTGCGTGGGATGCAACCTGTGCGCGCTGGTTTGTCCGGTGGATGATTGCATTACGATGGTGCGCGTGGATTCCGGGGTTCCAGCGGAGACCTGGGATCAGCGGACGCAGGGTGCGGAGTGTGCGGTGGAACCGCATCGATCGTAACGCGACGCAACTTCAATAAGGGCTCGACCTCATGCCTTCGGTTCTCATTCAAAACGGAACCATCGTCAATGCTGACTCGACGATGAAAGCCGATCTGCTGATCGAAGGCGCGGTGATCAAGGAAGTGCGCGCCGGCATTCCAGCGAGCGCGGCCGATAAAGTTGTGGATGCTTCGGGATTGCTGGTGCTGCCCGGCGGCATCGATGCGCATACGCATCTTGACATGCCCTTCGGCGGGACGAATTCAGCGGATGATTTTGAGACGGGCACGCGCGCGGCGGCAATTGGCGGGACGACAACGATTGTGGACTTCGCCATCCAGGCGCGCGGGACGAAGATGCGCACCGCGCTCGACACGTGGTGGAAGAAGGCCGAGGGCAAAGCGTGCATCGACTATGGCCTGCATATGATCGTGACCGATCTGCCCGATGCGGGACTTGAAGACATGGACGACATGGTGCGCGAGGGGGTGGCCAGCTTCAAGCTGTTCATGGCGTATCCCAACGTGCTGATGGTCGACGATGCGACCATCTTCAAGGCCATGCGGCAGACGGCGAAGAATGGCGCGCTGATCTGCATGCACGCGGAGAATGGGTCCGTCATTGATGTCATCGTGCAGCAGGCGCTGGCCGAGGGGAAGACCGCGCCCATCTATCACGCGCTGACGCGGCCGACGGTGGCTGAGGCGGAAGCGGTTCATCGCGCGATTGCGATGGCGGAGATGGCGGGCGTGCCGGTGTACATCGTGCATCTGTCAAGCGAAGACGCATTGAATCAAGTCCGCGAGGCGCGCGACCGCGGGCTGCCGGCGTTTGCAGAGACCTGCCCGCAGTATCTGCTGCTTTCGCTCGAAGACAACATGGTCGACAAGGGCTGGGAGGGAGCGAAGTACGTGTTTACGCCGCCGTTGCGCGAGAAGCGCAACCAGCCCAAGCTCTGGGAGGGGCTGCGCAAGGACAACCTGCAGGTGGTTTCAACGGATCATTGCCCGTTCTGCTTCGAAGATCAGAAGGCGCTGGGCAAAAATGATTTCACGAAGATTCCAAATGGCGGTCCGGGGATCGAGAACCGGCTGCAACTGCTGCATCATCACGGCGTGGGGCTGGGCAATCTTTCGCTGAACCGGTTTGTTGAGCTTGTTTCGACCGCGCCGGCGCGCATCTTCGGCATGTATCCGAAGAAGGGCGTGCTTGCCGCTGGCAGCGACGCGGACATTGTCTTGTGGGATGGAAGCGCCGATCACACCATCTCCGCGAAGACGCATCACATGCGCGTCGACTACTCGATGTTTGAGGGATTCAAGGTGCGCGGCAATGCTCGTGATGTCTACTCACGCGGGGAACTGATCGTCTCGAAGGGCGAGTTCGTCGGCAAGCCGGGTCGCGGGCAAGTATCTGCGGCGCGAGGCACGCGGCGGTGCGTGGAAGTAACGCGTAAGTAGCGAGGATTCGGCAGTCAGCTGTTTCCAAAGTGCCTCTCCGCGGAATCGCTTGATGCTACGCTTTACGCCACCAAGTACATTCCTATCGCGTTCTCATCGACGGTTCCTGTATATCTATCTGCACCCGGAGGCCGCTTGAGCAGCGTCGATCCGACTCTATCCAATCGCGACCTGGCGCCTACCACGCCGGAACAGCGCACGTGGACCACGTACAGCTACATCGCGCTGTGGTTCTCGATGTCGATGGAGATCACTACGTATCAGCTTGCGTCGTCGCTGATCGCAAAGGGCATGGACTGGAAGCAGGCGGTCGGGACGGTGCTGCTTGGGAATCTGATCGTGCTTGTGCCGATGCTTCTGAATGCGCATGCGGGCACGCGATACGGAATTCCGTTTCCGGTGTTTATTCGCGCTCCTTTCGGCGTGCGCGGTGCGAACCTGCCGGCGATTCTGCGCGCTGTGGTGGCCTGCGGCTGGTTTGGGATTCAATCGTGGATCGGAGGGACGGCGATTCACGCAATGCTCGCTGTGATCTGGCCCGCAACCGGCGGCTCCGCTTTTGCCAAGTGGGCGTGCTTTCTGGTCTTCTGGCTGCTGAACATGGTGGTCGTGTGGCGCGGGGTGGAGTCGATTCGCCGACTGCAGGCGTTTGGAGCGCCGTTCATGTTCGTGATGGCTGCGGCGTTGCTGATCTGGGTGCGGATCAAGGCGGGCAGTTTCGGTTCGATGCTATCGACGCCGAGCCAGTTTCATTCGACGGGCGCATTTCTCGCGGTCTTCTTTCCGTCGCTGACGGCGATGGTCGGCTACTGGGCGACGCTGGCGTTGAACATTCCCGACTTCACGCGCTACTCGAAGTCGCAGCACGCGCAGGCGTGCGGACAGGCATTTGGATTGCCCGTGGCGATGACGCTCTACACGTTTGTCGGCATCTCGGTCACGTCGGCATCGACGGTGCTGTTTGGGCGTCCGATCTGGAATCCCATTGAGCTGATCGGTGCGTTTCATCAGCCGGTGGTGGCGTTCATTGCGCTGATCGCGATTCTGATCGCGACGCTGAATGTGAACATCGGCGCGAATGTGGTTTCGCCGTCGAATGACTTTTCGAATCTCTATCCGCGGCTCATCAGCTTTCGGACAGGCGGGTTGATCACGGGATTCCTGGGGCTGGCGATGTGCCCGTGGAAGCTGCTGGCCACGCCGGATGCGTACATTTTCGGATGGCTGGTGGGGTACTCGGGACTGCTGGGGCCGGTGGCGGGCATCATGGTGTCCGACTACTTCCTGATTCGCAAGACGGAGCTCGATGTGAACTCGCTCTATCACTCGTGAAGGCGCGTATCACTACAGCAAAGGGATCAATCCGCGGGCGATTGTGGCGCTGGTGATTGGCGTGGCGATTGCGCTTGTGGGGCTGGTGGTGAAGCCGCTGCACTTTCTTTATGACTACGCGTGGTTCGTGGGGTTCTTCAGTGCGGGGGCGATTTATGTAGGGTTGATGCGGGTTGCGGCGCCGGTTGGGACTGCCGCGCCGAGGTTTGAAACTGCAGGATCATCGAGGGAGGGGAATTAGTGTGCGCAGATTGGGCGTCACCGGCGTTCAGGGGCTGAGCCCGAGATTGGTTTTAGGGCATTTGCGGCACGAGTAGACTCATGCCCTGATACAAACTTCTCATGGAATCGAATTTGAATTGCGCGGGACTGTAAATTGGTTACTCCTATGCGGATGTAAGTGACTTTTGGCGATGACTTTGCGCTGGTTCTGGGCGATAAGATAGGGTGAACGAATGATGCAATCCACTCCAGCGGCTGCCAGCCAGGGTTTCCGCTTTATGCGGGAGTCGAACTTGCGGGCGCTGGAACGCTCGCCGATCATCCAGGTTCACGATCTCGAAAAAACTTATCGCACGGCGCGCGGGACGCTTACGCTCTTCCATTCGCTTGAGTTAACGATCCAGCCTGGCGAACTTGTGGCGATTGTCGGTCAGTCGGGAGCGGGAAAGAGCACACTTTTGCACATTCTGGGCGCCCTTGATGCGCCGACTGCGGGCACTGTACACTGCGCTTCAATCAACGTGGCAAATCTCAGCGCTCGGGAGGCGGCAGCCTTTCGCAACCGCGAGATTGGGTATGTGTGGCAATTCCATTACCTGTTGCCGGAGTTCACGGCAATTGAGAATGTGGCAATGCCCCTGATGGCCCGCGGAATTAGTCGTCGAGAGGCGCTAGATGCGGCATCTAAGTGGCTTAGGGAGGTCGACCTGGAAGATCGCGGCGAACACCGCCCCGGGGAGCTCTCAGGCGGAGAGCAGCAGCGGGTGGCGTTGGCACGGGCCCTGGTGGGGAATCCGCGGCTTTTGCTGGCCGATGAGCCTACCGGCGATCTGGACGAGTCGACTGCGGGACGCGTTTTTGATCTGCTTGAACGATTGCACGGAACCCACGGGCTCACCTCGATTGTGGTGACCCACAACCTGGATCTGGCCGCGCGGTGTACGCGGACTCTGCGCCTGGAGGGCGGGCGCCTTCACGCGATGGAAAATACTCCTGCGGGAGATGTCGCAGCGGGAGATCGTTTCAAAGCGGGACTTCACCCCGGAAGCGTGTAAGGAAAAGCACCTTTCCGGGTGGTTTCTGAGTCTGAATGTATAGGTGAGGCTGGAATTGCATGTCCAGGCTCGCGAGCGGTGGGTGGGGTGCTTGCGGAAGAAGAACTCCGGAGCGACCGGCAGAGCAAGTACTTCCGGTCCATCCAGATGAGCTGTTCGGGGCAGTTTAGAGGTTTTCCAAGTGACCCCGGCGGCGTTGGTGAGAAGAGGGGCTCGTGCAGGTTGGACCGAAGCCGATAGGGGGTCCCCGGCAACAGGTATTCGTTGCAGGGATGCAAGTAAATCGGACGGTTACTTCCACCGAAAGCCCACTGCAAGAGGAGATCAATATGTTTGAACGCTATACGGAGAAGGCACGACGCGTAATATTCTTCGCGCGATATGAGGCCAGCCAGTTTGGTTCGCCTTATATCGAGACCGAGCACCTGCTGCTTGGCTTGTTGCGCGAAGACAAGGCGTTAACCAATCGCTTCCTGCGTTCACATGCTTCGGTGGAGTCCATTCGCAAGCAGATTGAAGCGCACACCACCATTCGGGAGAAAGTGTCGACTTCGGTCGATTTGCCGCTCTCGAACGAGTGCAAGCGTGTTCTGGCTTATGCCGCCGAGGAGGCAGAGCGGTTGGGCCATAAACATATAGGTACAGAGCATTTGCTGCTGGGGTTGCTGCGTGAGGAAAAGTGCTTTGCGTCGGAGATCCTGCAGGAACGCGGACTGAAGCTGGCGCAGATTCGCGATGAGCTGGCCCGCGTGACGCAGGAAAAGGCGCCGCAACAGGCGCGTCAGCGTGAGTCGAGCCTGCTGGCCGAGTTCAGCCGCGACCTTACCCAGGCCGCAATGGACGGACAGCTCGATCCGCTGGTGGGTCGCGACGGCGAACTGGAGCGCGTAATCCAGATACTGTGCCGGCGCACCAAGAACAACCCAGTGCTGATTGGCGAGCCCGGCGTCGGCAAGACCGCCATCGTCGAGGGCCTTGCCCAGCGCATCGCTGACGGCGAGGTTCCCAGCTTTCTCGCAGACAAGCGGGTGCTGGCCCTCGATCTCTCGCTCATCGTGGCGGGGACCAAGTATCGCGGCCAGTTTGAAGAGCGTTTGAAGACGATCATGAAGGAGCTGATGGAGAATCAGAACTCCATCATCTTCATCGACGAACTGCACACGCTGGTGGGCGCGGGATCGGCTGAGGGGTCGCTTGACGCGGCCAATATCCTCAAGCCGGCTCTTTCGCGCGGCGAGATTCAATGCATTGGCGCAACCACGCCGGCAGAGTATCGAAAGTCGATCGAAAAGGATCGCTCGCTTGAGCGTCGTTTCCAGGCCGTGAAAGTGCCCCCGCCGAATGAGGCTGATGCGATCAAGATCATCAACGGCATCAAGGACCGCTACGAAAAATTCCATGCAGTCAGCTACACCGATGCCGCCATCGAGTTCGCCGTGTCGCACTCGAATCGCTATATTCCCGATCGCTTCCTGCCCGACAAGGCCATCGACTTGATCGACGAAGCCGGCGCGAGAGTGAAGCTGCGTCAGACCTCGCTGCCTGAGGAGATCACCGAAGTCCAGAAGCGGATCAAGTTCATCGTGCACCGCATGGATTCGGCCATCGCGAATCACGAGTTCGAGAAGGCCCGCTTCTACTCCGATGAGGAGCGCAAGGAGCGCGAAAACCTGCGCGCCCTGCGCGACAAGTACCACCTCGATGACTCCGCCGCCGGCATTGTTGGTCGCGAAGACATTGAAGACGTCGTCAGCCGCTGGACGGGCGTTCCCGTCACCAGCATCAAGGAAGAAGAGACGCAGAAGCTGCTGCGTGTGGAAGAAGAACTCCACAAGCGCATCATCTCGCAGGAGAAGGCGATCTCAGCACTGGCACGCGCGATTCGCCGGTCCAGGGCTGGATTGAAGTCGCCCGCGCGGCCGATCGGAAGCTTCCTGTTCCTTGGGCCAACCGGCGTGGGCAAGACGGAAGTGGCGCGCACGCTGGCCAACTTCCTCTTCGGATCGGACAAGGCGCTTATCCGCTTCGATATGTCGGAGTTCATGGAAAAGCACTCGGTCTCGAAGCTGATCGGTTCGCCTCCGGGATACGTGGGCTACGAAGAGGGCGGCCAGTTGACCGAACGCGTCAAGCGTTCGCCTTATTCGGTTGTATTGCTCGACGAAATCGAGAAGGCGCATCCGGATGTGTTCAACATCCTGCTGCAGGTGTTTGAAGACGGCCAGTTGACCGACGGACTGGGCAACACGGTCGACTTCAAGAACACCATCCTGATCATGACGTCGAACATCGGCGCGCGCCACCTGCAGAAGAAGCAGGGGCTCGGCTTCCAGAGCGACCGCGAAGACCTGGTCAACGACAAGGTCGAAGAGCTGGTGAAGCAGGAGGTCAAGAAGACCTTCAATCCGGAGTTCCTCAACAGGCTCGACGAGGTCATTCTCTTCCTGTCGCTCTCCGATGCCGACCTGATCCAGATTGTCGAACTGCTCGTGCAGCAGCTCGAACGCCAACCTGGCGCAGAAGGCCATCACCATCTCGGTCACCGAGGAAGCCAAGAAGTGGATCCTCGATAAAACGTTGGGAGACCGCAGCTACGGTGCGCGCCCCCTGCGTCGTGCCCTGCAGCGCTACGTTGAGGATCCTTTGTCGGAGGCTCTCATCGCCGGTCAGATTACGACGCGGCCGGCCTTCCTCGAGGTGTATCTCGAAAACAACCAACTCTTCTATCGCCCTGTCAGCAACGAAGAGGGCGGCAGCGAAGCAAAGCCTGCGGGCATCCTGCTTTACAGCGCATAACTGGCGCTCAAGCGGATCGAACCAACAACCCCCGGCTAATCGGCCGGGGTTGTTTTTTGCACTTTGGTTTTTATCGTGCCTGCGCTACGGCGGTGAGCGGGATCTCCAGCGTTCCCACCTTGTTTGATACGCTGTCGTACACGCCGGTGCGCAGGTAGATATCGCCGGCGGGCGCGTCGATCTCGATGTGGAAGCGAATGCCATCACGCTGATCGATCGTCCACTGCTCCGGAGTGATCGACAGGCTCAACTCACGAATCTCCCAGTTCAGCGGCTTGAAGTCGCCACCGTAAACCATAAGCGCCACCTGGAGATGTTCACGCCTGGTGCCATTTGCGTCTGCAGGCAAAGACAAACCACCTGCCTGTAGTTGGAATTCCGCATCATACCGCGTGAGCTTGCCCGCTAGTTCTGCGTTCTGCCCGGCGCGCGCCATGCCGGTCCCGGTCTGCATAGCGATCGGAGAAACTTTCAGACGATAGGGAAGCCCGGTGGAGTCAGGCAAGCCACGACCCATCAGCGGAAGCAACGGACTGGTAGCGTGCGCTGAAGCGGCGTTTGCGGTCTCATTATGAGTCTGCTCAAGATAATACTTGCGATAGAAGATCGTGTAATTCCCTGAGACCTTCACTTCAACCTTGCGTTCGCGGCCTTGCTCTTTGCCATCGTTTGGAACATAGGCGAGCGTGTAGTAGCGAGAGCCATGATTGACGGCATCTGCAATCTCTTGATGAATATCGTTCTCGTGGTAAGCCTCTCCGCCGGTGTATTCCGCCCAGATGTTGCTGTCGATAAAGCGACTTGAATTCTGATGATGGAAGGAGTCCGGACCAAGTCCCATGTCGGTATCAACTCCGCGAGCGTCGATGGGGTATACCGATATTCCAGCATCGGCGAGCGCATCCATCGTTTCACGACAGCTGTATATCGGCTCGCAGTGCGGGAAATTGCCGATGATCCAAAACAGATTCTTTCTCCCGGGAATGCCGGTGAGGTAGTTTGCCAGAGCGAGAAGAGCCTCCAGTGCCCCGTGATTATGTTGCTGGATCACTCCCGGTCCATACTTCAAAAACTTTTGCAATGCCTGCGCACCGTCGGCAACTCGAGAATCCTGCGTGTTCTGCGCCGTCTCATCAAGGGCGGATAGCAATGCCTGTTTCTGGTCAGCCGTTGGCGAGCTCTTAGCGGAGTGGCTGGAAGTGAACTTGGCAATTGCCAGAGACAAGGCGGATGAGTCCTGGTTCAGCGGCCAGATCAGATTCAGCTTCTCGGGAGTGAGCACGAAGATACCGATGCGCAGATGAGGCGGCAGCGAGGCTAGATATTTGACCATCTGCACCTGTGCGTACATTTGGTCCTCAGGCCAGGAATCCAAAGCATCCAACAGCAGGACATTCGTGACGCCGTGTGGATCCGCAAGAGGAATGTTCGTGAACGTATTGGCCGGTGGAGTGGAGAGCGCAGCCGCGTCGGACCCTGCGGGATTTGACTCGAAGAACGTGATGGCCTGCGGCTTGCCATTTTCGAATACCTGAAAGTCTCCCTTGCGCAGGTCGGGAACGGCTCGACCGCTCTTGTCCATCACCACAATGTCCTCGACGACTGTGCGCACATTGAGTGTGAGCGCGGCAGGCGGTTTTTCCTCGGAAGCTTGTGCGACGGAATTGGCGGGAACAGCGACGAGTATGAAGCCGAGCGCCGCACTGTGGAAATGGCTTCTCAAATCGTTGCTTGAATCGTCCTGCTTGACCGGAGACTGTGGTGTCTTGTTTTCGCCTCCATCATACCTCAGGAGTCATCCCGCTCCGGTTCCCACTGGTCTTTGAGGTCCCGGTCGATGCGATCTTCCTGGTCTTTGCGCTTTTCAAGCTCGCGGCGCCTCTCCTGTTCCTCGCGCTCTTCGCGGCCGTCACTCATGAGATCGTCCTCCACTGAATTCTATTGTCCCAGAGGCGATTTCTAGCCGGATATATGCTGAAGCTCCATGCGGAGCGCGGGCGCGCTGGGATCTGTAAGCACGGTTCCGGGCTGCCAGACGGGCTGGACTTCCACGCGATTGCGGCCGAGCAGCTTGGCGCGGTAGAGGGCCTGGTCGGCGTAGGAGACAAGGGTTTCGAGCGGCAGGTCGCGTACCGCTTGCAGCGAAGCAACGCCAATGCTGAGGCTCACGCTGCTGTTTTCCTCGGCAAAGGCTTGTGCCGTGAACGACGTGCGCAACTCCTCGGCGAGCGAGGAGGCTTCAGCAGGGGCGGCCCCGAGCAGGAGAACGGCGAACTCATCCCCTCCTAGCCGGGAGCAATGGCCGCCTGCCACGCCGGCCGCAAGTTCCTGGAGTTTTTTCGCGAGAGTGACCAGAACTTTGTCGCCGTGCAGGTGGCCGTGCCGGTCGTTGGCCTGCTTGAAGTAGTCGATATCGATCAAGAGGAGCGAAAGTTTTTCGTTGCCGACGGAGGCCTGGAGGCGACTGTAGGCACCGGCGAGCGAGCGTCGATTTCCGATGCCGGTGAGGGGATCGCGGATGGCCAAACCTTCGAGTTGCTGATTACGGCTCTCGAGAAGGTCGTTTTCCCTTGCTGCCTGAGCCTGAAGGAGCACCGTGCGCACCACATAGGAGACGAGAGAGACTGAGATGGTCACGGCTGCCAACTCCATCGAGATGCGAAGGACAAAAAGGCCGAGCATCAGGTTTACGAGCGCCAGAAAAGACGGCATCAGGCTGCGCACCGCAACACTGGGCGAGCGGAGCGGCGTGGTGTCGGGC
This sequence comes from uncultured Acidobacteriaceae bacterium, assembly GCA_963774175.1. Classification (GTDB taxonomy): domain Bacteria; phylum Acidobacteriota; class Terriglobia; order Terriglobales; family Acidobacteriaceae; genus Telmatobacter. The sequence continues at coordinate 47,583 of CAVZDT010000015.1, forward strand.
GCTTCGACCTTTGCGGAGTGACTGGTGTAGAGCAGGTAGAGGGCGAATCCGGCCAGGAGCGCGGGCCCGGGCACATCCCACAGGCTGCAGTTGTTGTAGTGCAGCCAGATGTAGGAGACCTGGTTTGCCAGGAAGAACGAGACCAGGCGAAGGCCGAAAAACCACGAGAGGGTGCGCAGAAAAGTCAGTTCGGCGCGCGAGGCCGCTCCCAGGCAGGCGACCAGTGTCACGAGGAACAGGAAGAGGGCCATGAGCTGGCCGATGAGCAGGTGGTTTTGAGCGAAGTGATCGCGCGTGGCAGGCGAGTAGATGAGGTTGAAGCGTAAGACGACAAAAAGCAGCGCCTGGAGCATGTCGAGGATGACGATGGATCGGGCGACGCCGGACACGAAAAGCACGGCTGCCAGCAGGTACAGGGCCTCGCTGGCATTGAAGCAGGCGGTCTGAAATAGCCTTGAAGGTCCGGTATTCAGGATCGCCTGGGTGAAGGAGGGCATATAGCCGATTGCCGCGGCCACCGCGGCGGCGGCAACCAGCGACCAGCGGATATATAGCGAGCCCTGCACCCAGCGGGCGCGGGTCCAGAAAGCAAAGGCACAGGCGAGCAAAACAATCGTAAGCGTGAGGTAGCCGATGCCCGACGTGGGAATTGTATTGGCGCCTGCAACCGCTGCATGGGTGGAGCAGACGAGGACGCCGGCAATTGTGGCCAGCGTCAGGTACACGGGCCGCGGCATCCGCCTGGTGGCGGTAGCCGGCATCACCGTTGCGAGCCGGTTGGCGTTCGACTCCAGAAAATCCTTCATAAGACGGCTTTCAAGACGCAGCGGTTCGATCGCGACGGAAAAGGCTCGGCAAATCCGAAACCATGGGGAACAGGGGGTGTTTAGAAAGACTCTACCTCAATCAAGAAATGCAGAAAGTAACACGAAAGGAGCATGGCCAGGCGATTCTTCACCGGCGCCCTGGATCTCGCCCGTCGTGGCGGATGAAGCCGCGAGATGACCGGTGCCAAGGTTCCGCTTCATGCCGTAGCATAGGTGAACATCCCGACGAGAGGTCCAGCATGGCCGAGACAGTCATACATCCGGAGCTCAGCGCAGAAGAAATCAGCAATCTCACTCGCCAGACCAACTACGGCACGTGGCGTTTCCAGAAGACGTGGAAGCCGCTTTACATTGCCGATGCGGAGGGTTGCTGGATTACCGACGGCGCGGGCAAGCGCTACCTCGACTTCAGCTCGCAGCTGATGTGCGTCAATCTCGGGCACAAGAATGCGGCGGTGGTCGAATCGATCGGACGGCAGGCACGGGAACTGGCTTATGTAGCCCCGGGATACGCGACGGAGGCACGGGCGAAGCTGAGCGCCAAACTGCTGGAAGTGCTGCCGGCGGGAATCGAGAAGTTCTTTTTTGCCACCAGCGGCACCGAGGCCAACGAGGCAGCCTTCAAAATCGCGCGCATGTATACGGGCAGGAACAAGATCATCTCGCGCTATCGGTCGTATCACGGTTCGACAATGGGATCGATCGCGGCCACCGGCGACCCGCGCCGCTGGGCGATGGAGCCGGCGGGCAAGGGCGGGGGCGTTGTCTTTGCGCCGGAAACGAACTGCTACGACTGTCCTATCAAGCACACGTATCCCGGCTGCAACATCGCGTGCGCCGATTACATCGAGCACATGATCGAGAACGAGAGCGATGTGGCCGCAATCATCGTGGAGCCGGTGGTCGGAACCAACGGCGTGCTGGTGCCGCCGCCGGAGTACTTCCCGCGGCTGCGCGAAATCTGCGATCGCCATGGCGTGTTGCTGATCGACGACGAGGTGATGGCGGGCTGGGGCCGCACCGGCAAATGGTTTGCAGTCGATCACTGGGGCGTCAAGCCGGACATCCTGGTGACCGCCAAGGGAATCACGTCGGCTTATGTGCCGCTTGGACTGTGCGCGACAACCAGGAAGATCGCCGACCACTTCGAGGATCACTACTTCTCACACGGACATACCTACGAGGCGCATCCCATTACGCTGGGGCCGGCGGTAACCACGATCGAAGAGATGCAGCGGCTCAAGCTTGTAGAGCGTGCGGCGGAGCTGGAGCCCTATGTACGACAGAAGCTCGAAGTCCTGAAGGAGAAGCATCCTTCGGTGGGCGATGTGCGCGGGCTCGGCCTGTTCTTCGCGGTTGAACTGGTGAAGAATCGCCAGACGAAGAAGCCCTTCAACACCATGCGCGACAAGGTCGAGGGCAAGCCCCTGGTCGTCGACCAGATCGCCGCGAAGATGATGGCCGACGGGGTGGCGCAGCAGGCCTGGGTAAGCCACTTTGTCATTGCACCGCCGCTGATCGTGACCAGGGAAGAGCTTGACTTCGGGATCGACGCCCTCGACCGTCATCTCGGAATCGCCGACGCGCTGGTGGAGTAGGTCCAAAAGAGATGGGATCTGAGTCCCATTTGTCGGGCGATCAGTGGCGCGCTGGAGTAGCGGAGCGCTGTGCCGATTGTGGTGGCGACGATAGACGCTGGCGCAGCGTGCCGGCGAGTTCGGCGACCAGGCGGAGTTTCTCCTGGACCGCGTTGGGCACGCCATCCTGCGAGAGGGCCAGTTCGGAGTGGAGAAGCAGGCCGGCGACGGTGTTACGGACTTCCATTTCGATGGCCGCCGTGGCTGCTCGCTGCGCTACGGTCTGCTCCCGCTCGCGGCGCTGCAGCGCGGCGCGGACTTCGCGGATCACTCTGGCGGTGCCGGAGAGGGCGAAGTTGATCTGAAGGGGGATGGCCAATCCCGATCGCTCCCAGATAGCATCGGCTGCTGCCGGGTCGCACTCGGCGAGGGACTCATCCACCACGACGGCGACAAACTCCTTGTGCCGCAGGGTACCAATTGCGGCGCGGCGCCCCTCTGCGACTTCCACGTTCATCCCGAGCTGCTTTGCGACCACATCGGCGCAATTGCGAATGCCTTCAATGCCGCTAACGATGAGTATGCTCATATCTCTTCCTCGAAGCAGGAGAATTCAGTTTTTGGACAGGTAACGGACTAGCTATCGCACATGGGATTGGTGATTCCATATTCTTTCAGCTTGCGATAGAGCGTGGTCTTGCCTATTCCCAGCAGTTTTGCCGCAGTCAGCTTGTCGCCCTGGGTCCTGCGGATCGCATCCAGAATTGCGCGTCGCTCCTGCAGAGCGAGCGGAACCACCTCTTCAGTTGGCGCCGTTTCCGGAGTCCGGCCGGCGTGTACGGCGGAGTGAAGTGCCGCCAATGCCTCGTTCTGAAGCTGGGTGGGCAGATGACCAACCTCGATTTCGCCGCCTGATGCCATGGTGGCGCCGTGTTCCACGGCGTTCTCAAGCTCGCGGATGTTGCCCGGCCAGTCATACTGCATCATCGTCCGCAGGGCGTCATCGTGGATGCTGAACCGCGATGGGTGACTGCGGTTGATCTTGTTGAGAAAGTGCGCCACCAACATGGGAATGTCGTCCTTCCGATCCCGCAGCGGCGGCAGGCGGAGATTCACGATGTTCAGACGATAGAAAAGATCCTTGCGGAAGGCGCCGTTCTCGACCATCGCCGCCAGGTCACGATTGGTCGCGGTCAGGATACGAGCTTTGATGGGGACGCGATGGGTGGCGCCGACCGGGCGTACTTCCTTCTCCTGCAATGTGCGGAGCAGTTTTGCCTGCAGATCGAGCGTGAGTTCGCCGATCTCATCCAGAAACACAGTGCCGCATCCGGCAGCGACGAGCAGGCCGTCCTTGGAGTGGTTGGCGCCGGTGAATGCGCCCTTCACGTAACCAAACAGCTCGCTTTCAACCAGCGTGGGAACCAGCGATCCGCAATCAACCGGAAGGAAGGGCTTTTCCGCGTTGGGGCCGGAGTTGTGGATGGTGCGCGCGACCAGCTCTTTGCCGGTGCCGCTTTCGCCGAGAATCAGGACGGGGTGGGTGGTCTGGGCGACTTTGAGCAGAATGCGATAGAGCTTCTCCATCTGCGGGGTGTGCCCGATCATGGGACCCATGCCGTCCTGCTGGCGCAGCCGCTCCCGCAACCGCCGGGTCTCGGCATCGATGCGAGTGTGGCCGCCGGCGCGTTCCAGCGAGGATGCGAGTTCATCGACCGTGAACGGCTTGTTCAGGTAGTCGGATGCGCCGCAGTGCACCGCGGCCAGAGCTACGCTGGCGGAGTTGACCGGGGCCATGGCGATGATGGAGATACCCGGGTACAGTGCATTGATTTCAGCGACAGCTTCAAGACCAGAATCGCTGTTTTGGGGAAGGTCGATGAGAACGATATCGGTCGGAAACTGCAGCAGGGTCGATCGCACGCGGCTGAGTTTGGCAATGCCCTCGGCCTTGTATCCCAGGCCGGATGCCACCTCGACGCAGGCGGAGCGGGAGGCCTCGTCTTCCTCGACAACAAGGACATGCAAGGGCGGAAGTTCGGCCGAGATATGAGGGCGGAATTCCATGGTGCGCGAGTAAGAGAATGTTGAGAGCATGGTAGTCGCCTGGTTTCCTCCGGCTGTGTGGGCTGGATCACTCATGATGTGGGAACGAAACGTGGTACCTGGATCAGGACCTGGTGGGACTTGGATCAGGACCTGAAAATGGGCAGTTCGATCTGTAAGCATGCCCCGACCGGGTCGCGGTTGGCGGCGTGGATCCGGCCTCCCGCAGCCTCGACAATGGAGCGGGTGATCGATAGCCCCAGCCCGCGGTGAGCGACCGGCCAGTCATCATTGCGCATCAGCGGATCTTCCTGAGGGGCCCGGGCTGAACGGGGTTCGAAGATATTCTCGAGAACGTTGTCGGCAAGCCCCGGACCGTTGTCTTCCACGTTGAGCGTGACCCACGGGCAGTTTGCGGGTTCGACGCAGCTCTCCCAGAGAGAGATGTGGATTCGTCCCACGGCAGACATGGCTTTGGCGGCGTTCTTGACCAGGTTTACGAGGATCCGGGTGAGGTCTTCGGCGGTTATGTGGACAGGAACCGCTCCGCCCTGGACGTCAAGCGTCAGGGCGATGGTGGGTCCGGCAAGAGACGCAAGGAGATTGCGGTTGGCGAGCAGTTCTTCTGCCAGATTGCGGATGGGCTCCGCTGGAACGTTCTTCCACCGGGCAAGCCTCCGTGCCGGGACCCTGGAGTTTCGAGCATCGTCCAAAGGCCCGGCAGAGTCAGCGATGTGCGCAGGCCCCGCAGGCTCGAGCGAAACCAGCTTATCCACAAGGCGCCGGCTGGCGGCGGCAACCAGGCGCAATTCACCGCTGTAGTGGGCGAATGGAGGCGCAAGGACACCCGGTTCCTTGAGCAAATCGCAGAACAGGTCGAGGGCTGTGATCATGTTGCGGGCGTCATGGGCAAGCTCGGCCGCGTTTTCGCCGCGCGTACTGAGGGCCACAAGAGTCTCGACGACGTTGTCGACGCGCTTCTGTTCCGACTTACCTAACTGGGGCAATTGTTCAAGCTGCTGCATCTGAAGTCCCTTTCCTCTGGCGTCTTGAAGTTTCAAACTGGGCAGAGAAGCTAATCTGCTGCCCTTTGCTAATACACGTGAAGTGCCAAAACCGGAATGGTTGGATTAAATGGAACAAATGTAAGGGGTTTACGGCGATCAGGAGGGGAATTGCGTACGAATCCGACGGAAAGGAGCGAGTTCCGAAATGGAACCCATCTGCGGGATGCTGAAAACTTAGCTCCAGGATATTCAGAGGCTTGCATGCTGCGACCGGGTGTATTCCCGATTTGGGGCGTTCCCGATTTGACTCGTTGTGGAAACGGGGTTTCGTTCCCGTTCCGGAACTGGGCAGCCCGTCCCTAACCTTCCGGCTGGTTTCCCGTACAATCCGTCTATGAGCAGCCATGCTGATCCCAAGTTTTTTCGTCCCGGTAACCGCAAGCCCAACCAACTGCGCCCCTTATCGCTGACCCCGGATTTCGTTCAGACAGCCGAGGGATCGGTGCTGGTGACGCTGGGAAATACCCGGGTGCTGACCAACGCCACGATTGAGCAAGGTGTGCCGGGGTGGCTGCGGAACTCGGGCCGGGGGTGGGTGACGGCGGAGTACTCAATGCTGCCGCGGTCGACGGTGACGCGCACGCCGCGGGAGAGCGAACGGGGCAAGATCGGCGGACGGACGCACGAGATTCAGCGGCTGATCGGGCGGAGCCTGCGCTCCGTGGTCGACATGCAAATGCTTGGCGAGCGAACGGTGATCCTGGACTGCGACGTGATCCAGGCCGATGGGGGAACGCGGACGGCGGCGATTACGGGCGCGGCGGTGGCCCTGGCGATGGCGCTCAATGCGCTGGTGAAGGCGGGAACGCTGAAGCAGTCGCCGCTGAAGCAGCTGGTGGCGGCGACGTCGGTGGGGATTGTCGGCGGCGTGCCGCTGCTGGATCTTTGCTACGAAGAGGATTCGCAGGCGGCGGTCGACATGAACGTGGTGATGACCGCGGACGGCGGCCTGGTGGAGACGCAGGCTACGGCGGAAAAGGGAGCTACTCGCGCAGCGACCTGAACGGGCTGATCGATCTGGCGGTGGGTGGGCTCCAGGGGATTTTCGAGGCACAACGGGCGGTGTTGGAAATTTGAGCAGAGTCATACCGTTCAGCTTTTAAGTTTTTTTGCCTCTTTAAGCCCAAATTCCTCATTGCAGGGTAGTTAGTTTTTTGATAGTCCCCTGTAAGCGCAAGAAAATAAAGCGGTTAAGGTCTAAAGTCGTCATAAATCAAGACTTGGATCTGGACTTCGCGGTTTTGCACCTTTTGTGGGGCAAAATCGATCGGAACGCTGCGGGCAGGTGAAGCGTTTCTGCTACCCGCTCACAATCCGTCTGGTTTTCGCAGCTGAAACAAGTGTATGGAATTCGGCGAAATAGACTGCAAAATTCGGGGGAGAATTGTGGTAAGGGAATGAGGGAGTTAGGGCGATTTCTGCGGAGGCGGGTATTGACTTCGTTGGGGGGACTCCTGGCGTCGGACCATACATTCCAATTAGCCAGGACTCGGGGCGCAATCTCAATCCCGGACGCCAGGGCGTTTTCGGGGACGTATTCGGTCCAAACTCCGACCGGAATGGGGTCAGTCACCCCTGCAACGAACAAATTCGACGATCCCACTCATTCTGCGGATTGCCGAACAATCCAAGCCGAACGCGCCAACTCTTACATAAGCCTTGTGTCGCCTCTCTCCCATCGGTTCGTCAAAGAGCGGTCGTCAACGGGTGCGGGTTTTAAAGAGCAATGAGAAGAGGGGACGCAATACTGTGCGCGGAGAAGTAGCAAAGCTACCATATCGGCGTTCTGACATTTGCAACCACCCGCGCCTGGAATTTCTCTTCGCGCTTTGATTGGATGCAGCTTCGCCGGCTTCGAGGATCGCGTTGGACCGGTACGGCGCTTACTGGAAATTCTCGGCCATAAGGATCGTGCTCTTGGATTCGGCTTGAACGTACAACAAGGTTCTCCCGTCCCGCGAAGCGGAGAGATTCGCCGTCCAAGGAAGCGGATCATGTGTCAGCACGAGTACGGGCTTGATGCGGCGAGTCTGAAAGTCGTAATACATGATCGCGGGTCCGGGTTCTGCGTCGGCATCAACCAGGTAAAGACCAGTCTCAGTTACGGCAAAGTGGCCCCAATAGCCGAGATGCAGCGCCTGGGTGATGCGCCGCTCCTGGCCACCGGCTACAGGCATACACCAGATGCCGCCGCCCTCGTATCTGGAAAAGTAGAGCGTCTTTCCATCGTAAGATTCAAACGCGACATGGCCTCCATGATGAGTTACCTGCCGTTCGTGTCCTGTCGCGAGTTCCCGCCTCCACACTTGCCACTCGCCAGTGCGGTTGGAAGCGAAATAGATCGAAGCCCCATCCCGTGACCAACTGGCCGCGCCGTTTTCGTAATTTCCGGAAGTGACCATTTGCAGGTTGCGGCCTTCAGTGTCGATCAGAAAGATTTGGCTGTGGTTTTCCGGCCGATAATCAAAGGCGATCCATTTGCCGTCTGGCGACCACCTTGGCGTCCCGGCGTGACGGCCAAAGAAGGTTAATTGCGTTGGGTCGCTGCCATTCGCATTGCTCTTCCATATCTCACGGCCTCCTGTGCGCCTAGACTCAAATACGATTTGTCGTCCATCAGGCGAGATTTGTGCTGCGTCATTTGTGCCATTGGTGGCAATAACTCTGCTTTGCGTAACAACTGGTCCGCCTGGCCTGGATAGATTTGCGCGCCATATTGAGGCCGTACCTGAACCATCCGGGTATGCAAGTCTGCGGCCATCCCGCGAAAGGGCGCCCATATTCGGGTATACCGTCTCTGGCTCAATGGCGCCTCCCATCGCGGAGATGCGCCAGAGCCGGCCAAACCCGCTTCGATTTGAATTGAAGGTGAGGGATTGACTATTCTCGGACCACATTAGGCCTTGGATGAACTTGTTCTCACTGGTAAGCCGTCGCACGTTTCCTCCTGCAAGCGGAACGGTATAGATGTCGCAAACCTGGTGAGTTGGCATCCTGAGGAATGCTACGGTTTTCTGGTCAGGAGACAGAGTGGGCGCCAAATCCTCTACGTCGCCAGGAGGGGGTGCGGTAAGACACCGCTTCTCTCCGGTTTGAGGAGAAAACACCACGACGCCCTTTGAGCCACCCGGTGCACAACGATCCGAGAGCACCAGCGACTTTCCATCCGCGGTCCAACTGGGGTACCCAACGTCGCCGAGAGTGCAAACGACATCGGTAAGTCTGTGCTCCGGGCCGCCGAGGGCGGGAACTACGAAGATTGCTCCCCCATTGTCATCACAGCGGGCAAAGGCGATCTCGCGTCCGTCCGGCGACCATGCAGGGAAGCGGGCGGGACCGCTGCTGTTTGAGTGGGTGAGGCGAAGCGGCTTGCTGCCGCCAATCAATTGCACATAGAGGTCACTTTTTGTCGTACTCTCCCCGTTCCAGAAGAACGCAACCTGCTTGGCGTCCGGTGAGAAGGCCGGGTCCCAGGCTCTGCCGGGCAAACTGGTGAGAGGGGTGATACGCATGGCGGCCGAAGGAGCATGGCGAGTTCCGGAATTCGCGCTGTCAGACGGCATGGAACGGCTAGTGATGAGTCGCTCGATGCGCCAGGCGCCGGCCGCGACAATAAACCCCAGGACGGCAAGCGCAAACCCAAGACGTAGCCCGCTGCCGAAGTGTGCGGGGCTTTGCTTGTTGGAACCACCCTCCTTGCGGGAGGGCGGGATGCTTATGGCAGGTTCCAGTTCACGACTCAACCGTCTCAGAGCCGCGCACATCTCCGCGGCGGTCTGGTAGCGGACTTCGCGATCCTTTTGGAGAGCCTTGTTGATGATCTGTTCAAGTTGGGGCGGAAGTTCAGGATTCAACTCGCGCGCCGGGGTGGGCGTGCAATTCAAAATAGAATCGTGAAGCGAGGTCGCTGTGTCCCCACCGAATGCCCTTTTCCCCGTCGTCATTTCATAGAGCACCAGCCCAAAGGAATACAGGTCAGTGCGGGCATCCAGTTTCTCGCCGCGAATCTGCTCAGGCGACATGTAGCCGGCAGTGCCCATGGTCACCCCGGTCCAAGAGAGGCTCAGATCGATGCCTCGCGAGACTCGCCCCTTCCGCGACGAGTCTTCAGTGCCCGGATTTCCTTCGTCATCTTCGGCTTTCAAGAGCTTGGCGAGACCAAAGTCGAGAATCTTGACTTCGCTGCGAAGTGTGACAAAAATGTTGGCCGGCTTTATGTCGCGATGAAAGATGCCTTTTTGGTGAGCAGCATCCAGGCCTTGCCCGATCTGAATCGCAAGTTGCAGAGATTCTCCGATATCAAACCGAGACGTCTTTGAAGCGATTCGGTCCCGCAGGGTTTCGCCCTCCAGAAAGGACATCGCAAGAAAGGGCTGCCCCTCGTGCTCGCCGAATTCATAGATAGCGCAAATGTTGGGATGATCAAGCGCGGAAGCGGCTCGGGCCTCGCGCTCAAACCGCTCTAAAGCTTTCGCATCGCCAGCGAGCTCTTCCGGTAGAAATTTGAGTGCGACACGGCGGCCCAGTTTCAGGTCTTCCGCCTTGTAAACCACTCCCATACCGCCACCGCCCAGAAGCTCCAGCACGCGATAGTGTGCGACCTTTTTGCCACATAGATTTGACTCCGTCATTCTGGGCACTGGCAGCGCAGGCAACTCGAGCGCCAGTTCATCCGGCCTCGGAACAACCCATTCCACTTCCGCCACTAGACGATATCCACGCCGTGCCACTGTTTCGATATATTTCGGAAGCTGGGCTGAATCTCCGAAAGCCTGCCGCAGTTTGTTGATTGCAGTATGGATGCTGTGGTCGAACTCCACCACGGTATCGTTTGGCCAAAGCTTCTTCCGGATCTCCTCGCGCGTGACCAGACCACCGCAGCGATCAACCATCATTAGCAGGATTTGGAAGGGTTGCTCTTGAAGCCGAATCCTCCGATCCTCTGCACGCAGTTCGCCAGCCCTTAGATCGAGTTCAAAGTGGCCAACGCGGACGCGGCTTGAGATCGTCTTTTCCATGCTGGGAACATGTCCGATGCCGAAGTTTACACCCGGATTGTGACGGAAAACCTGCGGGCCCCTGCCATAGAGGTTGCTTGGTACGGCGGGAATTTGGCCCATCGCTGGACGGGACCGAAATAACGGACTTAGTTTCATCCAGTTAGCGGATGAGTTTCAGTTGAGCGCCAAGTGAGCGTTGGTGCATTGCGTTTGGCGATCTCGCAAAGGAAATTCGAGAGCAAGGAAGGCACCCCGCAGGACTATCTGGCGCTTCACCCGGCAGGACGCACTCCCCATAAACCGCAAAGGAGATCACATGAGAAAGATGAATTTGAATGCATTCACAATTGTCAGGCTCCCTGCAAGGCGTCTCGGTGGACTCCTTGCGGTCGCGGCTCTCGTGTTCGGGCTGAGCAGTATAACCGCCGCTGCCGAAAACCACAGCTGCAGCAACGCCACCCTCATCGGCGATTATGGCTTTACGATCCAGGGATATTCGCCTAATCCCGATGGCACCCAAAGCCCGATCAGAGGTGTAGCCGTTACGCACTTCGACGGAACGGGCAAACTTACGCAAAGGGACTTTGTCATAACCGCCGGTGTCCCCAATGTCGGCAACGGCGATGCTGACACCGGGTTTGTATTCTCCATGGGTGAGACCGGCAGTTACACCTTGAATTCGAATTGCACCGGCACTGCTGAAATCGATTTGAACGTGCCCGTTCCTTTCGGTTCCACAGGGGTCATTAAACTCATGATCGTAGTGACCAATGACGGCCGAGCGATCCACACCGTAGTTGCTGAACTCACTTCTCCGGGAGCCACTGCGCCGTCGCTGGTTACGACCAGCAGCGACGCTTGGAAGATCGATTCGGATCCTGATCGACACTAAACCGCGCCCGGCTGGAACGAACTCGCCGAAGCCGGCAGAATGCTCATGATTCGGGAGGAACTCTCGATGCGGCCGAGTGAATGGCTGAAAATAGAAATTCCTCCTGAGTTATGGGAAAACAGGCCTAGAGGCCAGTTGAAGTCAGAAGGCTCTTGTTCGAACTGGCAGAGCACGAGCCCATAGTAGTCGACGTTATAGAACCCAAAGCACAGCATGTCAGTTGCGGACGCTCCATGGGATTAGTACTGATATGTCGGCATGTAGCAAGGATTCTTCGAGCAATGTATCGCTGCGGTCGAGTCACCGCGAACCGGAAGGTGCAGCGAAGCTAGCTGCTAATCCAGCAGGGGAAGAACCTGTCAGTAGAACTTGCCCAGTTGCTACTGAAGTCATACCGGAGGGCAGAGGGAGTGATCTCTCTTGCCGATGCTCCGGAGTAAACGTCCCCGCCGGCAAAGCGCAAGCAGCGTCGGGTCCGTCAGGGGGACTAGCAAGTCAGCAGGCTGTAGCGAGAGGAGCGAACCGTTAGCCGCGAAAAGGCGGTCCCACCGGTAGCGGACTGTGGTGGGATGGATGAGAATGCCGAATCTGTCTTCCGAAGATGAAGGCCTGTGCTGCCGGTGAAGGAACTGGGTATAAGCAACCGGTGGGTTCTCCGTGGTCATAGAGGGCTGCATGCTGACAAGGATTAGCAGTGAAAGCTCGGAACCACTCGCGGGCAGCCTAGGCGCTCCCGCACAGCAAAGGCTCTCCCTATAACCAGCGAATGCCGGGAAATCGGAGAGTGCACGCGAGTGGGTCGGATGAGGTCAATAAGTGTTGATGGACGGGGACAATATAACCCCGACCGGAGCGAGGACCTCTGGGGTAAGGCCGTGAGGCCCTAGTGACGGTATCGGAAGAGAAAACCTGCCCGGCTCTGAACGGGATCACAGGTCCCAGTCTTGGAAGATACGAAGGATGAAAGCAAACTGTCTGTTGCGTTGCGCACGCCGGGAGCAGGCTTAAGCAAATCAACTGACAGGAAGGCATCATCTGATATGTCAGCCTTGAAGCCGTACTGGGGAAAACCCGCCGTACGGAATTTTAGAGGGGGTTATGGAAACGGCGGCATCATGCGAAGCCCGCTTAGCGCCATAGCCCTACTCGACTTCGCAAAATTGTGGTAAGGGAATGAGGGAGTTAGGGCGATTTCTGCGGAGGCGGGTATTGACTTCGTTGGGGGGACTCCTGGCGGGCAGAGTTGCTTGCCAATGTCCACAAACCACTCGCGACTGTAGCGTGGAATACGCTGGTGGCACGATGACCAAGCTAAAAAGCCTCGAAGAAGCGAACGAGGTGTCTGCTGTTCGGCTTGTGAGCAAACGCCAAAAAGCAAAAGTCGGCGACATCTTCCGCCTTTCGCCATGCGACGGCATCTTCCTTTGGGGAAGATTGATCAAGAGGGCAAAATTCTTCGGCCTCGATGCTGACTCCAACCTGGTCTACATCTACGATGCGATTGGTCCGGTTCGCCCCTCTGTCAACCTCCTATCGCCTCAGAATCTGATCATCGGTCCTTCGGTGGTCAACAACCTCGGTTGGGCACGAGGGTATTGGGAAATCGTAGCTTCTGAACCCGTCAAGCCTACGGACTTCCTCGACAATCATTTCTTCATCCGTTACCACGGAATCTCAACACGCGACTACGACATTGTTGACGAGCAAGGGCGCACGGTTCGCTGTGAGCGCCGAACCCTCACCGCCCATACGTACTTAACCGACCGGTAAAGTACGGATTGTCCACAACACATTCCTCAACACATTCCTCCTGGGTTGCGAACGGCGTTAGAATGCTGAGATTGTGCTCGATACACCTCAGTTTAGCGTCCGTTTTGTAGGCAGCATCTTCGTGTTTCTCGGCTACGTCGGCTTCTTCTGGCGCACGTTCAAAAGCAATCCGGGGAACAGGCTGATGGAATGCGGGAGTATGACAGTCATCGCTTTTCTGGCGATGATTTTCGTGAGCCAACTTGCACAAGCGCCAACCTGGCTGATTTTCTCTTGGCTGACGCTGGTGGTCCTGCTTTGCTTTTCGACACTATTCTTCGTTGCTCAACGTGTCTTTCAGGCGATTAGGCAGCACAGGCCCTGATTGGCATCTCTGAGTGAATGACGGCCAAGTCGTCCCGAACTCCATTCCGAACTTTCGGCGCCGGGGCGAAGAGACGGCATATTGACGAGTTGCCCACAGTCACTTGAACGGAGTGAAAGGGTAGACTATTCGCACAATCTGAAGTCAATGGAAAGCCACCCCCGCATGCGTCTGTCTCCTTCCTAAACTTACGTTGCCCGATTGTGGCAACTGGCTGCAATCTTTTGTCGGCCGTCTGACCGCACACATGCATGCTGCGTCACAGCAGACCGACGTTGGACCAACCGCAAGTGGACAGGTTCCACTTAGGGCAAATGGATTGCCCGAGAGCTTTTTCCAAGCTGGCGCGGATACCAAATGCTCTGACCAGATTATCGGATATCGGTTCGTCGTATGGCTCAATAATCAGAACGTTGCCGTCGGGTTCAATACCAGCCCTAACTGTCGGCTATTGCCCGACCGCAAGGTCGACGGAGTCCTTCGCGTCCTGGTCTTTGACCTCGATGGAAAATTGAAGGCCAGCCGGGATTTGAACTATCTCGCAGATGGAAACGGTGAGCTTGTCGCCGACGGCGAGGCAATGCCCGGCCCAAGCAACACGCTGCTCGTCAGAATTGAATCGGTCAACCTAGATTCGGAAGGCAGGCAAGAATCGAAGTCTGGCATTCGTCTCCTCGACGCAAACCTCAAGGACGTAGCACAGCGCGACCTCTTTTTAGAGCAAACAACATTCGTCGATCACGACGTGGTAACGGAAAGTGGCTCTCCATTCGGCGGACACCATGCTGTTTCGATCCTAGGTGGGTCCGAACTGAAGGAAATTGCGCACAGAGATGTTGACTGGCCTGCAGGAGCGATGGACCGGAAATTCGGAGAACATGGCTTTGCCTTCATGCTGTGCGGTCAGGAGCTACGTCCCGGCGAGTACACAAACACGAGCGTGGTGCACGATGGTGCAAGAATTCGGTGCACACTAAACGCACTTGGGGAGAATAATAACGCCTGGACTGTACCTCTTCGGGACGGTGAATCAGCATCAATAATTGGATTGCTAACCGACGGAAGCGTTGCTGGTCAGATACACGCAAAGGACAACAACGCCGGCCAGATCGTCATTTGGAGAAAGGGCACAGTGCCCGAGTATTTGCCTTGGCTTCCATCTCAGTTCGATGGAACAATCGATACCGCAACCGGCTCTCTCTCTCGTTATGCTTCTTTCGCTACCTACGATTCCCACCCCTGCAATCCCATTGTGAAGATTCTTGGAACCCCGTGCGACGAAGGTGGCAATGGTCGCTGGTTTGTCTTCGACCGCTTTTTGCAAACACCGATTGTGAATCGAGAATTCCCAAAGAACGGTCGTGCGGCCCTTGCGCCGGACGGCCTTCACTATGCCTCCTTTGAGGCCAATGAGTTGCGTATTTACTCGCTCGCACTCTCAAAATAGATTCGCGTTCTGGGCGTATTACCGCCTACTCGGGAAGGTGCAGCGAAGCTAGCTGCTAATCCAGCAGGGGAAGAACCTGCCAGTAGAACTTGCCCAGTTGCTACTGAAGTCATACCGGACGGCAGAGGGAGTGATCTCTCTTGCCGATGCTCCGGAGTAAACGTCCCCGCCGGCAAAGCGCAAGCAGCGTCGGGTCCGTCAGGGGGACTAGCAAGTCAGCAGGCTGTAGCGAGAGGAGCGAACCGTTAGCCGCGAAAAGGCGGTCCCACTCGGTAGCGGACTGTGGTGGGATGGATGAGAATGCCGAATCTGTCTTCCGAAGATGAAGGCCTGTGCTGCCGGTGAAGGAACTGGGTATAAGCAACCGGCGGGTTCTCCGTGGTCATAGAGGGCTGCATGCTGACAAGGATTAGCAGTGAAAGCTCGGAACCACTCGTGGGCAGCCTAGGCGCTCCCGCACAGCAAAGGCTCTCCGTATAACCAGCGAATGCCGGGAAATCGGAGAGTGCACGCGAGTGGGTCGGATGAGGTCAATAAGTGTTGATGGACGGGGACAATATAACCCCGACCGGAGCGAGGACCTCTGGGGTAAGGCCGTGAGGCCCTAGTGACGGTATCGGAAGAGAAAACCTGCCCGGCTCTGAACGGGATCACAGGTCCCAGTCTTGGAAGATACGAAGGATGAAAGCAAACTGTCTGTTGCGTTGCGCACGCCGGGAGCAGGCTTAAGCAAATCAACTGACAGGAAGGCATCATCTGATATGTCAGCCTTGAAGCCGTACTGGGGAAAACCCGCCGTACGGAATTTTAGAGGGGGTTATGGAAACGGCGGCATCATGCGAAGCCCGCTTAGCGCCATAGCCCTGACTCGACGTGCAGCGAAGCTAGCTGCTAATCCAGCAGGGGAAGAACCTGTCAGTAGAACTTGCCCAGTTGCTACTGAAGTCATACCGGAGGGCAGAGGGAGTGATCTCTCTTGCCGATGCTCCGGAGTAAACGTCCCCGCCGGCAAAGCGCAAGCAGCGTCGGGTCCGTCAGGGGGACTAGCAAGTCAGCAGGCTGTAGCGAGAGGAGCGAACCGTTAGCCGCGAAAAGGCGGTCCCACCGGTAGCGGACTGTGGTGGGATGGATGAGAATGCCGAATCTGTCTTCCGAAGATGAAGGCCTGTGCTGCCGGTGAAGGAACTGGGTATAAGCAACCGGTGGGTTCTCCGTGGTCATAGAGGGCTGCATGCTGACAAGGATTAGCAGTGAAAGCTCGGAACCACTCGCGGGCAGCCTAGGCGCTCCCGCACAGCAAAGGCTCTCCCTATAACCAGCGAATGCCGGGAAATCGGAGAGTGCACGCGAGTGGGTCGGATGAGGTCAATAAGTGTTGATGGACGGGGACAATATAACCCCGACCGGAGCGAGGACCTCTGGGGTAAGGCCGTGAGGCCCTAGTGACGGTATCGGAAGAGAAAACCTGCCCGGCTCTGAACGGGATCACAGGTCCCAGTCTTGGAAGATACGAAGGATGAAAGCAAACTGTCTGTTGCGTTGCGCACGCCGGGAGCAGGCTTAAGCAAATCAACTGACAGGAAGGCATCATCTGATATGTCAGCCTTGAAGCCGTACTGGGGAAAACCCGCCGTACGGAATTTTAGAGGGGGTTATGGAAACGGCGGCATCATGCGAAGCCCGCTTAGCGCCATAGCCCTACTCGACTTACTACTCAGTACACAGGTGCGGAATGTGTTACTCAACTAGTAACTTCCGGGTAGTCCACCACCCAGGCATCACTCGCAGTTGAGGCTCACAACTCGATTATGCTCAGAGCAGTGGTGGTCACCGAGACGGTCGACGCAGGAGCGTGAGCATTGCGGCGATTGCGCAGTACATGCTGCCGTTCAGGACGGGCATCAAGATTAGAGCCTTGTTTCCCTCTATTGCCCAGAAGGGGCAAGTGACATAGACAGCGCCCCAGAAAAGTCGGCTCAGCGAACCCTCCGGAACATTGAAGAGCAGAAATCCTAGGACGCCCCAAAACAAGGGGACCAAGGCTCCAGCCACAAAGCCTATCATTAGATTCCGGCGCAACCGCTGCATAATTGGATGACCAAGTATATCGACTCAACCTTAAAAACGGATTGTGGGAGTATCACCGCCCATGGGGACACCAACTTCCGGATAGCCCACTACACAGGCGGAACTCTTTTGATGCCTGCGAAAGGGCCTGATTCGTCGTATCTGTCGGCATGCTAGTCTCTTCCAATTAAGGAGGGCGTGATGAAAGTTCTCGCTCTGTCTGCCTTGGCCCTATCTTTCGTCTGCGCATCTGCCCAGAATCTCTCGTCCAAACATACGATTCCGATACTGACGGGAGCTGCACTTCCAACCTATCCTGCGATTTGGCGATCAGCACACCTCACCGGCAAAGTCACCGCCACAGTCACGGTCAAAGATGGTCGAGTAGTCGAAGTGAATAAGACGGCGGGCGAACCTCACCTATGCGACACCACAATTCAGAACATCAAGACATGGGCATTCGAGAGTGGCGCCGAGGCCGTATTCACCGTAACGTTCACGTACCAGTTGACAAGCGAAGAGACCGAAGAGCGAACCAATCCGAAGGTGGAAATTCTTCCGTCATTGGATGTCGTTATCACTGCCAGTATGGTCAAGCCGACGATTAACTACTAGTCTTACGGGCGGCCCTGCTCGTGAGTTCCGGACGAATGACCGCCGACTCGTCCCCAACCCGGTATTCGGGTTCGCTTCAGTACTGCAAGCCGGATTCTCTGACGGTCGTTGTAATATCGACGCCATGGCGGCGCGTCTAGCTCGGCTCGCATTCGGCATGGCCGGCGTGTTAGCGGGCGTGTCCGGGCGGTGCCAAGCGCCACCTCCCACGCTGTTGAGTGCGCGGGAAGTGCTCGGAGACATCCTTAAGCAAAGCAAGGTTCCACCCTGCACAGACGCCGGCCAGCTGATGGCTGCGAAGAACGACGACGCGCAATTCCTGATTCAAAGGCTCAAACAGGCCGGGTGGAAGACGGTGAGCCCGGATTATGTAAGCAGCCTGGACGTGCTCTCAAAGGCGCTGCGTCAGATTGGCGGCGATTCCAACGCGGAGCGGGCGTGCGATCGCCTGCGGATGGTGTTGCGAGATCTGCACACGAAGCGACAGGACTGCGAGGTGCTCGGCCACAGCCGCACCAACATCCGCGTCGAAGTTCTCACGCTTGCGGGCAAAGACTCTGTGAATGGCCTCGAGGTCTACTGGCGATGGATTCCGGCCGGCGACCTGTTTGACACAGTGCCGAAGCGGCTGGGGAGCATGAGCAGTCCTGCGCTGGGCATGGTTCCGGTTGCCGGCGAATACGAGTTGTTTGCGAAAGACCCGGCCTCAGGCAAGACCACGAACCCGGAGCGCGTGAGCATCGGGGGCACGGAGATCTTTCATTGGTCGTTGCCGGTTTACTTCGCGAAGGTGCCCGGGCCCTGAAGGTGAGGTCATCGTGAGCCGTTCTTCCACCGCGCCGCGCGGTCGCCGCAATGACCAGGGCCTTGCCGGGTTCGCGCGATCTCTTCGCCAATATGGCAAGGCGTGGCCGGTGCTGCTTGCCTGTGTGATCGGCCCGTTATTCAGATATCTGAAGCTGCTGCCCATGTACAAGGCACACGAGGGCATTGCCTACGGCATAGTGTCGGTGTACGGGTTTCTGTTCGCCGTGGCGATTTATTACTACCGTCCTTCGTTCCTGCGCAGCCGCGCGGTGTCTACGGTGCTTCCAGCGGCTCTGGTTCTGGCATCGGTCTGCTCGGTGATTCTCTATCTGACTACGATGAATCGCTCGATACGAATGGAGACGGAATTCGCGACATCGGTGGGAGTAGAGAGCTCGCAGCTGACGGCCGATCAGATTCTTACGCGGACTGCTTTTGAGAATGTGCCTCTCTCCACGCGCCTGATCCTGTTTTACCTGTTGGCTTTCTTCGGCGCCGAAACCGCCTTGATTCTGTTCGCGCTTAAAGAGTATGCGCAACCGTGGCGGAAGACGTGAGGCGGTTGTAGGTCGCGTGTTGGTGGGCAGACAGCTCGCCGAGAAGAGCACCGCTCCCAGACGATGCCTGGGGGGCGGAAGGCACGCCCACCCTTTGGATAATTCACATCTGCAAACGTGTTAACCCATTCGCGTTTGGGGTAGCGGGCGCGCGATGAGCCCGAACTCCCGAACTCCGGTTGTGTTACCACCAAACCGGAAGTTCGCAAAATCTGCTGTTATTCTGCCATCTCGCCTTTTGAGCGCATCTCTGCTCGAAGCATAAGCAGCATGACCCAGAAGAAAGCCGCACCCACAGGCACGAACAAGAGGTCTTTCCAGCCTCCGCTGCGGTGAGCCATCAAGCGATCGGTGCCGTTTACAGCGAGCATCAAAGTCGCAAATCCGTAAATCGCTACGTTCAGCGCGTAAAAGCCCATTCGTACTCGTCGAATTGTGGTAAGGGAATGAGGGAGTTAGGGCGATTTCTGCGGAGGCGGGTATTGACTTCGTTGGGGGGACTCCTGGCGGGCAGAGTTGCTACTCAATTGGCCACGACCCACGCGGAACCAACCTTGTTGGGTTTTGGGCAAGGCACTTTTGCTCATCCTTCGTTTTGGCATAATGCTCCGTGTCCGAATAGAGCCAAGGAAAGGTGGATCGCGATGAGTCAATTCCGCGCACCGGATAATGCACCTAAAGAAATCGGACGAGCGGTACGAACTCTACAGATCGCGATAGTCGTTTTGCCAATATTTCTGGTCACCGGTTTGTGGATGACAAGGGGCGAACCGATAATTCCACGTCTTACGGGAGCCGCCATCAATACAATCATTACCCTCTGGTTCATTTCCCTCATCCGCAAAGCTAAAAAGCTGTGATCCTCGCGACTCGTTCCCGGTCGAATAACCGTCTATACGAAAATAACCAAAAATCGGCCTGAGGACGTTATTCAGGCTGTCGTTCACGCAGCACCTCACAGGCCGGTTCCTCCATTTCAAAGAGCACGTCCGGATCCTCATTCCAGTTGCCGAGTGTTGCTCCAAACGATCTGACAAACTCCAACAATCAGCATGATTGCGCCATAGAATGCCCAATGTTGGTCGCCTTGCATGAAGCTGCGGCTGAGAGATCCCCATGCAAGATTCAGCCCCTGCAGAATCCAGATGCCTCCCATTAGAACCATCAAGACACCGATAAGGCTGCTGATCACTCGCATTACCATGTTGAACACGCGTCGCATCACTCACCCTCGCTCATAACTGGTTTCGAGTGTATTACCGCCTATGCGGAAGTTTCGCTAAGGACGTCCCTGAGGGGCTGAAGCCCACCGCATTTTTTGCGGACTTTTTGGCACGACTCGAACAGCTTGCTGAAAAAGTCCGAAATTTGAAGGAAGCGCCGCACAGGGGCTAAAGCCCATACTCATTTTGTGGCTTTTATGGCCTGGCTCACCCAGAGGGTCCCCGCATGCCCTTGTTACAAAACCTCGGTTTCATGGGTTTTTCAGCGAGCTGTGAGGGCTGAAGTCGTGCCCTGACACTTCCTGCCGTTTCCCAGGCGTTTTTCAGCAGCCCGTTGAAGTCGTGCCCCTTCACACAACGGCTGGACGAGAGCGAAGCACCGGCTACTCGGACCTAAGCCAAAAGCAACCGCGGATCCTTCGTCGCTCTGCTTCCTCGGGATGACTGCCCGATTTTGATTTGCGCGTCAGTCTGCCGGGACAATTGGCAGTTCAATCGTGCTCGGGTGATCGGGCGAGTGGTAGACGCGCTGCGTGGCTTTCTTGTAGTCCTCCGGCTTGGCCCAGAAGATGTTCTCGACGTAGGTCTGCGGATTGCGGTCGTAGAGCGGGAACCAGCTGGATTGCACCTGCACCATGATGCGGTGGCCGGGCAGGAAGACGTGGTTGGCCGGCGGGAGCGGGAAGCGATAAGTCAGCGGCTTGTTCGCTTCGATGGGCTTGGGGTCGGAGAAGCTCTCGCGATAGCGGCCGCGGAAGATGTCCATGGCGATGGGCAAGCTGGTAGCCGCCGAGGTTCGGGTCGCCGGCAACTTCGTCGGGATAGACGTCGATCAGTTTTACTACCCAGTCAGAATCCGTCCCTGAAGTTGAGGCGACGAGGTTGGCGATGGCCTGGCCCTGGATGTGAATGGGCTCGGTCAGGACATCCGATGTGTAGCTGAGGACGTCCGTGCGGCCGGAGTCTTCGCGCTGGTCGTCGACGAGCCACTGCGGCCAGGTGAGAGGCAGATCGTAGCCGACGGGCTGCGAGGGACGCGCGCGGAAGGGAACGGGCTTGGCGGGATCGGAGATGTACTCGTCGTAGTCAGCGGAGTTAGCGGAGCCAGCCGAAAAGCCCAGCCTGAAGCCGGGTTGCAGGTAGAGGGGCCTGGTGGCGGGTGAGGTGGGCCACGACGGGAGCTTTTGCCATTCGTCTTTGCCGGTTTCGTAGGCGGTGACGGGTGCGATGTTCAGTGCGGGCGCATCGTCTTTGAGGTAGTGGGCGAGGAACGGGGCGAGCACATTTTTGCGGAACCATGTGCCCGTGTCGGCGCCGAAGCGAATGGCGCCGAGGGAGTCGGCGGGCTCGATCTCCTGCCCGTGGTGCCAGGGGCCGAGGACCATGAAGACCTTGTCGTTGCCTTTATCGAGGGGCTTGATGGCTTTGTAGACCGCCGGTGCGCCGTAGATGTCTTCCTGGTCCCAGAGCGAGTGGACGAGAAGGATGGGGACCTTGATGCCTTCATCGGTGAAGTCCTTCTTGAGAACCTGGTCCATGGCCTGATCGGACCAGAAGGCGTCGTAGGCGGGGTGGGCGATCAGCTTGCGCCAGAAACCGATCTGATCCAGCCCGTGGAGCTTGCCCTCTTCGCCTGCCGAGCCGGTGCTCATGTATTCGTCGTAGTCGTCGAAGTGCGAGACCCACCACTTGGCAGTCAGATCGTTGCCGCGGGTGCCGGTCTGCTCGTAGATGTAGGGCAGGTTCTGCTGGCGGAAGGCGCCGTTGTGGAACCAGTCGTCGCCCATCCAGCCGTCGACCATGGGGTTCATGGGGACGGAGACTTTGAGTGCCGGATGCGGATGAACGAGCGCCGTGAGCGGAAGCCATCCGTCATAGGAGATGCCGAGAATGCCGACGCGGCCGTTGGTCTCTGGGATGTTGTGGATGAGCCAGTCGATGGTGTCATACGTATCGGTGGATTCGTCGATGGGCGTGGGGTTCTGCGGTCCCCGGTTGGGGCGGTTCATCACGTAGTCGCCCTCGGAGCCGTATTTGCCGCGAATGTCCTGGATGACACGGATGTAGCCGCCGTCGACGATGACGTCGACGGCGTTGTCGTAGCCGTAGAGTGATGGCCCGAGGTGGGAGCTTCCGTGATTGGTCATCTGGTCGGCGCTGTAGGGCGTGCGGGTGAGCAGGATGGGCGCGTGGGCGCGCGCCTTTGGGAACGAGAATCACGGTGTGCAGATGGACGCCATCGCGCATGGGGATCATGGCTTCGCGGCGAACGTAGTCGAAGGAAGAAGTGGCCGGCCGGAGATGATCGGGGGTTTCGCTGGGGTAGTTGGGATATTGCGGCGCGGGGTTCTGGGCAAGGGTTGCGGCGGGCAACGTGAAGACGAGAGCGGCGGTAACACACGCAAAGATGGTGCGGCTGGAGAAGCGGATCATTCGATTGACCTTCTTTGAAGTGGCGGAAACAGGAGAAGAGTACTAGCTCACGGGAGGCCGCCTCAACATCAAACCGCACGGAGTCTCTGCGAGGTCAGGATGGAATCACTTCGAGGTGCTTTGCTTCGTTCAGATTACGGATCATTCGACGTTTGCGTGTCGGCGGATTGTGTGCTCCTGGGCACACTTTTCAGTTGCGGGGCTCTGCTACCATAAGGACGATTGCAGTTCCCGCCGCTCGATGAGCCGTTGTGCGCGTGCTGGCGGCCAAATTCCTGGAAAGTTTTTTAGAAGGAGAATCTTATGCCTCTAGTCTCCATGCGGCAGCTCCTCGACGAGGCCGCCAAGGGCGGATACGGCGTCGGCGCATTCAACGTCAACGACATGGAACAGATTCAGGCCATCATGATGGCGGCGAAGGAGACCAAGTCGCCGGTCATCGTGCAGGCCAGCCGCGGCGCGCGCGCGTTTGCCGAGGACCTCTACCTCTTTCGCCTGATCCAGGCCGCCGCCGAGCTGAATCCCGAGATTCCGATCGCCATGCACCAGGATCACGGCAACAGCTTTGAGACCTGCAAGAGCGCCATCGAGCTGGGCTACACCTCGGTGATGATGGATGGCTCGCTGAAGGAAGACGGCAAGACTCCGTCGACCTTTGAAGAGAATGTGGAAGTGACGCGCCGGGTGGTCGACTATGCGCACGAGCGCGGCGTGACGGTCGAAGGCGAGATCGGCGTGCTGGGCGGCGTGGAAGACGGCCACGGCGCGGGCGGCTCGGGCCTCGAGCACATCACCGATCCCGACCAGGCAGTCGAGTTTGCCGAGCGCACCGGCGTTGACGCGCTGGCCATCGCCATCGGCACCAGCCACGGCGCCTACAAGTTCACCAAGAAGCCGGACGGCTCGGTGCTCAAGATGGACGTGCTGATCGCGATCCACAAGCGCCTGCCGCACACCCACCTGGTGATGCACGGCAGCTCGTCGGTGCCCAAGGATCTGCAGGACATCGTGAACCAGTACGGCGGCAAGCTGAAGCAGACCTGGGGCGTGCCGGTCGAGGAGATTCAGCTCGGCATCCGCAACGGCGTGCGCAAGATCAACGTCGACACCGACAATCGCCTGGCCATCACCGGCGCCATCCGCAAGGTGTTTGCCGAGACGCCGGAGAAGTTCGATCCGCGCGACTACATGAAGCCGGCACGCGAGGCCATGAAGAAGGTTGTTGCGCTGCGCATGACGCAGTTCGGCCAGGCCGGACACGCCGGCGACTACACGCCGATCCCGATCACCGAAATCGCCAAGGGCTACGCCGACGGCACGCTGGACACGCGGCCTTCGATGGCTGCAGCGCGGTAGACGACTTCTCTGGTTTGGGTTCGTGCTTTCCCACCCTTGCGGCAAAAGCAGCCGCAAGGATGGGGCACCCGGCCGCACGGTAGACGACTTCTCTGGTTGGTAGACGACTTCTCTGATTTGGGTTCGTGCTTTCCCACCCTTGCGGCAAAAGCAGCCGCAAGGATGGGGCACCCGGCCGCAAGGATGGGGCACTCGAGCGCGCTAAACCATAGCCATTCGAGCTGAAATAACGGGCCGATCCGCGGATGAGGGTCGGCCCGTTTGCTGTCTCGGATGCCGCAGGCCCGTTGCTTATCCGTCGGGGTGATGCTGGTTCATGAACTTGTGCTGGCTTACGGCATCTCCATCGTCGCGTCTCAGGCTTGCGAAGACGACGGTCGACAGGATGGTCAGGATGCCCAGGGTGCGGAAGGCCAGGTGAATGCCGTGGATCATCTCGAGGGGATTTCGCGACGCGCCGCTGGGCACGAAGAAGGCGGTTGTCAATCCCGCCGCGGCTACCCCAAAGCTGATCGACATTTGTTGCATGGTGCTGGCGATGGCGCTGGCGCTGCTGGTGTCGGGTTCGGTGATATCCGCATAGACCAGGGTGTTCATGCTGGTGTACTGCAGAGAGGTGAATGCTCCGTAGAGGAACGCGAGCAACAGAATGAACCAGGCCGGCGTGTGCTGGTTGATGGTGGTGAAGAGTGCCAAGCAGGATGCCGATGACTGACCGTATTCGAGATGAGTACCTCGCGATAGCCGAATCGGGACAGAATCGGGCGTAGAAGCGCCTTGATGCTCATGGCCCCGATGGCCTGCGGCATGATCAGCAGGCCGGATTGGACCGGGCTGTAGCCAAGCCCCGTCTGGTAGAGCAGCGGGAGAAGGAACGGCACGCCCCCAATGCCGAGGCGGGTGAAGAAGCTGCCATTCACCGATGCGCGGAAGGTACGAATTGCGTAAAGTCTCAGGCGGAGCAGGGGAAACGCAAGAACCCGCGCGTGCAGCCAATAACCGATGAGGAGCGCGATGGAGAGCACCAGCAAACCGACGATCTCGCGCGCGCTCAATCCGTGGTCGCCGAAGACTTCAAGCACATAGGAAAGCAGACCGATTCCGGAGCCGAAGAGAATGAGGCCGACGAGGTCGAGAGGCGGCGTGTTTTCCTCGCGGTAGTTGGGAAGGTGCAGGTAGACCATGATGAGGCCGACGATGCCGATGGGAATATTCAGGAAGAAGATGACGCGCCAGTGAAAGTAGTCGACGATGAAGCCGCCGGTCACCGGCCCCAGCATGGGGGCGATGAGCGCGGGAATGGAGACAAAGCTCATGATCCGGATGAGGTCCGATTTGGGGAATGTCCGGACCAGGGTGAGGCGGCCGACCGGCACCATCATGGCGCCGCCCATGCCCTGAACAACGCGAAATGCGACGAGCAGATGGATGCTGGTGGAGAGGCCGCAGAGCAGGGAGCCGAGGGTGAAGATTCCAATGGCGGAGGCGAACACGCGACGGGTGCCGAACCTGTCGGCCATCCAGCCGCTGATGGGGATGAAGACCGCGAGGCTGAGCGTGTAGCTCGCCAGCACGGCCTTCATGCTGAGAGATGTCACCTCGAGCGCTTCGGAGATTGTCGGGACGGCGGTGTTGAGAATCGTGGTGTCGAGCGACTCCATGAAGAAGGCGACGGCGACCAGCCACGGCAGCAGACGCCGGGCGGCATCGGAGGGAATGGGGGCTTCGGCGGTGGTGCTGGAAGTGGGAGATGAACTCATGCGGTTTCGTACGATCCGAGTATTGACGCGGCCGTGGTGTTTGGATGCTCGCAGCCACGGTTGTGGTCCAATCTATACCGGGGACTGGCCGTGATGTCATGCGCGAAGATTTTACGAGGCCGCGGGCGCGGTCGACGGTTCGCGGATCGCGTGCACGCCGATCTCCTGGTCCTTGTACTGGAGCTGGTAGAGCTTCCAGTAGAGGCCGCGCTGGGCGAGCAGTTCCTGGTGCGATGCCCATCTCGCGCAGCTGGCCCTTGTGCATGACGAGGATGGTGTCGGCGCGCTGCACGGTGGAGAGGCGGTGGGCGATGAGCACGCTGGTGCGGCCCTCGACCATGCGCTCGAGCGCGCCGCGGATGCGCAGCTCGGTGTCGGTGTCGACGCTGGAGGTGGCCTCGTCGAGGATGAGGATGCGGGGATTGTAGGCCAGGGCGCGGGCGAAGTTGATGAGCTGCTTCTGGCCGGTGGAGAGCGAGTTGCCGCGCTCGCGGACGGGCTCGTCGAAGCTGGCCGGGGAGGGTCTCGATGAAGTCGAGCACGTTGACGTCGCGGCGGCCTGGCGCAATGCCGGCCTCGGTGATCTCGTCGTTGCCGAGGCGGATGTTTTCGGCGATGGTGCCGGTGAAGAGGAACGGATCCTGCAGGACGACGGCGAAGTGGCGGCGCAGCGCGGTCAGGTCCTGTTCGCGCAGGTCGACGCCGTCGAGCAGGATCTGGCCGGCGGTGACGTCGTAGAAGCGCATCATCAGGCTGGTGAGGGTGGTTTTGCCGGCGCCGGTGTGGCCGACGATGGCGACGGTCTGGCCGGGCTCGATGGTGAAGGAGACGTCTTTGAGAATCCACTCGATGTCGGTGAGCGCGGCAAGCTGCTTTGCGGTTTCGGGCGATTCGGCGGCGCGGTCGATGAGCTGACTCTTTGCTGGGGTCGTGAGCTTCTGGTAGGTGAACCAGACGTGGCGGAATTCGATGCGATTCGATCCGTCGCCGGGACGGGGATGGGCGGGGCTGACGATCTCCGGCGCCGTGTCGAGCAGCTTGAAGATGCGCTCGCAGGCGGCCATGGCGGCCTGCAGGATGTTGTACTTGTCGCTGAGGTCCTGGATGGGCCGCCAGAAACGCTGCGAGTACATGATGAACGCGGCCAGCATGCCGATGGTGACGGTGCCGGAGAGCACGCCGAAGCCGCCGCGCCAGATGACGAGGGCGATGGCGATGGAGGAGAGGAATTCGACGGCCGGATAGTAGAGCGCGTAGGCGAAGATGGTGTCTTTGAAGGCGATCATGTGCTGGCGATTGACGGCTTCGAAGTCGTTGAAGGCGCGCTGCTCGCGATTGAAGAGCTGCACGACGCTCATGCCGGTGACGTGCTCCTGGGTGAAGCTGTTGATGCGGGCGATGGCGGCGCGGACGCGGCGGTAGCTCTCGCGCACGCTGTTGCGGAAGATGCGCGTGACGATAGAGGATGAGCGGAAGGACGGAGAAGGCGAGCAGCGCCAGCCACCAGTTGATGTTGAGCATGACGATGGCCATGATGGTGAGGGTGAAGAAGTCGTCGACGATGGCGAGGACGCCGGCGGTGAACATCTCGTTGATGGCGTCGACGTCGGAGGTGAGGCGGGTGACCAGGCGGCCGACGGCGTGGGTGTCGAAGAAGCCGACGTGCATGCGCTGCATGTGGCGGAAGATGTCGCGGCGCAGGTCGAACATGATTTTCTGGCCGGTCCACTGCATCAGGTAGGTCTGGACGAATTCGAAGAGATAGGCCGAGATCTGCGCGAACAGGTAGATGAGCGCAAGACGCGTGATGCCATGGATGGGGTCGGAGGGCAGATGGCGGAGAAGGAGGGCAGTCGGGCCGCCTTCGCGGCTCAGTAATCCGCTGCCCGAAGTGCCGCTGTCGGTCGGGAAGTAGCGGTCGATGCCGACCATCAGGAGATAGGGACCGGCGACGTCGCTGATGGACTTCAGCGAGATGGAAACCGATGAGACGATTGCCTGCCACCAGTAGGGCTTCAGGTAGTGGCCCAGGCGCTTGATCAGGCGGGAGTCGTAGACCTTGCCGACCGGATCCTCGTCCGCTCGCTGGACGGCCGCGCCATTGTCGCTGCCGGCGTCTGGGGCGCTCTCTTTCGCGTTGGATTGGCTGGGTTTTTGCTCAGCTTCGGGCATCGGTCAACTGGGACTTCCAGACTCCATTGTACGGGTTGCGCTTTCCGGGAACGGGTTGGTAGCCGGGGCGGTTTCGAGGTGGCTTGAAGCGGACCTGCGGAGACCGGATACGGCCGCACGTGCAACGTTGTCTGCCGTAGACTCGAAGCGTGGGAGTGACGCAATCCATTCCGGCCGAGCCGGGCGCGGGAGAGCGTGCGCCGGTGGTGCGCCGGGGCAACTATCTGTATCCGCCGGGCTTGCGCATGAACCTGGTCTTCTATCGCTTTCACGGTTTCTTCGAACCCACGAATCCGATTCTCCTGTTTGACTATCTGCGGCGGTACGGGCGAGCGGCGCATTACCGGATCCTCAACAACGATGTGGTTCTGCTGCTCGATCCCACCGATATCGGCGAGGTGCTGATCGACAAGGCGGCGTCGTTCGGCAAGGACAGGACGCAGAAGCGCATGAAGATTCTCCTCGGCGAGGGAATGATCACCTCGGACGGCGAGACGCACAACCGGGCGCGGCGCATTGCGGCCCCGGCATTTCACCGGCGACGCATCGAGCGCTACGGCGGGCAGATTGTGGAACTGGCTGCCCGCGTACGCGCACAGTGGAGTGCCGGTGCTGAGTTCGACATTGCGGCGGAGATGATGCGGCTTGCGCTGCAGGTGATTGCACGTACCCTTTTCGATACGGAAGTGACGCCGGAGATTCACGAAATCAACGACCAGGTCAACATCATCATGGATCTCTATCACTACCTGATTACGCTGCCGCACGCGGAGCTTCTGCTGAATTGGCCGCTCAAGAAGATGAGGCGGTTTCGGGCGGCGAAGCGGCGGCTGGATTGCGTGGTGGATCGGATGGTGGAAGCGCGGCGCGCCGATGCAAACCTCAGCAAGCGCGGCGACCTGCTTTCGCTGCTGCTGGCTGCACGGGACGATCAGGGCGGTGGAAACGGGCTGAGGCTTTCGCCGGAGGAACTGCGGGACCAGGTGCTTACGCTTTTTCTTGCCGGTTACGAGACGGTTGCCAATGCGCTGGCATGGACGTGGCTGCTGCTGGGACAGAATCCGGATGCGGAGGGACGACTGCATGCGGAACTGGATGCGGTTCTCGGGGATCGTCTGCCCGCGCTCGAAGACATGCCGCGGCTGGAATACACGGCGATGGTGCTGTCGGAGTCAATGCGGCTGTATCCGCCGGCATGGGCGATGGGGCGCGAGGTGATCGAGGACGTTTCGATCGGGCCGTACCGGTTTCACAAGGGAACGATGGTTTTCTTCAGCCAGTACCTGGTCCATCGCGATCCGCGCTGGTTTCCTGATCCGGAGCGGTTTATGCCGGAGAGGTTTACGCCTGAGGCCAAGGCGCGGCGGCCGAAGTTTGCCTATTTTCCGTTTGGCGGAGGCGGGCGGCAGTGCATTGGGGAGTCGTTTGCGTGGATGGAGGCGATTCTTTCGCTGGCAACGATTGCGCAGCGATGGCGCGTGCAGCCGGTGGAAGGGCAGAAGATCGAATTAATGCCCAAGATAACGCTGCGGCCGAAGTATGGGATCAGGGTCAAGGCCGAGCTGAGGAATCAGTCAGGGGTTAAACATCGTCCCGAAGGAAGGTAGGAAGCAGATCCTTTGCTTATCACCCCCAAACAAGGCCCTAAACAGCAAAGACCGCTCTTTGGGGACCCCGAGAGAAACCGTTTGGGGCCCTGTGCGCTCAGCATGACACGGCGATGAAGGGGCGGCATCCTGCCATGCCGTAGACTCGAAGGGTGGGGTTCCAAAGCTTTCATGGCAATGCGGCGACGGTGCGGCGGCTGCGCGAGTGCGCACACAGCGGGCATTTTCCGCAGGCGCTGATCCTCGCGGGACCGAAGGGAGCAGGCAAGTACACGCTTGCACTGATGCTGGCGCAGGCGATGAATTGCCTGGAGCGGGTGGAAAGCGACGGGCTGCCGGATTTCTGCGGGCACTGCGCGAATTGCGTGCGGATCGCCGAGTCGGCCAACCTGGAAGAGCGGGTGGCAGAGGCGGTTGCAGCGCGCGATGAGATGCGCGATGCAGACAAGCGCGAAACCCGCATCATGATCCAGACGCACAGCGACGTGCTGATCGTGCCGCCGGATCCTCCGCAACTGCTGATCAAGCTGGGACAGGTACGCGCGGTGATTCACGCGGCGTTCTACCGGCCGCCGGCGGACGCGCACCGGGCATTCACCATCTTTACCAGCTCGGCATTCATGAAGGAGGCTGCGAACAGCCTGCTCAAAGTTCTGGAAGAGCCGCCGGAGCGAACGTCACTGATTCTGCTGACGGACAATCCGCATGAATTGCTGCCTACGATCCGTTCGCGAGCGGTTCTTTACCGGCTGGGTGCGCTGCCGGCGGTGGAGATCGAGCAGCTGCTGACCGAGCGGCGTCCGGAGCTGAAACCTCAGGAACGGGCATTGGCTGCGCGGCTGGCGGAGGGAGCCGTGGGTCGCGCGCTCACGCTCGATCTGGCAACCTATCTGGCCAGCCGCAAGGATGCGCTGCTGGTGCTGCGGACCGCGCTGCGCGAACCAGATTATTCGGAGCTCTTTCGGGCCACGGAAACCTACCGCGGCGGCGCCGATGGGCAGGAGAAAACGATCAACCTGCTTCGCGCTCTGGGCAGCCTGCTGGAAGACCTGCTGCTGGTGGTTGCGGGGACGCCGGAGCTGATCCGGAACCTGGATCTCCGGAGTGAGCTGGAACGGATGGGGCAGGGGATCACGGTGGACTGGATTGCGTCGGCTTCGAGGGCGGTGGTGCAGGTGGAGCAGGGAATGCGGCGCAACCTTTTGCGCTCACTCTCGCTTGATGCCATGGCGCTGGGCATCGAGGAACGATAACGACGTCGCAGAATTGTCACGATCCACAGCTGTGGCTCGGAATCGTGCAACTTCATCCTCGCCTCTAGCATCTTTTGAAGTAGAATCAGGAAACCCTTAATCGGAATAGGACCGAATCAGAGTCTGGCTGTGGGATGTGCCATTTGAACGGCTTACCCAACCGGGTCTGAAAGGTGTAGTACTTCCGATTTTCCCGAGCAAATCGAGACGATGGTTCTGCATCTGTTGCAATCAAGAGTTCCGTTGAATGTCGAGGATAATATTCTATGAATAGTCAGTCGATTTTTTCGGGAGTTGAGGGCCAGCGGCGCGCCGCGGAATTTTTCCCGACGCACCGCAGAAACCAGAGTCCGATGGCGACACCTTCGTTCCGGTTTACACATTACGACGTCGAAGATGCCACTGCTCACCGGCAGGCAGAGCTGTTCTATTTGCAAAAGCAGATTCAGTCGCAGACACCGATGGTGATCGTGCTGGAAGACGGCGAGAAACTGGAAGGACAGATCGAATGGTACGACCGTGGAGTGCTGAAGGTCCGCGGGCGGGCGAAGACTCTTATCTATAAATCCGCGATCAAGTATATGTATAAGCTCGGCGAGGTTGGGCAGTAGCTTCCGGTCTCAAGATTCATCCTTACGTCCGTGTGCTGTAACCCTGTCGTGAATCGAACGGCATTCGTGTTTGCATTTCTGTGCTGCGCCGCCGCAGCCTTCGGGCTACACTTGCGTGCGCGCTCGGTGACATTGTTTGTCAGGCGAAAAATGAAGCGCCGAGCGCAAACGTGTTTCAACATTGACCTTCAGCCTTCGTCAGTCGCTGCGGCCTTGCGCAGGCGATCGCGGATGGCCTCACCGATGCCCTCGACCGCCGGCATGGGGCACAGGATGACATCGCAGCCCTGGGAATCGAGGGCGCGGAGGCCGGCGTAGAGTTTTTCCGCCAACTCCTCCGGCGTGCCCCAGCGGCCCCAGGGGAATGTAGCTACGGCGGGTTGCCGCATTCCAAGATCAAGGCCAGCCAATTCAGCCGGAAGCATCAGGCCGATGCGCGCTTCTGTGTGCATCTGTGCCGCGGCTGCGAGGCGCCGGGGAAGATCGGCGAGCGTGCCCTCGACAAGAATCAGATGCGCGCGCGGGGCGTAGTGGCGCAGGCCGGTGCCGGGTGAGGGGAGAGACTCGCGGGCGCTCTGGTGCGGAAGCATTCTATCTTCGAAGAGTTCAACCGGGCCGGCGACCTCGCGGATCTGCTGCGCGGTGATGGCGCCGGGCCGGTAGATGATCATTGGATTCTGATTCGGATCGAGGACAGTGGATTCGACGCCATGCCGGGTCGGTCCCGCATCGACTACGGCTTCGATTTTGCCGTCGAGATCTTCAAGCACGTGCGCGGCGGTGGTGGGGCTGATGTGTCCGAAGACATTGGCGCTGGGCGCGGCGAGGGGAACGCCGGCCTGGCGGATGATTTCGAATGCGACGGGATGTGCGGGCATGCGAATGCCGACGAGTGGACGGGCGGCGGTGACGATGTCCGGCACGGCGTTGGAGCGGGGCAAGAGCAGCGTGAGCGGGCCGGGCCAGAAGACGCGCATCAGCTCGCGGACTATGGGACGAAGCTCGGTGACCAGCGGCTCGAGCATGGGATTGCGGCGAACCGGGCCGGCGATGTGGACGATGATCGGGTCCCAGGATGGACGCTGCTTGGCCTGGAAGATGCGCGCGACGGCGGCGGGATCGAAAGCATTTGCGCCGAGGCCGTAGACGGTTTCAGTGGGCAGCGCGACCAGGCCTCCGCCGCGGAGAATCTCGGCGGCGCGAGCGATGGCGGCTTGCGATTCGCCCGATTGCAAGCGGGATGGATCCACGCACAGTCGCAGGGTGTTCACGTTTCTATTCTCGCCGTTTGAAGCCGTTGCCGCTACCTGCGTATACTCGCTGCTTGATGGCGATTGAGACGGAGATCAAGTTTCGCGTTGGGAATGTGGATGAGCTGGTGGAGCGGCTGCGAGCGGCGGGGTTTCGCGAGGAGACGCCGCGTGCATTCGAGAGCAATGTTCTTTACGACACGCCGGACCGGAAGATGCGGGCGCGGACGGAGATTCTGCGCATCCGGAGCTATGCGGGCCGGTGGACAGTGACGCACAAGCGGCTGCCCGATGTGGGTCCCGGCGAGGAT
Organism: uncultured Acidobacteriaceae bacterium; assembly: GCA_963774175.1. Lineage (GTDB taxonomy): Bacteria > Acidobacteriota > Terriglobia > Terriglobales > Acidobacteriaceae > Telmatobacter. Next base: position 80,595 of record CAVZDT010000015.1, read on the forward strand.
GCGCACAAGCATCGCATCGAGACGGAGACCGAAGTCGCTGATGGAGACGCGCTGGCACAAGTGTTTCTGTCGATTGGGCTGGTGGCCGCGTTTCGCTATGAAAAGTGGAGAAGCGAGTGGAGCGACGGTGAAGGCCATTGCGTGATCGACGAGACGCCGATTGGGGATTACGCGGAACTCGAGGGGGCTGCGGAGTGGATCGATCGCACAGCGGAGCGGTTGGGCGTCGCACGCTCCGACTACCTGACGCTGAGCTACGGGCGGCTGTTTGATCTGTGGCGGGCGGAGCACAAGTCGAGTGCGAACGATCTGACGTTTGAGGCGGTAGGGGGCGGTAGAAGCTGATCGAGCGACGGTGAGTTGAGGTTCGTGCTCTCCCACCCTTGCGACAAAGACAAATGCGCCGCAAGGATGGGGCACCCGGCTGACGTTTGAGGCGGTAGGGGACGGTAGAAGCTGATCGAGCGACGGTGAGTTGAGGTTCGTGCTTTCCCACCCTTGCGACAAAGACAAATGCGCCGCAAGGATGGGGCACCCGGCGGTAGAAGCTGATCGAGCGACGGTGAGTTGAGGTTCGTGCTTTCCCACCCTTGCGACAAAGACAAATGCGCCGCAAGGATGGGGCACCCGGCGGTAGGGGGCGGTAGAAGCTGATCGAGCGACGGCGAGTTGAGGTTCGTGCTTTCCCACCCTTGCGACAAAAACAGAAGCGTCGCAAGGATTGATGTGATAAGGACGAAGGCTTCAGGGCTGATCTTGTAGCTTTTGGTTGAGGACCATGAGCGTCTGGATCAGGAGAAGCCTTCTATGAAGATTGTAGGATGTGATTTCCATCCCAGGTGGCAGCAGGTGGCGGTTTTCGATGTGGAGACCGGAGAGATAAGGGAACACCGGTTGTTAAACGGCGATGGCGAAGCGGAGCAGTTTTATCGGTTCCTGGAAGTGCCATCCCTGATAGGGATGGAGGCGTGCGGCAACAGCCAGTGGTTTGTTGAGCTGCTGGAGCGGCTGGGGCATCAGGTGTGGGTAGGTGATGCGGCCCAGATCCGCGCCAGTTATGTACGCAAGCAGAAGACCGACCGGCGCGATGCTGGTCACATTCTGAAGCTACTGATGGAGAACCGATTTCCGAAGCTGTGGGTGCCGACGGCCGAGCAGCGTGATCTGCGGCAGTTGCTGATTCACCGCCACAAGCTGGTGGAGATTCGCACCCGGGTGAAGAACGGTTTGCAGCACCTGGCGCTGAACCGTGGTTTTCAGAAGCAGAGAGGCCTGTGGAGCGTTCGGGGGAGGGCTGGTTTGGAAAAACTTCCCCTCCAAGGCTGGACTGCGCGTCGGCGCGAAGACTTGCTGAAGCTGCTGACAGAACTGGACCAGCAGTTGGGCGAGTTGGATGAAGCGGTAAGCCGTGCGGCAGAAGAGCATCCGCAGGCGCGCCTGCTGATGACGCAGCCGGGAGTAGGCCCGATTACTTCCCTGGCCTTTGTGCTGACGATTGGCGAGGTGAGCCGGTTCAAGCACAGCAACCAGGTGACCAGCTATGTGGGGCTGATTCCGCGCGAGCACAGCTCGGGCGGCAAGCAGCGGCTGGGTGCGATCACCAAGCAGGGCAACCAGTTCATGCGCCAGTTGCTGGTGGAAGCAGTGCAGAACACATGCCGGCTGGATGAAGGATTTCGCAAGCAGTATCAGGCTCGTTGCCACCACAAGCCGAAAGGCGTGGCCAAGGTGGCGGCGGCACGCAAGTTGGCAGTGCGACTCTACTGGATGCTCAAACAGAACGTCGGCTATCCGGAGATCGCCCTTATCGAGAGCAGCCCGCGGGTGCCCCTGGCCAGAACAGAAAAGGCCGAAGGATTGATTGGGCGCTCTCGCATCCAGCAATAGGCTGGATGTCCGCATAGAAGCATCATGGCCTGTTGCTGATGGCCGTATCGATGGTTGGTGGGGCGTTAAACTCTCACCTTAGGGTGATGCAGCGTGAATCTACCAGAGCTCTGGTCCTCAACCCCTCTGGAAAGACAAGCGGTGCTCACGCACCGCACAGGATTTTTGTGCCCTTGACAAAGCCTTCGTCCTTATCGAGGGGCACCCGGCACCTGTTCTATCGCTCCGGTTCTACGCTTCGGCGCCGTGGCACTTTTTGTATTTCTTGCCGGAGCCGCAGGGGCACGGGTCGTTGCGGCCCACTTTGTCGCCGGTGCGGCGCTGGGTGGGCTGGCTGCCGTTGGCACTTCCGCCGGCGCGCGTTGCGGCTTCGAGTTCGCGCTGCTTTTTGCGGTGGAACTCCTTCTCGAGAGCGTCGATGGTGGTCTGCGGGGCGCGGGTGGGAATGGTGATCTCCCGCGGCGCGGCCTCGCGCAGACCTGCATGACCGTCGCCGGCGAACAGGGGCTGATCGGCGCTGGCCACAGGCGGCGCTGCGGGCACCGCACGGCGCGGCTCGGGAGCGGCGTCAATGGGACGGCCATCGGGGCCGATGATCTGCATCCGGAAGAGGAAGCGGACGGTGTCTTCCTGGAACTTCGCCATCATGGTTTCGAACATGTCGAAGGATTCCTTCTTGTAGGCCACCAGCGGATCCTGCTGCGCATAACCGCGCAGGCCGATGCCTTCCTTCAAGTGATCCATGGCGAGCAGGTGGTCTTTCCAGAGGCCGTCGATCACGCTGAGCATGACCATGCGCTCGTGGTAGCGCATCTGCGGCGCGGTGAGGATGCTTTCTTTCTGCGCGTAGTTCTGTCTTCAGCTGCTCGAAGATTTCATCGCCGAGTTCGTGGCGCGCAAGCTCACTGGCTCGAATGCCCGCCCCGGACAAGCTGAAGCCGAACTGGCCCATCAGCTTTTCATCCATTCCCTTGATGTTCCACTGGTCGGGATGCTTGTCGTCCGGTGCGAATTCATCGAGGATGCCGCTGAGGATTCCGCCGACGTAGTCTTCGAGGATGAGCTCGCGCTGCTCGACGCCTTCGAGAAGCTGGCGGCGCAGTCCGTAGACGGCCTCGCGCTGCTTGTTCATGACGTCGTCGTACTCGAGCAGGTGTTTGCGCGATTCGAAGTTCTGCGATTCGACGGCCTTCTGCGCGGCTTCGATGCGGTTGGAGATCATCTTTGACTCGATGGGCACGCCTTCTTCCATGCCCAGCTTTTCGAGCAGGGTACTGACCCATTGCTTGGCGAAGATGCGCATCAGGTCGTCTTCAAGCGAGAGATAGAAGCGCGATGCGCCGGGATCGCCCTGGCGGCCGGCGCGGCCACGGAGCTGATTGTCGATGCGGCGTGACTCGTGGCGTTCGGTGCCGAGGATGAAGAGTCCGCCGCGGGCGATGACCTCCTCGTGCTCCTTTTGCGCGGCCTCGTTATGGACACCGAAGGTCTCCGCCCATTCAGGCTCGGCCACTTCGAATTCCTGGCCCTGGTAGTAGAAACGCAGAAAGCCCGCGGGCGCGGTGGGATTGATGGCTCCCTCGGCGACGCTGACGGCGCGGGCGCGGCCCTGCCTCACCATGTCCTGGCGGGCGATGAACTCGGCGTTGCCGCCGAGCAGAATGTCGGTGCCGCGGCCGGCCATGTTGGTGGCAATGGTGACCATGCCGGAACGGCCCGCCTGCGCGACGTATTCGGCCTCGCGCTCATGCTGCTTGGCGTTGAGCACCACGTGGCGGATGCCTTTGCGCTGCAGGATGCCGGAGAGACGTTCGGATTTTTCAATTGAGACGGTACCGACGAGGACGGGCTGGCCCTTTTCGTTCAATTGCGCAATGTCGTCTGCGGCAGCTTTGAACTTCTCTTTCTCGGTGCGGTAGACGACGTCGGGATTCTCTTTGCGCAGCAGCGGCTTGTTGGTGGGGATGACGACGATTTCGAGCTTGTAGATCTTCTCGAACTCGGCGGCCTCGGTTTCGGCGGTACCGGTCATGCCGGCGAGCTTCTTGTAGAGGCGGAAGTAGTTCTGGAAGGTGATGGTGGCAAGGGTCTGATCTTCCTTGCGGATCTTCACGCCTTCCTTGGCTTCGATGGACTGGTGCAGACCGTCGGACCAGCGGCGGCCCGGCATGAGGCGGCCGGTGAAGGTGTCGACGATGATGACTTCGCCGTCTTTTACCACGTAGTCGACGTCGCGCTTGTAGAGGGCGTGGGCTTTGATGGCGGTTTCGACATAGTGCTTGAGCTCCCAGTTGTCGGCGCTGGCGATGTTGTCGATGCCGAGTTTTTCCTCGATGGTGACCCAGCCATCGTCGGTGACGCCGATGGTGCGGTGCTTTTCGTCGACGACATAGTCGCCGCTGAAGGATTTACCTTCGAGGCTGTCGATTTCTTCGCCCAGTTCCAGCGCGGGGATGATCTTGCGAACGCGATCGTACTTGTCGGTGGTCTGATCGGTGGGGCCGGAGATGATGAGCGGGGTGCGGGCTTCGTCGATGAGGATGGAGTCGACCTCGTCGACGATGGCGAAGTAGTGGCCGCGCTGCACGCAATCCTTGATTTCGAACTTCATGTTGTCGCGCAGGTAGTCGAAGCCGAATTCGTTGTTGGTGCCGTAGGTGATGTCGGCGCCATAGGCGGCGCGGCGCTCGTCGTCCGACAGGTCGTGGACGATGACGCCGACGGTGAGGCCGAGGAACTCGTAGATCTTGCCCATCCACTCGGCGTCGCGCTTGGCCAGGTAGTCGTTGACGGTGACGACGTGAACGCCGTGGCCGGCCAGCGCATTGAGATAGCAGGCCAGGGTGGCGACGAGGGTTTTGCCTTCGCCGGTCTTCATTTCGCTGATTTTGCCCTGGTGGAGGACCATACCGCCGATGAGCTGCACGTCGAAATGGCGCATCTTGACGGTGCGCCAGCCGGCCTCGCGGACTACGGCGAAGGCTTCAGGCAGAATCTCGTCGAGCGCCTCGTGCTCGGCCTTCTTCCTGTCGTCGGCGTCGGTAATGCCTTCAAGGCGCGCGGCGATGCGGGCGCGGAATTCGGTGGTCTTGGCGCGAAGCTGTTCGTCCGACAGCTTTTCTGTCTCCGGCTCAAGCGCGCCGATCTGGTCAACAAAGGGAAACAGTTTCTTAAGGACCCGCTGGTTGGCGGTTCCGAATATTTTGGTGATGATCTTATCGAGAAACACGTGAATTCTCCATTTACCAGTGTAAGTGCCATGAATTTGCAGCAACGGGAACAGCGGGCTGCTCAAGATCATGAGGGTTCGCCGATCAATACTGCTCGGGCGGACTGCTCAAGCGGCTGCGCAGGCGCACAGGATCAGGCGAAGAGAGGCGGAGGACGCTGGAATGAAGAGGGAAGCAGCGGTGCCGCGGGCTCCTGGTAGAGGCCACGGATGAATGCGGCAGAAACAAGTGTCAGCGGGGAAACAAGCCCGACGAAGAACACGGGAAGAATCGCCATCCACATGCCAATGCGGGCATCGCGAGACACCGCATTGATCTGGCGCCCAGACCCCAGCTGCGCGAACCGCAAAACAACGGGTCTGGCGGCGGGATTCTGACCCTGACTCTTGGCGAGAAACTCGAGGACCGGATGAGCATAGGCCCTGGCACTTTGCAGGCCTGCCTCAGCGCGGGCAGCAGATGCGAATGCAATCGCAGCGATTGCCACCCATACCCACGCGTTCTTGTTGCGAGATCCAGACATCTTGAGCTTCCTTCTCTATTGTGTCACAAATGCTATGTGGGGAACTCATTCCAGCCGCACGGAGAGGGTTTCCACCGCTTCGCCCCGACGGATGCGCCCCAACTGGCGGAGCAGATGCTTCCGGGGCGAATCGGGATCCCCGTTGTCGTCCTCATCGGCATCTTCAACCTGGCGCTGCTGTGCTTCGACGGCGAATCGAAGGCGCGGCCGATAAATCAGTGACAGGCCGAGAAGAGCGGTTCCAACTCCCGCAGTGGACCGGAAGAATCTTGACCTGCTTCTTCCCTTCTTCCGCTTGCGCCACCATGGCACGCGGAAGATGTAGTAATAGGCCAGGATCGCGAGAATCGCCAGAAAGGGCGAACCCATCGCAAGTGCCGCAAATGCACTGTAGACAGCATCCATAAGAGTGCCTTCCCGATATCGGGCAGAACTTCGCTATCGATGAGTCAAGGGGTAGCGCGGCATGGACCGCGTCGTCCCAGGATCAATTTGGAGGAATTAAGCGAGTCGGAAAGGCGGAGGGCGCTGGAAGGAGGGGGCCAGCGACGGAGCTTCGGCAGCGTGACCGAGCGAAAGAACGGGCAGCAGCGGCAGCAGCGTGAAGGGGACGAGCAGGCCGACGAAGAAGACTGGCAGCAGCGCGAGCCAGTCGGGCTGACCGGGGCTGTTGGCGTGGACGGGTGGAACGAGGAGCGCTACGAGGACAATCGCGATGGCCGCGATTGCGACCCAGAACCACGCACGTTTAGGGCGAAAAACGCTCATTGGTGAAGGAAGTATAGCAATGACAGTGGACAGTGGACAGTGGAGCAGGGATCAGGGAACAGTGGACAGTGAGCAGTGGACAGGGAACATTGGGATCAGGTTGGCTTCAGGCACAGCGCGCGGCGCCAACGCGCCATCAATCGTCGCCGTGTCTCAAAGCAAGGATGGAAAAGTCAGCAGCAAGAAGCTAGAAGCTAGACGCTAGAAGCCGGGTCCCCCATCCTAAACGCGCTTTTTGCGTTTAGGGTGGGACAGCTAGAACCCAGTGGTTGGAATGGACGTCCCGCGGCCCCTCATCCCCACGCCCCCACAAGCCTCCGCACCAGCACCAGTTCCCCCACGTGATACGCATTGTGATCCGCCGTCAGCAGCGCCTGGCGCAGGATCGTCTGCCCGTCGCCGTGCGGAATCTTCGCGAACAGGTCCGTCTTCTCGTCCTGCACCAGCTCGACCATCTCTTTCAGGTCCCGCTTGAACGCGCGCACGCTTTTGTCCCACGCCTTCTCATCCGCCGGAGCTTTCTCCTTTGGCCAGTACCCCTCCGGCCACTTCGGCGATTCGTGCTTCGCATCGCGCGAAAACTCCAGGATGTCCCACTGCGCAATCCGCAGATGTTCGAGCACCTGCCACGCTGAATGCTGCGCCCCCTTCGGCACTTTGCCGCGCAACTCCGGCGCCAGCCCTTTCACTGCCTGGTCAAACGTCGCGTGCGCATGACCGGCTGTCAACAGGTTCACCACGTGTTCCCGCAATGCCGCATCTTTCCTATCCGCCATCAAACCCCTCCGCATCAACGGATTCGGCCCAGGTTAGGGACGATCCAAAATTCGCTCTGCTATTTGCAGAATCATTTCCCTTCCCCGTCGCACAATCAAAATTGAAACTCCATCAGCGTGTTCAGCCCCACGCCGTCCAGCGTCCACAAGAACGCGGGCAGCAAAAAAAGTGATTTTCTTTGTGTCTTCTTCGCCATTGCAGATATAAGTTACTACTTGTAAAGTACTTACATAATAACAACAAGCCTGAATTCTGCACTATTCATGGTGCACTGCGCCGCGGAGTGTGCACTTCCCTCAGGGGCTAAAGCCCGCGCGTTTATGGCGTTTACGGCACGACTGAAGTCGTGCCCTGACACGGGTACTGCAGTGAGAAAGTCAGGTGTACTGCAGGCAGGAGCTAGAAGTTGGAGGCCAGCAGGTCTTCCGGGCCGGAAGGAGGCTTCGGTGTTGTCAACGCTCGCGGGCCTTGTTGCTGCCCGCTGACGGCTTGCAGCCATTCGCGCAGAAACCATCGCAGTTCGTCCGGCGGCGTCAGCCAGGCTTGCGCTTCGGTTTCGCGCCACGCTCGCCGAACGAGCACGCTGAGGTGCGGATTGCGTAACCCGGTTTACCGCAGAGAATGCGGATTCATCGGTCAGATCGTCTCCGAGATAGGCAACCGGAGCATCGAACTCGGCCTGTTCCACGATCGCCTGAACCGCTCCGCCCTTATCGCGTCCCACGCGCAGCTCAATGCCCGACTCGAAGGGGAGCAGCGATAGTCCCGTCACCTGCGCGGCAGGCTCAAAAAGCGCGCGCGTCTTCTGCTCGATTGACTGGGCCTGGCGCGGCGAGTGACCGCGCCAGTGCATTACCACTGCATTTGGCTTGTCCTCAAAGAGCCCGCCAAACGCGTTGCGCCGCAATTGCTCGCGCAGCTCATCCAGCCGGGCGAGGGCTTCCGGCGGAGCCTCTTCGAGTTCGCGCCTCCCATCCACGTAGAGCCGCTCGGCTCCATGCAAACCCCACACCTCGACGGGAGTTTCAAGCTGTAACAAGGGGTTGATTTCGCCCGCAGGCCGGCCAGTGATCACCGTGAGCCGGGTGCGATTGTCCTTCTGCACCCTGGTGAGCAACTCGCGCACACCGGCCCACGGCCAGGCGTTGAATCGATTGATGCGGAAATCGGCGAGCGTGCCGTCATAGTCCAACAGCAGCAGCGGGGCCTGTTTACAATTCAGCGAATCAAAAAACTCTTCCAGCCTTTCTACTTCGGTCGCGTTCAATGCTCCTCGCCTTCTATACCGGGGTCCCCGACAAGCCGTGGATCTACGCCATCTTCCGGTAGGGATCGATGGGAATCGGCTCTGCGGCCGGCGCGGCATATGCGTCGGCATCGGGGTTCTCAAGCCGGACATCGCGCAGATCTCCCAGCACCATTGCCGCCCAGCGATAAATGTTGTATTCCATCACCTGGCGGCGCATCTCCTGCATGCGCACCCTGCGCTCTTCGCGCGGCATATCGAGCCCGCGGTGAATGGCTTCGGATACTTCGGCCACATCGTAGGGATTCACAATCAGGGCATCGCGCAGCTCGACGGCCGCGCCGGTGAACTTGCTCAGCACCAGCGCACCATCTTCGTCGTCGCGCGCCGCGACAAATTCCTTGGCCACCAGGTTCATGCCGTCGTGCAGCGAAGTCACGAGGCAGACATCGGCAATGCGATACCAGCGATCCACTTCTTCATGGTCACACTGCCGTTCAATCAAGATGATCGGCTTCCATCGCGCGGTCTGATAGCGCTGGTTGATCCGGCGCACTTCTTCTGCGACTCGTTTTTGGAGATCGGCGTAGCTCGGGATCCGCGTCCTGCTCGGCGCGGCCACCTGCACCATGGTCAGCCGCTCCCGGTGCCATGGATGCTCTTTCAGCAGTTCCTCGATGGCAAGCAAGCGCTCCACGATTCCCTTGGTGTAGTCCAACCGGTCGACACCGACAGCGATGGCTTCAGCATGCACGCCGAACTCGGAGAGCATGGCGCGGCGTTCGTCCGCTCGATCCTCTTCCCTCTCGGAGACGATCACGCGGAGCGAACTTGGGATTCCTCCGCTGAACGCAACGCTGACCGGGTAAGGCTTTACGGCGGTCGTATGGCCGCCGCGACGCGCCGTCAGATGCTCGCGATCGGTTCTCGATTCGAGGACGCGATCAACGGTGGAAAGGAAATTGTGACAATGCAGCGGAATGTGGAAACCGATGAGATCTGCGCCCAGCAGGCCGTCCAGAAGCTGTGCCTGCCAGGGGCAAATGCCGAAGGCCTCGGGATTCGGCCAGGGAATATGCCAGAAGATCGCCACGCGCGCATCGGGGCGGGCGGTCTTGATCAGCCGCGGCAACAGCGCGAAGTGGTAATCCTGCACGAAGACTAGCGGCTCGGCGCTGCCTTTCATCTCGTCGAGCAGCGCGGCGGCAAATCGCTCGTTCACGCGCCGATACATTTCCCAATCCGCGGCGCGGAAGATGGGGCGCGTGTGCGCAATGTGACACAGCGGCCACAGGCCCTCGTTTGCAAAGCCGTCGTAGTAGCGGGACTCTTCTTCGGCCGACAGCCACACCCGGCGCAGCGTGTACTTGGGATCATCGGGAGGCACGCGCAGGCGATCATTTTCGTCCACGTTATCCTTGTCGGCATTGCCGCTTCCGCTAGCGACCCAGACACCATCGCATGCCCGCAGCACCGGCTCAATGGCGGTCACCAGTCCGCTGGGCGGGACGACGCAGACCGTCTTGCGACCCTCGCGCACGTGCATGTAGGGCTCGCGGTTGGAAACAACAAATATGCGGCCGCTGGCCTTGTTGCGCATGTGCACGGCGAGGCGTTCCGCGGTCCAGAAATGCTCTCCGGCATCGCGCAATCGCGCCTCTGCCGCCGCGGCTGCGCGTGCAGCGATGAGGCTCTCAGCCATGGTTTCCACTTCGCGCGCCAGCGGACTGAACATGTTCAAGTCTGCTGAGCCCCCGCTCAGGGCTCGTTCAAAGTGGCCCATGCGAAGCCGTCGCAGCCGGTCCGCAACGTGCATCAACGGCTGCATCAGGAACCAGCGCACCATCAAGAAGGTGACAGTGACGATCAGCAGAACCGTGGCGAGAGTCCACCAGAAGGTTCTGCGCCAAAGATCGAAACTCTGGTTACGGATATACCCCGAATCGATGAGAACCACCAGTGCGCCCACCATCCGGTTTCCGTTGTGAAGGGGAAAGACTTCCTCGAGCCACTGGATATCACCGGTGTGCCCGAAGGAGTTTACGGGGGCATTTTTTCTGAGCGAACGCTCGACTTGCGTCCGCGACAACGACTCGACCGGCATCTTCGCGAGCAAATCAAAGGGTGCATGGGCCAGCGCCTGGAAAACATTGGGAACACCCGCGGAAGAGACCAGGTGACCCTGAGGATCATAGATGCCTACGCCCAACGCACCAGTCTGGGCCTTGGCGTTTTCGACCAACGTCGGAATGCTGCCGGTATTTCCCTGGGCGAAGGCTTGCTCTATTTCGGGTTTGAGACTCGACCCCATCCAACTCGAACGCCATTCCAGTTCCTGGCGCAGAACATGCTTGTGCTCCAGAACCTCGAAGTAAGTCGATGCGACTGAAAGCAGCGTTACACCCGCAATCAGAGCAAGGATCAGTCGCAAGCGAAACGAGTGCATTCAGTCTCCCTCGGGTGGTTTACCGGTACTGTTGTTAGATGCAGAACCCCGGCTCTATGGATCGCATACTGCATGCCAAAGAAACTACATGTGCATTCAGCAACTTACGGAGGAGCAAAGAACCGGGGCAATGCAGTTTTTTCTCCCAGGCGTGTAATTTGTGCCTGAGGTTAAAGTCTGAGAAGGGACCGATGCTATCCTGTGCAGGAGAGAACAAGTAGCACGTATCCTGCAACTTACGGTGTGACAATCTAAATGGCTTTTCAATCGATCGAGAGTACGGCCAAGAACATCGTATCGACGGTGCAGGAGTACTCCCTGTTCGCTTATCGCGGCGCCATCAATTTGTTTCGTCCGCCTGTTTACTGGCCGGACTTTCTAGTGCAGTCCGACGTTATCGGTTTTGGATCGGCCTCGATTGTGCTGCTCTCCGGTTTCTTCACGGGAGGCGTGCTGGCTCTCCAGTCTGCTGCAACGCTATCACAATTCGGAGCCACCTCGGTCACCGGCCGATTTGTCAGTGAATCGATGATACGCGAACTCGGTCCGGTGTTGACCGGCATCATGGTTTCGGGGCGCAACGCCTCCTCCATGGCCAGCGAACTCGGCTCGATGGTGGTTACCGAGCAGATTGACGCCATGCGGGCCCTGGGCGTCGACCCGATGCGCAAGCTTGTCACTCCCCGCATCTTTGCCTGCATCTCCATGCTTTTTTTTCTCACCATCGTTGCCGATTTCTTCGGCATACTCGGCGGCGCAGCGGTCACCGTCTACATGAATCACCAGAACGGCACCCAGTACTTCTCGATGGCATACGAGTACCTGCACGTTGGTGACATCATGCAGGGGCTCATCAAGCCGCTGTTTTCGGGATTCATCATTGCTTCGATCGGCTGCTTCTACGGATTGCGCACGACGGGCGGAACGCAGGGCGTGGGCCGCTCCACCATCCAGGCCGTCGTCGTATCCTCAGTGCTCATCATCTTTGTCGATTTCCTTGTCACCCAGCTCATGCTGACTCTTTTTGGATGATGATGAACCTTGCTGCATCTTCCATGTCGGCGGAGACCAACGGTCCCGCGAACCCGGGGCCGGTCCTCGAGTTTCGCAACGTCTCCATCACGTTTACCGATCGTGCTGTCCTTGACGACGTCAGCTTCACGGTTGCAGGCGATGAGACGCGCATACTCCTCGGGCCGGCAGGAGTAGGCAAGAGCGTTCTTCTCAAACTCGCGAATGGCTTGCTTCGCCCGGATTCGGGGTCGATCCATCTCTTCGGGCAGGATATCTCTGATACTCCCGAGGAAGAGCTTTTCGATCTCCGCACCCTTACCGGCATGGTGTTCCAGGAAGGGGCGCTGTTTGATTCGCTGACGGTGCGCGACAACGTCGCCTTCCAGTTGATCCAGGAGCGGCTTCCGGACGAGAAGATCGATGTCCGCGTCCGCGAGGCGCTTCGGTTTGTCGGCCTCGAGCAGACCTTCAGCCTCTATCCCGGAAGCCTTTCCGGCGGCATGCGGCGGCGCGTCGCCATTGCCCGCGCGCTCATAAATCATCCTCACCTGCTGCTCTATGACTCACCTACAGGCGGCCTCGATCCCGTCACGTCGACCACGATCATTGAGCTGATTGTGAAACAGCGCGACGTATTTCGAACGCCCTCGCTTCTTGTGACGCACAGGTTGCAGGACGCATTCACCATGTGCAGCCACCGCTTTGAACCCGCGGAAGACCGCATGGTCCCGCTTCCCAAAGATCAGACCGATGCAAAAACCACGTTCCTCATGCTCAACGAAGGCAGGCTTATCTTCGACGGTTCCATTCACGATCTCGTGTCGAGCCAGGACCCGTTTGTGCGCGAATTCATTGAGTAGCGAAGTGGCGGCTACACGATTTTCCGGGGCTTCGCATTTCCGCCCCGCCGGACGGCCTCGATAGAATATGCCAAACCTCGGGCTGCTTCCTACTTGCCGCAAGCGAGGACCCTGGCGAACTGGCATCCGGAGGAAGATGAAGCGCGCGCAATCAGGACTGATCGCAATCGTGGCACTGATGATCGCGCTGTTATGCCCAGGGCCCGCCTCGGCCTACTCGCTGCTGACCCACGAGCAGCTTATCGACCTCACCTGGAAGGATTCGATTGTTCCCCTGCTCCTGAGCCACTATCCGAATCTGACGCCAGCGGAGCTTGACCTCGCCCGCGCTTACGCCTACGGCGGCTGCGTGATCCAGGACATCGGTTACTATCCCTTCGGCGACCAGGCGTTCTCGAATCTGACCCATTACGTCCGCTCCGGCGATTTTGTCGTGAACCTGTTCCGCAATGCGACCAACGCGAATGAAATGGCCTTCGCCATCGGCGCACTCTCCCACTACATCGGTGACTCGGTCGGCCATGCCGAAGCCACCAATCTTGCCGTCCCCATCGAGTTCCCGAAACTTGGCGCGAAATATGGTTCATCGGTCAGCTACGCCGAAGGCAAGCATCAGCACGTGCAAACGGAATTTGCGTTCGACATCAATGAAATCGCGCACCATCGCGTCGCGCCGCTCCGCTACATGCGTCACATCGGACTCAAAGTCCCCATGCGGCAACTCGCGCTGGCCTTCTACCAGACCTATGGCTTGACCGAAAACTTCACTGGCCGCGGCCGTATCAACGTTCGCGGATATCGATTCGCGGTGCGTACTTTCATTCCGCGCATCGCTTACGGGGTCACCGTTCTGCACCGAAGGCACGAACCTGCCGATTCCACCGCTCCCGAGGTCGTCGAACTCGAAAAGGAAACCGCGCAAGTGGCGCAGGACAACAACTGGCAAGCCTATCGCCGCAAGGCCGGCATCGAGACTTACGTGATCGCCTCGCTGCTCTTTATCTTGCCGAAAGTGGGGCCATTCTCGCTCGTCAACGTCAAAGGGCCCACAGAACAAACCGAAGCCGACTACGCCCACAGTGTGGCCGTCTCGACGACTGCTCTGCGCAGAATCCTGGTGCGCTTCACGCCGGTGGCGGCACGGTACACGGGGCCGATCCCGCCGCTGGGCAGTCTAACCCACCCTGACGAAACGTTGCCGCAAAACCGCGACCCTAATCATCCACTGCCGAATCGCGATCTGGATACGGGACATGTGGTGCAGCCCGGCGGCTATTCGCTCACCGACTCGACCTACGCCTACCTGCTGCACAAGCTCGTGCAGAACCCGAGTCAGGCGATTCCACCGGGCCTCAAAGACGATATCCAGCGGTACTACTCGAACCTCGATCTGCCCATCACGACAAAGAAGGATCCCGAGCGCTGGAAGCAGGTTCTTGCGGATCTGAACACGCTTTCCGGCATGCCGACCAGCAACCGGCCCGAACCATTTCCCACCTACGCAGATGACCAGGGAAGCGACGAATAAAGGCCGCAACGTTGCGCCATCCAACGAGACCCGGGTGGGGCGGGCGCTCAACGTGAGGTGCGTCGACGTAACGCGAAGCGACGGACGTAAACCCCAAGATTCGCGGCGCAGACGCTCACTCCGAGGATGGTCACAACCCAACCGGGAATGTTTGGGTAAACGATGGCATCGAGGTAATGGAGGATGCAGCCGCCCTGATAGGGAACCACGCCCGCCCTGGACTCAAAATACGCTTCGGCAAGAGTCAGAGGGCATGGCCACGGCCCGGCCTCCACGGCGATTCCCCACAAAAGCGCGAGAACGTGGACCACGCTCCAGAAGAGCCTTCCGCGTGTGAAGAAAGCGCCGAAGATTACGAGAACAATCCACGCCAGGTGGATCGCCAGAAAGAGGTTTGCAAGTTGGATCATCCTCCGGCCAGCCTCATCTCATCCTATCGCCGGCTGTTCTCTGCTGATTCCATCAGCCTCTCCAGCCCGTACACCGAGGTAAATCTGTGAGAAGTGACGGTTCGAATGCTCACGCGCTGGAACTCCAAGCCCCCATCTGCTAGCCTTGCAGGTTTGGGCAACATTAGAAATGGCAAGGTGCAATCATGGCATTCAAATTTCAGGGCGTTGATTTTCTCAACCTCGATGCAAGTTTAAGTGAAGACGAACTTCTCGTCCGTCGTACTGCGCGCGATTTTGTCGAAGACAATCTGGTCCCCATCATCGAAGAGTGCTTCCGCAGCGAGCGCTTCCCGCGCGAACTTGTCCCGGTGATGGGCGAACTCGGTTTCTTTGGCGCCAACCTTGAGGGCTACGGCTGCGCCGGAATGTCCAACGTGGAATACGGGCTGGTGATGCAGGAACTGGAGCGCGGCGACTCAGGCTTCCGTAGCTTTGTCAGCGTGCAGTCGGCGCTGTGCATGTATCCCATTTACACCTTCGGCTCCGAAGAGCAGAAAAACGCATGGCTACCAGCGATGGCCAGGGGTGAAAAGCTTGGCTGCTTCGGCCTGACCGAGCCGGGATTCGGTTCGAATCCCGGCGGGAATGACCACCGTGGCGCGCAAATCCGGCGATGAATACATTCTCAACGGCGAGAAGATGTGGATCACTTCCGGCAACCTCGCCGACGTTGCCGTGATCTGGGCCAAGGTGGAAGACGAAGATCATTGCGTTCGCGGATTCCTGGTGGAGACCGATCGTCCAGGCTTCAGGGCGTACGAAGTTCATGGGAAGTGGTCATTGCGCGCCTCGGTCACCAGCGGCTTGTCGCTCCAGGATGTGCATATACCCGCGGCGAATCTGCTGCCCGGCTCGGGCGGCCTGAAGAGCCCGCTGATGTGCCTGAACCAGGCGCGCTACGGCATCAGCTGGGGCGCAATCGGCGCGGCGATGTCGTGTTACGATACGGCGCTTCAGTATGCAAAGGCGAGAAAGCAATTCCACAACCAGCCGATCGCGAGCCACCAACTGGTGCAGGACAAGCTGGTATGGATGCTTAGCGAAATATCAAAGGCGCAACTGTTATCGCTCCAGGTGGGGCGCCTGAAGGATGCGGGCACGGTGGGTCATCAGCACATCTCCATGGCCAAACGCAACAATGTGTGGATGGCCCTGGAATGCGCGCGCATCTCCCGCGATATCCTCGGCGCCAATGGGATCACCGAAGACTACCCGATCATGCGACACATGATGAATCTGGAATCGGTGAAGACCTACGAGGGAACACACGACATCCATTCCCTCATCCTGGGCCACCATATCACGGGGATCGGCGCGTATTGACGCTCTGATTTTCGAGTTTCGCCTTCAGGCAATTACCCGTGGTGTTCGTACGCGCCCTCGTGCCCCTCACCGGAGTGCCCGTTTGCCGCATGGATTTCTGCGGGCAACTCGGCCGCGTGGCCGTTGGCCCCCTCCGGCTTCGCCTCCGCCGAGTCAGAAAGGAATTCGGTCAGGAAGTCCACCAGCTTTTCAAGCTTGCGGTCCCGAACCTGAAGTTTCTCGATCTGGACGCGCAGGTCGGCACGTTCTTTGCTCGCTTGCCCGTGGGCGAGCACATAATAATCGTTCTCCATGTTATAAATCCTCGGGCAGATCATAGCATCGGTTTTGGCTAAGTCGATTTTCTCTTCTTTGATTGTTTGTGAAAAAAGCAGGTCAAAACGAGAGCAACAATGTCCAGGCGTAACTTACGAATTGTTCTGTCCTCTATCGCCAAACAGGCCGCTGCTACCGCTTGTTCAAAGGGTATGGCCTTCAGTAGCATTTTTTGTGCATATAACTTGACCGGTAACTGGAGATAGGTACTGATTTTCGAAATAGACCAGTTACTGGTTACTGCTAAGTGACTGTGAAAATTTAGTCGGGGTTATCCACAGCTTTCATATGAGCGGTGTCGGGAAGCAGAACCGGGAGAATTTCGGGAGGCGTGGAATCCACGCACTCCGTTTTTAGAATGGCGAATTCGAGGTCGGAAAGGGCTTCGAAACTCGCAGGAATGGCTGACACGTTTCGCTCAATCGTGAAGCCATTCCTGAAGAAGGCTTGCCGTCAGTTGTTATAGTCATATGCATCTCGGAGACCTTATGCGCATACGTCGTCTCTTCCATGGTGCGATCGTGGCTTTTGCCTCAGTCCTCTGCTGCGCGCAGCAGCCCGCGGCTCCCATCGTCCTTCACGCTGCCCGGCTTCTCCAGGTCGACACTGGCGCCATCCTCCAGCCGGGCGAGGTCCTGGTGGAAGGCAACCGAATCCGCGCAGTGGGAACGAACGTGGAACACCCGGCCGGCGCGAAGGTCATTGATCTGGGAAACGTCACGCTGATGCCTGGTCTCATCGATGCGCATGTGCATTTGTTCCTGCATCCCGGCGCGGAGGATCTGCAAACGGTGGAGGAAGCGACTCCCTGGCGAACGATCATGGCCGAGCAGGCCGCCAAAGACGACGTGATGGCCGGCTTTACCGCCGAGCGGGACATGGGCACCGAAGGAGCGGGCTCGGCTGACACCGCGGTGCGTAACGCGATCAACCAGGGTCTCATCCCCGGGCCGCGCCTGCGCATCAGCGGCAACGCGATCGATATTCTTGGCGGCCACGAGGATGCCAACCACTACAACCCTGCACAACACGTGTTGTCGAACGCCGATTACGCCAACTCCGCCGAGCAGATCGTGGAGGTAATGCGCGAGCAGCACAAGGAAGGTTCCGACTTCGCGAAGATCTATGAGACCGGTCCCGACCGGATGATTGACGGCGTGCTGCACACGCCGTATCAATACACGGCCGCAGAGCTTACGGCAGCGGTTGCGGAGGCAAAGCGTCTTGGCACCAACGTCGGCGTCCATGCCATGGGCGAACCGGGCACGCTGTATGCGGCGCAGGCGGGAGTTGCATCGATCGATCATGCGACGCAACTGAGCGACGAGACCATCCGCCTGATGAAGGAGAAGGGCATCTTCGCCGTGCCCACGTTTACGATCTTCGATTACTTTGCACATCATCGTGAGTCGCAGGACCAGGCCGCGTCGGAGGCCGAGATGCTGGAGTACAAGATCCGCGAGTTCAAGAAGCAGATTGCCGCGGGCGTTTCGTTCGCCGTGGGATCGGATGTCGGCCCGTTCCCGCACGGGACGCAGGCGCGCGAGCTCACGCTGATGGTGCAATACGGCATGAAGCCGCTGGCCGCGCTGCAGGCAGACTTGATTAATGGCGCCAAACTGCTGCAATGGGGCCGACAGATCGGCGAGCTGAAAGCGGGATATTACGCGGACATCATCGCCGTTCCGGGAAATCCGCTCGAAGACATCTCGACCTGCGAGCACGTGAGCTTCGTGATGAAGAATGGCGCGGTGCTGCGCCAATAGACCGGCGCGTTCTCCGGAGGTGTCAATGCGGTTCTCACACACCTCTTGGCTGTGGGCGAGCCTGGCAGTCGTGGCGCTTGCAGTTGTCCTGATGCTCACAGTTTCACGCCGCCATTCCAGGCCGTCGGCACGAAGTTCGGTTTCGGATCTGTCGATCACGAGCCCGCTGAACCAGCCTGGCGGAAGCGCGGTGGCTGCCGATGCATATGAGATCTACTCGTCGCTTTACCAGGCGGCTCAGCCCGAGCCTCTTGCTTTCGCGGACGAATCGGTGACTGATATTCCGCAAGTGGATGGGAGCTGTCTTAAGCCGACGACGCCACAGGAGCACCAGATGGCGGATGCGTTTGTGACTGCGAACAAGCAGAGCCATCGCTGGGAGAGAAGATTCTCGATTCCGGCGGAGTATCGACTGCTTTCGCGCGACCAGGCAGAGAATGCTCTGAACTGCATCGAACGGCGAAAGCAGGATTCAGCGAGTTGCGAGCCCTACAAGCAACTCCTGCATGTCAGATATCTGGGCGTTCCGGGCTTCGATCGCACGCACACGCGAGCGCTGGTATCGATCGTGAAAAAATGCGGCGCTTATTGCGGAAGCGGCGGAATCTTTGCCATGGAGAGAACGGGCAACTCGTGGCGACGTGCGGAGGCGACGGAATTCGCGCAGGATTGCAGCTGGATGTATTAGAAACTCAGCGCTGGACGGAATTGTCAGCAACAGGCTGATTTTTTTCGCGCCGGATTCGAATCTTTCTCACGGCTTCAACAAAGCGTCTTGGCTTGACTTCGGCCATTGAATCCTCGACCGCCTTGCGGTAGCCGCCGAGGTAAATGGAATAGAGGATCGCGAGCGAGCACCCGATTCCCCAGAGGAATCCGATCGAGAGCCCTACCACGGCGTACAAACTTAACTCACCCATGAGTCAGCCCTCTTGCTGCGCCGCCCTACACGGCGACGGTGAAGCTGTCTTCGGTGCGCGTGACGGCGTGATAGAGCGTGTCGCGCTCGACGGGCACGCGACCGGCCTCGGTGATCAGGCGGCAGAGATCCTTGCGGGTCATGCCCTGCGGCGTGGTCGCACCGGCGTCGTGGTAGATCTTCTCTTCAATCACCGTGCCGTCGAGATCGTCGGCGCCGAAGCGCAGCGCGATCTGCGCGATCTTCGGCGTCATCATCTGCCAGTAAGCCTTGATGTGCGGGAAGTTGTCGAGCAGCAGGCGGCTGACGGCGATCTGGCGGATGTCGGTGAGACCGGTGGTCACCGGCAGGTGATCGAGCGGCGTGTTTTCCGGATGAAAGGCGAGCGGAATGAAGGTCTGGAATCCGCCGGTTTCGTCCTGCAGGGCGCGCAGCTTCAGCAGGTGATCGACGCGGTCCTCATCGTTCTCGATGTGGCCGTAGAGCATGGTCGCATTGGATTTGAAGCCGAGCTTGTGGGCCATGCGCGCGGTCTCAAGCCATTCGTCGCCGTCGATCTTGTGGTCGCAGATGATGGAGCGGACGCGGGCGGAGAAAATTTCCGCGCCGCCGCCGGGCATCGAATCCACGCCGGCTTCGCGCAATTTGATCAGCGTCTCTTCGATGGTGAGCTTGGCGCGGCGCGCCAGGTAGGCGATCTCGACCATGGTGAAGGCCTTGATGTGCACCTTGGGGAAGCGCTGCTTGAGGCCGCGTACCAGATCGAGAAAATACTCGAGCGGCAGATCGGGATGCAGGCCGCCGACGATGTGGAACTCCGTGACCGCCTCGGAGTAGCCGGAGGCCGCGGTCTCCCAGGCTTCTTCGAGGGCCATGGTGTAGCCGGCCGGGTCGCCCTTCTTGCGGCCGAAGGCGCATAACTTGCAGGCTGCCACGCAAACGTTGGTCGGGTTGATGTGGCGATTGACATTGAAGTAGGTCACGTCGCCGTGCATCCGCTCGCGCACAAAGTTGGCCAGCCAGCCCACGGCCAGCACGTCTTTCGACCGGTAGAGAGCCAGACCATCGGCGGTGTCGAGGCGCTCGCCTGCCATCACCCTGGCGGCGATGGGTTCGAGGCTCGGATCGTAGGTGCGAAATCCGCGGAGTTCGGCTTCGGGCTGCATAGTTTGATGATACAGAATTACAGCTGTCAGCTATAAGCCTTCAGCTGTCAGCTTTCAGCTGTCAGCTCTCGGCTCTCAGCTTTCAGCTTTCAGCTCTCAGCCTTCATCGTTGGTTGTCGGCGACAGGACATTTGTTCGGGAGATCGGGGGGGAGGGGAGGAGGGGGGCCGATATGCAACCATTTGGCTGCGCGTCTACCCCCCCACCCATACTCTGTAAACAAGTCATCTATTTTCATAGGGTTGCGGCGAGCATATCGCTGCGAGTCCTCTTGCGAAAAGACTTATCCGCAGAGTCATCTCAGGAAAGGACTTACGAGCGGCATCTGGCAGTTTTGGGGGCGATTTGTCTCGCATTCCGGTGTTTTGATAGCGGGACGATTCCTTTGGCCCTAATTGCTGATTTCAAGGATACAGATTTGCAGGAAATAGCCTGCAAATCTCGGTTGACGCTAACTAACTGAAGCGAAGCGAGATGCGGCGAGGAATGGGGCGCGGGCTCTTGACAGGAATGGGAGGCTGGGGAAACGGGGCAGTTGGGTCACCGGTTCTTCACTGCGCGGCGAATTCGCGAAGGGCGCTGAGCAGGCGGTCCACCTCTTCGAGCGTGTTGTAGTGCACCAGGCCGATGCGTAGCATTCCGCCTTTCTGTTCCACGTGAAGACGCTCGGTCAAATTGAGGGCGTAGTAGTTCCCGTCCCAGGTGAAGATGCCGCGCCTGGAGAGAAATTCGGCAATCGACTGTGGAGGGTGATCCCCGATGCGGAGCGAGAGCGTGGAGCAGCGCTCCTCAAATCGCCCGGAATCGGTGATCCCATAGATTTTCACACTCGGAATCGCCTGCAAACCCTCGATCAGCCGGGCAATCAGGTGTCGCTCATAAGCGACGGTGGTGCGATAGGCCGCTGCCAGGGCTTCGCGTCGCGTGCGGGCGGCCCGATCACAGTGACGGCCGAGGCCAGCGATGTATTCGACCGCGGCGCCGATTCCGGCGATCAGTTCGTGTGCCTGGGTGCCGGTTTCCCACCGATCCGGAATCGCGTCGGACGACGGCCGTACTTTATATGGCTGGAGTTGCGCTAAATGTTCGCGCCTCCCATAGAGCGTGCCCGTGTGCGGCCCGAAGAATTTGTAGGGGGAGCAAGCGAGGAAATCGCAATCGAGGGCCCTGACATCGATCAGGCCATGGGGGGCAAAGTGCACCGCGTCAATAAACATCATGGCGCCGGCAGCGTGGGCCAGGCGCGTGATCTCGCGAACCGGATTGATGGTTCCCACCGCGTTGGACGCATAGCCTACGGCGACGAGCCGCGTCCGGTGGCTCAATTTGTTTTTCAGGTCTTCGAGGTCGAGGGTGCAGTCGTCTTCGCGAATATCCGCTACGCGGATGACCACTCCTTTTTCTTCGAGTGCCTTCCATGGCGAGAAATTGGCGTCATGATCGAGCGTCGTCAAGAGAATCTCATCGCCGGACTTCAGTTCGCGTCCGATGGCTCGCGACAGCGCAAAGGTAAGAGTGGTCATGTTTGGACCAAAGACAACCTCGGAGGGATCGCAAGAAAAAAAATCGGCCATCGCGGCGCGGGTGCCGGCGATCATCTCGTCGCTGTGGCGACTGGTCGAGAAGGCTCCATGAGTATTGGCGTTGGAATTCAAAAGATAGTTCTGAATTGCCTCGATGACCTGGGTGGGCGCCTGGGTTCCGGCAGGGCCGTCGAGAAAGGCCGCAGTTTGCCCGTTAATCTGCGTTTTGAGCGACGGAAACTGCGAACGCACCCACGCCACATCCAGCATCTTTTCCAGATCAAGTCCCGCTGTGCTCATGTCCAATCGCTCCTCGGCCCGATACACGGCACAGTGTACATTACGGCAATTCCTGAGTTGGTGTGTCCTCCTGGCGCCCGTTGCAAGGTGACTTTGACTAAAAGATCCGGTTTTCGACCGATTTGATGGGCAGCACGAAGGTTTCTGGGGCAGAGGTGGCCGCCAAGGGCTGCGGCCTGCGGCCCGGCACGCCCGCACAGCACGACAGCGTCATCGGCGTCGGCCTGCCGGCGAGTAATAATGCTGAAAAAGTGACTGACGGTTGGGTGGTCAACCGCCCGAAAAGCTTCTCTCCAGCAAAGTCGGCTGGCTAACTCCGCCTGACTTGGACGCGTCTGCGATCCTCACTTGCCGCCCAGGAAAATAAGGTCCCAGAAGAAGCTTGTTGTCATCACCCCGAGGCAGAGGGCCATTATGACGGCCCAGAATCGTCGCGCCGTTGCTCCACATCGTGGTATTGATCGCTTTCCAATCCAGAAGCCAAAACTAGCCAACACGCTTCCGATCCACGTTCGGTTGCAAGGGCGCACGGTAACTCCGTGCGACCACCAAACGCACACGATCAGGCCACCGACTGCTGCGATGAGAAAAGGTCACAACAGAGTTGGAGGTTCTCCACCGCGCTTGCCTGCGTGGGAGCACAGGCATCGCGGAGGCAGCTGTATCCAAAACTCAACGGGTTCACCCTCACCTGTCGTTATCAGACAAGAAGGATGAACCCGGAAGAGCTGTCTCAACTACACGAGAGGGCGATTTTGCGGACCTGCTTAGAAACCTCCGTGGCCACCCGGACCACCGCCGCCTGGTCCTCCACCACCCGGTCCACCACCACCCGGACCACCACCGCCGGGACCACCACCGCCGGGACCACCACCGCCGGGACCACCGCCGCCGGGACCACCACCGCCGGGTCCTCCACCACCCGGTCCTCCACCGCCCGGTCCACCACCACCCGGACCACCACCGCCGGGACCACCACCGCCGGGACCACCGCCGCCGGGACCACCACCGCCGGGTCCTCCACCACCCGGTCCTCCACCGCCCGGTCCACCACCGCCTGGTCCACCACCGCCTGGTCCACCACCGCCTGGGAAGCCGCCGCCTGGTCCACCACCGCCGGGATTGCCGCCGCCACCACTACCCGAGCCGCCGTGATCGCCGTTAAGAGCGGCGCTTATCGCGTCGTCGGCTGTGTCTGCAAGTTGCGAATATACGTTGTCAAGCTTTACAGCGAATCCGCGCGTGGTTGTCACCGCTCCCAATGCGAGAAGTGAAACAAGCAGCACGTACTCGACCATGGTCCCGCCTTCATCTGAAACCTTCGCTCCGTTCAGGGAGTCACGCAGTCTGGGAAAAAACTCTTTCATCGAAATCCTCCTTTTCCGACTGGCGACGACTCCTTGGGGATAGGGGGCCGTCACTTCGTTTGCCTGTTCGATCATCCCTGCGATGCACCGCTTGAGTTGTCAATTAATTGGCACATACCATGGGACTTAGGGGTCGAGGATGACTGGTTTGGGTGCTGACAAGCAATCACCATTCAGGTTTTTCTTCAGCGTCCTTTCGTAATGAGCAAAGAGTTACCCTGGAGAAAAGTCCGAGAGTGGTGCTTTTACATGTCGAGATTGCCTGCCCGCTGTGTTCCGCTTTCGGGAGGAGCGATTTTCGAGGTTCACCGCAGGATTTGGTGCGTCAGACTCCCAGCACCGACGTGGCCGATCTTCGCACGTCCGGCGCACCCGCTCTTCCTGGGAAAAATTCCGCCACCTGCGTCCGAATGCAATCTCGCGGTATTTCCTGTTCCACGCGCATAATTGCATGCGAGGATGGCCAATATGGATATGCGCCGTTGGGAAAAAGCGCTGGTTGCCACCCGATTCCGGACGTTGCGCCGGAAAGCGCTCCTCACAACTGCATCTGTCCCGCCTCGTCGGCGTTGGCAGACAGGCGATCAGCAAGATCGAGAACGCGCATGCGATGCCGCATCAGGCTGCGTGGGATGCATTTCGTTGCCTTGAAGAGAAGCATCGCCAGCCGGAGATCGTCCTCCCCACAAAAATGGGAATGAGTCGGTGATCTTCGTGATGCGGTAGTGGGCACGTTGTGCGAACGTCCGAGTTGATCGGAATCTGCGTTACTTCGGGTTTGGCGGTCATACGACCGGAGCGCACCAAGATCAAATCGGGATCTTACGATTTCGGTTCAACGAACAACGTGGAAAGTGCGTTTCCAGCGCGTGTCTGGGAAGAAATGCACCAGAACGTGGCCGATCCACGCGAGCTTGTGACCGAATCCTGTTTGTTCAAGTTGCCCGTCTGCGGCCTCGAACGACCAATAGTTGAAAAGCGGACGGCCAATTATGTTGGCGCGCGGCACGAAGCCCCAGTAGCGCGAGTCCAGGCTGTTGTGCCGGTTGTCGCCCATCATGAAATACATGCCGGGTGGAACCACCAGGTCGCCGTCCTGGAGATAACTCGAGAAGTTCACGGCCCACGACTCTGTCGCTCCAGATGCTGCTGCCGGGGGTACTGTGGGAAAATCATCGAGGAACTCGTTGAAGTTATCCGTCGTTGTCGGCTGCGCAAATCCCACGGGCTGTGCAACACCATTAACAATCACAATGCCGTTGCGTAGATGAATATGATCTCCCGGTACGCCAATCAACCTCTTCACCAGGGGAGTGTATTGTGGTGTTCCGTCGGCGTCAGTGGCATCAATACCAGGCTGATTGACGGGCTTGTGGAAGACCACGATATCGCCGCGCCTCGGCTCGCGATACCTGATGAGCGGCATCCACGAAGCGGGCGGCATTAGCGTGATCTGGTCGACGACCAGGTGATCACCTACAAGCAACGTGTTCTCCATCGAACCTGACGGAATGACGTAATTCTGAGCTAAGAAGGTCAGAATGAACAGGCCCACCACCAGAACTGAGCAGATGCTGGCTATGGCCTCAAACGGGGTTTCTTTGACAACCTCGGAAGCCTTGTCCCGAATATCTAAGGGGCGAGAATTCCGCGCAGCGACGACATTGTTTCTCATTGAAGAAACTTGTTTCTTGGGCGAACCCCATTTTTCTGCTTCAACTCTGATCATAATGCGTCGGTCAGATTGCGGGATTTGCGCGGTCGATGACGAATTGGGAGAGGTTCGCGGCCAACCCGGACGTTACCAAAAATGGTGCAACTTCCCGTTTGACGGTCATACGATCGAGATGCTCTCTGCGTGTGCGTTCAGTCTTCAGGAGAGCGACCCACGGCGAATCGAATGCACCCAAGGCCAGACCAAGTAAGTACCACCAGAGTGTGCCTCCAAGTCCCCACGCTACGATGGCTGCGGATACGGTTACTCAGGAATTGCTTAAGCTGAAACAAACCGAGGCAGGCAAAACGAAGGGGCTAGCCGATATCCGGCTAGCCCCTTCGAGTCATGGTTGGCGTCGGAACGAGTCTTTTGGGGACCCGTTCCGACGGTTGAAGGCTACTTCTTCTTCGGCGCCTGCTTTCTGGCGTGTGCCTGGGCTGCCGGGTTGAGAAGGGTCTCAGAATCCTTGGCGTTGAAGGGATAGAGCTGCACCGACTGCTGACCAGTGTTGGTCAGAGTGACGTCGACGCGGCGGTTTTGCGCGAGGTAGATGATGCCGATGCGGCGCAACATCTTCTTCTTTTCCGCATCGTTCAGCTCAGGATTGGTTTGAACGAGATTCTTTACCTGATCCCTGGTGAGTTCTTCCGTCTTGCCGACTGCACTCACAGTGATCGCGCTATCCGCAATACCCTGCTCGACCAGGTACTGCTTGACGCGGTTGACGCGGCGTTCAGAGAGCGCCTGGTTGTACTTCTCCGATCCACGTGGATCGGTGTGGCCGGTGAGGGTCAGGTGACCATCCGGCTTGTACTTCAGGTACTCCTTGAAGTCGGTTGCCAGAGTGCCGAGAGTCTGCGCCTGGCTGTCTGCCAAACCGCCCTCAGGATGCTTCTCGTTAGGCAGAGCGGTCGGGAAGAAGACGCTATGCAGCGCCAAGCGGGCTACAAGCTCTGCCGGGGGCTCTGGCGGCGGAGGAGGCGGAGGAACGATGTTGACGCTGGTGTTCGCGGTTGCACTGTGGCCCTTATCGTCAGACACGCCGCAGGTAATCTGCACCGCTCCGGGCTGAGCACCCGTCGAGGAGTAAGTGGCTGTGGTTCCGCTGCCGCTGATGGTGCCGCCGGAGGCCTGGTAGCTGTAGGTCAGCGGACGGTTCTGCGGGCTGACGCCCTGCGAGGTGATGGTGGACGAATCACCCGGCTTGAGGTCGGTTGGATTGGCCGAGCAGCTGAGGGTCGGCGGCTCGTATTCCTTCACTGTAAAGGTCGCGGTGCTGGAGGCGCTCTCCCACGGCTTGAGACCTTCCTTGCCGGGCTTGCCTTCCTTCACGCCGCAGTTGACGGTGTAGCTGCCGGGCGCCAGGTTGGAGGTATCGACCTTGGCGTTGGTGTCGGTTCCGGTGACACCCTGTCCGGACCAGGAGTAGATGACGTGGTCCTTGGGAAGCAGGTTGTTGGCGGTCGCGGTGACGGCAATCGGCTCGCCCGGGAATACCGAGGTGGGCTGGGCTGCGCAAGCCAACGTCACGCTCGGAGGCGGCGCCATGGTACCGAAGCTGATCACGATTCCGGTGCTCAAACGCGCCATGTTGAAGTTGCCGCGCGCGACCGGGTAAAAGTTCTCATGCGTGTATTGATAGTCGGCTTGGAAGACGCGGATGGCGAGACGATGATCGAGCCAGGGTGTCTGGTAATCGATGCCGCCGCCGACGGTCAGCACGAGTCCCCACTTGTTGCTGGGGTAGTAGGTGTCGCTCACACTCTCGCCGCCGACGAGGGCGTGCGCAAATGGGGTGATGTCTTCTGTCGGGTAACGGAAGATCAGACCACCGGAGCCACCGTCGAACTGGTTATGCACCACGGAGGTACTGTTTCCGCCATTCTTGTGAAAATCGCCTTCAATCTGGGCGCCGACAAAATTGTTGAAGTAACGCGCGAGGCTCAGATCCACACAGCAGGTGATCGATTTTGCGCTGTCCTGTTGCGTTCCATTATTGATCAGCGTTCCCTTCGGGGCCAGATAGCTGAATCCGGCAAAGAGGTCCCATTTCGAAGGGGATTCAGCTGAGGGGGCCGTGGAAGCAGCGGCCGGCTTCGCAGATTCCTGGGCTGCCATGGCTATGGGCAACAGACTTGCACATGCCAAAGTCAACGCCAGGCCGGTGTGTTTTAGAACTCGCGAGTACATGCGTTTCTCCTCCGCAATCAAAAACTGAAAAAGGTTTGGAAATGGCGCCTCTTACGGACCATTTTCCGGACACAATGATACGGCTCCTTGAAAATCACTCATACGGAACCATGTGCATGCCACCAATAAACGTAACATAGGAGTACCCGGCCAGAGTGTACTTTCTGAATGGGTTTACCAACTGGTATCCCCCTGAACAGAAGGGGTAAAAGGACTGCAAACTGATGGCTGGTAGAGATGGACGAAAAACTGCGGTGACGTGCTATTCCACGTTCAGGACCCTCATCAGGCTGCGCGGTTCGCGCTGAATCTTCTCCTGGAGAAGGGTAATCGCGTAGATAAGCTGCTCGGGACGAGGTGGGCATCCGGGCACGTACACGTCAACGGGGATCACCTGGTTGACGCTCTGGACGATGGCGTAGTTGTTGAACACGCCACCTGAAGTTGCGCAGGCGCCCATGGAAATAACCCACTTCGGCTCCGGCATCTGATCATAAAGGCGGCGGATCACGGGGGCCATCTTTTGCGCGACGCGGCCGGCAATGATCATGAGATCGGACTGGCGCGGCGAGGGCCGGAAGACTTCGGCTCCGAAGCGGGCAATATCAAATCGCGATGCGCCCATCGACATCATCTCGATGGCACAGCAGGCGAGGCCGAAGGTGACCGGCCACACCGAGCTCTTGCGGATCCAGTTGACCGCAAAATCAAGGGTGGTGAGCAACACGCCCTCGGGTTCTTCGAAGCCGTAGTTGACTTCCTGCAATTTGGCGCGATTTTTGGCGCTGCTTTCGAGCGCTCCAAAAAGATAGCGGTCGCGTTCCTGGACAGTCCCCATACCGGTATTTTACCCCTTTCGCTGGTGATGGCTGGTGTTGATCCAGAGACAAAGTGGGGTTCATTGCCGCTTCAATGACTGAGACTCGCATTTCGGCGGTCAGGATGCGGCTATTTTGCCGGCGACATGGTTTCTTTATATGTCGGGAGACAGCGATGCTTTATTCTTCAATGTTCACGGAAATCATGCGAAGCAGGGAACGCGAGTGATGTACATAGCGTGCATTTCGACTGCCTCGAGGGTTGAACAACACAGGCGCAGGCCTGTTTTTTGGAGTAGGCGTGCTTAGAATTCGATTCCTCATCATCCTTACGTCTTTGATCCTGCTTTTTCCGTTCATCTCAGTCGCGCAATCAACGTCGACACCGGTGAGCCAGGCCGATCTGAAGTCTCTCGAGGACTCCATCCACGCTGCACAGATGAATGCGGACAATGCGTGGATGCTGGTTTCGGCGGCGCTGGTGCTGCTGATGACGGGACCGGGGCTGGCGTTGTTTTATGGCGGGCTGGTGCGGCGGAAGAACATTCTGAGCACCATGATGCAAAGCTTTGCCATGATGGGGCTGGTCACGATTCTGTGGGCGATTGTGGGATACTCGCTGGCGTTTGGGCATGGAACGAGCTTTATCGGCGGATTCGAGCATGTGTTCCTGCGCGGCGTGGGTCTGACCCCCAATCCCGACTATGCGGCGACGATTCCCGAGCAGACCTACATGGTCTACCAGTTGATGTTCGCCATCATCACGCCGGCACTGATTACAGGCGCATTTGCGGAGCGCATGAAGTTCAGCGCCATGGCGGTGTTTCTTTCGCTGTGGTCGCTGGTCATCTACAGCCCGATGGCACACATGGTGTGGGGTGTGGGCGGACTGCTGAACGCGAACGGCGGCCATTTTCCCAGCCTCGATTTTGCCGGGGGCACGGTGGTCCATGTCACGTCTGGCGTTTCGGCGCTGGTGACCGCGCTCTACCTGGGCAAGCGCATCGGCTACCCGCATACCGCGATGCCGCCGCACTCGATGGTGCTGAGCTTTATCGGCGCGTGCCTGCTGTGGGTGGGGTGGTTTGGATTCAATGCCGGCAGCGCGCTGGGTTCGGGACCGCTGGCGACCAGCGCATTCATCAACACGCACTTTGCGGCGGCGGCCGCGGCGCTGGGCTGGACGGTTGCGGAATGGATCCACAACGGCAAGCCGACGGCGCTGGGCGCCATCTCCGGTGCGGTTGCCGGACTGGTGGCGATTACGCCGGCGTCGGGATTTGTTCAGCCTTTTCCGGCGCTGCTGATCGGGCTGGTGGCGGGCGTCTTCTGCTCCTACATGGTGTTCAGGGTGAAAACGTGGTTCGGCTATGACGACTCGCTCGATGCGTTTGGCGTTCATGGGGCCGGCGGAACATTGGGAGCGTTGCTGACGGGGCTATTCGCGACGAGGCTGATCAATCCGGCATTCGGCGTGGGTGTGGCCACCGGCGCAATTGACGGACATTGGGGACAACTTCTCAACCAGGCTGCGGGAGTGGGGGTCGCATGGAGTCTTTCGGCGGTGGGCACGCTGATTCTGCTTTTCCTGGTCGACAAGACGATCGGTCTGCGCGTGACAACCGAAGACGAAGCGGCCGGGCTTGACCTGACGCAACATGGCGAGGAAGGTTACGACCTGAATTCCTGATGAAAAGATGGGGCTGGACGTAGCCCGAATCCCTGCTCCGCCTGATAGGCTACCAACCGAGGCCACGAAGCATGCAAAAGATCGAAGCGATTATTCAGCCCTCCAAACTCGATGCGGTAAAGGATGCGCTGCTCGAAGTTGGGATTGAAGGCATGACCATCCTGGAGGCTCGCGGACACGGCCGGCAGAAGGGCCACACCGAGTTCTACCGCGGCCGCGAATACACCGTCGATCTGCTTCCCAAGGTGAAGATCGAGATGGTTGTGCTGGACGAGATGAAAGACAAGGCCATCGAGGCGATCGGCTCGGCGGCGCGCACCGGGCGCATCGGCGACGGCAAGATCTTCGTGAGCCGGGTCGACGAAGCCATCCGCATCCGCAACGACGAACGTGGAGAAACCGCGCTCTGATCTTCCATAGCCGGATTGAGACTGCGGGCCGTTCCAGCCGGGACGGCTTGCATTTTTGTTTCGTCGATGCAATGGGCTTCGCTTCCGCTATTCCGCCCCGTCAAGCAAGTTTCCAGCTGCCCTCAAAAAACCACTAATCCGTGCGCTGTCAGCAGTGTTCCGCTCGGAAACAGTACTGAAGTGATGCACAACCTCGGGGAGGGGTGCCCATTTAGAGGCGGGTTGATTACTTCATCGTGTGCAACCGGCGGAGGGCGCTGGGGATCGTACATTACAGTGCGTGGATTGAAGCGAGTGTTGATCAGGTTCCGCGCCACGAAGGAGCTCACCGCAGGGTGGGCTCTTTCGTTTTTCTGCACGCCTGTCCGAGAATCAGGACCCGCGAAGGCGTGAGTTGCGCCATGGATGGGGCACCTGCCTACTTGCTGCTGCTTTGGTCCTTGGTTTCCCACCCATCGCGCGATGAGGCTGCGCGATGGATGGGGCACCCGAGGGTCGGCTGCTCCGCTGATAGCGAAGGGGTCGCATGAGCAAGTTTACTGTGGTGGGAGCCCTTCTACGATGTAGATCCGGCTGGTGGCGGAGCTTTGGCGGATTGGACGGATGGCGGCGTAAGCGGGGGAATCGTACCACTCCCGGGCTTTCTGCGCGCTATCGAACTGGATGACCACGATGCCGCCCTTCGGCGGATCGCCCTCCAGCGACTGAATCTTGTTGCTCCGGACCACGTATTGATGGTTGAAAGGAGCCAGGGTTTCGGGCACTTTCGATCCATACTTCTGGAAGGCAGTGAGATCGTGAACGTCCACTTCGGCGATTACGTAGCCTGGGGCCGGCTTGACCTGCTGGCTGCGGATGGCGCTACCGCCTTCGACGCCGATTGCGATGCCTGCCAATGTGGCAAGGACGAGTTTCCACCTGGTATTCATGCGACACTCTCCTGGTTTGTTTCGGTCTGGATCATCCGTAAGCCTTCTCCGCGACGATTGGACGCGGTTGGCCGCCAATCGTTGGTCGTGCTTTCCCACCCGCTGCGCGGTGAAGTTGCGCCATGGATGGGACGCCCCACTTCTAAAGGGGTAATCTCAGTCTTATCAAGCCAATTCCCCGCCCCGCTGGAAAATCGCTTATTCTGTTAAAACATCATTTAAGCTTCGGCGAGCCTTCTGAAAAACTAACTCATGAATCCAGTCGCTTTAGCGGTTGACGATCTTCGGGATCAGTATCTCCGGGAGATGGCGCTTGTCCGCCAGACCTGTGAGCGGACCGGGGATGGCACGGCTGCGATCCGGCGGCGGTCGGCGGTGGTGGATCGCATCCTCATTGAAATGTGGCGCCGGGCGTTCGCGGGGCAGGCGGCGCAGAACGTCTCGTTGCTGGCGCTGGGAGGGTATGGACGCAAGGACCTGTTCCCCTACTCCGATATCGACGTGCTGTTCGCCTTCGCGGATGAGAAGACGGAGGAGCAGACCAAAGAGGCGGTGCGGGCGATTATCCAGGGGATGTGGGATATCGGGCTGCGGGCGAGCCCGAGTTCGCGAACGGTGAAGGAAGCGGGGCGATTCGATCCCGACAACCTCGAGTTCACGCTGGCGACGCTGGACCGGCGCTTTCTGGCCGGGCAGTTTCCGCTCTATCAGCAATTGCACCAGACGGTTTTCCCTGGACTGGTGCTGAGCGAGTGGAACACAATCACGCACAAGCTCGGCGAGATTGCGCGGGCGCGCCACGCCAAGTATGGCAACACCATCTTCCACCTGGAGCCGAATCTGAAGGATTGTCCGGGCGGCTTGCGGGACTACCACCTGGCGGTCTGGTTTGCGCTGCTGTTTCATTTGCGCGAGACCAAGGAGTGGCCGCGGCAGCGCGGGGGCGTTTTCCAGAGCGCGCGGGGAGACGCGGAGGCGGCTTTCGATTTTCTGGCTGCGGCACGATGTTTTCTTCACTTTCGCCACGGGCGCGACGACAATACGCTGGACTGGCAATCGCAGGATGAGGCGGCGGCAAATTCCATTGGGCTGGAGACACGCGGCACGGCCGACCCGGCTTACTGGATGCGGACGTATTATCGCCACGCGCGCGTGATCTACCGGCGTGCGGCGCTGCTGATGGAGCACCTGCCGGCGCCGGTGAGCTTCTATCGGCAATTCCGGCGGCGACGAACTCCGATTGCGGGAACCGATTTCATCCTCGACCAGGGACGGATCGATATTCTGCCGGGCGCGCAGTTCAGCGATACCGCGGCGATTCTGCGGATTTTTTCGCTGATGGCGACGCATGGATACGCGCTTTCGCAGGCCGCCGAAGATCGCATTACCGATGCGTTGCCGGCGCTGGCGATTCATATTCCGGAAGGACCATACCTGTGGAACGCGCTGCGGGAAGTGCTGCTTGGACCGCACGCGGCTCATGCGCTGCGGACGATGCACGCGCTGGGCGTGCTGGAGATGCTGATTCCTGAGTTTCACGGCATCGATGCGCTGGTGATTCGCGACAGCTACCATCGCTACACCGTCGATGAGCACACCTTTCTGACCATCGACAACGTGCACAGCCTGCGCCAGCCCGCGCATGACTACGAACGGCGCCTTGCACAGTTGCTGCCGGAGATCGACCGGCTGGATCTCTTCATGCTTTCGCTCCTGCTGCACGATACCGGAAAGGGGCGGCGCAGCGGCGAGCACACGGGACAGAGCGTGGAGCTGGCCGACAGCTTTATGGCGCGGCTCGATTTCGACACCGAGGAGCGCGACCAGGTGCTGAAACTGATCCGGCTGCACCTGGAGATGTCGAATGCGCTGCGCAGGGACATCTTCGACAGTGAGAATGTTCGAGCTTTTTCAGAAAAGATCGGCAGCCCGGCGCTCTTGAAGATGCTTACGCTGATGACCTATGCGGACATCAAGGCCGTTAATCCTGAAGCGCTGACACCATGGAAGGCCGAGAACCTTTGGCAGCTTTACATGGCGACGGCCAACTTCATGGACCGCAGCGTGGACGAGGTGCGGTATCACGCGGCTATCGACCCCACGCTGTTGAACCGGATCCGTTCGATGGTGCCGTCGAGCCAGTACGAGGCACTGCAATTGTTTCTGGAAGGACTTCCGCAGCGCTATCTGCAAACGCGCCTTCCCGAGCACATCCGCAATCACTTCCAGCTTTCACTTGATCTCGAGAAGAATGCTGTCCAGCTCGATCTGCGGCCGCATCGCCAACTCTTCGATCTCACAGTGATCGTTCGCGACCGCAGCCGGTTGTTTGCCGATGTGGCCGGGGCACTGGCGGCATGGGGCATGAACATTGTGAAGGCGGGGGCGTTTTCAAACGATGCCGGCGTGGTGGTCGACAGCTTCCAATTCTCCGATGTCTTTCGCACCATCGAACTGAACCCCAGCGAGAAAGATCGCTTCCTCGAGTATGTGTACGACGTGGTGGCGCAGAGGGTGCCGGTGGAGCAGTTGCTCGATTCGCGGCGGCACATGAGCAGCGCGAACAATGTAAAGGTCGAGGTGGCCACGCGTCTGCAGTTCGACTCTGAGTCGTCGACGCATTCCACGCTGCTGCAGGTGGTTGCGCAGGATGGGCCTGGATTGCTGCGGCAGATCGCGCTGACGCTGAACCAGCACAAGTGCAACATTGAAGTTGCGCTGATCGACACCGAGGGCGAGACGGCTATCGACGTGTTTTACCTGACGCAGGGCGGCGTCAAGCTGCCACCGGAAACACAACATGCACTTGCGGCGGACCTGACGGCCGCGATTGCCGAGTTGCGGACGCCGGCGAGCGCGTAAAGACGGCCCTTAGCTATCAGCCATCAGTGGATGGATGAAGACGGCGGAGGGGTGTGAAGCAGATCCTTCGTTCCGTCCCTCAGGGGCTAAGGCCCGCGTGTTTTCAGGAGCCCTTATGGCACGACTGAACAGCTTGCTGAAAAAGTCCGAAATTTGAAGGAAGCGCCGCACAGGGGCTAAAGCCCATACTCATTTGTGGCTTTTATGGCCTGGCTGAAGCCATGCCCTTGTTACAAAACCTCGGTTTTATGGGTTTTTCAGCGAGCTGTGAAGTCGTGCCCTGACACGAAGCAGACAAGAACAAAAGCAGTCCTCTATGGCGCGATGCGCCACCCGAAGGCAATGAAAATGCGATTCGGACGTCGCGGGGGACTCCGCAGAAAGGCGCTCCGTTTGAAGCAGATCCTTCACTCCGCTGAAGAAGACCGCGGCGTTTGAAGCAGATCCTTCAGTCCGCTGAAGAACACCGCGGCGTTTGAAGCAGATCCTGTACTCCGCTGAGGAAGACCGGTCCGTTTGAAGCAGATCCTTCAGTCCGCTGAAGAACACCGCGGCGTTTGAAGCAGATCCTGTACTCCGCTGAGGAAGACCGCTCCGTTCAGGACACTTCAGGTTTTCGTTGTGCGGGGGATGGTGGAATCCATTGGCTAGAATAAGGGAATGCCAGCACTGATTGATGCGATTGATGTCAAGCGGAAGATGTACTTCGAATTTGAGAACACGCCATACTACTGCCTTGACGTGGATGTTTCGACGCCGACAGCGCGCGGGGGACAGACGCTGGTCCGGCTGAAGATGCGGAACCTGCTGACGCGCGCGGTCTTCGACAAGACCTTCAAGGCGGGCGAGAAGTTCAAGGAGCCGGACCTGGAGACGGTAGAGGCGTCGTACCTTTATTCCGATTCGGACGCGTCTTATTTTATGGACCAGGAGACGTTTGACCAGATCGCGCTGACGCCGGAGAAACTGGGCGATGCGATGCAGTTTCTGACGGAAGGACTGATCATCAAGATCGACAAGTTCAACGGGAATCCGATCGGCCTGCAACTGCCGGAGAAGGTGGAGTTGGCTGTCGCTTATACCGAGCCGGGTGCGCGCGGAAATACGGCAAGCGGCGCGGTGACGAAACATGCGCGGCTGGAGACGGGGCTGGAGATCAAGGTGCCATTCTTCGTGGAAGAGGGCGACAAGGTGAAGGTTTACACGGAAACGCGCGAATTTGCGGGGCGTGCATAGAGGGGCTGCGGAAAAGGGAAGAAAGATATCGAGGGAGTGGATGACGCGTTCCTCAGGGGCTAAAGAGTGTGCGTGAGAACCGATTGTGGGGTCTCCCCGGGGGAGAATCAGATTATTTTTTGTTGAAAGGAACAGCAAGTTAGCGCCGCTCCGCGGCATAGCAAGTTAGCGAGTTAGCCATGAGATGCCGTTTCTCACGCAGACACTGAAGCCCACAGCGTTTATGAAGCGCTGATAGAGCCCCGTTCCCGCTATTGAACTGATTTGCACATTGAGGTGGCGGCAAGAAACCGCGTCGGCTGCCGTGCGATATGCCGCGACAATTTATTGGGCGGGAAAGAAGATTAAAGTTAATCCTCGACTACTTTCGCGCGGAAAACCCGTCCACTTAGTATCGGACGAGCGGTCTTCGAACCGGAGATGCAAACTATGAGCCTGCGAAACACTCGCGCTCTTGCCGTCGCTCTTTCTACTGTTCTCGGAGTGGCCGCAGTCCGCATTGACGTACGTGCGCAGCAGCCAGATGCATCGGCCAGTTCCACGCCTGCGACGGCAATTCCACCTGATGTGCAGGAGAAGCTGAACCGCCTCGATTCTGCACTCACCGCAGCAAAGGCGGCGGGCGACGCGAAGGGGCAGGCGAATGCGCTCGGGGCAATGGCTATTGAGTACAAAGGCCTGCAGCAGAACCAAAAGGCGCTAATGCTTGCCATACGGGCGCTGGCTCTCTATCGCGAAGCAGGGGACCGTGCAGGTCAGGCTGCGGCATTGAGGGGAATCGGCGTTTTGTGCATGGCGCTCGGTCAACCGCAAAACGCAGTGGAGGCTGCGAATCGGGCGTTGGCCATCTCGCGCGAACTCGGAGATCGAACCAATGAAGCTCTGACGTTGAACGGCATCGGCGCCGCTTATCTCGCGATGGGCCAGACGCAGAAGGCCCTGGAAACGCACAACCAGGCACTCGAAGTGTCGCGCTCGATGGGCGATAAGGCGAGTCAAGCACGTGCGCTGAACCTTATCGGCATGGACTACCTGACTTTGGGAGACCGGCACAAGGCGCTCGACAACTACAACCAGGCTTTGCCGCTCTACCGGGAGACGGGCAACCGCGATTCCGAGGCTGCAGTGCTGGGCAACATCGGCGTTTCCTATGGCTATCTGGGCGAGGGGCAGAAGGCGCTCGATTACTACAACCAGGCCGCTCAAATCTATCTCCAGTTGTCGGACCGGGCGGGCGGAGCCAACATGTTGAACAGCATAGGTGCAACCTATGTGGTCCTGGGCGATAAAGAAAGGGCTCTCGATTATTTCAATCGTGCTCTTCCGCTCTATCGCGCCGTATCCAACAAGTATGGCGAAGCCTTGTTGCTGACCAACATGGGTGTTGCCTACGGTAAGGTCGCCGAATGGCAAAAGTCGGTTGACGCTCTGGATCAGGCTCTCGCCCTCGAGAAGGCAATCAGCGATCGCTCCCACGAGGGCCTGACACTGACTTTCATGGGAACCGCCTATGCAGCTCTGGGAGATAAGCAGAAGGCTCTGGATGCCTTGAATCAGGCGCTGCCGATTCAGCGCGAGGCGGGCAATCGCGACGGCGAGGCACTGACGCTCGACAAGATCGGAACGGTGTACGACAGCCTGGGAGAGAAAGATAAAGCGAGGCAAAATCGCGAGCAGGCGCTGGAGGTTGAGACACCGGTCTCGCGATCCCTTTGTGCAGTCGATGATTTTGAGCGACCTGATGCTCAGAGCCGGAAAAAGACGGATCCGGCGCTGGCGATTTTTTATGGCAAGGAGGCAGTGAACCTGCTGCAGCAGGTGCGGGGGAACATTCAGGGGTCTCGACAAGGCGCTGCAAACGAGTTTTCTGGCTTCGAAGGAAGACTACCTATCACGACCTGGCGGATCTTCTTATTGCTCAGGGACGATTGCCGGAGGCTCAGCAGGTGCTCGACTTGCTGAAGCAGCAGGAGTATTCGGACTATACGCGCGGAGCGGCCGCGAACACGCTGAGCCCGCTGACGGAGACGCCGGCCGAGCAGCAGGCGGCGGACGATTATCAGAAGTCGACTGCGCAGATCGTGGCGCTGGGCCAGGAGTGGGCCGAGTTGCGCAAGATCTCAGCGCGCACACCGGAACAGGATGCGAGATTGAAGCAGTTATCCGACCAGATACAGGCCGCGAATACCGGCTTGAGCGATTACTACAAGCGGCTCTATACGCTGCTTGGCGCCAACAGCAACGCGAACAAGGAGATTGCGGATGTGAAGGGAAACGTGAGCGCTCTGAACCTGGCGCTTGCGAAGATGCCGCATACGGTCGCGCTCTACACACTGGTAGGGAAGGATCGCTACCGGGTCATTGTGATTTCCGGTGCAACGCCGGTGGCACGCGAGTATGCAATCACTGAAGAAGATTTGAACAAGAAGATTGCCGCATTCGAACAGGTGCTGCGGAGCAGGAGCAGCAACCCTCGTCCGGCGGCACAGGAGTTGTACAACATTCTCGTGGGTCCGGTGAAGGCTGACCTGGAACAGGCGCATGCGGAGACGCTGGTGTGGTCGCTCGACGGCGCGCTACGTTACGTTCCCATGGCTGCGCTCTACGACGGCAAGCAATACCTGGTGGAGAAGTACAACACGGTGACGATTACGCCGGTGAGCATCGCCCACCTGGCAGACAAGCCGGACGTAAGCAACATGACTGCGACAGCGATGGGGATATCGCGCAAGTATGAGAGCGATCTACCGGCGTTGAGGGCGGTCGTGGGTGAGTTGGATGAGGTGGTGAAGGATCCGCAGGTGAAGGGCGCCGACGGAGTGTTGCCGGGGACCATCCTGCTCGACAACGGCTTCACCCAGAAGGCGATGGAAGAACAGTTGAGCAGCCCGCACGCTGTTGTGCATATCGCGAGCCACTTTGTGTTCAAGCCTGGGGATGACAAGCAGTCGTACCTGCTGCTGGCAGACGGCGACGCGGCCGGTAAGGGATTTCATCTGACCGTTGCCAACTTCAACGACAATCCCAACCTGGGATTGGACAACACGGAACTGCTGACGCTTTCTGCCTGCGAGACGGGAATGAGCGGCTCGGCAAGCGATGGACGCGAAGTGGATGGCTTGGGAACCACTGCGCTGAGCAAGGGAGCGAAGGCCGTGATCTCGACGCTGTGGGAGGTCGATGACTCGAGCACCGGGGTGCTGATGGCCGACTTCTATCGCCGGTGGGCCGAGGGCGGCGGCAAGGTGGAAAAAGTGGAAGCGCTGCGACAGGCGCAACTCGATCTGCTGCAAGGCAAGTCGAAGATCGGCATTGGAACGCAGGGCGATGCGAGCAGCCGCGGCGTGGCGGCTGAGGGCGACGAGAAGCCGGGCCCGGAAGGCTTCGCGCATCCTTATTACTGGGCGCCCTTCGTGCTGATGGGCAACTGGAGATAAGGCTTCTGAGGCTCCAGGCGGGATTCAAGCGACATTCATATTGACGGCGCGGGGCGGCTTCTAGGATGAGGGGAGCCCCATCGAAGGGTTGCGGGCTCGATGATTGCGCTGGGGAATGAGGGTTGGGCATGGGATGCGCCGGAGTTGAAGCAGGCTGCGGAAAACAGCAAAAGGGTGCGAATCGCGACGTGACATCGCACAGGGGTTAAAACCCATCACCTTTTTCGGCCATTTTCGGCACCACTGAACAGCTTGCTGAAAAAGTCTGAAATTTGAACGAAGCGTCGCCAGGGGCTAAAGCCCGTACCCATTTTGTGGCGTTTATGGCCTGGCTAAAGCCATGCCCTTGTTACAAGACTGCCTGGCTCACCCAGAGGGTCCCCGCATGCCCTTATTACAAGACTGCCTGGCTCACCCAGAGGGTCCCCGCATGCCCTTATTACAAGACTGCCTGGCTCACCCAGAGGGTCCCCGCATGCCCTTATTACAAGACTGCCTGGCTCACCCAGAAGGTCCCCGCATGCCCTTATTACAAGACTGCCTGGCTCACCCAGAGGGTCCCCGCATGCCCTTATTACAAGACTGCCTGGCTCACCCAGAGGGGTCCCCGCATGCCCTTATTACAAGACTGCCTGGCTCACCCAGAGGGTCCCCGCATGCCCTTATTACAAGACTGCCTGGCTCACCCAGAGGGTCCCCGCATGCCCTTATTACAAGACTGCCTGGCTCACCCAGAGGGTCCCCGCATGCCCTTATTACAAGACTGCCTGGCTCACCCAGAGGGTCCCCGCATGCCCTTGTTACAAGACTGCCTGGCTCACCAGAGGGTCCCCGCATGCCCTTGTTACAAAACCTCGTTTTCTCGGGTTTTTCAGCAAGCTGTAAAACCCATCACCTTATCGGGCCTTTTCGGCACGACTCACCCAGAGGGTCCCCGCGTGCCCTGACACAGGCCCGAGTATCACAAAGAGCTGTTTTCGCAACCTTTGAAGCCTCTTTTTCCGCGGCCAGCGTTGGTGGAGTCTCGCCTATTTCAAGTATGCGCGGACGAGGTCAATAAGATCCTCAGCGAGTTCGGGGGCGATTTGCTCCTTGGCTCCGTCGACGAGGTGAAAACGGATGTGGTCTTCGAGCACCTCGGCCATGAGGCCATTGACGCCGCCGCGCACCGCGGCCAGCAGCATCAACTGGTCGCCGCAGTCGGTGTCGCCCTCCAGGGCGCGCTCGATGGCGTCCAGTTGTCCGCGCATCTTGCGGACCCGCTGCAGGAGCTTCATCTTTTCACGTTCGTGGTGGGACATCGGCACCTTCTCCTTGACAATACCCACCCGGGGTATGGTACTTAAAGTTGTAGGGCGTTTGTGCATCATCCCGATTCTATCCCCTGTTGCCTATGCACACTCCCCCGAAAGGGCCTGTTGATGCTCCGCTTGTTTCGTTTGCGTTTCGCAATTGCCGGCTTGCTTGCCGGGCTGGCGCCCGCCATGGCGCCGGTGAGCTCCCTTGCGCAGGCGCAGGACGAAACGGCATTTGCTCAGCTTCCGTCGGCACCTGAACCGCAGAGGCCAAAACCCCCGATTGCGCCGTCGGCGGCAGACTCGCGGCAGCAGGACTTCCGTCCCGAACGCGACCCTGCAGCGGCGGCAGGTACACCGGCACCCGCGCCGGACACGCCGGTGCTGACGATGTTTCCGCACGCCGAAGACGCGCGGTACTGGATTTCAGGGCAAGCGAACATCATCTTTCAGGGACGGCTTCCCTTCCACTCGCCCTACCAGGGGCCGAACAGCTTTCGCAATTCGGCGGAGTACAAGACGTCGATGGTGGGGACGCTGTACACGGCGGTGCGCAGGAACCGGTCTGTCCGGTACAACACCGATTTTATTTTTGATCTGGAAACCGCCGGCGGGCGCGGGCTGAGCGAGGCGCTGGGGCTGGCGGGATTTACCAATCTGGATGTGGTGCGTAATCCAAACCTGGGCTCGACACCTTACCCGGCGCGGTACCAGATTCACCAGGTGATTGGGCTGACGGACAAGACGACGAGCCAGGAGGCGAACTTCTTCGCACTGGCTTCGACGGTGCCGGAGCGGCGGATTGAATTCCGGGTCGGCAAGATGACGCTGCCGGATTTCTTCGACGTGAATTCGGTGGGATCGGACAGCCATCTGCAGTTCATGAACTGGACGGTGGACAACAACGGCGCGTGGGATTACGCGGCCGATACGCGCGGGTACACCGTGGGAGGCATGGCAGAGTACGACGATCGCGTATGGAGCATCCGCTACGGGCTGTTTGCGATGCCCATCGTGGCGAACGGAATCGACCTGGACTGG
This sequence comes from uncultured Acidobacteriaceae bacterium, assembly GCA_963774175.1. Taxonomy (GTDB): domain Bacteria; phylum Acidobacteriota; class Terriglobia; order Terriglobales; family Acidobacteriaceae; genus Telmatobacter. The sequence goes on from CAVZDT010000015.1 coordinate 121,630, forward strand.
GCGTTCAGCCGGGCGCATGGACAAAACGGCGAATTTGAGTTGCGCAGGAGCTGGATTCCGCAGCGGAAGGGCGTGACGCGGCTGCTGTTCTATGCCAATCGCGCGCATATGGGCAACTATCGCGAGGCGGTGCAGGCCTACCTGGCGGGAACCGACCAGACGCCGACCATCACTGCCCATGAGCATTTTGGCGCGCTGAAGTACGGGTTCGGCTACAACACCGAGCAGGAAGTGACGGGGAGCCTGCGGGTGTTTGGGCGATTCGGGTGGAACGAGGGGCAGCATGAGTCGTTTGCCTATACCGAAGTGGACCAGACGGTGGAGGCGGGCGCGGACTATGCGGGCGACCGCTGGCATCGTCCGCAGGACAAGCTGGCGATTGCGGTGGTGTCGAATGCGATCAAGCGCGATCACCAGAACTATCTGCGGCTGGGGGGCCTGGGGTTTCTGCTGGGCGATGGGAATCTGAACTACGGGCGCGAGAACATCGTAGAGAGCTATTACACGTGGCACGCGTGGAAGGGCATGTTCTATGCGGTGGACGTGCAGCACATTGATGATCCGGGATACAACCGCGATCGCGGGCCGGTGTGGGTGGGGTCGGTGCGGGGGCACGTGGATTTCTGACGGGGATAGCGGCGCGGTGAGCGCTCTGCAACTCGGCTGCCGCCGCCCAAACACTTACAATATTGGAGATTCCGAAGAAGAGGTGGGTATTGAACGCTGCGGAAAATCCCTGTGTCCTGGTGTACGACGTTGGCGGAAGCCATATTTCGGCGGCGCTTTGCTACAGGGAGGGATATCGGCTGGGCACGGTGGCGCGGGCCAATCATCCGGCGGAGCAGACGAGCGAAGCGTTTGTCGAAGTGTTGCACTCGCTGGGTGCTGAGGCGGCTGAGGGGGTTGAGGGCGTGGAGGGAGCGGAACTGGCGATGCCGGGGCCGTTCGACTATGAAAAGGGCATCAGCTGGATGAAGCACAAGATGCCTTATCTCTATGGCGTGAATGTGAGCGAGGCGTTGGCAGGTCGGTTCGCGTGGAAGGCGAGCCAGGTGCGGTTTCTGAACGACGCCGCGGCATACCTGCTTGGCGAGGTGGGCGCGGGGGCGGCGCAGGGCGTGAAGCGCGTGGTTTGCTTCACACTGGGAACAGGCGTGGGGTCAGGCTTTGCCGTTGATGGCCGCGTGGTGACTGAGGGCGAAGGCGTGCCGCCGGGTGGGGAGATCTGGAACGTGCCGTATGAAGGCGGAATCGTCGAGGACCAGATTTCGACGCGAGCGCTGCAACGCGCATACAAGGAGCGCACGGGGCAGGAGCGCGAGGTGGCGTCGATTGCGCACTACGCAATCGGCGGCGATGCGGTATCGATCGCGGTGTTCGAAGAGTTTGGGCGGAACCTCGGGGTTGCGCTGAAGAAATTGCTCAAGGATTTTGCACCGGATGTGGTGGTGCTGGGCGGCGGGATCTCGCGATCGGCGCCCTTGTTTCTTGCAGCGGCGAAGGCGGAGTTGGAAGGGACGAAGTTCGAGGTGCGGATCGCGGAGCTAGCGGATAATGCGCCACTGGCAGGGGCCGGAGTGGCGTGGTTTTCTGCCAATGGCTGAGGACGGATCGCACGGAAGGTCCTGTTCCCTCCGGGGGCGAAGGTGGTCTGCATTAATCGTGGGGAAGGCTGATGGCGTAGAGGTACCAGGCGGCGTGGGGTAGCCATTCTTCGGTCCAGCGCCAGTCTTCGTCTTTGCCGGTTACAGCGAATCCCTGGTTGAAGGCGATGCCGTCTTCGTCGTTTTCTGACGCGGTGATTCCGTTGACGATGGCGCCGGGGGCGTTGGTGTACTTGTAGGACCGGAAGAACATGTAGGCGACATCGCCGTGGCCGCTGCCGATGAGCAGGCTGACGTCGAAGGGATTGCGGCCGAGGATCCAGTGAAGCTGGTTCCAGGCGTAGGCGCTGAGTTCCGATTGAAACGCGGGCTGATCGGCGAAGAGCGGAATTGCCATGCGCGCGGCGGCGGCCAGTGACGCGAGGCGGGCGTCTTCGCCCTGCCACCAGGGAGCGGCTTCGGTGTCGTGCGGGAAGAAGAAGGCGGTGCGCACGGAGCCGTTGCCCATGCGCACAAGCTGGCGTGCGTAGCCGAAGGGATTGTTGATTTCGCGCGTGATTGCCAGTTCAAAGTGCAGAGAACGCTCGACGGCCTGGCGGATGTTCTTCTGCTCTTCGGGCGAAGTCAGTTCGTACCAATTCAGCAGGCTGATGATGGGCAGGCCGGCGTCGGAGGGATGAAAGAAGGGCCGCGTGCCGGAGTCGGCGCGCCAGTAATCGTGCCAGTTGCCCTGGGTGGTGAGGCGGCTGATGAGGCTGTCGGCGCGGGCTGCGGCTGCGGCGCGGTACTCGTCCTGATGCGTGGCGCGGTAGAGTTCGGTGGCGGCCATCAAGGCGCAGTAGTCGTCGACGATGTTCTCGACGCCGTCATTGAGGAGTTCGCGATTGTGCTGGCTCAGGAAGTGCGAAGGCATCCTCGGCGGCCTGGAGATATTGCCGGCGTGTGAAGTCTCCATCCTGCGGCATGGTGGAAGCGAGGGCCAGCGCGGCGATGGCCATGCCACCTCCTGCGCGGAAGCCGGCTTCATACAGTGGGGCCTGATGGTCTCGACATGGTGTTCAGTCGAATCGAAGGCGCTGGTCTTGATCTGCGTGCGCCAGTTGGGATTGCCGATGGCGCGGTCCTTGGCGAGTTTTTCGCGGCCAGGGGCGGTGACGGATTCGAAGAAAGAGCCAGTGGGGCGCTTGATGCGGACGAGGTAGTCGGCGCCGTACAGGGCTTCGTCGAGCATGCGGCGCTTGTACTCGCTGAAGTTGTCGTCGCCACGTGCGTCGAGAACGCGGTAGGTCTTCAGCAGGCTCCATGCGACGAGCGGGACCTGCTGGGGGTTGAAGTAAGAGGTCAGGTTCTGATGCGAGAGGTGGATGCCGTAGTCGCCGGTGGCGTCGTACCAGCCGCCATGGACATCGACGAACGTGCCGGGATGGTCGGGAGCGGCGAGATGGCGGTCAGCGCGGTCAAAGTCGCCGCTGGAGCGCTGGCCTTTGAAGTAGTAGAGGACATTGGAGAGAGTCTGGCGCTCGAGCACGTTTGCCTGAATAGTGAAGGGGCAGGATGCGACATCGGGGCCGGAAGCCGGGGAAACGCGGAGGATGTATTGACCGGGCTGACTCCATGAAGAGAAATCAGCTGTCCAGAAAATCATTCCGGTCCACGCATGAACTTCGCCGGAGGATTTCAGTTCCCCACTCAGAACGGACTGACCGGTGCCGCTATTGATGAGCGAGAACTTGAGCGGAGCCGGATCGACGGGAGCGGCGATGACCAGCGCCTGCTTAGGGGCATTCGGCTCGTAGCCCACCTGGTCGACGAGAACCCGCAGTTCGGCTGACCCAGGAAGAGCAGCGATCGCGGCGAGAAGAACGAAGAGACAGGGACGAAGGGGCGAGGACAGGGAACTGATGTTGCGCGAGAGGGTCATCGCGCTTCATTGTATGCGGTCGAGGCGCGAGCATCGTCTCAGGGTTGCATTGGTTCGGGCGTTACGGATCGATATCGGCCGTTGCTGAAACGCCAGATGGTAGGGACAGCGACAACAATAACGGCTCCGGAGACATTGGAGTCCAACAATCACCGTCAACTGGGACCCGCTGACTTCAGCAAACAGCACCAACCAGAACCCGGTTCAACCGTGAGGCGCTTCGTGGCAACAGACGAGGTAAGCAGGCGTTCCCTCGCCGGCCAGATTGACCACGCTCCCATCCCAAGCTGAACTCTCGTCGCATTTCAGTTGCACGAGAAAGGGAAGCGCTCCCGGCGGTAGCGAGTCCTGGCTTGTCTCCTGGCATGCGCTGAGGATCTTCGCAGATGGCTGCGGACACCCAAACCATCTGGCGGCGGGGATTGTAGCAATTCATGTGGCGCTGCGAAGTGATCACGAACCTCTCAGGGCGAGGTCGTGAAATCAGCGGCCAGCGCCGGCGGGTTGGGTTTGCGCAGGGGGCTGGGTCTGGTTTTGTGGCTGCGCGGGCAGCGTGTAGATGACCTCGCCAGGTTTGGCATAGTGGAGTTTTTCGCGGGCTTCATGCTCGATGGCGTCGGGATCGTTCTTGAGGCGGTCGACGTGGTCGCGCAGGTGCGCGTTCTCCTGCTGCAGGTCGCGGATTTCGTGCTGGAGCTGCTTCTCCTGGGTGCGTTGCTGGTACCAGGTGGAGAGGCCGTGGCGGCCGTTGACGACGCTCCAGGCGAAGGCTAGCGCGAGGAGGATAGCGAAGATGGTGCCGGCGGGGCGCCAGCCATGCTGCGCCCATTCGATGGCGCGCTGGCGGAAAGGAAGCGGCTCGTCGGCCGCTTCCTTTTTTTCGGTGAAGAGATTTGGCTGTTGCATTCGGCCTCGGTGAATCCCTGGGGGTTCTAACGCCCCGACCTTAATTGACAGTTACACGATAAGAACAACAGCAGATCCTTCGCTTCGCTGAAGAAAGCCGCTCCGCTCAGGATGACACCTATCCTTCTCTGAATCCGGCAGGACTAGGCGTGCCCTCTTACACGATAAAATCAACAGCAGATCCTTCGCTTCGCTGAAGAAAGCCGCTCCGCTCAGGATGACACCTATCCTTCTCTGAATCCGGCAGGACTAGGCGTGCCCTCTTACAAGATAAAATCAACAGCAGATCCTTCGCTTCGCTGAAGAAAACCGCTTCGCTCAGGATGACACTCACCTTCATCTCAGCACACATTTGATGTTGTGCAGATGCCTTTGAAGGTTAAAAGCAACTGCAGGTTCCTCGACTTCGCTCGGAATGACAACGCAGAAAAACCAGCCTCGGACAACGCAGACGAACCAGCCTCGGACAACGCAGACAAACCAGCCTCGGACAACGCAGGAAAGCTAACCCTGCACGAATTTTTCGGCGGCGGAGCGGAGGGCGACCATGTCTTTCTCGTCGCGCGCTTCGGTGTAGGCCCGAACCACCGGCTCGGTTCCCGACAGCCGGAAGCAGACCCAGGAGCCGTCTTCGAGGACCAGCTTGAGACCGTCGGTGCGCACGATCTGCTTGACCTTGCGGCCGCCGAGTTCGGTTGGATCCTTCTTCAACTCTTCAGTGAACGCGGCCTTGCGTTCCGGGGTCAAGCGGAAGTTCTCGCGAACGGGGTAGAAGGAACCAACCTTGGCAAACAGCTGCTTGAGTTGCTGGCCGAGGCTCTTGCCGCGGGTGGCGACCATCTCGGCGACGAGCAGACCGGCGATGATGCCGTCTTTCTCCGGCACGTGGCCGCGGATGGTGAGACCGGCGGACTCTTCGCCGCCGATGGCGATCTTGTCTTCGATGATGAGCTCGCCGATGTATTTGAAGCCGACCGGCGTTTCGAAGAGCGGGACCTTGTGGTGATCGGCGAGGGCGTTGATAAGGTTGGTGGTGGCGACGGACTTGGCGACGCCGTTGCGCCAGCCGCGGGTTTCGACGAGGTAGTCGAAGAGCAGGGCGATGATGTAGTTGGGCTGGATGAAGGTGCCGTCGGCGTCGACGATGCCGAAGCGGTCGGCGTCGCCGTCGGTGGCGATGCCGATCGCTGGCGCCGATCTCCTTCATCTTCTGTTTGCAGTCGCCGAGCAGGTGGTCGTCGGGCTCGGGCGCGTGGCCGCCGAAGAGGACGTCGCGATAGTCGTGGACGGTTTCGACGGCGACGCCGGCATCGCGCAGGAGGTCGGAGCTGTAGCCGCGGCCCGCGCCCCAGAAGGGATCGTAGACGACCTTGATGCCGGACTTGGCGATGGCCTTGAGGTCGACAAGCTCGGCGAGGCGGCTGAGGAAGGCGGGTTTGACGTCGGCGGTTTCGAATCCGCCGGAGGTTGGTCTCTGGACTGGCGAGGTGCCGGACTGGAGCGCGGCGATGGCCGCTTCGATCTGTTTGGTCACTTCGGGAAGCGCAGGGGCGCCGTCGTGGGTGGAGAACTTGATGCCGTTGTACTCGGGCGGATTGTGCGAGGCGGTGAAGTTGATGGCGCCGGAGGTCTTGAGGGTGCGCACGGCATAGGCGATGGCCGGGGTGGGCGCGGCATCGGGAATCACGATGGGAGTGATGCCGGCGCCGGCAAGGACTCTGGCGGCGACGTCGACGAAGGTTTCGCCGAGGAAGCGCGGATCGCGGCCGACCAGGACGCGGTGCGGCTGGGGTTGCGTCTTTACGTAGGCGGCAATGCCGGCGACGGCGAGGCGGATGTTGGCCACGGTAAATTCGTCGGCCACAATGGCCCGCCAGCCGGAGGTGCCAAATTTGATCACGGAACTCATCGGTCTTTCTCCTCAAGCGGCTGTGACCCCGCGAAATTATGGATATAGGATGCGCGAGCCGCAAGGAACATACTGCTACACCGGGGCGAAGTCGGCAAGTTTGGGCGCAGTGCTTGCGGTGAATGGCCTGCAGGTTACGTTGGGGGATTCACTTTGACGCATGGGATGAAAAATGTGATGGGCGGATGAGCCTTTATCCGTACACTTAACGCGGGGAGAAAGAAATGCTCGAATCGAACCCTCAGGCATGCCTTGTTCTGACCACGGAGAGCACACTCGACGAGGCCAACAAGCTGGCGCGCACGCTCGTGGAAGAACGGTTGGTGGCGTGTGCCACGCTGGTGCCGGTCGTCCAGTCGATCTACCACTGGAACGATCAGATCCAGTCTGCGCCGGAAACGATGGTGCTGCTGAAGACCAGCAAGGAGATGCTGGAGGCGCTGGAAGCTCGCTTGCTCGAGTTGCACAGCTTCAAGGTGCCGGAGTTCCTGGTGCTCCCCATTGACCAGGGCAATGACGCATACCTGAGTTGGCTCCGCGGAGCCGTTGCCACGAAGGCGTAATCGCGCGGACGCAGCGCCCCGGCGCCTGCTTGCGCGGCGTTGATATTTTGCGCATCTGGTATTCTGGGCTTCGGCTGTGATGCGTTGGTTGATCATCGGGCTGCTGGTTTCTGTAGGTGGACTGCTTCTGGCAGCCGCGGGGGTGGCGCGTCACGTGCTGCTGCAGCACAGGAGCCGGGAGCACAAGCTGCATGACAGCGATGCATCGGTTCCGGGAACTCCCGAAGAATCTGATTTAGAGTCAGAAAGTTAAGGGACAAAACATGGAAAACGGAATTTCGAGGCCTGTGGCTTCAGAGATCGCGAATTCTGCCGCTCTGAAAGGGTTGCGGACCGTCGGAGTGATTCTTGCGGGCAGCGCCCTGGTTGCGATTTCTTCGCATGTCGCATTGCCGCTCTGGTTCACGCCCGTGCCGCTCACCTTGCAGCCGTTTGCGGTGTTGCTGCTGGGGCTGCTGCTTCGGCCGCGGCTGGCGGCGGCGACGATGGGCGCATACCTGTTGGAGGGCGCTGCGGGCCTGCCGGTGTTTGCGCCGGGACTCGCCCTGGGAGCGGGCATGGCGCACCTGCTGGGACCGACCGGCGGATACCTGATGTCGTATCCGGCGGCGGCCGCGCTGATCGCGTTTTTGTGGCGGCGCAGCAGGCGTGGATTTGGGGCAGCGTTGTTGAGCGCGGCGGCCGGCGATGCCGTGATTCTGATGTGCGGATTCCTGTGGATGGCGACGTTGACACACGGGGCCTTTTCTTACGGATCAGTGAGGACGGCATTCGCGCTGGCGGTGCTCCCCTTCCTGCCGGGAGACGCGCTGAAGGTGGCGGCCGCGGCGGCGATTGCCCGAGGGATGGAACGTGCGCGACGCCGCGATTCTTGACGGGATGAGTTGTTTTGCTGAAAGGATTTTTATTTAAGTGAGCACCAGGAGTTCTGAAGCTGCGGTTATGAATTCGATGCGGGAAATCTCCATTGCGCACAGCCCCGACTCCGATGACGCGTTCATGTTTTACGGTCTGGCGACGAACAAGATTCGCGTTCCGGGATACCGATTTACGCATACGCTGTGCGATATCGAGACGCTGAACCGGCGGCGCGCAGAACGAGGCCTTCTACGACGTGACGGCGATCAGCTTTCATGCGTATCCCTACCTGCAGGAGAACTACACGCTGATGGGCTGCGGCGGCAGCGTGGGCGAGGGCTACGGGCCGATGATCGTCTCGACGCGGCAGCTGGTCGCTGACGATTTGAGCAAGATGAAGATTGCCGTGCCGGGCACGCTGACGACGGCGTATCTGGCGCTGAAGATCTTCAATCCGGCGATCTGGAGACCGGATGGTGCCGTTCGACCAGATCATTCCGCAGGTGACTGGCGGGCAAGTACGACGCGGGCCTGATCATCCACGAGGGCCAGCTTGACGTATACGCCGAGCGGACTTCACAAGGTGCTCGACCTGGGGGTGTGGTGGCGCGAGACAACCGGACTGGTGCTGCCGCTGGGCGGGAATGCGATCCGGCGCTCGCTGGGCGCCGATGATGCGCACAAGATCATCTCGAAGGCGCTGCGCGACAGCATTCAGCACGCGCTCGATCATCGCGAGCAGGCGCTGGAGTATGCGATGCAGTTTGCGCGCGATCTGGATACGAGCCTGGCCAGCCGCTTTGTGAGCATGTATGTGAACGAGCGCACGCTGGATTACGGGCCGGATGGGCGCGAGGCGATCCGCAAGCTGCTGGAGATGGGGTACGAGCGGGGGATTATTCCGATTGCGCCGAAGGTGGATTTTGTGGATTGAGGGTGGGTCGTTCGTTCGTGTTTCGAATGCAAAGAATCCGGGGCTAAAGCGCGGATTTTATTCGCCTATGGCCGGATGAGGCGCCTCGAGAGGACCTCGAAAAAACGATTGGCAGCCGGCCGATGAGACCAGGGGCTAAAGCCCTGTTGCTTTTGGGGCATTTGCGGCACGACTGAAGTCGTGCCCTGACACAAAGCCCGCTTCGATGAGCTTTTTCGCAGCATGTGAAATCGTGCGCTTCGAAGACTGCGAGTTTTTTCTGCGGCTTGTGAGTTCCGGATTTTTGTTTGCGCCCGTATTCAGTAGCCTGAAGGCTCCCGCTCCCCCCGCCTGAACGCTCCTTCGACTCCCGCCAGCCCCGCCTCTTTCATTCGCGGTGAGCTCATGGGCATTGGAATCCGCAAAGAATTTGGTGTGGCTCGTGAAGATTTTCTAATTTTGGCCGATGCAATCGGTGTTGGAGTTTGCCGATGCTCTTGAGCCGGGATGCGCTGGTGTATGCGTTGTTTTGCGAAACCGATCGCGCGCAACGGACGAAAAGTCCGTTGGCGCTGGTTCATTGCGGGATTGATGATTGGGAGAGCTGGCGAACGCAATTGGGAGAAACTGCATTCGAAACGGCGATGGAAGATGTGGCAGGACGCATTGGACGGCTATTGCGCTGCTACGACTCGTTGGGCGGGGTGGCCACCGGTGAGTTTGTGCTGGTTTTGCCGGGATGCGACAGCGTCAACGCGGCGTCAATGGCGGAGCGCCTGAAGCGTGAGGTTTTCGGATCGCCGGTCGCCGCCGGCGAACGACGGATACAGCTTGGCGCCTGCTTTGGCGTTGCAGCGAGCGGGGGACGATCGCCTTTCGTGGTGCTTCGCGATGCGGACCGCGCGTTTCACCAAGCCAGGACGCGAGGGGCGGGTGCGATCGAGTGCCTCGTGACAGAGAGTGGGCCTGACCCAGCGACATTTCTGATGCCCGTGCCGCGGGATGAATCGCCGCTCGTTCGGGCAGGAGATCAGCGGAACAGTTCTCAATGTGCTGAGGCAGACGAAAGGGCCAAGGGTTCGAGGAATTCCTGAAAGACATCGTTGGAGAGCAGGCGTCCTTGCGGGGTGAGCCGGACGATATCCTCCTCGAAGAGGAGCAGACCGCGATCGGCGAGACGAGCGACCGCTTCGAGGGCGCGGGACACGGGCTCGCTGCCGAATTCGCTGCGGACATCGGCGACAGAGACGCCCCGGTTGAGGCGGAGGCCGAGAAACCAGGCCTCTTCGTGCCGGCGTTCGGGCGAGAGCCAGGCGGTCCCGGGTGGCTGCGGGGATTCGAGGTACGCTTTCAGGTCGTCAGTCGTGGTGAAGCGGAGGACGTAGCCGGATGGCGCGCGATCGGATGAGCCTGCGGATTCGTGCAGCATCGACGAGGCATCGAGTCCAAGGCCGAGATAGGGCCGGCGCTGCCAGTAGCGCAGGTTGTGCCGGGATTCGAAACCGGGTTGCGCGAAGTTCGAGATCTCGTACTGGTCGAGGCCGGCGGCGGCGAGCGCCTCGATGGCGTGCTCGTACATACGGGCGATAGTGTCGTCGGCGGGGACGAGGTCGGCGTGGTAACGTGCGCCGCCGGCGAGCAACTCGCGGCCGAGGCGGGACTCATCGTCCACTTCAAGCATGTAGATGCTGGCGTGGGGAACACCGGTAGCGATGAGCGTGTCGACGGATTCCTGCCACGATGCGAAGGTCTGGCCGGGGAGGCCGGCGATCAAGTCGATGTTGAGATTCGAAATGCCGGCGGCGCGCAAGCGCTTCAGATCGTCGAGCACCACGGCTCGGCTGTGCAGGCGTCCGCTCTGCTGTGCTTCGCGATCGATGAAGGACTGCGCGCCTAGGCTGACACGGTTGACACCGGCCGCGGCAAGAGCCGCAAGCGTGGCGTCGGAGAGCTGGCCGGGAGCGCACTCGGTGGTAATTTCGGCGTCGGGCTCGACGGTGAATTCCGCGCGGATGGCTGCGAAGAGGTTCGCGATCAGGCCGGGTTCGAGCAGGCTGGGAGTTCCGCCGCCCAGGTAGATGGTATCGATCCGGCTGGGAAGCTCCGCACCGGCCTTTTTGCTCCATTTGCCGGCATTCCGCATCTCATCGATAAGGAGCTCGACGTAGCGGGTGTGTTGGCCGGCGGGATAAACCCCTGACGCAAAATTGCAGTACGTACATTTCGAGCGACAGAAGGGAATCGAAACGTAGAGGCCGAGTTTGTCGCCCTGGCGTGCTGCCATCTTTCGATTCTTTCATGTTTGAGGCTTTGCGGGAGAATGCCGGTGGGCCGCATGGGAAGATGTGAGAAGGAGATCGCTTTTTGAAGGCCTGGCCAGTTCTTGCCATTGCAATCGTGCAGTCGTTGATCTGCGTTGCTCATTGGTTGATGTACCGGACGTGGATTGACTTCTGGTGGCCGATGAGCCCCACGGCCGTGACGTCGCTGCGGATCGTTTTCACCGTGCTGTCGGTTGTTTTCGTGGTAGCGACGCTGCTGGGGTTCCGATTCTCCAACCCGCTGGTCAGGCTTTTGTACCGGGCGGCGGCTTTGTGGATGGGGCTCGCGAACTTCATGTTTGTCGGCGCGTGCATTGCGTGGCTGGCGGACCTGGTGCTGCGGTTGACGGCGCCGGCTGCAAGCCGGATTGCAGACATGCACTACGTCGTTGGTGTTCTGCTGGCGCTGGCAATAGCAACTGCGATTTACGGCATGGCAAATGCACGGATGGTTCGGCTGCGGATGGTCAATGTGCAATTGCCGAACCTGCCCTCGTGCTGGCGGGAGAAGCAGGCCCTCCTCATCTCGGACATGCATCTTGGTCATGTCAACGGTGTGGAGTTTGCGCGCCGGGTCGCGGCGAAGGCACGCGAACTGAACCCGGCAATCATTTTCCTGGCTGGAGATCTGTTCGATGGCAGCAAGGTGGATGCGCGAAAGATTGCCGCGCCGATCCTCGCGCTGAATCCTCCGCTGGGCACCTATTTTGTCGGCGGCAACCACGAGGAGTTCGGCGGGGCTGCGCATTTCGAAGAGGCATTGCGCGAGGCCGGAGTGCGAGTGCTGCACAACGAGAGCGCGATGGCTGACGGCATTCGCATCGTCGGCGTGCCGTATGGCAATTCGACATATCCGCTGCACCTGCGATCGTTTCTTGAGGGCCTGCAATTGAAGAACGGGTCGCCGAGCATTTTGTTGAACCATGTGCCGAACCGGTTGCCGCTTGCCGAACATGCCGGCGTCAGCCTGCAACTCTCGGGACACACGCACGGCGGGGGGCAGATGTTTCCGTACAACTTCATCACGCGGCGGGCATTCGGCAAATTCACCTATGGCCTGCAGCGTTTTGGGGAGATGCAGGTGTACACGTCGAGCGGCGCGGGAACGTGGGGTCCGCCGATGCGCGTGGGCACTCACTCTGAGATTGTGTTGCTCAATTTCGCGTAGACGTGTTCTCATAGTCCTTCCGTTGAAAGAGACTGCGACTCGATCTCGAAAGGCACTGGTCATGGGCTGCTCAAGAAAACGATTTCTCGCATTGTTGGCTTCCCTTTCTCTCCTTGCTTCCGTTGCCGCGGCACAATCGGCAAATCAAGATGAGCGCGCGACTGTGACGCCGCGGACAGAGGCGCAGCAAACGCTCGAATTTCCGACGGTGCTGTACGGCGCGGCTTACTACAACGAATACATGCCCGGCGACCAGGATGCACGGCTTGAGAAAGACGTCGCGATGATGAAGGCCGCGGGGCTGAACGTGGTGCGCATGGGCGAGTCGACGTGGAGCCTGTGGGAGCCGGAGGACGGACACTTCGAATACACATGGATGGACCACATCGTGGATGCGATGGGCAAGGCCGGGATCAAGGTAATTCTGGGCACGCCAACGTATTCGATTCCGGCGTGGATGGCGCACCAGCATCCGGAGATCCTGGCCGATCGCATTACCGGTGGCGTGTTTGGCGGACCGACGGAACCGGCGCAATACGGAATGCGGCAGAACATGGATACCGATTCGCCGGCTTACCGGTTTTACGCCGAACGGCTCATCCGCCACATTGCCGCGCACTACAAGGACAACCCCACGGTGATCGGATGGCAGCTCGACAACGAGACGTCGAGCTATGAAGCGGCAAATCGCGATGTGTTTATCGGGTTCCAGCATTATCTCGAGAAGAAGTTTGGAACGCCCGAGGCCTTGAGCAAGGCGTGGTTCCTCAATTACTGGGGCGAGAATCTGCACACGTGGGAGGATCTGCCGACGCGCAACGGCGCGCAAAGCACCGGCTACAAGCTGGAGTGGTCGCGCTGGAGCCAGATGCGCGTCACGGACTTTCTCAGTTGGCAGGCGGCTTTGGTGCGGGAGTGCGCGAGCCCGAGGCAGTTTGTCACCACCGACTACGGCGGCATGATGAAGCGCGACATCAACGAGGAATCGGTGGCCGACGCGCTCAATGTAGTGGCCGACAACATCTACCACGGCACGCAGGATCACTACGACGGCGCAACGCAATCGATCCAAGGCGATTTTTCGCGATCGCTGAAGCACGCAAATTACCTGGTGACGGAGACCAACGCGCAGTCAACGGACTGGACGTCGGCGTTCCAGTATCCGCCGTATGACGGGCAGTTGCGCGAAGATGTCTACACGCATCTATCGAACGGCGCCAACATGGTGGAGTACTGGCACTGGGCTTCGATTCCTGCGAACCAGGAGACGTACTGGAAGGGCGTGCTGTCGCACGATCTGGAGCCGAATCGCGCGTATGCGGAGGTGTCGCGTACGGCGCATGAGCTGGAGAAGATCGGGCCGCACCTGGTGGGGCTGAAGATTCATAACGACGTTGCGATTCTATGGAGCCGCGACTCGGCGAATGCGATCAGTTTTATGCCATTCACGTCTTCAAATGGGCAATGGAGCTTTGCGGGACCGACGGCGGATTACTCATCGCTGGTGCAGCAGATTCACCGCTCGCTGTACGAGCTGAATGTCGGCACGGATTTTGTTTTTCCGGAGTCCAAGGATTTCTCGGCGTACAAACTGCTCATCGTGCCAGCGCTCTACATTGCGGACGACGCGCTGCTCCAGCGAATTTCGGATTACGTGAAGAGCGGCGGCCACGTGGTGATGACGTTCAAAAGCGGATTTGCGAATGAAAATTCAGCCGTGCGCTGGGTGCGTGCGCCGGGACCGTTGCGCGAGGCTGCCGGCTTCAGCTACCAGGAGTTTTCGAACCTCGAGCATCCGCTGGCGCTGAAGGGAGATCCATTTCATGCGGGCACGGAAAACAAGGTCAGCTACTGGGCTGAGTTTCTGATGCTGGAGCACGCCAAGGCGCTGGCTTACTACGATCATCCCTTCTTCGGGAAGTGGCCGGCGATCACTGAGAATCAGTTCGGCGCGGGAACGCTGCTCTACGAGGGCACATATCTTTCAAGCGCGCTGCAGACGGCGGTGCTGAAGCAGGCGTTGAAAGAAGCCGGGCTGGCGGGACCGGACCAGGAGCAGCCCGCACAGGTGCACGTGGCGAACGGAGTGAATCGCATGGGGAAACGCCTGCACTACTACTTCAACTACTCGGGCGCGGATGCGAAGGCGAAGTACGCGTATGGCGCCGGAACGAATCTGCTCGACTCAAAGCCCGTTGCAAAGAACGATGCTTTGACGCTGGCCCCGTGGGATGTAGCGATCATCGAAGAAAAATAGCATGACGGCGGGGTTTTGAGGGTTGTTCGCGGGCGAATTCCGGGGGAAATCTTCGCTTGAAAAGGCGAAAGTGTGCGCACCGGCGGAGCATTCTAGCACCATTCCACCGCATTGCAAGGACGGAAAAAGCCACGTGCTATCCCGCATCCCCTCAGCGTCTTGCAATTACGAAAATAGGCGATTTTCGGCGAGGTAAACGTACAACCTCGGTTTGAAAATGAGGCATCCCATGTCATCAGCCGGCGTTACGTATGCGTAAGAGGTGCAGCGCGGCTTACCAGGAGCAGTTCAATGGCGAACCAACAAGGTTCACAGCAAGGCTCGCAAAATCCCGGCAGTGGTTCCCACAACCAGGATCCCTCGCAGCAGAAGAGCGGCAGCGGCCAGCAATCCCAACAGGGCAAGCACGACATGGAAGAGCGCCAGGGCAATCGTGGCAATCAACCGGGCAGCGGCCAGCAGGGCGGCAGCGGGAGCCAGCACTCAGGGAACCCGGGCAGCGGAGGCACTCAACACTCGGGTGGAAGCGGCGGAAGCAATCGCTAGAAGCTGCGGCTCATCTTGAGCCGATGGTATTTCCGTCAGTTCGAATTAAAAGCAAGGGCCCACGTGCTCCCCAAGAGGCGTGGGCCTTTGAGTTTTGAGGTGCTGCCGGATGGACAAATTCGATTTCATCGATTTTTCGCTATTAGCGCTTTTGGGTGCGGTCGATTGGCTATGATCGTTTTTTGACGGGATAGGAACGGATCCTTTTCCAAGTCAGGAGAAAGCCAACGTGAGCACCGCAACGCAATCCTCCCCCCGCGATTCCAGCAAACACGACTCTGTGATTCGCACGCGACTGCACGGCGTCGATCTTCTTTTCAATTCGCGCTTGAACAAGGGCACCGCATTCACCGAAGAGGAGCGCGACGTGTTTGGGCTGCACGGGCTGCTGCCCCCGCACATCGGCACGCTCGAGGATCAGCGCGTGCGACGCAAGCGTGTGCTGGATTCGCGAGAGACGCAATTTGGCAAATACAGCAACATGCGCGACCTCGAGGACAACGACGAGACGCTGTTCTACTCGATGATCGAACACTATACGGAGGAGTTGCTGCCGATTGTGTACACGCCGGCGGTGGGCGAGGGCTGCCAGCGATTCTCGGAAATCTGGCGGCGGCCGCGCGGGCTGTTCATCAGCTACCCCAATAAAGACAGAATCGATCAGATTCTCGCGGACAAGCGCTACGACGATGTGCGCTGCATCGTGGTCAGCGATGGCGAGCGCATTCTTGGGCTCGGCGACCAGGGCGCGGGCGGCATGGGCATTCCCATTGGCAAGATGGCGCTGTACACGGCGCTGGGCGGAATTCCGCCGGAGCACTGCCTGCCAATGCTGCTCGATGCGGGAACAGACAACGAGAAGCTGTTGAACGATCCCATCTACATCGGCTGGCAGCATCATCGCGTGCGCGGGCAGGAGTACGACGACTTTGTAGAGGCGTTCGTAACCGCCGTGCAGAAGCGCTGGCCCAACATCCTTTTGCAGTGGGAGGACTTTGCGGGAACCAATGCGGCGCGGCTGCTGGAGCGCTATCGCGACCGGCTCTGCACATTCAACGACGATATCCAGGGTACCGCGGCAGTGACCACGGCGACGCTGCTGGCCGCTGTGAATGCAACCGGCATTCCGCTGTCGCAGCAGACAATCGTGATGTTTGGCGCGGGATCGGCGGGCATCGGCATCATCGACCTGCTGATTGCGGCGATGAAGGAAGAAGGCCTGAGTGAAGAGCAGGCGCGCAGCCGCATCTATGCGTTCAATCGCTACGGGTTGCTGGTGGAGGGCGCGCGCGGCATCAAGGAGAGCCAGCAGCCGCTGGTTCGCAGACGGGCGGATATCGCGGGCTGGAAGCTTGAGGGCGGCGAAGATGTCACGCTGCTGGATGTGGTGCGCAATGCGAGGGTGACGGTGCTGGCTGGAGTTTCAGCGCAGGCCGGTGCGTTTACCGAAGAGATCGTCCGTGAGATGGCTCGGCACACTGAACGGCCGGTCATCTTTCCGTTGTCGAATCCCACGTCGCAGTCCGAAGCGACCCCGGTGGACCTGATGCGCTGGACCGATGGGCGCGCGCTGGTGGGTACGGGAAGTCCGTTTCCGCCGGTCGAGATCAAGGGCAGGCCGACGCGGATTTCGCAAGTGAATAACTCGTTCATTTTCCCAGGACTCGCGCTGGGAATCCTGGTGTCGCGTGCGCGGCGCGTGACCGGCAATATGATCATGGCTGCGGCCAAGGCGCTTGCCGGGCTGTCGCCTTCGCGCACAGACAAAAGTGCGCCGCTGCTGCCGCCTATCGGCGACTCGCGCAAAGTGGGGTTGGTGGTTGCGGAGGCGGTTGCGCGGCAGGCGGTTGAAGAGGGTGCTGCGGGCATCGATGGCACTGTGCCGCTCGGCGATCTGATTCGTGAATATGCCTGGAAGCCCGTGTACGTGCCTTATGAACGCATTGAGCGCAGCCGGGAGACCGACCAGAGCTGAGAACCCAGCGACAAGAAAAACGCTTGTCCTGGCGGTTTATTGATAGTATGGGGAACGGCAAAGATTAAACGTTTTAGCAACGAGGAAAATATGAAGCACACTGCATTGCACGCCGGCTTTGGAATTCCAGTATTGTTGCTCTTCTGTCTTGCTTGTCCAGCGGGTTTTGGACAGCGCCGGCAACCTGCGCCACATCCGACCGGACCGTGGATGAACACGAGCCTTTCGCCGGACGAGCGCGCTGATCTGGTGATGAAGGAGATGACGGTCGACGAGAAGATCGCGATGCTGCACGGCGTGGGCATGCCGACCGACGAGCCCGTGACTCCGGAGAATGCGGCTTCGAATCGCGGCGTGGGCTACGAGGTCGGCGTTCCCAGGCTAGGCATTCCGGGCATCGACATGAGCGATGCCGCGTATGGCGTGCGGTCAAGCGGCGTGAACGGGCGCTACGCCACGGCCCTGCCGGCGAATGTGGCCGCGGCCGCAAGCTGGGACACCGACGCCGCATACGAATACGGTGCGCTGATCGGCCGCGAACTGCGCGCCCAGGGCTACAACATGACGCTGGGCGGCGGCGTGAATCTTACCCGCGATCCGCGCAACGGCCGCACGTTTGAGTATCTTGGCGAGGACCCGGTACTGGCCGGAACGCTGGTGGCGCGGCTGATTGAAGGCACACAGTCGGCCAGCGTGATCGGAGACATCAAGCACTACGCGCTTAACGACCAGGAGAGCGGCCGCAATTCCGTGAACATCAACATCAGCAAACGTGCAGCGCGCGAGAGCGATTTGCTGGCGTTTGAAATTGGCGTGGAGAAGGGACATCCCGCCGCAGTGATGTGCTCGTACAACCGCGTGAATGGCGACTTCGCGTGCGAGAACCAATGGCTGTTGACCGATGTGCTGAAAAAGGACTGGAAGTTTCCGGGGTTTGTGCTGTCGGACTGGGGCGGCACGCACAGCGATGTGAAGGCATCGGCGGCGGGACTGGATAACGAGGAGCCGGGCAGGTACTTCTACGATCAGCGCTTCAAGGATGCCCTGGATGCAGGCAAGATTCCGCAGAGCGAACTTGACGACCATGTACACCGCATTCTGCGATCGATGTTTGCGGCCGGCGTGATCGATCACCCGCGGCAGCGCAGCGTTATCGATCCCTTTGCCGGATTCGAGCTTTCGCGCAAGATTGAAGAGAGCGGTATCGTTCTGCTGAAGAACGAAAGGGCCATGCTGCCGTTGAGTGCTGCGAAGTTGCACACGATTGCGGTGATCGGCTCGCACTCCGACGTGGGCATGATCTCGGGGGGCGGATCGGCGCAGGTTGATCCGATCGGAGGCAACGCCATCAAGCCAGCGGGGCAGGGACCAACGCACTGGATGGAGGAGATCTGGTTTCCGACTTCGCCGCTGAAGGCGATCCAGGCGCGCGCGCCGCATGCCACGGTGAAGTACGATCCGGGCACCGATCCGGCTGCAGCGGCAGCAGCTGCGAAAGGCGCGGATGTTGCGATCGTCTTTGCCTACATGTGGGCCAGCGAAGGCATGGACCTGAAGAGCCTGACGCTGCCGCATGACCAGGACGCAATTATCGTCGGCGGTGGCCGCGGCGAATCCGCACACCATCGTCGTGCTCGAAACGGGCAACCCGGTCACGATGCCGTGGGTGGACAAGCCGGCCGCGATTCTTGAAGCGTGGTTCGGCGGCAGCGATGGCGCCGATGCGGTGGGCAATGTTCTCTTCGGCACTGTGAACCCCAGCGGAAAGCTGCCTAACACGTTCCCAAAGAGCGAGGCCGATCTGCCGCATCCGACGATTACGATGCCTCCGCCAGAGTCCATGCATTTCTCCGGGGCGGCCTCTCCTGAGAAATGGGCCATGGGCCTGCCGCCGTTCCAGGTGACGTACGACGAGGGCGTGAAGGTCGGCTACAAGTGGTATGACGCGGAGAACAAGAAGCCACTGTTCCCGTTCGGCTACGGACTCTCGTATACGACGTATCGCTACAGCGGCCTGACAGGTAACGCCGGGCGACAAAGTGACGGCGACGTTTACGGTGGCCAACACCGGCGCGCGCGAGGGCTCGGAGATCGCGGAGGTCTATGCTGCGCTGCCGGCTGCCGCTCAGGAACCGCCGAAGCGACTGGTTGGATTCGCGAGAGTGAAGTTGAACCCAGGCCAGCGGCGGAGCGTGACGGTGGAGATCGATCCGAAGTATTTGTCGATCTTCGACGAGCAGAAGAATGACTGGTCGCTGTTGCCCGGCGATTACACCATCATGGTGGGCGGTTCGTCGGTGGATCTGCCACTGAAGGCTACGGTGAATTTGAAGTAAGTAAGTAGCTGGCCAATTCATGATCCCAGGTCTCAGAATCGAGACGTGGGGCACCCAGTCAGCGGCGGATTTGCGATAGCGAATCCGCCGGTTTTGTTTTGGTCAGGCTTTTTCGAGGAGCTTTGGATTGGTTTTGTCGAGCTTGAGGATGAGCTCGCCGAAGAGGGTGTTGGCCCATGCAAACCAGGCGCGCGTGAAATTTGCGGGATCGTTCTTGTTGAAGCTCTCGTGCATGAAGCCGGTGCCGGCGTGCGTTGACTTGAGCCAGGCGAGGCATTGAAGTTGTTCTCTCTCGTCTTCGGTGGTGAGCGCGCGGATGATGATCGACATGGGCCAGATCATGTCCTGACCGATGTGCGGGCCGCCGATTCCTTCGGCTGCCGATCCGCGGAAGAAGTACGGGTTCGCCTCGCTCAGCACAAAGCGGCGCGTCGCGAGATAGAGCGGGTCGGTGGCGGAGCAGGAGCCGAGATAGGGCATGGCAAGCAGGCTGGGCACGTTGGCGTCGTCCATGCAGAGGGCGTTGCCGAATCCGTCGATTTCGTAGGCCCAGATATCGCCCGCGGTAGGATGATGCACGCGCGCGTGCGTGTCGAGCGCTCCCATGATCTCTCCGCGAAGCCGGCTGACGTCGGTGGCTGCGGCGCTGTCTTTTGCGATATCGAGGAACATCTCTTCGATGCGGAGCAGCGTTGGCACGGCGAAGAAGTTGCCGGGGATGTTGAAGGGATAAATACACGCATCATCGGATGGACGAAAGCCGGAATGAATCAGCCAGATTGGACGCCCGGGATTGCCGTAGCCGTCTTCGCTGAGCGTGTCGTACGGCGAGAATGCCTGGCGCTGGAATGAATAGGGACCGCGTGAGGTGATGCGCTGCTGCGCCGTAAACGTCTCGACGATAGCGTGCATCGCGCGAAACCATTGCGCATCGAAGGGCTTTGTGTCGTGGGTGATGCGCCAGTACTGATGCGCAAGGCGCACCGGGTAGCACAGTGAATCGATTTCCCACTTGCGCTCGCCGACGCCGGGTTTCATCTCGGTGTGGTCGGTCTTGCTCCACGAGAGAGGCTCGCGGCTTGTGAGGTCGGGCATGAAGGCGTTGGCATAGGGATCGGTGAGGATGCAGCGCGTCTGGCGACGGATGACGCCCTCGATGAGGCGCGCAAGTTCAGGGTCGGCGGTGATGAACGGAAGATAAGGCCATACCTGCGCGGAGGAGTCGCGCAGCCACATGGCGGGGATGTCGCCGGTGACGACAACGGTGTCGGGGCCGTTTGCGCCGTTGCTGAAGGTGACGGTGGTGTCGAGGGTGTTGGGCAGGCAGTTGGAGAAGAGCCAGGCGAGTTCGGGATCGCGCATACGGCCGGAGATGGACTCGATAGCGGCATCGACGGCTCTGCTGCGGAATTTACGCGCTGATGGGACGGGGCGTTTGGAGGTGAAGCCGGTTTGCGCAAAAGCATCGCGTGACAGAAATGCCGCCGAACCAATCAGTCCACTGACGCCACCAAGAAAGCTGCGGCGTGAAACATGTGCGGGAGAGATCATTCATAACTCTCAGGGTGCGGATTCAAATGCGCATACATGATAAGGCGTCTATCGATGCTGCCGGAGTATCCCAGGTCTCAAAAGCGAGACCTGGGGCACCCGCCGAGATTTCCCCAGGTCTCAAAAGCGAGACTTGGGCACCCGTCGTTGTGCCTCATTGAGACGCGCAACGACCGAGTGCCTCGAATCACAATTGCTTTTGCAGTATGGCGAATTCCAGGTCATCGCGAAGCGGGATTCCGAAGCGGTTGTCTCCGTAAGGGAAAGGTTCTGTTTCGCCGGTTCGCGTGTAACCGCGGCGTTCGTACCAGGCGATGAGGGTATCGCGGACGCTCAGGACACCCATACGGATGGAGCGGGCGCCGTGCGTCTTCGCGAATTCTTCAGCGGCGCTCAACAGCGCGCGGCCCAGATGCTGCTTTTGGAGAGCCGGACTTACGGTGAAGAGGCCGAGATACCATGCGTGATCCTTGGCGGGCTCGAGCCAAACGGTGCCGATGACGGTTTTGGTTCCCGAATCGCGTGTGACAAGAAAATGAGCGTGGGGCTTCGCCGCGAGGTCTTCTCGCAGCAATGAATCCGTGAGGCGTGTGCCGTCGATGATTCCCGTCTCGATGTTCCAGCTCGCGGTGGCGCCCTTGCCGCGGTAGGCCGAGTTGACGAGGTCGACGATGGCGGGATAGTCGGCTTCGGTTGGATATTCAAGAACCATGCAAATCAATTTACTCCGCGTCGGGCGGGACTTGTTCAAGCAGGCGTTTCCAGGTCTTCTGGTTGCGCCGGAAGCCCTTTTTCAAATCTTCGAGGATGCGTTCGAAGTCGGCATTGGTGCGCAGGTTGTTCCACGCGGGATTCTTCTGGAACCACGGGTAGTTTTCGTTGCCCAGATAGATGGCGCGGCGCAGCCAATGCAGTGCTTCGCTGGAGTCGCCCTCGACGGCGAAATAGGTGGCGAGGCGATAGGCCATCTCGCTGTCGGCCTCGGCTGCGGCCAGGGTATCGTCCTTCAACAGCGCGGCGCCGCGCGCGCGCGTCGTCCACCTGCACGTAGCACATGGCGAGCGTGGGCACGGCGATGCGCAGCGATTCGTCGTCGCGGATGACGCCTTCAAGGATTTTGATGGCCTCTTCGAGGTTGCCCATGCGCATCTGCTGGTATCCGGATGAGGTGCGCAGCAGGGGATGGCGGGGCTCGAGGGCAAGACCTTTTTCGAGTTCGTCGCCAGCGAGCTCAATTTGATTTTGATAGTGGTAGACGCGGGCGCGGTGGTTGTAGAGGATGGCGGCGCTTGCGGGGTTCAGCTTGAGTGCACGATTGAACTGGAAGAGCGCTTCGTCGTACATGCCGTCACCGCGCAGAGCGATGCCGGCTACCATGTGCACGTTCCAGTCGTTGGCCGCGCCAGCCAGCAGATTGGCGATGCCGTGGCGCGCCGACTCTTTTTCGCCGCGCGAAAGGAGCATGTAGATGCGGTAGAGATTCGCTTCGGTAGCGGCGGGATCGAGACGGAGGGCTTCGTCGAAAGCGCGGCGCGCGTGCATTACATGGATCTGCCCGCCGAATCCGTGGCGCACGTATTGAAGTTCGGCGATTCCCAGGCCGCTCCAGGCGGCCGCAAATTCCGCATCCTTGGTGGTGACACTTGTAAACAGCGCATGGGCGCGGTCGAGATCGCCTTTCGAGCCGGTGCGCACCATGAACGAACTGAGCAGCGCGCGCGCCTGCAGGTATTCTTCGCTGACCGGGCCGGGAAGTGAGCCATCGCGAACGCGGAAGTCGCGGGGCATCCATCTGCTCTGCGGCGCCCAGGCCATGCAGCGAGGCGAAGACTTCGTTGGAGATTTCGGTTTGCACGGCGATCAGGTCCAGCGAGGCTACGCTGATCGATCCGCCGGAGCGCACACTCTGCGAGCCGACGTCGAGCAGCTGCCAGTTGAGGTCGAATCCGGTTTCGGAGCGCAGGAAGTTTCCTGCGAGCACGTAGGAAACCAGCAGCCGCTGGCCGACGGACAGCGGATCCATCTGCGCGATAGGCAGGGACATGAGCGTGCTCGACGGACGCACCACGAGGGCCGGAATGCGCGCCAGGCGGGCGGCGATCGCATCAGCAAGCGCGTAACCGTAGAGCGGAGCGACTTCAGTTGCGCCAAGGTTTGCAAAGGGAAGCACGACGATGGAGTTCTGTTTGGCGGTGTCGCCGGCTGACTCGCGAAATCGCTCGGCGAGCATAGAGAGAAAGCCGGTGGTGCGCTTCTCGGCTTCGGCCTCAGTGGTGGGCAGGTTTGCAGCGGCTTCGCCGGGAATGGCGCCGGTCTCGATCTGGAGCGCCTTCATGATGGTCTTGAGAGCTTCGCGAACTTCAGCCGCTGATGCATAGCGCGTGGCCGGCGTTTTTTCAAGGCAGGTGGCGATCACGCTCTTGAGTTCGGTGGAGATGTCAGGAACGATTTCGCTCAGATCCACGGGATCGGAGAACTGGATGGCGCGGATGGTCTGGAAGTCTTCGGCATCTGGACGCGAGAACGGATGACGGCCGCTGACAAGTTCGTAGAGGATGACGCCGAGGGCCCACACATCCGACTGCACGCTGGACTGGCCGGTGACGAACTGCTCGGGCGCCATGTAACGGATGGTGCCGCCGCGAGCGGTGTAGGTGGCGGCGACGGATGCATCTTTCGCGAGCCCCGGCTTTGACGGATCGAAGCTTGCATCCTCGGGGCGCAGGCGGCGCGCGAGTCCGAAGTCGAGAATCTTGACCAGTCCACCGTCGGTGAGCATCACGTTTTGCGGCTTGAGGTCGCGATGAAAGATGCCGAGCGCGTGGGCGGCCTGGAGTCCGTCGGCGATCTGGATGCCGACGGAGAGCAGAAGCTGCGGCGTAGCTGGACCGCGCGCAATGAGCTGGTCGAGCGACTGGCCGGGCACGTACTGCATGACGATGTAGCCCTCGTCGCCGGCCTCGCCCACTTCGTAGATGGCGCAGACATTGGGATGTTCGATGGCCGAAGCCAGGCGCGCTTCGCGCAGCACGGTGGTGCGCAACTGCTGCGCCGAGAGCAGGCCGGTGCGCAGGATCTTGAGCACGACAGGGCGCTGCAGCAGAGTGTCATTTGCCAGGTACACTACGCCACTGCCGCCTGCGCCAAGCCGGCGGACGATTTCGTAGTGCTCAATGGTCTTGCGTTTCATCACTGCTTTCAGTGTAGTGGCGAGGGTATAAAGACATCGTTATTTTGGGCAGGATACTACCGCGTACTGAGATCGTCGAACGCCGTGTCCATTGAAAACCCGCCTTATGCAACCAGTTCCCGTGGCTTTTTGCGAGCGGGCAGTATTACTCCTTTCTGAGCGAGCGCAGGTAGTCGCGGACGACGGTTTGGCCAAAGAAATCCGCTGCTCCCTCCGCGTTCCCATGATGCAGATCATCCTTGATCGATGGATCCGCGCCTCTTTCGATGAGCAGCTTCACCATGGAAAGATGTCCGTTCTGCGACGCCATGTGCAGCGCGGTCACGCCCTGGCCGTGAGTGAGGCCGCCGAAGGTGGCCTTGCGATCGACAGTCGCGCCGTGATCGATCAGCCACGCGGCGGTTTCCATGCGGTTGCGCACAGCGGCCCAGATCAGTGCAGTTCCCCGATAAGGGTCCGCGTCCAGGCGTGCGCCAGCCCGAAGCAGTCGTGGAAGGGCTTCAGTGCGGCCGCTCTTCGACGCCCACACCAAAGCCTCGTCGAGGACTTCTTGCGGATCGGCTGAGGGATGCCAGTCCGGGAACCCGCTATGCGGACGATAGAATCCTCGCGCTGCACAAGCCTCCGGCGTAAGCGTGCTTTCTCCGCTGAAGCACCCGTCTATCGAGATGCCCAGCCCTGCGGCAACACGCAGATTTCCTGGCGCAAGGGAGTGATGGCTGAGCAGATCGCTCACCTCGCGATGGCCCCAGAACAACGCGGCGACTAGCGGAGTTCCGCCCGAACCGTGCGCTTCCGCATCAAGATCCGCACCAGCCTGGATCAATGCAGCGGCAAGATCGCATCGGTTGGAATAGGCAGCTTGATGCAACGGTGTCCAGCCCCGGTCGTTCGCGTCGTTCACGTCAGAACCGGCGGCGAGAAGAGCCTGGACCATTGCCAATCCGATTTCCGGATTTGGTTTCGATGCGATACTGACGGCAAGGTTCAAGAGCGTATTCCCGTTCGTGCCGCGTTCTTGCGTGAGGCGCGGATTGCCGCGGAGCAAGGCATGCAGTGCTGCAACGTCTCCGGACTGCAAAGCGCGGAAGGCGCCAAGAAAGGGTTCGGTGGCTTCGGCGGCCGAGGACGATGCCAGCAGGTTCACCCGGCGCACCAGGTCATCCCATGTATCGAACCCGTGCTCCCGCGCATAGACAAGCCGGGCATCGGCTTCAGAAAACGGCGCCCGGCAAATCTCCTCGTCCGAGCAGCCGTCAAAACGTGGGTGCCATTCGCGGATCTGTTCCAGCGCGGCCGGGCCCGCCGACTGGCGGGTCCGCAAAAGGCCGTTGACCCGGTCCGTGATCCATTGCATATCGGGGACAAAGATTCGCGTGTAACGAGAGTGCGGAGAAGGTTCCGCGTAGGATTTGAGTTTGGTCCAGCTGACGAAGCCCTGCTCCCGCGCGATGACGAATTGGGCATCATGCAGGGCGAATTCCTGGCGCACCGTTGTATCGTCCACGTGGACCCAGCGGAGATGTTGGTTTCGCAACCGGGCAAGCGCATCGGCGCTCCCGGCGCGGACAGCACGCAGCAGTTCGCGAGCCTGTTTCTTCTGTTGTTCGAGATTCAAGACAGCCTCCTTCGTATGCCTGGTCCGCATAACAGGCGAAAGAGGGTCTTCAAGGATGGAGCTTCAAAAACGTTCAGGTGGGCGCAGCCCTTTCCGCGGACCGGACGCGCCCCGCGCGCGTCTGTGCGCAGTCTACCAGATGCGGATGCTCTTTGAGCGTTGCAGATCGGGCTTCAGCAATTGCATCCCAACAAAAAGGCAACTGGCTGGTCAATCCGCTCGCGCGCCCGGTCGGAATGACAAACCTTGCCGGGAGGGGCGGGCGGAGTTTGTTACCCCTACTCGCTAATCCCTTGTCGCTAATCCCTAATCCCTAATCGCTAATCCCTAATTGCTAATCCCTAATCGCCAATCCCTGTCTCCGGTTTTCTGTTCTTCAATGTCCCCGGCGCACTTCGTCGTTTTCGGCGGGCGGCGGACCATCTTTTCCAAGCCGGCGCTGGCTGCGCTGGCCGAGGAGGTACATCGACACGCCGAATACCAGCAGCACAATGCCCCACCAGAGGTTGGCGTTGATGCCGAGGCTCTTGGCATAAAGCGCGGCGTTGCCGTTGGTGTGGATGCCCCACGTTGTAAGGATGGCGCCCGTGAAGGTGAACATCATTCCCATGGGGACGCGCAGATCGAGATTCATGGTGCTCCTTCCTTCAGGCGAAGAAAAAGTTCAATGCAGTGGCGCCAACCAGCACAGCAACGGCTAATGCTTCGGGACGCTTCCACCAGGTGAGATGCGAAGTGGGCGGCTTGGGCGTGAGCGAACGAACCAGTCCGACAAGTTCCGATTCGGGTTTGGGCTTGGTGAACAAACTCACGATGACGGTGACGATGAAGTTGGTTGAGAAGGCGAAGATGGCGCCCCAGAAATTCTGCGCCATGTCGCTGGGGTAATGATGAATGACCGTGATCCACCCGCCGTGAATGCCGGGATGCGCCTCGATGGGCAGCGTGAGCCCGTGATGCAGCATGGCGGCCAGCGTGCCGGAGATGAGTCCCGCAAACGCTCCATGCCCGGTCGAGCGCTTCCAGAACATCCCCAGCAGGAACGTGGCGAACAGCGGAGCGTTCACAAAGCTGAAGACCAGTTGCAGCGTGTCCATGATGTTGTTGAAGTTGATGGCGGCGTAGGCGGTGCAAATGGAAAGCAGGATGCCGCCGACGGTGGCCCATCGGCCCACCGCCAGGTAGTGCCGATCGCTTGCGCCCTTGTGAATGTAGGACTGGTAGAGATCGTAGGTGAACACGGTGTTGAAGGCCGTGACGTTGCCGGCCATGCCGCTCATGAAGCTCGCCAGCAGCGCGGTAAGGCCGAGGCCCAGGATGCCGGTTGGAAAATAATGCAGCAGCATGTTGGGCGTGGCCATGTCGTAGTCGAGCAGCGGCTTTCCGCTCGCATCAAGCATGGGCTTGCCGGTGACCGGGTTCACCTTGGCCGGCACGATTCCCTGGCCCTGTTCGGCAATCTGCGGGACCACGCTTGTCTCGTGATAGATGACGCCGTTCTGCTCGTGCACCTCTGTTGTTGTGTGCGGCGTGGGCAGCGAGATCGCGATCAATCCCGGCAGAATCACAAGAAACGGAAACACCATCTTCGGCACCGCCGCAATCAGCGGAACCTTTCGCGCCGAATCCATGTTGTGCGAGGCCATCGCCGTCTGGATGACAAGGAAGTCGGTGCACCAGTAGCCGGAGCCGAGCACGAATCCAAGTCCCATGCCGATGCCGATGATGTCGATCCCCATCGGGTTGGTGCTGGCATGCATCACGCCCTTCCACTCATGCATCATGCGCGGATCGACGGCTGAGACAGCCATTTTCAATCCGTGCCAGCCGCCGACATTTTTGAGTCCGAGCAGAACCAGCGGCAAAAATCCCGCGATGATGAGGAAGAACTGCAGCACCTCGTTGTAGATCGCGCTGGTCAGCCCGCCCAGGAAGATATAGAGCAGCACGATCACCGCAGACAGCACGATTGAAAAGGTGAAGATGCCGTCCGGCGACCAGCCCAGCATGCGGAACAGCCCGTCGAAAACATGCAGGGCCTGGATCAGCCGCGCCATCGCGTACATGGAGATGCCGGAGCTGAACACGGTCATCACCGCGAAGGAGCAGGCGTTGAGCGCGCGTGTCTTCTCATCGAAGCGGAGGCGCAGGAATTCCGGAACCGAGCGCGCCTTTGAGCCGTAGTAGAAGGGCATCATGAAGATGCCGACGAAGATCATGGCGGGGATGGCGCCGATGCCGTAGAAATGCGCGGTTTCCAGGCCGTACTTGGCGCCCGAAGCGCCCATTCCGATGACTTCCTGCGCGCCGAGGTTGGCGCTGATGAAGGCCAGGCCGCAAATCCACGCCGGCAGCGCGCGCCCGGCCTGGAAGAAGTCCTTGCTGGTTTTCATGTAGCGCTTGAGGGCAAAACCGATGCCCAGCACAAACACGAAATACATCAGCATGATCAGCCAATCGACAAAGGTAAGGTCCAAGAGAACTCCTCAGGTTCCGGCGAACACACCTTGAAGCTGGAGCACTCCAGAAACTCCGGTGATCCGCATGTGCTCCGATGATACGCAAACCACTCTACCGACGTGAACTCCGGCGCGTCCAGCGGAAAATGAAAACCTTTACAGCGCCGCGCGCGGCAATACCCTGGAGGAGCGACACGATAAACTAAGAGTGCATGATTCCTACCCTGGCCTGGACCCCGGAAGGCGTCCGATTTATTGATCAAACCAAGCTTCCTCTCGAGGAAAGCTATGTGCTTGCCACTGATTATGAACAGGTGGCAGACGCCATCACCACCATGGTTGTCCGTGGCGCGCCGGCTATCGGTGTCTCGGCCGCCTATGGCATCGCGCTTGGCGCTATCCGCAGCCAGGCAAAAACCGCGCAGGAGTTTGCACCGGAATTCAAAAAGATCTGCGCGCGCCTGGCCTCGACCCGTCCCACCGCCGTCAATCTTTTCTGGGCTATCGCTCAAATGGAAGTCGCCTTTCTCCGGGTCGCCAACGCTCCCATGGAGGAAGTACGGCGCAAGCTGCTCGATGAAGCTCACGCCATGTACGAGGACGACATCGCCGCATGCAAGGCCATGGGCGCATTTGGCGGCGAGTTGCTGCCCGACGAGGGCGGCGTGCTGACGCATTGCAATGCCGGCGCGCTGGCCACGTGCGGATATGGGACGGCGCTGGGGGTCATTCGCTCCGCCGTGGAGTTGGGCAAGAAGATTCACGTGTACGCCGACGAGACGCGACCGTTTCTGCAAGGCGCGCGGCTGACGGCATGGGAGTTGATGGCCGACGGCATCCCGACGACCGTGATCTGCGACAACATGGCTGCCAGCCTGATGCGGGCGGGCAAGATCAAGGCCGTGGTGGTCGGCGCCGACCGTATTGCAGCCAACGGCGACTTCGCCAACAAGATCGGGACTTACAACGTAGCCATCCTGGCCAGGGAGCACGGCATCCCCTTCTATTGCGCCGCGCCCTGGTCAACCATCGACACGGCGACACCCAACGGCGACGCGATTCCCATCGAGGAACGCTCGGCGAAGGAAGTGACGCACCACGGCGGCAAGCAACTCACGCCGCATAACGTGGGCATCTGCAATCCCGCGTTTGACGTCACGCCGGCAAAGTACGTCACGGCCATCATCACGGAGCGCGGCGTACTGCGGGCGCCTTATCCCGAGTCGCTCAAGGAGATGGAACTGGTCGCCGGATAAAAGGCTTGGCGACTAGAGTTGTAACCGTGCAACCCGGCTTTACCATCTTCCGGCTGCGACAGAAGTCTCTCGTCCGCGGAATTGTGCTCTCCCTCTCCGCCTTTGTTGCGAGCCTGTTGCTGGCGGGGTTTCCGCACATCGAGAATCTGCACGGTTCGTCCTGGCAGGTGGTGTCGCTCATCGCAGCAGCGTGGGGGATGGCGGAAACCGGCCGTTGCATGCGCGGCAAGTGGAGCCTGTATCACGCCGGAGTGCTGATCCTGCTCTATTCTGACCTGGTCATCCTGACGCTGATCGTGTTCCTGGTCGCCTATCCGCTGTAGTCAACGTTCAATGCCTCTCCTGATATCGCGGGCCTTTTTCGACAGGGCTGTGTAAGATAGCCAAACGCGCGGCGATGCGACGCAGAAGTTTCTGGTTCCAGATCAGAAGTCCCGTCGGGTACCATGTGCGCAATGACTTTCAGGAGGTAGAGATGCTGAAGGGATTTCGTGATTTCATTTTGCGCGGCAACGTCCTCGATATGGCTGTTGGCATCATCATCGGCGGCGCTTTCGGAACGGTTGTAACCTCTCTGGTCAAGGATGTCTTCACCCCGTTCATCGGCAACATGGTGGGTAAGCCGGACTTCAGTGCCATTCAGTACAACCATGTGATGCTTGGCAACTTCCTGAATGCGGTCATTGCATTTCTGCTGGTTGCGGCCACTGTTTACTTTTTTATCGTGGCCCCAGCCAACGCGCTGATGGCTCGCTTCAAGAAGCCCGTACCCGATGTGCCGCCGGCGACAAAGGCATGTCCGGAATGCCTCAGCGATATTCCGATTGCTGCAAGGCGCTGCGCACACTGCGCACAGCCGGTGGCGTGAAAAGAGCAGGGATTAGGGAACAGGGATTAGGGAACAGGGAGTAAAAGACGCTGCAGCGATCACTTAAGCGTTCCTGTTTGAATTTCCCTGCTTACTACTCCTTGCTAGTCGAGATCGCGCAGGGGCTGCGAGAAGGCGAAGAACCCCACGAACGACAGCAACGACACACCTGCCATCATCGCCAGGGCATGGCCGGTGGGGATGTGCCGCGAGAGCTCTCCGGCCAGCAGTGCGCCGATGGGCGGCAGGCCGAGGAAGCTGGTTGCGTAGATGCTCATGATGCGGCCGCGCATCTCGTCGGACGACAGGTGCTGAATCGACACATTGAAGGACGAGATCATCAGGATTCCGCAGTAGCCCTCGAAGAACGCGAGCACCTCCGACAGCGCGAAACGCTGGGAGTAGCTGAAGCCGATGATCGCGGCGAAGAACACGACGCCGCAGCCGGTGATCACGCGCCCTCGGTGACGAATTACGCCGGAGATGGCCACGGTCATTGCGCCGAGCACGGAGCCGCAGCCCGAACATGCCAGCAGCCATCCCAGCCCGCTTTCGCCGGCGTTCAACTGCACCTTCGCGAAGTAGGGAATGAAGGTGATGAACGGAAAGCCGAAGAAGCTTGTGAAGGCCGTCATCCAGATGAGCACGTACATCTGGCGATTGTTTCGCAGGTAGGCAAATCCGCCGTGCAGGCTTTGCCACATGCTCTGGTGGCGGCTGAGCTTTTCTTCGGGATAGTCGATGCGCGTCAGCGCCCACAGCACGGCGAGAAAGCTGACGCCGTTGAGAAAGAAGTTGCCGGCCATGCCGAGCAGCACCATGGCGTATCCGCCCAGCGTCGGCCCGAGAATGCGCGACATGTTGAACTGCGCGGAGTTGAGTGCGATGGCGTTGGTGAGGTCTTCGCGCTTCACCAGCTTCGGCACCAGGGCCTGGTAGCTGGGCGCGTTCATGGCCATGGCCACTGCCGTTGCCGAAGGCGATGGCTGCTACTCCCCACACGCTGATCAAGCGGAAGTACGTCAGCCCGGCCAGCAGGAACGCGAGCAGCATCATGATGGTCTGGGTGACAAGCAGCAGGCGGCGCTTGTTCACGCGGTCGGCGATCACTCCGCCAAAGAGAGTGACGAAGAGAAAGGGAATTGAACCGGCGAAGCCCACGACACCCAGCCAGAAAGCGGAGTTGGTAAGCGTGAGCACCAGCCAGCCCTGCGCCACGTTCTGCATCCAGGTGCCGATGTTGGAAGTGAAATTGCCGGACCAGAAGAGGCGGAAGTTCGGGTTGCGCAGCGCGCGAATGGCCTGCGGCAGTTCCGTTGTTTCCGGCGCAGGCAGTTCCTGGACGATTGCGGCAGGCTCGTCGGTGGCCGCGGCCAGGTTTTCTTCATTCACTTTGGGGCTGGTATGCAGAGGGAGAGCTCCCGAACCTATAGTGTAAGCTGTGGGAATTGTTTTGAAGCCGCGCGCTGTGGCGCCTGGCCGCTCTCTTCCCGATCTCAATTTCATTACCTCAAAGGTTCTCGTTGATGACGATTCGCAGGCTTTTGGTTGCCCTTGCACTTCAGATCGCGTTTCTGGCTCTTCCGACACAACAAGCGAGCGCGCAAAACGCCACCGATGGCCCCGCCAGCGGGACGCAGGTCTTTGGCTATTCCGATTTCAGCAAGGAAGCGGGCCTCGAGCAGAAGTTCCTCGCGGTGCCTAATGCGAAGCTGGCTGGCGAAGAGCTGAAGGCGCTGACCGCGGAGCCGCACATCGCTTCGAGTCCCGAAGACCACAAGACCGCCGAATACGTTGCCGAGAAGTTTCGCGCTGCTGGGCTCGATACCGAGATTGTGCCCTATCGCGTGCTGATGAATCAGCCCAAGGTGGTCAAAGTCGAAGCATTCGATGCTGCCGGCAAGGAACTCATGACGGGGCCGACGCGCGAGCATGTGGAAGGCGATCCGGGCGATGACGATCCGCGCGTGGTGATGCCGTTCAACGGGTCTTCGGGTTCAGGAGACGTGACCGGCGAGGTGGTCTACGCCAACTACGGGCGACTCGAAGATTACGATGAACTCGCGCGCCAGCATATCGACCTGCACGGCAAGATCGTGATCGTGCGCTATGGCGCGAACTTCCGCGGTGTCAAGGTGTACATCGCCGAGCAGCGCGGCGCCATCGGGCGTCTTATCTACACTGATCCGCAGGACGACGGCTACTACAAGGGCGACCCCTACCCGCTGGGGCCCTGGCGGCCTGAGACCGGCGTGCAGCGCGGGTCCGTTCAGTATCTTATTCAAGTATCCGGGCGATCCGGAGACGCCCGGCGTCGCCTCCACACCAGATCTGCCTGATTCGGCGCGCGTGAATCCCGATGGCAACCAGCCGCACATCATCTCCATCCCGATCAGCTATCACGATGCTGCGCCAATTCTGCAGGCCATCAAGGGCGCCGGCGTGCCGCAGGGCTGGCAGGGCGCGCTTCCCTTCCGCTATCACATCGGGCCGGGAGGCGTGCGGGTGCACCTGGTTTCGCAGCAGGACTACGAACGGCGAACCATCTGGGACGTAGTCGGCAAAGTCAAGGGTACGGATTCTCCCGAGGACTGGGTGGTCGTGGGCAATCATCGCGACGCGTGGGTTTACGGGGCTGTCGACCCCAACAGCGGCACCGCCAGCATGCTCGAAGCCGTGCACGGAGTCGGCGCGCTGCTGAAAGAGGGTTGGAAGCCGAAGCGGTCGATCGTTTTTTGCAGTTGGGACGCTGAAGAGGAGGGCCTGATCGGCTCGACGGAGTGGGTGGAGCAACACGCGCAGCAACTCGAACAACGCCGTTGCCTACTTCAACGTCGACGTCGCCGTCTCGGGGCCTGACTTCGGCGCTTCGGCTGTGCCTTCGTTGAAGGGCTTCGTGCGCGAGGTCACCAAGTCGGTTCCCAGTCCGGTGGGCGACACGGTCTACCAGGAGTGGCGCGCCAATCGCCATGGCGCCAGCGAACACCGGGTCTCGAACGCGCCGCAGCAGGCGAACGAAGAGGTGCATGTGAGCGATCTTGGCTCGGGCTCGGACTTTACTCCCTTCCTGCAGCACCAGGGCGTGCCTTCCGCAGACATCGGATCCAGCGGACCTTACGGGGTGTACCACTCGACCTTCGACGACTATGCGTGGTATGTGATGAATGCCGATCCGCATTTTGTCTACCTGCAGGAAATGGCGCGGGTGCTTGGCCTTGAGGCGGTCCGCATGGCGGATGCCGACGTGCTGCCATACGACTACAGGGAGTACGCTCGTGAGGTGAAGTCTTACATTGAATCAGCCAAGCGCAAGGCGGGCGACGCGGGGCTCCCGGGGCTCGATTTTGGACCGGCACTGGCCGCAGCGGCACAATTTGCGGCCGCCGCCGACCACGCGTACGGGTTGCAGTTGAAGCCGCCGGCAGATGTCGCTCAGTTCAACGCAAGCTTGCGAGCGGCTGAAACCGCTCTGCTGTCGCCCGCCGGGCTGCCCAACCGGCCCTGGTACAAGCACACGATCTACGCACCAGGCGAGTACACGGGCTATGCGGCGGTTGTAATCCCCGGAGTTAATGAGGCAATTGAAGCCAAGGATGCGGGGAGGGCGTCGGCGCAGCTGGCGGTTCTTGCGGAGTGTCTGAATCGTGCGGCGCAAACCCTTGAATCGGCTCACTAAACGGCGTCTCGCGGCGTCTCTCAGAAGGGCCGGGATTTGCGGGATAAAATGTGATCCGGATCACTCAAGTTGGCCCGGGCCATTGACCCGCAACAACAGCGCTCGTATCGTAAAGCTTGAGATATGAAGAAGTCTTCCAATTCGGCGTCGGTGAGGATAGGAATTGCGGTCGCGATTATCCTCGGCACCATCGGCTGGCTGGCTTTTACTGGCTATAGCGGCACCAGCAAGAGCTACTACGTCACCATTGCCGAACTGGGCAAGTTGGGCGACAAGGCCTACACGAGCAATCTGCGCGTGGAGGGCTTTGTGCAACCCGGCTCGATCGAGCAGGATGGGCCGCATGTCACCTTTGTCCTCAACGAGTTTGAAAGCCACTCGCCCAAGGCTGCGAGCGGCCGCAAGCTGACGGTGGTTTACAAGGGCAGCGAGCCGCCGCCGGATACTTTCAAGGACGACGCGCAGGCGCTTGCCATGGGCACCATCGGCCGCGACGGCGTGTTCCATGCCAACGCGTTGCAGGCCAAGTGCGCCAGCAAGTACGCCCCGGCCCAGCCCGGCGCGAAACCGGGTGAAGCTCCGACTCAACCCTCTACCTCCAACCCGCGCGCGAACGCGACGCCGGCTTCCCAGCCGGGCAATGCCCCTGTCGGAATCGCCACAAACTGATTCCATGACCGCGCAAGCCCCGGAGGCCGCCACTTCGACGTTTTGCGCCCGCCTCGAAAACATTTCCAAGCTTTTCGGATCGTTTGCCGCGCTACGGCAGGTCTCTGTGGACCTGGAGCCGGGCAAATGCTACGTGTTAATCGGCGAAAACGGGGCTGGAAAGTCGACTTTATTGCGCATTCTGGCCGGTCTTTTGCGTCCAACCAGCGGAAAAATCGCCATTTTTGGCGACAACGAGCCGCATGA
This sequence comes from uncultured Acidobacteriaceae bacterium, assembly GCA_963774175.1. Classification (GTDB taxonomy): domain Bacteria; phylum Acidobacteriota; class Terriglobia; order Terriglobales; family Acidobacteriaceae; genus Telmatobacter. The sequence continues at coordinate 156,440 of CAVZDT010000015.1, forward strand.
TGTGCGCGACCGCATCGGCTACATGAGCCACGCGCCCATGCTTTACGACGAATACACGGGGCAGGAGAACCTGCGCTACTTTGCCAGCCTCTACCCCGGCCGCCAGTGCCTTGATCCGGCCGAAGCGTTGCGAGAGGTAGGCCTCGATCCAGAATTGACGCGGACCCTCGGCCAGTATTCGCAAGGCATGCGCCAGCGTACCTCGCTGGCTCGCGTGCTGATGTCGATCCCGGAACTGCTGTTGCTTGACGAGCCGTTTTCCAACATGGACATCGAGTCGACTCGCCAGATGGTCGAGTTGCTGGCCGGTTTTCGCCAGAAGAACCGGACCATCGTCATTACCACGCACCAGCGCGAACACGCCGCCCCCATCGCCGATTGGACCCTGCGCCTCAAGGCAGGCCGCGTGGCTGAATTTGCTCCCGGGAGGCCCACGCTATGAAGACCAACGGCGCGCGCTTCCTCGAGTCACTGGGCATTCCCTTCGAGTTGCGCGAATACGAAGTCGATCCCGACGATCTTTCCGCGATCACGGTTGCGAAGAAGATCGGCATGCCGCCGGAACAGGTGTTCAAGACGCTGCTGGTCACCGGCGGTGCGAATGTCTACAGGTTTGCGGTTATCCCTGGAGATGCGGAACTCGATTTCAAAAAACTTGCCCGGGCCGCGGGACTGCGCAAGGCCGAGATGGCTCCCTTGAAAGACGTTCAGCCGCTGACCGGCTACATTCGCGGTGGCGTAACACTCTTCGGAGCCAGAAAGCCTTACCCGGTTTACATCGATGAGACAGCGATTTTGTTCGACAAGATCAGCGTCTCGGCCGGAACACGCGGAACGCAGTTGATTCTGTCGCCCGGACGATTATCTTCGCGCGGCTCAGGCAATGGATGTTGAAGTGCAGACGGCGGACCTGATCAAGGACGCGCCACGGCTCACCGGTGAGGGCTCGCGATGACAGCCGTGGTCTTCATCCATCTCGCCAAGGATCTGCGCATCGAGTGGCGCTCGAAAGACGCCATTAATTCCATGCTGTTCTTTGCGCTGCTGGTGGTGGTGCTGTTCTCCATCTCATTCGATCCGCGCGGTGCATTCGCGCAGCAGATCGCAGGCGGAGTGCTTTGCGTTGCCACCATGTTCGCGTCGGTGAGCGCGCTGAACCAGGCGTGGGCCCGCGAGATTCGCCACCAGGTGCTCGATGCGCAGCGGATGGCTCCGGCCGCGGGTTCGCAGTTGTTTCTCGCCAAGGTGCTGGCGAACTTTCTCTTTGTCACCATTGTGCAGATCGCGCTGGCGCCGGTGTTCCTGGTGATGTACAACCTGCATGTGGCAGGGAACGGATGGCTGCTGGCGCTGGTGCTGCCGCTGGGCACGTGGGCGCTGGTGGCGAACGGAACATTCTTTGCCGCGCTGTCCATTCGCAGCCGCAATCGCGAACTGCTGCTGCCGCTGATCCTGTTTCCGATCTTTCTGCCGGCGCTGCTGGCCATGGTCCAGGCGACCACGTCGATTTTGACCGGGGAAGGCGACCCGTCGCTGTGGATCAAGATGCTGATCGGCTACGACATTATCTTCACGACTGTCAGCCTGCTGCTGTTCGACGTGGTGTTCCATGCGGAGTAGGCAGTCAATCTTCGGATCGACCCAGCCGCTTGAACAGCGGCGTAAACTTGACTTGTCCGGACAGGATTCTGTATGAAAAAAGCTGCATTGATCCTTTTCCCAGCCATCACCATTCTGCTGATGATCTGGGGATACTATCAGGCCATCTACGTCGCGCCCGACGACGCGATGCAGGGCGACATCTTTCGCATCATCTACTACCATGTGCCCTCGGCCACGGTGGCATTTCTGTTCTTCTTTCATCAGCCTTGCCGGGTCGATCGGGTACCTGGCATTCCGGCGCAGCGATCCGAGCGGGCGCAGGTGGCCGATGCGTGGGCGCTGGCCGGCGCCGAGGTCGGCGTGGTCTTCTGCACCGTGGTGCTGATCACCGGGCCGCTCTGGGGACGCCGCGCCTGGGGCATCTGGTGGACGTGGGATGCGCGGCTGACGACGACGCTGGTGCTGTGGCTGATCTATGTCAGCTACCTGCTGCTGCGCCGCTTTGCCGCGGGCCCGCAGATGCAGACGCTGGCCGCGGTGCTGGGCATCTTCGGCGCGCTCGACGTGCCCATCGTCTACATGTCGAACCGCTGGTGGCGCACGCAGCATCCCGCCCCGGTCTTCGGCGGAGATCAGGATTCGGGCATGAAGGATCCGACGATGGTGCATGCATTCTTGTGGAACATGCTGGCATGGTTCTGCTGGGGCGTGCTCGTGCTCTTTCTCCGCTACCGTGTCGAACGCCGCCATCAGCATTACGCCGCGCTCGAAGCCGAAGAAGCGCTTACCAGCGCCGACTAAATACAGGAGTCATTATGGACGAACGCAACATACTCGATCATCAATTCGTTGTCGCAGCTTACACCGTTACGTGGGTCATTCAGCTCGCCTACCTGGCGTGGCTCGGTCTCAAGTGGCGCAGTGAAAAGCGCAATGCCGAGCGCAAATCGCGCAGTGCCCGCTGAGCAGGATGCCCAGCGTCGACGCGCCGCAAGGACGGCCGGAGACACGGAATTCCGTCGTTTGCCGTAAACTTATCGTGAGGATCCAGTGATGCTAGTCGTAATGAAGGCGCAGGCTACCGAGGAACAAATCAAGGCCGTCTGCGACCATATTGAGTTCCTGGGATACCGCCCGCATCCGATGCCGGGCGCGCAGCGTACAGCCATCGGAATCACCGGCAACCAGGGGGAGGCCGACCGCGGCAATCTCGAAGAGATGCCGGGCGTGGCCGAAGTCATCCGCGTCTCCAAGCCATATAAACTGGCCAGCCGCGACGTAAAAGAAGAAGACACCATCATCCGCTTCGCCGGCACCGACGCCACGATCGGCGGGCACAATCTGGCCATCGTCGCAGGCCCGTGTTCCATCGAGAGCCGCGAGCAGGCTTTCGCTATCGCGGAAAAAGTAGCCGCGGCCGGGGCGCAGTTCTTTCGCGGCGGAGCGTACAAGCCGCGCACGTCGCCTTACGCCTTTCAAGGTCTCGGCGTGGATGCGCTGAAGATCATGGCCGAGATCCGCGACCGCTTCGGTCTGCGCATCATCACCGAAGCCATCGACAACGAGACCCTCGACCTGGTCGCCGAGTGGGCCGATGTCGTGCAGATCGGCGCGCGCAACATGCAGAACTTCTCGCTGCTGAAGCATGCCGGCCGCTTGCGTATGCCTGTTCTGCTGAAGCGCGGCATGAGCGCGACGCTCGACGAATTCCTCATGGCCGCCGAGTACATCTTGAGCGAGGGCAACTACGAAGTGATCCTGTGCGAACGCGGCGTGCGCACCTTTGCCGATCACACGCGCAATACGCTCGACCTCAGCATCGTACCGGCCGTGCAGACCCTCAGCCATCTGCCTATTCTGGTTGACCCCAGCCATGGCACCGGCAAGCGCGACAAGGTTCTGCCCATGGCGCGTGCGGCGGTCGCTGTCGGAGCCGACGGCGTCCTGGTCGAGGTGCATCACCAGCCGGAAAAGGCTCTGTCGGATGGACCGCAGTCGATCTACCCTGACCAGTTCGCCTTGATGATGGACGAGATTGAGCGCATCGCGCCCATCGTGCATCGCAAGCTGCCCCGCGGCATCCACGTCGAGACGGCGTCGAATGTTGCCAAGACAAGCTGATGCGTCATCAAGCCGGGTATCCCTCGTCTCGATATTGAGACGCGGGATACCTTTCCTCGCTCTTGTTACCCTTAGCGGCTGCCGTCCCCACGACTTTCCGCAATACGACGCCAACTACCGCGAATACGCGTACGTGACGAATGGCGGCAGCGGAACTGTCTCGGTTTACGACGTGGTAAACGTTCGTGTCGACCGCGAGATCCCGGTTGGCCAGAATCCTATCGCGGTCGCAGCCAATCCAGTGCGCGACGAGGTCTATGTCGTCAACTCCGGGCCGCCTGGCGGCCAGGGTTCCGTCGCCGTCATCAATGCGGACAACAACTCTGTCGCCGCAACCATCCCGGTACACAGGCAGCCGGTCGCGATCGCCATCGACCCCGAGGGCAAACTGGCATACGTGGTCAACTCCGGGGCGAACAGCATCTCGGTGCTCGATCTGAAATCGCGGCGCGAAATCGCGCAGATTGGCGTGGGCGAGGACCCTGCCGCCGCACGCGTCTCGGCAGACGGCAAGACTCTCGTCGTCGCAAACCGGGGAGGCAACTCGATCAGCATCGTCGACACCAGCTCGCGCAACATTCGCGCCGTATTCGAAGGCTGCCCGGGCGCAAGCGACGTTGTCATCCTGCCCGATTCATCTAAGACATTCGCTGCTTGCTCCGGTGGCCACCAGGTGATGGCCGTCCAGCTTGCGCATGAAGCGCGACCAGATGGACGACCCGCGACTACGGATCGGCTGGAGTCGCTTCTCGACGTTGGTCACGCGCCGGTACAACTCGCCCTGAAACCGGATGGCGGCGAGGTTTTCGTCTCCAACTCTCTTTCCAATTCGATTTCGGAAATATACGCGAACACCGACGACGTTGCCGGCGCCTACCTGATGGGCGCCGATCCGGTCCACGGCCTTGTTTCCGCCGACAATTTGCTGCTCTACGTCGGCAACCTGCATTCTGATTACGTGACCGTCTACTCCATCGAAGACGGCAAACGCACGGATGCGATCCATGTCGGCGACGGCCCTTCCGCGCTGGCGTTTTCCGCCGCTGGACATCTGCTCTTCGTGGTCGATGCACGTTCCGGAGATGTGGCCGTGGTCCGCACCGCCGAGCAGCCCCATCGACAGATGTTCACCATGCTCCCGGCCGGCCGCGCGCCGAATGCGATTGTGGTGAAGGCGTTTAAAGTCTCGTAAGAATGCGATTGCAACCGACTGGTTGCACAACTTGAATTCAGATTGAAGCCGGTCCGTCGCAAAAAGAACAGACGCGGCGTGCGGTGGTCAAGCCCAGGAGTTCCACGCCCGGGGTCAGGTAATCGCTGCGCACTGGTTCTTCGCGCATCAGGTCGGTACTCAGATATTTCTTGTTGTCGTCGGGGAAGACGGTGACGACCACTGCGTCGGGACCAAGCTTCTCCTGAGCCACCAACGCAGCCAGGAAGTTGCAGCCGGACGAGATGCCGACAGCAAGCCCGAGAGTCGAGGCGAGCTTCTGCGCCATCAGGATGGAGTCGCCATCAGAAACGGTGAGGACTTCGTCCAGGCTTGCCACGTCCAGGAGGTCCGGAATGAATTCGTCAGAGATGCCCTGGATGCGATGCTTGCCCACCTTGTGCCCCGTGGAGAGTGTCGGAGATTCGGCAGGCTCGATGGGATGGACCTTGATCTCGGGATTGCGACTGCGTAGAAATCGACCAACTCCCATTACCGTCCCGCCGGTACCCACGCCAGCGACGATCGCATCAGGCTTCAATCCGGCGTTTCCCAGCTGCGCCCAAATCTCGGGGCCTGTTCCGGTCGCGTGCGCGTGAACGTTGGCTTCATTTGAGAATTGGCGCGGAAGGAAAGCATCCGCGTGTGAGGCGGCGAATTCTTCCGCCATGCGAATGCTGCCGAGAAAACCGCCTTGTTCCTTGCTGACCGAAACAATCTCCGCACCATAGCTGCGCATGAGGTCCTTGCGTTCGTGACTCATCCAGTCGGGCATGAAGATCATGACGGGATGCCCCAGTGCCCGGCCGATCGCCGCAAAGGAAATCCCGGTGTTGCCGCTGGTCGCTTCAACAATAGCGTCGCCTGGGCGCAACTCACCGCTCACATAGGCGCGCTTCAGAATGTGTAGAGCCATGCGGTCCTTGATGCTGCCGGTCAGGTTCATCTGCTCGCATTTGGCGTAGACGGTGTGCAGCCGATTGCGAAAGCGGCATTCAATTCCGAGGAGGGGAGTATTCCCGACGAGGCGCCCTAGTGCACTGAGGCGATGAGTGATCTGGTCATCCATGATGGCTTGCATAAGATAGCTCCGTCAGCGGTGTGGCACGGCACGTGATGACTTGCGCACTAGCTTCGTGCCGGATGTCAGCGGATAGTGCTCTCTGTTGCCTTTGGCGGTCTCTCAGCCCGCGGGATCGCGCTGAATTGCGCTCCGGCAAACAGGATCAGGCCGGAGATATAGGCCCAGAAGAGCAATCCGACCGAGACGAAGAACGGCCCATAGAGCGCCTTCAGGTCCAGGTGCGGCAGGATAAGGACGAATACTTCCTTGGCCACCAGCCAGATAATGCCGGTGAAGATGGCCGTCCGGATGACCTGGCGGGGCGGAATCTTGCGGTTGGGCAGCAGCCAGTAGATGGCGAAGAAGAATACGATGGATGCCACGCCCGTTGTCGCCGCCAGCCACAGGTAGCTGATCCCATCAAACACGAAGTTGTCGGTGTGATGAAAGAAGACGAATCCCAGCAACTGCCGCTGCCAGGTGCTGAGGAAGACGCTGCCCATGGCCAGAATCACCATCAGGATCGCCAGTCCGAACGCCACAAGCTGGTTGAGGATGTAATTCCGGCTCCTGGTCACCCCCCAGGCCTGGTTCAGCGCTACCTCGAGGGGCAGAAAGATGCCCGTGCATGAGACCAGAATCATCACCAGCGACAGGGCCTGTACGCCATGCCGGGACGACGTCTCCGCCGCCCATCTGAGCCAAAAGACCAGGAAATCCTCATTGCCAGTCCTGGTCGCCTGTGTGGCAGTGGTGGGGAGGAACTGTTCGACGATTTTGCTGATCACCTTGACCATTTCCTGCGAGTGGAAGACCGAAAGGGCGATGGTATAGAGCAGTACGATCAATGGAATGAAGGAGATAATGGCATTTGCCGCGACGCTGAAGGCGTAGGTGTGAACCTCAGAATCGAGCAGATAATCGACGAGTTCGGCGCCGCTCCTGCGCCAGCGATACCACTTGGAAAGGGTAGCGGGCTGCGGCTTGGCGGCTTCTGTGCCGGCGGGAGTTTGCTCCGCCTCGCAGATACCGGAATTTGAGACGTTTTCCACGATGGTCTTCCTGAATTCAGGGTACCGGTTGGCGGCTGATGAGACCTGTGCGCCGCCTCACGGTCCTTGGCGAGCAGCCGCAAAGCGGTTGAACTCCCCACAAATCGTGCCCTCGTGCCCTGTCCTCCCAGACGTTAATCGATTGCGACTGAAAGGGACTCCTGCAGCCGCGACGGGAGCGGTCTTCATTTTTTCATAGGAGTCGATTAAATGCTGGTTACCTTGGGCACCAAATAAAAATTTCTCCTTGCATTTAAGGAACATACCTGCCATAACTGGAGCACGACGCGCCGGGAGCACGTCGTCTGCAAGTTCAGGAAGGCCATAGCATTGGACGTTTTGGTGTTTGGGAAGCACAACCCCAATTCAGAGATGATTACGAGCTGCCACAGCGCCAGCATTCGGGCGCGTCGGCGGCTCGCGGCGTCTTTGGGCATTGCCCCGATCCTGCGATTCACCAAGACAGGACGTGCGTGCCAGGGTTCCCCAATGTGCTAACCGCAAAAGAAGGAGAAGGTAAATGAAGGAGCAGGGCGTAGTGAAGTGGTTTAACGGGGCCAAGGGGTACGGCTTCATCCAACGGTCCAGCGGAGAAGACGTTTTTGTTCACTTTTCCGCCATCCAAGAAAGCGGCTACAAGACGCTGAACGAAGGCGAAGCAGTCGAATTTGAGTGCCAGCAGGGACCCAAAGGACTGAGTGCAGCCAACGTCAGCCGCGTGGTTGCGTAGTTTGCTTTCTTTGCGTTGCTGATTTGCCTTTGGTGGTCGTCATCTCCGGGGGTCAATTCAAAAAACTATCTTGCCTGAGCGCCCATCGAGGCGGCGCGCGTAACTTCGTCCGCCATCGATGGGCGTTTCACGTCCTGGTGACGGCGAGATTGATCCACTCATTCCATTCGGGCGTGTTCTGCAGCAGTTGTCCGCTTTGAGCGGCACCGGGATTCCACATCGAAATCTGGATGGAAGTGGGCTATGCTTGAGCGCACCATGTTGAACAGCGTTACACCCTTTTTCATCGTCGACGACCTGAACGCGACGCTCGCGTTCTATCAGGGAAAGCTTGGCTTCAATGTTCCCTATAAGGGCGGCGGAGACGCCGATTGCGACGATTTCTGGGCCTTTGTAGCGCGCGACAGAGTGATGCTCATGTTCAAGGCCATTGCCAGCGATGTGCATCCGCAGCCGAATGGTTCGCGACATGAATGGGCCCGGTGGGACGCTTACATCAACACGGACGATCCCGACGGTCTCTACGCGGAGTTCATTTCGAAAGGCGTATCCATGCATCGTGAACTGGCGAATACCAGCGACGGATTGAGGGCTTTCGAGATCGCAGATAACAACGGCTACGTTTTGTGCTTCGGACGTCCGATAGAGGAGTAGGCACCCGCTACATCTGCTCCAGCTTACTCAACGCCCATCGCGCAGCCGACCGCAGCCCTTCGTCTGCGGCTTCGGCCCACTCTTTGAGGCGCGGCAGATAGCTTCGCTCGCCGCTGTTGCCCATAGCGATGGCGGTGTTACGGCGCATTCCGTTGTAACCCGTGCGGCGCACGGGCGAGCCATTAAACACTCGCTCGAAAGACTTCTCGTCAAGAGAGGACAGCCAATCGAGGGAAGGATTGATGAGTTCCTCGCGCGGTTCAAGTTCAGGATCTGTCGCAATCGGCGCCTTCCGATTCCAGGGGCAGACATCCTGGCAGATATCGCAGCCGAAGACCTGGCGCCCCATCCCGTCCATCAACTCCGGCGCGATCGTTCCCTTGTGTTCGATGGTCAGATACGCGATGCATCGGGTCGCGTCCATCTGGTAGGGGGCGATTAACGCGCCTGTCGGGCATGCATCGAGACAGCGCCTGCAGGTTCCGCAATGATCCCTCGTGACCTCCGGTTTCTTGTCCTCCGGAGCAGATTCGAGGGACGTGAGGAGCACCGCGAGAAATCCGAACGACCCCAATTTGGGATGAATGAGGCAGGTGTTTTTTCCCGTCCATCCCAAGCCGGCGGCCGTTGCCAGCGGGCGCTCGGCGATTGGTCCCGTGTCGACGTATGCGCGCGACTCAAACGAGCCGAAGCGCCCGCGCAGTTTTGCGTCAAGCATCTTTATGCGCTTCAGCAACACTTTGTGATAATCGCTTGGGCGCCGCGTTCCAGCCGTATCCACGCGGCTGCTCCATGCATAGCGCGCGATCCATCCGTTTTGCGGGCTTCGCATCTCGATTGAGAGTGGCGCCCGGCCGTGATAATTCGCAAAACACACGATCGCCGATCGCGCCCATGGAAACGGCGTAGCCACCCGCGCACGCACAAGTTCTCCGCTCTCATTAACACGCTGCAGATACTGCATCGTGCCTGCGTGTCCCGAGTCGACCCACGATGTGAAACGGTTCGCATCGCGAGACTCCGCGACATGCGGGAGCGACACCAGGCCGGCCGCGGTGAATCCGCAGTCCAGCGCCAGCGCGTAAACGGCTTCTGTGCCGAAAGATGTAGTCCCAGAATCCAACCCTGCACCTGCTTCATCAAATATATGGAACTTCTCTATCTGCTCACTGCGTACTCAAATGCAGAATTACCCGGCAAGGAAGGAGAGCTTGCAGGGGGACTTCGATGAGACTGTTCGAATGTGAACGTGAAACAGGGGATCCGAACACTCAGCACATTGGAACCGACTGTAAGCGTGGCTCGTATCTGGTTTCGTTTCAGTAGATTTACTCATGAGCTGCTTTGGCGGCTCAGATGCTAAGAAAGAGGATGTGAAGCTGGCTCCCCCGTTTCCGCTGGCTTTTCCTGCGAACGATAGCTCCAGCAAGCACAAATCACTTGCCGGGGGCCCATCGGCAGAGCGTATCAAGGGAGGTACTTATGACACGCAATTATCAAACCGCTACAAATGCTCCAATATTGGTTCCGGAGAACCTGCAAGAGTTGGTGCGCGGACACGAACAGATCTTCGTCAGAGAACTGGAACCCGTGGTGCGGGCGCAGTCTGTGATTCTCGATATGCAGCAGGTGGAACGCATCGATGCCGCCGGAATTGCCGCGCTCATCACACTCTACGGCACCGCCTGTGCAACTGGTCACGATTTCGCACTTGTAAACATATCGCACCGGGTACAGGAGATTCTCGCCCTGGTGGGACTCGACCGCATTCTTATCGCCCAGGATGCCATGCCCTGCCCCCAGGGCGACCCCTGCTACGAGATGCCAGCCGCGTAAAGAAGGCAGATTGGAAGAGGACGGTTCGTCTGAGAATGGCTAGCCTGGATGCCTTGTGCGATCGCCGCTCGCAGTTGGTCGCATCGACTTGACGTTGTCCCCTTCGGCGTCCATTCTCTATCGACACAGATTGTCGCGACTTAGCGCAACACATTATGCAACGATTTCCCACCGCATCCGTCAAAGACTAGGTGCGTCCAATTCCCGGTTGCGCGAGGCAGCCTGCAACCGGATCGGTCAAAGTGACGGAGAGCACTTTGTTTCTTCACCCCGACAACGCTCGAAAATCGTGGACTTAACACCACTGAGAAGATGATTGGATAACGATCACAAATCGAGTGGAGCGCATCTCACTGCAGATGGGGGTACGCCCCCCGTTCTTATGTGGATCGGTCGCTATCTTTTGATTTTGTCGGCGATATCGCTCATCACAATGCCTGTGACACAGCATCTGTGGACGTGGGATCATTTCCTGCATGGTGGTCAGGACTTCGAGTTAACCACGCTGATCATTTTGACTTTTCTCTGCCTGGTCCTGGTGCTCTCAAAGGATTCCAGGAGCATGGACTCGCTGTTCGCAAGACGGCGGCTCTTCGAATTCCAATTGACTGACCGCGTATCAGGGACGCCCTTCTCACGGAGCACCGTCGATCTTTCGAATTGAGCCCGTAGCGGGTTCGCCTTCGGGTATATACAGTATTCCGCTTCAGATCTGATCCATTCGCCTTCTGGGCACGCGTGATGCACGGCTCTTACCGAGCCGCGCACGGCTTTCATTAATCCATTCAGTTCAGATTCCGTGTAGCGGAGAAGCCAATGAAGAAGTCTGAAGTTTTGCGTGCGTGGGCCAGCATCCTGGCCGGTCGCGCTCCGTCTCTTTCCATCGAGATTACCAAGGAGTGTCCGTTGCGGTGCCCGGGATGCTACGCCTTCGATGCCGCGCATCTCGGAGGTGCAACGCAACTTCGTCAACTCTCCGATTTCAAGGGTGACGACCTGGTCGCACGCGTGCTTGCGCTTATCGATGAACATAGGCCGCTGCACGTATCGCTCGTGGGCGGCGATCCGCTCGTGCGCTATCGTGAACTCGATTCTCTATTGCCACAGATCGACGGTCGTGGCGTGCATGTCCAGGTTGTCACCAGTGCATTCAGGCGAATTCCGCTTGCGTGGACGGCCATCAAAAGGCTGAATGTCGTGGTCTCGATCGACGGTCTGCAACCGGAACACGATGCGCGGCGCAAACCGGCTACCTACGACCGCATCCTCAAGAACATCGAGGGCGGGAGAATAACGGTTCACTGCACGATCACCTCCCAGATCGCGGGCCGTCCCGGTTATCTCGAGGAATTTCTCAGATTCTGGACCCGCCAGCCTGAAGTTCAGAAGGTATGGTTCAGCATCTTCACGCCGCAGCGTGGCGCCACCGATCCGGAGATTCTGAACGCTCCGCAGAGAGCTGCTGTGATTGCCGACCTGCGCCGACTGCGCTTGGCATACCCGGCACTTGATATGGCGGACGCAGTCATCCGGGAGATTGAGTCACCACCCAGCAATCCTGAAAAATGCATCTTTGCGAGAACCACAAAAATGCTTTCCGCTGACCTCAGGACGCGCATTACTCCATGCCAGTTTGGAGGCGATCCTGATTGCGAGCGGTGCGGCTGCATCGCGTCCATGGGACTGGCCGCCGTAGGGCATCACCGCGTATTTGGTCAGCTCACGGCGGGGCACCTGTTCATGGCTTCAGATCGACTGGGCAGAGGATGGAAGAATCTCCGGCAGAATTTCTTACACAAGCCTTCCGTGCAGCCCCTGCCTTCACCGTTCAAGATTCTTGAGCCCTAGAACTGTTTGCAAAAATCGAAAATCAGCGGTGCAACCAGTTCCCTCAGTCGGGCGAGTCTCTTTTCCTCTGCGATTCAAAGCGCGTCATTGCGCGCTGCGCCGGAGTTGCATGAGGACGATGTCGTTGCTGTTCATCGGCACCGTGATCTCGATGATCCCGTCGGCGCTGCAGCGCACTACCTTGTTGGTTTCAGGCACGTCTCGCGTCAAATTGTTCAAATGGGCAATCTGTGATTCGGTGAGGTCTTTGGGTGATCCCATCTCGATGTAGGCCGAATAGGCATCGTTGGCATGGAAGCCGGTGCGATGCACTGCGACGGCGTATGCAGCGTTGGGAGCAAGATGCGTCACCCTTAACCGCACTGGCGCGGCAGCGTGCGAGGGAACCACTTTCGTGTAGAAGGGCCGGTTGCTCACGGCTTGTTGCGGCTGCTCAAAATCCCAGACAAGCGCCGTGAAGCTCTCGCCGTTTATGGCCATCATTGCCTGCGGATCGTCGGAGGAGATCGCGTTTCCTTGAAGCGCGTGCAGGTACCTGTAGGCGAAGAACGCGGGCTTCGGAATCCCCTCGCGATTCAGCAGGCCGAACCCTCCCTGAAATGAGGCCGTGGGCGGACCCGGCTCCTCGAACAGGTCGGTATAGGTCCAGTAACTCATTCCCTCGACGAGACCCTGGCTCGCCTTGAGCTTGCTGAGGATATACGGCGCGCTGATGTACGAGTCGTGCACGGCGTCGCGCGGAGTATAGCTGGTGCTCCATTCGGTGAAGTAAAGGGGCAGGGCGGGAAATGCGGATGCCGAGATCTGCCGGCGCACGCGGCGCACGTCTCCCACGATGGCATCGGGAGATGGAGACAGCTTGGTGTCGCTCTTCCCGTTCTCGTCGAGAAAGCCGCCATCGACGCCGTAGGTGTGCGTCGTGACGAAGTCGATGGGAGCGCCGCTCTGTTTTACGTGTGCCAGGAACTCGGGCACCCAGGCCGCTCCAGCCGTGGATGGCCCTCCCACGCGCAAGGCGGAATCGATGGACTTGATGGTCTTCGAAGTCAGGTCGTAGAGTTCGAAGTATGCCTTCTGATCCGCGCCCTCCCAGAAGCCGGAGAGATTGGGCTCATTCCACACTTCAAAGTACCAACTGCGAACTTCGTCTTTGCCGTAGCGCGATTCGATGTGACGGACAAACGCGGCAACCAGATCGTGCCAGCCCTGCGGATTCGGATGTGAGGTGTTGCCGTGCCACCAGAAGATGCTGTTCTGCGAAGTTGCCAGGGCGTCCGGAGTGAAGCCGAGTTCCACAAACGGCTTAATGTGCCGGGCGAGTAAATCGTCGTAGAGCCGGTCGATTCCCGACCAGTCGTAGACCGTCTTGCCGTTCTTCCGAGCGCACGGTCTCCAGAACATCGTGAAAGATGGCATGGAAGCGAATGTAGCGGAAGCCGAGTTCATCCACGGCGACCTTGAGTTGCGCCTGGCTGTCGTCTCGAATCAGCGTGCCGGGATAATCCGATCCCACGGAAAGATCGAAGAAGCGATCGACGGGGCCGGTCGTATGCCGGATGTCGGCCACGATAAGGCGCGGAGCAGTCTGTTGGGAATAAGCCGGAAAAGTGAACGCGAGAATGGCGGCAAACAGGGCAAACGAAGGCCCGACAACATGCCGGAATCTTGAGATAGATGTCATCCCACCAATGTAATCGAACGCGAAGGGAAGAGCAGCCTAGGCCATCTCAGGCTGCTGCGCGGCCCGCTTGATTTGAACCAGCGTGGCGTGCAGACATTCTGCGGCCAAGCCGTGCAGCAGAAGCCGGTATCCGGCCTGAAGTGTCGAAAGGGGAATCAATGGATGCTTGTTGTTGACCAGACCGACATAGGACGCATCGCCCAGCAGTTTGGAACTATAGAGGGCAACCGTTTCATCCAATTGCAGCGAGTTGCAGGCGCGCCAGAAATCACTGTCGGTAAGAAACAACTGATAGAGCGGTGTGTAGATTTCAATTGCGGATTCGAGATCGAGAAAGTTCATGCGCCGTTCGGCAGACTTGCTTCATCAATCTGAAATGGCCCATCGGTGATGCGTCGAAGATTGGGATGATTCTGTTTGCTCAGCTTTGATCCCCATGAGCTTTCATCTCCCGATTCAGGCGAATAAGGAAGTTGTAGATATTCAGATCGTGCTTGAGAAACACATTGTCTCTCAGAGCTCGACAGATTTCGAGGCCGCAAAGGATTCAACGGAATTTCGACGCCGGGCACATTGGTTGCCACGAATTGCAGGATCTCGGTGCCGATATGAAAGTGACGAAGGATCAAATAATTCGCATCAGGTCGAACAAAGGTTCGCAGTCCCCAATAGATCAGCCGGTGCAGAATCTTCGAAGACGTAAATCGATTGGGAATGACAGATCTTGAGGATCTGGAAAATCACCAGCGTCAGTTTTGCAAACGGCCGGATAAGCGGCAGCATGAAACTGGCGGGATTTCGAACCGGAGTTCGCCAGCAATGCGGCCTTGACTTCGTCGCTGAGCGGCAAACTGGCATCAAGGTAGAGCGCGAGCCAGGGATTCGGGATCGTCCGGATTGTAGGGAGCATTCTCGTAGAGTTCGGTTACGTCCATATCGTCCTGTGCCTTCTCAGTTCAGTTTCGCTGACAACTCACTCACGCTTGGAACGCGAATATCGCGCGCAAGCCCAACCGCGCGAAGACCTCGAATCACCTGCCAGGTCCAGTCAAACTCGCCCTTTCGCCAGACCGTGCTTCGCACTCCACGGAAAACGGTGATGGTTTGCGTGCCATCCTTCGCCGAGAATCAGTAGCCCCATAACTGAACTGTTGCGCGAGCGGTCTGCCTGTCCTGGAAGCTCACTGCCAAACATGTGCGAGACGCTGTCAATCGCGTCTCCCATATTGTAAAGAGCCGCCAAGGTGATCCAGAGAACGGCGAATCCACGAATCCCCCAGAGGTACCACGCCAACAGCGCCGGAACGACAAAATGCAGATGCATGGCGACGGCATACGGCCAGGGACGGCTCAAGCGCCGGTACCAGGGGTCCGCGCGAACGTCCGGGGCAAGCGCATTGAATTCCTGGTTCGTGCGCGGACGCATCCATGCGTCGACCAGCATCCGCAGCGGGCCGGCCAGGCAATAGAGAATGCACACAGAATACGTTGTCCGATCCGAGATACCAACCGACGTGTGCATACCAGAAGCCGCGTGTGCAATGGGCGAGTGCGGATCGAGCGGCGTGTCGGTATGCGCGTGGTGATAGCGATGATTGCCGACCCATTGCACGGGCGTGCCCAGCCGGAAGCCCCAGGATGATAAGCGTTCGCTCGAGCCATTTGGGCAGCTTGAGACGAACGGTGCGAGAGCACGCGATGATAGCCGAGGTTCACGCCCAAGACCCGCGAGCAGGTAATAGCGACGAAGAAGACCGCGATCGACGGAGTCAGCATCAGAAGTTCCCGATCTCTTCGAGTTGCAACGCATAGAGCCGGGCCGTGACCTTGGCGCAGCGCACAATCTCTGGTACAAGTTTCTGGGTCAGGATTCCGCTGGCGATGGCGAGATCGAGTCGCTTGAAATGCGCGATATCGCTTTCAGAGTGATAGAGAAAAAACGAGACTGCATCGTTTCTTCAGGCCGAGCGTTTCCTGGATCTTCTTGCCCCATTGTCGCGCGATTCTCTGCCCGATGCCTTCGACGATGAACATGGCTCCGATCAGTTCGAATGGATTTTCGTGGCCTGCCATCTCAAGGATGTAGGCTGAGAGAGCTTCGCTGCCGATGTTTTTCCGGCCGGTACGAATCTCATCGAGGCGACCGCCTGCCAGCTCGTAGTTGCGCTCCAGCATTTCAAAGTCGCGGTGTTCGTCTCTGGTGTGCATGATGAATGCGCTGCGAATGGGGAAATGTTCTGGCGTGATGCTCGAGGCGGCCCTGGCCGATCCAGCGCGAACCATCGATCACCTGTTGACGCAGGTTGAAAAGAAGAGCACGATAATCCTCAAGCGTGAAGCGGCCGTCGTAGAGCTTCTTCACAATCGGGACACGTTGCGAGGCGATCTTCAAATTCAAACCAGACCAGGGCCAGCTCTCGCATGAGCTCTTCGGCCAGCGGATCGCTTGACGCTGGCCAGTTGCGGCGGTTCGTATGAACGATGATTTCAGCTGTCGGTTCTGCAGGAGAGCCGCGCTGGTTGCCTTCGCCACCACCTTCAACAGCATGTACCCGAATAGAAATCGTCCACTCTCCGGAACCAGGCAGAGGATGTTGTCGCCGGTCTTCAGTTTGCCTGAGTAGAGCAGTTCCTCCAGTAGCAGGAAGGTTGACGCAGACCCGACGTTTCCTGTCGAACTGAGGTTCGTGAACCAGCGCTCATCGCGGTATATCGAAGCCGAGCCGAGCGGCCAGGTCGTGGGATTTGTCGCGAAAGACGTGAGAAGAATAATGAACGGCAAGCCAATCGACGTCATTTGGATTGAGGCTCTTCTTTTTCGCAACTCTGCAGAAGTCCCTGGACGGCGTGACGGACAACATCGTCGAGCATGCGAATATCCTGCCGCAGATTGATTGCGCCGGCGTTGGCGGCTGGTCATAACTCGGATAATCGAGCCACGACTCCAGGTTGTGTCCATTCTTTGGCGGGCCAACATACATGCAAGGTTCGAACTGATCGGCAAACGAAAGCAATTCGATCCATTCGATGCGCAGGCACAGCCCGGGAGCGCGAGGGGAATCTTCAAGTACCGCGGCTCCGGCGCCGTCCGACAGCATCCAGCGCAGGAATTCGGTATCGAAGCTGATGCCCTCTTCCTGGACCCGCTTTGCGCTTCGAAGCGCGTCGACTTGAAGAGGCGGCTTGGAAACTCGCTCGCGCACGCCACGGCGTGGCGCTTGTCACCGCTCACAATTTGCAGCATGGCTGATTTGAACGCCATGATTCCACTGGCACAAATGCCGTGAAGCGTAGCGATCTCGCAGGGCGGGGATTTGAGTTCGCCATGAACCATGCTGGCAAATCCAGGAAGCGGGAGATCGCCCTGCGACGTGGCAGCCGCCAGAAAATCGATCTCGCTCAAGGCGAGTCCCGCTCTTTCCAGGGCGCTGCGCACGGCATGGCCGCCATGGCCGAATTTGAGAACAGGGTCTGCTGCCCGCGATCGATTGCGTAGTGGCGAGTCTGGATCCCATTCTGCTTCAGAATGCGCTTGCGCACGCGGGAGAGCTTGCCGTTTACTGCTCCAAGGAATTCCTCCATCGAGTCATTGTCGACGGGGCTGCCAGGCAGGAACTTCCCAAGGGAGGTGATATATGCCTGCATAAGGTTGATGCCCTAGCGGAGAGTCGGGGTAAGATCTGGGCGCTTACGGCAAGTGTATCCCAGAGTCCGCCGACCGGGATGGAATCTGAGGTGACCTTGAATCCCGTAATGCGGTCTGCGGTCCGCAATCCGGACCTTGCGGTGAAGTGCCGGTCGGATCAGGCAAAGAGCGGTCCATGCCGCATCCCCTTTTCCTGGGCGCATCTGCAGGCCTGCCGGAAAAATCCGGGCCAAAAAAGTCGCGTAAGTCTATGTACATGTTGAGGGTCTGTGACGAGTGGCACAGGCAAGTGTATACTTGCCGCGCTATTAGTACTTGCGATACGGAATAGCCGTAAGGCACAGTTCTGTGCCTGGACGACCGCTCGCACTTGGTTTTGAAAAACACCTTCAGGCCCCATGCCACCAAGCTCGCGTTCTGCTCTCCAGCACCGGTGTCGCCGCCGCGGATATTCACCGAGCAAATTCATATCGGAGGCTTAATTCCATGACGCAGGGCGTACTGGATCAGCAGCTGGCCGGAACAGCAGGCTCAACCTCAACTGCAACCAAGTATGTGTACTTCTTCGGCGACGGCAAAGCCGACGGCAACGGCAAGATGAAGGACGTGCTCGGCGGCAAAGGCGCCGGCCTGGCCGAGATGACCAACGCCGGCTTGCCGGTGCCTCCGGGATTCACGATCCAGACCGAGGCCTGTCGCGAGTACATGCGCGGCAAGCTGAGCCCGCAGATCGACACGGAGATGCTCGAGGCGCTGGAGAAGCTGGAAAAGCTGCAGGGCCAGAAGCTGGGCGCGGGCGACAATCCGCTGCTGGTTTCGGTCCGCTCCGGCGCGAAGTTCTCCATGCCCGGCATGATGGACACGATTCTGAACCTCGGCCTCAACGACAAGGCCGTCGAAGCGCTGGCCAAGCGCAGCAACAATCCGCGCTTTGCCTATGACTCCTATCGCCGCCTCATCCAGATGTTCGGCGACGTGGTTCTCGACATTCCGAAGAAGAAGTTCGAGCACATCTTCGACGGCGTCAAGGCGCGCGAGAAGGTGAAGTTCGATTACGAGCTGCAGCCCGACGCGCTCAAGGAGATCATCGCCGAGTACAAGAAGCTGGTGAAGAAAGAGACCGGCAAGGACTTCCCGCAGGATCCGCTCGAGCAGCTTGCTGCCGCGCGCGATGCCGTCTTCCGCAGCTGGCAGAACGACCGCGCCAAGACCTATCGCCGCATCAACCACATCGACGACTGGCTCGGCACAGCGGTCAACGTGCAGGCCATGGTCTTCGGCAACCTGGGCGAGAACTCCGGCACGGGCGTCGGCTTCACGCGCAATCCCGCCACCGGCGAGCACGTCTTCTTCGGCGAGTACCTGATGAACGCGCAGGGCGAAGACGTGGTCTCCGGCGTGCGCACGCCGCTACTCGATCAGCGAGCTCGAAAAGGCGATGCCCAAGGTCTACGAGCAGCTGAAAGACATCACCGGCCGCATGGAAAAGCACTATCGCGACATGCAGGACTTCGAGTTCACCATCCAGGATGGCAAGCTCTACATGCTGCAGACGCGCAACGGCAAGCGCACCGGCCTGGCCGCGGTCCGCGTGGCCATCGACATGGTGCGCGAAGGCCTCATCACGCAGGAAGAAGCGATCTTCCGCGTCGAGCCCAACCAGCTTTACGACTTCCTGGTTCCGCGCCTCGTTGAAAAGGGCGAGAAGATTGAAGTGCTCGCCACCGGCCTGCCGGCATCGCCCGGCGCGGCCGTCGGCCAGATCGTCTTCACCGCTGAAGATGCAGTGAAGCACCACCAGAACGGCGACCTACAAGTCCATCATCCTGGTCCGCGGCGAAACCACGCCTGAGGACATCGCCGGCATGGAAGTTGCCGACGGCATTCTCACCTCGCGCGGCGGCATGACCTCGCACGCGGCGGTCGTTACGCGCGGCATGGGCAAGTGCTGCGTGGCCGGCGCAGGCGACTGCGTGGTCGACGAAGCCAAGAAGGAACTGCGCGTGAAGGGCCACACCTACAAGCAGGGCGACTAGATTTCGCTCGACGGCACCACCGGCCGCGTGATCGCCGGCAAGCTGAAGACGCTCGACGCGCAGCCCGACGATCCCGATCTGGTGAAGTTCATGAGCTGGGTCGATCCGGTTCGCCGGCTCAAGATCCGCGCCAATGCCGACATTCCGCGCGACGCCAAGCAGGCACGCCTGTTCGGCGCCGAGGGCATCGGCCTCTGCCGCACCGAGCACATGTTCTTTGCCGAAGACCGCATCGAGCACATGCGCACCATGATTCTGGCCGACAACGAGAAGGACCGCCGCGCCGCGCTGAAGAAGCTGCTGCCCATGCAGCGCGCCGACTTCGTCGGTCTCTTCAAGGCCATGGAATCGCTGCCGGTCACCATCCGCCTGCTCGATCCGCCGCTGCACGAGTTCCTGCCCAAGCGCGAAGACCTGCTGGTTGAGATTGCAGCACCTGGAAGACACCAAGCCGCGTTCGCCCAAGCTCAAGGAACTGCGCACGCTGCTGGCGCGCGTGGAAGAGCTGCACGAGCAGAACCCCATGCTCGGGCTGCGCGGATGCCGTCTCGGCATCACGTTCCCTGAGATCACCGAGATGCAGGCGCGCGCCATCATCGAGGCCGCGGTTGCGGTCAAGGTCAAGGGCGGCGATCCGCATGTCGAGATCATGATTCCGCTCATCGGCTCGATCGAGGAGATGCGCAACCAGGCGGCCATCGTTCGCCGCGTCGCCGACGAAGTCTTCAGCGAGAAGAAGGCCAAGGTCGACTACATGGTGGGCACCATGATCGAGCTGCCGCGCGCTGCGCTTGACCGCCGATCAGATCGCCGAAGAGGCTGAGTTCTTCAGCTTCGGCACCAACGACCTGACGCAGACCACCTACGGCATCTCGCGCGACGACATCAACAACTTCCTGCCTGCGTATCTCAAGGCCGGCATCTTCAAGCAGGATCCCTTCGCCACGCTCGACCAGGCCGGCGTGGGCCAGCTGGTGAAGATGGCGACTGGCCAAGGGACGCAACACGCGGCCTAACCTCAAGGTCGGCATCTGCGGCGAACATGGCGGCGATCCTGAGTCCGTCAAGTTCTGCCACAGGATCGGGCTCAACTACGTTTCCTGCTCGCCCTTCCGTCTGCTCACGGCGCGGCTCGCCGCGGCGCAGGCAGCGCTCGAAGACCAGAACGGCAGCATCGGCACCGGCAACAAGTAATCCCGGACTGGCCAGTGACAGAAAGGGCGTCCGCTTCGGCGGGCGCCCTTTTCTGCGTTCAGCAACTAATTCCAGCACATCTTGCGCATTTGCATCAAACTCAATAGACATGTTGATTCGCATAGGCTACGACATCCAATTCGATATCCCTACCGCCGCTCCCATGGTGACGCTGCTTCACGTCCACCCTTCGCGCGACAAGGATCTTATCGAATCCGACGCTCTGCACATCGAGCCGCAGGTGGACGCCAAGGAATACATCGACAGCTTCGGCAATCGCTGCACGCGCTTCGTTGCGCCGGCAGGACTGCTGCGGCTCCACAACTCCACGCTCATCCAGCGACTCGGGCCGGCCTGACGAAGTGAACCTCCGTGCCCGCGAAGTTCCCGTCGGCAAAGTACCCAGCGAATTTCTATGTTACCTGCTCAACAGCCGCTACTGTGAGGTCGATCGCTTCTCCGACATCGCCTTCGAACTGTTCGGCCACGTCACTCCCGGCTGGTCACGCGTGCAAGCCATCTGCGACTGGGTGCACGGCAAGGTCGCGTTTAGTTACCCGCACGCGCGCCCCACGAAGTCGGCGCTCGACGTCTACACCGAGCGCATCGGCGTATGCCGCGACTTCCAGCATCTCGCCATCACCTTCTGCCGCGCCATGAACATCCCGGCGCGCTACGCCACGGGATACCTCGGCGATATCGGTTGGCCGGTCTCCGGGCCCATGGATTTCAGCGCATGGTTTGAGGTCTACCTCGAGAACAGCTGGTGGACCTTTGACGCACGACACGCCACTCCGCGAATTGGCCGCGTACTGATGGCCGTGGGCCGCGATGCCTCCGACGTAGCCATCACGACGTCGTTCGGACGAGCCGACCTCACCCACTTCACGGTTATCAGCGAAGAGGTGACGGAGCCTGTGCTCAATCCTCCCGCAGAACCGGCTCTGGAATCCACCGCAAATTAGAAGGCCCGGCCGCCCGGCCCATTCCCCATTATTTGGAGTTTTCCCCGCCTGGCGCGTAGTAGCCTTCGCGGGTTGTCACTTGCAGTTCGTCCTTGGTCGCCTTCAATTCGATCTTGTGGTACCCACCGTCGTTGTCCACCTTGTCGGGCGTATAGGTCAGCAGATACTGGCCGCGCAGTTCCTCGGCGATCAGCTTGTAGATCTCATCCAGGTCATCCCGCTTCTTCGCTTCAAAGGCGTGACCTCCGGTGCGCGTGGCGATCTGCTCCATGATCTTCTTGCCGTCCACGGCAGGTTTCTCCTGGCCGCCGCGTCGCCGGCCGCCGCCAGGATAGCCTCCACCGCCGCCCGGATACCCGCCTCCGCCCGGGTATCCGCCGCCACCCATCCCGCCGCGCCGATCGCCGCCGGGAAATCCGCTCGGATTTCGCTCCTGTTCCCCTTTGAAGTAGATGGTGTAGATCGCGACGTTGGCGCGATCGGCCGCATCGACGGCGTCGTTCAGCGTGTCTTTGCTGCCGCGGTCGACGCCGTCAGAAAAGACCACCAGCGCCTTGCGGCCGTCCTTGGGCTTCATCAGCTCGTCGGAGGCCAGGAAGATCGCGTCGTAGAGCTGCGTTCCCCCGCGGCTGTGCGTCGGCCGTTCGCGATCGTCGCCGGTGGTTTCCGGGCCCTGGCTGTCGTCGCTCGACGACTGCCGCGAGGCACTCATGTCGTCGAGTTCGTGGTGCAGCTTGTCGCGGGACGTGGTGAAGTCCTCGAGCAACTCCACCTCGCGGTCAAAGTGGATCAGGAAGGCCTGGTCCGGATCCTTGGGGCGCGGTTGGGCGGGCAGCATGGGGTCGACGAAGTCTCCGCCGGCCTTGCGCTCGCTGTTCCAGCGCGCCGGAAACGCTGCGGCTGGTATCGACGAGCAGACCGAGCTTGTAGGGCAGGTTTGTCTCGCGCGTGAAGCTCTTGATGGTCTGCGGCCGGCCGTCCTCGGTCAGCGTGAAGTCGCCTTTGTCGAGGGTGGTCACCAGCGCCCCGTGCTTGTCGCGAACGGTCACCGGCAGCAGTACCTCGCGCGCCTGTACTTTAAGCGTGGCAACCGGCTTGTCGTCTGCGGCGGAGGGTTGGGTGTTGGAGGCCTGCTGGGCCATCGCTCCAACCGGCAGGCAAGCCATTGACAGGATTGAAACAACCAATGGGGGGAGTGTTGAATTTCGCATCATGGGATTCAAAGCACACTTTCAGTTACTTAGACGCCGCAACCCGCCGAGTGTTGACTGCCAGGCCTTCCAAACTGGTATCCAAATCAGCAGACTAAACCAGCAAAACCAGCCGAGGCCGGCAAGGAGCCAGTTCATGCCAGCAAGGCTACTCCGGGGCCGCCGGGAACACAAAGCGCTTCGCCCCAGCCATGCAATCGCTTCAATTGACCCCCGGCGTCCTGCATTTGAGAATGTGGTTGACTGCGCACTCGACTTTTCCGGAGTTTCCCAATGGGTATTGCTCTGCTATTTCTCTGTTTAGCGCTTTCCTCCATCGCACCGGCTCAGGATCGACCTCCCGGCAATCCCAGCCCGACGCTCCACAAAGTCCTCACCCCTGAACAGCAGGAATACCAGAAGCAATACCGCGTGTTCATGGACCAGCGCCAGGCGCTACAGGCCCAGGCGCAGAAGGCCTACAACGACGAAATGGAGTGTGAGAAGAACGATCAGTGCAAAGCCGAGAGCACCACGCGCGGCTCTGAAGAGTGTCTCAGCCGCGAAATGAACCTCACCGCCGCCAACTACACCGCATTCACCGGCGCCATTCGCAGCATTCTCGCGCTGAAAGCGCCGCAGATCGGGGACAACCCCGGCTCCGGGCCCACCGGGGTGCCGCTCACTTCCGACGAATCGGTGAGGGAATTCGACAGCATGCAATCCGCGTGGCAGCAATACCGCGGCATCGTCTCCCGCGCCGCCTACGATCAGTACAAAGGCGGCACGCTGGCGCCCGTCTTTGACGGCGAGTGCACGCAGATGATCGTCCGCTCGCACATGCGCGAGCTCTACATGATCTATGGGGGAGCGATTCGTCTGTAAACGACGCAATGCCAGGTGCTCAAATCTGATTATGCAACGGAGGGGGCGGCGTGTAATGCACCAGCGTCCCGTTCGCAAGCAGCACCGTGACAAAATCGTCCGGCGTCTTGGTTGTGACGCCGTCACCCTCGGGGTGAAACTCGATCCGCAACTGCTTCGCATCGACGATCACGCGCAGGTAGCCGAACGACTTGAAGTCGTAGTTGTCGAGCGTTACCGTATCGCCGCGTTCCGGCTGCGCAAATCCAGGCATGGCAATCGGCGTGCGTAACGTTGTGTCCACCGCGATCTTCTGCAGCGGGGGATGTCCTCCGTTGCCGCACACGACATACGGAATCTGCCGCTTGCCCAGCGTGCGCGTATACCGCTGGTAGTTGTGCGCATGGCCTGAGAGTACTGCGTGCGGCCACACGCCCACCTTTTCGCAGATGGCATCAATTTCTTTGAGCATGACAGCTGACATGATGTGCTTGCCAAACGTATACGGCGGATGATGCATGGCCAGGAGCACCGCGCCGTTGAATTTCTGCTGCTTTACCCGCGTCAGCGCCGCCTGAAGATACGCCAGCTGCACATCGGGAACGCCGGGGTATACCGGCTTGCCGGTCTTCGGATTCACGGTTGACGAGATCACGCCTGGGTTCTCCAGCATGTTCGAGTAAAGACCGAGAATGCGCACCAGTGGCGCCTCCAGCGTGAAGTAGACGCCGGGCTGCGTCATCGTGGTTCGCGCAATTCCCACCGCATCGCTGCTGTGCTCGGCCTGCGGAGTGCAGAAATTCGCGTAGAAGCCCGACAGCGAGAGGCTCGGATCGCCGGGCGTTGCATTCACCAGGCCCGCGGCAGGAGGCACTGGCGTAACCAGCCCGTCGTGATTGCCGGGAATGGCAAAAATTGGCGCCGGGTAATTGCGAAACGCATCGTAGAACTGATCGTAGTAGTAGATGTGCTCGCCGAAGCTGTAGACCACGTCGCCCAGGTGATAGAAAAACTGTGGCACTGCCTTCGGGTCAGTCTCGTCGAAGTCTGCAACCATCTTGTCGACCACGCCGTACTCATCTTGAAGCCCGGGAAGCGCCGTTGTGGCGCCGGTGTCGCCGGCTGAGTGAAATACGATCTGCCCCGCTTGCTCGATCGTTTGCTCGACCTTCGCGCCCGCCGAACCGAACGCCATGCCCAGCTTCATCACTGGTTCGGCGACACCCTCCACAACGCGAAATGACATCGGATTGAACTGGTGCAGCTTCTGGAGCTGATCCAACTCTTTGTACGCAGCTGAATCTGATGCGTGTGGCTCGCGATATGCGGTCGGGTCGGGCATGTACCTGGGCTCGGCGAATATCGGGTTGGCAGCAATGCGCGAAGCCGTAGACGCAGGGATGAACACCGGCTCCAACGCGGAAGACGCGGCCTGGTTGGGGGTTCTCTTCCTGCGTAGCCGGTTCTTCGCGTGCGATGAGGACTTTGTGGCCATGGACATTCCCCTTTCCGGTTGGTGGTCGTTCAGGCGATCGATCCTTTAGACGTGGCGAATCCTATAAAGAGCGGAACAAAAAGTCGAATGAAAATATTGTGATCCCTACCTCGACCACATTTCAATTGCGATAACGTCGTCGGCCGTACAGCCGGAGTAAGCTGTCTTCATGAGCAGCACGATGCGCGCCGCCGTCTTCGATTCCGCTGCCGGCAGGCCCGGACGCTGGCTTTCCATCGAGAGCGTGCCGCGGCCCGATCCGCAAACCGGTTACGTCCTGCTCAAGGTTCTCGCCTGCGGTGTCTGCCGCACCGATCTGCACATCGTGGAGCGCGACCTTGCGCCGCTGCATCCTCGCATCATTCCCGGCCACCAGATCGTGGGCGAAGTAGTCGCCGGCGCGACTGCGGAGTTGCCAATCGGTTCGCGCGCCGGCGTCTCCTGGATCGGCGGTGTCGACGGCGATTGCTGGTATTGCCGTCATGCGATGGAGAACCTCTGCGACCATCCCCAGTTCACGGGCTACTCCGTCAACGGCGGCTATGCGGAGTTCGCATCGGTCCGTGCCGACTTCGCGTTCCCGCTGCCCGTCGACGTGCCTGCCACACAGATTTCGCCGCTGCTCTGCGCCGGTATTATTGGCTACCGCAGCCTGCGCGTTGCCGGCATCGAGCATGGAGAACGCGTCGGGCTCTACGGTTTCGGTAGCTCGGCATCGCTGGCGATTCGCGTCCTGCAGTCGTGGAATTGCGAGGTTTACGTGGTTACTCGCGGCGAAGCGCACCGCAAGGCCGCCGAGGCGCTTGGCGCTATCTGGGTCGGGGACGAAAACTCCAAGCCCCCGGTGGAACTCGACCGCGCCATCACCTTCGCGCCCAGCGGCAAGGTTGTCGTCTCGGCGCTCTCGCATCTGCGCAAGGGCGGAGTGGTCGCCATCAATGCCATCCACCTCGACCAGATGCCGGCGTTCGATTACGACAAGCTGCTCTGGGGCGAGCGTCAACTTCGCAGCGTCGCCAACATGACGCGGCAGGATGCACGCGAGATGCTTGCAATCGCCCGCGACCTGAATCTGCACCAGGACGTAACTGAATTCTCGCTCGCCGAAGCCAACGCGGCCCTGGAAGCCGTAAAGCATGAGACGGCGGGACAATCGACGGTGATTGTCATGTAGCAAACGACCTTGCGCGACTGACTCTTTCGTCGGCGACGACTTTTGAGGGAGGGCTCCAAATGAGTCTTCAAGCCAGTTGCCACGAGAGTTAACCTACCGGAAAGGTCAGCGTTCCGCCCAAAAGTACCATGGACTTATAGGTAAGCACACGAAATACCAGAGTATATGGTGAATACATATGCCCGAACGAACCGACAGGAACACGAACAATTTCGGACTCCTCCGTCTCTGCTTTGCCCTGCTCGTTGCGTTCACTCACTCATTTTTCTTTGTGGACGGCAATTCCGCCCGCGAACCCTTGATCAGATCGTTTCATAGTCTCTCTCTCGCTGATGTCTCAGTTGATGGTTTCTTCTTGATCAGCGGCTATCTCGTTACGAAGAGCTACCTAAAGTCAAAGTCGCGGTTTGAATACTTAGGCAAGCGAGTTCTAAGAATTTATCCGGGATATATTGCCGCATGCGGAGTCTCGCTGCTGATCGGCGCAATTGCAGGCGGGAAATTCCCCAAAATCGACGTTCAATCGATTCTGATTGGATTCATAGGCGTTCTTTTTTTAGAGGTGTGCAACTCAAAGACGCATTCGCCCACGTTCCATTTCCTGGGATCAACGGATCGCTATGGACCATCGCTTATGAGTTTCGTTGCTACCTTGCGCTCATTGTTCTGGGTTACCTCAGGATCTTCCGTTACAGGTATCTTGTAGGTGGCTTGAGCCTGTTGCTGGTGGCTGCTTGCTGTTTTTTGAGCGGCACGCCTTCACAATCAGCTCTGGACTGGTTTCTTGGAAATCCCTACGATGATGTTCGCTTTTTCGCACTGTTTTTAACGGGAAGCGTCTTTTATCTCTTCGAGGACCGGATTCAACTTAACTGGAAGTACGTCATCGCTTCTTTGATATCTCTTACGGCTCTGTTGGCACTCAAAGATTTAGCCACTGCTGCGCTTGCGCTGTTTGGCGGGTACGCGATTTTCTGGTTTGCGTTCCAGGGCCCGAAAGGCAGATTCTCGAAAGCCTTGAACAAGACTGACCTGTCTTACGGCTTCTATCTATATTCGTGGCCTGTCGGGAATCTGATCGAATGGTTTAGTCCATCCATTTCAGTTTGGAGGCTCTTGCTGTATACGGTTGTGGTCTCCTTAACCTTGGCTTACCTGAGTTGGAAGATCATCGAGAAGCCGTCGCTCAACCTGAAGAAACATCTTACTTCTGAACATGGATTCTAGGTGTTCTGTCATTTCCCTGCCAGGCTGCGTTCCACAAGTTCATCTGCGTCGCGGTAGATTCCGATCTGGTGTGCGCGCAGCAGGGCATGCAGCGTGCGTCCGCCTGTGTCGGAGGTGATCTTGGCAGAGTCTTCGAGCGGCATGTGACACTCCACACACTTGGTGCGGATGGCCGCGCCCAGCGCGTGGTAGCGTCCGCAGGCGCGCATTTCATGGCAGGTCAGGCAATGCCTGGAAAACGCATCCGCGTTCTCCTGCTTCTGGTGCACGTTGTGGCAGGTGGAACAAGTCATGTTGCTCGACGCGAAACATTTGCTCTGCTCGAGCGCACCCACCTGGTTGCCGTGTACGTCCACCGGTGCACCGGGAGACGGAGGCTGGATCGCCAGGTAGTCGCGGACATTGTCGCCTGCCACAAACCTCATTGGCGTACCGATGGGCTCTACGGCGCCGGCGTGGCACAGCGCGCAGAGATCGAGTTGCCGGTCGCGCGCAAGGTGCGCGGGATTCACGATTGCCTCATCATGCGATCCGTGAGGCGGCGGGGTGGCAGAGCGCTCGCGAGCAACGTGCTGAGCGCCCGGCCCGTGGCAGCGCTCGCAGTTGATGCCGAGTACCAGGCTGTCTTTTGCAAAGCGATTCTCCGGAGGGTTGAGCCAGGTGAAATAGCTTGCGTGGCACTCCAGGCAACGGGGCGCCACAGCGCGGTCAAAGTGGACTTGCCCAGCGGGAAACCCCGGGCTGATGACCCATTCATGGTCCCACGTCCAATATGAAACCGGCAGTTCGAAGAGCTGGTCGTCATTCCAATACAGGTAGGACTGTCCGTGACGTCCCGAGCCAATCACGATGTCGAATCGTTCCGATAAATGACTATTCGGGTTGGCAAGATTCATGGCGCTCTGGTAAAACCCATCAGGCGCGGCAATCATCTTCACGATGAGGTTAGGGTTCGACGTGCGCAGGACGTTTTTCCCGGGGCTGAAGGTGCCCACAATGTGCTCTGCGGTGCCCGGCGCGGAATCGCGGGCATGCGGAGTGAGCCCATAAAACTCCGACTCTTTCCTATGACACTGCGCACAGGCGGTATCGCCCGCGTAGGCACCTGGCGGAGGCGCCCCGCTGCCGTCGCCCGGGGGGCTCGCGGATTCCTGTGAGGCCGTTGCCCCCGCCAGCACGACGCACAGCAGCAAGAGCAAAAGAGCCCTGCCCCAAGCGCGTACGTTGTCGCCGGCCTTCATTGTCACCTTGACTGGAATATTGTGACCCGACCCCACTCATTGTCCGACCAGGGACCCTGAAATCATAAAACACCACTGCCGCAATTCGTGAATTGCGGGGAAGAGGTTCGTGATCCTGACATGGTCAAAAGGTCTGCCGCGGCAAGGCTCAGAAGCGGTCCCGCAATGTTGAAAAAAGCTCTCGTGGTGTTGCCCAGCGCGTCGTTATAGGCACCAAAAAACAAGGCAAGAAGGAAAGTGCCTGAAGCTGCCCAAATCCACCTGCGATCCATGCGCTTGATCCGTACAAGCCCAAGCGGCATCAACCATACAAAAACGAACCAGAACTCGCGGGCCGTAAGGCATCTGAGCAGCGCCCTGAAGAAACCAACATTGTTGTATGCCCGCATCCACACGACATAATCGAGACCGCCGGAAAACAGGCCGCCATGTGGCGATTCAAGCGAGGCCAGAACCGCCAGGCATGAGAGGATCCCGAAACCCCCGATCCAAATTGCTCGCGAGGCGCGAAATGGGCGGTCGGCAACCCACCAGATCACGACGAAAAGAAGTGCGAACGGTGCAAAGGTTTCCTTTGAGAGACTGCCGGGGATTGCCCAGACTGGCAAAAGAAACCACCGCTCAGACAGCAGGGACCAAATCACCATCGTCAGAAAGAAGGCTTCGCCCGAATCGACGTACCCGGACAAATTCCAGTTTGACACGGAGAAGTTGAACAGGAAGAGCATCGATCCCACGAGAGAGGTCGTATAAGAGAATCCGTTTCGAATCCCGATGGCAATGATTACGATTGCAGTGCTGGCGCTAAGAATCGAGGAGGCGATCAGCATTCCGAAAAGAGCCGGGTCCCAACTCCCGAACCTTCCTCTGCCAAGAAGGTAGAATGGCTTCGCCAAAGCTGGTACGAAAATGCGATAGGAAAGAGTCAGTGGGCTCCTCACGGCCTTGCAATAGTCTGCGGCGTCGGAGGTTCCAGGAATTTTCCCGGGGTCGTACCGGTTCAAAATCGGATATCCGAGACCGAAGCAGACCAGGAAGAACAGCACCCAAAGCAACACGAGCCTTCGAATTGAGAATTCGTTCGACAAGAAAGATCCTCCGCGTCTTCGAACTTTGTACGTTAAGTCTGTACCTTAGGCATCGACTACGCCTATCCCATCTTCACCGAACTTCTCTGAAAACCGGGTCCGTGCGGACGTATTATTGCTCGTTGAAAAGCCCAAGAGATGCCTCTTCGAGAATTACCTTCGGGGGGTATACTCGAAGCTGATCCAATCGAACATCTGGGTTCTGCTTCTTCATCACTTCCGATGAACGTCCGCTTGAAAGCCACCTTATCAGTACTTTGACGAAAGCGGGTCGCATAGCGATGTTTCCCCGCGGAGAATGCCAATGCTGCAATTGAGTCCAACCAGAAAGATCTACGACGTCTGTATTATCGGATCCGGCGCAGGGGGTGGGACTGCGGCCAAGGTGCTTACCGAGGGTGGATTGAACGTGGTGATGCTGGAAGCGGGGCCGCGGCTCGATCCTGATAAGGACTTCAAGGAACATGTGTGGCCCTACCAACTGGCTCACAGGGGTGTGGGTATCGGCGGGAGACAGCGGGGAATCGGCAACGAATTCATGGCGCCCAATGGCTTCTGGGAGATTGAAGGCGAGCCGTACACGACTGCGCCCGGCTCGTCGTTTCGCTGGTTTCGGTCGCGGATCGAGGGTGGGCGAACGAATCATTGGGGTCGCATCGCGCTGCGCTTCGGTCCAGCAGACTTCAGGGCGCGCTCAACCGATGGAATGGGCGATGACTGGCCGATCAGCTACGAAGAACTCGCGCCCTACTATGACAAGGTTGAGTCGTATATCGGCGTTTTTGGGTCAAAAGAGAATGTACCCAATTCCCCGGACGGTGTTTTTATGCCACCGCCCCGGCCGCGCTGCACTGAGACGGTGATTAAAAAGGCCTGCGACCAGCTGCATATCAAGTGCGTTCCGTCGCGGCTTGCAATTCTGACTAAGGACCTGAACGGACGCGATGCGTGTCACTATTGCGCGCAGTGCGGGCGGGGATGCAGGACCGCCTCGAACTTCAGCTCCAGCCAAGTCATGATTCCGCCGGCCGCGGCGACCGGGCGGCTCACGATGATTGCCAATGCCATGGCTCGTGAGATCGTGGTGGGAGACAGCGGAAAAGCGGAGGCAGTGTCGTACATCGACAAGACTACGAAGAGCGAGCAGCGCGTGTATGCAAAGTCTGTTGTGGTGGCGGCGAGCGCGTGTGAGTCAGCGCGTCTGCTCTTGAATTCGCGCTCGGCGAGTTCTCCGAATGGGTTGGCGAATTCGTCGGGAGTGGTGGGACGCTATCTGATGGATTCGGTTGGAAGCGATCTGGTAGGGTATTTCCCGCAGCTTGTGAATATGCCGGTGCACAACCATGATGGTGTGGGGGGAATGCATCTCTACATGCCGTGGTGGCGGTTCGGGCAGAAGAACGAATTCCTGCGCGGGTATCACATCGAGTTCGGCGGTGGGCGCAATATGCCCGGCGTGGGCGAGTTTGACTACGTGTGCGAGGAGCACGAGGGGTATGGGGTCGACTTGAAGCAGAAGTGCCGCAGTTCGTACGGCACGTTCATTGGATTCAGCGGAAGGGGCGAGATGATTCCCAACCAAAACTGCTTCTGCGAGCCTGACCCCGACGTGAAAGATCAGTGGGGGATCCCCGTTCTCCGTTTCCATTGGCAATGGGGCGAGAACGAGACAAAGATGGCCGCGGACATGCAGCAGACTTTCCGATCCATCATCGAAACTGCGGGCGGGACGGTTGTCGCCGGCGCGCGACGGCATGCAAAGCCCAGCGGAGACGTGCAGCAGCCATCGAGCACAATCTCGGTGGGCGGTGAGATCATTCATGAGCTCGGCACCGTGCGCATGGGAAGCGACCCGAAGACATCGGCATTGAACAGCAATTGCCAGGCGCATGATGTGAAGAATCTTTTCATCGCTGACGCTGCGCCGTTTGTGACAAATCCGGATAAGAATCCCACGTTGACGATCATGGCGCTGGCGTGGAGAACATCAGACTATCTGCTCGATCAGGCGAAGAAAGAGGAGCTTTAAAGAAGCCTATGCCAACGGACCCTGTATCACGTCGCGCAATACTAAAGTCGCTGACTGCGGGAGTTGTGGCGGGTTCGGTGATGCGCGTCATCCCGCTCGAAGCCGCGGAATATGCCCATCACATGATTGAAGCGGAAAAAGGCAACGTCGGCGCCTACTCTCCAAAATTCTTCGATGCGCACTTCTACAAGACGCTGCAGGCGTTGTGCGAAACGATTGTTCCTGCGGATGCGGATGCGGGAGGAGCAATCGAGGGAGGCGCCCCGGAGTTCATTGATTTGCTTACCAGTGAGAATGCGGAATATCAGTCGAAATTAGGCGGTGGGTTGAAGTGGCTCGACTCTACATGCACAACCCGGTACGGCAAGGTCTATCTTGAGTGCTCGCCAGAACAGCAGAGAGAGATTCTCGATCTGATTGCCTATCGTAAGAATCGAGAGCAGGATGCGGCCTTGACGAACGGAGTGGAATTCTTCTCGCTTTTGAGGAGGATGACCGCCGACGGGTTCTTCACCAGCAAGATTGGCATCAAGTACCTGGGCTATAAGGGCAATACGTATTTGACGGAGTTTCCGGGATGCCCGCCGGTTCCTGGCGTATAGCTCTCAAACGTGGACCATGGCCAATTCACCAGGCTTTATTTGCATGAAACCGGATTTCCCCGCGAATATCTGCCTCACCTTGCCGACCGGGCGGCGCGGGAGCTATAGTCTTTGACGGTAGCTCTGTTCCCCTAGACGACGCTAAAACTCACCAGATCGATCGCTCATTAAGCGCCGCTCAATCAACGATCCATGAAGGTCTTCAGGAGGATCAATGTCCGATTCCACAAGACCACACGCGCCCTTACCGGAAAATGGCGCCGAAGGCACTGCGACCAACGGCATCAGCCGCCGAGGCTTCCTGAAGGGCGCCGGATTGACCGCAGCCGGAACCGCCCTGCTCGACGGGGTTCAGGCATTCAGCCGCGAGGCGGCTGCCGCTGCGAATCCGGGTGTAACGGAGTTCGGCCCCGGGCCGGTTCCCGTCCGCCTCAAGCGTCAACGGCAAAGAGCACGCGGTGGAGATGGAGCCGCGCACCACGCTGGCCGATGCACTGCGCATTCATCTCGGAATGACCGGCACCAAGGTCATCTGCGATCGCGGCGCCTGCTCGGGCTGCACGGTCTGGCTCGACAAGATGCCGGTGAACAGCTGCATGACGCTTGCCATGGATGCCATCGGCCACGAGGTGACCACGATCGAAGGGCTCTCTGCGGACGGTGAGCCGCATCCCCTGCAGACCGCGTTCGTGAAGCACGATGCCATGCAGTGCGGCTTTTGCACGCCGGGCATGGTGATGAGTTGCGCGGCGCTGCTCGAGACAAATCCTCATCCATCGGAGACAGGACGTGCGCCACGCGATTTCGGGCAATCTGTGCCGCTGCGGAACGTATCCCAAGAGTCTTCGCCGCCTACGCGTCGGAGACGCGGCCGGCAACATCGCGCAGAGCGTAACGGGAGGACATGATGGCGACTCATACGAATGAAGAATCGATGCTCCAGCATGCGGCGGCCGCAGCGGATGGAAAATCCGACAAGAAGACCGTCAACATGCCGGTCGGCGTGCCCGGTTACACCCTGCGTGACGAACCGCGCGAGGTGCCGGCCACCGAACCGCCGGTGTGGCCGATCAACAAGGATCTGAAATACGTTGGGAAATCGCCCGAGCGCTGGGATGGTCTATGCCAAAGCTACGGGCCGCGCACGCTACACCGCCGATGTGCAGCTGCCCGGGAATGCTGTACGCGAAATTCGTGAATGCCACGGTGCCTCATGCAAAAGTCGTGTCCGTCGACACCTCTGCGGCAGAGCGCCATCCGGGCGTCAGAGGAGTTCACGTGATTGAGCACGTGATGGGCAACGCCGTCTTTGCGCGATCCGTCGCTGGAGCAGGCGAAGTATCCCGTGGTGCGCTACGCAGGCCAGCCTGTTGCAGCCGTGGCAGCCACCACGCCCCGATGCAGCGGAGGAAGCAGCCGCGCTGGTGAAAGTGAAATACGAGACACTTCCCTTTGTCGTGGACCTGGACAAAGCGCGCGCTGCCGATGCGCCGCTGGTCTATCCGGGAGCTGCTGACCAGGAGGGTACTGCGGGCGGCGGCGGCGGTCCGCACGGTGTGCCGCAAACAGGCAATGTGCACGGGCCTTCCATCCGCAAGGTTGCCGATGTCGAGCAGGGCTTGCGGGATGCCGATGTGGTTGTCGAAGGGCACTACATGACGCAGGTGCAGACACACTCGGCCCTGGAGACGCACGGCGTGGTCGCAGACTGGAAGCCGGAGATGTTGACGGTTTGGGCTTCGACCCAGGGCACTTCCAGCGTGCGCGAGGAACTTGCCGGGTTACTTCAAGATTCCGATGACGCAGGTTCGCGTCATCACCGAGTTCATGGGTGGCGGTTTCGGCGCGAAGTTCGGAGCGGGAAATCCTGGCGTGGCTGCGGCGGCTCTTTCGAAGAAGACCGGCGCGCCGGTCCGGCTGATGCTGGACCGCAAAGAGGAGCATCTTTCCGTCGGCAATCGTCCGAGTTCCGACCAGATGCTGCGCATCGGCGCCAAGAAAGACGGCACGCATCACCGGCCGTTCACCTGGTCAGCTATGGCACTGCCGGCTGCGGCACCGGAGCGGGATGCGCCGGCCCGGCATCGAATCTCTACAAGTACGCCTCACTCCACACCGAAGAGAATGATGTATTCACGAATGCGGGCCCCGGCACGGCCATGCGAGCGCCGGGACATCCGCAGGGAGCTTTCGCGCTGGAGCAGACCATCGACGAACTTGCGGTGAAGCTCAACTGGATCCGCTCGACTTGCGCGACCGAATCGACGAGCATCCGGTGCGCAAGGTCGAGCGCCAGATTGTGCGCGAAAGCGAGCTCTGGAAATCGCGTAATCCAGTGGCCGGCGCAGACCGCGGTCCCGTCAAACGCGGCGTGGGCTTTGCGCAATCGGTCTGGTATCGCTTCGTGAGCATGAATTCGTCCGCTGAGGTGCGCGTTCACAAGGACGGGTCGCTCGAAGTGCTCTCTGCAGTGCAGGACATCGGTTCCGGCATCAAGACTGTGATGGCGCAGATCGTGGCGGAGCAGTTCGGCGTGCCACCGGAGAAGATCTCGGTCAAGGTCGGCGATACAAATTATCCCGGTGGGTCCGAACTCCGGCGGCAGCATGACCACGCTTTCGCTCACGCCTGCCGTTCGCGACGCCGCATGGCAGGCTTCGCAGAAGTTTCTGGCGGAGATCGCTCCTGCATTCGGCACGACCGGCCGGGGACCTGGAACTGGTGGACGGCGAGGTTCGCAGCAAGTCCGGGAAGATGCAAGCCTGTCAGCTTCAAACGCGCCGCGGCCAAAATGAAGACCGATCAGATCGCGGTCCAGTCCAAACGCGTTCCGGACTACGATCGCAGCAAGTATCTGACCTACGGCGGTGTCGACGTTGCCGAGGTCGAAGTTGACACGGAGACTCGGCCGTATCCACGTCAAGCGCGTCCTTTCGGTGCACGACTGCGGACGCCCGATGAATCCAGTCGCAGGTGATCAGCCAGATCAACGGCGGCGTTCTGCAGGGCATCTCGTACACGCTGTTTGAGAACCGTCTGCTCGATCCGGATTATGGCCTGATGGTGAATCCGAACCTGGAGCAGTACAAAATCACCGGATCGCGCGAAACACCTGAGATTGATGTGCGGCTCGTGGAAGCGTATATCGGCCAGAGCTCCACCGATGCATCGGGAATTGGCGAGGCAGCCGGTGTTGTTTCAATTGGAGCCGCGATTGGCAATGCTGTCTATCAACGCAATCGGTGTGCGCATTCGCCAGACGCCGATGACACCCGCGGTGGTTCTGGCCGCGCTGAATCAGCCTCTGCCGGGGAGGA
This sequence comes from uncultured Acidobacteriaceae bacterium, assembly GCA_963774175.1. Taxonomy (GTDB): domain Bacteria; phylum Acidobacteriota; class Terriglobia; order Terriglobales; family Acidobacteriaceae; genus Telmatobacter. Next base: position 192,305 of record CAVZDT010000015.1, read on the forward strand.
GTATTGGCATGAACAGCTTTGTACTCGCAGATTGCACCACGGTTGACGCGGCGTTGTCGCAGTTGAAAGACGGCGCGGTCGTCAAAGCCGGCGGCGTTGATCTTCTGGGACGCATGAAGAATGGAACCATTCAGCCGACGAAGCTTGTGAATATCCGCAACATCTCTTCGCTGCGCGGAATTCATGAGACGGAGAACGGACTGACGATTGGCGCGCTCACCACACTCGCTGAGATCAGTGACCATCCCCTGATTCGGGAGACAGTATCAGATTCTCTCCGATGCGTGCGGACACGCCGCGACGCCTCATTTACGCAATATGGCGACGGTGGGCGGCAATCTGTTGCAGCCGGTTCAGTGCTGGTACTTCCGTTCGGCGGACTTCCAATGCATCCGGAAGGGCAAGGATTTCTGCTTCGCATTCGCCGGGCTCAACCAGTACCACGCCATCATGGATTACGGCACCTGCCCTGCCGTGGCGCCGTCGTCGGCTGCCGTGGCGTTGCTGGCGCTGAACGCTTCGGTCGAGCTGGACATCTGCGAAGAAAGGCAAGCGGACGTCGCGATCAAGGACTTCTATGTCGAGCCCGATGCGAACCCGACGAAGTTCAACGGTGATCGAGCCAGACGAGTTGCTTACCGCCAGTCACCATTCCCAAGCCCGCTCCGGGCACGCGCTCCGCTTATCAGAAATACGGAGAGAAGGAGAGCTTTGACTGGGCCATCGCCGACGCGGGAGTGGTGCTGGAGATGGACGGCAACATCTGCCGCCGAGCCGTGATCACCATGGGTGCCGCATCTCCGGTGGTGCGCCGCTCGGCAGAGGCAGAGGCCCTGCTCGCCGGCAAGCCCATTACACGAAGAAACGGCGCGCGCCGCCGGCAAAGCCGCCATGACCAACGTGCAGCCGCTCTCGATGAACGCGTACAAAGTAGAACTTTTCCCGGTCGCCATCTATCGCACCATTCTGCTGGCTGCCGGACAAATGGACCGCGACCCGAGCGCGGCAGGCTAGGAGGATCTTATGAGCACAACGTCGATACAAAACCGCTGCCCTGCCAGTGCCTGCGAACCAAGAATCCCTACGGCACTACTCCGCAGAACGTCGGAGTCGTGGGTCGCCGGAGTCGCACGACTACCTCCAGCTATTGGTGCCTGCGCACCATGAGCCCGGCCGGTCCCGATGATCACTACGTGCACCTGGCCCGCTGCGTGCCCGGGCGCAAGTGCTACGAGGCGCCGGAGGAATAGACGCAAGGTCTGCAAGTAGGAATCCCCGGCAAATAGAAAGGCCCGCCGAAATAGCGGGCTTTCGCGTTCAATCTTTGGTAGCGCTACCGGGAATCGAACCCGGGTTTTAAGATTGAGAATCTCACGTCCTAACCCCTAGACGATAGCGCCTTTATAATCAGAGCATTACGGGAAGTATTCATTCGCGCGTCAGATAGCATTCTGGGCTAGTAACTCTGATCCCTGGATCAATCTCAGGATACACTATTCTGCCGTTGTGTTGAACCTGGCTCGCTGTCTGAGTGCCTCTTGTTTTCGCCCTTGCCAAGGGTTTCAACCGACGTCGGGCCAGGTCGTTCAGTCCCCCCGGATGTGATCTAATCGCGTGATAGGGAATGCCTATCAACCATGGAACTGAGGCACCTTCGTTATTTCACGGCGGTTGTCCAATGGAAGGGGTACCGCGAGGCTTCGCGGCACCTGTATATTGCCCAGCCATCGATCAGCGAGGCCATATCCGATCTTGAGAGCGAGTTGGGCATCAAGCTCTTTTCGCGCGAGGGCCGCGCGGCGCGACTTACCCCAGAAGGGCAGGTTTTTTATGAGGAAGCACTCAAGACGCTTGCGCAGGCAGAGTGGTCCATTGCAACAGCCCAGCGCGCGGCCAAGGGGGAGATTGGCAGGCTGGGAATCGGATTCATAGGATTTGCAACTTGCTCATTTCTCCCCGACCTGTTGCGCAAATACAAGGCCCGTCATCCAGGGGTCGCGCTACGTCTTGAAGAAAATGTGCCCAGCGGGCAGGATCTTGCGTTCGACCGAGGTGAGATCGACATCGGATTCACGCGTCCGCCTTCGGCTGACCGCAACTCGTTCTATGAGTCGCGTCTGCTCTTCCGCGAGCCGCTCGTCGTAGCACTTCCAAAGACCCGCAAGATAAAGGCGAAGCGCATCCGGATCGCGGACCTCGCAGGCGAACGCATCATCACCTTTCAACGCGCAAGTTCCCCGGAGGTTTTCGACACGATCATCCGCGTCTGCAACGACAATGGCTTTTCGCCACGACTGCACAATGAGTTGAACAATATGCACTCGGTATTATCTACCGTGGAGGCGGAAGAAGGGGTTGCCATCGTTTCTGCAACAGCGCACAATCTGCGCGCGGACAACGTCTCCTTCTTCCGGTTACAACCCGACGACGTTCGCATCGATTTTGTGGCGACGTGGCGGAAAAAAGAACCTACGATCGCACTCAAGTTATTCCTCGAGTTACTCGATAAAGAACTGCCAACCATCCGGCAAAAGATGCGTTATCTCGAACGATAGGCAATACCGATCATTTGATTGGAACATACGAAGAATCCGATCACCATGCAGCGAATCTTTTGTAGTGTACGGCGAAAGCAGCCGTCGAGGCAAAAGGAGCTGGGTATGGGAAGCAAAGGGAAAACAGTGATGGTCACCGGGGCATCGCAAGGCATAGGAGCGGGCGTCGTGCAGGCGTTCCTCGATCGCGGGTACAACGTTGTAGCGAACTCGCGCAACATCACGAAGTCCGGTGCGTTCAGCGAGTCTGCTCAACTGGCACTGGTGGACGGCGATATCGGTGATGGTGCGGTGGCCGCGAAGGTGGTGGAAAAAGCGATCAGCAAATACGGATCGATCGATGCACTGGTGAACAACGCAGGCATCTTTTTCACGAAAGCATTCATCGACTACTCGGCCGAGGACTTTAAAGCGCTTTCATCCACGAATCTCGAAGGCTTCCTCTACGTCACGCAGGGCACCGTGAGGCAGATGCTCGCGCAAAAGGCAGGCGGAAGCGTAGTCAACATTACAACTTCGCTTGTGGTGAATCCGATTGCCGGCGTAACGGCTTCGGTGCCCATGATTACGAAGGGTGGTCTTGAGGCAGTAGTTCGCAGCCTGGCGAGTGAATACGCGAAAGAGCATATTCGTTTCAATGCCGTCGCTCCTGGTGTCGTCGATACTCCGCTCCACAAGAACAATCCGAAAGAGTTCTTGAAGACGCTTTCGCCGATGGGGACAATCTCAGATGTGAGTGATATTGTGGACGCGGTTGTTTATCTCACGGAAGCCCGGCAGGTAACGGGGGAGGTGCTGCACGTGGACGGTGGTGCACACTCAAGCAGATGGTGAGCCCGAAGGGCACGCAGCCGGCGAGCGCAGAACGCCGGCTTGCGGGGCTCGGCATTGAACTGCCACCTGCGCCGACACCGCTTGGCGCTTATGTTGAGAGCGTCCAGACGGGCAATTTGCTTTATCTCAGTGGCGTTCTCCCGGTCATCGGACATGAACCGAAATTCGTAGGTCGTCTGGGCAGAGAATACAATGCCGAGCAAGGACGCGAAGCCGCACGCCTCGCTGCTTTGAACGTGCTCTCTGCGGCCAGAAACCACCTGGGCTCTCTTGATAAGGTGACCAGGGTCGTCAAACTAACAGCGTATGTGGCTGCCGAGGAGGAGTTCTTGGCGCAGCCAAAGGTGGCTGACGGCGCCTCGGAACTGCTGCGCGACGTCTTCGGCGAGGACAAGTTACCGGTGAGAATGGTTCTTGGCGTGGCGAGCCTTCCGCTCGGAGTGCCGGTCGTGGTGGAAGTGCTTTTCGAAGTGGGGGCCTGAAGAGGCAGCAGCACTTGCCGGTGGGCGAGATTGCATGATGGCGGATTTTGCCCTAGTCGGAGTATTGGCGCAAACGCGAAAGTTGGCAGGTGATGTGCCAAAGAAAGGCTGGGTTGTTGCGAAGATAGCGCCGCCAGAGACGCTTTGGCTCTTGCAGGAGTCGATGAGCCCATTGCAGACCGGCGCGTTTGACCCAGTTGGAGCAGTCGCGGATATGGCCAGTATGGAAATCGAAGGCCGCTCCCACCCCGATCAGGAGCGGCACTTGCAGTAAGCCGACGTATCTCGCCATAAACCGCTCTTGCTTTGGCGTGCTGATGCCGACCCACAGAATGTGAGGCTTCAGCGCACGCACCTGGGCGATGAGATCCTTTTCCTCTTCGCCAGTCAGATCTCGAAATGGAGGCGTGTATGTTCCGGCGATGTTGAGCCCCGGACATTTTTCTTGAAGTTTCTCGCGCAACATCTCGGCGACCCCCGGCTTGCCGCCATAAAGAAAACTGCGGTAGCCGCGTTCGGCGGACAATCGGCAGAGCGCCAGCATGAGGTCCGGACCGAATACCCGATCGATGGAACAATGTCCCTGAAGCCGGCCAACCCATGTTATTGGCATTCCATCGGCTGCATTGATGAACGCATTGTTCAGAATTCGGCGAAGACCGGGATCCGCATGAGCTTCCATCACCCCATGCACACCGGAAAGACAAATGTAGCGGTAGTCTGAGCCGTAAGTTATCCAATGGTCAGCGAGTGCGACTGCTGACGCAAGGTCAATTGCAGAGACATTTACGCCCAGTACGTTGGCGTACGGTTGGGAGTGATCAGACAAATGCAAGTTGTTCTGCGCCGTTGCAACGAGTAACTCCCGGCGTGCAGATGCGTTCATATGCCGCCCCGCATGGCGAAGAACAACGTGTGGATCAGAATCGCGAGGTCCATGACGAACCCGCGGTTGCGGATGTAATAGAGGTCGTACTGAACGTTCTCGTGGATCGGAAATGCTCTGTCGGCGCTCAGTTGCCAGAGGCCGGTGATCCCTGGCGTGACTTCTAGTCTCTCTCTTTGCTCGGAACTGTAGGCTTGCACGATAAAGGGCATCTCCGGGCGCGGACCAACGAGGGACATATCTCCCAGGATGACATTTACAAATTGCGGTAACTCATCAAGGCTAAGTCGACGGAGCAACCTTCCGATCCTGGTAATGCGAGGGTCAAAGGAGGAGTGTGGAGAAGCTTCGTATTGAGGTGAATCTGCATACATGGAACGGAATTTGAATATCCTGAACAGCTCGCCGTTCCGGCCCACACGCTTCTGGGTAAAAAAGATGGGACCGGGCGAGTCCAGCTTTACCGACAGCGCAATCAGGAGGATCAAGGGAGAAAGAACAACCAGGAGAAGGGACGACAAGACCAGATCGAGAACGCGCTTGCCTGCGGTATAGAACCATGATGTAGACGGTTCGATCATCGAAGTTACCATGAAGCCGTCGAGGTCGATTGATGCGGTCCCTCGATGCTCGTGGAACTCGGGAGATGAGAGAAATGCAACCTTTATTCCGGCCAGCCTTGCAGCATTTGCGGCTGCAGCTACCCGCTCCGAAGAAAGTGTGGCCGTTGCCAAGATGAGCATGTTGCATCCGGAGGCATTGAGAAAAGCGGTTGTAACTGGTCCAGCATGCGATGGGACGATGCGACGGCCCCGATAACCCATTTCAAACACGGAACTGCCATGCGGTCCAGGCTGATCGTCGACCACCGCCACGGGGCGAAGTCCGAGGCGAAGCGAATGGAGAAGTGCGGAGACAATTCGCCGGCCCGTGTTGCCCGCGCCGTAAAGCACAACGCGTTGAACACCGAAATCATCCCGATGCAAAAGGCGAATGATGGATAGGAATGCCTGCTTCTGAAGCATCAGCGCGATTGCAACCGTGACCGGTGCGATAAGGACGGCCGTTCCGGACACGGCTGCTGAAGGGAGCAGGCTGAGCGGGAGCAAAAGTAGAACCAGCTGAACGGAGATACGGAGGGCGCGCTCCGTTTCACGAATCTGGAGAAGGCTTCCGCCTCCGGCATAGGCTCCATCTTTTTTGAGACCAAGCACTGCAAAGAGACCTGCCATGATGCTTAAGGTCGCGACCTCCCGCCCGGGATGGTGAATCGCGCCGCCATGCAGGGAAACGTCAAGTAAGCACGCGGCCCATACGCCGGATGCACAAGTAACGAAATCCGCGACCATCTCAACCGCTACCAGCATCTGCCGGAACGAGTGCTTGTGCGCCCCACGCGCTGCACGATAGGAAGTTACCAGCGCGTCTGCGTAGACACCGGGAGTGACGGAATCAGATGCGCTCATGCCTAGCCTCTCCGAATCTCAACGCAGACCGGCGACCGATTGTTCTCATAGAGATTGCCCTCTTCTGTTGCCGCGGTGAAGGGCGCGGCATTCTTCGTCGCGGCGGTCGCTATGAGCCGGCGATAGAGGCTTATGTATTGTTCGGCGAGAACCGGCGCAGAAAGCTCCGGAAGAAGTGCCGGACGTGTTCTTGGCTCAAGGAGGACCGTAGCAATTGCTGAGGCCAGTGCCTCTTCAGCGGCGCCATCCTGGAGCTTTACGAACCGGCATCGGCCGTCTCCAATTTCCCGGTGCGTCGGAATGTCAGAACAAACAATCCTGCATCCCGCCAGGAGTCCTTCGGCGATCGGTAATCCAAAACCTTCCGTGATGGAAGGTGCAATCAGCGCCTCGCAATGTCGATAACACCACTGCAGTTCCGGCTCTGACAGTCCCTCGAGAAAGTGAACGCTACGAGTCAAGCGCAAGCTAGACACCAACTGCCGAATTCTGCCAGTCTCGGGACCGGAGATCCCGATGATGACCAGGTCAGTGTTGGAGGGAATCCGCATGGATCGCAGCAGGCGGTGATAAGTGCGGATCAGTAGATGCAGGTTCTTGTTCCGGCGATGCTGCGCGATCGAGAGCAGGAATGGCTCACCGCGCCAATTTGGAATAAAGGGTTCTGAGCTGCGGCAGCGGTCCGGCTCAACGCAGTTATAGATTCTGATCGCCTTCTTCGTGAATGACGGCAGATGCTGATTCAATCGGTGCCTGGTGGCATCGGAGACGCAGGCAATCGCATCCACACTCGCAAGGCATTGCCGGAGAATGAGCCGATTGAAGATGAATTTTGGGAAACCGAAGTTCATCGGAATTTCATAAGGATACAAATCATGGAGCGTTGTTACCGTCGGGCATCGCAATGCTGCTGCGTTAATGGGCGTGGGGTAAGTTAGATGAACGAGATCGGCTTCCACGCGTGCTGCCAGTTCTGGGAGGCGCCGGAAGTACCACAGATTCCTGCTTAGTGAACCCCGGTCCATCTCGGCCACGTGAAGTTTCAGCCGCGCATGCGTCGTGAGGCCGGAGGCCTCCACAAACCCACGCTGCCACGGCGCGACGACGAAATGGAGTGCCGAAACTTCAGGACGCGGCAACAGGCATCGAGCGACATTGATAGCGTGCCGCTGTAATCCCGAGATATTCGAGGCAAACGAAGCGGCTGCGATGAGGATTTTCATGGGTTCGAGCCCTCCTGGACACCGCAAGGAATCGGCAACTGCGAGACGCGGCTTTCCTCTGAGTTCTTTAGGTGGAGCTGCCGGAGCAGCGGAAGATATACGAGGAGGGCGACCACGCCGTAACACAATCGGGATATCGCCATCCCCTCGAGCCCCCGGTGGCGGAGGAGGTAAATCATCAGGAGCAACATTGCTGATCTGCCAATCAGGCTGATGTACGCCACGGTCTGGAAACGACCAAGCGCCTGCATCGTGTAAGTGCCGGTGGCACCGAGACCCATCAGGGCCGACCCCAGCACGATTGGCACAAGGATTCCGGCGGCACTTTGTGCGACCGAAGCGCCTGCCCACAGCCGGATGAGGCGATCTCCGAAACGCAGCAGCAATGCACCGCCGGCGGCAACCAGCAGCAGATTGCAGGCGAACGCCCTCAGTATCGTTCGCTTCAGTTCCTTGTTTGAGATTGTGCTCGCGCGTCCGGAGAGATAAGGAAAGAGAAAATTCAGGCCAGATGCTGTGACACCAATAAGCGGCTGCGCAAACTGCACGCACAAGGAATACGGAGCAACCGCGAAAGTGCCGAGATAGACGCTCAAGAGAATGCGATCAAGCTGTCCGAAGATGATTCCGCCCAGTGCCTGGAGCCATGCAAACACGCCAAGCCCAAGCAGAACGCGCGTTTCGGACGGTTGGAAACTCGGCCACAACGATGCGGCTCCGAGAAAGACCCGAAGACGACGAAGCTGCAGCACGGCGCCCAGCGCCAGAAAAAACGCGGTGGCCAGAAGGATGCGGACCATTCCCTGTCCCAGCAGGGCAAGCGCCGCCGCCGAGCCCAAGGTTAGAAGGCGGCAAATCGTGCTGATCTGGACCGTGCCGCGATAGGCCTCAAACGCGCGCTGTGTGCTGACGCCGACGGTTTCAATCGCGCGCAGAAGAATCGCCACACTTGCAATCCGCAGGCAGAACAAGCACTCCCTGGGAGACGTGAGGTGCGCGACCGCCATGTGAGAAGCGGCCACGGGGGCTATGATCCAGCCACCGATGGCGAGAGCCGCTCCGAGCACCAGGTTGATACCCAGTATGCTGCGAACGGTGTGCGGCATGAGTTTGAACTCGCCTGTACCGCGATGAAGCGCAACGCGCTGAATGTTGGCGTCGCAGAAACCTGACGCTACGATTCCGCCGGCACTGATCACCGCCGTGGCGGCCATCCAGAGGCCGTATTCCGAGGCGCCGAGCCGATGCAGTACGACGGGCGCCACCACCAGCATCCCCATCGGGTACGAGGCGTAATCAAGAACACCGTATGCCGCGTTGGTCAGATGCTTTTTCATACGCGTCGCCTCAATGGAGAAAGCAATTGAAGCCGGCTGCGCAGCACCGGAAGGACCTCCTCCGCAAGTTCTTTGCGAGGATCCTTTTCGTCGATGGTGGACCAATGATCGCGCATCAGGATCACGGCTGACGCAAAAGCAAATGCGAGAAACGTGAGCAACAACGTAAGCAGCAGGCGCGGAGGGAACGACTTCTTTTCCGCTATTCCAGGCACGTCGATCACGCTGATCGCCGGTACATCCTTTGCCTCCTCAAGGCGCGCCATCTCGTACTGCTGAGTGAGGAGTTCATACAAGGTCTCCTGAACCCGCACGCGTCGGTAGAGGTCCGCGTAAGGAACAGCAAGGCGGGGAAGCTGTCGTAGCGACGGATAGAGCTCCTCCGTGGCGCCGCCGGTCGTTCCAGCTGCGGCGGGAGGATCGTCCTGATGGTCTGGGGGAGTCGATGAGCCAGTCATTTTGGCAAGTTCGCCATTCAGACTCGCGATGCGGGCCTCTGATTCGCGCACTCTCACGTTTTGATCGCCATAGATTTGGCGAAGCGACTGAAGGCCGGCTTGCTCGACGAGAAGTTGCGCCTGCACGCGAGCACCGGCATCCACCATCGCGCGGGCCTGTTCGCGTATGTCGATGGTGGTGTTTTTACTGGAGAAATCGCCGAGCTGAACCTGGGCTTGTTCGAGATCAGCCTGGACAGCCTTGAGCCGCTGCTCGATGAAGACGCGCTCCTGATGTGCGGACGAGGTGTTGGTCCTCAAAACGAGATTGTTCAGTTCATCCAGATATGCCTGGGCCAGGTCGCGGGCCCGCACGCGGTCGGTATCTTCGACCTCGATGGTGAGGACGCCGCTCTTTTTGTCCTCGGTTATTTTGGTGCAATGTGCCAGGTGTTTCGCCGCATCGACGCGGTAACGCTTGTGGTAGACCTTCTGCAGATTGAACCGATCGACAAGATGACCGCTCACGGTTCCGCTGCGCAGCAGATCGATAAACAACGCAGTTGTCGTATGTCCACCAAGTAATCCGCCGGCGAGACCGCCCAGCGCACCGAGGCCGCCGGAGCGTGTAGCTAGCGCGGCAAGCATCATTGCATTGGAATGCTGATCTTCGGGCGGCGAGATGCTCGTCGTGGACTTGTATTGCTTGGGGATCGAAAACGAGATTGCGAGGCCGATGATCAGCGCCCACGCCGTGACGCGCATCAGCGTTTGCCGATGCTTCCAGAGCAACAGTGCGCGAACGGCCCAGGTTGTCTCGTGCGGGACTGACAACGATGCCTCCCGCTCCAATAGCGCAACTGGGGGAGTCATAAGATCACCCTCCGGCACGAACCGTCGTGACGACCTGGGAATACTGCGGGTTGAAGTATGAAATTCATTTGCTCACAAAATGCGGATGAGGAGCCTGGAACTCGCGGCTATAGCGTTGCTGCTGCTACGCCCGCTGTAAGTGCGACCGAACCGGCGAGTTGCCCTGCCGACAGCAGGTTCCTCCAGAACAATGAGCCGCCAATGATTTTTTGCGGAACGACGATAACGTCGCCCGGATTAAGCCTGGTGGAAAGGACGTCGCCTTCGAACCACGTGCCCGATCGACGGCCCACGACAGTGCCGTTTGCGCGAATGACGAAGATCTCCTTCCGGTTCGCTGTTCCGTTCGTACCGCCCGCGTTGCGGAGATACCAGGCCGCGGTCTTGCCCGGGGTAAAGGTGAGAGCCGTCGCGTTGTAAACCTGGCCGCTAACCAAAACGAACCCAGGTCGTTTGGGAATCATCAACTCGTCACCGCGACGCAGTTCGATATCGGCCGGCGTATTGGCCCAGTTTTGGATATCGGCATTGATGTGAATGACCATCCGGCCAGAGGGAGGATGGTTTTTCAGGTCCGTGATGACTTGGTTTTGTTGCTCCTTGATGAGTTGCAAGGCTCCGCCCCCGCTCGCGCCGGACACGCCGGGAGAAAGCCTTGCCGAAGCCGAACTTGTTTCGATCTGGCGAATGAGCTCGTCGCGACTCTTTTGTTCAAGTTCTTTGACTTGATCTCGAATGAGCACGGCGCCCAACGGGTAAGCGGTTGGAAGAAGGCCACCCGCGCGAAGCAGCACAGAGCTGAGGCGCTCGCCATCGTGGAACCCGTAGCTGCCGGGGTATCTGACCTGGCCGCGAATCGTTACGGATTCGCCGATGTCGTTCCAATTGGAAATCTCGTGGATACTCAGGATGTCTCCTGGCTTGAGGAGAACGTCGGCCTTCGGATCGGCCCCGGAGATTGCCGCTCCTATCTGCACCGTCGACAGGTCTTCAACAATTTGATTTCCATTCTTGACGTCATAGCTGGTGAGATCGGCGCGTTCCTGTAACGCATCGCGTTTGAACCCACCCGCCATGCGCACCAACTGCGCAGCGCTCATGCCTTGCGACAGCGGGTACTTGCCTGGGCGAAGCACTTCGCCGAGAACAGTGACGATCGGCGCGTCGATCTGATAACGCCCGAAGACATGAATAGTGTCGAAGGGACGCAGATCGACGTTCGCATTTCCGATGAGGACGTCGGGAACGCTGAAGTCGATGGTCTCGGCGTGCAAGTCAGGAGAAACGAGTCGAACAATCTCTCCATGAGCGGCAGGCTCCGGCAACATGTCCTGGTAGCTGTGGAGCACGTCGCTGAGACGCATCCCGTCCTTGTACGCCAGGCGTCCGGGACGGACTACATGCCCCGCCAGATAGATGGCGCGCTGGCTATACGGCAGGATTGGATCGACATGAATCCTGTCTCCATCCTTCACTTCAAACGCTGCAATGGCGGCATCGGCTGGCTGTGAGGTCTGAGCAGCGTCGCCCAGGGTGACAGTTTCTCGCTGGCGGTTGGCATCGATCCGCTCAATTCTGATATGAACCAGCGAGGCTGCGGCAGTGAACCCACCGGCGTCGGCAATAACCTTGGCAAGCGAGGTGTCGGTTGCCTTCAGTTCGTAGATCGCTGGCCGTTTGATCGCGCCCGAAACGGCGACCAGCGGACCGGCCGGCGGCACCAGGAGCGTATCTCCACTTTGGAAATGCGCGCCTTCTGTGCGCATTCCATGAAGCAGGAAGTCATAAAGGTCGACACTCTCGATGAGCTGCTCTCCGCGATAGTGAATCAGAATGCGCAGCGATCCAATCGCGGTCGGACCTCCGGCGGCGAACAGCGCGCTGATTGGCGTAGCTAACGAACTGATGTCGTAACCGCCCGGTCGTTGTACGTCGCCAACAACGTAGACTCGCACCGAGCGCAGACCCGAAACGATAATCGTGAAATGAGCGTCTCGAAATTGCCCCTTCAGCGCTGTCCCAAGCAGAGCCTGAGCCTTTTCAAGTGTCATTCCCGCAATCTGCAGGGATCCTGCTTCGGGGAGAAAGATCGTGCCGTCGCGGTCGATCGTGCGCGTAATGGTCTGCGTAGCGCCGCCCCAGAGATGAATTGTCAAAGTATCCCCGGCCCCGAGAACGTAATCCGGTCCAAGCGGGACGTCCAAAGGGGTGTCGCGCGTTGAGATGCCGCGTCCTGTCGCAGATGACATACGGTTGATGAATACATCCGATCCGAACCGCTTCAATTTGCCCTTGTCATCCGGAATCTGCGCGTAGAGATCGCGCAACGATTGCAGATCATAGGGCGCAGCCTGGTGGACCACGGCTGGCTCGTCGGTCGACGCATTTGCCTTTTCATGTCTCGGAGCGCTCTCCTGCTGCGATTGCGGACCGCCGATCGATGGGGTTGATTGAATCGAGGTCATTCTACGAGCGCTGCCCCGGCCGCGGGATTCCAAGCCGGGATTCACTGCACCGTTGCCCTGGGATTCGCTTTGACTAGCTGTCATCGTATCGATCGTCGAGCTGCCAAGCGCGTTGAGCGACTCCTCATCGGAGACATAACCGCGAGCGCGCAGCATCATCGAAACGTTGGTTCGCAGGTCGGCATTCGTCGTGATCTGGCGATAAAGCATCTCATCGGAGATATCCCCAGCGTCGATATCGATTCCCTGTTGTTGCATGCGCTCTGCCAATTGCAACTTCAATTCGGCAACAACGTCCGGATTCTGCTGCAGGATGGCGATGATCTGTTCGGCAGAAAGCGGCGGCCGGGGTTGCTGGCTGCTGCGAGCAGTTGCAGTATCATCTGCAGCGCTGGCCGCGTCATCGCCGCTATCCAAGGGCGTAATAGAAGCGCCACTGTCGTCGGTCGCCGGGGAGGCACCGGTACTCTGCGGGGGAACGGTCCCGGGGAGAGCCTGCGCATGCGAAACAACTGTGCAGATGGAACTTGACAAGACAAACATGAACGCCGCGCAGGCAATACGCAATGGAATTGCACGACATGGAGTTACACGCGCAAACTGTGGTGAGCTTGTTGTTCTCGAATCGGCGATGGGGGATGATCTCAACATGACATTGTGCTTCGATCTTGACCCTAAAGAACGGCGGGAAGAGGCGTGTCATGTTTGCGTCAGGAAATTGTCATTCCTTTGTTGACCGGTCAGTGATCGTCAAGAGTTCGATTCGAGGGTGCGTCCATCCTGCTCGAAACGACTCTCACGACTCGACATCAGGTGGGATCTGATCAGGTGAAGAAAGTGACATCGTATAGATATTTGTTTGACATTCCAGGTTTCGCAAAATGCTAATCCTATGAAGACGCTCGGGGGCGAGGATTCTGCATACCAGTGGAGTTATGAAACACGACTTGACGGAAGTGAGACATACGGAGAACGCCAAATCTCCGAAATCCGGACGACCCCACGATGCTCTGCTGTCCGATATGGATCTGACTATCCGAGGCATGTTTTATCCGCTCGGATATCCGGTCGAGATCTTCACCAATGATCGAACAGTGCTTCTGTGCGCAATCGAAAGCTTTGGACATGCGCGCCTGTCGCGGCAAGTCACACCGCTCCAGATTCGCATCGGTGTCAGCGCTGGAGACTCCACGTGCCCGCCGGAACCAACGAGGCGCGAGTTCAATCATTTATATTCCCTGGTAGCCGATGTTCATAACCAGGCCCTTCTTGATCTGAAAACATGCACTAGTTTCACATGGGTAACGAAGGCGAGCGTCGATAACAGTCTGTATTTTCGGTATAACTTCCTCGAGAAGACAGTCTATCTTCTGCTCGGGGCATCCGTAGTCACTGACATTCATGCGGCGTGCATCAGCAAGAACGGAAGAGGCGTACTGCTGTGTGGAGACTCAGGCGCGGGCAAGTCGACTCTCGCATACGCATGTGCGCGCGCCGGATGGACCTATACCTCGGACGACACAAGTTATCTCATCAATGATTCTGAACCTCCCCGCGTGATCGGCCACTCTCATCGCGCCAGGTTTCGGCCCTCGGCAAAGGCGCTGTTCCCGGAATTAATGCATTACGATCTGGCACCTCGACTGGAAGGGAAACCTTCTCTCGAGATTCCTATATCAGAGCTTCCGGTACGAAATACGGCGCCTGAGGCCAGAGTGGACTCCATTGTCTACTTGAATCGCAGGCCTGCGGCACAGGCCAGGTTGGTTCAGCTGCCCCGAGGAACAGCGACCGCGCGCATGAGCCGTGAACTCTACTCCGCCGGAGAAATCCGCGCATTTCACCGACAGCAACTGCAAGCCCTTCGGGATACTCCGACATACGACCTGCAATATGATGACTTGGCGGAGGGTATAAAGACGCTTGAGATCCTAGTGGGGCGCGATTGAGGAACGATACACGATGGCCTGCCCGCTGCGCTGTTCCGTCGAGAGGCATTCCGTTGTATCGCAAGCTCGCTTCGCTAAATGCACCTCCAGATTCCGCTCAACGATCTCAGCCGCTTTTTCCACGCCCTGAGAAGAATTGAGTTCCCACTGCAGCCGCTCAGCCATGTCACGATAACTTCTGTCTCGTAGAACTGCGGCGACGGCAGTGTGAATCTGATCCACCGAGAGCCGCATGATGGGCAGGACCACCGCGATTCCCAGCCGGGCCAGGCGCATTGCAATCGCCGGCTGATCGTGCGCGATAGGGATCGCGATCATCGGCTTTCCCTCCATCAGCGTCTCAAATACTGTGTTTGGCCCACCATGCGTTATGACAAGCTTCGCAAGCTTCAGAATTTCAAGCTGCGGAACGTATCTCGTCACCACCGGGTTGCCGGGCAGATTTGAAAACGTGGCTGGATCAAACCTGCCGCCAAGAGAGATCACTAGTTGTGCATCTATATCCTTGCAGGCATCTGCAATCAGGTGAAAGATCTCTGGCCGCGAGTTTCGAGTGGTTCCGAGCGAAACGTAGATTACAGGGCGGCCGTCGAGTCGATCCCACGGGAAATCGACGTGTGGTCTCGCTCCCTGGCGCACCCAAGGTCCCGTGTAGTGGAATCGCTCAGGGAAATGCCGGCGCGGGAGATCCAGACACCGGGGTAGTTGGGTGATCTGTGCCAGCGGAGGATAGAACTCATTGATCCCCCGAACCGGTCTTAATTTCCCCTGGGCCCGGTACTTATTCAGGATCCGGCATATCGGCCCGTGCATCCTCACGGCCGATATCTCGAACAGCGCATTCTCCAACCGGGAAAACCACGAGCGCGAAAACCTGTACCCTGCGTTCCACGGATAGACGTTCCATCCAAAGTTGTGCGGCACTGACGTGGAAATGATGAAATACGGAAGACGCAACATCTCCGCGAGGGTGGGGCCAGTCAGCGCAATCTCATTCACGATCAGAACATCTACGCCTGAATTGCGAAGCGCAGACGGTAATTCACGAAGATAGAGCTCCAGATCATAGGCAATCCGCTGCAGATTGAATCGCAGCGTAGACAGCTGTGAAAGCAGGCCGGTATCGTTGGCATCAGGTTTTTTGCCCTTAAAGGGCGAATTGCCGCCGCCGATTCGGTGGAACTCCAGGCCGGCGCCGAGAACCCGCTCTTCAATCTTGGGTTTTTCAAAAAACGTTATCCTGTGCCCACGTTCCTTAAGCTCGCGGGAGAGCGCGATAAGGGGATTAAGGTGTCCTGAGCCCGTGAACGAGAGAACGCCAAAATGCCACTTCTTTCGTTCAACGGGCATGGCAGGCCCTCGGATCTGCAGCCATGGAGATCTTCCGATATCCCAGATGCAGCTTGCCTTCGCCAAGCACTTCCTCAGCTCTCTGGAGGAGATTCCTGACGGGAGCGCGCAGCCAGCGCATCGAATCGTCAATGCGGAGCAGCTCAAGGCCTTGTTTCGCCTCAAACGGCAAACGATCCAACACGCGCGATGATGCGAGTTGAACGCGGCCGGCAATCATCACGAACTCAATATCGTGCATGGAGAGGGTCTGCAGCCTGTCCTCGGGGGATTGGCCCGTATCTCGAATGGCAATGAGGTCAGCGACGCCGTGCTCCGTGATAGAGCCTTCGCAGTTCCCCAGGCGAAGAATCGCTGCGGGCGCAGAAGTCACCATGCGAAGGGCGTTTCGGGATGAAATTCTGCAATATCGCATCGCAAAACGGATCTCATCCAGGAGGTCGCCCAGCGCGGTCAACGGAGAATCGCTGCCGAGAATTATTCGTTCGACTGGGCCAACCACCGACATATCGGGCATGATTCCGAAAAGGAACTTATTCGACGAAGGGCAAAGGATGAGCGAGGCGCGGCGCTTCCGCATCAGTGCCACTCCGTCCTGATCGATCGCCAGGCCGTGCACAAGCACTGTATCGCCATCTAACAGCCCCATGCGGTCTAGTTCCGCGAGCTCTTGTTGTGCCCGGGGATCCACTCCTTCCAATGCATGCACAATAAACGCGCGGCCTTCAGGCGTCGCCGCCCGCGCCTTGTGAAGGTCGCCGCCAAGTGCCAGCGAATGGGCCCATCCATACTCTCGGACCAATCGCACCGGGAAGTCATCTCTCAGCAGTTCTGGCCAGAGAGGATCGTGATGACACACGGTTGTGACGCCGCAAAGAAGGTTGCGAATGCCACCCCACCACAGGCGAACTTCCTTCGGTACGGATCGATGTTTCGTTATCAACTCTGAAAACCTGCTGTGTATGTCCTCTCCCCAGTCGATATAACTGCGATAAGGTCCAACTCCGAGCCGCGGAAAAAGAGCAAACTGAAGGTGGTCGTGTGCATTGATAAGTCCAGGAAGAACCAGGAATCCGCTTAGATCGATGCTCGCACTGTTAGAACCATTACGGGGCAGATGTGAGACATTGGCATGGATGCGGCTGATGCGACCATTGACGATCTCAAGAACTGCGCGCACCGGCTCCTGTGCGCCAACCGCACAACGGGCTCCGTTCAGGACCACCTGTTGTTCCGGTTGCGTGATCAATACTCACCTCTGAACTTGAACGACGGTATTGCTTCGATTCCAGTTCGTACACCTGATTTTGACTGCCCTCGAGGTGTGTCACAGAGATTCATGACTTTCTCACGGCATAAATGCGAAACCGCGATGGCTCACGTCGCTTCGAGAGCCTTGCAATCAAAGGACGGAGAGCCCACATAAACCCGTACCAGGGAGAGTGAATTGACCATCGAATGGATAAGTGCTCTTCGAGGGTGCGCAGACGATCGTCGGTGAGGTATTCAAGGCTGCTGATCGAGTCTGAAGCGGTGCCATAGCGCCTGAGAAAGGCGGCGCGCCGCTCCGCAAGCATCGCCTGTCCAGCCCGCTCGCTCGTATACCAGGGTGTGTCTACTACAACCACCAAGCCGCCCTTCGTCACACATCGAAGGGCCTCGCGCATCGTGCCTTCATAGTCCTCGGAGTAATGAAAGGATGCGTTGAATAGTGCGACATCAAATTGTTCATTCTGGAACGGCAACCGCCTCAGTTCGGCCTGAAAGCGTGGAAACAGCGTGGGCGATTGATTCTGAAAGTGGACCGCTGCTCCCAAGCCGTCATAGTCGTTGGTAAGCAAGTCTACTGCGACGGGTCGAAAGCCGGCCAGGAGAAGGCGATAGCTCAACCAGCAATTCCCGGCTCCCAGATCCAATATGCGTTTGCCTTTCATTAAGGAAGCGTCATTGAGTACCCGCTTCACGAGATAACTGAAACTGCGTGCTCTGATCGTCCAATGCTTGCTGTTGGTTCCGGAGATGTCCCGGAATGGAAGATTGAGATAGAACTCATCTGTCTTGCTGCCGCGGCCCTCTGCTTCCCGGATTCGCTCGTAGTCCTTGATGAACTGCGCATAGTACGTTGCGCGGTCCGCCGGCAGAGCGTGGACGATACCCCGGTTGACCCGCATGCGGAAGCCGCAGAATAGACAGATCAATCCGTCCAGATTTGCCCGGCACCGTGGGCATTTCAGGCGGATTCCTTGATATCCGGACTCGACGATCGTGCTCTGATGAACTTCCTCGCGGTCGCGCCGGGCCGTATCCGAGCAATGTAATCGCGTCTCGTCATGCGTTAGAGAGATCTGCCGCATTCATCCCTCCACAAATGGTGCAAGCTCACTGACAGGCACAAATTCCGAGGGCGAAAAGGACGTGGAGGACGCGGGAAATTCGAATCGATCGACCTCCCGGCTAACTGGTTCAAGCTCTCTGACCCGCTGCCATAAGAACTTGATGTGCTCGCGTGTCGCCGGTGTTCGAGATGGCTGCTGCCAGCTATCGACTTCGGCATGCAAAGCATCGCGAACAGCGCGATAGAAATCTGTCTTGTACGCGCCCTTGAACATAATGCAGAGATCGTCGCTATCGGTCCAGTTTCGCTTCAGTCCAAGTTGCGCCTGCACGCGCTCGTAAAACACCGTCCCTGGAAGGGGGTAGGAGAATGAGATTCCCACGTCATCAGGCCTGGTCTCGCGTACAAAAGCGATCGTCTCCTGCAACTCAACCCACGTCTCCCCGGGATAGCCGAGTTGGAGAAAGAAACAGGCGCGAATTCCGGCTTGTTTAAGCCACGCGCGCGCAGCCCGCACGGCAGAAAGCTTCAGGCCCTTGTCCATCGCATTCAGCACGGCCTGCGAACCGGATTCCACCCCCATCCACACTTCAGCGCATCCTGCCTGTTTAAGGTGCTGGACAGTGGCTTCGCTCATCAGGTCGGCGCGCGACTGGATCTTGAATGGAATGGAAGCATCTCGCCTGGTTACCTCTTCGGCAAATTGCTGCACCCAGTGTCTGTCGAGAGCGAACACATCGTCGCCAAACCAGATATGCTGAACGCCCGCTGCCGTTTTCAAGAACTTCATCTCTTCGGCGACGCTTGCGGCGAGCCGCAGTTGAAATTTGTTGCCGGAGATCGGCTTGGCGCACCAGTTGCAGTGGAATGGGCAGCCTCGGCTCGAGACCATATTTGTTGAAAAGTAGCCATGCGCCTTCACCCACGCTTTGCGGTATGGCTCCAGATCGATCAGGTCCCGTGCAGGTGTTGGAAGGCCGGACCATCCAGGATTCTTCGACAGGTGCTTGCGGCTCCGTACAACTCCACCGTGCTCGTCGCGCCTGACCAGCCCATCGATCTCCGGCAGTGCTTCATCCTGAAGTACAGATCGACATAGCTGAACTAACGATTCTTCTGCCTCCCCGCAAACGGCGTAATCGAAGCCGTTTTCGAGAAACAACGTCGGGTTATCGGTTGAATCGGACCCATGCACGACGGTGATTGCGCCTATTGCTTTTGCTTTTCTTGCGATCTCCCACGCCACATCCCGCATCCGCGTGAGACACATCTTGGAGAGAAAGTTAAAGTCGTCTTCATAGACCGCGACCACCCGCGGAGCTTCCTTGGCCAGCAATGCTTCAAATGAAGCGCCGGGTGCCTCAAGCAGGGAATCGAAAGCTGCGACGGAGATACCGTTCTCACGAAGCGCGGTGGCCGCATACAACATGCCGAGCGGCGGATAGGGCTGCATCTTATGCACTTGTTTCGGATCGAAAGGAAGATGGTAGGAATGAGTAAGTAACACCTGGGCCACGATTCACCTCGGAGACTTCGCGCCTGCTCGACGAAATCGCTGGCGTTGCTGATGCCGAACGTGCTTGCGTGTCCAGCAATGTCTCTCATGTGAAACGTAGGGTAAAACGCGGCGACGGTCGGAGTTGTCCCGGAATTGTCAACTCAATGTCATACCTTGCTCATTGTTCCCAGACTCTCAGTGAGCACGAGATATCAGCTGCTGGATCTTTGCCTTGCGCGATGATTGCTAATTTCAGAGAACTCTGGCGCAGCATTGGACAAATGGCCGAGTTTACTGCGCTTGGTGGCAAGATAGTGAGCGGAATGAGGGTTCCCGGGCACATCGGCACTCACCCGCCTTACAATCTCGATTCCCGAAGCCCGCACCGCGTCGATCTTTTCCGGGTTATTGGTGATCAGTTGCACGGCATGAATTCGGAGACAACGAAGAACCTCGACAGAGAGCGCATAATCGCGCAGATCGACAGCGTGCCCAAGCTCGAGATTTGCTTCGACCGTGTCCAGGCCTTCGTCCTGAAGCTGGTAAGCGCGGAGTTTTTCAATCAAGCCGATACCTCGGCCCTCCTGGTGCTCATAAACGAGTACTCCCGCGCCCTGTTCCCCAATGAGCTGCAGCGCAAGATGAAGCTGGTCATGGCAGTCACACCGCAGGGAATGGAAAACATCTCCGGTTGTGCATTGGGAGTGAATGCGAACCAGGGGAGGCTCTGCGTGGAGGTCTCCAAGGGTCAACGCCAGAAGCGTCTCCGTATTATGCAGCCTCTTGCTTGAGTCCACACCCTCGAATGCCAGCAAGCGAAAATCTCCCCAGTGGGTTGGGAAATTTATGTCCGCGACTTCTTTCAGCAGCAACAAGTGGAATTCTCCATTCAGCGTGCCGTTTTCGATTGGGATACGTGCCGCCGGTACTTTTTCGAAGCCTAACCTTCTGCGCCCGGCTAAGTGTCGTCAGAATGTCTTGATGTCGTCATTCAATTGTTGAACGTGATGGGCGTCGTTGTTCGACGGAACTGGTACAGCACGTGATCCCCAAGCGCGGCCAAGGGACGAGAGAGGATGCGGTCCAGCGCTTCCATTCGCTCGAGCAATCGCGGATGCTGTGAGATCCAGGGTTCCGCGCCGCTGGGAGGAACAGCTACGCCGATTCCGAGAGATCTCTCCAGCACAAACCACGGCGCAAAAGAATCACGAAGCGCACTGCGACGATGGTAAACAATCTGGAATTCACGCTTGGCAAGCCGTGCCTTCACACCTCCACGCTTGAGCCGTCTGAACGCCTGGCTCGGTCTCCGATGCAGCAGTTCCGTGATCATCTCGCCAGGACAGAGGGTGCCGAAAAGCACCAGCATTGCGGAAGCGCCGGGCTTGAGAAGCTTCGCAAGCCCCCGCGCGACCGGGGCCAGGTCAATCACACAGTTCAACGGGGCGAAGTTGGAAAAGGCGCCGTCGAAAAGCTCTCCACCGTGTGAATGATGCCGGGCAGCCAACTCTTCAAGGTCTTCGGCCGACGCGACTTCCGCCTGTGCGCCAAGGGGCAGCAATTTCAATCTTGCCTGGCTGACCATGGCGGGTGAGGGATCAGTCAGCATCATTTTGTACCCCTGGCGCGCGCAGAATGCGGCGTCTTCGCCCGTTCCGCCGCCCACTTCGAGAATGTGGCCGCCCTTCGGAAATTGTTCAACCAGAGCTGCGCGCACCGCTCGACGCTGCGCCGCAACGCTGAGCCATCCACCGAATCGCTGGTCGAATGCCGGCGCGACCCCATCAAACGCGAGAGCAGCGGAGCGCAAGGAAGACGTCATCTTGATAACCCATTCATTCGCCGCCAGCG
The DNA here is from genome assembly GCA_963774175.1 of uncultured Acidobacteriaceae bacterium. Classification (GTDB taxonomy): domain Bacteria; phylum Acidobacteriota; class Terriglobia; order Terriglobales; family Acidobacteriaceae; genus Telmatobacter. The sequence continues at coordinate 213,846 of CAVZDT010000015.1, forward strand.
ACGTGACTCGTACGCGTAGCGCAGCCCCTCCGTAACGTGGAAGCGCAATCGGACAAGAACGGTTTCGATCTGCATCAGGTAACGACGAAGCCGAACAGAGAGCGCCTCATTCGGAAACGCTCGAATGACGGGAGGAGGGAACTGCGCAGGCAGCAGTATGCTGCGAATGGAGCGCCTTCCGGGCATGCCCGCAGGCTGAAGTGCCCTCCGCAGCAAAAGGTACAACTTGGTGCCTGGAGGGCATCCGAATACGGCGCGGTGTCCGTAGACTTCCACCCAAAGCCGCACCGATGGAGGAAGGCGGTCGATCGTCCATGACGTCAGCGCTTCAGGTGCAAATTCACCCATGACGTGTGTAACAAGAAGCGTTACCACGCCGAGGCCCAGCGAAGCCCGCGGATTGTCTGCCGCGGCAGCTCGAAGCTCACTCCAGAACTGGTCGTCATTGCGACGCGTGACTACGTGCTGTCGAAACTCCAGCAACTGCGACGCCCGCGTGAATTCGCCGCACAAGTGTTTGAACACATGAAGTCCCTGGCCAAGGAACAAGTCAACCGGCGCCAGCACAGGCATCCTCGCACCATTCACTTCGCGCCATTGCACCCTGTCCAGCGGCGACTGAGTATTCGCATGATCGCCCTCAAGGTGCAATTCCACACCATAGGAATCGAAGTGCTTGTAGATGTCCTTCAGAGAGACGCCTGGTCGCTCGTTTCGCTTGAACTCCCAACTTCTGCCGCTAATTGCGTAAAGACGGTATCCCCGCCGTTCGAGAATGTCCCGGGCCGTGTGCGCGCTTTCGTTCCCGACCAGAAAATCCACGTCAAACTGGGAGCGCAATTCAGGTTTCGTCACTGCACTGGGCCAAAGCGAAATTCCCTTGAGATTTGCGTAGCGAAGGCCCGCCTCTTGAAAATCCATCTGTATTGCGACGGATTCCGAGAGCATGTGCTGGGTTCGTTCAGCGTTATCGATCAGATTCAGGTGCAGGCGAGTAAATATCGCGGGCGGTAGCAGGCCGCAGAGGTCCAACTCGACAAGTCTGTCAAGAAAATAGAGGGCTAATCCACTGAAATCGAGCCAGCGGAGCAGATCTTGCCATTCTGTATTCGACAGGTTCAGGAAACGGGAACATCGTTCTGAGATGGGATCGCAGAAGAGCAACAATACCGCCATGCGGAGTTCCTGCGCGCGAGTCAAGCGACTCCGTGCAGAGCCAGAGCGTGAACAAGTCGCGGATATCTCCGCATCCGAGGTCACCGCACTCGCGAGTTGGGGGAGGGCCTGCATGTGTGTGTACCCATTCCGCAGCGGCATCTTTCCCAGAGACTAGCGGACGTCTATCGGAGGCTTGTCATGTCGGTGTAAAGCGAATGTCACCATTTTGTTGCCTGAATACAAATCCATGCCTGCCAATACTGCACTCTGACCTGTTTGCAGGTCATCTGGCTGATACAAAACAGATGACAATCATTTGACAAAGAGAAGACCGTGCAAAGACACGATAGCGGACACGATCCATTACGTTAGCGTCTGTAATGCTCACGATCGTCTTTGTGGTAGTCACTCGAATGCCGGCGATTCCACTCAGACTCGCCAATTCGAGTCCAGGATCAGCGGGCATGGCAGTCAAGGACGTTTTTGAAACCGATTGGGGAAGAATATGAAAGCATTTCACGAACTCCAGGCGTCTGATCTCAACCCCAACACCATGCAGCAGGAGATCGGCTCAAAAGGGTATGTGCTTATTCGCGGGCTATTGCCCCGGAACGATCTGGGGAATCTTCTCGATCAGGTCACCCGGGTTCTGTCCTGGGCCGGGTGGTTAAAGTCCGGCTCCGAAGCCATTGAGCGAATGGCAAACGTAGGTGCCGCATGCGGCGATCCCGATCCGTCGTTCAAGCGAACCTACCGGCAGGTCTTCAGTTTGGAAGCATTCCATGCATTGCCGCACCATCCGCAAATGCAATCCGTCATGAAGATGCTTGTCGGTGACCGGGTTCTCATTCATCCCAAACCCATCGGCCGGCTTATCTTTCCCCAATGCGAAAAGCTGACCGTTCATGCGCACCAGGACTATCGATTCATGAATGGAGACCCGGAGTGCTTTACCGCGTGGATTCCCCTTCACGACTGTCCGGTCGAGGTTGGGCCTCTACAGATACTCGAAGGGTCCCACCTGTTTGGCTTCCAGAACCACGTGGACGCCAATCTTCATGTTCCGGAAATTCCCGCGGAAGCCGAAATGGGCGACGAGTGGGTTAGCGGCAACGTGAACGCTGGGGACGTTTTGATCTTTCATAGCCTGACCGTTCACCGCGCGACGCCCAATCGCTCGAATAGAATGCGTATCTCCCTCGACTGCCGATTCCAGGATTATCTACGGGCTATCAACCCTTCGAACCTGGCGTTCGGTGGAGAATCCGGCAAATCGTGGGAAGAGATATACGCCAATTGGGGCTCAAGGAAGTTGAAGTATTACTGGAAGTCGCTGCCTTTGAACTTGCAACCCTCAATGGATGAAATAAAGCATCTGGCAGCGACGGCAGATGACCCCGCAATGCGCGTGAGGTATGTCAGGATTCTCAGCCAGATTGCGTGAGTCGCTAAGTCATCCTCAACTTGCTGTTTCCCTTTTCGAGCTATCCATTTGTCATTTTGTCATTGAAATCGGCGATGACAATCGTTTGACAAAGAACAGACGATACTGAGACACATCAAAACGCATCCGCCGGTATCGTGACTGTTATGAAGCGCTTTAGAGTAACTCCCGCCTACGTCAAGATAACCCGCCGCACATCGGTCGTTCTCGTTGTGCTTGCCGCGATCTTCGCCGTGCAACGAGCGATTGCACAGGATCCACCGATCATCTCTGGCGGTATCGGCTTCTTTACCTCGACAAATGGTGGAAATACCAACTATTTCCCTTACCTCAAGCCTGTGCTGGTCGCGCCCGTTGGTGGTCACGTTCTGGTCGAGACCCGGGCGACACTTCTTGAAACTTTCTTTCCCAAGCCGGGTGTCGGATACAAGAGCAGCTTCTTCAAAACTATGGATTATCTGCAGGCAGATATATCTGCGGGGCCGCATGCAACCGTGGTGGGTGGGGAGTTCCTGACGCCCTTCGGGACCACCAACGAGCGCCTTACGCAGATCTGGATAGAGACGCTCCAGGACCTGCCGATTATTTACGGGACCGGGCTAATGAATACCGGATCGAGCGTAGGCGGCATGGTGCGTGGCAACGCATTTTCCAACCCGCATGCGTCTCTGAGTTACGCAGCATACTATTCTGCGAACAGCACAAACGCGTACTTCGGTGCTGAGCGCTCCAGTGGTGGACAAGGGTCCCTTTACCTCCCCGAGCAGGGATTGGAAGTAGGTGCCTCGTACGGGCGTTCTCTCGGCAGCGAGCACGAAAACTTCGAAGGCGTTCATCTCTGGTGGGAGCCCGTCGACACTGGCTTCCGGTTCCGCTCTGAGTTTGCTCGCGGTCCACATGCCAAGGGATACTGGTTTGAAACCGATGATCGGCTTTCGCACTTCGGCGGAGCTGACAGCGTTCTTGGCCGGCTCGAACCGGTGTTTCGGATGCAGCAAACATTCCGCGACGCACCCGATTCCAACGATGGTTTGCCTTCCGTGAATACCCAGCGCGCCGATTTCGGTCTCGATTACCACCTGCCGCACGAGGTGCGGATCCTCACCAGCTATTCGAGGCAGTTCTCATCCCAGGGCGACGCGAATATCTGGGAGACCGGAATTGTCTACCGGTTTCTATTTCCAGTCTGGAAGCACGAGTAACGACCCGGCGTGAGTCGTCCCCACTCTGCCGCCGGCGGGCTCGGCAAAATCCTTCGCCCAGATGGATCAAGCTAACCGGCGGAAAAGGAAAGCGGATACGAGTTTGAGGCCGAAGTCTCTCCGATATGCCTTTAGACCGATGCCCCGGGCATAGAAGTTCCGAATCGGGGCTCCCACCGCACCTTCGCGAGAGGCGACGCAGGTCAGCCCTGCCTTTGCTGCCAGTTGTTGGTGGTTCGTGTGCACGTAGTGCTCAATCTCGTATACGGTCTTTTCGTCGAGATTGAAGGTCCTGCGGTGGCCGGCTTCAACAGCATCGGGGTGAAAGTCAGTAACAAACACGTACCCGCCCGGCCTGCAGACGCGCGCGATTTCCAGATAGGCAGGAAGCGGATCAGGCAGGTGACCCAGGACCAATCGGCACCAGACCATGTCGAAGCGGTTTGAAGGAAAGGGAATCGCTCTGACGTCTCCCTCCACAACGTTCTCCATTCCTCCAGCCGCGAGCATTTCAGGGCTCAGATCCATGCCCACAGCATCGGGAATATCCTTGATCCGCCGTCCCACCCCGCATCCTGCATCCAGCAGTTGTCGATGCGGCAACCCTCGAAGCATTTGTCGGGCTAATTCATCGTCAAGAAAACTGGTTGCAGTCTCCGCGACGTAGGTCGGAGCCCACAATCGGTAGCCGCCGCGCGCATCGACCTTGCCGGCCACTACGGGCCTCGTCTTCACAAATGGCGGACGGGAGACTACTCCGCGGAGCGTGGAATCAATGAGACTCAAGAAGCCGTTCATGGGTGATAAATCCTCCGCCCTACTGACAAAACTGGCTTACCGAAGGCAAGCCGGAACTGTGCTTACTCGATGGTCAGGGCCGTTGTTGATGGACCGTGGGTTTGTCCGACACTGGAATTCCCGCGGAGATGGAGGCATCGTCCCTGATCATCTGTCCGTTAGTCTGCCAGAGAACCGCCAGAAGTGCGTCGCGAAAAAACGCTTTGGCCCCAAGACTGCGCGGTGCGTAGTTGCCTTTCGCCAGCATGCGGGCAAGGGTGTTTATCGCTCTCCCACGATGCCCACATGCCTGGTGAAGCCGCGAACGCTCGCTACACGCGCGGCTATAGGATTCAGCCTGGCGGATATAGTCCTGAAAAACTCGAGACGCAGAATCATCACAAAAGGATGTAGCGTAGCGAAGAAACTCTGCCAGACCCGCGTAGTTTTCGGCGCCACGTTGGAGCGAGATTGGATCTGGCGCAAGGCGTGTCAAGCCGCTGGCAGGCGGGTGCAGCGTGACATTGCTCTCGTGCAGGCGGTAAGCGGTGAGTTCATCCGGAAGCAAAACGACCCGGCCACACGACAAAGCGGCGATCGTGCTCCACACGTCATGAGCGCACACGGGCGAGAGATCGGCACTGTACGGTGGAATAGGCACTCTGTCCAAAACAGCCCGTCTCAGGACCATTGAAAAGCCCAGCAACGTCCAGCGCTGCACGGCGAAGTCGTTGCAACTGCGCCATACGTGAGCGCGGTGGTCGGGATGCCTCCAACGACGGGGCATCGGCTGCGAGGAGAAGACGCCTGCGGAGTGGCTGACCAAGGTGACGCCGGGATCGCGCATAACTTCAAGGCATACGCTTAGCTTCTGCTCTTTCCAGACGTCGTCCTGATCGCAGAACCCTACCAGATCACCAGTGCAGCGGCCCAGGGCGCGCAGAAAATTGAAGCCAGAACCCAGCCTTGTTTCGTTCTGATAGATCTCGACAGAAAAAGGTGCACTCGCCGCAAACCGGCGCAGGATGTCGAGCGTGCCGTCTGTCGATCCGTCGTCGCACACAATCAATTCAAGGGGAAGCAAACTCTGTCGCGCGAGACTCTCCAATTGTTCGCGCAGAAAGCGCTCACCGTTGTAAGTGGCCATCGCCACCGAGATTGCCGTCTCGCTCATGGGTGCCTGTACAGGGAAAGCAGTTGACCTTTCCTCTCAAGGACAATTCAACGCTAGCCCTTCGCGGCTTCCAGGTTGTCAGAGGACAGTCGTTGAAATGTCAACGAGTTGTCACTGGGCAGGAACTCAACAATCTATCTGCAACGAGACAATGCAATGACAAACTTCAGACTCCTTCGTGACATGCGGCCACAATGGTCTAAGTAGCCTGTAGCGGTGCGGAGATGTAGAAGAAGGAGAAGCGATGAACTACGCGGAAAGGGCCATGCTGGGACTTCTGTTGTCCGCGGCAGTGTTGACCTTGGGCTCGAGCCTTGCGACTGGCCAGTCGGAAAGTTCGCAGCAAAAGCCTCAGAGCAGTGGCATTTCGAAAGGTCTTCGCCCGATGACCGATCGCGGCCAACAGGTATTCAATCAGAACTGCTCGCGGTGTCATTCCCAGCCGCAAGGGTTTTCTCCGAGCGTCACAGGGGCCGTTGCGAGACACATGCGCGTGCGCGCAAATCTCAGTGAAGCGGACTACAAAGCCCTGCTTCATTTTCTAAATCCCTAGCGCCCGTCCATTTTGCCTGAAGGCATGCGCATTTGAATGATTAAAGACACCCGCCTCAAAGGAGAGTTATGCACAAAAAGTGCAGGCAGCTGGCTATAGCAGCTGTGATCACGTTGGTTTTGGGCTTTTCGGTTTCAGCAGCCAGGGCCGAGTCTGCTCCACAGCGAATCGAAATCACGGCCCGGCAGTTCACATTTGATCCCGGAGAGATCACGCTGAAGAAAGGCCAGCCCGTGTTGCTGGTGCTGAAAAGCAATGATGTGGCTCATGGTCTTCGCGTCCGTGAGTTGAACGTAGCGGTCAAGGTGGCAGCCCATGGTACTGCGCAAGTGCAGTTTACCCCGGACAAAACCGGCGACTTCGTCGGGCATTGTTACGTGTTCTGCGGCAAGGGTCATGGTTCGATGATGTTGACATTCCATGTGGTGGACTAGGATGCACAGGCGTGTAGCAACAGCAGTCGCCATTCTCGTGGTGGGAATCGCAGGCTGCAAGGCCAAGGCGCCGGGAAAAGTGGAAACCAAGACCATGACCTTCGTGAAACACCACATTTTCGTCGGCAACAAGAAACAAAACAATCCACTCCCCGATAATGCGGATACCCTTGCCGACGGCAAGGAAGCATTCTCGCATTACTGTGTCGCGTGCCACGGGATGGATGGGCAGAACACGGGCGTGCCGTTTGTCGATCACATCTCTCCGCCCGTTCCATCGCTCGCCTCCCCTGAAGTGCAGAGTTATACCGATGGACAGCTGAAGACGATCCTCGATTACGGAATCGAGCCTTCGGGAATGCCTGGGTCCAAAGGCGTCTTGTCCGACGAGGAACTCTGGTCGATTGTGGTGTTCATCAGGCATCTCCCTCCGGCCGGAAGTCAGGGCATTCCGGAGATGTACACGCACTGAGTGACATGATCTCAACAAGCAGCAATTTCGAGAATGCTCTTCCTTTCCGCACCCGGATCGGCACCTTGCCCTTCGCGGTCGGCTTCTATTTCTCGTTCCGAATCGTCAGTGTGCTTCTTTCGGTGCGCGCGCTCGGTGCTGACCCGCAGGCAGGCACGGCAATCAATATCGCACTCGATTTTGTTTTTTTGCTTGTGGTCGCATTCTGTTCCGGAGGACCAATTCTAAATCCGTTGCAATGGATGGCGGGGCTTCCCAGTGTCCGTTGGGTAATCCTGTACCTTGGGTTCTCGTGCTGCAGCCTCATGTGGAGCAGCACAGCGTCATTACCTGACTCAGCGGCATACTGGTGCGCGATGTGCGCGGACGTGACGATTCTGCTTCTCCTGCTGCAGAGAAGATCTCCAAGGGAAGTCGCCGACTCGCTAATGAAGGGCTTCGTGTGGGGCGCATGCCTGGTCGCCGCCATTGCCTGGATTCTGCCAGCGGAATCCGATCTTCGGCTCGGCGATGAGGATTTGCTGGGGCCCAATCAATTTGGTTATGTGTGCGCATTCGCTTTCTTCTTCGCTCAATATCTCTTGCGCAATGGAAGAGGAAAGCTGGGGGTTCAGGCGCTCTTCCTCGCAGTTACCCTTCTTCGCTCGCTCAGCAAGACGACAATCGTGGCATTTCTGGTCAGCCAGGGCTTTCTGTTGATCAGCGACAAATCGATAAGCCGCAAGACCAAAATCCTGTTAGCCGTCTCCGCCGTGGCGGCACTTGGTCTGTTCTGGGGATTGCTGACATCTTATTTCGACGTCTACAGCAATGCTGGAAACCAGTCGGAAACATTGACTGGAAGGTTGGGCATATGGGCCTATTTTCTGGCGGAAGGTATCCAGCAGCCGTGGGTCGGACATGGATTCGACTCTGCCTGGAAGGTGATTCCTCCGTTTGCTCCGGATCAGTTTGAAGCCGCTCATGCACACAATGAGCTGCTGCAACAGTTCTATGCCTACGGAGTGATCGGCATCGTGATCTTTGCAGGGATTTACGGTAGCCTCTTTAGGCATATCCGGCAACTGGTCAAGGGTCCTCAGCGGTCGTTCTTTCTTGCTTTTCTGCTCTTTATCCTCGTACGCGGACTTGCGGACACGGATCGGTTCGATCTGTCGCTTCCGATGTGGGCAATCCTCATGGTCAGCGTACTGGTGCAGAATGAGGCGGCCGCGCGCTCAGCAGCGGGGCGGGTGCTGAGAGCTGATTTTCGAGACAGTCCGTTGTTCCGCCCGGGAACAGTTCAATGAGCCGTGAAGCTTCAAGTATTACTGTGCGGGAAGCGCCATCCCCATCGAAGAGGGTGATAATTCCGGGTGGAAGCCGGGTTGCGGGGCCCTGGAATTGTCATCCGATTGTAATTTTTTGATTTTTGCTACCCGAATTGGAGTTGGATTCATCACAATATATGCAAAGGTCTTCAACTATGATGCAAGAGATCGCGTTGGCAGCAGACACCCAAACCGAATCCGCGCCGTCAGCAAGCCTCGGCACCATTCTCATCGTCGAAGACGATGAGCGCATGCAGCGCGTGCTGCGAAGAATCTTCACCGAGGAGCGCTACACCGCGGTTGTCGCCGGCGATGGCCTGGCAGCGCTGGAATTGTTCCGCAAAGAACGCCCGCTGGCGGTCGTACTGGATTTGATTCTTCCCCATATCTCCGGGCGCGAACTGTGCCAGAAGTTCAAGAGCCAGTCGAGCGAAACCCCGATCATCGTGCTCAGCGCGATCACCGAAGTTGCGGATAAGGTGCTCCTTCTCGAATTGGGAGCCGATGATTACGTGACAAAGCCCTTTAGCCCCAGGGAACTGACGGCCCGTGTTTATGCGGCGATCCGGAGACAACGGAGGCCAAGCCTGCCAACGGTTTACCGATTTGCGGACTGTGAAATAGATTTCGACAAAATGACAGTCCAGCGGAATGGTGTTCCGGTCATACTTACGGCTCATGAGTTCAAGCTATTGAAGTTCTTCACAGAAAAAGCTGAACGTGTGCTTACGCGTGAGGCCCTTCTGAACGAGGTATGGGGGTATAATTCGTATCCTACGACCCGAACCGTGGATAACCAGATCCTCAAGCTGCGCCAGAAACTGGAGCCAGATCCGGCCAGTCCCAGGCACTTGCTGACCATCTACGGTGCCGGATACAAGTTTGTTCCTTGACGCCCGAAACGGCACATCTTATGGAAAGTGAATTCCCTCTCCGCGAAGCAACCCTGCGTCGGAAGAAGGGGATTAGGACCTACGCGCTTCTCCTGTTAGGCATGGCGGTGGTCACGCTCATCGTGACCAGCCTGTGCGCGCTCGTCATTCGCTACCGTTGGCGTGCACAAATCACCAACGACCTTTCCCGTGATCTTGAGCACTCCGTCATAACTTTTCAGAACCTTGAGGATGAGCGGCTGGCGGCATTGGAGCGCGAAAATGCGCTTCTGGCAGAACTTCCGACCCTGAAGGCACTGATGACCAGCGGGGATGATCTCACCATCCAGAATGGCGCCGTCGAATTCTGGCAGCTCAGTGGAACTGATCTTTTTGCTCTGGCTGACTCAAGCGGACGCGTTGTCGCGGCTTATACCAAAACCCCAACGGAAGGCTCAAGCCTGCGCGATGGGTTGAAGGTAGTGTTGTCTTCGCAGGGTATCCACTACCTTATTGACGGGCAGTCGCTCTACGCCTGCTCGGTACGCCCCATCTATTTCGGCAGTGTCCAGAGCGGCACGCTTCTGGGGTATGTGATCAGCGGTGTATCGAACGAGCGAACGGTCCGCCAGATCAGCCAGCCTACCGGTGTTGACGCTACCTTCCTCAGTCGCGGAAAGGTGGTCGCCACCACGCTCACGCCGGCAACGCAAAGCAGCCTGGCGGCTCAGCCATCGTTGCTTTCCGGGACAAACCGCGCGCCTTCAACCGTGCAACTTGGAGATGCTCAATTCCTGTCGGTTGCTGAAGATCTTTCCGCTTCGGCATCCTCGCCGCTGCAACTGGTCGTTTTGAAGTCCCTGGAACCGGCGAAACGGTCGATCGATGAAATTGATCGAATGGTTCTGAGCGCCGGCCTGCTGGCACTAATATGCGGTGCGATCCTGATGATCACTCTCTCACGCCTTGTGACGCGGCCTCTCGAGGAGCTCTCAACGAGCGTTCGCGCGTTTGGAATGGGAGATGTCGATCACCGAATACCTCGTCACGGTACCCAGGAAGTGCTCGAACTGAGTGGGGCGTTCGCCGGCATGCGCCACGAGATCCAGCACGCAAATCAGGCCTTGGTAGAATCTGAGCGGCTGGCAACCATTGGCAGAATGGCGAGCTCGGTTTCCCACGATTTCCGGCACTATCTCGCGACTATCTATGCAAACTCGGAGTTTCTCGCAAGCGATCAGTTCTCAACTCGGGAACGTGCGGAGATCTTCACCGATATCCGCAATGCAGTCCTGGGCACAACCGACATGATCGAATCGCTTCTCATTTTCAGCCGTACGGGATCGAGCATCAGAAGAACGCCGGAATTGATGTCGAACTTGCTGGAACGGGCCGTGGCACTGGCTCGCACCCATCCTGACGGCGAGAAGGTTCGAATTGAGGCCCGCTGCGGCGATCCGGAAGAGACGAAGGTTGTGGTGGATGGAAAACAAGTTGAGCGTGCGATCTTCAATTTGCTCCTCAATGCCTGCCAGTCGGTTCAGCGCCTGGGCGATGCGGCCCATGTACTCGCAACCTTGGAAATCAGGGAGCACCACGTGATCGTGAACGTGATCGACAATGGCGCCGGCGTACCACTCAAGATTCGGAAAAGTCTTTTTGAGCCGTTCGTGAGCGAGGGGAAACAGAAAGGCACCGGCCTTGGTCTCACTCTTGCACACTGCGTCGCGTCGGAACACGGAGGCGAGGTCACTCTACTGAGCAGCCGGCCAGGGGAAACGATTTTCCAGATGAGGGTGGCGCGCGATCTTCAGGTGTATGACGAAATGGACGAGTTGGAAAGCACCATTGAATCAGGTGAGCCAGATGAGAATGTGGGGACTTAGCCCAAACACGTATCCTGTTCGCTTCTGTTACAGTAGGTGCCGCCTGTGCCTGCTTCTCTTTTTAATTGGCGCACCCGGTTCACTGTCTCTGTCTGCGCAGGATACGGCTGCACAGAATCTCTCGCAGCAGATTCAGGAACTGAAAGATGCGATGGCAAGCACCCAGGCACAACTGGAGCAGTCCCAGCGGCAACTGAACGCAATGCAGAAGCAATTGAGCGCACTCGAACAGCAGGTGACCCAAAGTGTCCCGGCACCAGGTTCGCCGCCTGACAGTTCCACCTCGCCGTCTGTCCCGCAAAGCGAACCCGCGAACACCGCAGCCGCCATTGACGATATCCGCGAACAGCAGGAAATGCAGGCGTCGCAGATAGCGACGCATGATCAGACCAAGGTGGAAAGCGAGTCGAAATTCCCCGTCAAGGTGACTGGTCTTCTCCTGTTCAACGCCTTTGTGAACACCGCTGCAGTGGATGCGCCGTCTACGCCAACACTGGCCATACCTGGCTCCGGGAGCACGGGGGCGACGGTGAGGCAGACGGTGCTCGGCATCGACGCACAGGGGCCCCACGTGCTCGGCGCGGAAAGCTACGCAGACCTGCGCGTCGATTTTGATGGAATGCCCCAGGCTGCGTCCCCTGTAGGTTCCTACACCGGGGCCTATTCCGCCAATGCGACGTTCCTGCGCCTCCGAACTGCTCATGCCGGGTTGCATTGGAACCATACCGACGTCCATTTTGCCCTGGATCGTCCCATCTTCAATCCTGACTCACCCACCTCCCTGACAGCAGTTGCGGTTCCCGCGCTGGCCTGGTCGGGAAATCTGTGGACGTGGAATCCACAGGCAGGCGTCAGGCAGATGATTCCAATTTCACGGACCCAGGACATTCAACTCGAAGCTGCATTGGTTGACGTTGGCGAAGCGCCGTTAACGCCAACCATTAGTTACGGATTTCCTTCAGGAACCCCGCCCAGTAGCGCGGAGCAAAGTCGCTGGCCTGGACTTGATGCGCATATCGCATTGCTTGGATCCAAATCGCGTGAAACGGGCAGCCAGATCGGCTTCGGCGGGCATTTCGCCCCTCTTCGCGACCCGAACGGGCGGTTATTCGATTCATGGGCGGGAACCGTCGATACTCGCCTGGGGTTACCGGCAGGACTGACACTTACTGCAAACGCTTATCGCGGACTGGCGCTGGGCGGCCTGGGCGGCGGAGCCTACAAAGACTTCACCTATCACCTCGACCCCGATTCGGGCGCATATTACTTTCATCCTTTGAATGACGTCGGTGGATGGGCGCAGTTAAAGGAAGCGATCAACGAGCGCCTGGAATTGAATGCGGCCCTTGGTATTGATAATGCTTTTGCGAATGAACTGATGAGAGACGCTATTCCTGGTGGACCTATTTACCTGAATCTTGCCAGAAACCAGACGATCACCGGAAACGTAATCTACAAGCCCAGCGCGTACTTACTGTTTTCGCTCGAGTATCGGCACCTGGAAAGTTCACCCCTGCTAAGTCCTCCGTCAGCAAATAACGTAATCGGCCTGGGAGCGGGTTTCAAGTTTTGATCAGATCCGGCAAAGTCGCTACCTGGCTGTTATGTCTTGCTTGCCTCGCAAGCCTGACGAGAGCACTGGGCCATGCAGAGGAGAACCCGACCGCATCTCTTCAACTTCGATTTCCACCCGCGGACAAGGGGAAGCCGCACAGCGTGCCTGCGGTTATCTGGCTTGTTCCGCTGCCGGGAACTCCAGCCAGTCCATTTTCACCGCACGGGCGATATACCTTGCTGCAGAAGAACCGCACGTTTATTCCTCATCTTCAGGTGATTCCCGTCGGCGCGGTTGTCCAATTTCCGAATGCCGATCCCTTTTTCCATAACGTCTTTTCGAAATTCCAAGGCAAACAATTCGATCTCGGACTGTATGAGGCTGGATCGACCAAGTCAGTGGCGTTTCCGCGCGAAGGCATCTCCTACATCTTCTGCAATATTCATCCCGAAATGAGCGCCGTCGTGATCGTCCTGCCGACTTCTCTCTATGCGATCGCCGACGAGAGCAACGCATTTACGCTCCATAACATTCCTCCGGGTGATTACGAATTGCATTTGTGGATCGAAGGAGTGCCGGAAGCCACGCTTGCGCGCGAAACCCGCCGGGTGCACCTTCCTCCGCACTTGGTCGACCTTGGCACGGTAGCGATACCGATGGCGGGAATCGGAAGCACGGCCCATGCCAATAAGTTTGGCAAACCCTATCCTCCTGAGTCGAAACAGCCTTACTAACCTGGTCGACGCTTTGGAATTCGCCTGGAAGAGTCATCTTCAGACGCGCTTACCAAGTGACAATCCGATGACAGAATGCTGACAACTTCACTCTGGCGCGGTAATACATTCCACTTAGTTGCCGAGGTAATGCTGGATGACACCAATCTCTCCGTTTGCAGATGTAGAAAGCGTGATCGAAGATATCCGAATCGGCCGCATGGTGGTTGTGGTCGACGATGAAGACCGCGAAAACGAGGGAGATCTCACCATGGCAGCCGAAAAGGTGACCCCTGAAGCGGTGAACTTCATGGCCAGATATGGCCGTGGTCTCATTTGCCTGTCCATGACTGCTGAGCGCCTCGAGGACCTTGGTCTTCAACAAATGACGAAGCACAACACGTCTCTCTTCGGTACCGCGTTTACTGAATCGATCGATGCCGCGGGACGCGGCGTCACCACCGGAATCTCGGCTTATGACCGTGCTGAGACAATCCTGTGCGCTGTCGACCCGGCAACGACGTCTAAGGATCTATCGCGGCCCGGCCATGTCTTTCCGCTGCGTGCGCGGCCCGGCGGTGTTCTCACCCGGCCGGGGCAGACCGAAGCCTCTGTCGATCTGGCGCGCCTGGCAGGCCTCACGCCGGCCGGCGTGATCTGCGAAATCATGAATGACGATGGAACCATGGCGCGCGTCCCGGACATGATCGGGTTCTGCCGTGAACACGGATTGAAAATGATTACGGTCGAGCAATTAATTCGCTATCGGCTGGCGAAGGAACATCTCACGACCGAAGTCGTGCTTTCACAACCCTGCTTCAGTTCCTAGATTCCGAGCTTGCGGACTTCCTCGTTGTAGTACTTGCGGTAGAGGATCTCCCACTCCTGCGAGCCTTCGAGGATAATCTTGCGCTGCGAGGCGATCTTCTGGCGTGCGGCGGCATCGATACGCGCCTCTTCGGTCAGCAGATTCTCAAGCGCTTTACGCGCCTCCTGGCGGATGGTATTGCGATCCTCCATGAAGCCCACGGCGTCGATCTCGGCCAGGGTATCAGCCACGGTGTGGGCCAGCTTGTTGACCTTGTCGCGGCTGATCCTCATAGCACCGCCTTGTATTTTTTCGCCAGTTCGGTCTTCACCTTCTTGAACATCTCGGCGTATTGTGCGCCTGATTTGCGCATCTCTTCGGAGTACGCGTCGAGGATCACGCGCACCTCTTCGTTGATGCGGTCTTCGAGGGCCAGTTCCTCGGTCAGACCTTCGGTCACGCGCGCCTCCGTGCCCTTCAAATCACTGGTGGTGATCATTTTGGCGTCGATGAGGTGCTTGACCGTACGGCGGGCGAGATACCCAATGTATTCACGCGAAAAAATCATGGGTTAAGTAAAAAGAATAACGCATACGGCCGCAAGGTGTACACCAGGAAGAGCTTTTCTGCGGTGATCAGTGGTTAGGGAACAGTGAACGCGGGCCGATGGCCCCGCCTGATGACAGCCTTGATCCCCGATCACCGAGCACTGTCCACTGGCTGCCGGTGCGGGCAGTTCTTCGTATTGATGCACTCATCGGCCAGACGCAGGCGCTCCACCGGCCTGCCGCCCACCAGGTGCTCCTGCACAATTTCCGCGGCATCCTCGGGCTTGACGTGGCCGTACCAGACCGCCTCGGGATACACCACCACCGTGGGCCCGTGCTCGCACTGGTCAAGGCAAAGGGACTTGTTGATGCGCACCGTGCCTCCCAAGCCCGGCCGCTTTGGCAAGCTGTTGCAACTGCGCGTGCAGTTCGCTTTTTCCATCGGTCGTGCACGAGGGGCGCGGCGCATCCGCGGGTCGGATATTATGGCAGACAAAAACATGGTGCTTGAAGACGGGCAAAATCGTTTCTCCTTCTTCCAGCTTACAGGCCCGGCCTGCGGCGGAATCTTTCCACATTTGCTCCTTCCCAACCCACTCCCATCTGAGAGAATGATTGCTTGACTATGAGCACGGACAATCTACTGTCGCTGAAAGACGACATGGTGGCCTTCATTGAAGGCCATGGTCTCGTTCGTCTTCCGGGATACGTGACGGAAGACATTTCCTCGGTCGTATGGGAAGGCGAAGGCAATCCCGATGCGTGGAAAGACTTCGTGGAAATGGCCAAACACGTCGGCGCGCCATTCGTCACCTTCAGCGAGATGCGCCTCGAACGTGAAGAACTCGATCGGCTCATTGAAGAAGCAGGAGAGATGAATTTTCCTGATGAGGAAGCCTCTGAACTCGTCGAAGCGCAATGGCTCCGCAAATACGCCGGCATGGTCGGCTACATTCAGCTCGGCTTCGTCTACCAGGGCATCGTCTTCCTGCACGAGACCACCACCGAGTGGTACGAGCGCTTCCAATCCCTGCTCGAAGATGTCGAAAGCTTCAACGACATCATCATCGACGACCACGATCACGAACACGACGAAGAGGACGAGTAAGCACGGTGAGCGCCGCGGGCGCAGTTCAGAACGACGCAATCAAGCTCAGTGCTCCACGTCAACGCTGGGTTCTTTCAGCATCGCACCCGCACGAGGCCGAAGCTCTGGCCGCCACAGCGCGCATTCCCCTGGTTCTGGCAGAACTGCTCGTCGCCCGCGGCATCACCACCTCTGCAGAATCCTTCGCGTACCTCAATCCTGAAGTTGACCAGCTTCACGACCCGCTGCTCATGCTTGGCATGGCTGCGGCGGTCGAACGCGTGGAAGCCGCTATCGCGTACCGGGAGCCCATCCTGCTCTACGGCGACTATGACGTCGACGGTACGACGGCCGTCGTTCTGCTCAAAACCACGATCGAGATGCTCGGGGGCATCGTTCGCTTCCATGTCCCCCACCGCCTGCGCGAGGGCTATGGCCTGCAGTCGGCCGTGCTCGAAGCTGCCTTTGCCGAAGGCGTTCGCCTCGTCATCACCGTCGACACCGGTATGCGCGCCTTCGCCGAAGCCGAGACCGCGCGTCGCCTCGGCCTCGACCTCATCATCACCGACCACCATCTGTCGCAGGCCGACGATACTGTTCCCGACGCGCTCGCCATCCTCAATCCCAACCAGCACGGCTGCTGCTATCCCGAGAAATCGCTCTGCGGCGCCGCCATCGCCCTGAAGCTTTCTCAGGCGTTGCTCGAACGCCGCGATGCCGACCGCACCCGCGAAAAGCTGCTGCCCAGCTTCCTCAAGGTAGCGGCCATCGCCACCATTGCCGATGCGGTTCCGCTGCGTGGCGAAAACCGCGTGATCGCCGCGCTCGGTTTGCGTGAACTGCGCCGCCCCGTCGGCGCCGGCCTGCGCGCCCTCTTCGCAGCCGCACAACTTGATCCCTCCACAAAACCGCTGACCGGCTTTGACATTGCCTTCCGCCTCGCCCCGCGCATCAACGCCGCCGGCCGCATGGATGTGGCCTCCGACATCATCGAGCTCTTCTGCACGCGTGACGCCGTCCGCGCTACCGAACTGGCCAACAAGCTGGAAGGCCTTAATCGCGAGCGCCGTGAAACCGAAGCCCAGGCCCTCACCGCCATTGAAACGCGCCTCAGTTCCGATCCCGAACTCGCCGCCTCGCGCCTGGTCGTGGTCGACGGCGACGGCTGGCATCGCGGCGTTATCGGCATCCTCGCTTCGCGCGTCGTGGAACGCACCGCCAAGCCCGCGATCGTCATCAGCGTCGAAGACGGCGTGGCGCACGGTTCCGGCCGCTCCGTCGACGGATTTCCGCTGCTCTCAGCCATCGAAACCTGCGCGGATCTCTTCACCCGCTTCGGCGGACACGCCTTCGCCGTTGGTTTTGCGCTGCCGGCGACATCACTTCCCGAACTCAAGCGCCGCCTTGCCGAGTGCGCCGCCGAGCGCCTCGCTGCGCGTGAGCCCGAGCGCATCCTCAACATTCATGCCGAATTGCCGCTGAATCAGATCACCGCGGTGCTTGCGGGCTGGCTGCGAAAACTCGAGCCGCTGGGCCACGGCAATCCTGAACCCATCTTCGTAGCCTGCAACGCCCGCGTCGTATCGGCGCCGCGCATCATGAAAGAACGCCATCTTCGTCTCGAACTGGCTACGAACGATGAATCCGCCGCCACGCGCGCCGTTGGCTGGGACATGGCCGCCCGCGCCGCCGAGCTCGGCCTCAGCCAGGGCTCAAGGATCGACGTTGCCTACCGCGTCCGTGAAAACCTGCATCCCGATTTTGGCGGACTCGAGGTGGAGATCGCCGGACTCCGCCCAGCCAGCGCATAACGCGAGTCGGGCAATCTCGTACTTACATCCAGACACACGAAAGCCCACGGCGAACCCGGGCCTTCGTAATGCCGCTTCCGGATATCGCCAGTTGCTTCAGCGATGCTCCTTCGGCTCCTTCTCCTGTTTCTGTGGACGCGATTGCTCGCGAGGTTGCGAAGCCGGCCGCGACTCGTTCCGCGGCTGCTGCTGATGCTGCTGCACCTGCGGCTGCTGATGCTGCTGCGCCTGGATCTGCTGATGGGCCTGGTTATTGTTGTACGCAGGACGGCTGTTGTTATTGAACGAGCCCTGGTTTCCGTGATTGGCAAAGCCCATCGGCCGCGCAGCCGCCACGTTCTGCGGATGCCCGCCATTGTTCTTCACATAAGCGGTCCGATCAGCCCGCGCGGCCGCGAAATGCTGCTGCTGAACCGCGCTCGCTCCGGTGTGCTGCTCGTGCATCGCTACCCGCTCCTCGGGCGCTGGATCGTGACGGATGCCGCCCGGTCCGCCGTTGTAGGAAATGTGCGTGTTGTTGATGATGGTCGTGCGCTCCACAACCGTGCGATCAACGTACACGCGGTTGCCGCCCCATCCGGGTCCAACACCCACGTGCACCACCGCCGTGTTGTACGCGAAGATTCCGCCACGCCACACGCCTCCGGCAAACCCGATGCCCATGTAACCGAATCCGTAGTTCACGCCGCCGTAGTAGCCAACGTGCGGTCCCCAGTAGCCGGGATGGAAGATGTACAGCCCACCCGACCAGCCCCAGTAAGGCGGCGTCCACAGAACACCAACCGAGGGAGCCGGCACCCAGGCGCCTGGAACCCAGTAATAGCCGTCATCGCCATACGCCCAGTATCCCGGCGTCCACATCCAGCCAGGTTGCGGGCACGGCGGTTGCTCATAGACAGGAAGCACCGGCGGGGCAAAGCCGACGCTGATCAGAACCCCCGCGTAAGAAGATGCGGGAATCAGAGAAAGCAGAAGCGCCAAAAGCATCCAGCGCGATTTGCGAAGTAAACGCATGGGAATCCTCCTTCAATTTCTCAGCCTGCCTTCGCAGTGGCTTCCCACCGCGTCCATCAGGCTCGTTGATCTATTTACGTTCACTGCGGGCTGTTCGATGTCCCTTGGGGCGATCCACGCAAACGGGGAAGCTAAAGCTTCTCGCCGGTGGGCCGCTTGAGGGTCTAACCGTATTGGTGTCCAGCTAGCCGCGTATTCAGACTACGCATGGGTAAACCCAGTGCGCCATGGAAAGTTGCACTCCGTTTGGGCACTTTAGTTATGTCGGATGTAAGTAGACTGAAGAGGGCCAGCAACTTAGCGCCACCGCCCTCCTTCATCCATGAACCAGTCAGTTAGTAGATTCCGGTTTTTTAACAGGGCACGACTTCAGGGGTGCGAAGTTGAGGGCGCCACACAGCTCACCTCACCCACGAAGGTGTTGTCGTCCTGCGCGGAGCGGCTTTCGCCGGGGTCCCCAACGACGGGTCCTTTGTCGTTGGGGGGGGTGAGCGAAGCGAAGGATCTGCTTTTTTCCGCATTATCGGCCCAAGGAAGTCGAAAGATCTCTCGTCGTTTTAGCTTCGTGTCAGGGCACGCGGGGACGCTCTGGGTGAGTCACGCCGAAAACAGCCGACGAAGGCGATGAGTTTTAACCCACGCATCGGTCTAATGTCAGGCATCGAGCGGCGCACGATTCACGCCGCCTATGCGGGTTGCGGATAGAACGGTGATATCGTCCTGTTGGCCGAATCGTCTTGCTGTTTCCGCAATTGTCTTTGCAGACTGTTTGCTGATTGCCAGGGTGCGCTCAAAGCCGTAGAGTTCGCCGCTCGAACTGGTTGCCTCGACCACGCCGTCAGTGACCAGAGTGCAAAACGAATTCGGGCCAAACTGAAAAGTCATCTCCGCGTACTGAACTTCTGCATCAAGACCGAGGGGCAGATTAGCTTCGGTTTGAATCTCAACTCCGTCGAGATATGGGTTAGGGTGCCCGGCGTTCGCCACGGTGAGTTTGCCCGAAGGCTGGAACATCAGCACAAGACAAGTGGCGAAGCCGTCACTGCGGCCAAGCAACGAGCGGTTGACCTCGTCGAGCAACTGGGAAGGGCCGGTGCAATGAATGGCGCTTGTGCGCAGCGTTCCAACAATCAGTGAAACAGTCATCGCGGCCTTCAGGCCCTTTCCGCTCACGTCGCCCAGCACGATGAAGGCCGAGGGCCGTTCGGGATCGGCTGCGTTCCGGATGGGGAGAATCTGAAAGAAGTCGCCGCCAACTTCCTGCGCGGGCAGGTAGGCGCTCTCGATGGTGAGTCCCGGGATAGAGGGCAGCTGATCGGGAATGAGGATCTGCTGCACGCTGCGCGCTGCGGCCATCTCCTGCTCTACTTCGCGGTTGCGGTCCTGAATGCGGCGCAGGCGAAAGGTCATGGCGATGAGCATGACGATGGCGAACAGCAGCCACGCCACGGGTCGCAGATCGAAATCGAGAGCGCCCCAATGGAAATACTGTGGGAAGCCCAGAGAAAGGGACCATCCTGCCTGCCAGCGGCCTTCGACAACGGTGAGAAACAGGACGGCTGCGCCGATCCAGCGCATCTCAGTCAGTTTGCTCCTGAAGCACATGGGAACCAGCAACAATTGAGACAGAATCGCAAGAAGGATCGTCACGCCGAAGGTGTGGATCACAATGGGCCCTATCACGCTGACCAGCGGAAACACCGCTTGGTAAACGAACGGAGCCAGCAGGAAAACGTTCAGAATTGACAACGCTCCGCAAATTTCAACCAGGCGGAAGAACCTTGGGACGGGCCTCCCGAGGAACGAGAAAACAAACTCGATGATGATCAGCGTTTGCACACCGTTCCCGAAGTTGTAATTGACGACCCCCGCCCAGGAGGGCACTCCAAAATCCAGAACAGACGCAAGCTCTCCCAGCCGAAACATGAACAACAGAACGAGCAAAGCTCCGAGCCAGAAATATTCACGCAACCTGGTGTTGACTGAGTACAACAGAAAGAAGACCAACCCGGTGCAGGCAAGCAGGGCAAAACAAAGATAGTGTTGCCAGTTGGTGCGCAGGTAGGCCATCGTGTCTTCATCCATCACGGTCTGTGTTTGGCTGAGTGGAGCGATGGCAGGATCAAGGCCCGAAGCGGGCAGGTATGAATGGAGGTTCAGCTTTCGAATCGCAATGGTGATGTGCCTATCAGCGGGGAGGCTGGCAGGCATCTTGAGGACGGTGCGTGAATCCTGCGGGCCCTGATTGGTGCGGAAGCTGCCTGAGCCGCCAATGAATTGGCCATTGGCGAAGACCTCATACACGGGGTCTTCGCCCTGAACCACTAGACCAAGCTGTTGCTGCCGCTCAAGGAGATTGGGCGGAAGCGTGACTTCGATCCGCTGCCATTCAACTCCATAACGGCTGGTATCGAAGAAGTATTTCTGCAGCGTGCAGCCTTGCGCCTCAACTGCTGCGCAGCCAGGGTCATCCCCTATGTGCATCTGCCACTGATCAAGAGGCAGACGCAAGATGCCGGGTTGTTGAGCGCCTGTTCCCGCGACCGTCGCAAACAGGACAACACCTTGTAGGCAAAGGGAGTACCAGTAGCGGGAAAGCATGCGGCAAGGATACTCTTGCCCATCCGGACTAAGACAAGCCGAAACTCAAACTAAAGCTGCCAAATCCACCCAGGTGCCATCTTTCTGCTCTCGAGAGCTAAATGCCTGGCAAATCAACCGCCTGACCCAACATAACCAAATCCGGCGCTACCTCTGGGTCGAACTCAGTACCGGATACTCAAGCCTGTTCCCACGACTGTATTTGCCTTCAGATCGATGGGCACGAGCACATACGGCGGATTCGCTATCCCGGTTGGGACGGCCGTATCGCCAATGACCCCGGCCACGTGCCCCACGCCGATATCAAATGCGAAATGCGGATGGTCCTTTTGCGTAACCCGTACGGCATAGTCCATCGTGGTGGGAATGTGCGCCCCTGTCCCCGGAGGGAACAGGATCGGTTTCAGATTCACCACCTGCGGAGGCTCCTGCGTAAATCCCACCGCCGGCACCGCGGCGATGTTGTGCCCAAGCGGCAGCGGAATACCGAGCCCGCCGAACAGCCGTCCGCCAAACCGCGTCGCCTGCCCGCCCAGCCCGTAGATGGATCCATTGGTCGCCTTCCATCCAAAATTCAGCAGGAACGGCACTGGCGGATGCAGCCACGTCTTGGTCGCTGCTACATAAACATCGCCGTTGGTGTAGGACTTCAACGGCCCTCCCAACTCCTGGTTCAGCGCGCCGCTCACAAACCTGTCATCAGTCCGCACCACGAATCCCGCGCCGATTCCCGGGGTCCACGGCCCGAACTGCCCGTCCTTGATTCCCACCACCTTGGCGTTGAAGACGTTCATCCCCGAATAATTCCACAGGCTGCTGAAGGCCGGGCTGTTGCCTTCGGTATGAACACTGCGTGTGTAGCCGAATTCCATCCGGTTCGCGATGCCTTCTTCAATCGAAAACGTGTGCACGTATCCGATCACATTCGAGGCGTTCACGAAATGATAGCCAACAGCCGGGTGCGAGAATAACTGCCCTTTTTCGCTCAAAACCACGTATGCGGTAGGGGTGATGAATCCGCCGGTCTGTCCCTCCAGCGTCAGGTTTTGTGCATTCATGCGTGAGGTTGCGAACAACGCGACCGCAAGAGCCCCGCCGGTGGCGACTTTCTTCAATGCAGAGAGCTTCAACATCCACAGACTCCAAATAGCGCCAGACCGCGCGCGTGAGTTCTTGGAAGCAGTTGCTCCGGAGCGTGTACAGGGACCACAATGCAGGTCGTCCAGTATCCGAGAGCCAAGTTCTTCCAAATTGGCTTGTTGTAACACAGCCGCGGCACAGCCGTCATGGTTACTGCTCACAGATGGTTAACCCCACCTCCGTCCCCAATGCGCGGCAACCCCGGGTACGTAATCGTCCCCTGACCGGGTGGTAAACTCACCCCATGCCGCGCGGTTTGTTCATCACCCTCGAGGGCCTTGACGGCTCCGGCAAAACCACGCAAATCAGGCGCCTGGCGGCGTGGATGCAGAAGCGCGGTCTCGATCCTGTGGTCACTCGACAGCCCGGCGGCACTCCCACCGGCGACCGTATCCGTGCCCTGCTGCTCGATTCCGGTTCCACCCCGCTTGCGCCCATGACCGAGATGGCTCTGATGTTCGCCGATCGTGCCCAGGCCATCGCCGAGGTCATCGAGCCCGCGCTCTCCGGTGGACGCATCGTGCTCTGCGATCGCTTTACTGATTCGACTGAAGCCTACCAGGGCGGTGGCCGTCAGCTAGGTTCAGAAGCGGTTCTCAACCTGCACCGCCTCATCTGCGGCAATCTGCAACCCGATGTCACCCTGTTGCTTCTGCCTTCACTCCAAGCAAGCCTCGCCCGCGCGCGCCGCCGCAATGAGCGCACCACTGCTGAATCCGGCCAGGATGAAAACCGCTTTGAGCAGGAACAGGGCGAATTCTTCCGCCGCGTGTGGGAGAAATACCGTGAGATCGCCCGGCGCGAACCCGACCGCGTCATCCTCATCGAAGGCAACCTCGGCGCCGACGAAGTTCACGAACAGATTGTCGAAGCCATCTCCGAACGCCTGGTGGCGCTCCAGCACAGCCGCTGACGGCGGAAAATCGTTGCCCGCCATCGGCAGTGCCACGCAATACTTGCACTGCACTCGAATCCTCTGAATCTCGTTTCTCCTGCGTCGTTCGTCACTCCGCGGCAACCCGCCACGTTCTTTAATGCGCTGATCATCATTTCGCAACACACGGCTGATACCAATCTCCCAGTGGCCAAGTTGGTGCTGCGGTCAAGGCAAGGCATGCTGGCATCACGCGCCGCAAATTTCCCCAAAACTCGAGGTTTCAATGCAAAGCTTCACCCGACTCCGCCCTCTTGCAGGGCTCGCACTGCTCGCTGCGCTTAACTGCTTAAGCGCAACCGCCCAGGACAACCGGGAAATCAAGCATGTGTTTGTCATCGCTCTTGAAAACCACGACTGGACTCAGCCGGCCACCGTACCCGGCCAGATCGAGCCCATCTTCCAAAACCCGAACGCCCCCTTCATCAACAGTCTCGTCGATGGAACCGCGGTAGCCTACATCAACGGCAGCCAGGTCAACATCAGCCGGCACGTCTCTTACGCCACCGCGTACCATAACGTCCTGGCCACTGCCAGCGGCAGCAATCCGCACATTCATCCCTCGGAACCCAACTACCTTTGGGCGGAAGCCGGTACCAATTTCGGAATCCTCGACGACGACGATCCCTTTGCGGACAATCCCTCCAACTCCCAGAAAACGACCCAGCATCTCAGCGGCCTGCTCCAGCGCGCTGGACACACCTGGAAGTCGTACCAGGAAGACACCGACCTGGTAACGATCGATGGTAAGCTCATCAATCTGCCTCTGCAGGAGAGTGAGTGGACGGTTCCGTTGGTCAGCCTGTCCGGCGTCTTCGGCCCCGGCAACTTCCTGAATGCCTATAACGACTCAACCCAGTACAACTACGCACCCAAGCATAATCCAATGGTGTTTTTCAACGACACCAATGGCGGTAACAACGCCCGCACCACAAATCCTCTGCGGCACAACTACGCGCCGCTGCAGCAGCTTGCGTTTGATCTGGCCGACAACAACGTCGCCGACTACAACTGGATCACCCCCGATCAGTTCAACGAGCAGCACAGCGGTCTCACTGGCGGCTTCGCCGGACTCACCGGCGACGCATCCCAGATTAAGGCCGGTGACAACACCGTCAGCCGTCTCGTTCCCCTGATCATGGCTTCGCAGGCATACAAGGACGGTGGCGCAATCATCCTGTGGTGGGATGAAAGCGAATCGGATGGCGAGGCCGGCGACAACGCTGACGACTTTAACCACACTATCGGCGAAATCGTCATCTCCGATCTTGCGCACCCCAATGAGGCCGGCCTGCCCTACGCCAGCCCCATCGATTACACCCACTCCTCTGATCTGCGCACCATGCAGAACATCTTCCACGTCAAAGCCACAGGCGGATCGTCACCCTACCTCGGCGACGCAGTCAACGCGAGCGATCTCTCCGACCTCTTCGCCCCCGGCGTCATCCCCTCGCACCCGTAACTGCAAATCGCAGGTACTCGCCGTATCCACGGCGCAGAGTCAACCCCCTCTGCGCCGTTCTTCTTCTGCGTGCCTCCGAGGTCGGCATGTTCAGCGATCGTTATCCACCTCAGCGAACGACCGTAGTCGAAACACTTTGACGTGTCATTCCCACCCACACACATTCTTTGGCCCCGCCCTGAATCCCGTAACCCTCGGAACCAAAACCCTCGTCAGAACGTACAGACAACAATCGAGCCTCCCCAAGGCTCGATCCAGGAGGTCGCCTATGTCCACGCGTCTTCGCTATTCCGCAATCCCTCTCATCGCAATCGCGTTCATCGCCCTCTCGCTCCAGGCTCAATCCGCGGGCTCTGACCAGGACATGAAAGGCATGGCACACATGGCCGGCCACATGTACCTCACGTCGCTTCGCCCCATCCAGCCCGGCGATAAGGCCAGGGCCGACGCCATCGTCGCCTTGGCCCGCCAGGCCATGGAGCCCTACCAGGACTACCACAAGGCTCTCGCCGACGGTTACCGCATCTTTCTCCCCAACATTCCGCAGCCTCTCTACCACTTCACACTTGCCGGCGAACGCCCTGGCGGCGCGTACGCACTTCGATCCCCTCAAGCCAACCTCGCTGCTTTACACGAAAACTCCCGACGGCGGCTACAAGCTCATCGGCGTCATGTACACCGACCGCGTCGCTGCCAGTGAAGACGAGCTCAACGAGCGAATCCCGCTCAGCATCGCGCGCTGGCATCAGCACACCAACTTCTGCAAGGCTCCCAGCGGCCAGCGGGCCGCGTACTTCGGCCCCGACGCCAAGTTCGGCCTGATGGGCTCAATTCACACGCCGCGAAGCCTGCGATGCCGCGGGCGGCGTCTTCTTCCCGCACCTCTTCGGCTGGATGGTCCACGTCTATCCCTACGAATCCGACCCCAGCAAAATCTGGTCCGTCGACGACGACGACGACGGCCACGACAACATGGACCACTCCTCCATGCCGGGCATGAAGATGGATTAATCGGTAGCCGGTAGCTCGTAGCCAGTAAAGGGGCTGGTTGAAAGCTACCGGCTGTCCTTCTTATTTCCCGCGATTGAAGTCCAGATTCGTCACGAATGTTCCCGTGTCATACACCGCCGAACTCCGGTCGACAATGCAAACGTCATACCGTACCCCGGCAATTTCGTCGGATCCACGATGCCCCAGTACGCCGGCTTGGCCTGCAGTCCCATGTCGAAGGGCAGCGGATAATCCGTACGCGCAACCGGGAAGCCATCCAGCCAGGTGTATGAGCCGCCGATCGCCGCCCATCCCGTATCGTTCACCGGAACCTGGTACGTCCCGATCGTGTCGAAGCACGTTCCGCCTGAGCACGATGGATCACTGCGCTTGATGGTGAAGTTCGCATTCGTCGCGCTCTCGCCGCTCTGGAGCCGCACGTAGCCAGTGATCGTGTACTTCGCGCCCGCCAGCAGCAGCGCGCTTACGTTGATCGACGGACCACCCTGGCCGGTCGACCCCGTCGTGGTCTGCAAGCTGTACGAACCCGCATAGGCAGCCGCGTTGGTCGCGATGGGCGCGGTCGCCCCGTTGAACGAGGTCCACCCATCGGCCGTTCCGTCTTCAAAGCCGTAGGTCGCCACGACCTGTGCATTCGTTCGCGTTGCAAACAAAAACCCGATGACAAAAGCGCTGCAGGCAAGAACGTTTACTGGATTCCGGGACACAAAGATGCCGCTGATTCGTGGGAAGCGAAGCATGTGGACTCCTTGGATCTTACTGTGGTTCAACCCTGAAAGCCTCGCGCTCTTGCATGGAGGGGAATCGTGCCGAGGGGAAAATTGGCCGGTCAGTTCTGTGAGAGTAATGCGATTTACTCAAACACGGCGCGAGTATAGCCACGCCTCTCAAAAGCTGTCAAGAATTCGTTTTTTGATCCAGGATCGCACCACAAAACGCAAGACTTCGCGTCGCACTCGATCTCAATCCCAGGCCTGGTTTGAAAAGCGCACGGCTTCAGAGGCTGGGGAAGAAAAGGAGAGATACACGCGAAGTGGCAAACGAAGCGTCGATCAAACTCACTCGCGACCGCGTTTGCGGATTTCGATGTTGAGGCGCTTGATCTTCTGATTCAGCGTGGAGAGCGGGATGTGGAATTGCTCGGCGGCGTCGGTCTGGTTCCAGTTGCAGCGTTCCAGCTTCTCAACGATGATGCGGCGCTCGATGTCCTCGAGAATGTCGAAGAGCGAGGCGTTGGGATTGTGTTCCAGCAGCGCGTCCTGGAAGCTGCGGCCGGTGATGTGGCCAGGAAGCAGTTCGGAGCCGATGACAGGGCTCGACGAAAGCACTACGCCGCGCTCAATCGAGTTCTCGAGTTCGCGGACATTGCCGGGCCAGTCATAATCGATCAGAGCGCGCAGGGCGTCGGCGGAAAGCCGGCGCGGCGAAAGAGCGTTCTCGTTGGCATAGAACTCAAGGAAGTGATTAACGAGCAGCGGAATGTCTTCGCGGCGCGAACGCAACGGCGGCAGATCGACGGTGATCACGTTGAGGCGGTAGAAAAGGTCTTCGCGGAACCGCCCATCGCGCACGGCCTGGCGCAGGTCGATATTCGTCGCGGCAATAATGCGTACGTCGACCTGGATCTCCTGGATGCCGCCGAGATGCATGAAGCGGCGGTCCTGGAGGACGCGCAGAATCTTCGCCTGCGTGTCCATGCCCATGGTGGCAATTTCATCGAGGAAGAGCGTGCCGCCGTTGGCGACTTCGAAGAGGCCCTTTTTTGACGCGATGGCAGAAGTGAATGCGCCTTTGACGTGGCCGAAGAGCGTGGACTCAAGCAGCTCGGAGGGCATGGCGCCGGTGTTGATGGGCACGAATGGCTTGTCGCGGCGCGGCGAGTTGGCGTGAATGGCCTTGGCGATGAGTTCCTTGCCGGTACCGCTTTCACCCTGAATGAGGACGGTGGAGCGGCTGGGCGCGACCTGCGCTACGAGATCGAAGACGCGCAGCATGATCTCGCTTTTGCCGACAATGTTGGCGAAGTTGTAGCGCTGCTTGAGGGTGCGCTTGAGCTGGAGGTTCTCTTCTTCAGCTTGATGACGGGCGACCGCGGAGCGAATGTCGGCGAGGAGCTTTTCGTTGTCCCACGGCTTCTGGACGAAATTTTCGGCGCCGGCGCGTATGGCTTCGACGACGTTGTCGACCGTGCCGTAGGCGGTGATCATGATGACCGGCAGTTTCGGGCTGCCGCTCCTTGATCTGCGGCAGCAGATCGATGCCGCTCTGCCCGGGAAGCGCGAGGTCGAGCAGGACGAGATCGAAGCTCTCCAGTCTCGAGCATGCGCAGGCCCTGTTCGCCGTCGGGAGCGGTCTTTATTGCGTAGCCTTCGAGCGAAAGCAGGACTTCAAGCGACTCGCGAATGCCGGCCTCGTCGTCGATGACGAGGATGCTTCCGGCCAGGGAGCCGGAACCGAAGACAGAACCGGATGCGGAGAAATTCAAAGATTGATCGACTTCAGACATGTACTGATTTCCTCAACAACGGGAATTCAAGGTGGAAGGTTGTACCGGCGCCCACTGCGCTATCGACATGAATCTTGCCTGCGTGCTCCTGAATAATCCCGTAGGAAACAGAAAGTCCAAGTCCGGTGCCACGCCTCTCGCCTGGTCTGGGCGTAGTCTTTGTGGTGAAGAAGGGATCATAAATACGTTTCAGATGTTCGGGTGCAATCCCTGAGCCGGTGTCCGCAACCAGCGCCTCCACATGACCGTTAGCCAGCGTAGCGACGCGAAGGCGGCCGCCGCCCGGCATGGATTCTTTCGCATTCAGAAGGAGGTTGAGAAAGACCTGCTGCAGCTTTCCGGGGTTGCCGTGGATGGTGGGCAGATCGTCGGCAAGCTCGAGCTTCGACGACCACCTGGGCCGTCTTGAACTGGTGCTCAAGCAGGGAAAGCGTATCGCGGATGACCTGGTTGAGGTTGGTTTCGCGGAACTCGGTCGTGGAGGTTCGCGAGAAGTTCAGCAGGCCGTTGGCGATTTCGGATGCGCGGAAGCTCTGCTGCGTAATCTTCTCGAGCACAGGCCCGAGTCGCCCATCGCCGCGCATCTGTTTGGAAAGCATCTGCGAGTACGAGGAGATAACGGCCAGGGGCGTGTTGATCTCGTGTGCCACCCCGGCGGCAAGCAGGCCGATGGAGCTGAGCTTGTCGGCTTGTGCGAGCTGATTTTCGAGTGATACGCGATCGGTGATGTCGTCGACAAGCACGATGCGCCCGACGATGACGAACTCCCGCGACAGCAGAGGTGCAATGGCGATGTTGACCGTGCGCTGTTCGCCCGCTTTCGTGGTGAGGTGGAACTTATAAAGGTGATGTACCCCGGGCTCGTTGCGAAAACCTTCGATGGCCGAAACGAATTCATCCGGGAAGACCGCGCTGAGCTTCTCGCCGAGAGCCTCGGCACGGCTGACCGCGTACATAGCTTCCATCTGCGCATTCCAGCTTTCGATCCGGTCTTCGAGATCGAGAGCGAAGATTCCGACGTTGATGGACTCGACAATGTTCTCGTTGAATTCCTTGAGGCGCTCAAATTCGCTGATCTTTACCTCGAGACGCGCATAGAGGCTGGCATTCTGCAGGGCGATGCCGATGTAGCTGGCCAGCGATTCGAGCAGTTCGACGTCTTCGCTGGAAAGGAAATCGCCGCCGACAGTGCGGCCGAGTCCGATCACAGCAATAGTGCGAGTCGTTGAACCGTCTTGCACGCGGCAGGGCAGGTAGTAATTCAAGTCGAGGATGGCGGCGGTGCGCTGCTGGTCAGGCGGCAGATGCAGCGCCTGCTGGGCATTCTCGAGGAAGATGTGTGAGTGACCGAGCGCTGCGCGGTCGAAGTCGAGGAAGCCGAGGGCCAGCTTGCGCTCCATAGCGGAGGAGAGCAGGCCATGCGACGCGGCAAGATGAACGCCTCCACCCGGTTGCCCGAGGAAGACTGCAATGCGGGAGACAAGCAGCGTGCGCGGCAGGCGTTCCACGATGGAGTCGAGCAGGGCGTCGATGTCGGTCTCGGAACTCAGGCTGCGGCCGAACTCAATGAGGGCTTTCCGGTAGTCGTACTTCTGGCGGTCAAAGGACTTGTCGACCCAGCCCTGGATGCGGCGTTTGAGGGGATCGAAAATTGCGGCGGTCCCGATGATGGCGATGATCAGGCCCCATTCGCGAATAGCCTCGGGCAGCCGCTCATGGACGACCACCGAACTGAGGGCGATCGCGCCATAGGACGCACCGACCAGCGTCGCTGTCGCCAGGGTGTAAGCGACACCCCGCTTGAAGATCAGGTCTGTGTCCATCAGCCGGTAACGGATGATGGCCCAGCAGAAGGTCAGCGGCAGGAAGACCAGTGAGAGCCCGGCCAGCTTTGTGAGGATGTTCCAGATACGGATATCGAGCACAAAGGGAATGGCGTAAAGCGCCGTGAAGGGGCCGACGGCAAGCCATGCACCGCGATACAGCCACTTCAACTGTTGCCGCAAAAGCGGAGTGCCGGCGCTTCTGTAGCTCAGTGAAAACAGGGAGGCAGCCAGAACGTAGTAGACGGCGATGTAGCCATAATTGACCTGGTTGAGACGGTGCTCCAGGATTCCAGTGGCCTCCCAGCGGCTAATGGCGGTAATCCAAAGGCCCAGCAACGCGATTCCGGGTGCGTACAGGACAGGGAGAAGCCAGCGGCGCCCCGCGGTTTTAAGCCGCTCCTCGGGGAAGCTGATCGCGAAATGGAGAAAGAGCGCGGGTTGGACTGCTCCAGCAATGATGTTCGACCAGAAAACGGCCTTGTCCATCAAGTTCAATTCGCCCGTGTAATGCAAAGCATTCAGAGCGAATGAGGCAAGACAGAACAGGTAAAAGTGCGTGGCCCTTGGGGCCGTCCACCGCCTGAACAATACGTAGAGGCCAATGCCCAGATAAATGACCCCGATAAATCGCAGTCCGAGGTATGAACTGCGATCTGTCGCCTCGAGATAGACATCCGCCGCCGGTTCGATGGCTGCGCCATCGCGGCTTATTGAGTATGTTGCTTTGCCATAGACGCCGGTGCGATAGAGTTCGCGCACTTGATCTGGGACGCGAACGACCGGGACACCATTTACCGCAGTGAGGATGTCGCCTTTTTTGATACCCGACTTCTGGCCCGGGCCGTCAGGGATGACTTTGGTGGCCATGAGGCCACCAGGTGCTTCGACCCACCAGACGCCGTCATCGGGCTGTGGAAACTGACTCTCCTGGCGGAAATTCAACAAGGCAAGGAGCACCAGGCCGACCGTCGCCAGGGCCAGCAGTGTCGCCTGCAACCGGTTGATGAGGCTTGTTTCCATATGCCGGGAATCTTGCTTCACCAAATTGGAAGCACGTGAGTTGCCATCGGTCCTCACCAGTCCACCCACTAGTACTGCATCGGCAAATCTCTAAGATTGCATAAGATAGAGACGATTTTGCGTTTAGGACGTCAACCTCGTCCACGCCGTAACCGCGGAAACATGCAGAAAACTATAGGCGTAATACGTTGAGAGGTAGCGACCTACAGAAATCAGTATCGCATTCCGGATATGCACTTCAAACTGAAAAACCGGGCAGTATTTCGCTTTCAGAGGGCTTTAAGAGATAGAAAGAGTGCGTCTTATCGCTGACCGTAGGTGGCTTTCGGTCCGTGTTTGCGCTGGTAGTGATGCTCGCTGACATGGATAGGGATGGGGCTGGCTTCGGTATTCAGCGCAACGGTGCGAAAGGCCAGCCGGGCGATGTATTCGAGAACGTCGGCGTGCTCGACAGCTTCAGCGGGGCTCTTGCCCCAGGCAAAGGGGGCATGGCCGGCGACGAGGACACCGGGGACGGCGAGAGGGTCGAGTCCCTCGGTACGGAAACGACGCACGATGACCGCGCCGGTGCTGCGGACATATCCAGAGGAGACTTCTCCGGCGGTCAAGGGCTCGGTCACAGGCACGGGGCCGTGGAAGTAGTCGGCGTGGGTGGTGCCAAAGCAGGGGATGGCGCGGCAGGCCTGGGCCCATGCCGTGGCGAACTCGGAGTGAGTGTGGACGACGCCGCCGATCTGGGGAAATTCGCGATAGAGCAGGGTGTGAGTGTCGAGGTCGCTGGAGGGCCTAAGGCGACCTTCGACGATGTTGCCGTCCAGGTCGGTGATGACGAGGTCGGCAGGGGTGAGAGTGGCGTAATCGACGCCGCTGGGCTTGATCACCACGAGGGGCTGACCGCTTCCGTCCGCACCCGGACGACTTATGCCGCTGGCGTTGCCGAAGGTATGCGGAGCCAGGCCGCGCCGGGCGATCTCGCGGTTGGCGTCAAGAACCTGCTGGCGGAGTGATTCGAGCAGCATTGCTGAAAGTCCTCGGAAAGCGTTTACGAGGCGAGTCTATCAGGTGAAGAGCAAGCGCGCGACGAAACCGGGCTCGCCGTCGCGGGATGCCCTGGAATCACCCACCTCCCGCGAAGTCTGATTCCTGACCGGCAAGCAAAGTTAGACTTTCGCGCCGCAAACGCGACAAATTTCGCGCCGATTGCGTCCTAGGACCATAGGTACTTCAAATCACGGGAAATGTATTGTCCGTGTAAACCCCATCCCCATGCGGGCGTCTACCAGAGTGATGGCAGCCTGCACAGCATTGGAGCCAATGATCAAGGCCACGGCAGAAGAGATTGCCGCGAATGAATTTGACAGCGTAGTCGCCAGCCATCGGGCGCAGATTTTCCGTTTTCTGCTTGCATCGACGCGGGATGTGGACCTGGCCGAAACGCTGACTCAGGATTGCTTTCTGAAGGCGCATAGGAACTGGACAAGCTTTCGCGGCGAGTCGAGTGCGATGACTTGGTTGATGCGCATTGCCATCAACCTGCAGAAGGACCACTGGCGAAATCGCCGGATGCAGTTCTGGCGGCACACGCGCACCAACGCGGTCGACCTGGACGATGCCAGCGACTGGCTACCGAGCGGAGAGCGAACCGCCGAACAGCGCATACTGGCGAAGGAACAGGTGGCACACGTCTGGGCAGCGGTGGAGAAACTGAGCGACAGACAGCGAACGGTTTTTCTTCTGCGCTATGTTGAGGACCTGGAACTGAAGGAAATTGCCCAGACTACCGGCATGGGAGAGGGTACAGTAAAGGCGCATCTTTCACGCGCGCTGGCCAGGGTGCGAAAGGAATTTGGGAAAGACTGAACACTCCGGGACCAAGGATTAGGGAACAGGCAGAATTCGAGGCTAAGGAACTATGAATCGCAGAGATCAAGACGCGAAGCTGACAACGGATGACAGCCGGAACGCGCTGGAGGAAACGCTGGAGCCGGAGTTGCGCGAGGCATTGGGCAATTTCAAGTCGAGCGTGACGGCGTGGAGCGAGGCGATGATGAGCCGTCCGCGCGAGGTTACGGCGCCCGCCCGCACCAACTGGGCCTTTGTGGCGAAGTGGGCGTTGGGATGCGTCGTCTTTGCGGGCACGGTATCGGGCGGGCTGTATCAGAACCATCGCCAGGTAGAGGCGGCCAAGGCGGTGGCAGCAGCCGCAGCCGCACGCGCGACAGAGCAGCAGCGTGAGCTTGCCGAGCAAACGGCGAAGGAACAGTCGGCGGATGAATTGATGGCGAACGTGGATAGCGACATAGCGCGGCAGGTTCCGAGTGCGCTTCAGCCTATGGCGTCGCTGATGACGGACGATGAGAACAAGGGGAATTGAACAATTGCTGATTCGATTCGAGGAAACTCAGCAAAGGAGAACGAGATGAAAGCTTTAATGGCGGTACGGTTGGGAGTTGCAGTTGCGGTTACTTTCGCTGCGGGAATTGCATGGGCGCAAGGGCCCGGTCCAGTTGGTCCAGGATTCGGAGAGCATCGGCCCCCGATGGAGCGGGCGATGCGGGGCGATCACGGGCGCTGGTGGAACAACCCGAAGATTGTCGACAAGCTGAAGCTCACCGACGATCAGCGCAAAGCGATGGACCAGATTTTCCAGGCTCACCGGGAGGAACTGGTGGATCTGCACGCCACCGTGGACAAGGCGGAGATCGAGATGGAGCCCCTGGTACGCGCTGATCAGCCGAACGAGTCCGCTGTCATGGCCCAGATCGACAAGGTAGCGCAGGCGCGCGCCGACCTGGAGAAGGCCAATGCGCGATTCCTGTTCGAGCTCCGCTCCAAATTGACGCCGGAGCAGTGGAAGATGGTGCAGGAATTCCGGCAGAACCACGAAGGGATGCACCGTGACTGGCGTCCGGGCAGCCGTGGACCGGGAAATGGCCCCGCTCAGGAAGCACCCGCGCCGCCTCCGGGGCCACAGGGAATGAACGAAAGCGGTCCGGATGCAGATTCTTCTATCCCCGGTGTAAACCCGTAGGGCGCAGTTTCCGTCTTTGACAGTGTAAGCAGAGAGCAAATGCGGTTGCAGTCAAAACCGGTGGCGGCAGAGGGAAACCCTCTGCCGCCGAATTTTTTAAAGACGGGGAATAGGGAGTAGCGAACAAAATCTCGATCTTGCGGTGTTGCAGCGTTCGCTGAGTCCCAACGTCCTTATTGTGATCGACGAGGCGAGTCCCGCCACGCCATCCGTGTCATATTCTCTTGTGATCTGGCACTGCTGTTCCTGCCGCCTGTTTGTTATCCCTACTCCCTACTCCCTGATTTCACACGTGCTGCACGGCCTGGGCCAGATGGATCAGCGTGGATTTGGCGTCGCCGTAGAGCATGGAGGTGCAGGACTTGAAGAAGAGCGGGTTTTCGAGGCCGGAGAATCCGCGGCCTTGGCCGCGCTTGAGCACGATGACGCTCTTCGCGCGATCGACTTCGAGGATGGGCATGCCGGCGATGAGCGACTTGGGATTGTCGCGGGCGTCGGGATTGACGACGTCGTTGGCGCCGATGACGACGGCCACGTCTGTGGTTGGGAAATTCAGGATTGATCTGCTCCATCTCGTAGAGCGAGGAGTAAGGCACGTTGGCTTCGGCGAGCAGGACGTTCATGTGGCCGGGCATGCGGCCGGCGACCGGATGAATCGCGTACTTGACGGTGACGCCGCGGTTTTCGAGCAGCTCGGCCAGTTCGCGCACGGCGTGCTGCGCCTGGGCGGTGGCGAGTCCATAGCCGGGAACGAAGACGACGCGGCTGGCAAAGGCGAGCTGCATGGCGGCGTCGTCGAGATTGATCTCGCGCATCACGCCGCCGACGTTGGAGGTCGCCTCGGCAATGACGGCGCCGAATCCGCCGAAGAGGACGTTGGTGATGGAGCGGTTCATCGCCTTGCACATCAGGACGGAAAGAATGAAGCCGGAGAAGCCGTCGAGCGTGCCGGCGATGATGAGGACGTTGTTGCCGAGGACGAATCCGGTGGCGGCGGCGGCGAGGCCGGCGTAGGAATTCAGCAGCGACATGACGACCGGCATGTCCGCCGAGCCGATGGGAATGACCAGCATAACGCCGAAGACGAAGGCGATGCCCAGCATGGTGTAGAAGAGCGGTGGCGCCGGTGGGATGCATCCAGAAAGACGACGAAGCAGGCGACCATGGCCGAGGAAGACGGCGAGGTTGACGATGTTCTGGCCTGCGAAACTGGATGGGCTTGCCCTGGATGATGCCCTGCAGCTTGCCGGCGGCGATCAGCGAGCCGGTGGTGGTGAGCGCGCCGAGCATGACTTCAAAGCCCGAGCGCGCCGCGCGTGACGCCGCCCATCCCTGCGCCATGGACGACAAATTCGCCGACGCCGACGAGGGCCGCGGCGAGCGCGCCGAAGGCGTGGGAGAGCGCGGTCCGCTGGGGCATGGCGGTCATGGGAACCCAGACGGCCATCCACGCGCCGATGATGGAGCCGATGGCGAGGCCGGCGATGATCCAGTCCAGGTAACGATGTGCGTGCCGATCGAGCGTGCCGACGATGGCGGCGAACATGCCGCCTTCGGCGAGGAACATGCCTCGGCGCGCAGTCTCGGGATGCGACATTCCCTTGAGGGCGAGGACGAAAAGGATGGAAGCGACGAGGTAGGTGGCTTCCATGAAGTAGGTGGAGAGGCGTCATTTCGGCCGCCTGCTTCTGCGATTGGCATCGGGCTTGCGCTTGCCGAACATCTTCAGCATGCGGTCGGTGATGCCGAATCCGCCGACGACGTTGATGGTGGCGGTGGTGACGGCGACGAAGCCGAGGATGTGGGCGAAGAGCGGGTAATGCGCCGCGCCGGCGAGCACCAGCGAGCCGATGAGCGAGATGCCGGAGATGGCGTTGGTGGCCGACATCAGCGGCGTGTGCAGCAGCGGCGGCACGCGGCTGATGACCTGGTAGCCGAGAAAGGCAGCCAGCGCGAAAACGTAAATCGAAGCGATGAGGACGGCGGGATTCATGGTCTTCCTCTGGAAGCTCGTCGCTGGCTAGCTGGTAGCCTGCAGTCTACCGGCTACTGGCTACGAGCTATAGGACTGTCGCGTTCTCGAGCAGCTTGGCGACGCGAGGATTTACGGGCCTGCCCTTGTGCGCGACGCAGGCGCCGGCCAGGACTTCGTCGGCCAGGTCGATGGTGAGTTCGCCTTTTTTCACGAATCAGGCGAGGAAGTTGAGAATGTTGCGCGCGTAGAGCTGGCTGGCGTGCACGGGGACACTCGGCGGGCAGGTTGAGCGGCGCCATCAGCGTCACGCCGTCAAGGGTTTGGGTGACGCCGGGGACGGTGAGTTCGCAGTTGCCGCCGGCAGGCGCCGCGAGGTCGACCAGAACGGAGCCGGGACGCATGGCCTGCACGGCCTCGCGGCGAATGAGCCGCGGCGCCGGACGGCCGGGGACCTGCGCGGTGGTGATGATGACGTCGGAGTGCGCGGCGGTGCGGGTGATCAGGTCGCGGCCGCGGTCGAGAGCTTCTTCGGTCAGTTCGGCGGCGTAGCCTCCGCCGCCTTCGGTGTTGATGCCGCCGAGGTCGACGTCGAGGAACTTTGCGCCGAGGGAGCGGACCTGTTCGCCGGCGGCGGCGCGCACATCGTAGGCCTCGACGACCGCGCCGAGGCGGCGAGCGGTGGCGATCGCCTGCAGGCCGGCGACTCCGGCGCCGATGACGAAGACGCGCGCGGGCGGAATGGTTCCTGCGGCGGTCATCAGCATCGGGAAAAGGCGCGGCAGCGCGGTCGGCGGCGTTGATCACGGCCTTGTAGCCGGCAACGGTGGCCATGGACGAGAGCGCGTCCATCGATTGCGCGCGGCTGATGCGCGGCACCAGTTCCATGCTGAAGAGGGTTACGTGCAGGGCGATTGCGGTGGCCAGGGCCGACGGCGCGTCGAGAGGGCGCAGGAAGCCGATCACGACGGCTCCAGACTTGAGCAGGGCCTGGTCGGAGGGGCTGAGCGCATTCACCACGGGGAGCAGGTCAGCTTCGCCGAGAATGGACGGTCGATCACCCGTAACGATAGCGCCGGCCGCGGTATAGGCGTCATCCGACGCACCGGCGCCTTTGCCTGCACCGGATTCGACAACGACCTCGATGCCCTGGGCGACGAGGTTTTTGAGGCTCTCCGGCAGCAGAGCGACCCGAGTCTCGCCAGGAGAGGATTCCTTGACTATGCCTAAAAGCAAGTTGCCTCCATGAGGGAAAAGAGCGTTTGGATGCAAGGACAAATACCACGAACGCACAGGCGCGTCCATGAGAATTCCAAGGAAATTATTCAGCGGGAGGGGATGGAAATCGTGTGATGTTGGTCACCCAGGGAGGAGTGGGTCAGGCTGGGCAACCCTCAGGTCGGCGGCCACAGTATTGCCTGAGTATGCTTCGGTCGTAAGAATGTCGCTCAATTTGCAATCGCCGAGTGCGGGGTACTCCAACCGGAACCCTCAAATACGATCATTCAGTCGATTCAAGAGTACCTCAATGAGTGCCTGGGCGATTTGCCGGCTTGCCCTCCTGCGCAGAGTATCAATCATCGCAGGTGTCAGGGTTAAGAGACTCGGGACAGAAATCACGAATCGCAAAATTTACATTTGACATTGACCGAAAATCCACTACCATATGGTTGTGGATCGATTAGGCACAACATTTGCGGCTTTGTCTGATCCAACCCGGCGGGCGATGATCCAACGACTCTCGCATGGGCCTGCCTCTGTGCATGGATTGACGGAACCGTTTGCACTTTCGCAGCAGATGATTTCAAAACATATTGCCTATCTGGTGCGGGCGCGGATCGTGATTAAGACG
Organism: uncultured Acidobacteriaceae bacterium; assembly: GCA_963774175.1. GTDB lineage: Bacteria > Acidobacteriota > Terriglobia > Terriglobales > Acidobacteriaceae > Telmatobacter. The sequence goes on from CAVZDT010000015.1 coordinate 252,019, forward strand.
AAGCGTGGACGAGAGAGTGTGTGCACGCTAAGGCCAGAGGCGATAAAAACAGTCAGCGACTGGGCGGTTTACTATCGCCGATTTTGGGAAGAGAGCTTCGACAAACTGGATGTGGTTGTGAATCGAATGAAAAAAGAGGAGGTCAGAGATGACAAACAACACGGTTAACGAGATAGAGCGGATGGTTGTCACAAGAGTTTTTGATGCCCCACGCGAATTGGTTTGGAAGGCGTGGACAGACCCGAAGTACGTGATGCAGTGGTGGGGGCCGAAGGGTTTTACTGCGCCCGTTTGCCAGATGGATTTTCGCGTGGGCGGAAAATCTCTCTTCTGCATGAGAACGCCGGATGGGCAGGAGTGCTGGAATGCTGTTGAATACCACGAGATTGTTCTGCACGAGAAGATCGTTTCTTCCATGTACTTTTCCGACCCCCAGGGAAACAAGGTTGAGCCTGAGGAATTAGGAATAGAACATGAGGCCATAGACGGTGCGTACGACGTGACCATCTTTGAGGATCTCGGAAACGGCCAGACGAAACTCACCCACATTGGAAATGAACCCATGGAGAGCGCAAAGAACAGCGGTCAACTCGAGGGCTGGAACCAGATACTCGATAAAGTTGCCGAAGTTGTTGCGGGGCTGGCGGAGGCGAAATAAGGAATTGGAGTTTTGATGATCGTCATGCGCGAGATCTGAACGTAAAGCAATGCAGGTCCGTTCCGGAAACCCCAGCTAAGGGTGGGCGGCGGAGGTTCAGGCTCACACGCGCTTCTCGTCACTTGGCCGAATAGCAGCTTTTCCGGCCAAGTGACCCCTGGCTCAACTGTAGCCAACAGGCCGAATCGGCTCATTGAACTGAAATGCGGCAGATTTCTGCTTGGCGGGAAGATAGTCGTCAATCTTCCCTTTCACGGTTCTTTGGCCGGGTGTGACTGCCGCGCCCAGCGAATCCATCAACTTATTTAGGCAGAGATTGAGAGCCGGTAATGGTGAACCCTGCTTCGGACTTGGCTTGCGTCTCGGAGGGCTGGGCGCCGCCGAGGGTCAGGATGTATTTGCCGGCGAGGATGGAGCGGTTGCCCTGGTCGTCGACGCTGGACAGCGAGCGGGGATCGATCTTGATGCTGACTTCCTTGCTGGCGCCGGGGCCGATGGTGACGCGCACGAATCCGACCAGAGAGTGGATCGGACCACCCTGCTGCGGAGTCTTCAGGTATGCTTCAACGACTTCATCGCCGGACATTGTGCCGGTGTTGCTGACGCTGACGGTTGCGGTGAGCGGGGCATTCAACACTTTGGAGGCCTCGATCGATTCGGCGGAGAGCTTCACGGGGCCGTATTTGAAGGTGGAGTAGCTGAGTCCGTAGCCGAAACCCCAAAGTGGCTTGCCGGCGAAGTAGCGATAGGTGCGGCCTTTCATGGAGTAGTCGGTAAAGGCGGGCAGACCGTCGAGCGAGGAGTAGAAGGTGACGGGCAGGCGTCCGGCTGGATTGTTGAGGCCGGCGAGAGTGCGCGCGATTGCCGTACCGCCGTCGACGCCCGGGTACCATGCTTCGAGGATGGCTGCCGCATGCTCGTTGGCCCAGTTGAGCGCGACGGCACTGCCAGACTGAAGCACAACAATCAGCGGCTTGCCGGTAGCGGCCACGGCTTCAAGAAGCTTCTGCTGCGGCTCGGGCAGGTCGAGGCTGGTGCGATCGCCGCCGCGGAAGCCGGGAATCTTGATGGGCATCTCTTCGCCCTCGAGCTGCGGAGAGAGACCGACAAAGGCGACAACGACAGAGGCCTCGTTCGCGCGCGCTACGGCTTCATCGAGTTGGGCACGCGCGGGTGCCTGCCACTTGAGCGTGATGCCGCCACCGGACTGATCGGCAGAGTGCGAGTATTCGAGCCTGAATTCATGTTCTCTGGTGTCGGTGAAGTCGACGGGAATGGTCGGAGTTTCGGCAAAGGTTTCGAGCGGCGGTGCTGTCGGTGAAGCGCCCGGTGCAGACCTGAAGCTGCCCATCACGGAGATGTCATGGCCGGTGCGAATATTCCCCTCGCCGAGTACCTTGCCGTCGAGGACCAGGCGGTAGCTCTCGGCAGGCGAGTAGGGAAAGCTGTCGCCGACCTCAATGGTGAAGATGTAGTGACCGGGCGCAGGCGCAGCGATGGTGCCGCTCCAGCGCACGGAGTAGTTGTGGGTGCCGACTTCGGGGCGGGGTTTAGCGTTCTCCCAGTCGGCCTGGATGAGAGGCTCGGTTTCGGTTGCGACGGGGCGACCGGTCCAGTCGGGGGTCGCGAAGAACTCGGTCTTGAGCCCTTTGTTCAGGCCGAAGGCAGTGCGCGGAACTGGAACGCCTACACCCGCAGCCAGCGTGGATCCCTGCGCGTAGAGGATCGGTGTATTGCGGAACTGGTTCATCATGCCGTCGAGCGGCGTTACCGGGTGCAGCGGGGTGCCGACGTAGTTTCCGAGGATGGAAGGAAGTGAATCCGCGGTCGGTCCAATCACCGCGATCTTCTCCGGCGCTTTTAAAGGAAGCGTGCCGTTGTTTTTCAGCAATACGATGCTTTCTTCGGCGGCTTTGCGGGAGATGAGGCGATTGTTCTCGCTTGCGACGGCAGAAAAGGGAATGCGATCGAATGCGGAGCCCGGCGGATCGAACAAGCCGAGCTTGAAGCGCGCGGTGTAGAGGCGCTCGGCTGCCTGCGTCACGAGGCCTTCGGAGACCAATCCCTTGCGCACGGCGTCGGCAAGGGTGTTGAAGCCCGGTGTCCACATGCTGCACGAGAGATCGGTGCCCGCCTGAAGCGAAAGCGCGGCGGCATGCTCGATGTCAGGGGTCTTCTTATGGCCTTCGGCAACGTCGACGATTGCGCCGCAGTCGGAGACGACGAAGCCCTTGAATCCCCAGTCGTCGCGGAGATGTTCTTTCAGCAACATCTTGTTGGTGCAGGCCGGCCACTCGTCGATGGAGTTGTAGGCGCACATCACCGACTGCACGTGGCCCTCGGTGACGGTGGCGCGAAATGCGGGCAGATAGGTCTCTTCGAGATCGCGCGGGCTGGGATCGACGTTGAATCCGTGGCGCAGCGATTCGGGGCCGCTATGCACAGCGAAGTGCTTGCTGGTGGCGACGGCGCGGAGATGTTCGAGGTCGCTGCCCTGCACGCCGTTGACGAAGGCGACGCCCATGCGGCCGGTGAGAAATGGATCTTCGCCGTAGGTTTCCTGGCCGCGGCCCCAGCGCGGATCGCGAAAGATGTTGATGTTGGGCGACCAGAAGGTGAGCCCGTAGAAGATGCGGTGGTTGCCTTCGCGCTGGGCCTGGTTGTACTTGGCGCGCGCCTCGGTGGAGATGACGTTGCCCATGCCGTGCACCATGTTGGTGTCCCAGGTGGCGGCCATGCCGATGGCTTGCGGGAAGACGGTGGCGTAGCCGGCGCGCGCGACGCCATGCAGCGCTTCGTTCCAGGTCTGGTAGTCGGGAATGCCGAGGCGGGGAATCGGAGTGGCCCAGTCTTCGAGCTGCGATGCCTTTTCATCGAGCGTCATGCGGCTCGACGAGGTCGTGGGCGCGCTCCTGCGGCGAGAGTTTTGTATTGAGATAGGCGGGTTCCTGGGCCGGCGACAGAGCAGGAGAAATGGCAATGGCAACGGGTAAAACAAAAATCAAGCGGCGAAGCGACATCGGGTCATTCCTCCGTGGGCTGTTGATGAAATTTCCGGCGCAGGCAGATCGACTCACTTCCCGGGCGAACCGGTCACCATCAACATGGTCGCAGATCGAAATCGGACCCGAGCCTCCGTGACTCTGCGCAGAGGAATTCCGGCTGGGAAAAATGTAATTGGTCTGGCCAGTCGCTGGCTAGCTTTATCGCTTTACTGGAAGTGATTCTGTCGAGACCGATGCAGCCTAGATATCGTGGTCGGTTTTTCTTGCGGCGGCGTTCTCCATGCGTTCCAGGATTTTCAGCATCCTGGAAAACTCGGGATGGGTGTTGAGAGGTTCAAGGCGAGGATCAGCGAGCATCTGGAAGAACCACGGGCAACGGGCCTCCGCCGCGCCCTGCAGATCGGCAATGGCGCCATCGCGATCACCGAGGACAAGACTGACGGCGGGCGTGAAGGAACTCAGGACGAAGCGCTCACGGCTCAGCCACTGCATTCTCTCCAGCAGGGAGCGTGCCTCTTCCCTGCGGCGGCCCTGCGCCAGAGCGTACGCATACACAGCAGTGCCGGGATCGAAATACGGCGATCGCTGCACTATATTCTCCGCGACTGCGATGGCGCGATCCGCCTCGCCGTTAAACGCCAGGATGATGGCTCCGTAGGTGTTTGAGCTTTCGTGGTCGGGGAATAGCTCAAGGGCGTGGTTCGCCTGTGCAACGCTCTTCGATGCCTCTCCTGAGAGATGATAGGCCCACGCAAGGCGGGCGTTGAGCCAGGGGGAGTATGGATCAATGTGCAACGCGTCGCTGATCAGTTCGATGGCCTCGACAAAGCGGCGGCGGCTTAAGGCAAAGGCAGAGCGGAGCCGGGTAATCGAGGTCTCATGGGGCAGATGCGCACTGGCTGCGAAGGCGCGCAATGCTGCAGGCAGATCATGATCCACATGAAAGCGTATCCATCCCAACGGCGGAAGAATGGCCTCCGCGCCTTCTGCAGTGGCAGGAATAGCGTCGGCTGCCTGCCGTACCTGTTTCGCCGTCTGCAGCGGAGAGACGAAACCGGACAATGTCTGGACAACGCACGCATTGGCCAGATCGATGTGCGCCGTGTACAGGGATGGATCAAGCTCGATTGCACGTACCAGATGTTGAATACCATCCTGCATGCGGTGGCGCTGGAGAGTTTGCCACTCCTGGTGCCCGCGCAGGAACAAGTCGTAGGCTTCGCGGCGCGCCGCGGGCGCAGCGGTACCGGTGTCAGAACCGCTTCGTATCCCCACAGACCAGTCGTGAGTGCTGAGGCGAACGAATAACCGATTTGCGAGTTCCGATTCCAATCCCGTGGCCCGTGCCTGAGACACGAGCATGTCTTCTACCCAGATCTGCGTCCCGTCCGCAACGCGAATCATTTCTGCCCTGAGCCGGAAGTGCGAAGGCAGCGACCGCAGCGTGCCGGTGAGCACCAGGTCGGCTTCGAGCGCTTCGCCCACCTGATGCGCAGTCATTCCGCGCGCAGACAACGAGAATGCGGAATCTCTTGCGAGCACGTGAACAGGAGCAAACTGATCCCCTGTGATCAACGCAATCGCTTCTTCGGCAATGGCAGCACCGAGATAAACCGGAACGTTTACGTCGACTGCGAAGGGCATGATGACCAGCCGGGGACGTCCTTCCGGTGGTTCGAACTCGCGCTCCTGAACCTCGGCGGAGAGCCGGTAGCCGCGCTTGTAGACGGTTTGAATGCAGTCATCAGGCGTGAGCAGTTCGCGGAGAGACGACATGCATTTCGGCACACTGTCGTCGGTGACGTGAACATCACCCCACAATGCCTTTTTCAGCTGCTGATGAGTAACGATCTGACCGGCATGGGCCAGCAACAGCTTTAGCGCCGCCAGTTCCTTGGGAGGAAGATGGATGATCTCGTTGCCACGGGTGAGAGTACCGTCGGCTTCGAGGCGAAGATTTCCGAACACGAAAGCGCGACCCGGTAAATCCTGAGAACTTGATGCCGAACCGAACTGAACCATTGTCTCCCTCAGAGTTTCGGACAAACTGCCAGCTGGAGTCCTCTTACCTCCAAAGGCAGGCGACCTCCTTTGGCATCATCGATTTGTGTATCGAAACTGAGGGAAGCGCAAAAACGAAGATTCCTCCGTTTCCTGATCGTTGGTGCGATGGTAATTTACTCATCGCGCACTAATTATCTATCCAAACTGCAACAAACACGTGTGATGAGCAATCGGTTTTTGCGCGCGAAGTAGTAACTCGGGCAAGGTTACCGGTCAGAGTTTCATTATGGGAAAAGGGGGACTTATTGTGTTGAGTTATACGAACATGCGTCGACCGGAAGGGGTGCGATCGACGCATCCAGAAAGGCAATCTCTAGTATTTTGACTTGATCGCGTAAGTCAGACCCATCGTGAACTGGAAAGAATTTCTCTTTACAGGTGGCTGAGCGGCAGTCACAAGAGAGGGTGGGTCGTTGAGATAACTGTCGAGTGTTCCCAATGAAAAGCTCAAGTTCTTGTAAGCGGGGAACGCGAAGGTGTTGGTCTCATTCGCAGAATATGCGTGAGGGTTGTTGAATGCAGGAATAAAGGCGAAGCCTTGCGTATACGTCAAGAGCTTCTGATGACGAATGTAGGTTAAGGAGAATGTGGAGCCAACGAGGTTCTGGTTGGCCGCGGAGTCGGAGATGAACCCCTGTTTTTCGTATTGAACGGTTGCCTTCAGATCCCCTTCCTGGTGGGGATTCATGAGCACCGTCCATCCGATACCGCCGCCATATATCTGCTGCAGATCGAGCTCCTGCGCGAAGTTGTGATCGAAGGCGACCTGGCCAAGAACGAAGAAGCGCGCTGATACATATTCGTCGCGTTCTGCGTCGGCGTGGTAAATCGCGGATTTGGTCACCTCTGAGGCGACCGGTGTCGGAGGTGTTCCGGGAACTGTGTAGGCAGGCTGGGTGATTTTGCCGAACGAGCCGGTAAAGTCCATCGAGGTGCGATCCCGCGTAGAGAGCCAGCTCACCGTTGGAACAACGCGCACGAGTCCAGCGCCGCCCGAGAACGTGTATTGATTCTGAGTAGCGGTCACCAAAGTAGCGCCGGCGGTGGCGGCGCCATTCCAACCGGTAAAAAAGCCCGGGTGGTGGTAGAGCTGCTTGTCGAGAGTGGCTTTGTCCATGATGTAGGCCGCGTCGGAGACAGGAATTGGCGCCGGTGCGGGGGCATTTTCAGGATGGACGGTGACTGCCTTGTCCTCGACCTCGAGCGGTCCTTCGGGGATCTGGGCGGCGGCCTTCTTCCGACCATGGAATTTGACGTCCTTCGGAAGGACGGCAAAGCTGCCGGAGGCGTGCAGTTCCTTGATCTTGTCCCAGTCGATCGACACGTCTCCCAGGGGATCGGAGTGGAACGTGACTTTCCCGCCGACTTCATTGACGAGCTTGCCGTGCAGCGTGTCTCCATTGCTGAGCACAAGAACATCGGGCGTGCTCTGCGCCGCTGCGTGGCGGGCGCCAGTCTGCAATATAAGCAGCATGGTGATGGCTGCCAGGATAGGAATGGTGCGCTGATTCAGGGAAGGAATGAGGGCGCGATTGTGTGAAACCAAAGGAAACAGGGTCACGGGGGAATGATCCTCTCTCGGAAGGAATTTGGGGAGCCTCGAGCGCGCCGGAATCGACCTCGTCGCAGCGCAGTCCTAATGCTAAAGGGTTGGCGGACAATGCGCCACCACGCAAGGTTCAGGAATCCTTCAGAAGTTGGAAGTCCGATTCGCGAAAGACTATCGGGTCGAGGTGATTCCGGTGACGAATGGACCGTCTTACGCACGCTGGTCTCTTGAACCTTACAGCATCGGCATGAAGCTTCGCTCGCTGCGCACGCAAAAACATCTGACGCTCTCACGGCTGGCCGTTGAAACCGGGTTGTCGACTGCGCTCTTATCAAAACTCGAAACTGACCGCATGATTCCGACACTGCCGACGCTGGCGAATATCTGCCGGGTCTATGGCGTGGGATTGAGCTTCTTCTTCAGCGACGCCGCGAAACATACCCTGGCGATTACGCGGAAGGCGCACCTGCTGGGAAGCGGGAGAAGCCAGGAAGGAGTGAAGCATATTCCGCTGCACGCTCCGAACGCCAATGCCCCGCTGGTGGCCCAGATGATCGAGTATCCGCCGGGCACGGCCGGAACCCTGACGGCAACCGGTCATTCCGTGTGCAGCGTTGTGTACGTGCTGGAAGGAAAGCTGCAACTGGACTCGGGTGGCATGCACGAGGCGCTGGAAGCGGGAGACTGCGCCTACCTCGACAGCGACATGCCGATCGCGTGGAGCGCAGGCGGGCCAGCCCGGTGCCGCGCGCTGGTGGTGACGCCGGGGAAACCGCGCGAAGCCTGACGCGGCAGAGGCGCCATGCGGCCACTGCAGAATAGCCGCATCCAAGAAGGTATCCGTTCCGCGAAGACGCCAGGGTTTGCCCGGGTCAGCCGCTGTCTGTAGGATGTTGGGGTTATCCGAGGATAGCTAGAACATGCGACCCAACGTGAACCTGATGAAGGCGACTCTCACCGGAGCGCTCGGCGGCCTGCTTTTCGGTTTTGATACCGTCGTCATTTCCGGAATCATCGATGCCGTCGTGAAGCTCTACGGGCTGAGCGACTATGGCAAGGGATGGACGGTCGCGATTGCGCTGATCGGAACGATTGTCGGCTCATTCAGTGCGGGAGTCGTTGGCCACAAGCTGGGCTCGCGCGAGACTCTGCGGCTGACGGCGATTCTCTACGTGATCTCGGCGATCGGGAGCGCGCTAGCCTGGAATTGGCCTTCGCTGATGGTCTTTCGGTTCCTTGGAGGATTGGGGATCGGCGCATCTTCGGTGCTGGGGCCGGTATACATTGCCGAGCTTGCGCCGGCGAAGTGGCGCGGGCGGCTGGTGGGTGCGTTCCAGTTCAACATAGTTTTCGGAATCCTGGTAGCGTACACATCGAACTACCTGATCCGCCTGCTGCATCTTGGCACGGCAGCCGAATGGCGGTGGCAGGTGGGTGTGGCGGCGATTCCGGCGCTGGGCTTCCTGGTGCTACTGTTCCGGATCCCACGCAGCCCGCGATGGTCGGCTTCGCGGGATCGCATCGATGAGGCTCTCTCGGTGCTGAAGCTGATGGGTGAACCGAACCCTGAAGGGGAACTGGCCGATATTCGCGCGGCGCTGGCGGAGGAACACGCGTCGGCGCACGAGCCGGTATTCAAGTGGAAGTACCGCTATCCGCTCTTCCTGGCGATCTCCATCGGCGCGTTCAACCAACTCGCCGGGATCAACGCGATTCTCTACTACCTGAACGACATCTTTCAGGCGGCCGGATTCAGCCAGTTGTCGGGCGATCAGCAGGCGATTGCGATCGGGTTTACCAACCTGATCTTTACGATCGTAGGCATGAGCATGATCGATAAGATCGGCCGTAAGACGCTGCTGCTGATCGGTGCGGCGGGAACGGCCAGTTGTCTGGCGGGCGTGGCATGGATCTACTCCACCAACGCGCACCAGGGAATGCTGGTGTGGCTGCTGGTGACATACATCGCGTTCTTTGCGTTATCGCAGGGCGCGGTGATCTGGGTGTACATCGGCGAGGTGTTTCCCAATCACGTGCGCTCCAAGGGGCAGGGCGTGGGCAATGCCAGCCACTGGACCATGAATACGCTCATCGCTCTCAGCTTCCCGTGGGTGGCGCACAACCTGGGGCAGAGCGTGCCGTTTGTGTTCTTCGCAGTGATGACCGCGGTCCAGTTCCTGACCGTGCTGTTCACCTATCCCGAGACCAAGGGCCAGACGCTAGAGGCGCTGCAACGTAAGCTGGTGGCGGCGGATTGAAAGACAGGGATTAGAGAGTAACAGACGTTGACGGTGAGGCGCATTTCGCAGGCTTGGCCTATGGTTTGCGGGCGGCATCAATCAGAGCGCGGGCGCTGGCGCGCAGGAGCGGACCGGCCTCGCCAGGAGAAAGGACCTGCGAGCTCACGAAAGCTCCGTTGATGAGCAGCGACAACTGTCCGGCCAGTTCGTCGGGGCGCTTGACGCGCAGTCGCTCGGCGATTCCCTTGAGGCGCCGCCGGAGTTCCAGCTTGTGAGCTGTGGCAACTCTGCGGGCGGGGTGGTCTGAGTCCGGAAATTCCGCCGCAACGTTGAGTTGTGGGCACCCACGATAATTTGGCCGCCCGACCCGCTCGCCGATCCAATCGAGATGCGCTTCCAGTTCGGCGACAGCATTGGCCTTCGCGTCAGGCCCAGCCTTGTGGAGTTCCGTGACGCGGTTCCAGCAATTCCAGAAGTCCTCGTCTTCGCGGTGAAGAAAAGCAGCGATCAGGTCGTCCTTGGTGCGGAAATGGCGATAGAGGCTTGTCTTGGCGACCCCGGCCTCTTCGACCACCAGGTCAACGCCTACGGCCCGCACACCTCGCTGATAGAAGAGCGAGGAAGCCGTGCGAAGAATCCGGTCCCTCACTTCGGCTGAGTCGCCGTGGGCTTCACCAACGTTCGAGATTCTGGGACTTCGTGGCATTCGGCACCCCCGAGCGGATTTTCAGCGTAGCTGCGCTTGACTCGCTACAGACCTGTCTGTACTATATATGAAACAGACAGGTCTGTAGCGCAAGACGCAACCTGAAGAGAGAGAAAATGACGAATCAATCTGAAATATCAGGAGATCGCCGGACGATCGCAGTCTTCGGCGCGTCGGGACATACAGGGCGCTTCGTGATCGCAGAGTTGCTGCGCCGCGGGTTCACGCCGGTAGCCATTGGTCGCGCCAGCGCGAAAATGGCGGATGCAGGATTCCATGATCGAAACGTCGAGATCAGAACTGCCTCAATCGACGATCCTGCTTCTCTCGATCGCTCTCTTGCCGGTGCTGCTGCAGTCATCAACTGCGCCGGCCCATTTCTCGACACGGCAGAAGCGGTGGTGGCGGCGGCCTTGCGCGCCCGCATTCATTATCTCGATGTCACGGCCGAGCAGCCGAGTGCCCAGGCCATCTTCGACAGATTCGGTGACGCCGCGAAAGAGGGCGGCGTCGTCTTCGTTCCGGCGATGGGCTTCTATGGCGGTTTTGCGGATCTTCTGGCCACAGCCGCTATGGGCGACTGGGATTCAACCGACGAGATCGCCGAGATTGATGAGATCCGTATCGGCATTGCGCTCGATAGCTGGCGTCCGACGCAGGGCACGCGGATTACCGGTCAGCGAAATACGACTCGGCGGCTGGTGATTGAAGGCGGAAATTTCGTACCACTGGCGCAACCCGCACCGAAGACGTCGTGGGATTTTCCTGAGCCATTTGGGCGCCAGGATGTCAGCGAGGTCCCGTTCTCGGAGGTTCCGGTCATCGCCCGCCACCTGCGAATGGCCCGCCTTCGCACCTACCTCAACGACGCGCCGCTTCGCGATCTTCGCGATTCGGCTACTCCGCCACCGATCGCCGCGGACGAAACAGGAAGATCGGCCCAGACCTTCCTTGTCGACGCTGTTGTCCGGAAGGGCAGCATTACGCGCAGGGCGATCGCGCAAGGACGCGACATCTATGCCTTCACCGCTCCACTCGTTGTGGAAGCCGTCGAGCGGATTCTCGACGGGCGAGCTCGCGGCAGCGGCGCTCTTGCGCCGGGTGGAGCATTCGACGCGACGGACTTTCTGCGGGCTCTCGCGCCTCAACATCTGACGTTCGAACTTGGTGCCGACTAAGGCTTATCGAGAGCGAATCGCGTCAGTCTTCGCGCAGGGCAGTCATCGGTTCTACGGTTGTGGCGCGGCGCGCGGGGAAGTAGCACGAAGCCAGGGCCGCAATCGTCAGTACCAGGGCTACACCCGCGTATGTCACCGGATCCCACACGCTGACCACGACGAAGCCGCCGACCGTTTTCGCCACCAGCAGGGCCACCACCAGACCGATACCGAGTCCCGCGATGACGATCAGGATCGATTGGCGATAGATCATGCGGAAGATTGCGGCTCGTGTGGCTCCCAGCGCCATGCGGAGGCCGATCTCATGCACCCGTCTGCCCACTGTGTAGGAGATGACGCCGTAGAGGCCGATTACCGCAAGGGTCAGCCCAAGCCCACCCATGATGGCGGCGAGCGATGCGCCGATTTGAAACAGCAGAAGGCCATTCATGGTGTAGAGGCCCTCGCGCATCGTTTGCACCTGAAACACGGGAAGCTGCGGCGCGAGGTCGTGGATGGCCTTGGTGACGGTTGGCGCCAGCGCAAGCGGATCCCGCCCGGTCCGCAGCTGGAAAATCATCAGGGTGTTCCCCTGCGAGTGCTGGGTATAGGGAATGTAGAAGTAGGGCTGCGTTTTTCCGGCGCCGAAGAGCTGGAATTCAGCGTCGCGCGCGATTCCGACCACCTCAAGCTTGCGGTCTTTCTCGCTCGCCATGCGGAAGGTGTGGCCAATGGCGTTCTGATTGGGCCAGAATTTTTTCGCGGTGCTCTCGCTGACAATTGCCACGTCCCGGCCGTGCTCATTGTCGGCGTCGGTAAAGGCCCGGCCGCCGAGCAGATCGATGCCCATCACACTGAAGTATTCCGGCGAAACGACGTTGAAGCTGGCGTTCGAATCGGAGGGATTGGCGGGAACAGGAGCTCCGTCAATCAACATCCTGTCGCCGCCGTTGCCGATGTAGCCGAGAGGAACAGTAATTGCGTGGCTCACAAAATCCACGCCGGCGATCTGATGCAGGCGAAGCGCAATATTCGAGGCCAGCGCACGCATCTGCGGATCGGTCAATCCAATCTCGTTGCCGTCAATGGCGAGATTCAAGACATGGTCGGGCTTGAAACCGAAGTCCATCGTCTGCATCGCCGAAAGACTGCGAACGAAAAGCGCGGCGACAACCAGCAGCACAAGGGAGCCGGCGATCTGCATAGCGACCAGGCCGTCGCGCAGCCAATGGCGGCCGCGGGTGACGCCGCGAGCGCCCTCGTGCAGGACGGTGTTCACGTTGGCCTTGGCGATGCGGAGCGCGGGCACGACACCCACAATCACTCCGCCCAGCAATGCGATCGAAAACGAATAGAGGAATATTCGCCAATCAAACGAGAAGGCGAGCAGGATGGGTAGGTCCGTATGCAGGTCCATATGCCCCAGCACACTGCTGGCCCACATCCCCAGAACCACCCCGGTGACTCCGCCGATCAACGCGAGCGTGACGCTCTCGGTAATCATCTGGCGGATAAGGCGCGAGCGCCGCGCTCCCAGCGCCGTGCGAATTGCCATCTCGCGCTCGCGAACGGTGGCGCGCACGAGAACCAGGTTCGCGACGTTGACACAGGCCAGAAACAGCACCATCAACGCAAGCGACAGAAAAAGGCCGGCGATGATGAACATCGTGTTTGGGTCGCCGGCGTTAATGCGGAGCTGCGATTCGGGATAGGCCTCGATGGTCAACTGTTTTTCAACATCCGGATGCAGGCGGTTGATCTCCTGCGCGACGAGAGCAAGTTCCGCCCGTGCCTGCTTCAGGCTGGCCTCGGGGCGCAGTCGCGCATCAACGACAAAGGTGCGGTTCTGCCAGTTGTTGATCGCATCCGCCGGGGTTCCGGCTATCGGGAGTTCCGATAACGGCAGGAACGCTGCCATGCTGACATTGCTCTGCAATCCTTGAAAGCCCTTTGGCCCGACGCCCACGATCGACATCGGGTGGCCGTCGAATGTCACCGAACGCCCCACAACGCGGGGATCGCCGTTGAACTTCTTCATCCAATAGTCATAGCTGAGAACGATAATCGGATCCTGGTTCAGGATTTCTCCTTCGCTACGCAGGAAGAGGCGCCCGGCGGCGGGTTTCAGTCCAAGGGCATCGAAAAAATTTCCGCTGACGTAACTGGTCAGGAGCCGGTCGGGCTGCTGACCCGGGACCGCCAGGCCATCCAGGCCGAGGGTGTAAGCAATCACATCGCTGAACGACTTGCCGGTATGCGCGCGGACTTCCTTGTATTCGTTCCACGAGAGGCCTTGCTGCAGCGGGCCGTTGTTTTCGCGGGGTGTCAGGGTCAGGATCTGTCCGGGATTCGCCACCGGCAGCGGCTTCAGCAGCACGGAGTTCACCAGGCTGAAGATGGCTGTATTCGCGCCAATGCCGAGGGCCAGCGTTAGAACAGCCGTGATCGCAAAGCTCGGCGAACGACCCAACTGGCGCAACGCGAAACGAAGATCCTGAAGCAAAGTGCCCATCGAAACCTCCGCGAAGAGTAGGGGAACGTGGAATTTTCAGCATTTTCGAGGCCAAACCCGCTCGGATGCAAGTCGTCTATTTGCTGCTCTATCTTCTTTTTCCGGGATTTGGTTGCGGATATTCCTGTGCGGACTCAGCAAGCATTGTCCGAAAACGAACAACGCGTATCCGCGATTCGAAATGAGGGGAAAAAACCGTATGACGAATTGCTTCCGAGAGACCGCAAACCTGGCCAGGTGCGGGTTCCGGGCGAGAGTAAGCATCGAGCAGAAATAGCATTCCAAGCTAAAAGGTTTCCCTGTATGGTGAGGTACGATCCCTGACGATTCCGGCTGACCGCGTTCTTAGCGAGACAGGAATCGTACGGATTCCGGCGCGACCGGAAGACTTTCAAATCGGGATGGATTTCGGAAAGCTGTTGTTGAAGCTGTGTATGAGGATTGCGGCGACGATGCCAACCGCCGCCCCGAGGATCACGACTCCAATCAGGACCTTTTTCCCGGTCGACATCTTGTCGTTGTGGACGCCGGTCACCTGCGCGTACTCGATCGTCTGCGGCGCGTCCGCGCCCTTGGCCTGAAGGACAAAGCTCTGGTCGCCAATGGAAACGATCCTTCCCTTCGCTTCGCCGTTGCTGAGCAACGTAACGCGAACACCGTGGCCCAAGCCGCGGGCTTCCAGTTTGGTTTTGACCGCGGGCGGGGCGAGCGGCCTGGCCGCAAAGGCAAAGCTGCTCGAGAGCAGCGCCGGAATCAGGAGCAGCGCCGTCGAGCGCATAACACGAGCGAACTTCATAGCGGTTACCTCTCCTTGGGGGAGACGAGCAAGGTGCCGTGGCGCCTCTCTATACCGCACTGTGAATGGGGTGGCGCCGTCGTTCTATCTGACGTTTCCAGATTGGGGATTTGGAGGCACAAGTCTAGCACCCCAACTGCTCCGCGAGCGATCATTTTCACTTTTGCCGGGCTGGCTGAGAAAAGGGTAGGGAACAAGGCGTCGGGTGTATTGTCAGCAATCTGGAAGCAGCCCGGAAGCAATTCATCGTTCGGCCCAGCCTGGCTTACCGGGCGGGCATGAAGAATGGCTTTCCTGCGTGATCCATGTCACCAACAGTGATGAGCATTCGGACCTATATGTAGAAGTGCAAAGCTGCGCCGGTGGATGACCGCTGGAGCGGGCGCACAGTCGTTCCAACGAGGTCAGGCATGGATCAGGTCGCAAATCCGATTTCGGATCAGGTGAAAGAAGTGGTGGAGGCGGTAGTCGATGCTCTTCGGGTTCCGGAGCCGGCCGTGCCCTCGCCCTCTGCGGCGTCGGGTTCGCTTGAGGCCGAAGCGTTGCGCGCGGAGATTCTCCGCGTGGGCCGCAAACTGTGGGAGCGGCAGTATGTCGATGGCAATGGCGGCAACATCAGCTGCCGGCTGGGCAGGAAATACGTCTTGTGCACGCCGACGATGATGAGCAAGCGCGACATGGAGCCGACCGACATCTGCCTCTCCGATCTCGAAGGCAACATTGTGGCAGGCGATCGGCTGCGCACCAGCGAACTGCTGCTGCACCTCGAGATTTATCGCGCCAACCCCCGTGCACGGGCCGTAGTGCACTGCCATCCGCCCTATGCCACGGCCTTTTCGCTGACTGGAACGACACCGCCGATCGGGCTGATTTCGGAGTACGAGATATTCATTGGTCCAGCGGCGCTGGCAAGATACGAGACGCCGGGGACGCGGGCATTTGCTGAAACGGTGCTGCCGTTTGTGCAGAATCACAACAGCATCCTGCTGGCGAACCACGGAGTGGTGTGCTGGGCGGATACGGTGACGCATGCCGAGTGGCTGACGGAGATCCTGGAGTCCTACTGCAAGACATGCGTAATTGCGAAGCAGATCGGGAAACCGCTCACGTTTATTCCCGAGGAGAAGATCAAAGAGATCCTGGCTTTGAAGCGGAAACTAGGGTTTCCGGATGCGCGAATGGAACCGCTTCCGGTACCCGAAGACGGAACCGCCCCGCCCACGAATCCGGAACTCGAACGCCTGGTTCGACAGGTGATATCGCGGATGGAAACGCAGACGTAACACCCCTGTAGTCGGGAAATGCCGAAACATGTTATACTTAGCCTGCGCTCAGTGATTTGGTCGTGAGCGGCTGAAATTCAGCCTTGCACAGATTTCCCCCAAGCCCCTAACAGCGTAACCACGTCGGCTCCCAATTAGGAGCAGTGTCCAGTGATGTGCTGGGTCGTGGTGCCGGCCGGCAATAGCCAGGTTGGCGGTACTGATAGCGTGTGGCAGATCCGGGCCGCGAGCGTTCCAGAACGGAATGTCGAAGGCCAGTCCCAGGGACGTGTTTGGGTTTCCCTTTACGCATATTTTTTGAAGAGCAGGCGCGCGCCTGAAGAAGATTCGTGTGTGCGCACCTCCAGATCCGGTTCCGATGCAGGCCCCAGGGAAGACGGGCTCCGGAAACGAAGAAAAGAATAGATTTTGAAGACACAATTCTCGCAGTTCAATCTTTCGGCCGCCCTGATGGCGCGGCTGGATTCCAATAACTTTGTAACCCCCACCCCCGTGCAGGCCGAGGCAATTCCGCCGGCTCTTGAAGGACGCGACGTGCTGGCGACCGCGCAGACGGGCACTGGCAAGACGCTGAGCTTCCTGATCCCGATCGTGGAGTTTTTCGCCAGGAACGCACCGCGGCGCCCGGGCGCGCAGGCGTTGATCCTGCTGCCCACACGCGAGCTTGCGATGCAGGTCGAAACAGCTTATCGCGCGATTCGGACGAGTGGGTCGCAGACATCGGCCCTGGTGGTCGGCGGGCTGTCGGAAGGCGCGCAGCTAGACGCCATCCGGCGCGGTCCGAGCCTGATCGTTGCTACGCCGGGGCGGCTTGAGGACTTTCTGAAGCGGAAGCTGGTTCGGCTCGACTCGATCAAGGTCCTGGTACTGGATGAAGTGGATCGCATGCTCGACATGGGATTCCAGCCGGCCATCGCGCGCATTGCAGCGATGCTTCCTGAGGTGCGGCAGACGCTGTGCTACTCGGCGACACTCGAAGGCGCGGTGAAGGAAGTAGCTGCCAAATACCTCAAGAATCCGGTGCGAATCGAGATCGGATCGGTGCTAAAACCCGCTGAAAACGTCGAACTTCGCACGTTTGAGGTGGAACAAAGCAACAAACAGGAGCTTCTGGAGCACCTTTTGACTGCGGAAAAGGGCAGTTTTCTCGTGTTTGTCCGGACAAAGCATGGCGCGGATCGCGTGGCGCGGCGACTGGTTCGCTCGGGCTGGTCGGCGACGCAGATTCACGGCGATCGTTCGCAGTCGCAGCGGAACTCGGCATTGCGCAGCTTCTCGGAAGGCCGTCACCGGGTGCTGGTGGCCACCGACGTGGCTGCCCGCGGAATCGATGTGGCGAATGTGGCGCACGTGATCAACTACGATTTGCCCAAGCTTGCCGAGGACTTTGTCCATCGCGTAGGCCGCACCGGCCGGGCTTCGGCCAAGGGCGTGGCTTCGACCTTCGCGGGACCTGCGGAACGCGGCGACCTGCGCAAGATCGAGAAGACCCTTTCGATCCAAATGAAGCGGTTTAGGGTGCGTTCGGTCGAAGAAAACGCGGCGTGATAAAAGCAGCTTCTGGCTGCTGGCTTTTAGCTCTTAGCTCCATCCGAACGGGAATGAAGATTCCTGTTCGGGTGGTTTTTATTTTGGGAACGTATGAGATAGCAGTCATCACATGGCGGTGGAGTTCGTATGATGTTGTGGTTGTCCTGTAAAGGTGACGATGCGCGCTTTGAGATTCCTTGTGCCGGCTGTTCTTCTGGTTGCTTTCTTCGCATCGCGTGCATGTGCGCAGAATGCTGCTCCATCGAGCCATGATGCACAATCCAAGACGTCATCGGCTGTGCCTGCTGATGTGATGAGCGATGCGGAAAAGGCGGAGATGGCCGAGCGGGTTCGCAGCGAGGCCCTGCATGCATGGAGCGGCTACAAGAGATATGCCTGGGGACACGATGCGCTGAAGCCGCTAAGCAAGAAGCCCTTCGACTGGTATGGTGACGGTCACAGTCTGCTCATGACGCCGGTGGATGCGCTCGACACGCTCACGCTGATGGGACTGAAGCCGCAGGCCGATGAAGCGCGCGAAGTCATCGATACGAAGCTGAATCTCGATCAGGACATCTACGTAAAAGACTTCGAGATCACCATTCGATTGCTGGGAAGTCTCGTCTCCTGTTACGAGATGACGGGCGACAAGCGGCTGCTGGAACTGGCCGACGACCTGGGACGGCGCATGCTGCCGATGTTCGACTCGCCGACCGGCATGCCGTATGAATACGTCAATCTGCATACGGGCGCGGTCCGAGGCATACGCAGCAACCCGGCGGAGATCGGTTCATTGCTGATCGAATACGGCATGCTGGCGCGGCTTACGGGCAAGCAGGAGTACTACGACAAGGCGAAGCGCGCGGTGGTCGAGCTGTACAAGAGGCGGTCGCCGATTGGCTTGGTCGGTTCGGAGATCGACGTGGAAACCGGCAAATGGACCGATCCCACGGCGGGGATCATGGGCGGGATCGATTCCTATTACGAGTACCTGCTGAAGGCTTCGATTCTCTTCGATGACAAGGATTGCGCGCGTATGTGGCAGGACAGCGCAAACGCTATCGACAAGTATCTATCCGACGAGCAGCCCAGTGGGCTCTGGTATGGCCAGGCGGATATGAACAGCGGTAAACGCACGCACACGTTCTACGGCGCACTCGATGCGTTTTTCCCCGCGGTGCTGGCGCTCGGAGATGACGTTCATCGCGCGGAGCAGCTGCAAGACTCGAGTTACAAGATGTGGAACCTGGCAGGCATCGAGCCGGAACAACTGGATTATGTGAAGATGCAGATTACCGGCCCGGGTTATGAACTGCGTCCGGAGATCATCGAGTCGACCTACTATCTCTACCACTACACACACGACCCCAGGTACCTGGCGATGGGAAAGAGCCTATTTCGACGGCCTGGTGAAATACTGCCGCACCGACGAGGGGTATGCCGCACTGGCAGACGTGCGCAGCAAGCAGAAAAAGGACTCGATGGAGAGCTTCTTTTTTGCCGAGACGCTGAAGTACCTCTATCTGCTCTTTGCGCCGGAGTCCACCCTCGATTTCGATTCGGTCATCTTCAACACCGAGGCGCATCCGATGAAGCGCAGCCTGGGGCTGAAATAGAGCCCGAACGCGGATATCAGAGGCTGCGGACTCGACCGCAACCTATAAAACAACTTTCCATAAGTCCAAAGGAATCTGGCTGGCACCGGAAACGCGATTGGGTGTAGACTCAACCGAAATTGGGAAGATAACAGGGATATCCGGCGCAATCTGTGTCCGCGGGCGCTGAACGTTTGAATGCTGGAGCGCTTTGACGAATACCTTGGTTCGAATTTAAGCACGCAAAGTGACCGACGCAGGTTTTTTTGAAAGGTGTGCGTCATGACCATGCGGTTCAAATTTGTTTCCAAAGCCATGGGCAGAATTGTTGTTGCAACTGTTACGACGTGCCTTTTCGCGATGGGTCAAGCAGCGCAAGATCCCGTAGACCCAGGGGTTCGCGGTGGCGCAGCCGCGGCTGGAACTCCGTTGCCTGGACTTACGGCGGATGAAACGGCGTTCTTCCAGGACGGGCTGGCCAGATTCCAGGATATTGAGTCAGTGACCGGCGGCAATAACACCGGGCTTGGGCCGCGTTTTAACTCCGTTCAGTGCTTGTCCTGCCACTCCCAGCCAGGCGCCGGCGGTTCGAGCCCTGCGAAAAACCCCCTGATTGCGGTCGCCACTCTCAGTGGGGCAAAGAACCTCGTGCCTTGGTTCATCGCGCCGAACGGCCCCGTTCGCGAAGCGCGGTTCAAGCGGAATCCGGACGGTACAAACGACGGTGGCGTGCATGCCATCTTCGTCATCACTGGCCGCAGTGACGCTTCGGGCTGCAACATCGCCCAACCCGATTTCCTGCCTGCCGGGAATTCTCTTACCGGCCAGGGCGGAAATGCGAATATCATATTCCGCATCCCGACGCCTCTGTTTGGCGCTGGCCTCATTGAGGGGATTCCGGATTCGGCAATCCTCGCCAACATGCAGGCCAACACCTTGGTGAAGAGGGATTTGGGCATCTCCGGTCATCCCAACGCCCACATAAGCGGTACCGCGAACCGGAGCGCCAACGACGGCACCATTACCCGTTTCGGATGGAAGGCTCAGAACAAGTCACTGCTGATGTTCGCGGGTGAAGCCTACAACGTTGAAATGGGCATCTCGAACCAACTGTTCCCCCAGGAGCGCGATGAGACTCCAGGCTGCGTCTTCACGGCTACTCCCAACGACACCAGTAACTTCACCACAACACCGCCAACCACCGCCAACTCCAATCCAGCCGTCCTCTCAGACATCGAGGCATTTGCCGACTTCATGCGGATGCTGGCCCCGCCGGTCCCGGCGCCCGAAACCCCATCCACTGCGAATGGACGGGCCCTGTTCGCGAAGGTCGGCTGCGTGCACTGTCATACACCTTCGTTTACAACCGGCAAGATGATTTCCAGCGGCTCCTCCACGGTCCCCAGCGCGGCGCTCTGCAACCAGCCGGTGAATCTCTTTTCTGACATCCTCGTGCACCACATGGGCCACGGCCTGGCCGACGGGATCACGCAAGGCGGCGCGGGTCCTGACGAGTTCCGAACCGCTCCGCTTTGGGGCGTCGGGCAGCGCGTCTTTTTTCTCCATGATGGACGGACGAGCAACCTGCTGGATGCTATCGAGTTCCACAAAAGCCCCGGGAGCGAGGCCAATAAGGTCATCGAGCAATTCAATCATTTGAATACCGAGGAGAAGCAGGACATCCTCGACTTCCTGCGGTCCCTCTAGAGCAACTCTCCTGCTGGTTTTTGGCTCACTGCCCCGTTAACTACCAACTTTTCAATCCGTGGAGTCCCGATGAAGTTGTGCCCCGACATAAGACCCGGCCACGTAGTTTAGTTTTTCCGCAAGTTGGCAAGGCCCTCCGAAAGAGGGTGGGAAGGCTCCTTTTGCTGGCGGGGAGGCCCTACATTTCGTTGACTCTACGGGGTGATTCGGTTATTCTTAAACCTCGTGCGGTGTTGCGCCTGGGGTCTAGTGATGGGCTCTCAGAGACGGTTTCAAGTCGATGAGACGATGTAGGTTAGCCCGGACCCGACCGATCGAACTGCGATAGCGGATTTGACCGGAACAGGCACCTTTTGCGGGGATTGGACGTTAATTCCGGCAGAGTCAGGAGCCCCGAGGGGGCGAACTCCGCAGTCCTCACCCGAACAGGATTGTTTGGAAGTGGGTGGAAGTTGGTCCGTGCATATCGCATGGGCAAAGGCGCATTGCGCCGCAGTTTTTGCGTTTAGAGGGCAGGAGAGAGATGAGCACCTTTGTTCCGAGCGGCAAGGATATTGACCGCAAATGGTATGTGGTAGACGCCAGCGGTCAGACCTTGGGCCGTCTGGCGACCAAGGCTGCCGATGTGCTGAGCGGCAAGCTGAATCCCAAGTATGTGCCGTACATCGACATGGGCGACCACGTGATCGTCATCAACGCCGAGAAGGTTCGCCTGACGGGTTTGAAGAGCCAGAAGAAGGTTTATCGCCGCTACACGGGTTTCCCCGGCGGACTGCGCGAAGAGGAATTTACGCGTCTGCTGGCCCGCAGGCCGGAAAAGATTCTGGAAGAGGCGATCAAGGGCATGTTGCCCAAATCGAAACTCGGCCGTGCGATGGGCACAAAGCTGAAGGTGTATCGCGGCGACAAGCATCCGCACCTGGCGCAGCAGCCGGTGGCGCTGGAAGTGGCATAAAGGCAGCTTCCAGCTCTCAGCCATCAGCTTTCAGGCTGGTTTTGCAGAATGCTTGTGGCGCAGAGAGATTGGGTTTGAAGGAACATGCTGAAGGCGGAAGGCTGACAGCTAAGAGCTAAAGAGGATTGAATGGCAGATTTGGTTCAGTATTACGGGACGGGACGCCGCAAGTCGGCGATTGCCCGCGTTTTTCTGCGTCCGGGCACCGGTGAGTGGAAGGTGAACGGTAAGGCCTTCGACGAGTACTTCGTTACCGAGCAGCAGCGCGTTGCAGCCAAGAAGACGCTGCAGGTTGTCGAACTGGCCTCGAGCTTTGACGTGGTCACAACGGTGAGCAGCGGTGGCGTGGCTTCGCAGGCGGACGCAGTGAAGATGGGCGTTGCCCGTGCGCTGATCCAGTTCAATCCGGAGTTGAGGAAGGCGCTCAAGGCCGAAGGCCTGCTGACCCGCGACGCTCGCGTGAAGGAGCGGAAGAAGTATGGTCAGAAGGGCGCACGCAAGAGGTTCCAGTTCAGCAAGCGCTAAAACGCTTGCGAGCTTGTAGCTTGTAGCTTGTAGCCGGTAGCTCAGATGAGGAGCTACAAGCTACAGGCTCTTGGCTACCGGCCAGGCAGTAAATCTCCCGCATAAGCGGGTTCAATCCGGGCGCTGGCATCGACCACCCGGATGCAATCCACGAAGGAGGCCAATGGCCACGATCACAATGAAGGAGCTGCTCGAAGCGGGTGTTCACTTCGGGCATCAGACGAAGCGCTGGAATCCGAAGATGAAGGAGTACATCTTTGGCGAGCGCAACGGGATTTACATCATCGACCTGCAGAAGACGCTGAAGCTCTTCAAGGATGCGTCGAAGTTTGTCACTGAGCTGTGCGGGAGCGGCAAGACGATTCTGTTCGTCGGCACCAAGCGCCAGGCGCAGGATGCGATTGCCGAAGAGGCGGGACGCGCGGGAATGCCGTACGTGAACCAGCGCTGGCTGGGCGGCCTGCTGACCAACTGGGTGACGGTGCAGAAGTCGGTGAAGCGCCTTCAGGAATTGGATGAGATGGCTGTTGACGGCCGCTACGAGTTGCTGACCAAGAAGGAAGTGATTCGCCTTGAACGCGAGCGCAAGCACCTGCAGGCGAACCTGGCCGGCATCAAGAACATGAAGCGGCTGCCCGACGCGCTGTTCATCGTCGACTCGAACAACGAGGCGATCGCGGTGAAGGAAGCGCGCAAGCTGGGCATCCCGGTGGTTGCGGTGGTCGATACCAACTGCGACCCGACGGTGGTGGACTACGTGATTCCTGGCAACGACGACGCACTGCGCGCGATTCGCCTGTTCACTTCGAAGATCGCCGATTCGGCGGCCGAGGGCGTGAACCTTGTAGGCGACAAGGCGTTTGCGGCGGAAGAGGCTCCGGCGGCGGAAGTCGAGACCGATGGCACTGGGGCGGCGGAAGCATCGTCGAACGAGGATGTGGATTTTGCGGCGACGGTCAGCGGCGTTCGCAAGGCCCCGGCAGCGGAAACGGCACTGGACGAAGAGGAAGTGGCCGAACGCGCCCTGTAAGTTCCTAAGTGAACCGAGAGAAGCGTGGCCGCGAACTTGGTTGCCACGCTTTTTCTTTGACACGCGCGGTGTGGCTGATCGCATCAGCGGCGCCTGAAGCGTTGTGATTGTAGATCGCGATATTGTCTTAACGAGAAGGAAGTGAGATGACGACTGTGGCAGAGAAGATCGATGCAAAATTGGTGAAGGATCTCCGCGAGAAGAGTGGCGCGCCCATGGGCGATTGCCTGAAGGCCTTGCAGGAGACCAAGGGAAATATCGAAGAGGCGTTTGTGGTTCTGCGCAAGCGTGGGATGGCTTCTGCGCAGAAGAAGGCGGCGCGTTCGACCAATGAAGGCGCGGTGGGAACCTACATCCACGCCGGCGGCAAGATTGGCGTGATGGTGGAAGTGAACTGCGAGAGCGACTTCGTGGCGCGCACTGAGGACTTCCAGGAGTTGCTGAAGGACGTTGCGATGCACATCGCGGCCAGCGATCCGCGCTACATCAAGCCCGAGGACGTGACACCCGAGGACCTGGAGCGCGAGAAGGAAATTTTCCGTGCTCAGGCAGCCGCGACGGGCAAGCCGGCACCGGTGATCGAGAAGATTGTCGAGGGCAAGATGGCGAAGTTCTACGAAGAAGTTTGCCTGCTCGAGCAGCCGTTTATCAAGGACCAGGCTGTGAGCATCAAGGAACTGATCGCGCAGAAGGTTGGCAAGCTGGGCGAGAATATCACCGTTAGGCGCTTTGCGCGCTTCAAGGTGGGTGCGCCGGAGTGGACCGTGTCGCAGACGAAGGCTGTGGAAGCGGCTGGAGAGTAGTTCGAGAGATTCATCCCTGGGGGTGGATGCAAGTGGCGAAGGCCCGGAGCGAAAGCTTCGGGTTTTCGTTTTGGGCGCGAAATTCTGTTGTTGTTGACTCAGGCGTTTCCGGTTGGCGGCTGCTGAGATCGTGCGGAGCGCAGCGCAATGATACCGAGCAGTAGGATGACAAGGGACAACGCGATCCATAAAAGCGCGGGATGCTTCTCGGTGAACGGACGTTCGTCGGGTCGCGGCTGGAATTCGGGATTCTGTTGTTCAGGTGCCGCTGTCACATGAGTTGCGCTGGCCGGGTGAATTACCAGGAATTGTCCGATGTCGTAACGGGGCTCGCTGAGCGCGGGATCGCCGAAGTAGAGCGCGTAGTTTCCGGGCGATGACTGGAAGCAGAGGTCGCGCTCGAACATTTCGAGACGCACGGAGGTTGGCAGGAGCGGTGCGTCGTCTCCGTTATCGATGCTGATGGTCCATTTTGACGGATTCTCGAAGGCCTCGTGAGGCGAGTCGAGTTGGAGATTCTCCTGGTCGATTTTGTGATCATCCTGAATTACGTGCACCCGCAAAAGATTGCCGCTGGACGTATAACTCTGCGGCGGCAGCGCGCCTTCAGAAGCGGGCGTTGTCGAGACCTCAGCGGCGGCGATGATCGCGTCACGGCTGAAGTTGGCGGGTGCAGATGGCGGCGTGATCGTTATGCGATCGACAGGGACGTGAGCGGGAACGGTGAATTCGATAAGGGTGGCGTGGCCTTTGCGCCCTATCTGCGAAGTTTCAGCCACGGTGACGAATGCGGGCTTTGCGGCCGAAGCCTGCTGAATGGAAAGACCGCTGACGTCCTCGGGCTTAAGCGGTCCGGAAACCGTGAAATGGAGGAAGTGAAAATCGGATGTGGGCAGGTGCAGGACAGTGCTGCGGCCGAGGCGCTGGCGGGTCAGGTCGAAGATGGTGTAGGCGCCGATCTTCGTTGCCGGGCCAGTCTGCTGCTGGCTTCCGGCGACGGTGACAGTAGCGATGAAATCACGAGCCGCAATTTTGAGCTGCAGGTCGGCGTAAGCTCCGGTCGGCATGGCCGCGTCAAAGACGACCTTGCCACCGCGGCTCCCGAGGTTAAGTGCGGCGATGGTCTGCTCGGTTGGCGCGGAATTGGGAGCGGAGGTCTGGATCAGGTAAGGCGTTTCGGTGCGATCGCGATAGAGACGGAGGTCGGAAAGTCCGATTGACGAATGCGCGAAGATCGCGGGATCGAGAACGAGACAGGCTTGCGTTGGCTGCTGCGGGACATTCTGAATGGGGCGCTCATATTGGAAGTATCGAATGTCGGGCGAGGCTGCAGCAGTTAACAACAGAATGAGTGCGGCAAGTGGTCTCACGAGGCCTCCCCTTCGTGAGAGCGGAGGTTAAGCCAGTCGCGCTGGTAGACGAAGGAGACGGCGAGCAGCAAAGCTCCCAACCCGAGGAAGCTGAGGATGCGAAAGCCCTGGCTGAGAGCATCAACGTCGTAGAGAAAGACCTTCGCGATGGAGACCGCGAGCAGGATGAGCGCCTGCCAGCGCAAAAAAGCCGAGCGGCGCCAGAAACCGATGGCCAGCAGGATAGCTCCGAAGAACATGAAAAATGCCGAATAGGTGAACTGGGCGTACATCGCGTAGAGCGAGTAAGAGCGATAGGAGTACCGATAGCCTTTCCAGATGCGATACCACCAGAAGCTGTGAATCTCCCAGCTGATGGCGTAGAGAATGAGTGCGTTGACAGCGAGGATTGAGGCGGCAGCGACGGAGGTCCACGACGGGGAGACTTCCGGCTCGGTATCGCGCGATGTATAGGCGAGCCACGCCACAAGAGCGAAGACAGCGATGGCGACGCAGTTGGTGCCGAAGCGTTCGTTGAAAATGGGAGCCGTTGATGCTGTGGGGTTAACGAGGAGAACGGCAGCCAGGCCGAGGGCGAGGCAGAGCAGCGAAAGGACGCGCAGCAGCCGCGAGTGAACCCGGCGGGATGTCCAGAAGAGCGCGGCGCCTTCAACCAGCCAGCCGATAGTGAGCCAGCGGCCGTGGGCTTTGAGCGGGATGGCGATGGTGAGAAACACGATGGTGGTGGAGAGATGCAGTGAAGACAGTACGGGAGTGTTCTCATGGAACTGCCCGATCGATGGCAGGCGCAGGAGCAAAAGATAAAACGCGGCAAAAGCGACGGCGAGCCAGGGCGGTGCCCACTCGGAGGCTGCCGGATCGAAGAGTGCGTTGAATGCGATAAAACCGAGGGCGGCGTTGCAGACGGGAAGAATGACGAGCGCGAACTGATCCCATCCGCTGGGGTTGCCGCTCTCCCGTATCTTGAGGCGAAAAAGACGCGGAGCAAGGGCGAAGATCAGGAAGAAACAAACCAGAAAGAACGCGGTTCGAATCGACTGGGCTTGCGTATAGAAGGTAGACCACCAGCCGAGGATAAAGAATACGGTGCCGAGAAATGCGCCGAACAGGAGCCGCGACCACGGCCGCAGGACGACGAGTACGAGGACGGCGATGTCGAGCATCAGCAGATAAGAGAACAGGGTGACTTCGTGGTTCTCTCCAGTGGAGACGAGCAGCGGCGTGCTGAGGCCGCCGACGATGGCATAGAGCGCGAGCAGTTCCGAGTCCTGCGCCCATGCAAGATAGCCGTTGAAGGCGGTGACGGCAATCATTGCGATGAAAGCGACAGACGCGGGAATCAGGCTGTAGAGCGAGAAGGCTGCCCATAGCGACAGATAGAGCACACCGCTGCCGACAGCCTTAAGCGAGTAGGCGAAGGCGATGTAATTCTTTGCGCGAAAACGCTCAGACCAGGCGATGAGTCCGGCGCCGGCGACCAGGCCGATGACGACGCGGCCGAGGGGGCCGATCCATTCATTGTCGATGGCGTACTTGAGGAACCATGCCATGCCGATGAGGACGGCGAGGATGCCGATGCGGTTAAACCACTGGGAGCCGACGCGGCTTTCAAGGGAGCGCGAGTCGCGAGGAGGCTCGGACGGGATATGCGAGAAAAGCGGCGGCTCGGCCGGATGAGGGAGATAGGGCGAAGGTGCTGCTGGTGGCGGGACTGCTCCGGCGGACCCTTCGGAAACGGGAGGCCGCGACACAGGAGGCGCGGGTTGCGCTGGAGCCGGCGAGGGAATGGCCGAACGTTGCGGCTCCGCCTGAAGGACGATGCCACGGCCCTTCAGCGCTTCTTCAAGACGGATTACGCGAGAGCGCAACTCGCGAAGCTGCTCGTCAAGACTTCCAGAAGTATCCGGGTCCATTGGCATACCACTGTACCGCAGGTACCGGAGGTTTGCCAGTGAGCCCGGCTGTCTCGCACCGGGAGGGTCCGTCGAGATCAGCTGACTCTGCGCGCGGCGGGCTCGGCGGCAATATCGGAGGGAATGATGGGAAATGGATTCGCGGCCAGTCCGGTTCGAGACTGCGGCTCAGCCCCGGTGACGCGGGAGAGAACGGCTTCGAGCAGAGGCGTTATACGCGTGAGTTGGCGTGCGCGGATGAGCATGTCCCACAGCGGCTCGAATTTCTTCCATCCCGAAGCGTAAAAGAAGTGCTTTGCCTGGTGCTTGAGGGTGCCGTGGTGCAGCGCGGCGCGGGCGATTGCAGACCAGCGGTAAAACTCGCGATAGGCCCAGTCGTAGCCGGCTTTGAGGGCTTCTGGTGCAAGCAGTGCAGGACGATAGACGACGTGGCGCGTGTCGTAGAGGTTCCAGTCGCGGGTGACGATGCGGCCTTCGCGCTGCATGCGGGCGTGGAGTTGCGTGCCGGGATAAGGCGTCATGATGTGGAAGGTTGCGGTGGTGATGCCGTGGTCGATGGCCCAGTCGACAGTGCGTCGGAAGACGTCATTGTTGTCGTCGTCCATGCCGAAGACGAAGCTGCCATTGATCATGATACCGAGTGAGTGGAGGCGATCGGCGACAGCTTTGTAGTCGCGGCCAAGATTCTGGCGCTTGTTGCTGCGGCGGAGGTTTTCAGGGGTTAAGGTTTCGAAGCCGACGAAAATGCTGCGCATACCTGCTTCGGCCGCACGCTCGATGAGATCGCCGCGAAGGATCGAGTCGACGGTGGCTGCTCCCTGAAAGAGACGGCGCATGCCTTTCATACCGGAGAAGAGCGATTCGGCGAAGCGGCGATCGCCAAGGAGATGATCGTCGAGGAAGTAGAGATGGCGGCCGGGGAGGCGATCGATTTCGGCGAGGGCCTCGTCGACGAGCTGGGTGTAGAAGCTGCGGCCGCCCTGGAAGAAGGCGTCCTTGTAGCAGAAGTCGCAATGCATCGGACAGCCGCGCGTGACGACGATGGAGTTGGGCACGAGGTAGGAGGCGCGGCGGATGAGATCGCGACGGATCGGCGGAATGCGCTCGAGGGTACGGTCGCTGGTTGAGGTGTAGACCGGTTGTGGTGTGCCGGCGCGGAAGTCCTTGAGAAACTGCGGGAAGGTTTGATCGCCGGGTCCGAGGAAGATGGCATCGGCGTGCGGCGCGGCTTCATCGGGGAGAGATGTGACGTGGAGTCCGCCAAGGCAGACGAAGGCTCCGTTTGGGCGATAATGATCGGCAATTTTGTAAGCGCGACTGGCGTTGGTGATGTAGACCTGGATGACGACGAGGTCGGGCGCGTCGTTGAGGGTGAGCGGCTCGACGTGTTCGTCGACGATGATGGCGTGGTCGTCAGGTGAGAGATGAGCAGCAAGTGTGGCGAGGCCGAGCGGCGGGAAAAGCGAGTACTTGATGGGTCGCCAGTAAGGATCGGTGGCCTCAGTGAGCGCGGGCAAGATGAACTTGACGCGCAGTGGACGCGTCTTGGGAGTGCGGCGTGGGAGGGCTACGGTCACTGGGCGGTTTCAGGATGCGTGGGCGAGGGCTGGAGTGATGCGGCGGGGATGGCGCCGAAGCGGCGTTCGCGATGACGGAATTCGTTGACGGCGGATTCGAGGTCGCTTGCGTCGAAGTCCGGCCACATGCGGTCGGTGAAGACAAGTTCGGCGTAGGCGGATTCCCAGAGGAGATAGTCAGAGAGTCGCTTTTCGCCGCCGGTGCGGATGAGAAGGTCGACGTCGCCGCAGTCGGAGGTGAGGGCCTGGGTGATGATAGCGCGCATCTGGTCGGCGGAGGGCGCCATGCTCCGCGACGGCGCGAAGGCAGCGGCAGCGGCATCAGAGATGGCAGCACGCGAAGAGTAGTCGATGGCGATGCGCAGATGAAGGGTGCGGCCCGCTGCGGTGGCGGATTCGGTGTTTTCTATTTCGCGGAGCAGAGGTTTCGGAATGCGATCGCGGCGTCCGATGACTTCGAGGCGCGCACCTTGCCGGCGGAGCCGTTCGCACTCGAGGCGGAGGAAGGCGCGGATGATCCAGAAGATGCTTCGCACTTCGTCGACTGGCCGCGCCCAGTTGTCGGATGAGAAGGCGTAGAGCGTGAGGGTGCGGATGCCGACGTTGGGTGCGTGCTCCACAACACGGCGGACAGCGGCAACGCCCTCGCGATGACCGGCGACGCGCGGCAGATTGCGCTGTGTGGCCCACCGGCCGTTGCCGTCCATGATGATGGCGACGTGGATAGTTGATGGGCTTTGCATTGTAAAGTTCATGAGCGGCTTCCTGCTTTTCTCGGTTGCGAATTTGCTAACTTTGCAGCGCAAAGCGAGCAGGCAAATTTTTTTAGACGCGCGAAGGGGTAAGGTGCTGCAGAAGGGTTGCGGCGTCGGGCTTCGCGCCACTGGCGGCGTCGCGGACAACCTGCTCCAGCGTCGTAAGGTACTCGAGATAGCGTTTGCGGCCGGATGCTGTGATGCGGCAGATGGTTTGCGGACGGTTGCGATCGTGGCCGCGGATGATCTCAACGATTTTAGCTCGCTCGAGAACGCTGAGGTGGCGGCTGAGGTTGCCGTCAGTCAGCGCACAGAGTTGCTTAAGGTCGTTGAAGCTGAGGCCTTTGGGATTGGTGATGAGCGACGTGAGCACGCTGAGCCGCGCGCGCTCGTGGATGATGCGGTCGAGGCCTTCGTAAGCGAAGCGGCCCTCGGTGGTGGATTTAGATTTCATCACGATTCTCTTTCGAACCCCAAAGCAGAACGGCCGCGACCAGCAGTTGTCCGACGCCGTAGGCGATGCCCATCGTCCAGGGGGTGAGCGCGCGCGCGTCGCCGAGGCCGATGCAGGCGAGACCGGTGAGCAGGTACCACGCGCCCGCGGCTGTCATTGGTTTTGGAAGAAACCGGCAGGAGGCAAAGACACCGAGGCTAAACGTAATTTGCCAAAAACCTGGGAGCAACCACACACATGCGGGGACAAAACGCACGAGAATAATGGAGATAAGCGCGCCGGCACCCACCGAAGGGAGAAACTGCTCAACGGCCATGAGGATCATTTCGTCGGCCAGGCCGGAGTGGATGCGGCGGGTTCGCGTGAGCGTCTGCATGCCGATAAGGGCGGCGGAGACGATGGCCGTCGTGACCCAGATGCGCAGGTAGTTGCCGATCTGGTTGGCGGGATCGGACAGCAGGAAGTATTGCGTAACGGCGGCGATCATCGCGAAGATGCCGGTGGCGGCGAGGGTTGCTGCGCCATATCCGCGGAATTCCGTGGTGCGCGCAACCTGGCGACGGATGCTGGTGATATCGCCGAGCGCCTTGTCGAGAGGATGGATCGGGAAGCTCATCGAGGCTCACTTTACGATGCAAAGTATAGCATTCGCGGTTGACTGTCAAGTTGCGAGGCTGATTCAGGAGCCGTAAGGGTTAATACTCTCCAGCCCTAAACTTGAGTAACTACGAGAGTTGAAGAGCGTTACCTATGTGCGATAGCCGGAGCCAACGTTGGCTGGTGCGATATGATTTGCGCGTGCGCAAACATTTTTCTTTATGGCTCATCGTTGTCCTCGCGAGCCTGTTTGCTCGTGACCTCGCTGCCTCATCCCCCATTCCTGTCGAGCGCGCGGCAGGCAGCAAAGGCGCTCCGATTGTCATTGAGGTCTTCAGCGATTTTCAATGCCACGGATGCGCCGCGTTTTACCTGCAAACCCTGACGCGCGTGATCGAGGATTACTGCAACAAGGGGAAGGTCTACCTCATCCACCGCGAGTATCCATTACCCATCCCGTCCCACCGCTATGCACGCGATGCTGCACGCTGGGCTCTGGCTTGCGCCTCTATCGGACAGTATGAACGCGCGGCCACCGCCTTGTTCCGCGATCAATCGATGTGGGGCGAAAGCGGAGACATCGAGTCAACCATCGCATCGGTGCTGACTCCCGCGGAATTGGTGCGTGTCAAGCAAGTCATGAAGGACAATGGCGAGCAAATCGATGCGGCGTTGGCACACGATATGTCCATCGGTCATTCCTTCCCCGTGCGCGGAACTCCGTCATTCCGGATCGTCGTTCGCGGAAACGAAGTCTTTGCGGATCACGACGAACCGGGCAAGGATTCGTATAACAAACTGGACGGCTATCCGAGCCTGAAACGCTATCTTGACGAGCAGTTGGGGAAATAACAGGAGTCAGCACCCGCTCTCTTCGATTTCTTCGTATTTTCAAAGATCGCCGCCTGCACCTCCTGTGTTTTAGCTCGGAATCTCAAACGGCAAACTGAACCGTTTTCGGGTGAGCCGAAGGTCATGGTGCCGAAGGCGAGCCTGGAAACCGGGAGCCCGGTATTGCCGAGGCGGGTGGACTGCATTGACGAGACTTCCTGAACATCAGAGCAGGACGCTGTGATCAGGAAATCGGGTGGATGTGATTGTTACAGCTAGGGAAATCGCACCGGAATGTGGCACGCACCAATCGTGTGCGATACTCGAAAAAGCATGTACAAGCGGATCGTTTTGAAGCTTTCGGGTGAGGCGCTGGCGGGGTCAAACAAATTTGGCCTGGATGCCGTGAAGGTGTCCGGGATCACGGACGAGATCGCTGAGATCCACAAAATGGGCGTGGAGATCGGGATCGTGGTCGGCGGCGGCAATTTTTTTCGAGGAGTGGCCGAGCAAGCGCGGGAGATGGATCGCGTCGCTGCCGACAACATGGGCATGCTTTCAACCGTGATTAACGCCATTGCATTGCAGGATTCGCTGGAACAGCGCAACGTGCAGTGCCGGGTGATGACCGCCGTGTTCATGAACCAGGTTGCAGAACCGTATATCCGCCGGCGTGCTGTCCGGCACCTGGAAAAGGGCCGCGTGGTGATCTTCGCTGCGGGCATTGGTAATCCGTTCTTTTCGACCGACACGGCGGCGAGCCTGCGCGCGATGGAGATCAAGGCCGATGTGCTGCTGAAGGGAACCAAGGTCGAGGGCGTCTACAGCGCGGATCCGGTGCTGGTGAAAGACGCCGTGAAGTACGACGAGATTACGTACATGGAGATTCTGCGCCAGGGGCTTAAAGTGATGGACCTGACCGCGGTGAGCCTCTGCAAGGACAACAACCTTCCGATGATCATCTTCAACATGAACCAGCCGGGGAATATCCGGCGGGTGGTACAGGGTGAGAAGGTCGGGTCGCTGGTGACCGCGTGAAGGCCGTTGCCAGCGATCAGTTGTCAGTGATCAGAATTCTCCCGTCTACGGCGAACTGCGTCAGTTGGCCCCGATTGGACGTCTAAACAGCAAGTGGAATTGACCAAGCCAGCGCGGCTGAATGCATTGACGGGGCTGCGCACTTTCGCGGCTATCAACATCGTTCTTTTTCACTTTTCCAATCCCCAATGGTTCGGTCCGCTTGCGCCGGTGGTGAATGCCGGCTATGCCTCGGTGAGCTTCTTCATCCTGCTCTCGGGGTTTGTGCTGGGATACAACTACAACGCCAAAGCACGTGCGGGCGAACTAAGCAACGTGCGGTTCTACGAGGCGCGATTCACGAGGCTTTATCCGATTTACCTGCTGAGCCTGATCCTGGCGTTCAAGGTGATTCCGATAGAGTGGGGTGCGCACACGCACGGGATGTTCTGGACGGGGATGGTGCTGTCGCCGCTGCTGCTGCAGGGGTGGATCCCGGAGATTGCGACGTTTTTGAATACGCCGGCATGGACGATGTCTGCGGAGTCGTCTTACTACGTGCTGTTTCCGTGGATGGCGCGCTGGAAGAAGCCGGAGCGCGTGGGGCCGCACCTTGCGAAGATGGGCCTGGTGTGGATGTTGGGGTTGGTGCCAGGGGCGCTGTACACGATTTACAACCCCGACGGTCTAGCTCACGTGGATCGCTTTAGCTACGGGAAGTGGCTACAGGCGCTGAAATACACGCCAATTCCGCACCTCGCGAGCTTTGTGTTTGGCGTGCTGCTGGCGAACCTCGATGAGATTGTTCCTCGCATCGGGCAGTTGCGACTTTGGGTGGGAATCTTCGGATTTGGTGCGACGTTCGTGGTTCTGACACAGGCGCCCAGGCTTCCCTACGCGATGCTGCACGACGGACTTTTCATGCCACTGTTTGGTTGCATCATCCTCGGATTGGCTGGGGTAAATCCGCTATCGAAGCTGCTCGGCATCCCGCCGCTGGTGTTTGTGGGAGAAGCCAGCTACTGCCTGTACCTGCTGCATTTCAACCTGTGGAATTTGATCCACGATTCGCACGTGCTCGATCGGCTGGGGCTGGCGCAGTTTGATCCGTGGATCAGCTACGTCCTGCTGATCGGATTGGCGCTGATGGCGCTGCACTTTGTGGAGAAGCCCGCGCAGAGGGTGCTGCGCGGGTGGATGCATGTGTGGAGGTGAGGAAGGCAGGGGTTAGGGATTGGGGATTAGGGAGTAAGAGCGGGGCGGGCGCAATGAGCGCCCGCCTTTCTATCGTCCCACTGAGAAGGCGAGGAAACTATGGGGTTGGAGGGTGATGTGAAATTCGGTGTGGGTGATTCGGCGCGGACCACGCGTGCTGGTGGCCGTCGTGGCTGCAATCTCGTCTCCGGTAGCCAGGTTTCGCAATTTGGTTGCGCGATCAGCGGTTGAGATTGCGATGTCGCTCGGCGAATCGAGGAACGACTCGACGACAAATGAGTTGTTGTCGTAGGCGAAGAGACTGACCTTGCTGGGCGCGTCAATCATGAATGGAAATCCGAACAGAATGTATCGGCGAAGGTGCGGTCAGGACCGGCTGTGGCAGCAGGTAAAGGTCGTTGGCATTCTCGGGGATGGTGAGCACATACAGAATCCCTTTGGAATAGCGGTCCATCAGGAGGAGCGGCGCGCCCCGGCCGTTGGCTGTCCCTCGCACGATGGGCCACGCATCATTAGTGAGAAAGGCGATCTCGGGAACCAGGATATCCGGGGTCTTGCCAAGGCCGGCGCCGCTGCCTGCGCCGTATCCGCCCCAGTACTCGTTGACGCGGAGAACATTGCCGGTGGTGCGGATGTCGGCGATCTGTTTGATGCCCTTGTCCTGAAGCTGCTTGAGCAGGCCAGTCGTGATCACGACATTCCCGCCGTGTTCAAGGTGCGCGCGGATTTTGCTTACGAGACCGGGATCGAATGCGGCCTCTTCCGTGAGTAGCACGGTGTGCTCGCCCGTAGGAAACTCGGGTCGCATGTCGATGGGAATGCCGATCATGCCGAGGTAGTTCTGCAGGAAGTCTTCGCCGGTGGACTGGTAGGGCTTGTAGCTGGCGATTCCGATAGGCTTGCCCAGTTTGCCGAGCACTCCGTTAACCTGTGAGAGCGCGTATCCGGCCGCAGTGGCATAGCTCAAAGGCGCAGCCGAGCCGGAGTCGGCGTGCCACTTGTCGAGGCCGGCAGTGGTGAAGGTGGTTGGCAGGCTGCTCCAGGCCGCACGATCGCCGATCTCTGCCGGTCTCAGCAGGTCACTGTACTGGAAGAGCATCATCTGCGGCGCTTTGGCGAGCATGGTATCCCATAGCTGCTCGGCATAACGATCGATCGTGTGGCTGTCGTAGACGTCGACCCAGCCGCCGCCGTTGCCGCCGGGCGCAATGTTGTCGAAGTAGCGGACGATCTCGTAGCTCTCGTACTGCTGGAGGTGCTGATCGTTGTCGATCGGGTCGCGGGTTTCAGTTCCCGTGTAGATGCCGTTGAATATCTTTGGTTCCACGTCGAGATCGTAGCCGTTGGCCTGGAAATGCTCGTACCAGTTGGGGAACTTGATGATGACTTTTGCTCTCGGATTGACGGCGCGCGCGGGACCGAGGACCAGATCGCGCGAGACGCCGTCCATCAGCTTCAACCGAAAGGCATCCCACGTCTGATTGCCCTTGGCGGCGATGTCGGAGTCGTACTTGGTGTTATTGAAGAAGAAATCGTCAAGCATGATCTCGTCGAAATGGCGCGCGGTGAGTTCAGCGATGTGCTTCACGAGGTCGCGCTGTTTGGGGTCGGTGTAGCACATCGAGACAAACTGGCCTCCGCCTTCGTCCGGCGTGTCGGAGCCGGCGGTGTCGCCTCTGCCAACGTAGGCGATGCCGCCCGCGGTTTCGACATTATGGGATGCGAAGAAGGCCTTGACCTGTTCGAGGTTGGCATCCTCCGCGATCGTCCCGCTGCGGTATGTCTCGATGTAGACCTTGTCGACCTTGACCTGGCTGGAGAGTTCATCCCATGACTTCTGGAGGTAAGCGGTATCCTTCATCTTCTGGACGACGAAGACGGGGATGTAGACGGCAACACGGAACTGGTCATGATCCGGAGGAACTGCGGCATGAGCCGGAGTGAAACCGAAACCAAGAAGGGCGAGAGCAAGAGGCAGGATAATGCGCACACTACTGGACACGAGTCGATCTCCTGGACGGCCGGAAATTCAACAGGATTGCATTGAAAGCGGCCGGTGCGGAGCCAGTATAGAAGGTGATCGCGGTCCGGTAAAACGTTTTTGCTGATGGCCCGATCGGAAACGGGGACGTATCGGACAAAAGGAAGCCCAGCCGAACGGCTGGGCTTCGGTCCTCTGCGTGATGGATCGCGATTAAGGCGTGACGGTTTGCGTGGAGTGGTTGCCATGCGGTACCAGCACGACTGCGGTGGGATGAACCCCAACCGGATAAGGCGTCGCATGCGTCTGCTTGAGCGTGCCGGAAATCGGATTAAGTTGGAATCCCGAGACGGAGTTGCCCAGGTAGTTCGCGGTATAGACAAACCGGCCAAGCGCTGGATCGACGGCGACGGCCACCGGCTGCGTGTCGGTGTTATTGGTCTGTGACCCGGTAGTATTGACAGCCGTCGACGGTGTGCCGGTGGGCAAGTCGATGACATATGCGGTCACGGTTGAGTCGAGCGAATTAGAAACGTAGATGAACTTGCCGCGCGGGTCGATTGATATGGCGGAAGGTTGGCCTCCACTCTTGTACGGACCGTTGAGCAGGAAGCTCAGCGAGTAGCCACTGTAAATGCCGTAGCCGATCAGCTGGTTCGAGGCGAAGTCGGTTACGTAGACGAAGCGATTGGTGGGGTCGGCCACCAGGCCGCTGGGCTTGACGCCGGCATCGTAAGGACTGCCCGCTGTCGGAGTGAGAGAACCACCAGAGCCGGTGGCGAAGCCGAAGACCCAGCCGGGGATAGCTGTGCTGGTGGTAGAGCCTCCCGGGTTATAGGAA
This sequence comes from uncultured Acidobacteriaceae bacterium, assembly GCA_963774175.1. Classification (GTDB taxonomy): domain Bacteria; phylum Acidobacteriota; class Terriglobia; order Terriglobales; family Acidobacteriaceae; genus Telmatobacter. Next base: position 288,685 of record CAVZDT010000015.1, read on the forward strand.
GACAAATCGTAGGCGGCGACGTAGACCGCGTTGCCGCTGGCCAGGACAGTCACCCCGGTGGGCACAATCATGTCAGTCGGGTTGGTGGGAAGGGTGAGGTTGACCTGGCTCTCAACCGAACCGATGGCGCCCGACGAAAGCGAGTAGGCGGAAAGCGTTGCCGAGGTGGTGCCCGACACGACGTAAAGCGTGTTGCCATCAGGACTGACGGCCATGGCCACCGGCGTGGTCGGAAGCGTAACGTTGTCCTTGTTCGCAAGAACGCCATTGCTCGCGACGGCGAAATGGACAATGTTCATGTCCATCTGGTTGGCGACGTAGAGATTCTGATAGCCCGGCGAGACAGCCAAGGCTGTCGGCGTGGTTCCCCCAGAGCAGACCTGGGGAGCGGCGGAACGGATCGCGCCCGACTCGGAATCGACGGCGTAACTTTCGATCTCGCCATTCGGACACGTGCTGGTGCTCCCGGAGATCGTGCTCGCGGAGGTGGCAACAAAGAGATAGTCGATCGTCACGAGCTGACAACCGGAAAACAGAACGGCCACAACCAGGCCGATGGCAGAGACCAGCATGAGCTGTCTCAATTTGCTGAACTTCATGCGCTTCCTTCGTCACGGGCCGTCAAGGTTCAGCCCAGAGAGTGCTGGTGGATGTTCCTTTCAGTCATTGTAAAAGCCCCGAAAGGGTTCTGCGTTGCTGTGCGGCAGAGCGCCCGATGGTTTCTCATTCGCCTTCCCTGCATCGGCTGGCAAGGCTAATTTGTGCTGCCATTGTGCGTAATTGCCGCGACCGCCGTCGGGTTGGCATTAGCCGCCGAAGGCGAAAACTGCGAATTCAAAAGCGAACCATCTGTGAAATCCAACTGAAATCCTGAAACGTTGTTGCCGAGAAAGTTCCCGGTGTAGACAAACTTGTTCAAATTGGGGTCGATCCCGATGGCGACCGGCTGCGTGCCGGTGGTGTATGTGCCCAGTCCATTCAGGCTCCCGGAATTGATCGAGTAGACCGTCACATTGGAATCCTGGGCGTTGGCAACGATGACGTATTTGGTGGTGGCATCAACCACGATGGCCGAAGGCGATGCGCCGGTCGGGTAAGGGCTGCCGCTGAGTGCGGTCAGGGCGCCGCCGGCGATCTGATATCCGTAGACTACGTTCTTCTTTGCATCCGTGACGTAGAGATAGTTCCCGGTCTTGTCGCTTGCAACAGCGGAAGGCTGCGAACCAACCTGCATCGGAAAGCCTGGAATCGCGGTGAGGGTACCGTCAGATCCGGTGGCGAACCCGAAGATATAGCCGAGGTTGGTGGTCGAGTCATATCCGGTGATGTAAACATAGCTACCCGAAGAAGCCACATTGACCGCCGTTGGAACGAAAACATCGGAAGCGATTGCCCCCGGCAGGTCCAGCGGCCAGTAGTTGGCGCTGATGCTGGTGTTTGAGACCGGAGACCCCAGCGTGTCGGCAGGTTGAGATGGATTGAGCGTGCCGGCCTGCGAGGCTGTCAGGATGGGGAAGACAGCGACAGAACCGGAGCAGGGCGCTGCCGGATTGCAGATCGGCAGCGGCTGGTAGAGGTCGACTACGTAAAGGAAGTTGCCGGAGACGGCCACAGCCAGCGGGAAAACGCCGGGGGTGTTCACGGTGTTCTGGGGATAGAGTTTTCCATCGCTGCCGATGACGAACTGGACGATGGAGTTGTCGTCTCGATTGACGACGTAGAGATCAGCCTGGTCCGGAGAAGGTGCCTCGGCGACCGGATTGCGTCCCCCGGAAGGGAAAGGAGAAGTCGTGATCTGGCGCATTCGGCCCGATTCGGAGTTGATCTCGAATACGTCAACTTCGCCATAATTGTTGGGGCCTGCTGCTTTGGCGCTCGTCACATACACGAAGTCCACAGTGAGGGTTTGAGTCAGTTGGGAGCAGGAGGAAAGAAACGAGGCCGCTAGCAGACTCGCGGCGGAGACGGCCAGCAACTGAATCGGGTTGTTAAACTTCATGCGCATCTTTCGTGTGGGAGCCAACTTCGTGCCCTTCAATCGAAACGTTGTGCCGAATACCGTGCCGCTCAAATACCCGTTCCACAGGGTGCCGGCGAATCGGCTGTGTCTTATACCGTCAACGGCCTCTGCGACCCCGGGTGGGAACAGTCCGAAAGGATGTTCCCACCCGAAAACACTGGCACAGCTGCGTTAGCTTGTGCGCCCGGTGACCACGCACCATGTCGCAGGACCGGGTACCGAGTAGCTGTCCTTCGCCTTGGTGGCTTGGCTCAGCGGAACGAGATTGCCATCGTTTTCGTCAATCGAAAGGCCGGTGACCGACGAACTGTTGAAGTTGGCGGTGTAGATGAACTGGTTCGACGGGTCCTCGAGAATGCATTGCGGACCAGCGCCGGTGCCCCCTGTCGGGCCCGTCTGGCCGGCGATCGGCTGGAGCTGGTACGGATTGACGATCTGGAATGCCGCAATGCCGCTCTGTGCAACGGTGGTATTGGCGTTATCGCCCTGGTTGAGCACGTAGAGCCATTTGCCGTTGTTTGCGGCGATTACCTGGTTCGGAAACGAATAGAGGGAGTTGTCGGCGTAATATCCGTTGGACTCAGCCTGCAGCGACCCATTCGATCCAGCCGAATACGCGAAAATCTGGCCGTTGGTGGGCGGACTATTGGTGTTCGGTCCATCATCCAGCACATAGATGATGCCACCGGCAACCATGATGTTGATTCCGTTGCTCATGCCGAGCGGCTGCGAACTGTTCTGGTTGACGGTTAGCTGTCCGTTGGCAGCGTTATAGGAGTAGGGGAACGCCGAATCGCCGGTTGCAGGGGTCCCACTGAGCGTCAGGAAGAAGTTGGAAGAAAGCGCAAAGTCGATGGGGTTGGCCGGCACCGGGAAGTAGGGAAGCGGCGCGCCGGTCGCCGCGGTCACCTGCGAATTGAGGATGTAGCTCAGGCGGCCAGTGGTCGAATCAATCGAGAATGCGGTGATATCCCCGCAGGTCGTCACGGCCTGGCCGAAGACCAGGGAGCAGCCGGTGCCGTCGGGAGCATCGTGATCGAGCGCGAAGAGATGGGCACCCGTAGAATCGGCGAAAAGACGGAATGGATTGTGTCCCTGGGTGTAGTAAGTACCCTGAGGGGCGAGGACACCATTGCCGCCGATGGAAAACTGGGTGATATTGGCGTTGGAGCAGACGTCGGTAGGGCTGCAGGGACCGCCATCAGACGTAGAGCCCGCGTTCAGCACGTAAAGAAATCGTCCCCCGGTCAGCAGGACAGCTCGTACGGGATTCGATCCGCCGGAACTGACGGGAAGGCCCGCAATCTGGGTGAGGTTGCCAGTATTGTGATTGATCTTGAAACCGCTGATAACACCTTGCCCGGTGGTTGAGGCGGTCTGAGTCCCGGTGACGTAGAGATAGCCGACCGTATAGCTTTGCACGCAAGACGTAACCCCGAAGACTGCGCCAGCAGAGATGGCGGTCATCAGAAGTGCCTTGCCGAATTTCTTGAACTTCATGCGATTCCTTCATCCTGGTCCGGCGAGTGCCGCCAAGTGTGCTTAGTCCGCAGCAGAGCTGGGTTTGGGATGGGTCCCTGAAGCATTGTAAAAGGCGAGGGCGTGTTATGCCTAGTTTCGGCACGACATAGGCCGACGCAAGGTGTTCGGGGCGGGGTTACAACGGGAAACGCAGCGTGATGAAGCATGTCGCTCTCGTGTAGCTCGTGCAGATAATCGATGGATATTGGACGCAGGAGGACGGGCGAGGTCAACGGGGACTGGGACATGGAGTGGGCAGGCAACTGAACCGGTGAACCCCGGAGCCACCGGTGTGGGTAGCGGCGGTTCCGGGGCAATTCAGGGGCTCTACCAGACGCGGCAGGAGTTTTCCGGGTACATCGGCTGGCCCTTATGACAGCCGAAGGCCTTGCCAAACTCGTCGAAGTTCTGCACGGTGCCGTTCACGCGCCACTTGCCGGGCGAGTGCGGGTCGGTAAGAGCGAGCTGACGCGCTGACTGTTCCGTCTGGTTGGAACACCAGATCTGGGCGAAGCCGATGAAATAGCGCTGGGCTTCGGTGTATCCGCCGATTTTTTCGTCGATGGATTTGTTTTCTTTTCCCAGTGTGTCCAGCAGGGCCATGTAGGCGATGCGCAGGCCGCCGTTGTCGGCGGTGTTCTCGCCCAGGGTCAGCTTTCCATTGAGATTCTGCGCGGCTACATCGCCGTGGGCCGGCGCAGCTTCAAAGCCGTCGTACTCCTTCACTTCGCAATCGGTGCGTTCGGTGAACTTCTGCCGATCATCTGTCGTCTGCCACTCCCGCAGGTCGCCCTTGCCGTCGTATTTCGACCCCTCGTCGTCGAACCCATGGGTCATTTCGTGCCCGATGACCACGCCGATCCCACCAAAGTTCACCCCGGGATCGATGTTGGGATCGAAAAAGGGCGGCTGAAGGATGCCGGCCGGGAAGTTGATGTCGTTCATCGACGAACTGTAGTAGGCATTTACCGTCGGCGGTGTCATGCCCCACTCCCTCTCGTCCACCGGCTTGCCCAGCTTGTTCAGGTTATAGTTGCGCTGGAACACGGCATCACGATGGGCATTCCCAAGGGCATCGTCGCGCTTAACGGCCAAAGCCGAGTAGTCCCGCCACTTCTCCGGGTAGCCGATTTTGTTTCGGTAAAGGGCGAGCTTTGCTTCCGCCGCTTTCTTGGTTTCGTCGCTCATCCATGGCAGGGTCTTGATGTCGTCTGCAAGAGCCTTGTCGAGCGACGCGACAAGCCGATCCATGCTGGCCTTCGACGCGGGCGGGAAGTTCTGCTTCACCCAGTCCTGACCCACGGCTTCGCCCAGCGCACGATCGGTCTGAGCCGTGCACTGCTTCCAGCGCGGGGTGGGCTCCTTTTGTCCGGCGAGAGTCTGCTCAAAGAAAGCAAAATTCTCGTCACGGAACGCTTTTGGCAAATCGGAAGCCGATCCGTGGATCAGGTGCCAGCGCAGGTACGACTTCCAGGCGTCGAGCGGCTCTGACGCAATCAGATCGTTCAAACCCTTGAAGAAGTCCGGCGTTGCCACGTTCAGCGTTTCGAACGGCCTCACGTTGACGTCTTTGAAGTAGATGGAGAAATCGAAGTCCGGTGTGAGTTTCTGGAGGTCTGCAACCGTATAGATGTGGTAACGCTTATCGGGATCGCGCAGGTCTACACGACGGGTTGATGCCTTTGCGAGCGCCGTTTCGATTGTGATCACCGCGTCGGCTTCCTTCGCCGCCGCATCCGGGCTGTCACCGGCCAGGGTGAACATCTTCGTAACGTGCTCGCGATATTGCTGCCGGATACGCGTGAACCGCGGGTTGTCCACCAGGTAGTAGTCGCGATCCGGAAGCGAGATTCCTCCCTGGAAGACACTGGCGATCTGCTTTGACGAGTCCTTCTCGTCCTGTTGCACATTAAAGCGGAACAGCGGGGCGGGATCGCCGTGCTGGGCCAGCGCGCCGACCACCGTGCCAAGGCTCTTGGGATCCTGCATGGCTGCGATGCGGTCCAGTGCCGGCTTCAACGGTTCGGTGCCTTTCTGATCGATCAGATCCGTGTTCATGCATGCCGCATAATAATCGCCGTACTTTTTCTGAAGCGGTGTTTTGGGGTTGCTGGCGGCTGCGTCCAACTCCTCCCACAGCAGGTAGCGATTGCGCTCGGCAAGCATGCCGAAGGTGCCCCAACGAACCTGGTCGGCGGGAATCGGGTTGTTCTTGACCCAGTTGCCGCACGCGTACTGGTAGAAGTCGGTGCAAGGATCGGCGCTCGTGTCAATTGCCGAAGCGTCGAAGCTCTTAGTGGACGGCGGCGGCGTGGGCTTGGAGTTGTCGTCTGACGGTGGGGTGGGGGATTGTGCAACTGCGATTCCCGTGGCTAACAAAAAAAGAGTAGCGAGACGGACGGACTTCATTGATTCTCCTCTTGGGTGGCACATTACGGGCCACGCACGCCTGACACAGGAAAGCTCTCGTGTAGGCCGCGGACAGTCAGCAGCATGGATCGGGCGTCGCTGCGATGCCCACAAGACTATCAAATCGAACCGTCGGTGTGATGCAGGAGGGACGCCAGGCTGCGGGTCGGTTTGCTACACTCCGCTAACAGTTCCGGAATCGGAGAAAAACTGAATGATCCTGAAGCGGAAGCTCGCAGTTTGTTTGTGCTGGGTTCTTGGTTTTGCGACGTTTTGCGCTGCGGGGGCCGGCCAGGAGAGAGCGAATGCAGCGGCAAAACGGACCCTGGTAAGGGCCGGACATGTGCTCGATGTGAAGACAGGCAGCGTGAAAGACGCGCAGACCATCGTCATTGTCGGAGAAACCATCCAGTCCATCGCGCCAACGGCGTCCGTCGTGGCGCAGCCGGACGACAACGTGGTCGACCTGGGCGGCGAAACCGTGATGCCGGGGCTAATCGACGTGCACACTCACCTGACGATGAATCCAGACTTCGATCCTTACCGCGAGTTGACTTCGACCTCAGCAAAGGAGGCGATCAACGGCGTCGTGAACGCGCGCACGACCTTGATGGCCGGGTTTACCTCGGTGCGCAACGTGGGAGCGAGCGGTTTTGTCGATGTTGACTTGCGCGACGCCGTCAACGCGGGGCAGGTACCTGGGCCACACATGCTGGTAAGCGGGCCGCTGCTGGGCATCACTGGCGGACATTGCGATGAGAACCTGCTGCCGATTCAGTACCACGATGTGGGCGATGGCGTTGCTGACGGAATCTCGCAGGTGCAACACCAGGTACGGCAGAACATCAAATATGGCGCAGACCTGATCAAGATCTGCGCCACGGGCGGTGTTCTGTCGAAGGGCGACGATCCGCAGGCCGCCCAGTACACCCTCGAAGAGATGCAAGCCATTGTGGCGGATGCACACCGGCTGGGACGCAAGGTCGCCGCGCACGCACATGGAGCGCAGGGAATCCTGTGGGCGACCGAGGCCGGCGTGGATTCAATCGAGCACGGCAGCTATATCAGTGACGCGGCGATTGCGGAGATGAAGAAGCGCGGGACCTACCTGGTGCCGACACTCTATCTCGAAGACTGGATGGTCGAGTCCGGACATCTGCCGCCGTTCTATCACCAGAAGATGGTGGACGTGAGCGCCGTAGCGAAGAAGAACATCAAGCGGGCCATGGAGGCCGGCGTGAAGATCGCGTTGGGCACGGACGCGGCAGTGTATCCGCATGGGTTGAATGCGCATGAACTGGATGTATATGTGAATCAGCTCGGCATGTCTCCGCTGGCGGCTCTCCAGACAGCCACAGTGAATGCCGCCGACCTGATGGGCTGGACCGCAAAGACGGGAACGCTGGAGCCCGGCAAGTGGGCCGACATCATCGGCGTCGACAAGAATCCGCTCGAAGACGTGCGCGTGCTCCAGGATGTGAAATTCGTGATGAAAGACGGCGTCGTCTACAAAGAGGATGGCAAGCCAAGGATATAGTCTCGGCGAAGAGCCGCGCCGAGCGAAGGCGTCAAGCTCTGCGCCTCATCGCAGAACTGCGGGCCGCGGCTGGCGCGCCGGGGTTGCGTAGAACACGCTGCGCAAACGCGGCGGAATTGCGACCCATCTCATAATGCATGCGCGCGGTTTCTGATTCGAGATCGTCGGGAACGAACCAGTTGGTGGTGCGCGGGACTTTGTTGGCGCGGACGGCGATCCAGAGCTTGATGCTTAGAAAACTGATGGAAGGCAACGCAAACAGAAGGATGGAGAAGAGCTGTAAATGCTCGCGCACCATGGAAAAGTTTGTGCCCAAGTTCGGAATGTCCATGGGACCACCCTCCTAACGTTGTCTGTCATCAGCGTGCTCGAGCACGACCTCACAAGAACCGGTGCCGCCCGCATGTGATTCTCAGACTTTAGAGATATCTTCGGCAGAGCACAATATGGCTTTAGTGCAAACGCCGGAGTTTATTGGCGAGGCCAGCAGGATGCTACGGTAATTACGCAAAACGTTACTTTGTGGGGTTAAAGAGAACGCGTCGGCTGCAACGGTCGGCGGAGCCAACGCTTGAAGCGGGAAGCGCGCAGGCTCATATCGACGCGGTGAGCGACTGGGCCCATGCCATGGCGTGGGAGTAGCACTCAGCGGCGAAGTCTTCCCCCACCCCCAGCTGGCGACAGGACCGAACGACCAGCGTCCACGCGCCCGCCTCTACAGCAAGGACTAATTCGTAGATAGGCCGGAGCTTTCCTCGGTGCTCCAGCAGCATCTTCGTGGAATCCGCATCGAGCGACAAACCTTCGAGGACGGCGCTCATCGGGATCTCGAGGATGGCGTCCATCATGGACAGCAGTCCAACCAGGAACAGGTCTGTGCTGCCGTGCGAGATCCGGGCGCCCAGCGACTCGGCAAAGCGTGCGCGGACAAGGGCGGAAAGAAGTAGTTCGGTGGGACGTCCTTTTGACATCTCGAACATACCTGCAAGCCGGCACCAGCGCCGTATTTCATCCTCTCCCATGATCGTGAATGCCTGGCGGACGCTGCGCACATCTCCCCGATAAGCGAAGGCAGCGGAGTTGAGGAAACGCAGAAGTCGGTAGTAGAGCGTGGGATCGCTCTTGATAATCTCTTCAACCTCATTCCATTCAAGCTCCGCCTGCGAGACAGCGCGAAGCAGACGCAGATAGACGGCGTGACTGGTTGGTGCGCTGCGTGTGCGCAGAGATTCCGGCTTGCGAAAGAAATATCCCTGAAAGAATTGGAATCCGACACGACGCGCAAGTTCAAACTCCTCGCGGGTCTCAACATTCGTAGCAAGCATGCCGGAATGTTTCCAACTGTCCGAGCTGACGATATGAGAGATGTCTTCCCATGCGATCTGCTTGAGATCGACCTTGAGATAATCGGCAAGGTGAACGATAGGCTCGCGAGGGTCGTCAATTACAAACTGATCGAGAGCGATCTTGTAGCCGGCATTCTTCAGCTCGCAACAGGCATTGAAGACCGCATCGTCTACCATTACAGATTTCTCGATTTCAGCAACCACGCGGTCCGGAGGCAAAAAGGCTAGTTCCCGCTCCAGAAGGACATTGCGATTACAGCCTATAAACGCCTGGCGGTGATCGCAGAGCATATCGAGTCCCAGCAGAGTCGACATGTCGATCGTGGTGCGAACGGAGGGATCGGCATCGTCTCCCCTGAAGTGGCTAACCACGTCGGTCCGAAAGAGGAGCTTATAGCCGATGACGGTTTCGTCAGCCGCCAGGATCGGTTGGCGTGTGGCGTACCTGATCGGACGAACGTCATCGCTCGACATCGGTTCTATGGCCAGAGGCATTTGTGTGTTATATCGGCCGATTGTCTGATTGTCTTAGATACGCGGAAGATTCTTTACACGCCGCCAGTGCCCCTGCCACACTGGAAGGTGGACACCCAGACAATCGTCATTCTTGATTTCGGCTCGCAGTATACGCAGCTCATCGCGCGACGTATTCGAGAACTGAACGTCTTCTCGGTCGTGCTGCCCTGTACAGCGCCCATCGCCGAGGTGCAGGCGTACAAACCCATCGGCCTCATCCTGTCGGGCGGCCCGTCGTCGGTGTATGACGCGGATGCGCCCAAAGCCGACCCCGGGCTGCTCGATCTGAATCTGCCCACGCTCGGCATTTGCTATGGGCTGCACTTCATCGTGCATCACCTGGGCGGCAAGGTCCGCACTGCGCCCAAGCGGGAGTACGGCCACGCCGAGGTTGCGACTGGAAGACAGCTCGACCCCGCTCTTTGCGGGGCTTCCGCCGGCGATCCAGGTGTGGATGAGCCACGGCGATGAGGCACTGGAACTGCCCGCGGGATTCCGGCGCACGGCGGTGACGTCGAACGCGCTGGCGGCCATCGCCAATGAAGAGCGGCGGACCTGGGCCGTGCAGTTCCATCCCGAGGTGCATCACACGCCGCTCGGACCGCAGCTCATCAAAAACTTCGTATTCGGCATCTGCGGTGCGAAAGGCGACTGGACCCCGGCACATTTCATCGAAACCACCGTCGTCTCCATCCGCGAAAAGGTCGGCAAGGGGCATGTGATCTGCGCGCTTTCGGGCGGTGTGGACTCGTCGGTTGCGGCGGTGCTGGTGCATAAAGCCATCGGCAGCCAACTCACCTGCGTCTTCGTCAACAACGGCGTCCTCCGCAAGAACGAATTCCAGACCGTGCAGAAGAACCTGCGTGACAAGCTCGGCCTCAATGTCGTTGCCGTCGACGCCAGCGAGCGCTTCCTGAAGCAGTTGGCCGGCGTCACCGACCCTGAAACGAAACGCAAGCGAATCGGCGCGGAGTTTATCGCGGTCTTCGACGACGAGGCGCACCGCATTGCCGAGGAAACCGGCGGTGTGGACTGGTTGGTTCAGGGCACGCTCTATCCTGACGTCATCGAATCGAGCAGCGTGAAAGGTCCGAGCCAGACCATCAAGAGCCATCACAACGTGGGCGGCCTGCCTCTGCACATGAAGCTGAAGCTGATCGAGCCGCTGCGCGATCTCTTCAAGGATGAAGTCCGCCGCATCGGCCGCGATATGGGCATGCCGGAAGATATTCTCGGCCGCCAGCCCTTCCCCGGCCCCGGACTCGCTGTCCGCATCCTCGGCGAAGTCACTCCCGAACGCGTCGCCCTTCTTCAGGAAGCCGACGACATCGTCGTCAGCGAGATCAAGGCCGCCGGCCTCTACTCGCGCATCTGGCAGAGCTTTGCGGTGCTGCTTCCTGTCATGAGCGTCGGCGTGATGGGCGACCAGCGCACCTATGCCTACACCTGCGCCGTCCGCGCCGTGCACTCTGAAGACGGCATGACGGCCGACTGGGCTCCACTGCCGCACGAGGTGCTGAAACGAATCTCCAGCCGCATTGTGAACGAGGTCCGCGGCATCAATCGCGTCGTCTACGACATCACCTCAAAACCCCCCGGCACCATCGAATGGGAGTGAGGACTGGCCGGGACTGGCCGTCCAGGCAGCCGCGCTTCGCGCCGTTCTTGCCGGACAAAGCCGAATCAACTGTGGCGAATCGGTGGTCCTTGTTGCCGCCTTTGTGATTTTCAATTCCTGTCCCGCGGCGCTTAACATGGCGAGGGTATTTCATTGGCGCGGGAGTGAGGTTTTGATGACGAATTTGCGCGGGTTGCGCATTGTATTGATGTCGATCGCCGCTTTTGTGGCGATCGATTCAGCCGTTGCACAGCAGATTGCCTTTACTTGGGATGACCTGCCTGCCCATAGCTCGCTGCCGCTGGGCGAAACCCGCGTGGAGATCGGCCGCGAGCTGATCGCAGCGATGAAGGAGGCGCATCTGCCTCCGGTATACGGCTTCGTAAACGGAGTCGTCATTGAACGCGAACCGGTCTCGGCTCCCATGCTGAAGGAGTGGCGCGACGCGGGTTTTCAGCTTGGCAATCACACCTGGTCGCATATGAACCTCAACACCAATTCGGCGGCTGAGTGGGAAGCTGATCTGCTGAAGAACGAACCGGTGCTCGAGCAATACACTGCAGGCGGCGACTGGCACTGGCTGCGCTATCCGTTTCTCTCAGAGGGCGACACGGCTGAAAAGCGCGTCGAAGTTCGCAGCTTCCTTGCCGCCCACGGCTATAGGATCGCGGCGGTGACGATGAGTTTTGGCGACTACTTGTGGAATGAGCCCTATGCGCGCTGCGTAGCCAAAAGCGACACGGCGTCGATCACTCAGCTTGAATCCAGTTATCTTGACGCTGCCGCAGCCGATGCGGATTTTCGCCAGGCCATGGCGAAGGCGCTCTTCGACCACGACATTCCCTATGTCCTGCTGATGCATGTGGGCGCATTCGACGCGCGCATGCTGCCGCGACTGCTCGAGCTCTATCGCGACAAAGGCTTCGGCTTTGTCACGCTGGAGGAAGCAGAAAAGGATCCGTTTTACCGCAGTTCAGTTGATCCCGCCCTGCCGCCGCAGCCGGACTTGCTCGAAGGCGCCATGCAGGCGCGCGGACTCCCACTTCCCGCGCGACCAAAGCTTGGGATCGATCTCGATTCCGTCTGTCGCTGAAGGCAAGGAAAGCCTAGCTCCCGATCCGGATTTCGCCGCTGCGCCGCTTGCGTAACCACCAGACGGCAAAGGCGATGATGGCGATTCCGCCGACCAGACTCAGCGTCTGCAAGGCATGATGCGCGACGATCTGGACGGCGCCCGGGCCAAGCTTGATGACCAGCAGCGAGAGGATCAGCCATCGAACCATCCTGCCCGTGAACACTGACAGCATGAAGAGCGCAACGCGCATCTCGAAGACGCCGGCGGCGAAGACAAAGGCCTTCCAGGGGGTGGGCGGCGGCAGCGCGGAAGGGATGGCCATCGCCAGGAACTCCTGCTTTTCGAAGCGCAATTTCATGCGCTCGTAATGCTCACGGTTCACGCGCTTCAGGATGAAGAGTTCGCCGCCTGCCCGTCCGAGGGCGTAGGGCAGCAGGCCGCCGATCGCGGACCCTGCGGCTGCCGCCAGGCAATAAGCCCAGAAATGCCCCTGGTCCTTCCAGACCCAGACAGCGATCAGCGCGTCCATGGGAACCGGGATGGTGGAGGAATCCATCGCGGCGACGGCAAAAGCGCCGAATATGCCCCACTTGATGAGGACGGGGAGGATGACCAGCTTCCACTTGGTCCAGAGTAATTGAAAAAAGTGCTTCAAAAACCGTCCCTTTCGCCTCCCAATCCGTCCATTCAGAAAGATCAATTGTACGGTCCGGGGTTACGTGAGTGTACGACCCCCCGCAGACCCTGAATTCAAGGTGCTGCACCCCGAACTCGCAATGCAGGACGCACTTCCCGGGTTTTGCTGATTCGCCGGGGATGAGAGAATAGAAGAGAAGGATTTGAAGCAGGAGCTGGCCGGGCCGTTGCAACCCGAGCAGCCTTAGCCGGAAGCATGCCGACCAGTGAAGCCAAACCCACCGCGAACGAGCCCCGGGAGCCCGCGGTAACCAAACCGAAAAGGGCCTCGACGGGCCCGCTGAACCTCACCTATCCGGAAGATGACCTTCCCTTCGCAGTAGATGGATCTTCTGGCGCGGACGAAGAAGCGCAGACCGACGAAAGTGGCCTGGGAGCCAGGGTTCGGCGCGGTGCGTCTACCTCCCGCTGGGTAGACTACGACACTCACGAACTGCTGCAGATGATTAACGAACTCGAGGATGAGCGTCGCTGGGCGCGGCTCCGCGAGGGCATCTGGCTCGCACTTCTGATCCATATTCTGCTGATTTCGGCGATTACGTGGATTCCGAGATATGTCTTCCGGGTTCCTCCGGTGATCGATCCATTCGATGCGATTAAGCAGCGCAAAGATCTGAGTTACCTGGATTTACCGCCCGACATTCTGAAAAAGTACCAAGCCAAGCCGAAGGTCGCGCCGCTTCCGGAGCAGCGCCAGCCGCGTGTGGACAAAAAGACTCTGGAGGCGCTGAACAAGCCAGCTCCCCCACCCCCCCAGCCGACTCCGGAGCCAACGACTCCGCCAGCTCAGCCGGCTCTGACCGCACCTCCTCCGAAGATCGAACCTGCTCCGCAGCCGAGTGAGGCCCCACGTCCGCAAGCAGTTCCGGCCCGGCCGAATTTCGCCATGGGGTCGGCGAACCCGGCCGATCAGCTTCGGGATGCGATGCGCGGAGCCCGTTCAGGTCCCGGCGCCACTTCCAATCCGGGAGGAGGCGGCCAGCTGCCAATGCATCCGGGTGCGGGCGGCGGCGTGCAGGTTCTGAGTGACACGCAGGGCGTGGACTTCAGCAGCTGGCTGCTGCGCTGGCACCGCGAGACTGAGCGCACCTGGGACCCCCTGATTCCCGACGAGGTGAACCCGCCGATCCTGAAGAAGGGCGCCGTGGTGGTTCGTTTCAAGGTGCTGCCCAACGGCCGCATCATGGATGGGAGCATGGCCCTTGAAGGGCGGTCGGGGGATTCGGGACTCGATCGCGCCGCGTGGGGAGCACTGACGGGATCAAACTATCCTCCCTTGCCGCACGATTTCCACGGTCCATATCTGGAGCTACGCGCTATCTTCCTCTACAACATGGAGGCGGGACAGTAAAGGATTAGCTATGCTGTCGTCTTGGCGCAGGAGGTGCGCTCGTGCGCATCGCGATTGTGTCCGACATCCATGGCAATCGAACGGCATTCGAGGCCGTTCTGAAGGATCTCAAGCAGGTCTCGCCGGACGTTGTTCTGCATGGTGGAGACTTGGCTGACAGCGGCTCAAGTCCAGCGGAGATTGTGGACCAGGTTCGTGCGTTTGGCTGGAAAGGTGTTCTCGGCAACACTGACGAAATTCATACGAGACCCGAGTCGCTGGAAGAATTTGCGACCCCATCCTCCGCACCTCGCTCGATCTGGGTGGCTATTCGAGAGATGGCAGCCTGGACACACGAGATGCTGGCCGAAGAACGGATTGCGTGGCTCAAAGTGCTTCCTCGCACTCTCGTTCTCGACTCGCTCACCCTGGTTCATGCCAGCCCGCAGAATCTATGGTTGTCGCCGACACCGGAATCGAGCGACGCGGAGTTTCAGTCAGCCTACGCCAGCCTTGACTCGCCGGTTGTTGTCTACGGGCACATCCATCGCCCATTCATTCATAGCGTTCCGCACCCAGTCCGCGGAGAAATCGCAATCGTGAACTCGGGCAGCGTCAGTCTCTCCTACGACGGCGACCCGCGCGCATCGTACGCGCTGATCGACGGCGCAAGGTCGACAATCCGGCGCGTTGACTACGACGCTGAAAAGGAAGTGCGCTCCGTGATCGACTCCGGTGTGCCGCACGCAGATTGGATTGCCAGGACGCTCCGCAAAAGCTCTCCGCAACTGCCCTGACCACTGTTCGCTGATCACTGTCCACTATCCTTACGCCGTCGCGTCCATCGTCGGCTCCTGAGCCTCGATCTCGGCAGCGTGCGGTGGGTCGAGGGGGGACGAGCCGTGGGGCAGTTCGATTCCATCCTGCAGCAGCAGCGCTTCGTATACGGGGATCGGGCGCCAGTATCGCGCTAGGACGAACGCCGTCATGTTGGCGATCATCAGGGGCAGCACGAGACCGTAACCGCCCGTCATCTCGAAGACTATAAGGATCGACGTCATCGGCGCACGCACGATTCCTGCAAATACCGCTCCCATCCCGACGACGGCAAATGCGCCGACGGCGTCCGCCGGGTGGTGAAAGACGCTTACGTCGATGTAGCCGACCGCCCCGCCGAGCATGGATCCCATGAAAAGCGATGGAGCGAAGATGCCTCCGGAGCCTCCGCTCGAGTAGGAGGAGACGGTGGCTGCCAGCTTCAACAAGCAGAAAACCACCATCATCAACACCGGCATGGTTCCGGTGAGGGCGAGTTCGAGTGTCTTGTAGGGATCGCCTGCGATTCCGTTGAGGTGGAACCAGTAAAGCGCAATGACAGCCATTGCGCCGGTGGCGAGTCCGCCGATCGCAGGATGGATCCACTTTGGCACCGCAGTCCAGCGCTTGAAGAGCGCGCGCAAATTGAGCAACCCGTCGGTGAATGCGATGGAGACCACCGCCGCGAGAATGCCGAGCAGAGCGTACCAGACCAGCGATGAGGCAGCACCAAGCGTGTAGGCGCGGGGCATATGGAACACGGGATTTGCGCCGAGGATCGAGTGCTCCACTACCGCAGCCAGGGCGGCTGCCACAATGACACCGGAGAGCATGGTCTGGTCAAGGCCGCCAATCAGTTCTTCCAGCGTAAAAGTGACGGCGGCAATGGGAGCGTTGAAGGCAGCAGCGATGCCGGCGGCCATGCCGACGGAGGCCATCCGCCGGCAGTTCGTCGGGCTCAGACGCGCGATACGGGCGATGAGGCTGCTGACGCCGGCACAGATTTGTACAGTCGGGCCCTCGAGGCCGAGCGAGCCTCCTGAACCGATCTGGAAAGCGCAGAGCACGAATTTGCCAACAGTTTCGCGCAGCGAGACCAGGCCGGATCGCAAGGCGAAAGCTACTTTGACCTGGGGTATTCCGGAGCCGGCTGCTGCGGGCGCCCAGTAAGTGAGCCCGAGGCCGACGATGAGTCCGCCAATGCCTGGCGTCAGGATTGTCCAGAAGATCCAACTGTGACCGGGTGCGGCATTGGCGCGATTGATAAGCAGCGCTTCAAGCCAACCTATTGAGAGATGGAATGCGACGGCAGCGAGGCCGCAGATACCGCCGGCGAGGATGGTAACGGCCAGCAAACGCTGGCGTTCGTTTGCCATCCGCTGTGAGAACCAGGCAAACAAGCGCGAAGAGATGCTCCGCAACCAATTCGTTTCGCTCAACTTTCGGGGCACCTCGGGAGACGTTGATCCAATCTCCAGTATAGAAGTTCCGCGGGCGGCGACACTGATGCGTTTGATGCCATCTGCACCGAGGCTGGCTCATTGGTCAACCTCCTTGCCACATAAAAGCGAAGGACTCGAAGGGGTCGCATCATTCGATTGTCATTTGTGAAGCGAGGCTGACCAGAAGCAGACATGAATCGAATCGTGTGGCAACTGATTGTCCTGGACCAGGTTGTTCGATGTGTGTCCATAAAAAACGACAATCTGGTGACAAAGTCACATGCTGAACACGGGTATGGTGGCTTAGATCAGAGGGAACTCTGATTATTCAAGATGGAAACTACGCGAATACGGAGGTCATATATGAAGCACGTCCGTCGAATCTCGGCTTTAGTCGATGCCTGTGGGCTCCTGCTGATAGTGACAATTGCCTGCAACGTTGCTGCGTATGCGGAGCATTCAGATCGTGACACGGTCGCCACCCTTGGATCGACAGTTCCGGCGAACGGAGACGTAAATCCTTACGGAGTGGCTCGCGTTCCACGAACGATTGGTCGCCTCGTGGAAGGCCGATTCCTGGTGAGCAATTTCAACAATGGCTCGAATCTGCAAGGTACAGGTACGACGATCGTGCAGATGGCACCGAATGGCTCGATGCAGCTGTTCGCGCAGATCGACCCGAGCAGCGTCTCCTGCCCTGGAGGTATAGGACTGACGACTGCCCTGGTCGCGCTTCGAAGCGGTTTTGTCGTGGTAGGAAGCTTACCCACCACCGACGGAACAGCGGCAACTGCGCAAGCGGGATGTCTACTCGTCCTCGATTGGAACGGAAACGTGGCCGAGACCATATCGGGGCACAACATTAACGGACCATGGGATATGACCGCGGTCGATGGAGACAAGGCGTTCGTCTTGTTTGTCACCAACGTGCTGAATGGTACGGTCGCTGCCGGAGGGAGCCTCATCAACGAGGGCACTGTGGTGCGCTTGCGATTTGCGGTTCCCCACAGTGGCGCACCGCATTTGATCGACAGCTCAGTGATTGCTTCCGGTTTCCCGGAGCGTACCGATCCTGCCGCGCTGGTAATTGGTCCTACAGGAGTGGCATTCGATCAGGAGACTGGAAATCTCCTTGTGGCTGACAGTCTCGACAACAGAATTGCGGCGATTCCGAATGCCCTGGAGCGCACGCACGCCGCCGGAACGGGCATCACCGTCTCCGCAGGTGGAGCGTTCAATGATCCCCTCGGCATTTCATTAATTGGCCACGATCTCTTTGTAGCCAATGGGGATGACGGCAACCTCATTGAGGTCGATGTTAAATCGGGACGGCAAGTAGATGTTGACCTGGTAGACGCTTCAGGCGGGCCGCCTCCCGGGTCCGGCGCCCTTTTCGGGCTATGGGCGTTGCATGGCGAAGTCTTCTTCGTGGATGATGCTACGAATACCTTTAACGTGTTGCATTGAGTGTGCCGATTCCCACTGATCCCGCGATCGAATCTTCGCAATCCAGGTGGCTTCTTCGAAACCCGAGAGGCCACCTGTTTTTTTCGTGAGTTCCTACGGCTTCGGTTCGGTCTGTTGCATGAATTCAGCCAGGTAGTCTCTCCAGACCGCGGCGGCGGTGTGGGTGCCGTGGCCCCAGGTCTGGTCGCTGGTGGGGATCATGATGAAGCGCGCATGGGGCATGCGCTTCACCATCTTCTCAGCAATACCCAACTCCGGCGGATTGACGAAGTCGTCGGCGGAGTTGATCCAGAGGACGGGCGTCGTGATGGTTTCGAGTTTCGGCTCGGGGTTGTAGTTGCGGCTGGCGTTGAGGTAGTAGATCATGTCGTTCGCATCGGGAGCGGGGCGCGCCCAGTAGCGGTCGACGAATTGCTCAGCGGCTTGGCGGGTGGGGGCCTGCTTCTGCATCACCAGTGGAGCCGACCCCATGACCAGTATGAGCGAGTCGGCGAGGCGCACGCCCTCTGTGGGCTGGGTGGTGTAGTCGCCGTTGTTCCATGCGGGATCGAGCTTGATGCCCTGGATCGCCATGTAGCGCATCATGCGGTTGCGGCCGGCGATCTCGACCGGCAGGCAGGCGAAGGGCGCGAGGGCATCCATGAAGTCCGGGTAGGTTTCGCCCCAGACGAAGCTCTGCATGCAGCCCATGGAAGTGCCGAGGATGAGCCGCAGGTGGTCGATGTGCATCCGGTCGAACATCATGCGCTGGCTGCGGACCATGTCGTCGTAGTCGTAGGCGGGGAAGTGCATGCGCAGGCCGTCAGAGGGCTTGGAGCTTTGGCCGTGGCCGATGTCGTCCGGCAGGATGATGAAGTACTTCTGGATGTCGAGCACGCCGCCGGGAACAAACAGCACATCGGAGAAGATGGGATTCAGCAGCGAATGCCCATTCCCACCGGTGCCGTGGAGCAATAGGATCGCGTTGTCGACGCGGCCAGCGGCGTTGCGATGCAGGGTGCCCAGCGTGAGGTAGTGGAGCTTGAGTTCAGGCAGCGTCTCGCCGGTGCCGAAGCGGAAGTCGGGCAGGGTGACAGTGCCGTCCTGGGTGGGCCAGCGACTTGGGCGCACCGTTGGCGAGGAGTTTGCCTGGCACAAGATTGAATTCGACGAGAGCAAAAGAGCGGCAGCGGCGAAGACCTCGACTAAGCGCATGGGCGACCTCCCGGCGTACGGCTTGAGCGTAGCGGTCTGGTTCGTCTGCCGCAAGGGCATGACTCGCCTTGACGATTTGTGGGGGACAGTTTTTGTTTCAACGGATGCGAAAGACGCGGTAGAATCTTCGTGTCCGAAATGTACAACCGCGCCGCAGCTCGAATCTCGTCGACGCCTCTGCTGAAGCGCTTCCGCCGCGGGCGCCCCGATCGTGGACGTCTCTCCTCCCGCTGAGTAATCTAATTTCGTTGATTTTATTCTTCTGTGCCGCGCTGAGCGTGCGGGCAGAAGAGTTCTCGCGGGACAAAATCCGCACTTCAAGATTTTTCAGCTCATCCGCCGGTGGGTGGATAGAAAGGTTCCCCAATGAACAGCTTCAACAGCCGCGCCACTCTGAAATCGGGCAGCAAGTCGTACACCATCTTCCGCCTGCCGGTGCTCGGCGCGCGCGGATTTGACCTGGGACGGCTGCCCTTCAGCCTCAAGATCCTGCTCGAAAACCTGCTGCGCCGCGAAGACGGCGTGAACGTTACTGCCGATGACATCGAGTTCCTGGCAAAGTGGGATCCCAAGACCGAGCCCAGTCGGGAGATTGCCTACATGCCGGCGCGCGTGCTGATGCAGGACTTTACCGGAGTGCCCGCGGTCGTCGACCTGGGCGCGATGCGCGACGCCATTAAAATGCTGGGCGGCGATCCGGACCAGGTGAATCCGCTGATCCCCGCGGAACTCGTCATCGACCATTCAGTGCAGGTGGATGAGTTTGGCACTCCCAGGGCATACGAGGCGAATTCGCTGCTCGAGTTCCAGCGCAATCGCGAGCGTTACGCGTTTTTGAAATGGGGACAGACGGCCTTCCGCAACTTCAGCGCCGTGCCGCCGGGGATGGGCATCTGCCACCAGGTGAATCTGGAATACCTGGCGCGCGTCGTGTTCACGACGGATGTGGACGGAGAACTGCAAGCCTATCCCGACACGCTGGTCGGCACGGACTCTCACACCACGATGATTAACGGGTTAGGCGTCCTGGGTTGGGGCGTGGGCGGCATCGAGGCCGAGGCCGCCATGCTCGGACAGGCCGTGAGCATGCTGGTGCCGCAGGTGGTGGGCTACAAGCTCACCGGCAAGCTGCGCGAAGGAACCACGGCGACCGACCTGGTGCTGACGGTGACCCAGGCGCTGCGGAAGTTGGGCGTCGTCGGCAAGTTCGTTGAGTTTTATGGGCCTGGAATCGCGGAGCTGCCGCTGGCGGATCGCGCGACCATCAGCAACATGGCTCCCGAGTACGGTGCGACATGCGGCATCTTCCCGGTGGATGCGGAGACGCTCCGCTACCTGAAACTCACCGGCCGCGGCGACGAACAGATCGCACTCGTCGAGGCCTATTACAAGGAGCAGGGACTGTTCCACACAGAGAAATCTCCGGAGGCCGAGTACTCGCAGAGACTGGAACTGGATCTGGCTGAAGTCGAGCCAAGTGTGGCCGGACCGAAGCGTCCGCAGGATCGGGTGCTGCTGAAGGATGCGGCGGAGAGCTTTGCAAAACAGCTTCCGAACCTGCTGGCGCCGACGGCGAAGCCATTGGGAACGCGCACGGCAGCTACCTGGGACCGCAGCACGGTTTCCGATACGGCGCTCGCGGTCGCAGCGGAAGACAACGAGGGGCCGGCAACTTCGTCGGCTGCGGCCAATGCTCATCCGGCAGGCAAGACGTTCACGACAGGGCCGATTACGACGACGGTGAAGGAGCGGTTTAACGTCGATCCCGACAAATATCTCGATCATGGATCGGTGGTAATCGCGGCGATTACGAGCTGCACCAATACATCGAATCCGTCCGTTATGATCGCCGCCGGAATTCTGGCGAAGAAGGCTGTAGAGAAGGGGCTGACTGTACCACCGTGGGTCAAGACTTCGCTGGCGCCCGGCTCGCGTGTAGTGACCGACTACTACCAAAAATCAGGCCTGCTGCCATATCTCGAAAAGCTGCGCTTCAACGTTGTGGGGTACGGATGCACCACGTGCATCGGCAACTCGGGGCCACTTCCTTCGGATGTGTCGAAGAGCATCGACGAACACGGCTTGGTCGCCGTCAGCGTGCTCTCGGGCAATCGCAACTTCGAAGGCCGCGTGAACGTGGATGTGCGTGCCAACTACCTGATGTCTCCGCCGCTGGTCGTGGCGTACGCGCTGGCAGGGCGTATCGGGCACAACTTCGAGACAGAGCCGCTGGGAAAGGACCCTGCGGGTCGGCCAGTGTTCCTGAAAGATATCTGGCCCACTCAGAACGAAGTTGCCGCGGCGATCGAAAAGAGCGTCAGCAGCGAAGGGTTCCGCAAGGAATACGCGACGGTTTCGCAGGGCGATGCGAGCTGGCAGGGACTGAGCTTCCCCACGGGTGATGTGTACAAGTGGGAGCCGGATTCAACCTACATTCGGCAGGCGCCCTACTTCGATGGTATGAAGAAGCAGCCAGATCCGGTGACCGACATCATGGGCGCGCGCGTGTTGGCGGTGCTGGGCGACTCGGTGACGACGGACCATATCTCGCCGGCCGGCTCCATCAAGGCGAACGGACCGGCGGGCAAGTATCTTGCCGAGCACGGCGTGAAGCCGGCGGACTTCAATTCTTATGGCTCGCGGCGTGGCAATCACGAAGTAATGGTGCGCGGGACTTTTGCAAATGTGCGGCTTCGCAACAAACTCGCTCCAGGAACGGAAGGCGGCGTAACGCGCCTCCTGCCCGAAGGCGAGCAGATGTCGATCTTCGACGCGAGCGTGAAGTATGCGGAGCGCAAGGTGCCACTGGTGATTCTCGCCGGCAAGGAATACGGCTCCGGTTCATCGCGCGACTGGGCGGCAAAGGGACCGAACTTGCTCGGAGTACGCGCCGTCATCGCCGAGAGCTTCGAACGCATACATCGCTCCAACCTTGTCGGCATGGGCATTCTCCCCCTTCAATTCGAGGATGGCCAGAATGCCGAATCGCTCGGCCTGTCTGGCGAAGAGGTGTACGACTTCGCCGGCCTCACGGACCTGCTCAAATCGAAATTCGCGAATGGCCGCACGTTGAAGGTCAAGGCCAAATCCACTGACGGCAGCGTGAAGGAATTCCACGCGAAAGTCCGCATCGACACGCCGCAGGAGATCGAGTACTACGAGCACGGTGGCATCCTGCTGTACGTGCTGAGGCAATTGGTGGCGAAGTAGTTTCAGCCAGGCTGGAAAAATGGGTACCCCACCCTAGCCGTGTCGTTGTTTTTGCGGCGAGGGTGGGATCGCGCAATGCCTGTATGTAATCTTACGGATTCGAAATCTTCGGCGGATTCGGCGAGGGATATTGGCGCAGCAACCGCTCCTTGCGGCGTTTTGGCTTCGGCCGATCTTGATTCGCCGTCGCTTCACGCACCGACTCCTCTTCATGCGGCGCAAAGAACCTCACGCCCTCCTGGTTGTGTTCGCCAAAAACATGCAGGCGAAGGAAGTTCGTCGATCCCGACTTGGTGCGTGTACCCGCCACAATCGCGATCACTTCACGATTGCGGACGTAGCCGTGCTGTTCGAGCAGGTTCTCGGCAACATCCACCAGCGCCTCGGTCGAATTGACCTTGGGACAGCGAACCGGCGTGGTTCCCCAAAGCAGGTTGAGGCGGTTGATCGTGATGTCGACCGGGCTGAGCGCGTAGATGGGCGCTGAGGGATGGTACTTCGAGAGCTGACGCGCTGTAGCGCCGGATTCGGTGAACAGGGCGATACCGCGCAGATCGAGGTCGTCGGCGGCGTGCGCGGTAGCTTCGCATATGGTCTCGGCGATGGAGAGGTGCGTCTGGCGAAGCAATGGTTCATTCAGGTGGTCTTCCTTGATGTGGCGCTCCGCTTCGCTGACGATGCGGCCCATCATCGCCACGGCCTCGATCGGATATTTGCCGACGGCGGATTCACCGGAGAGCATCACCGCGTCGGTGCCGTCATACACGGCATTGGCGACATCGGAAACCTCGGCGCGCGTGGGGCGAGGATTTTCGATCATCGATTCGAGCATCTGAGTAGCTGTGATCACCGGCTTGAAGTACTCCGATGCGCGGCGGATGATGTGCTTCTGGATGGCAGGCACCTTTTCCGGCGGAACTTCGACGCCAAGATCGCCGCGCGCGACCATGATGCCGTCAGCAGCCTGAAGAATGCTGTCGAGGTGGGCGATGGCCTGCGGCTTTTCGAGCTTGGCGATGATCCAGGTTTCCCCGCCGTAGGCCGAGACGCGGTTCCGCACCAGGCGTACGTCTTCAGCCGTGCGGACAAACGAGACTGCGACGGCATCGACGCCATTCTTTAGAGCAAACTCGAGGTCGGCGGAATCCTTTTCGGTCAGCGAGGGGACACGGACGGGAATGCCGGGAAGGTTGATGCCCTTGTTTTCGCCGAGCATGCCGCCGTTGATGATCTCGCAGACGACGTCGGCGCCGACGACTTCATGGACGCGCAGCTCGATGAGGCCGTCGGATAGCAAAATGCGCGAGCCCTGTTCAACATTTTCAGCGAGTGTCTTAAACGTGGTGCCGACCAGCGATGCGGTGCCGGGAACCTCGCGCGGTGTAATGGTGACGCGGTTACCTGCCTTGAGCAGGACGGGCTGGTGGTCTTTCAGCTTCGAGGTGCGAATCTTGGGGCCCTGCAAGTCGCCTAGAATGCACAGCGGCTTCTGTTCTTCCCGGCTCACCTTGCGGATCATCTTGATGAGCGCCAGTTTTTCTTCATGTGTGCCGTGTGAGAAATTCAAGCGTGCGACATCGACGCCCGCGCGTACCAGATCGCGAAATACGGACTCGGTATTGGAAGCCGGTCCGAGAGTGGCGACAATCTTCGCGCGGCGCTGGACGGGGGTTTCGTTCAAGTTCGATTCAACGAACGCCATCGGTATTACTCCAAAAAGTTCGGTAAAAAAGGGATGCGGGAATGGATATGTGCGGTCAGTCTCATTATACAAGCCGGCTGAACGCGGATCAGGTGCCGCTGGGATGCTTCAGTCGATGTGAGAAGTCGCAGGCCGAGGCAGCTGCGATTCGAATTCGAATGACGAATGGGGGCTATTGCGCTCGCGGAACAAAACGCCGTTCAATTCGGCGCCGAGAAGGGCGCTGAACGAAGTGATATAGAGCCACACCAATGTCGCGATTCCAGCGCCGAACGACCCGTAAAAGATGCTGTAGTCGGCGATGCTGGTGACGTACCAGCCGAAGGCCAGCGTGGCCGGGAGCCAAACTACGCTTGCGGCGACGGCGCCAGGCATTACCTGCTGCCAATGTTCTCCGCGCTTCGTCCCGAAGTGATAGAGGGCGCCGAGGACCGCAAGGCTGGTGATGAAGGCAAGCGACCATCGGGAGATCCGCCAGAAGAAGAGGACCAGGTGACGAAGATCATGGCCGGCGTTGAATACCATCCAGAGTTCGATCGCGCGTCCGAAGACAAGCAGCAGGGTGGCGAGCGCGAGAGGGATCAGGACGATAAAAACCAGGGCCAGGGCACGGATGCGGCGTTCCCAGAATCCCCACTCGTTGCGTGGAAGACGATAAGCGCGGCGAAAGCCCTCCATCAGCGTTAGCATGAGGCCGAGGCCGGCGAAGATGCTGAGCGAGACGCCGGAAACGATCAGGCGGAAGGGATGCGCGTTGCGTGACTGCAGGGACGACAGCATCACGCGAACTGTATCAGCGGGAAGGATCTGGCCGGAGACCCAGCGGATTTCGCCGACAACGGTGGGACCCTCGGGCGCCTTTGCAATCATGGCAGTGAGAACAATGAAGGCGGGAAAAAACATCAACATGCCGGAGTACGCGGCAGCCTTGGCCGTATTGAGCACATCGTGCTCGAGGGCGAGGACGACTGCCTCTCGAAAGCTTCGCAGGAATCTCGTCATCTGACTCAAATGCAAGAGTAGAGCATTTCAGTGCCTGGCGCGAAGAGCATCCCGGAGGTTGTCGTCTATGGCGAAGTAACACGGCCCGGATTCTGCCATGGCGGCTCAAACGATTTATCATTTTCGGGTCATGACGAAGTGGAAAAAATCCGCACTTCCGGTTGCTGTGTTGTCCCTGCTGATCGCGGGTTTTGCGGCAGATTCGACGCGAGCACAGGACCATTCCACGCCCAATGTGCAGTTGGCCTCGAAAGATCTTAATGCCCGGGTGGAAGCGATGCTCAAGCAGATGACGCTTGAGGAGAAGATTGCGCAGACGGTGCAATACTCCGCCGGATTTGCAACTGGTCCGTCGGCCTCGAACCTGACCTATGACGAACTGGTGGCGAAGGGCCAGGTTGGTTCGATGCTCAACGTGGTGGGAGCGGAGCGCACCAACCACTACCAGCACATCGCCATGGAGAAGTCGCGTCTGCACATCCCGATTATCTTCGGGCTCGACGTGATTCATGGGCATCGCACCACGTTTCCAGTTCCCCTGGCAATTGCAGCGAGCTGGGATCCGGCGGCGGCCGAAACCGTCGCCCGGGTTGCGGCCGAAGAGTCGCGGGCCGACGGCATCACCTGGGTCTTTTCGCCTATGGTCGATATCGCGCGCGACCCGCGATGGGGGCGCATCATTGAGTCGAACGGCGAAGATCCGTATCTGAGTTCAGCTCTGGCGCGCGCGTGGGTGAAGGGGTATCAGCAGGATGACCTCGCGAAGCCGGACTCCGTTGCCGCCTGCGTCAAGCACTTTGCCGCATACGGCGCGGCGATTGCCGGACGCGATTACAACGCGGCCGACATGAGCGAGTTGACGCTGCGGCAGGTGTATCTGAAGCCGTATCACGCCGCCGTAGATGCTGGCGTGTCTACGGTGATGACCTCGTTCAACTCGATCAACAGGATTCCGGCGACGGCCGATCCGCACACGCTGACTGAGATTTTGCGCAGAGAGTGGGGATTCAAGGGATTCGTTGTCTCCGATTGGGGCGCGGTTGCGGAGTTGAAGAATCACGCCATCGGCGACGGGCCCACGGTCGCGCGCAAAGCGCTCGAAGCCGGTACCGACATGGACATGGAAGGTGACCTTTACGGAACCGTCGTTACAGCGCAAGTGCGGTCCGGCAAAATTCCGGAGAGCGTGGTGGATGAGGCGGCGCGGCGAATACTGCGCGTCAAGTTTGCACTCGGGCTCTTCGATCATCCTTATGCGCCCGCGGCTCCCGCATACACGGCGACGCCGGAGAAGAGAGCGATCGCCCGCAAGGTTGCGGACGAGACCATGGTGCTGCTCAAGAACGATCCCGCGGAAGGTGTAGGAAACCTGCTGCCGATCAGCGCGAAGATGAAGACGGTTGCGTTGATTGGGCCGATGGCCGATGACCCGCTCGATCTGCTGGGCGCATGGACCGTGACCGGCAATCCGAAGGACGTCATCACGCTGAAAGCCGCGCTGACTGAGCGTCTCGGCGACAAACTCCTCTACGCACCAGGTTGCGGATTGCTGGCGGGAGACGATGAAAAAGTTTTGAAAAGCGTCACGTTCGCAGGTTCGGCGACGGGGTCGAACGAGGCAATTCCGGACGATGAGAAGGCGATCGCTGAAGCAGTGGACACTGCACGAAAGGCGGACTTGGCGATCCTGGCTCTCGGCGAACCGACAAACTGGATGGAGGGCGAGGCAGCGAGCCGTGTGCACCTCGGCTTTACAGGAAATCAGGAGAAACTCCTTGAAGCCGTGGTTGCGACCGGCAAGCCGGTGATCCTCGTCGTACTTGCAGGCAGGCCGCTGCAACTGAAATGGGCCGCGGAGCATGTGTCGGCGATCCTTGAGGCGTGGAGTCCGGGAATCGAAGCCGGGCCGGCAGTCGAGGATGTGTTGTTCGGGGATGTCAATCCCTCGGGCAAGCTGCCGTCGAGTTTTCCGCGAGCCGTCGGGCAGGAACCGCTCTACTACGCACAATTGCCCACGGGCCGTCCGGCCAATGGCGACCTGAGCCACCTGCCGCGCGACGCGCAGGAGAAATTCGTATCCCGCTACATGGATGAGGAGAACTCGGCGCTGTTTCCATTTGGCTGGGGACTGAGTTATACGCGATTCAGCTACTCGAAGCCGACGCTGAATCGTGCGGAGGTACCGGTACGAGAGGTACTCGGAGACCACAAGCCGGTCGTGACGGTGAGCGTGGACGTGAAGAACACCGGCAGCGTGTCGGGCACTGAAGTGGTTCAGATGTACATCCGCAACACCGAGGCAAGCGTGGAGCAGCCGCTGCGCGAATTGAAGGGCTTCACGCGCGTGACGCTGGCGCCGGGCGAGACCAAGCACGTGACGTTTCCGCTAGGGTTCGACGAGCTGAACTTCTACGACGCTGAGACGAAGAAGATCGTGGAGCCGACGACGTATGAGATCTGGCTGGGCGGAAGCTCGCTGGCGACGGCGCAGACCAGTTTAAAGATTGTGGAGTAGCGTAGAACAAGGAACTGGGCCTGAGGAGCACGGCGTAGACGCCAAGTCAGATTCCCGAATTGAATTGAAAGAGGTGCGCAATGGGCAGGATTCTCATTGGATTCGTGATCGGAGTTGTGGTGATCGTGTTGGCAGCGTTTTGCTATGTGCGGTATGGATTCGTCGACCCGCGGGCGGATGCTGAGGTCGGCGCGATGGAGAGAAAGGTTGCCATGCCCGCACTGGACGCCGCGGTCGACCGCCGTGCACCGGACGCCAAAAACCCGCTTCAACCGACCGCTGACACCCTCATTGCCGGGATGAAGATCTACCAGGGCGATTGTGCGGGATGCCATGGGGATGTTCAGCACACCCATTCCGCATTCGGCGATTCGTTTTATCCGCGTGTTCCGCAGTTTGCGGAGGATACGCCGGATATGCCGGAGAACCAGAACTTCTACATCATCCAGCACGGTGTGCGATTGAGCGGGATGCCGGCATGGGCAAAGGCGCTGAGCGAGCAGCAAATGTGGCAGGTGACCACGTTCCTCAGCCACATGGATAAGTTGCCGCCAGACGTATCTGCTGCGTGGAAGACGGCCGCCGGCGCGCCGGAGGGCGCAGCGTCTTCAGATTCCGAGCCAAAGCCGGAGCCGAAAGAGAAGAAGCCGATGGAGATGCCTGCGCACTGACGCTCGAGATCGGCATTGTCTTGCTTTGATTTTTTGGTTCGCCACCTGACGCAACATTCAATACGTTCTACATCTGCAACGCTGCTCGTATGGCAATCTCGACCGGAGAATAGGCTGCGTCGTTGCGCTCCAGGCAAAAAGGCGTTGCTGGCTCCAGGGGTGGTTGCGATATAAACCGTGGCGTGCGCCCACGATGCGGCTGAGCGGCATGGATCAGAAACGGATGACACAGATATGCAGTCCCGGCTTCGCCGGTCGCCAACGCAATAGGCCGGTCCGCGCCAACCCGTCCCAACGGCGGCGGCGTCACGGCGCGTTCGCCGAAGGTCGCCAGAAGGCGAGCCATGTCGTGATGGGACCCCACGCGGATGCGGGTCGGCGAGTCGTCCTCGGTGACGTCGGAGAATAAGAACAGCATCAGGAGGGCGCGTCCCCGCGACGTGAGGTTCACGCGCCACTCCGAATAGTCGCGATCACCATGATGATGCCCCTGGTCACCGCTTTCCGGCGGAATACTCGCATCGATGTGCCATCCGAGATCGCCAGGGTCGGCGTTCGAGGGAAATCGCACCACGAACATGCCGACGTTGGAACGCGGCGTCCATCGCCCCGGACCGACGAGCTTGTCGAACGCGTCATAGAGCACCGGTGTGTTCGCCGCTTCACGAAACGAGATGGACTGGTCGCCGCGCCAGTCGTTCTCAGGACAGACTCGCACCACAGGGCGTGTCCAGGTTGTCCGGTCGTGCGGGTCGCACCCGATGGCCTCCCACAGGGCTGGGAGGCCTGTGTCGGCGATCTCACGGGGGAAGGCTCCATCGACCCGAATGAAGCCGTCCTCGATAAACCGGCGCACCTGTTCGTCGCTCAACACTCTTCTCGGCTCCCTCCGTACAACGGCGATTGTACAGACGATGGCGATCTGCGCAAATCAAACAGAACGTCACTCCGCCTTGATCAGAATCCAAACTGAGACACCGATCTCGAGATCGGTTTACTTGGCGGCATGGT
Organism: uncultured Acidobacteriaceae bacterium; assembly: GCA_963774175.1. Taxonomy (GTDB): domain Bacteria; phylum Acidobacteriota; class Terriglobia; order Terriglobales; family Acidobacteriaceae; genus Telmatobacter. Next base: position 317,783 of record CAVZDT010000015.1, read on the forward strand.
GCCGGGAGAGGCTCTCGAAGCACCCTGAGATCTGGCTATTCCACTGGTTCCAGTCGTGACCGCCGGGCTCGGTGTGGAACTCGTATTCAAAATGGAGAGCTCTGAGGCGGCCTGCGAATGCGCGATTCGCTTCGAGAAGCGGCTCGTTCGCTCCAGAGGTCAGGTAAATGTAAGGAGTTTTCGCAGGATCCGCCGATCGCACCAGCGTCAATGGATCGCGAGCTAAGCGTGTATCACTCCCCCATGGACCAAAGATGCTCCGAAGCGTTGCCACTCACCCCACCGCTTTACATTGAAACGGCGATGGGTGATGTCGATGGGCGGGCTGAAGGCGCCGACGAAGGAAAAAAGCTCCGGGCGCGTAACCGCAATTTTGATTGCAGCGAAACCGCTCATGGAGATGCCGATGATGGCACGTTTCTCTCGTGTCTTCGCAATTGGAAACCTCGATTCCACGTCTGAAATCAGGTCGATAAAAATGTAGTCCTCAAATCGATCGGCCGGTTTTTCAGCGGCATTCATGTAATACGAAAACTCACCTTCCGGCATCACCAGGATCAGATTCTTCGTTGCGTAGCCAGATACAGTCGAGTCGTTCGACCAGTCACGAAAGCCGCGATTTCCGCCATGCAGTAGATAAACCGCGGGGAGCCTTGCGCCGGATTCGATGTGGGCAGGCAAAAATACGCGATAAGGTATTTCGCGATTGAGCGCCATCGAATGGAACGTTACATCTTGCATCACCACGCCAGCCGCAACGTAGGCGTGATCGGGGCGCTCGGGACTGGATTTCCCGCAGCCGCTAACGAATAGAAGTAGTGGCAAAGAAAGAACCAACACGGATGCATGCAGCATTTTCATTGGGAAATGACGATTTTATCCCGAACGAGATGCAAATTGTTTCGCCAAGATGTCCTACCGGGGAATGTGGTGCCGCCCATTGTACCCACGGAACCCCCGGCGGAACAGTTCAGGATGTGTGCGGGAAGGCAACCGGGTACACTGTCCACGACAGGAGGTCCGCATGCAGACCCGGATTCAGGGCACGACCATGCCCGTACTCGACGTTCAACTCGACCCCAATGAGAGTGTCTTTTCTGAAAGCGGCGAGCTTTCGTGGATGACGGCATCGATCCAGATGACCACCCATACGCAAATGGGTGGAGGCGGCGGGCTGTTTGGCGTTTTGAAGCGCGTGGCTGGCGGCGGCAGCATCTTCATGACCGAGTATCGTGCGATGCAGTATCCGGGCGAGGTGTCGTTCGCGACCAAGGTGCCGGGTCACATTGTTCCAGTGCAGGTCGGCCCGGGCCAGGAGTATCTTGTCCATCGTCACGGGTTTCTGTGCGCAACCCCGCAGGTCACCATCAGCGTGGGTTTCCAGCAATCTCTGGGCGCGGGCATCTTTGGCGGCGAAGGCTTTCTGTTGCAGCGCATCGGCGGGATCGGCATGGCATGGCTGGAACTCTCGGGCGAATTGATCTTGAAGAATCTAGCGCCGGGCGAAGTGCTGCTGGTGCATCCGGGGCACGTCGGCGCATTCCACGCCACGGTTGGATTTCAGATCACCACCGTTCCGGGCATCAAGAATCTCATCTTCGGCGGCGACGGGATTTTCCTTGGGGTTCTCACCGGGCCGGGAACAGTCTGGCTGCAGACTTTGCCTATTTCGCGTTTGGCGCATCAGATCAGTGAGTATCTGCCGCGCGTGGATAGCCGGCAGGTCGGTCCCGCGACAGGTGGTGCGCTCCTGGGCGGGGTGATCGGATCGATTCTTGGCGGCGATCGATAGCCGGAAACAGGAAGTGAGGAGCAAAAACCTGATTGGGTCGTTCCGGCGACGGCAACTTTGAACTTCGGACTGCCTATCGAACTGCGACCTGTGAACTGCGAGGCTTTGAGATCAAGCAAGAGATGAATTGGACTGAGAGCAGGCGCCGTGATTTGCGCGGCGATATCGCGTTCGCATTCGGGCTGGCAGTTGCCTGCTACGTGGCGTGGCAGCTGCGGGCGGTGTTGCTTCTGCTTTATGTCAGTGCGCTTGCCGCGGTGGTGCTCACGCCGCTGGTGCGGGCTACATCGCGCTTTCAAGTGGGTCGCTGGCGGCCGTTCAAAGGGCGGGCGATCCTGATCCTGATGCTGGCCGTGCTCGGCGGTCTCACGGCGTTCGGCTTTCTCGCATTCCCGCCAGTTATTCGCGACCTGCATCAATTCGGCAGCGAAATGCCCACGCGCCTGCCGGCGTTTCTCGACAAGCTCAAGAGCATTCCTTTCGCCGACCAGGTGAATACGGAAGACGTCACGGCGAAGGTGCAGGACTTCATCAGCAACGCTGCGACATACCTGGTGCTGTCCATCAAGAACTGGGCAGGTGCGATCTTCGGCATCGCCATGGGCGTGATCCTTACGATCTATTTCATTCTTGAAGGCGACATCGCGTACCGCTGGGCGCTGTCGTTTTTTCCGCCCGAAAGGCGCGTGCGGCTGGATGCCGCATTTCAGCGGGCAGACGTGCGCATGGGCAAATGGCTGCTGGGGCAGGGAAGCCTGATGCTGATTCTCGGGATGGCGAGCACCATTGTGTACGTGATGCTTGGGGTTCGCTACGCCTACGCCCTTGGAGTTCTGACCGGCCTGCTCAACATTATTCCGGTGGTGGGCGCGGCGGTAAGCATTGCGCTGGCACTGCTGGTGGCGGCTATCGACTCGTGGGGACGCGTGCTGGGTATCGCGATCTTCTACTTCGTGTGGGTCCAGGTGGAGAACTCGTTCCTGACGCCGCGGATCATGGGCACCCGGGTGGGCCTGCCGGGCCTGGGAATTCTGGTTGCATTACTGATTGGCTCGGAGCTGGGCGGTGTGCTTGGGGCCATCGTTTCAGTTCCAACCGCCGTGCTGGTGTCGGTGCTGATTGACGAGTACCTGGTGCACAAAGAGGTTGAGAAAGAACCCGAGCTGGTCGCGGGGCCAGATGGCTCGTAGCCGCTAGCCGGTAGAAGCTTTCGCAGACATGCAACCGATTGGTTGCATCAGGGGGTACCCCCCCCATACTCTGCAAAGATGGTCTCTCCTTTCATCGATTTGCGGAGAGGATATATCGCCAAGTCCTCTGCCCATTGGACTTGGCCGCAGAGTCGTCTCAGGAAAGGAGTTGGCGGTGCAGGGAGTAGGGAGTAGGGAACAGGGAACAGGGAACGGGAGCAACAAACTACGTTTGCTGTTCCGTACTTTGCTGTTCCGTACATGGAGGGCTCCTGAAGAGAGATCGACTCAATTTCATTGTGCGCTAATGAGGGGAAATTACCTGCAAAGTGGGATGAAGATTTATTTGTTGTGTCTGCTGGAGTTAGGTGGTCTAAGGGACGGGTAGGGGGTTGACAAGGTTTCCGGGCCCGCAAATCCAGATCCTTCCACGGTGAACAGGACGTTCCCGATGGATGGACGAGGGTTCGTGCCTGCCTATCAACCGCGATTGAGTTGTTTGCAATCCTGGGAACGCCACACATTTGGTGCAAAGGCGCAAAAATTCGGGGCGAAGAGATTTCAAAGGTCCGAGTGGCCCACCACTCGGGGCCCATTAGGTAGGTATGGCAGAATGGCTGTTAATGTTCTTCAAAGCCTTCGATAAGGTCTGGGACAAACTTCCTATTTGGGCGAAGGTGATTTGCGTGGCGCTCACAATCGCCGGAAGCGCATACATGATCGCTCAAGACGGTTTTGGGTATTTCATCCTCCGGGTTATTTTCAGCCCCTAACGAGTCAGCTTTCCCGCGATCACCCAGCCTCCTAACGGCATCACTGGGGCGAAGAATCGGCATAGTGAAGAGTCGTCCACCACACACCAACAACGCGATCTTGGTAAGCTTCTGCGTGGGTGAACGCCATGGATTGCGTGAAGATCGAGGAATCACAGAAGTTACAACCGGAACTCACGGTCCTGATCAGTCTGCCCGTGATTTCGAATATAGCAAACTTTGAACCGTGAAAATGCGAAGGTATTTGAGACTCAAGAGTGGCTATTCCGTGATGTCCGTAGCGGCCACTAGACGTCAAGAACTCGAATTGTCCGTTGACCATCGCGATGATTACAGCTTCAATACTGACTGAGACGTCACTTCTGCTTGGCTTCCGGCACCTCGACGAAGCCCGGTAGGATTCGCGAAGTTGAGCCAAAAAAGTGATATTTATCGAACCCCATTTCGTTCAGCAGAGTTTCGAAAGGGGCATAGACTTTGAAGCTCTCGCCCCATTCGTCGATCACCATGGTTCTGCGCTGCCGGGAGATGGAGACGCTTCTTGATGGGCAGATAAACGTTCTTGTGCCTTTTTGCACGGGACGATATTCGACCATCACCTCAGATCGCTCGAGCGGCAGCCTCCACTCAAGGTCCGCCTGGATGGTCAATCGCAGAATGGCGCCGCTTGACGGATCCACTTCGATTTCGCCTTGGAACGGTGCAGGCTTCTTGAACGGAACCGCCTCGAAATCGTAGGCCAGGCAACAGAACTCTGCGGAGAAGAAAGGTGTTTCCTGGGGCACGCGATAGCGAAAGACTGCAAGGCGTCCATTCTCGCCCTGCTCCCAGCGGCTCCACACCAGTTCGCTGTGCGCCGATGTGGCGGCGACCATGACCGTGGCGAGGATGGGACCGAAGGTACCGATCGTTTCGAGATGCTCGCTTCCGGGCTTTTGCTGTGCGTTCTTGACGGATCTCTCCTCCACCCGTTCCTTTCCATCGTGGAAGCGAATACTGGCGGTTGCCGTCTCGCCCTCGTGCAGGGACTCGTCGGGGAATGCGGTCTTCCAGGTTTGATCAGGTTTCGGCGGGCTCTCGTGATACTGCACCGTCGTGCGCGTCGCGAAGAAATCCGGCAAGCTGGGGATCGCGGTGTTGATGTAGGAGATGGTGCGGGAAATTATCTGACGTTGCGTGGCGATGTCTGGTGGCGGTGTAGAGGGAATTTCGTCGGCAGGGAGAGCAAGGAATATCGACCCGTCGGCGAGGACTTCGAGCGCTTCTCGCGATTTCTTCCCATGCACCGACTTTGCAAGCGCAGCCAGCTTCGCACTGCCCAGGCGTTCGGTCAGTTGCATGCCGTCAAGTTGGTGCACGAATTCGGCCCCAGAGGCGTCGTGCGCGTTTGCGATCACAGCCTCCATCTGCTTCACGGTGACGAGCTGTTTGATGGGAGGTTGATCGTAGAAGACCGGTTGGTCGTAGTAGTCGGCGAAGACGTGGGCCGTCAGGTCAGTCTTGTCAAGCTCAATCATCAGATGATGAGATTCATCGACTACGTCGGTGCGTGGGGGATCGAAGGTGAGGGAATAGAAGCTGCTCTCCACTTTGATGCGTTCACCGATCAGGGCAGCGAGATTGTGGCGCGTATTCAGCGTTCCGCCTCCGCTGCGTGCGGCGATGATCTGCAGCCAGAGATAGTTGAGGTCGGTGGAATTGGGCTTGGGTCCTTCAAGGAACTTCTTATAGAGGTAGTCCGTGACGGGCACCGGGTTCCCCAAGGCGTCGTTGAAGGGCCACTCCGAGGCGCTCCACAGGTTGATGCGAGCCTCGCGCATGCGAGTCAGAAGCTCGATCGAAAAATCGGAGAGGCCCAGGGCCCTGCGATCTTCGATGGGCCACCCGTTGCCTATCCAGAACATGAGCTTTCTTCCGGGCTTCCGACGCTCCTCGATGGCAATGGATCCGAGGGCAACGAGCGAGTGGCTGATCCTCCAACTCACCGCCCCGCCCTCGTCCATGTTCTTGATATCTCTGGCTACCTCCGACACCGACCAGATCCGGCGCTGTTTGTCGGGCTGTTTAATTTCATCGGCTAGTTCATTGCCGTCCATAGAGGCATGTGGCGTTGTGAAAAGGCCATCTTTGGTGAGGCGGTAGACAGTCGTCGGCTCCTCGAGAGCACCACCGTCGGCCCGGAGAAAGGTCTCAGCCTCACGAACCGCCTCTAAGAACTCCTGATTCTCGTTCCCGAACTCTGCATTCGCCAGCATGTTCAATTCATCGATCACGAGCACGACCTCGAGTGACGTGGCGGGCTGGGCCATCGCGCTATCGAAAGCCTGAAAGGTCGCGATCTTCCGCTTCTGATCGTTGTCGAGGAGCCTGAAGTCCTTTTCCGAGAGCCCTGAGACGGGTTTTCCGGCCTTGTCGCTTACGGCGACATCCACGCGGATGAGTCCCTGGGTAGGGTCGGGCATCCTGCCATCCCGGGCGAGGCCCTTCGGTACCTCAAGCCCTAGAGGCGGGGGAGCAGCAATCGGCGCAAGGGGAGGAGGCTGGGTCTGCTGCGCCAAAGCCGTTATCGCCATGGAGAACAGCAACGCTGCGCAGACGCGAGATTTGTTTGAGACCGCATTCACCAGCTTCAAAGTCTCCCCGATATGCAACTAGAGACTATATCTTTTCAGCCTGCATGCGAGTCGCGTGCACCAGCAATGCCAAAGGCGAAACACTTTCAGGGACCGTTCACGTAATAGCCGGCGGTTGTATGAACCTGCACACGGGGTTTATCGACTGCGACGCGGATGGCATGATATTCGGTCGCACGGCCACCGGGCGCGGATGCGAAGACAAGGTTGTACCAGGCGGATGCATCGCGCAAGGCAGTGTTGATCTCTTCCTTGATGTCGTTGCCGCCGATAATTACCTGGCCCCCGGAGTGCTCTGACAGGACCTGCAATGACAGGTCGCCATACTGGGCATCCGAAATCTTCGTAACGCCTTTGAGAAAGTTGTCGTATGCAGAACTGAATAAGGAGTTCGAGGGGGCAAGGGTATAAAGCGAAATGCACGATTCGCGAAGGCCGTTCGAGATGTTGGCGATGTCATCGAAGAGCCATTTCCGTTGATCCGGCTCATAGTTGAAGAGCATAGGCCAGCCCGGGCTGAGAAAAAGAACCAGTTTGCGGCCGGGTGTCCTTGACGCGGGCGAGACCATATCCTCAAGCAACTTGGTGGCCTGACCGGTTCGTTCAGTATCTCCCCAGATTCCGGCTGATCTATTAATGACACGCAACAAAGGTGGCGCTCCTTTGAAGGCGGTGAGCAGTGCTGTGCCATCTTGTGAGGGCCCGGCAATCGGAGTCAGCCCGGCGTTTTCAAGGATCCAAATCGAGGTTGAATAGTCGAGCCTGCCGGCGTTCTGCTTCAGGAATGCACTCACGCCATCACGTTCCTGTGCGACAAAAACGGCGTCGGAGTTCACGGCATCGATAATGATCCTCACTTTTGAGGGAATGGCAGGTGGGTGCGCCGCATCGACGGCACGAAATGCGAGGATCTTCTGCTGCTCCTTGTTGTCGAAGACCTTGAAGTCGGCCGCTTCAAGTCCGGTTACGGGGTGACCTGACTTGTCAAGGACCTCCACCGTGATGGCGACGCTGTCGCCTTCCGAGGCCGGACATGTGTAATAAAGCCCGGAAGATGCATTGCCGATATCTTGTGCAGGACAGGAGAGACCAAGAGCCGCGAACTGCAAAAATATAAAGACAACAAAGACGCCGATTGTCGAGGTAAGAATGGACTCACTCGATCGCATTTTCCCACCCCTGATCTGCTGACGGTTCCCGGCAGTGCGTGGTTGCGTTTCTTCGACTGAAATCTGTGACCTGCTCCGATGAAGCACCTTCAGTTCCAGACTCCTCAAGCGCGACATTCGACCTTAGGGCTCAAATATGAAATGATCCCGGGCGGATAACCGCCTACTCTTCAGTTATGAACTTAGTAAACATCGATCCGACTTCTGGCGGGGATGAGGTTGCCTCTGCGCCTGAAACGGCCAGTGGCAGGGTTCGCATATAACGCGTGGCAGTTAGCACTATGCCCAGGACTGTCCAATCCCGCCAAGTCGCCGATTAGTGGGTCAGCGGCACGTCGGCGGCGACGGAGGCCGTGAGCATCATGCCGGGCTCGATCTTGGCTTCATTGCCCGGAGGCAGCGGGCCCGCAACGTGAATGAAGCTGGTGTCGGAGATGTGGTTCAACTGGGAACCGATATTCGGGGCGACCAGCGTGTAGGTTCCGTCGAGCGGGACGGTGACGCCGTGGGCGCTGAGTTCCGTCAATCGGAAGACAATCACGCCCGATTTTCCGTTATCACCCGCACGCAGCACCGAGGTGACCACGGCATCGACAGACATGCCCCGGGGAGCGATGACGTTTCCATTGACGACGAGGTTCTGATCGAGAAGCAGGTAGAAATGATCGCCGACAGCGGCGGTCTCAGAGGTGACGCGGTTGCCGGTCTGCATGCGGATCGGAGTGCCCTTGGCCAGAGTGGCGCCGGAGATCTCGGCGTTGACCGGAAGAGGAATGGCGGCACCGTTCACGGTGTACGAAGCGGAGACGATCGGGCTGGGGGCTTTGCCGGGTTCCTCGGAAAAGGCCTGGATCTCGGTGCTCGCGTTAATGGCGATGGGGTTGTGATATTGCGTCGAGGATTTCGTGGGTGTCCAGCCGCCGGTGGTGTAGTAGATGACGGCATTGGGATTGGGGCTGGAGAGGGTCACCGCGGTACCGGCAGCGACCTCCCGGGGGCTGGGCAGGAACAATGGCGGCTGCGCGCAGTGGCAGTCCGGCAGTCCTCGATAGGCATCGTTCACCACCTGGACGCCGCCCTGTTGCGGCAGGCCGGAGCGCGAGGCGAGCGGTGCGGTCGGAACGGATGCTGCCGTCCCGGTGCTGTGCACGGCGGGCTGACTCAGCTGGACGGATTCTCCGAAGGCCTGTCCTGATGCGGTACGGGCCAGCGCGAGGGCGCAGCACACGAAGAGAGGAATGGCTTTCATAGTCACCTTCCGGCGGGGATTCAAGGACAGAACAGCAGAGTTCCACCTCGAATTGCAAGCCCAAACTGCAATCACGGTGACCGAAAGGAACTTATCTGCCGGAACGGGCAGCCCGAAGTGCGGCGTCGACCACTACCTTGGTCACGCCACAGTTCGAAAGGAAGCTGACCACGGGGTCGGTAAGGCTTTCCAGCGATCGGGAAGGAGCAGGCACCGCGTGCAGATCTGGAGATAACCGGTCCGCTGAAGGACTCAGGGAGGCACTCTGGAGCGGTCCGCTGCCCTGGGAGCTGAGGATGAGGTTGGCGAGATTTCGCGCCAGTGGAAGGTCGAAGCTCTCCGACACGAAGACCAGCTTTCCGCGGCGCGTGATCACCGCCGGGCCCTCTTCTGTGCTGTAAACCTGCTCCACCGTCCCGTCGGCGTCGTCCGATGCGCCAATCGCGGCCTTTTCGGGTTTCAGGTGGGAGTATTTGCGGCCCAGCTCGTCGGTGTAAAGATGGACAAAGGCTTGAGCGGAAGCCACATTCTTCCACACCGACAAATAGAAGAGCGAGATGGATTTGGTAGTGGCCTGTTCGGCTGCAGTGGCGTTGAGGCGCTGACCCGCCCAATAAATTCCACCATCCCAGGCGGGAGTCAGATCGCGCGCGACACCTTCGCCGCCAAAAAGCCCGGCGAGAATATGTACATCGAGCTGGCCGACCTGGCCGATGTCGTAAGCGCGATAGGCTGGGTCAACCAGCGGGTGGATATCGGGCAGATACGGAATCGGCGGCACATGGCCCTGCTCGTATTGGCGGGGATTCATGATCTCCCAGGAAGAAGAAGGAGGCCGATCGAGGGCGCCAGTGAAGGCTGCCGCCTGCCCGCGATCCATCCACACATCCTGCTCGAAGCTCAGGCCTTCGCGGTAAGGAAAAAGAAGCGATTCAGACAGAAGGAGGGGGGCACGGGCCAGCACCGGAGATTTGTCAGAGCCGGTCATCCGCTCCTTGATCAAATCCAGGATCTCGGGATCGCCGATCAGACTCTTCCCCATCGGCTTGAGCATGTTGTCAAACATGACCGCCGTGGCTTGTCCCTCGGTCACAGCCTCTCGCGCGGTATCGAGCTCATCCTTGGCAAGGTGATCGCTGTCTTCGGTTGCGTTGTGAGACACGTCTTCGGGCGTCTGCTCGCTCCACTTCTCGAGATCGAGGTGCTGATCCTGAAGGGCATGCGTAAGTTCGTGGGCCAGCACCGGCTTCTGGTCGTCCGGGGAGATCCAGTCCATCATATTCACGGTTTTGGTCTTGGGGTCGTAATAGGCCTCGATCTGCTCCGTCAGCAAATCCAGCAAAAATGGCTTCAGATTGAAGTCGCGATCGAGCAGCCCGAACTTCTTCAGGACGATTTCACTGCGCTCAAAACGCTTGGCGTCTTCGTCTTCATTGAACTTCTCGCGCAGATAACTCTCCATATCTGTGCGCGTGGTGAGCTGGCGCTTGACCTCGCTCTTGATGGGCAGGCCAGTCTCCTGCGAGGAAAACTTGAGCAGTGCATCCACCATTCCGAAGAGCTGCCTGGCTTCGTCGGGCGTGATGCGGGTTTCACCTTTGGCGGCTCCTGTGCCTGGCTTTTCAACCGAGGAGGCGCCGGGTTTGGCCGGAGGAGTTGTCTGGCTGGGGGGAGGGGTCTGCGGAGCGGGTGGCGCCTGCGGGGCGGGAGCTTGCGCAAACACCATGCCGGCAGACAGGCAAACGGCTGACGTCAAGCTCCAAACATCCCTATGTATCTTGCTCATCTGGTACCACTTGCTCATTTACGCTCCTCAGAATTTCGGGGCTATCGCGGGTGGGAAGCTGGCCTCTGATCTCAAGGCTATAATCAGGATGCAGTTCGGTGTGCGACCTACTCAGGAATTGTGCATCGAACTCAAGAATCGCTCCCCATGTCTGAGAATCTTGCCGTATCCGCTCTTCCCACTTCGCTTGCCGTCCAACTGACGTCGGGCGTCAATCCGCCCCGCCTTGTCGAATACCACTCGGCATTTACGCCACAAGAGTTTGACGCTCCAGCGGAGGAAATAGCGGCCCTGGCCAGAGGCGCAGCAGCGCACGATCTGGGTTGGATGCGTCGCGTGAGCCTTCGGGGCAAGGATAGCTTCCGCTGGTTAAGCGGGATGGTAACAAATACCGTGAAAGACCTTCCGGAGCATGGCGGCGCGTGGAACATGGTGCTGAATGCGCAGGGAAGGATCCAAGGTGACCTGACTGTATGGCGGGAGGGCGATCAGCTGGATCTGGAGATTGCCGCCGAGCAGTACGGGAAGCTGATAGCCCACCTGGAGCACTTCATCATCATGGATGACGTGGAGTTGGTTGCGCAGGATCCGGCGGCCGAAACCGCGGTGGGCTTGACCGGGCCGCAAGCCAGCCAGGTATTAGCGCGAATGGGGCTGCCGATCCCGGAAGGGCAAATGACCTGGCAGCGCGTGGAGTGGAACGGCATTGACCTGAAGCTTCGGCATGGTTATGGCGCGCTGGCTGAGCACTTCGAATTATGGACTCCGCAGGCGGGGTTGACGGTCCTGTGGCGCGCGTTATCGACCGCAGGCGCCAAGCCGGTTGGAGCCGTGGCGCTGGAGGCATTTCGCGTGGCCGAGGGAATTCCTGCTTATGGCGTGGACATCGCCGAGCGCGATCTGCCGCAGGAGACCTCGCAGATGCGAGCGCTCCACTTCAACAAGGGCTGCTACCTGGGGCAGGAAATCGTCGAACGAATCCGTTCGCGGGGCAACGTTCACCGGCATTTGCGGCAGCTTGAACTGGATGGTCCTGTGGCACAGTCCGGAGCGGAACTGTCCCTGGACGGCGCGCCGGTGGGGCAGATTACGAGCGTCGCGGAGTTGGCGCTGGATGGGAGCATCCGCCGGCTCGCGCTGGCCATGGTGCGAGGCGAGGCCGAGGCAAAGAATCTGCCGTTAACCTACATTGCGGGGCCGGACACAGGGACAGCAAAGATGCTGAGTGCTCCTCCCGCTTTATGATCGAATTAGACTGGAAAGTTGGATTATGAGCGAAACGCCGAAATTCGAAGTGATCGATCGCCGCAAGATGAAGAAGGAAGAAGAGCAGGAAAGCACTTCTTCCCATACGGCTCCAGCACCGGCGACGCAACCCGATCCTGGGCCAGAACACAAATCATCCGGGCCTCAACTGGTTGAGGCAGCAACGCCGCAAACGGAAGAACCCGCGGAGGCCGAGGCGGAAGAGTCGGGTCCGGAGTTGCCTCCGCCGCCCACCGCGGAAGAAATGCACGAGCAGGAATCGGCCTACGCGGCTTCGGCGCAGCGTGTCGAAGACCTTATACGCGCGCAGAATCCCGCGATGGGTCCGCAACCGCCGATCAAATTCGAACACCTCGTCCAGCAACTTTATCTCTCCGCGTTGATGCAGATGGGTGCGGCCACGCCGGAGGGCCAGCGGCCCCGTGTGGACATCATCGGCGCGCGCCAGAGCATCGACCTGCTGGGAGTTCTGGAAGAGAAGACCAAGGGCAACCTCACTACCATTGAAGAACGGATGCTGGAGTCGGTGCTGTTTGAATTGAGGATGACATTCCTTGAATTGACGAAGATGATCTCGCTCCAGGGCGTTCAGGCTCCGCCACCCAAGCCGGAAAAACGCTAGGCCTCATGGAAGGCCAGCTGACATTTCTTGGAACCGGAACTTCGATGGGGGTTCCCACCCTGGGGTGCAACTGCGCCGTGTGCACTTCGGCAGATCCGCGTGATCACCGGCTGCGGCCCTCGGTGCTGCTGCGATGGCGGCAGGAAGATCGCGACCGTGTGGTGGTGATCGACGTCGGCCCTGACTTTCGCCAACAGGCGCTGCGCAACAAGCTGACCCGCGTGGACGCAGTTTTCTATACCCACGGGCACGCCGACCATATCCTGGGGCTGGACGACCTGCGGCCGCTGAGCTTTGCGGTGTTTCGCGAAGGCGCGTACATTCCGCTGTACGCGACGCCGGAAACCGGAGAGGTGCTCCGCCGCATTTTCGACTACACGTTTTCTCCCACGGCAACCTATCCGAACCGGCCGCGGGTGGAGATACATCCGCTGGACGACCGCGCATGCGTATTCGGCGTGGAGTTCAAGCGAGTGCCGGTTTTCCACGGCGAGATGGAGATTTCCGGTTATCGCTTCGGCCGCACGGCATATCTGACCGACGTGAGCGCCATCCCCGAAGAGAGCTTCGCCCTGCTCGAAGGACTCGACCATATCGTTCTGTCGGCGCTGCGCCACAAGCCGCACCCCAGCCATGCCACGGTTGAACAGGCGGTGGAATGGGCGCGTCGAATCGGTGCAAAACATACCTGGCTGACGCACATCGCCCATGAACTTGCCCACGAGCAGACCGACGCCAAACTACCGGAAGGTATCCGGCTATCCTATGACGGATTGACGTTTCCCATCGAACTGGAGGGGGCGCAGCCAGCATGAGCCCCGAACGCATCAGCGATTCCCGGAGCGATCCCCGGCAGTGGCGGGGTCCATGTGTATCGCTCGCTCGGCGAGGTGCCTGCCGACTTCGGCCCGTGCGTTGCGGCTATTGGGAACTTTGATGGCGTGCATCTCGGCCACCAGGAAAACCTGAGGGCGGCGGCGGAGGAAGCCCGTGCGTGCGGAAGGCATTCGATTGCGATTACATTCGATCCGCACCCGGCACAGTTTCTGTATCCCAAGGATGCGCCGAAGCTGCTGACATTTCTGCCGCAGCGCCTGGAACTGCTGGCGAAGACAGGCGTGGATGCGGTGCTGGTGTTGCACTTCGACGAAAACCTGTCGCACGTGACGGCCAGAGATTTTGTGCGCGACGTGCTGGTGGGCGTGCTGGGCGTGCGCGGAATCCATGAAGGCGGCAACTTTCGCTTTGGGCATGGCGCGAGGGCAGGCGTGAACGAGTTGCGCGGGTTCGGAGAGGAGTTCGGATTTAACGTGCAGGTGCACTCAGCCGTCCAGGTTCACGGGATGGAGGTTTCCAGTTCGGCGGTGCGCAAGCTGATTGCCGCAGGCGATGTGCGTCGCGCGCGATGGATGCTGGGCCGCACGTTCGATGTGCGCTCGACGCCGATCCGCGGGCGCGGCGTAGGTACAAGGCTGCTGGTGCCCACCGTGAACATGGCTTCATACGGGGGGCTGCTACCGGGGGCCGGCGTCTACGTAACGCGACTGACCGTGGCAGACCGATGCTTTGAATCCGTGACGAATGTTGGCAACCGGCCGACGTTTGAGGGCGTGGGGTTCGGAGTGGAGACACACATCCTGAACTTCGAACCCGTCGAACTCAGCGACGAAACCCAGTTGCGGCTCGAGTTTCTGCTGCGCCTGCGCGGCGAGATCCAGTGGCCCTCCACCGAGGCGTTGAAGGCGCAGATCATGAAGGATGTCGCGCGGGCCAAGCGGTATTTCCGGCTCGCTGAGCCATTTCCGGCTGGCGGCGCGGCGTCAAGGTAGTTCGTCACTGCGGGAGCAAACAAGGGCTGGCATACAATTTATATATGCCTTTTCCTGAAGTCCGCCTGCGCCGCCTGCGTCGCACGGAATCGCTTCGCGCTCTGGTGCGCGAGACCACGCTCGATCCCGGCGACCTGATCTATCCGCTGTTCATCTGTCCCGGCGAGGGCGTGCGCAACCCGGTCAGCTCCATGCCCGGCGTCTTCAATCTTTCGGTGGACGAGGCGGTGCGCGAAGCCGAAGAGGCGGCGCAGCTCGGCATCGGCGGACTGCTGCTGTTCGGCTTGCCCGACACCAAAGACGAGCAGGCCACCGGCGCGTGGGACGACAACGGCATCGTGCAGCAGGCCCTGCGCGCGCTGAAGCAAGAGCGCGGCCGCGAAGAAGCTCGTTCTGATCGCCGATGTCTGCCTGTGCGAGTACACCAGCCACGGCCATTGCGGTGTGGTGGTGAAAGACGAACGATGACGTTACGACGTCGACAACGATCCTTCGCTTGAGTTGCTGGCGCAGCACTGCGAGCCAGCCTGGCGCGCGCCGGCGCCGATATCGTTGCGCCCAGCGACATGATGGACGGGCGCGTTGCCGCGATTCGCCGCGCGCTCGACGCCGATGGCAACACCAGCACGCCGATTCTCAGTTACGCGTCGAAGTTCGCGTCGGCGTTCTACGGACCGTTCCGTGAGGCGGCGGACTCGGCTCCGCAGTTCGGCGACCGCCGCAGCTACCAGATGGATGGCGCCAACCTGCGCGAGGCCATGCGCGAGATCGAGCTGGACCTGGACGAAGGCGCAGACATGATCCTGATGAAGCCGGCGATGCCGTACCTTGACGTGGTTCATGCGGCGCGCGAACGCTTCGGCGTGCCCATGGGCGCTTACCAGGTTTCAGGCGAATATTCGATGCTGCACGCCGCATTTGAAAAGGGCTGGCTGGAACGCGATCGCGCCATGCTCGAATCGCTGGTGGGCATTCGCCGCGCCGGAGCGGACTTCATCGTGACCTACTTCGCCAAAGGACGCGGCAAAGCTGCTCGGGTAGGATGATGGGGCGGAGCGGACTCGCGCGCAAAGTGTTCATTGCGGGCAAATCGAGACGTTGAGTAGAACGAAGCCGTTCGCGCAACGTTGCTAGAACTGGTTGCATACATCCTTGAAGCGGGAACAGAAACATCCCTCAGGGGCTAAAGCCCGCGTCATTTTTCGAGCGTTTGCGGCACGACTGAAGTCGTGCCCTGACACAAGACCCGCTTCGAGGGAGTTTTTCCGCAGCCTCTAAGGCCCGCGATTTTACTGGCCCATTTTCGGCACGCGACCCACGTGGGTTCCCCGAGTCGTGCCCTTTCGCAAAACCATTTATGCAACCAGTTCTAGAGCCTCTTCCGCAAATATTCAAAAACTACATAACCGATCAGTGCGGAGACGATCGCGATGAGGAAATTCTCTATTGTAAAGATGTTGTTTAAGGCAGCCATCAGCGTCTTGCCGGGCCGGCTGCGGGCGGTGAATTCGCCCATGAGTAGATTGGAATAAAAGAGAAAGATGATGAACGCAACCTCGATGACGGGCCGCAGAATTGCAGCGTGGCGCCGTTTCGGTGCTAAGTTCATCGGCATTGTCTCTACATAGTAGCAAGGGTTTTTCGGAGTGATGCGCCGGATTCCACGCATAAATCACTTTGCGACGCGGTGCATGTGTGGTCTTCTAGTAGCACTTTCATGCGCACGTTTCTTGAACGCTATTTTGAATTTCGTCATCTGGGCACCAACTGGCGCACCGAGATCCTTGCGGGAGTGACGACGTTTCTCACGATGGCTTACATCGTGCTCGTCAATCCGGCGATTCTCGCTGCCGCCGGAGTTCCGCTTCCCGCCGTCACCGCGGCCACGTGCCTGTCGGCGGCCTTCGGCTCCATTCTGATGGGGATTGTGGCGCGGTATCCGATCGCGCTCGCCCCGGGTATGGGCCTCAACGCCTATTTCACGTATACGGTCTGCCTGAAGATGCACGTGCCCTGGCAGACTGCGCTGGGCGCGGTGTTTCTCTCTGGAGTCATCTTTCTCGCGCTGACTGCGGCCGGCGTCCGGCAGATGATCCTGCGATCGATCCCGCACGAGCTCTATGCGGCTGTCGCCAGCGGCATCGGCCTCTTCATCGCTTTCATCGGATTTCGCAACGCCGGCCTCGTGGTCAGCGATCCAGCTACCTTCGTGAGCATGGGCAATGTCCGGAATCCGACTACGGCGCTCGCACTCTTCGGCCTGATCCTGATGGTCGCGCTGGAGATCAAGAAAGTGCGCGGTTCCATCCTGATCGGCGTACTCGTCACCACCGGAATCGCGTGGGCATTCGGCCTGGTGCACTGGACGAACCAGGGCGGGGGCATTCAGGCGCTGACGCAAACGGCTCTCAAGCTCGACATCCGCGGCGCCCTCAACAAAGGCCTGCTGGAAATCATCTTCGTCTTCTTCTTCGTCGATCTCTTCGATAATCTTGGCACTCTCGTCGCGGTCACAAAGCGCGCGGGACTCATCGCCGCAGACCATTCCATCCCACGGCTTAACCGCATCCTGTTCGCCGATGCCACGGCCACAGTGTTCGGCTCGCTGACCGGCACGTCGACGGTAACAAGCTACGTGGAGTCGACAGCCGGTGTTGCTGCGGGAGGCCGCTCCGGCGTCACCGCCATCGTTGCGGGCCTTCTTTTTCTCGTCGCCGTGGGCGCGGCGCCGTTTGTCGGCATCGTCCCCAATGCCGCCACTGCTCCCGCACTGATCCTGGTGGGCTCGATGATGCTGGCGACCATCACGGAGATTCGCTGGCATGAGCCGCTGGTCGCGGTTCCCGCATTCCTCACCTTGATCCTGATCCCGCTCACTTACTCGATCGCCAACGGACTCGGATTCGGCATCATCGCCTGGGCGGCGCTTCATTTGGCCACGGGAAATTGGCGCAAGCAGGACTGGCTGCTTTACATCCTCGCCGTGCTGTTCGCTCTACGTTTTGTATATCTTGGCGCAAGCTAGAATGCTGCTATCGGGTGAATCTCGGTTGACGAAGAGTCTTCATGCACTGGTATAACGACGTATCGGTTTTCTTTGGCGGAGCCTTTTTGGCGAACTGCCTGCCGCACCTCACCAACGGAGTATCGGGACGGCCATTTCAAACTCCGTTCGCTTCGCCGCCCGGTAAGGGGCTCTCCTCTTCCACCGTCAATGTTTTGTGGGGGTCTTTCAATCTGTGGCTGGCGTATGTGCTGGTGATCGATGTTGGCGGGTTCAACCTGCATAATGTGCTGCAGGTAATTCTGCTCGGTTTCGGCACGCTCTCAATGTCACTCATCTCGGCCCGCCACTTCGGACAGTTTCACGGAGGGCAATGAGTCTGCTGCGATCAAACTCCCGATGGATCTTCCACGTTGTTGCCGTGATTGCGGTGGGCCTGTGCACGGACTCTACGGTGGTTACCTATGCCGCAGACGGCTATCGCGTCGTCCACGCCTACCCGCATGACCAGCACGCCTTTACGCAGGGCCTCGTTTACGTGGACGGGCATCTCTACGAAAGCACCGGCATCAAGGCGCAATCTTCGCTGCGTGAAGAAGATCTGGACACGGGACGCATCCTGCGGATGCAACTGGTGTCGGACCAGTACTTCGCCGAGGGCCTCACGGACTGGAAAGACACGCTGATTCAGCTCACGTGGCAATCGCACATCGCCTTCGTCTACGACCGCGCTACCTTTCGCCTGCTGCGCACCTTCCACTACGACGGCGAAGGCTGGGGTTTGACGCACGACGCGAAGGCACTGATTCTGAGCGACGGCACGGCGACGCTGCGCTTTTTTGATCCCGATACGTTCCACGAAGTCCGGCGAATTACAGTCAAGGATCGTGGCGCGCCGGTTACCTATCTCAACGAACTCGAGTACATCCACGGCGAGATTTACGCAAATGTCTGGCACACCAACCGCATTGCGCGCATTTCGCCAGCCACCGGCCGCGTCATTGGCTGGATCGATCTGAAGGGCCTGATGCCGCGGGATCAGCTCGCGAACGATGAAGCCGTGCTGAATGGAATCGCTTATGACGCGGCGCACAACCGCCTGTTTGTTACCGGCAAACTGTGGCCGAAGGTCTTCGAGATCGCTGTGGCGCCGGAGAGTGCAAAGCTGGTACCTATAAAGCACGTAAAAAGCGGCAAGCAATAGCAGAAATTCAACTCTGTCGAAGATCACATTCCGAGCCTGGCCAGCCGCGTATACTGCTCGGCAAAGGCAGCGCTCCATGGATGTTCTCTCGGTCCCAACGGTTTTTTCGAACGCAGCGGTTCTCACCATTTCCATTGCGTTCGCGGGCTACCTGATCACCATCCTCAGCGCGCGCATGCTCGCCCGCCGCCGCGACAAGTTGCGTCTCGTAAACAAGCGGCTCAACGAGTTCTACGGACCGCTCTACGTGGCCTCTGAGGCCGGGAACATTGCTTATCGTTCGCTATTGAACCGGCAGGGCAAGAACAAGAGTGAACCCATCCTCGACTCAGAGATGAAGGAGTGGATGCTGTGGATGACCACGATCTTCATGCCGCTGAATGATATTCGCGAGAAGATCATTATCGAGAAGGCCTACCTGATTATCGAGGAGCAGATGCCAAAATGCCTGCTCGACTTCGTGACCCACGTAGTCGGCTACAAGGCCGTGCTCGCCAAGTGGGCAGAGGGTGATTTCTCAGAGCGCCGGTCGACGATCGGCTGGCCGCCGGAGTTCGACATCTACGTGAAGAAATCCTACGCCGCGTTGAAAGCGAAGCAGACGCGATTGATGCACAGCGCGGTATGGCGAGGGTGGCAGAGGCTCGCGGGGAACAAGCACTGATTGCATATCCTGGATATCAGGCGGAAGTCCCTTCCCCATGGTGATATAGTCTCGTCATGATTTCAGACAGATTCCTAAGTGCTCCTGCGAAGGGATCGACCGTCGTCTCCGTTCTCATTCTGGCGGGGATAGCTGCGGCGGGCTGCAAATCACTCCTGAAGCCCACTCCGTCGCCACCCGCATGGTTGGCGGCCGACGTGAGCCTGTCGCGCCTGGAGCAAAGCGAAGCGGCGTACATGGGATCAGGAGATGCGCTGGAAGCGAAGTTGTCACCGTTCACCAGCGGTATGAGCATAATGATTATGCGGAGAAATGCCGATGGTACTTTCAGCGGATACAGGGCGGGCGATCTTTCATCGAAGACCGGCAAGCTGCTCCGGGTTGAGTGTAAGTTCAAGAATACTTCCACGCGGCCGCAGACATTTCACCCATTTGAAATTCAACTGAGCGGGAAAGAGAGCAGCCTCGCAGCCTTCGGATATCGCGATGATTATCCATTCGCCAAGGCCTCCGCGGACTGGGAGAGACTCGATAAATCGGAGATTTGGAGCCTTCAGCCTGCGGGGGAGACGCGATCCCTGGTGTATATCTTTTCGGTGGTCGGAGGCACCTCCGCCTGGAATTTAATGTACAACAGCGCTAAGATTGCCGAATTGAATCCCCAAAACAAATAAATGTGTTTGTCCGCGCCGAACCCCGCAGCAAAAAGCCCCGGCCGGACAGGCTGTTACGAAACTGGGTCAGGAGTTGAAGGAAGTAAGTGACTGGGAAGTGAGTAAGTGGGAAGATGCCCTTGCGTAAGCGAGGGCATTTTTTATGGGCTTCATTCAAGGTGAGGGACGAACCCAAGGCACATTATTTCCTGTGGTGCTCGACGATCTGATTCCGTGCGACCACGTTTGCCGCGTGATCGACGCTTTGTTGGCCGATTGGATATGCTCCAGCTCGGCTTCGAGCGCGCCGAGCCGGCTGAAACAGGACGTCCTGATTACGATCCGCGCGATCTATTGAAGCTTTATCTGTATGGCTATCTTCAACAGATCCGCTCCTCGCGGCGTCTGGAAGCCGAGTGCCTTCGTAATGTTGAAGCGATGTGGCTGCTGGGCCGCCTGACGCCCGACTACAAGAGCATCGCCGAGTTCCGACGCATCCATCGTGAGGCGGTGACTGAGGCCGGGGCCGAGTTGGTTCGCTTTGCGCGTTCGGTGGGGCTGGTGCGCGGTGAATGGGTGGCTATCGACGGTTCGAAGTTCCTGGCTGTGAGCAGTGCGCGCAGTGAGCGCGAGCGCGAGGCCATGGAGCGCTATCTGGATGCGGTGGAAACCGCCGATGGACAGGAGGAAGTAGTCATCGACCCGAGCGCAGTGGCTAAGGCGTTGGAAAAGTTGAAACGGCATCGGGAACCGGAGGCGCACTTCATGCGCGTAGGTCATGGCCACGCTCCTGCCTACAACGTGCAGACCGCCGTGGATGCCGAACATGCGCTGATCGTGGCCCAGAAGGTCAGCGGGGAAGCAACCGACAACCGCAGCCTGTTGCCGATGGCGGAGGCTGCACGAGAGGCAGTCGGCCGTCCACCCTCGCTGCATGTTGTTGCCGACGCCGGCTACTCCAACGGCGAACAGGCCGAAGCCTGCGAGACAAAAGGCATCCTGCCGCATGTGCCTGCCAATCGCGCCATCAACAACCAGGGTGATGGGACGCTATTCGATCGGACCGCATTCCACTACGACGCGGCCACGGACACGTTCCACTGTCCTGCGGGGCAGACCCTCACGCGCAAGCAACTGCAGAGGAGCAAAAACAGGGTGGCGTACACGGCGCCAGCCGAGACCTGTGGCGCATGTTCGCTGAAACATCGCTGTACTCCGTCGCCGCAACGGTTCGTGCATCGTCACCTGCATGAAGATGCGTTGCAGCGTATGCAGCAGCGCGCCACGCCCGCCGCGATGCGACTGCGACGATCCACCGTCGAGCATCCCTTCGGTACGCTGAAATACCGAATCTTCGGATACCCGCGCTTCCTGCTGCGCAGCCTTAGCGGAGCGCAGACAGAGATCAGTCTGGGAACTATGGCTTACAACCTGAAACGGATGATGAAGGTCCTCGGAGTGGGCCGCATGGTCCAGGCGATCAACCCAGCCTAATCCCACCTTGGCCTCGCCAAGCCCCATGCCAAGCCAAAACTACCTGCAAAAACAAAAGAAGCGAAGCTCCAACTCCGGAACCTCGCTTCTCGTTGTTCTAAAAGCCCCGTTTCGTAACAGCCTGCGGAGCCGGGGCTTCTCTTACAACTGATAACTGATCACTAGTATCTGTAAAACTCCGGCTTGTAGGGGCCCTCGACCGGGACGCCGATGTAGTCGGCCTGCCTCTTCGATAGGGTCGTCAACTTCACGCCGATCTTTTCAAGGTGCAGCCGGGCCACTTCCTCGTCCAGCTTCTTGGGCAGCGTGTAGACATTCACCTTGTAGGTGTCCTTGTTCTTCCAAAGATCGAGCTGCGCCAGCGTCTGGTTGGCGAAGCTGTTCGACATCACGAAGCTGGGATGGCCGGTTGCGCAGCCAAGATTTACAAGGCGGCCTTCGGCGAGCATGAAGATTTCGTGGCCATCGGGGAAGCTGTACTTGTCCACCTGCGGCTTGATGTTCAGCTTCTCCACGCCCTTCTCCGCGTTGAGGCGATCGACCTGGATTTCGTTGTCGAAGTGGCCGATGTTGCAGACGATGGCCTGGTCCTTCATCTTCTTCATGTGCTCGAGGGTGATGATGTCGACGTTGCCGGTGCAGGTCACGTAGATGTCGCCGCGTCCCAGCGTGTCTTCGATGGTGGTAACTTCGAAGCCTTCCATCGCCGCCTGCAGCGCATTGATCGGGTCGACTTCGGTCACGATGACGCGAGCGCCCATGCCGCGCAGCGAATGCGAACAGCCCTTGCCCACATCGCCGTATCCGCAAACCACCGCAACCTTGCCCGCCACCATCACGTCGGTGGCGCGCTTGATGCCGTCGGCCAGCGACTCGCGGCAGCCGTAGAGGTTGTCGAACTTCGACTTGGTCACGGAGTCGTTGACGTTGATGGCCGGGACCAGCAGCTTGCCCTTTTCCATCATCTGGTAGAGGCGATGCACGCCGGTGGTCGTCTCTTCCTGAAACGCCGCGCCACTCCTTCGACAACTTTGTGCCAGTGCTGCTCGGGTCTTCGGCATAGACCTTCTTCAGCAGGTCCTTGATCACCTGCTCTTCGTGGTTGCCCGAAGGCGAATCGACCCACTTGTCGCCTTCTTCCAAGCTCGTAGCCCTTGTGAATCAGCAGCGTCACGTCGCCGCCGTCGTCGACCACCAGCTCCGGCCCCTTGCCGCCCTTGTGGCTCAGCGCCTTGTAGGTGCACTCCCAGTAGTCCTCGAGGCTCTCGCCCTTCCACGCGAACACCGGAACGCCGCTGGCTGCGATCGCCGCCGCGGCATGATCCTGCGTCGAGAAGATGTTGCAGGAGGCCCAGCGGACTTCGGCGCCCAAACTTACCAGCGTCTCAATCAGCACCGCGGTCTGAATGGTCATGTGCAGCGAGCCGGTGATGCGCACGCCCTTCAGCGGTTTTTCCGCGGAATATTTATTGCGGATCGCCATCAAGCCGGGCATCTCGTGTTCGGCAATTGAAATTTCCTTGCGGCCCCAATCGGCCAGGGCAAGATCGGCGACTTTGTATTCGGTCATCTCTAAAGTTGAGGACAGGGTTGAGGAAGCCATTCAGTTCTCCTTATATCGACGCATCGTGATATATTGATATGTACCAGAAACCCATGGCCACGTCAATTGTGAAAATCCTGCGTGTGGTGGCCGATCCCAACCGGCTCCGCATCCTCTTGCTGCTCAAGGTTGAAGAGCTGTCGGTTGCCGAGTTGCAGGAGACCCTGGTCATGGGCCAAAGCACGATCTCAACGCACCTTTCCCAGCTTAAACAGGCTGGACTGGTCGAGGATCGCCGCATCGGGAAAAACAGCCTTTACCGGCTGACCAGCGCCGGAGGGGGCGACCTTCTGGACAAGCTCTTTGCCGAGGCAGGACGCGAAATCCCCGAAGCCGCTCACGACCGCGCCACTGCCCGCCGCGTCGTGAAAAAACGCCAGGACAAGATGCGCGCTTTTTTCGACAGCGTCGCCGGGCGCCTCGGCAAGGACTACGTTCCCGGCAAGTCCTGGAAGAGCCTCGCCGAAGCATTGCTGCGGCTGATGCCGCCCATGGTGATCGCCGACCTCGGCGCCGGCGACGGGAGTTTCTCACTCCTTCTGGCTCAAAGCGCAACAAAGGTGCTGGCAGTCGACTCATCCGCAAAGATGATCGAGTTTGCGCGCGAGCAGGCGCATCGCAATCGAGTGAAAAACGTGGACTACCGGCTTGGCGACATGGAAGAGCTTCCCATCGACGATGGCGCGGTCGATCTCGTCTTCTTTTCGCAATCGCTGCATCACGCGCTGCATCCTGATCGCGCGGTTGCGGAAGCAGCCCGCATTCTCAAGCCCGGTGGCCGCATCGCCATTCTTGACCTCGCCAAGCATCGGTTTGAAGAAGCGCGCGAGATGTATGCCGATGAATGGCTCGGCTTCAGCGAAGCTGAGCTCGAATCCATGCTCGAACGCGCCGGATTCGCGAAGATACAAACATCGATGGTGCAGAAGGAAACCGAACCGCCGCACTTCCAGACGCTGCTCGCCGTTGCACACAAGCCCTGAATAACGGGAGGATGCTCCAGCACCCGTCGTCCCACGGCTGACTCATCGCGCCGGCGTCAGC
This sequence comes from uncultured Acidobacteriaceae bacterium, assembly GCA_963774175.1. Lineage (GTDB taxonomy): Bacteria > Acidobacteriota > Terriglobia > Terriglobales > Acidobacteriaceae > Telmatobacter. Next base: position 341,758 of record CAVZDT010000015.1, read on the forward strand.
CCGTGCCGCCGCCTCTTCTCTTTTGAGGGATTAGGGCACGGAGCTCACTGCCAGATTCAATTGGTCATAACGGACGCGAAAGACGATACCATTGCATCCAACACCCAGGTCAAATGTGATGGCTGTGAGCAAAGATCTTCGAACGACCGTCAAAGCCCCGGAAACGGCTCGGGCGATACGCCTCACTCGCGCTCAACGCACGGCGCTGCTCAAGGCGCTTGCCGACCCCAAGCGATTTGAACTCCTCGAACGCATATCGAAATCTTCCTGTCCACTTGGCTGTTCGGATGCGCGCGAGTCCCTGGCCATTTCGCCTGCCACGCTTTCGCACCACGTAAAAGAACTTGAAACTGCAGGGCTTATCCTCATCAGGCGCGAAGGGAAATTCCACTTCCTCTCCATCAAGCCTGGAGTTCTGGAAGCGCTGGCGGCCACCCTGCAATCCCTCAGTACCAGTTCCTGCCCTACCGCTGAACTCTTCAAAGGATAATTTCCACAGCCATTCTGAATCCTTCCGGCGTTTCGCTAATCAATTCGATAGTTGTCGAAGCGTCGAAGTGAATTGGACGCCGGACAACAAAGAATTGGAGCGGAGATTATGAGCAAACTACAGGGCAAAGTCGCATTGGTAACCGGGGCATCCAAGGGCATTGGCGCGGCAATCGCGCTGGAACTGGCGAAGCAGGGCGCCGCCGTTGCCGTCAATTACTCGGGTAGCAAGGACGCTGCGGAAAAAGTGGTCGCCGCAATCAAGCAGGGCGGCGGCAAAGCGATCGTGGTTCAGGCCAACGTGTCCGATCCTGATTCCATCGGGCCGCTCGTCAACACCGTCGTCAAGCAGCTGGGCCCCATCGACATCCTGGTCAACAACGCGGGGATCTACGAGGTTGGGCCGCTCGAAGCAGTCACACCAGACCACTTCCACCGCCAATTCAACACCAACGTTCTTGGGCTCCTGCTTGTCACCCAGGCGGCGGTAGCGCAGTTCAACCCGAAGGGCGGCAGCATTATCAACATCAGCTCGGTAGTGAAAGACGGCGCAGCCAACCTCTCGGTCTACAGCGCAACAAAAGGGGCCGTGGACACGATCACTGCTTCACTCGCCCAGGAACTCGGACCGAAGAAGATTCGGGTCAACTCGCTCAACCCCGGGATGATCGAAACCGAGGGCACTCATGCCGCAGGCTTCATCGGCAGTGACTTCCAGAAGCTCGCCGAATCGCGCACTCCCCTTGGCCGCATCGGCCAGCCACAAGACATCGCCACAGCCGCGGCGCTGCTTGCCTCAGAGGATTCGGCGTGGATCAACGGCCAGGCCATTCACGCTGCCGGCGGCTTCCGGATGTGAACTCGCCGCATTCCGGCTCCATTTGCTGGAGTCCGGAATGCGCGCACAAGGCCACGCGGCAGGGGGACTCAAATCATGACCCACGGCATTCTTTTCACTCTTTCGATTGCAGCGTTCGGACTATTTGCCGCGAGAACGGGCGACCTGTTCCGTGTGCCTCTTTTTCGCCGTAAGCGGTGCGACGACAGCGATTCGAAGGGAGCAGCGTGGAGCTACAAGGCCGACGCCGTTCCGCCGGAAGGCGCCTGGCTGAAGGTGCAGCGGCGCGGAACATGTTGAGACTTTGAAGTCGGGCGTCACATCCTTGCGTAGCGACGGGGACCCCGAAGCTCAGGTTCGTTCCGCGGCCAAAAGCTCCCGTTTCCGCTCTACTCCCCAGCGGTATCCGGTCAGCGATCCATTGGCACCCACCACGCGATGGCAGGGAACGACCAGCGCCACCCGGTTCGTTGCGCAGGCGCGGGCTACGGCTCGCGTCGCATTGGGCTCGCCAATCTCACGCGCCACTTCGCTATAGCTGCGCGTCTCTCCGCGCGGAATCTCTCGCAGCGCCTGCCACACGCGCAACTGAAAAACAGTTCCGCGCAGGTCGAGAGCCGTGCCCAAGCTTCCGACGCTGGTTAAATCCGCGCCGTCACGGACGGTCGCGAGCGCCTGGTCCACAAGCCTCGCCAATGACCGATCGCGATGCAGTTCGGCGGCTGGGAACTCCACACGGATGCTGTCCTCGGCTTCAGAGCGGGTCGAAGCGAGCGAAAGCCAGCAGAGGCCGCGTTCTGTGCTGCCCACGACAATCCATCCAAAAGGGGAAGGGCCGGAGGCCCAGCCGATGCGCTCGCCTTTGCCGCCTTGCGCGAATTTCGCCGGCGTCATTCCCAGTTGAGCACCTTCGTAGGCGCGGCTTGAAGATCCAAAACCGGCTTCGTAAATCGCGTCGGTCACGCGGTTCTGCTGCTTCAGCGCTCCGCGCAGCCTGCCCGAGCGCAGCGACCGCTGGTATTGCAGCGGGCTCACGCCCATCTCCTGCTTGAACGAGCGCTGCACGGTAAATGGGCTCATTCCCGCAATGCGTCCGAGTTCCGTAAGCGGTACGGAGCGGTCGAGGTTCGCTTCCAAGTGGGCTCGAACCTGCTCCAAGGGTTTCCCCCACCCTGTGGTGGGCTTGCAGCGCTTGCAGGCGCGATAGCCGGCGGCCTGCGCTTCGGCGGTCGTCGCAAAGAAGCGAACATTTTCCCGCAGAGGTTGCCGGCTCTTGCAGCCAGGACGGCAGAAGACGCCGGTGGTGCTGACCGCGTAGAAAAAGTGCGCGCTGCTGTCGCGATCGCGGAGCTGCTGCCATGCCTGTTCCGGATCGATTGGTGATGGGATCGACTTGACTTGTGCGAGTTGGAGATTGCTCTTCATGAATCCATGGTGCGCGATCTTGGTTTGTTCTACACTCCGATTCTTGCGTGCAATTCAAATAGCAGGCTACCGGCTAGGACGCGGCCTCGCGCTCTGTCAGGAACGCTTCCGCTCTCTCCAAATCCTCGGCGGTGTCCACGCCGATGGTGTCCGCGGGCGCATCGGCAACATAGATGTCGATGCCGGCCTCGAGCAGGCGCAGTTGCTCGAGCTTTTCAACCGATTCGAGCCAGCCCGGCGGAAGCTCCGCAAATCTCTCCAGGGCCGCCTTGCGGTATGCGTAGATGCCGAGGTGTTTGCGATATCCGGCGACGCCTGCATCGTCACGATCGTAGGGGATTGTCGCCCGCGAAAAGTAGAGAGCCTTGCCGTTGAGGGCCGTCACCACCTTCACCGCGCTCGGATTATTGATGTCAGCCTCGGGACAGCGCGCGGCGAGTGTTGCGACCTGCACTTCGGGGCGGTCAAACAGTTCGAGCAGTGGCGGGAAGAATTCAGGCGTCAGCGTTGGCTCATCGCCCTGGATATTGACGTAGATGTCAGAGTCGATCTGCCGGGCCGTTTCCCGTACGCGATCCGATCCGCTGGCGCAATTGGGCGAAGTCATGGCGACCGGGATACCGCGTTCGCGGCACGTTTCAGCCACCTCGTCGGAATCGGTAGCCACCACCACTGGATCCATCAGACCGCTGCCTGCTGCCGCGCGCCAAACCCACTCCACCATGGGGCGGCCGGCGAGCTCGCGCAAAACTTTTCGTTCCAGGCGGGTTGAAGTCAGCCGCGCGGGAATTACCGCCGCAATCCGTAACTTGCTCATGCACGCGAGTCTACAAGAGCGGCCGTTTCGGGTTCATCCACAGGCATCTCTTCTAACCTTGGGATCAGAGGCTGCTGGATTGACCTTAAATTCAAGCGCCCGTATCATCTAAGAGGAGCAGCCGAAAGGCTGTGCGTGCCCTTCGGCGGGGTAGCTCAGATGGTTAGAGCGACGGATTCATAACCCGTAGGTCGGCAGTTCGATCCTGCCTCCCGCCACCAAATTATCTCTGACAATTTCGGCATTTTTCGTCGGAAAATCGGGCGAAAATGGGCGCATCTGTGCGCCAAAATAAGCGAGAAAAGGGGCGAAATTGACGCAAAATCAGCATCTTCACCTCACTGACCGGTTTTCGAGAGCCGTCGACTACGCCCGCCACCTGCATATTGAACCGCGCAAGGGGACGAAAATCCCTTCAATGTCGCATCTTCTGGGGGTTGCGTCGCTGGTGATGGGCGAGGCCGGGCAGGTGCCATTTCCGGTCACAGAAGACATGGTGATTGCGGCCCTGCTGCACGATGCCGTGGAGGACCATGGCGGTTCGCAGCGGCTCGAAGACATCCGATGCAACTTCGGCTCCGAGGTCGCACGCATGGTGGAAGGGCTCTCCGATACCTTCGCAGAGGATTCCAGCCGGAAGGAGAACTGGGAAGATCGCAAGCATGCTTACATCGCGAGGCTCCGCACTGAGCCAGCCGACGTACAGCTCATTTCTGCCGCCGACAAGCTCTACAACGCGCGGACCATCCTCGACGAATATCGCGCCATTGGCCCCCGCGTCTGGGAACGCTTCAAGCGCGGCCGCGAGCAGCAGATCTGGTACTTCACGGAGTTGCTAACAGTTTTTAAATCAGCGGGAACCAACCGGATTGTCGATGAACTGGAGCGCGTGGTCGGTGAATTGAAGCGCATCTCTGCCGGTGAGGTTTCGGGCTCCTGAAGGGGCCTTTGTCAGCCGAAATCGATAATTCCAAGGCAGTCACCCCGGGGCTCTGACTTTTGGTACCGGCGGGCCGGGAACTGGCTGCATTTATCGTCACCCTTGGGATATCATTGCGTCTAAAGTAGAGTGAGCGGCCCGCTTCCCCTTCAGGGGCCCCTCTGGTGGTGTGTGTGTCCCGATTCTTTCAGCGACTGACCTTTGTTTTGGCAGCAGCGATTTTCGCCGCCCTCGGCCTTGGCTTCGCCCTGGGCGAGTTCGGCATGTTCGGCGTTCACGCCGGCGGTGAGCAGGATGGCGCCTATCGGCAGATGCACGTCTACGCCGAAGTCCTCAAGAGAATCCAGAGCGACTACGTCACCGACCCGAACATCAACCAGGTCACTACCGGCGCTCTCCACGGCCTGCTTGAGTCGCTTGATGCCGACTCCAGCTACCTGACTCCGACCGAGTACAAGATCTACAAAGACCGGCCGACCACCGGCGTGGCCCAGATAGGGGTTACGGTTTCAAAGCGCTATGGCTACGCCACGGTGGTGAGTGTGCATCCGGGTTCCCCGGCAGATCGCGAACATCTTGCCGACGGCGACGTGATTGAGTCAATCGGCGACACCTCGACCCGCGAGCTTTCACTTGCCGTGATTCGCATGATGCTCGAGGGCAAGGCCGGAAGCACCCTCACGGTTTCGGTGGTGCGCCCGCGCAAGCCGGATCCGGACAAGATCACTTTCACACGCACCATCATTCCTGCGCCGGCGCTCAGCGAGCAGCAGTACGACAACTCCAGCATTCTCTACCTCAAGCCCGGAGCGCTGACGCAGTCGCGGGTGGATGAGATTGCCGCGAAGATCAAGGCTGCTGGAAAAACTCGCAAGATTCTTCTCGACCTGCGGGATGACTCAGAAGGCGATCCCGACCAGGGACTGCGCCTGGCGAACTTCTTCGTAAACCAGGGAACTCTTGCCACGCTCGAAGGTCAGAAATATCCCAAGCAGACCTTCGCGGCCGATCCCTCGAAGGTCCTCACCAGCGCTCCTCTTGCGGTACTGGTCAATCGCGGCACCTATGGGGCGGCCGAACTGGCTGCCGATGCGATCGAAGGCGCGAAGCGCGGCGATATCGTCGGCGAGCGGACCTTTGGTGAGGGCTCGGTGCAGAAAACGATTGAACTGCCGGATGGTTCCGCGCTTCTGCTGACGGTGGCCAAGTACGAAGGTCCCGACGGCAAAAAGATTCAGGATGAAGCAGTTGCGCCCACGGTCATGGTCGGCCAGGCCACCGATGACGACCTGGAAGACGAGAATCCGCAACCCAAGGCCGATGAGCCGCTTAACAAGGCGCTCGAACTCCTGAAATCCAAAAACGGCTAGGTCCGCACTCCAAATTCCAGTCTTGCAAGGCGTGGTTCGCTAACAGCGGCCACGCCTGCAGTTCACTCACAAGCATGCTAGCCTTTAATCAGGCATCCCCGTTCGTCTCTGCGCGTTGGCGCGGACAAATCGAGAGGAATGCCGAAGAGGCTCTGTCTTGGCTGCCCCTCCTGCACGGTCGGTTGAACAGCGCGGCTTGGGCCGTACCCATCGTCTGCGGCTTGAACAGCCACCTCCGCAGCTTCCTCGTGGCAGGCGCAAGGTCGCCGGCAAAGCCGCATTCCTCGTTCTATTATTTCTGGCCATCGTCACGGGTTCGCTCGGCGGCATGATGCTCGTCTTCTCAGTCAATCTGCCGCAGATCAACGATCTCGAGCGCTACCGACCTTCAACCATGACGGACCTCTATGACTGCAAGGGCCGCATCATCGGCTCGTTCGCTCTTGAGAGACGCATGGTGGTGAATTACGACGAGTTTGCTCCGGTGCTGCGCGAGGCTGTCATCTCCATCGAAGACAAGAACTTTGAGTCGCATTGGGGCATAAACGTGTTGCGAATCGCTGGCGCCGTGGTGGCACGACATCCGCAGTCACGGCCGCGCCCAGGGCGCTTCCACACTGACCATGCAACTGGCGCGCAACCTGTTTCTTTCTTCGGACCGCACAGCAACGCGCAAGATCCAGGAAGCCTATCTCGCGATTCAGATCGAGCGCGCTTTTACCAAGGAGCAGATCTTCACGCTTTACGGCAACCAGATCTACCTGGGCAGCGGCATGTATGGATTCGAAGCTGCATCGGAGTTTTACTTCAGCAAGCACGCCATAGGATCTGAATCTGACTGAAGCTGCGTTGCTGGCCGGACTGCCGAAGGGGCCGGTGGCGTATTCGCCGCTCCTCAATCCTGAGAAGGCGCTGCGCCGGCGCAACCTGGTGCTCAGCGAGATGGAGTCGGATGGCGTGATCACGCATCAGCAGGCGGAGCAGGCGCGCAGCGCTCCGCTGGGTCTGCACATCGCGCAGCCGGAGATGTCGGTGGCGCCGTGGTTCCAGGAAGAGGTGCGGCCGCGAGCTGGAGAAGCGATTTGGCAGCGAAGAGGTGCACGAGGCGGGGCTGCGCGTGCGATACCACGCTCGATCTCGATCTGCAGCAGACGGCCAACCGCGCCGTGGCCGACGGGCTGGCGGCGTACGAGCGCCGCACGGGATGGAAGGGCAAGCTTGAAAACGTGCTCGACGAACGGCAGCGACGCTCGATGACTACAAGCATCCCGACTGGGCGGCGGCAGGTGCGATCCCGGGGACTATGTGCATGCTCTGGTGACGCAGCGACTCTGCCGCTGCAGATTCGGGCGCGCGTGGGCGGCCGACGAAGATCGTTCTTCTTCCCGAGGACTGGGAATGGACCGGGCAGCGCTATGGCAATGCTCTGGTGAAGCCCGGCGACGTGATCTACGTTCATCTTTCCGATGCGACGGAGAGTAGCGGGCGTCGCGCCAACGCTCGAGCAGGATTCCGGCGCGCAAGGCGCGCTGTTGGCCATGGACAACACCACCGGCGATGTCCTGGCCATGGTGGGCGGGCGCGATTACGCGGTATCGGAATTCAACCGCGCGACGCAGGCCGAGCGGCAGACGGGATCGAGCTTCAAGCCCTATGTTTACACGACGGCGATCGAAGAAGGCGTCAAGCCGGACGACATCATTGTCGACGCGCCGGTGAGCTTCGGCGGCTACACGCCGCACAACTACGAGAACGATTACAAGGGCGCGATGACGCTGACCAATGCGTTCGCCGAGTCGCGCAACATTCCCGCGGTCAAGCTGGCGGCGCGCGTCGGCATTCACAAGGTCATCGACATGGCGCACCGCTTCGGCGTGACGAGCGATATTCCCGCGTACCTGCCGATGGCTCTGGGAGCGGTGGAGATCACGCTCGAGGAGCAGGTCACGTCGTACTCGGTTTTCCCCAACGACGGCATCCGCGTGACGCCGCGGCTGATCCGGAAGGTCACGAACTCCGACGGCATCACGCTGTGGGAAGACGCACCCGCGGTCGATGAGGTTATCGACCAGCAGACCGCGCGCACCATGATGACGCTTTTGCGCGCCGTGACTGCGCATGGAACCGGCGCGGCTGTGGCGCAGTTGAATCATCCGCTGGGCGGCAAGACGGGCACGACCAGCGACTTTACCGATGCCTGGTTCCTGGGATTCTCGCCTTCGGTGACGTGCGGCGTCTGGGTGGGATACGACAGCCGGCAATCGCTGGGGGAAAAGGAAACGGGCGCCCGGGCGGCGCTGCCGATCTGGATGGAGTTCATGAAGGTCGCCATCGCCGGCAAGGACGACGAGGAGTTCCCGGGCGACACCGAGTTGCCGCCGATGCAGCAGGCGGCCGCAACGCAGCCTGCCAAGCCGGCGTCACCCGTTCCCTCGGCTCCGCGCCCGCAAGTTCCAGCTCCGAAAGCGGTGCCGATTGTTAAGTCTTCGATATCGGCAACGACGCCATCGGCAAAGCCGATGCAGACCGGGCTGGCGCGAGCGCCACTTCAGCGGTAGAGGTGGTTGCGGAGTACGACGCTCCTCCGAGGCTTGTGATTTCTTTGCGGTTGGAGCTATTCCTGTGCTCCATCCGGGAGCATTTCGCGTGGGTGATTGCGTGATTTATTCGCCCGCGTGCAATTGATGCTCGGGTTGACATCCGACCCGAAGGAGCGCATACTCGTGTCGTATGCCGACCCAAGAGAACAACGACGATCGCATTGCGCTTCTGCAGGGGACGCTGGACCTGCTCATCCTGAAAACGCTTCTGCTCGGGCCCTGTCACGGGCAGGGGGTGGCGCGGTCGATTCAGCGCCAGTCTGAGGAAGTTCTTTTTGTCGACCACGGGTCGCTCTATCTCGCCCTGCAGCGGCTGGAAGACAAGAAGCTGATCCAGGCCAAATGGGGCGTGAGCGAAAACAACCGCAAGGCCCGCTTCTACTCGCTTACAGCCAAAGGCCGCTCCGAGTTGCTGGAGAAGACGGAGCAGTGGAAGCGGCTTTCCCGGGCGATGGGGTTGATTCTCGAGCCGCAGCGCGGGGAGGCATGAGCCATGTTCAAGCGCCAGCGCAACGCTGAAGATTTTGCCCAAGAGATCCAGGCGCACCTGGCTCTCGAAGCGGACGAATTGCACGCCGAGGGCCTGAGCGAGGAAGAAGCTCGCAGACGGGCGCGGGTTGAGTTCGGCAACGTAGGGGGCGCGCAGGAAAGGTTTTATTTGAAGAGCCGCTGGCAATGGCTCGACAGGCTGCTGCGCGATCTGCGTTTCGGCATGCGCTCACTCCTGAAGAGCCCTGGCTTCGCGCTGACTGCAATTCTCACCGTGGCTCTCGGCGTAGGCGCCAACACCGCGGTCTTCAGTGTCATGAACGCGGTTCTGTTGAAGTCTCTGCCCGTCGCTGATCCCCAGCACGTCGTATATCTGCGCACGTCCAATCCGCCGCGCAACACTGGCACAGTCGACAGCAACGGGACGATCTCTTATCCCGTGTACGACGCGCTTCGGAAGCAAACCAACGTGTTCTCGCCGCTCATTGCCTACGTGCCCCTCTCCGGCAACAAAGTCGCGGTTCGCGTTGGCTCGCAACCAGAAGAAGCCGAAGGCGACATGGTCAGCGGCACCTTCTTCTCCGGCCTCGGCGTGAACCTGCCCCTCGGTCGTGGGTTCAGTGAAAAAGACGAAACCGACCACGCGCCGCTTGCCGTCCTCAGCTACAACTACTGGACGCGCCGCTTTGCGCGAGACCAAGACGTCCTCGGCCAGACTTTCTATGTCAACAGCGTGCCCATGACCATAATCGGAGTTTCTGCTCCGGGATTTGAGGGCCTTGAAGGTGGCGGCTCGACGGATTTCTGGATCCCCTTGCAGAATCGCCGCGAACTCAACGCCTGGGGTAATCCCCCGCAAGACGGCAAACTTTACATCGCGAATCAGACATGGTGGTGCCTGCGCCTCATCGCGCGCCTCGCGCCTGGCGTCAGCAAGTCTCAGGCAATCGCACAATTGCAGCCCATCTTCCAGTCGTCCGCGTACGCGGGTCTAGGCTCTCCGATGAAGGGAGAGAAGCCTCCGGTCCTGAGCTTTGAAAGCGCCAAGAGTTTCCCCGGCTACGACGGAACTCCGTTGCGCATTCTCATGGCGATGGTTGGCCTTGTCCTGCTCATCGCGCTAGCCAACGTGGCCATGCTGCTCGCCGCAAGAAATGCAGCGCGACAGCGCGAGTTCTCCGTGCGCCAGGCACTCGGCGCGGGCCGCGGCGAGTTATTTCGCCAACTCCTGACCGAGAGCCTGATCCTCGTAACTGCCGGCGGCGCGCTTGCCTGGGTCTTTGCGTTGTCAGCCTCCCGTCTCCTTGCGAATTGGGCACAGATCGAATCGAGTCTCGCACCCGACCGCACCGTGCTCCTGTTCACGCTTGGCGTCCTGGCACTTTCGGCTTTGCTGTTTGGCCTTGCGCCCATGCGCGTCGCTCTCGCCGGCCGCGCAGAACTCGCCGTCAGAACTTCGGCAGCAACCTCCAACGCCGACGCAGGCAAATCGCGCACCGGCAAGATCGTGGTCGCTCTGCAGATGGCGATGTGCGTAGTGCTGTTGGTGGGTGCTGGACTCTTGATTCGCACCCTGCGCAACCTCGAGAACACTCCGCTGGGAATGCGCATTGACGGCCTCGTCGTCTTCGGAGTCAAGCCAGACATACCGTCGATTCCCGCCGGCGTCGCCTTCTATCAGAACCTGATCGGCAAGCTGCGCATTCTCCCCGGCGTCGAGTCGGTCACGATTATGGAAGAGCGCCTCGGATCGGGATGGTCTGACAACAGCGACATGATGGTCGACGGCCGCCTGCCCGAAGTAGCCAATGGCGGGTCGCGCACCGTCCGCAGCAACGTAGCAGGCCCCGACTTCTTCCGCACCCTCGGCGTGCCCATCCTTGCAGGCCGCGACTTCGCCGATTCCGATACAGCCAATACTCCCCGCGTGGGCATTATTAATGAGGAATTTGCAAATCGCTTTCTGCCCAACCAGAATCCTCTCGGCCACATCATCGGAACCGACGACGGTCGTTACACCATGACAATCGTTGGCGTCGTGAAAAACCACAAGTACCGCAGTATCGATGAAACGCCTATCCCCATGGCCTGGTGGATGTACGCGCAGATTCCCTACATCGGTGAGAACCACGTGGAAATGCGCGTGAAGGGCGCGCCTCTTGCCATTCTGCCGTCGGCGCAAAAGGTGGTGCAGCAGCTTGATCCAAATCTGCCCCTGATCAAGCCCATGACTCAGCGCGCGCAGTATGACACAACCATTTCGGGTCAGATCATGTTCGCGCGCCTGGCGGAATTCTTCGGCCTGCTTGCCGCAGTGCTCGTCGCCACCGGGCTCTATGGGACGCTGTCCTATCGCGTCAACCGCCGCACGGCGGAGATCGGCGTGCGCATGGCGATGGGCGCCGGGCGCGGGCAGGTGGTGTGGATGATTCTGCGCGGCAGCCTGCTGCTAACTGCGGTTGGCGTGGCTGCCGGTGTGCCCTTCGCAATTCTTGTCGGCCGCGCGCTGTCCTCGTCACTTTACGGGGTCAGGCCGCTCGACGCGTTCACATACGCGCTGGCTGTTGCCGGGGTCACGCTGGTGGCGCTGGTTTCGAGCGCCGTTCCGGCCGGGCAGGCCGCGAGCGTGGATCCGCTGAAGGCGCTGCGCACGGAGTAGGGGCATCATGGCAGCGGTTCCTGCCGGTAGAGCTTGGCCGTGTGGCGCAGCGCGGTGACGACGACCGTGACGACCATCAGAGCTGCCGCGATCGCGCCGCCCACGTCAAACAGCAGGAAGCGCTGTCCGAACAGAGTCGCATAGCGACTGCGCGACAGGGCGAGGTTGCCGACGATGAGCAGGATCCGAATCTCCGTGGGACCGAACCAGCCTTGCGACATCTGGAAGCACGAAAGCGTGTAGGTAGCCAGATAGCTCTCGGCCGCGAGCAGCAGGAAGGCAATAAGCATCGCGACTGCCACCGGCCAATGCACAAAGCCGGAGAAGCCCAGCCCGGCCATCAGCGCTGTCGCACCGAGAACGTCGACCATGTGATCGACATAGAAACCGTAACGCGGCCGCTGCTGGTTGCGCACTCGAGCAAGGGTGCCGTCCATGCTGTCGCCGAACCAGTTGAGGACGATGCAGACAATCACCCCGACCAGCCCGGATTGGCTGTAGCGCGACACAACATAAAATGCGCCTGCGGCGATCTGCGAGCACAGTCCCATGAGCGTGAGCTGATCCGACGTGAGCCAGCGCGGCGCACGCCTGGCCATCCACGTCAACGCGCGTTTCTCCCATGCGGCCGTCATTGATCCATTCACGCGGCGCGCAGTCGCGAATGTCTTTGCATCAGCAGTTGTCGCGGAAGTCGTGTTCATCCCGGTCTCCTCTATCTTGACGATTGTTTTTTGAGTGCATTCGAGGTGGAGCGCAGCGTGAATTCAAGCGACTCGCGCGGCACGCTCTCGACGAAGGGCCGCACCGCCCAACCGAGGCCCGTGGGAATCGCGCGCGTCAGCGAGATGGACTCGACCTGCATGTACAGTCCGCTGTCGCGCTCTTCGTAGGTCCAGTAGGTATTCAGCCGCCACAGAAATCCGTGTTCTTCCGCAGCGGAAAGAGCACGCTCGCTGGGCGTCCCAGGCGAGGCGATCTCGGAGATTTCTGTGCTGCGCGAAGCGCTGTATCCATGCCGTGCGTCGAGCCGGTTGTAGTTCACGTCGCAGGTCATATCCACTACCACCGTGATCACGTGCCGCTGGCGGACGCGCATCGAGGCCGAGAACTGATCAGGGATCGCTTTTCGGATCGCGCCCGAATCCGGTGAAAGGATCCCGGCCTGCTGCACCTGCGGCGAGAAAAAGCGCGGGTAGGCGCTGAAGCTCTTCATCAGCCGCTCAAAATCCGCAGCCGTTGCGCCGGGGACGAAAGCTGTCCCGCGCCAGTGATGCAGAAGTGCACCGGGAGGGTTGGCATCGGCAGCCAGTGTGAGTTGTTCAATGATCAGGTCGCCCCGGCGGAACGTTGCATCCATCGGTGCGCCTGATCCAACGTCGGCGATGAAGGTGTTCACTGACCGGTGCTGCCGGGCCAGCCTGGCTTCCACCTTTGCTGCGTACTGGTTGAATGCGATCACCGCTGTGGCCGGCGGTTCCGCCGACGCATGCACCGCCAGCGCAAAAAGAAGCAGGGCGGCTCTGGCCGGAACCGGGGCGGACCATCGGGCACGATCTGGAATTCGCCGCTTCATGGGCTTCACTTTGCGCGTTGGCCGGCGGGAAAACAATGCAACGCGCCTCAACCGGAAGATGAATAATCCTCACGGCGCAAATCGCAGAAGCTGCATGGCTTCCACCGAGTTGTACATTCGCGGGAAGCGCGGAAACCGTGCGGCAATCGAGTAAACTGGGCAAAGAGATGATCGAAACAGGGTCAGCAAAGCGTTATCGCTTCGGAGTTTTTGAGGCGGACCCGTCGACGGGCGAACTGCGCCGGCAGGGAATCCGCGTCAAGCTCAACGCCCAGCCGTTTCAGGTGCTGCTGATGCTGCTCAGTCGACCCGGCGAGGTGCTGACCCGCGAAGAGATCTCCGGCGCGCTGTGGTCTGACGGCACCTTCGTCGACTACGATCATGGCGTCAACTCGGCCGTGAACCGGATTCGCGAAGCCCTGGGCGATACCGCAAACAGCCCTCGCTACGTGGAGACACTCGCTCGCCGCGGATACCGGTTCGTCGCACCCGTGCAGACGATCGATCTGGATTCTGACCGATCGCAGTCCACGCAGGGAGAGCCGGAGCCCCAGGCAAGGTGGGGCAACGGTATTCTGGCGACCCCTGAAGAACTGCCCAGGACTTCGCACAGAGTGGTGGTGACACTCTTTGTGTTGCTGCAACTGATGTACCTGGGTTTTTACGTTGGCGCACTGGCAAATCTTGGCGAGATCGAGGACCTGCTTTCGCCGCTGCGGAGGGCCACGTTCATCCTCTATGCCCTCGTTGCGACGGCGGCCATCCTGATTCCCGTCCGCGCCTTCGTGCTCTGCGCAGTGCTGTTTCGCGCCCCGGGCGTGCGCGGGAAGTTTCTGAAGATGTGGCCCTACCTGCTGGTTGCGGACGTGCTGTGGGCGCTTTCACCGTTCCTGCTGCTGCACCACATCAATACGGGACTCGCGCTGGCCTGCATGGCCCTGCTGGCGTATTCGCCGTTTGCGCAGCGGTCGCTGGTACTGATGGGGGCGGGTGGGGAAAAGCGTGAGACGCCAGTAGCGGCGAGGTGAGTCCGACGCTTCCTCGCCCTGGATCGTTGACGCGCTATAGCTGATCGTAGAGCGACGTGTTCCGGTATCCGAGGAGGGTTACCAGCGACCAGATTGCCATCGCGGTTCCGAACGGGATTTTCAAAATACTCAGGAATGCAGCCACGATTGCCACCACGCGGCCCCAGGGAGCGCGTTCCATCAGGCCCCATCCGGCAGCGAATGCAAGGCCGGCGCGGATGATGATCATGATCCACCCAAAGCGAATAATCGCTGATGCGAATCCGGGTCCAAGGGGAAAGTCACCGGGTTGAAACGGGCCGTGCATCCACGGTCCGAAACCGTGATTGAGAATAGCGCTGGCGAAGCTGAGCCCGATAAAACCCGTCACGATCACAAGTCCGCCATAGATGAACCAGACGGTGCTCAGGGCGCGAATGCGGTTGGCATAGTTTGCCAGCTCAAACGCAAGATTCGGAACCGGAGGGGGCGGCGGCGGCGCCATGGGCCGGCCACACTGCGGACATACCTGCTGCCCGGGCTCTACGACGTGACCGCATCCACTGCAAAACATGCTGCACCTCCTGATACCTGCGAGATTGTCTTTCTTCGCGGCTGCTTACTCCGGCTGCGAATGGGTACGCAAAGGGGCCCGGATTCGTTCCCAGCGCTCATCATGGCGGTCGTCGTGCAGCACGAGGCCTGTAACCCGGCCCTGGGGGTCGCGGTCGACGGTGACGCGGGTCAGACTGCTGCCGTTGGGATAGAAAAGGACGGAATTCGACTCGGAAGCGAGCTCGGCAATCTCGCCGTGCTGGTTTTTCTGGTAGAGCGTTTCCCCCTGGCGAAAGAGGGTGACCGCAACCTGGCCGTGGCCATCGACGTACTCGCCGGCATAGCTGTCGAGTTGCGCCGGGGTCAGCTTGATGGCCGGTGGGTGCAATGGGATCAAGACCCGTTCGGCAAACGGCTGTTCATGGGTTTCCCGGCGGTGCAGCAGCAGCCAGCGCGGCAACTCCGGTTCATCGAAGGCGCGGGTCCAGCAGTCGTGCTTCACCCCCTGGTAGACCCACAGCCGAACATGGCCGCCGGATGACTTCAACGCCGAATAGAGCAGTTCATCCTGTCGCGGGGCAACTACCTTGTCTTCGGCTCCGTGAAACAGCCATACGGGCGTTCGGCCCGCGGCCTTGGCATATTCGGCAGGCAGGGTTGAAGCCTGCAGCCAACGATCCGGCTCGTAGCTCCAGAAGATGCCTCCGGCCGTGATGGCAACCGCGGCCCAGCGCGCCGGATTCTGGTGAAGAAGTTCCCATGCACCGTATCCGCCCATGGAGAGGCCGGAGAGATACGTGCGCGCCGGGTCACCGTGGAATTCGTCAGTTTCCCAATCCAGTGCGGACATGGCCATGGCCAGCATGTCGTGGTCGGTCCAGTAGTGGCCGAACGAACACTGCGGCATCACGACAACGAACGGCCAGCGTTCAGGGTGGTCGCGAATCGCCTCCGGCAGTCCGACCTGCGTTTGCCACATGCCTTCGGAACCCCGCTCGCCACGCCCGTGCAGAAAGAGAATGATGGGCCAAAGCTTGTGATCGTCGCGTCGCCAATCTTCCGGAACATACACCTGGTAGTGATAGGAAACGCCGCGGATCGCAATCTCGCGATTCAGGAACCCCGTCTCCTGCGTCGGATGCCTGTGAGACTCTTTTGATCCCGGCCCTGCGTGCAGGGGGCCCGGCGCCAATCCCCAAAGTGCGATGAGGCAGGCTGTAAGCAGTCTCGGGATGCGGTGCATAGGCTGCAATCATCATAGAGCCAGGAAGGCGCTTTGCGTCTCCCCCAATTGTGTGTGCGGCGAGCCGCCGGGCCGGCCGGGTGCAGATTCCGGCGGTCCTTACGAAACCCTTGTGGAGCGCCGTGAAAGAATCAGAGAGACCCAAACACCCGATTGTGCCCATGAACACCTACGAAGCCGGAGACATGCTCGACCACTACCGCATTGAGGCAGCCATTGCTCAAACCGGCATGTCGGCGCTCTACAGGGCGACGGATCTGAATTCCATGCGGCGGGTGGCCATCAAGGTGCCTCTGGAGCAGATGGAAGCCGATCCGGTGCTTATCGAACGCTTCAGGCGCGAGCAGGAGATCGGCCAGCTGCTCGACCATCCGGGGATCGTCAAAACCTTCAACGGGGAAGAGCGCAGCCGCCTCTACATGGTCATGGAATGGGTCGACGGCCGGCTGTTGCGCACGATTCTGAACGAAGAGAAGAAACTGCCTACAGAGCGCGCCGTCAAAATCGCGCTCGGCATCTGCGACGCGCTCGATTACATGCACAAGCGCGGGATCGTGCATCGCGATCTGAAGCCGGAAAACGTGATGGTGGGCGAGGACGACCAGATCAAGCTGATCGATTTCGGAATCGCGATGAAGGAAGATGCGCGCCGGCTGACATTCGTAAATGTGTCGTCATTGCTGGGCACGCCAGACTACATCTCACCCGAGCAGGTGAAAGGTGGGCGCGGCGATCAGCGCAGCGATATCTACTCGGTGGGAATCATTCTCTACGAAATGCTTACCGGCAGCGTGCCGTTTGTGGGGCCGAATCCGTTGGCGGTGATGAATGAACGGCTGCTGAACGATGTGAAGTCGCCGCGCGAGTTGAACGCCGAGGTTTCGCCGGAGCTCGAAGAGATTCTGTATCGCGCCCTCGAACGCGAGCCGCGTCATCGCTATGCCACGGCCAGCGAAATGATGTGGGACCTGGAGCACCAGGAGCAGGTAGGCATTGAGCCTCGCGGCGCACGGCCCGCCGGTATCGGCGAAAAGCGCGCGCCACTCAACAAGAAAGTGCTTCTCTACGCAGTCATGGCGCTGGTTCCGGTGTTGCTTTTTGGGTTGATGCTGCTGATGGCGAGGAGATAGTGGACAGTGAACAGCGGACAGTGAACAGCGGACAGTGGACAGTGGACAGTGAACAGTGGACAGTGAACAGTGGACAGTGGACAGTGAACAGTGGACAGTGGACAGTGAACAGTGGACAGTCGTTGACTCTCCCTGGTGGTTTGTTCATCCCTGCTGTTCTCATGCCGGCAGGCGTTTCAGGGTCTTCCTTGCACGCCGGGACCATGGGCGCTCGCGACGGCGCAGGTAGCGCGGCATGGTTGGTTCTTTGTCGAGCACCTTTTGCGCCCACTCGCGAGCTTCGGCGTTGCGGCCTTCGGAGGCGAGTAAATCCGCAAAATTCAGATAGGTTTCTGACAGTGTCGAAGTCACGATCACGCGGCGAAACAGCGCTTCAGCCTTCTCTTTTTGCCCAGTCATGGCGTAGGCTTGCGCCAGCAGCGCGGGGCCGCGATTGAAATCGTAATTCGGTTCCTTCGCAATCACTTTTTCCAGGTCCGGAAGGGCGCCGGCGGCATCTCCAAGAAGAACGGCGCACACTCCGCGGCGATAGAAGCAATCGAGCGTGTTGGAACGGGCGGCGATGGCCTTGTCGAAGGCTTCCCGGGCCTGCTGAAGCTTGCCTTCCTCCATGCAGAGTTCGCCGAGCTCCTCGTAGTTTCCGGCGGAGGGATTATCGCGAATGGCAAGCTCGACAGCAGCAATGCGCTTGCGGCGCGACATTCCCTTGAACGATTCGTTCACCAGGCCGGCGTCCGGCACTACCTCGGCAAAGATGTAGACAAGGGCACCAATCGGACCGAGGAAAAGAATGATATAGAGCCAATACGTGTTGGGTCGGCGGCGGATGAAATGGATAATGGCCGCTGCCTGAAGCAGCAAGCCCCACGGATAGAAGAGGTGGGTCAGAAGTCCCATCGTGCAATTAGTCCTGCCGCCAGATTACAAGAGATTCTGTCCGCGGTGCAGCCCACTTAGGTGGAAGAAGCAATTTAGGGCCGGCGTCTACCGGTAGGACTCATCCCGATGCACGACAAATTCGGGATAGGCATTGCCGCCTAGTTCGTGCAAATCCATGCCCAGCCGCTCGCCGTCGGGGTCGACGCGGAGGGCGAGAACACGATTCACGAGCCACAGGACGAGATAGATCAGGGGCAGGATCAGCCCGAGCAGCGTGGAGATGCCGACCAGCTGGGCGAGAAACTGGCCGGAGTGCGGCGCGAAGATGCCGGCGGCGCACAGTCCCCACAATCCTGCAGCCCCGTGAACGCTGACGGCGCCGGAGGGATCATCGATGGAGAGCGCCAGCTCAAACAGTTCCACCATCAGTGGCGTAAAAATGCCCGCGACCAGTCCCGCAAAAAGCGCGGCGACAGGGCCGACGATGCCGGCGCAGGCGCTGGAAGTGACGAGCCCGGCAAGCCAGCCGTTGGCGCAGAGGCTGGCGTCGGGTTTGCCGAAGCGAATGCGGGTGACCGAAAACGTGGCTACCAGCGCTGCGGCAGCCGAAAGCATGGTGTTGATGGCGACGGCCACCAGAGCCGAGGGCGCGGCATTGAGCCACAGCAGCGCGCCGGCCATGTTCCATGCGAGCCAGCCAACCAGTGCGACAAGGCAACCGAGCAGCACGTACACGACATTGTGCCCGGGCATCGCGGTTGACAATCCCTCGCGCGGAAACTTGCCTTTGCGGGGGCCGGCAATCCACACCACGGCCAGCGCCGCCAGTCCGCCAAGCGCATGAACTGCCGCTGCGCCCCCTCCGTCCAGAAAGCCCGCACCCAGCGAGAAGTTGATGCCGAGTTGTGCGAGCCAGCCGCCGCCCCAGGTCCAGTGCGCGATCAGGGGAAACAGCACGGCTCCAAAGATTGCGGCGATAACCGCTCCGGCCGGCAGTCGCAAACGATCCGCTCCCGATCCCCAGGGGATGAGAACCACGAGAGCCACCGAGAGCATTTCGAAGAGAACCGCAAGCTGCGCGTGTGCCGGGGCAGCACTCAGCCCGCCCAGGAACAGCGGCCCCGCGCCGGCCCAGTTCCACGGCTTTCCAGCAACGTGCAGCAGGCGGTCGGCAGGCGAACCCGCGGCGAGAGCGCTTCCGGCAACGGCGAATGCGATCACCGCCGTCGAGATCACAACCAGGCTGCCGAGCAATGATTGTGCGGCGGAGCGCGACCGGCCGAGTCCCGTGTTTACCAGCGCAATCCCGGCAATGGCAAGCGGGGCGAGCAGCAAAAGGCCCAGTGTGAGCGCGAACGAGGCGTCAGAGAAGGTCATCGGTGCCGGCACGCTCATCGGTTCTCTCCGCGAATCTGCATATGGCCGCGCACCGCAACCACCAGCCCCATGGCCTCAACCGCCAGCCCGCACAGAACAAATGCCGTGCGCTCGGCCGAGGCGGGGAACAGGAGCAATGCGGCGATGGAGAGGAAAAACCCGGCTGGCATCACCAGCAAACCGGCGTATTTCATGGCCCCGTCCTTTCTGATGATTGAGCCACTTCACCGGCTGATAGAGATCGGTTCTCGGACCAATGTCCGCGACAGAAGAATGCAAATTATGACAGAAGGCAACCGGTCGAAGCGCTTTTATGAATTCTAAATGTTCAGATTGGTGGGGAAGTGTTTCATGCCGCCAGGAATACTACGGCGGAATCCGTGATCGAAGACGAAACACTATTCGCCCCTGCGGCTTCACGCGATAGACTTCTCCGTGCCTGAGTGAATCGAGAAGAACAATGAAGAAAACCCTTGCGGCCGCCCTGGCTCTTGCTGGATTTGCTTGCGTCGCGTCCGCGCAGCGCATCGAGATCACCGTCCCCTCCACTAAGCCGCTGAACGGCCATCTGGTCCTCGTCATCGCAAAGAAAGACAAGCCCGAGCCGCGCATGCAGCTTTCTGAGACATACGATTCCGCGGAGGGCTTCGGGGTAGACGCGGAGAACCTGCCACCCGGGAGCACGCTGGTTGTCGATGCCAAAACCTTCGGCTATCCGCGGCGTTCTCTGGCCGATCTCGATGCCGGCGACTACTTCATCCAGGCCGTCTTCAATGTCTACGAGCAGTTTCACCTCGCCTCAGGCAAGACCGTTTGGCTGCCGCCGGACAAAGGCGAAGGCCAGCACTGGAATCTGAAGCCCGGCAACCCGTTCAACAAGCCGCTCAAGCTCCACTTCGATCCGAAGTCGCAAACGCCGGTCAAAATCACCCTCGACCAGGTGATTCCGTCCATCGAGGGCACGCCGGAAGATCCCGAGGTCATCGCGCAGCAGCAGCCCACTGCGAAGTGGCTCAAATTCGAGCGATTCCGTAGCGAGAAACTGAGCGCCTTCTGGGGTCGCGACGTTTATCTCGGCGCGTGGATATTGCTTCCCGACGGCTTCGACGAACATCCTGATGCGAAGTATCCCGTCATCGTTTACCAGGATCACTTTCATCCCGGCATCGGCCCGGCGCAGTTTACGGCCGTGGCTCCCGATCCCAAGGCGCCGAATCTCCGCCGCCTCGAGAACGGCTATCGTCTCTTTCAGGACTGGACCTCGAGCCGCTTGCCGCGCGTGATCCTCATCTACGTTCAGAACGCGAATCCTTATTACGACGATTCGTACGATGTTGACTCCGCCAACGTGGGCCCCTATGGCTCCGCCATCAACGAAGAACTCATTCCTTCAATTGAGAAGAAATATCGGGGCATCGGCCAGGGCTGGGCACGCGCAACCTACGGCGGATCGACCGGCGGATGGGAGGCGCTGGCGACGCAGGTGTTTTATCCGGACTTCTACAACGGCACGTACGTTGCCTGCCCCGATCCCGTCGACTTCCACGCCTACCAGAACATCGATCTCTACAACGATGCGAACGCTTTTGTCCGCAAGGGAGACTTTGGCCAGGTGCCCATTCCTGCAGATCGCAAGCCCGATGGATCGACCATCGGACTGACTGGCGACGAGTATGCGTTCGAGCTCGTGCTGGGCACACACGGACGCTCAACCGAGCAGTGGGATATCTGGCAGGCCGTGTTCTCGCCCGCCGGCGCGGACGGATACCCCGCCCAGATCATCGATCCCGTTAACGGCGCAATCGACACGAAGGTGCTTTCCTACTGGCACGACCACTACGACCTCGCGGCCATCATGAAGCGTGACTGGCCCACGCTGGGGCCGAAGCTCGAGGGAAAGGTGCACATTGCTGTTGGCGACGGCGACACGTACTTCCTCAACAACGCTGTTCACATGCTCCAGAAGCAGCTCGACGCCACGCACGATCCGCACTCCGATGCGACGTTCCAGTACGGGCCCGGCATGCCGCATTGCTACACCGGCGGCCCATCGGAGTACACCATGCAGCAGAACAACGCCGATTGGACCGAGCGCGTTCTTCCGCAGATGGTGGAGCACATGCTGGCGACTGCTCCTGCGGGCGCCGACACAAAATCGTGGCGCTACTGAGAGGCTGCAAGCGCTGAGACGCAGGTCAAGTTGGATGCAAAGCCGATCGAAAGCTCCTTTCGGATCAGTCTTCACGATCAAGAGGCAGATCGAAAAGCGCCATCTCTTCCGGGGTGGGCACCTGAAATACTTCGATCCACCGCAACAAATCGTCTCGTCCGATCGGAGGGTTCTCCATGCCCCGCCGCTGAATCCTTTCAAACAGCACATCTGCAGACGCGGCAAGAAAATGCAATTCAACGGCAGCGCCGAGGGCGCGAGCGCCAAGCCGCAACGTATCGCGTTCCGTCCTGGCCCAGGTACCCCATTCAATGATCACGGTGAGATTGAGTGTGAGGAGTTTCTGCGCAAAGGTCCACTGCAGTTGCTCGACGCGCGCACGGTTCCGCTCGTCGTAGAGGTCGATTGAGAGCGCGTCCATCCACTCATCGGCGCAAAGGCGGACTCCGTGGAGCCTGGCTTCGAGGGACTTGGCGAGCGTGGTTTTACCCGAGCCAGGGAGGCCACACACAATGACTAATCTTGATCCGCGGCCAGATTTCTCCATGCGCGATGATTCCTTCCAGCACTTTGATCTTCCGAACTCCTGTTCCCGTCACAAATGGGAACTGACACCCCCAACCGACTGATTAGCAGAATTGAACCTGAAACACATCCCATTTTCTGGGACGTGCGGAGTGTATGAAGGACCGAGGCCAGGAGGATTTCTTTTTGCCGGAACGTATTTTGGTTTCAAGAGACTACAAAAAGTTAAGCAGCATAAACATTTTTGATTCTCTCAACTGTTGAGGCCGTTGCAGATAGGGCTCTGGCTGCTATATTGAACTTTCGGGGACATCCGCCCCACGGCTGTTGTTTACCCGAATTCCCTAATCAACCACAACCTGTGTGACCGCCAGCACAGCACGTTTAAACGACTGGATAACGAAGAACAAGCAGGAAAGCATTCATGCCGCAGATATTTGACCGCAGCTCCAATGCTTTGGCTCGAGCAAGCCTGGTGCTGACGGGTCTGATTGTGATTGCGCTCGGAGTAACGCTCGATCAGTTGCAGCGCTCGCCATGGGTTACTCGACAGGGTCAGCGTCCGGAACAGCCGGTACCCTTCAGCCATAAACATCACGTGACGGGCCTGGGCCTCCAGTGCCAGTACTGCCACACTTCCGTCGAGAAATCCAGCTACGCCGGCATTCCCCCCACCAAGACCTGCATGAATTGCCATGCGCAGATCTGGACCAATGCCGCGCTGCTGCAGCCGGTCCGTGACAGTTGGGTGACAGGCGAGTCGATCCCGTGGATCAAGGTGCACGACCTGCCGGATTATGTTTTCTTCAACCACTCCATTCACGTGAACAAGGGGATCGGTTGCGCAAGCTGCCATGGGCGCGTGGACCAGATGCCGTTGATGTATGAGCAGAACACGCTGCAGATGGAGTGGTGCCTGAACTGTCACCGAAATCCTGGAAAGAATCTGCGGCCCACCGGCCAGATCTACAACATGGCATGGGAAGCGCCGGCAGACGATCGGCCAGTGTGGTGCTCAACCGCAGACGTACAGTCCGGAACGCCCACCGCGCAAAGCGTGAGCTGTACGACGAAGGATCCGACGGCTGAAGGTCCGCAGATGGCCGCTTTGCAGGTGCCGAGTGCTCCGGCAACGGACCAGGCCAGCGACTCTCCGGCCGCAATGGTTCCCGCAGCCCTGCATTACGAGAAATTCACCAGCCAGGATCAGCTGGGCCACTTTCTGCTGAAGCAATATCACATTCGCACTCCGACCGAACTGAGCAGCTGCGAGGTTTGCCATCGATGAGTCGCGATCAGATGAATTTGGGAACGAACGAAACGGGGAACACGGTGGAGATGGAGAAGAGCAAGGAAAACCTTGCTGAAAACAGCGCACCCATGACCCTCGAACAGGTGCGCGCAGCGTTGAAAGGCACGACAGGGAAGAAATTTTGGCGGTCCGTGGACGAATTGCAGGGTTCGCCTGAGTTTCAAGCTGCCGTGGAGCGCGAGTTTTCTACGGCCGCGCCGGAGTGGGTCGATCCGGTTTCACGCCGCGCCTTTCTTAAGGTGATGGGCGCCTCAATGGCGCTGGCGGGACTTGCCGGCTGCACCAAGCAGCCAGACGAGACAATTTATCCGTACGTCAAGGCGCCCGAAGACCTGCTGCTGGGCAAGCCGAATTACTTCGCCTCCATCAATCCGCTGCCAACCGGCGGAGTGCCGCTTCTGGTTAAGAGCGACGAGTATCGCCCCATCAAGATCGACGGCAATCCCGATCACTCTTACAATCACGGCTCTTCCGACGTCTTCTCGCAGGGCGCGCTGCTCGATCTCTACGATCCCGACCGCTCGCAGCACGTGACCTACGAAGGCGAGAATCGCGAATGGGCGGAGTTTGCCAAGCAACTGCGCGACAAGGTGGTCAGCACCAAGGACGGCACAGGGATTTACTTCCTCAGCACGACCATCACCTCGCCCACGCTGGCCCGCCAGTGGAAAGCCGTACAGGCTGCATATCCCAAGACGAAGCTGGTGCAATACGATCCGGCCATCGCCGGAACCTTCCTTACGAAGGGCTACAACGTCCAGTACGACCTGGCCGCTGCCGATGTAATCGTCTCGCTCGATGCCGACTTCATATCCGGCGCGACGTATCCGGGCTTCCACAAGCTCGTTGCCGGCTACGCCGCTCGCCGCAAGGATCCGGCAAGCGGCATGAACCGGCTTTACACGGTCGAAAGCATGCCGACGACGACAGGCATGAAAGCCGAGCACCGCCTCGGCCTCCGCGCCAGCGAGGTTCCGGCCTTTGCCGCGGCACTTGCGACGGCGGTCGGAGTCGGGGGCGCCAGTGCTCCGCAGTACGCATGGACGGACGATCAGCAGAAATTCCTCGCCGCTCTCGCCAAGGACCTGAAGGCCAACAGCGGCAAGAGCGCAGTAATCCCCGGCCTCTACCAGCACGAATCGGTCGCCGCCCTGGCCCTGGCCATCAACCAGGCGCTTGGGAATGTCGGAAAGACCGTCATCGTATCTTCCGAGCCTGCGATTCCACTGCCCAGCGATCAGGTCGCCGACTTCAAGAGCCTCGTGGCTGACCTCAGCGGCGGCAAAGTCGACTGGCTCGTCATTCTGAATTCGAATCCTGTCTACTCGTCTCCGGTCGACCTGGGATTTAACGATGACCTGATCAGGAAGGCGCAGGTGGTGGCGCATCTCGGCTCGCATTACGACGAGACCGGTCACCTCGTGCACTGGCACATTCCTGCTGCACACTTCCTCGAATCGTGGTCGGACGCCCGCGCCTACGACGGGACGGTGTCGGTCGTACAGCCACTTATTGAACCGCTTTATGGCGGCAAGACGAGTCATGACGTCTTCCAGGCTCTGCTTGACGAGCCGCAACTCAGCGCTTACGAAGCGGTTCGCGTCACGCAGCGGGAAAACATCAAGGGCGATTTCGAAACTGGCTGGCGCAAGGTGCTTCATGCTGGATGGATCGACGGAACGACGTTTACTTCGGGCACGGCTGGCTCAAGTTCAGGACCCGCAACGAAGGTGCCCGCGCCGACTCCGAAAGATCAGCTCGAAATCATCTTCCGGCCCGATCCCAACGTCTATGACGGCCGCTGGTCCAACGTCGGCTGGCTCCAGGAGCTTCCCAAGCCGGTGACAAGCCTCAGCTGGGACAACGCCGCAATCGTCTCCGGTGCGACGATCTCCAAGCTGAACCTTGAAGAAGAGGACATTGTCGAGATCAGCGCCGGCGGCGGCAAGGTCAAGGCCCCGGTCATCGTCGCTCCGGGCCATCCTGACAACTCGGTAACGGTATATCTCGGCTATGGCCGCGAGTTTGCCGGACGCGTGGGCTCAGGCGCGGGCTTCAATGCCTACCTTCTTCGCACCACGGATGCCTCGTTTTACACTACGGGCGCGATCAAGCAGGTCGAAGGCAAGTGGGGTGTCGCGATCACCAAGAGCCATTACCAGGACCATCGCGGCAAGAACCTCACCGAGCACGGCAACGAGAACTGGTCTCTTGAAGGGGTGGAAGCCCTCGGCCCGCGAGGGATTGTCCGCTACGCCACGCTCGAAGACTTCAAGGCCAATCCCGATTTTGCGCATGAAGGCGAAGGCCACGACACGCCTTCCTTCGATACCTCGATGTTCCCCAACTGGCAATACACCGGCAACAAGTGGGGCATGGCAGTCGACATGAACAGTTGCACGGGCTGTAACGCCTGCATCGTGGCCTGCTATGCCGAAAACAACATCCCGGTGGTCGGGAAGCAGCAGGTGCGAATCGGCCGCGACATGCAATGGCTGCGCATCGACGCGTACTACGAGGGTGACCTCGCTGCGCCGCGCGCTCACTACCAGCCCATGACCTGCCAGCATTGCGAGAATGCTCCCTGCGAGCAGGTGTGCCCGGTTGGCGCCACGGTGCATACGCCCGAAGGCATCAACACGATGGTCTACAACCGCTGCGTGGGCACCCGGTACTGCTCCAACAACTGCCCGTACAAGGTGCGCCGCTTCAACTTCCTGCTCTACTCCGATTACGAAACCGAGAGCCTCAAGCTGATGCGCAACCCCGACGTTTCGGTCCGTTCGCGCGGCGTGATGGAAAAGTGCAGCTACTGCGTGCAGCGCATCAACGCGGCCAAGATTGAAGCCGACAAGGAGAACCGGGCGATCCGCGACGGCGAAATCGTCACGGCATGCCAGCAGGCCTGCCCGGCACAGGTGATCACCTTCGGCAATCTCAACGACAAGACCAGCAAGGTGGCAAAGCTGAACGAGGACAAGCGCATGTACATGGTCATTGCCGACCAGAACTCGCGGCCTCGCACTCGTTACCTCGCAGAAGTCTTGAATCCGAATCCTGAACTTGAACAGCGACCGGTGGAACACGCGCCGGCAAAGGGTTGACGTCACGATGGCGACCAGTGAAATCAGAAAAGGCGACCCTGGCATCGATCCCAAGACCGGAGAATTCCGGGTCGTCGGGCAGGGCGAGACCTTCAAGTCGATAACTGAAAAAATCTCGCGCATTGTGCTCACGCCGCACACGCCGCTGGGCTGGCTCGCGTTCTTTGGCATCGCCGGCGCGGGCGCTACGGTGCTGCTGGTTGCGGTCACATGGCTGTTCCTGAAAGGCGTCGGCATCTGGGCTATCACGCAGCCGGTGGCCTGGGGCTTCGCCATCATCAACTTCGTCTGGTGGATCGGAATCGGCCACGCCGGCACGCTGATCTCTGCCATTCTGCTGCTCTTCAAGCAGACCTGGCGCAACTCGATCAGCCGCTTTGCGGAGGCCATGACCATCTTTGCGGTGGTATGCGCTGGTATGTTCCCGCTCATCCACACCGGGCGACCCTGGCTGGCGTACTGGATGTTGCCGCTGCCCTACACCATGAACGTCTGGCCGCAATTCCGGTCTCCCTTAGAGTGGGACGTATTCGCGGTTTCGACCTATGCGACCATCTCGGTGGTGTTCTGGTACGTGGGAATGATCCCCGACTTCGGTACTTTCCGCGATCGCTCGGACTCGAAAATCGCTCAGTATTTCTACGGAATTCTCTCCTGGGGCTGGCGTGGTTCCATTCGCCACTGGATGCGCTATGAGACGGCATCACTGCTTCTCGCAGGTCTTGCCACCCCATTGGTACTTTCAGTTCATACGGTCATCAGCTTCGACTTCGCTGTGGCGGTCCTGCCGGGCTGGCATACGACGATCTTCCCGCCCTACTTCGTCGCCGGCGCCATCTACTCCGGATTTGCCATGGTGCTCACACTGGCGATTCCGTTGCGCAAGTTCTACCACCTCGAGAATCTGGTCACAGAGCGCCACATCGACAACATGGGCAAGGTCATGCTCGCCACCGGCTTCATCGTGGCCTATGGCTACGGGATGGAAGCCTTCATGGCCTGGTACTCGGCCGATCACTGGGAAGCCTTCGCATTCTGGAACCGTGCCTTCGGGCCCATGGGATGGTCGTACTGGACGCTGATCTTTTGCAACCTGGCGTTTCCCCTGACCACGCTCTGGTCGCGCAAGCTGCGCACGAACATTGCGTTCATGTTCATCCTGTCGATCATTGTGAACACAGGCATGTGGTTTGAGCGATTCGTCATCATTGTTACGAGCCTCTATCGCGACTTCCTGCCCTCCTCGTGGGGTACTTATCGCGCCACGAAGTGGGACTACATGACCTTCATCGGAACGCTGGGGTTGTTTACGACTCTGTTCCTCCTGTTCGTCCGCTTCCTGCCCATGATTCCCATGAATGAAATTCGCATGTTGCTGCCCCAGGCCAAGATCAAGCCGAAGGCTACAGCTGGAGCTGGTGATTAAAATGCCGTCACGCGAAGGAACTTACGGCCTGCTGGCCGAATTTGATACTCCAGGCGACCTGGTTCGCGCAGCCCGCCAGGCGCGCGAAGACGGATGGCGCCGCATGGATTGCTACACGCCCTATCCCGTTGAAGAAGTGGCGGAGGCGATCGGCTTCCATCGCAACCGCGTGCCGCTGGTTACGCTCGTGGGCGGGTTGATGGGCCTGGCAGCGATGTTTTCGTTGGAGACGTGGATCTCGGTGATCGCCTATCCCATCAATGTCGGCGGACGCCCGACGTACTCCTGGCCTGCGTTTATCGTGCCGGCGTATGAGTGGACGATTCTCTGGGCGGGACTTTCCGCGGCATTCGGCATGATGGCTCTCAATGGATTGCCGCAGCTCTATCACCCGCTGTTCAACGCGCCCAACTTCCGCAACGGCGCGACCACCGACAAGTTCTTCCTATGCCTCGAAGCGCTCGATCCCAAGTTCGACCTGGTCGAATCGAAGAAGTATCTCGAAACCCTCGAGCCTACCTCAGTCGTGGAGGTGGACTACTGATGCGGGACCAGCTTTCAGCCCTCAGCTCTCAGCTTTCAGTTCCGGGTTTCATCCGAATGTGGGCGGTTTCGACTTTGAAACCTCGGAGAGCGTTCACTCTCGCCGGCCTCGCTTGTCTCCTGCTTGTTGCCGGATGCCGGCAGGACATGCAGAACCAGCCGAAGATGATTCCGCAGCGCGGCTCCGATTTCTATGCTGATCATCGCGGCGCGCGTCCGCAGGTGGTAAATACGGTGGCACGCGGCCAGCTGGACGAAGACAGCTACTTCTATACCGGCGTCATTCAGGGCGCCAACGGCTATCGCGAAGAGCAGAACCTGATGCCGTTCCCGGTGACGATGACAGTGCTGGAGCGCGGTCAGGAGCGCTTCAACATCTACTGCACGCCGTGCCACTCGCGCGTAGGCAACGGGCTGGGCGAGATCGTGGATCGCGGTTACAAGCCGGCGGCCAATCTGCACGACCAGGTGCGGCATGTCGCAGCCCATCTCGCACTACTTCTACGTGATGACGCACGGCTATGGCGCCATGCCTGACTACTAGGGCGCAGCTTACGCCGGAAGATCGCTGGGCAGTGGCGGCATACATTCGCGCTTTGCAACTGAGCCAGGCGGCCACCGCGGCGGATGTGCCCGCCGGCGTGCAGGTGCAGAATCTGAAGGATCTGGCCACTCAGCAAGGACACCCGGAATACGCGCAGCCCTGGGCGCTGCCGGCAACGGCGGTGCAGGCATATCCGGCCGATCAAGTCTGAAGGGACGCCGGCCATGGCTCCGGCCAATCCTGCAGACCCGAAGATTGAGATTCCAGCAAGCAAACCGGCTCCCGCGGCCGCGAAGTAAGGATTGAGTTCAATGGCTCACGAAACACACGGTGCATCAACGGCCAAGGCGCTTCCCGCCGATCTCAGCGCGCCGGCGTTTGTCGACGGCTGGCGCTCACGCGCGCTGATGGTGGCAGGGGTGGCGGCAATTGTCGCCGTGATTCTCGCTTTCATCGATCAGGCCCAGACGCAGCTTGGCTGGGACCATTTCATGCGCGCATGGATGCTGGGTTTGGTGCTCACATTCGGGTGGGCGGTCGGCGGACTGGCGCTGTTGATGGTGCAGTATTGCTCGGGCGGCAAGTGGGGACTATTGCTGCGGCGTCCTCTTGAAGCTGCAACCCGCACACTGCCCATTGTCTTTGGCTACTGGGTCATCTCCTGCTTCTTCATGAAGCGGATATTCCTCTGGGCGCGCTACACAAATCCGCCGGATACCGCCGAAGCCTTGAAAAATGGCCTCATCAGCGAGATACAGGCTCACTGCCTCGACTTCAAGCGCCCCATGCTGAACCCCACGACGTACGTGGTAGTCATGCTGATCTGCTTTGCCATCTGGGGATTCTACACGTGGCGGCTGAATACCTACGGTCTGCGCCGCGATCACGAATCTCCCGACACCACGCCGTTCTGGATCAAGAAACTTGAGAACATCAGCGGTCCCGGCATCGTGGTTTACTCGCTGACCATGACGGCCGCAGTCATCTACTGGGTCATGTCGATGGACGTGACCTGGTTCTCCTCGGTCTACGGTTTGCTCTTCCTCGTAGGCCAGGGATACTCAGTGCTGGCGCTGTCGATCATGACCTCGATCAGCCTTTCGAAGGCCGAGCCGTTCAAAACGATCCTGCGTCCGGTGGAGCAGCACGATCTCGGCAAGCTCACCTTTGCCTTCGTCATGCTGAATATCTATCTCGCCTTTGGCCAGTTCCTCATCATCTGGTCCGGAAACCTGCCTGGCGAGATCAACTGGTATCTCGATCGCATTCGCGGACACTGGGGCATCATCATCACCCTGGACTTCATCTTCCACTGGCTCATTCCGTTCTCGCTTCTGCTCTCGCGCGATATCAAGCGCAACAAGAGACGCATGGTCCACGTCTGCCAGTGGATGATCTTCGCCAAGTTCTTCGATTTGTTCTGGCTCATCGAGCCGAACTACGCGGATGCCGCGCGCAACCTGCACTTCAGCTGGGGAATCCTTGAGTACATCGCGGTACCGGCCGCCATGATCTCCGTCTGGGTCGCATTCTTTAGCCACAACCTGAAGACCCGTGCGCTGGTACAGACCAACGATCCGCACGTCGCAGAGATTCTGGAGCCTGA
Source organism: uncultured Acidobacteriaceae bacterium (assembly GCA_963774175.1). Classification (GTDB taxonomy): domain Bacteria; phylum Acidobacteriota; class Terriglobia; order Terriglobales; family Acidobacteriaceae; genus Telmatobacter. The sequence continues at coordinate 372,382 of CAVZDT010000015.1, forward strand.
ACATGTCCACGCTTGATCACAACGAACCCGACGAGAACAAGATCCTCGGCTCGCACGGGCCCAAGGAGATCGATGCCTCCGCCGGTTACGAGCAGACCGACGTCAGGGTCACGGGCATCATCGTCTTCCTCACCTCGCTCGCTATCTTCGTCGCGGTGTGCGGCGTGGTGACCTACGGCCTCGGCAAAGTTTTCAACGCGCATCTGAACAAAGAAGACGGGCCTAACAGCAAGTGGACGAAGACCGCGGAGGTTCGCGATCTGGGCAACTTCCCATCGAGTCCCGCAGTTGCAGAACAAGATCGCTGAAATCACGAAGACCTTCCCGACTCCACGCGTCCAGACCGACGACGGCAATCAGGATGTGGCCGACCTGCACGCGCGTGAGGATCTGCTTCTCGACAATTACACCTGGATCGACCAGTCCAAGCAGACGGTACGGATTCCCATTGAACGGGCAATGGAGATCATCGCGCAAAAAGGTCTGCCGGTGGCGCCGACAGTCCCAACGGCTCAGCAGGCGCCGCTTCTGGCTGGCGATCAGAAACCAACCGTAACGGTGCCGCTCACCAGCGGTTTCGCGCGCACCGGCTATGAACAGGATCTCGCTGCCGCCGAAAAGGCCGAGCAAAAGCAGCGCGAGCAGTGAACCGCAGAAGGTGATGGAGCAGTATGTTCAGCAGTAACAGTGCGAAAGGAATCAGGGCGCAGGCAGCTGCTGTTTTGGCAACGGCGGCGTTCCTGTCGTCTTTCCGCGCTGACGCCTTCGCTGAAGGCGCAGGTTTCAAGTTACGGCGACAAGGAGTCAGGGCCAGCCAACGACAAACCGCCGTCGATTCTGAACGGCGTGGGCATCGCGCAGAATCTGAATCACGCAGCTTCCGCTCGACCTCACCTTCACCGACGACGCCGGCAAGCAGGTCGAACTCGGCAGCTACTTCGGCAAAAAGCCTGCCATCCTGGCGCTGGTCTACTACCAGTGCCCAAGCTGTGCTCTGAAGAACTCAACGGTCTCACCAGCGCATTGGAGATGGTCGACGAAGTCCCCGGCCGCGACTTCAACATTATCGTCGTCAGCATCGATCCCACGGAGGGCACGGACCTCGCCGCCGCCAAGAAGCGCAGCTATCTGAAGCGCTACGGCCATCCTGAGACCGCCGATGGCTGGCACTTCATGACCGGCACGCAGCCCAACATTGACGCGCTCACCAAGGCGGTTGGTTTCGGCTACGTCAAGATTCCCGGCCCCGATGGCAAGCTCACCCAGTTCGCGCACGCCAGTTCCATCCAGATCGTAACCCCGCAGGGGAAGCTGGCTCAGTACTACATGGGGGTGGAATATTCGCCGAAGGATATTGCGCCTGGGCCTCATCGAATCATCGAACAACCACATCGGCTCGCCGGTCGACAACATTCTCACGTACTGCTATCACTATGATCCCGGCACCAACAAACATTCCCTGATCATTGCGCGCGTTGTGCAGCTTGGCGGAGCAATGACCGTGATTCTGCTGGGCGGTTTCATGTGGATCATGTTCCGGCGCGACTACCGGCAGGCACATGACCAACTTGCTTCAGGAACAAAGGTGAACGGATAACCGAATGTCGCACATCAGTCCAGTACTCTGGCAATTTCTCGTCAAGTGGTTGACGAACTTTTCGCTGTTCCCGCCCGAGGCATCGAAAATCGCGCCTCAGATGGACGCGCTGTACTTCTTCATGGTCCTGGTGAGCCTTATCGGGCTGACAATTGTCATTCTGCTCGTGACCAGTTTCTCGATCATGTATAGCAAGAAGCGCCATCCGGTAGCGGTCCAGATCGAAGGCTCCACGATGCTCGAGGCCACGTGGACGATCATTCCGCTCGGCCTGTTTCTCATCATGTTCGTGTGGGGATCGCTGATCTATTTTCGCGTCTACACGCCGCCGCCCAATGCCATGAACATCTACGTCGTCGGCAAGCAATGGATGTGGAAGGTCGAACATCCGGGCGGGCAGCACGAAATCAACTCTCTGCATGTGCCCATCGGTCGCGCTGTCCAGCTCACCATCATCTCGCAGGATGTCTTCCACAGTTTTTCGATCCCGGCCTTCCGCGTGAAGCGCGAAGCCATTCCGGGCCGTTACACGACGGTCTGGTTTGAGGCCACGACTCCCGGCACCTACCACCTGTTCTGTACTCAATATTGCGGCACCGACCACTCGCGCATGATCGGCGACGTGGTCGTCATGACTCCCGACGATTTCAAGAAGTGGCTTGAGAGCTCCACCAGCGGCGACTCCCTGGCACAGAACGGCGAGCGCCTCTTCGCGAGCCTCAGTTGTGCGGCCTGCCACAACAATCGCCCCGATGCGCGCGGCCCCAATCTCGCCAATGTCTACGGCGCGAAACTCAATTTGGCTGATGGTCGATCCACCATCGCCGACGAGGCGTATATCCGCGAAGCAATCCTGAATCCTTCGCAGCACATCACCCAGGGCTATGCGCCGATCATGCCCACCTACCAGGGCCAGATCAGCGAAGACGGCGTCATCGCGCTGGTTGAATTCATCAAGAATCTCAACTCCGATTACCGCATCCAGCAGACGACAGCCACAACCACGCTGCTGCCGGAAAGCGAAGGCAAGACAACGCCCGCCGGACAAAAGCCCGTTGGGCAGGGGATGGTGAAGCAATGAGTACCAATACAATCGTCAGTCTTCCCGATCAGTCGACGGCCCGTATCCCGAAGATGAACTTCCTCACCAAGGAAAATGGCCTGCTGAGCTGGCTGTTGACCGGCGACCATAAGCGGATTGCAATTCTCTATCTGATCTCGATCACGTTCTTCTTCTTCATCGGAGGAGCGCTGGCCGGCCTGATCCGCCTGGAGTTGCTCACGCCGCAGTCCGACCTGATGGCCACCGACACCTATAACAAGGTGTTCACGATGCACGGCGTCATCATGATCTTCTTCTTCCTGGTGCCGTCGGTGCCGGCCACGCTGGGCAATTTCTTTATCCCGATGATGGTTGGCGCCAAGGACCTGGCGCTGCCCAAGATCAACCTGCTGAGCTGGTATCTGTACCTGGCGCGGGGGCATGCTCGCCATCTACACGATGGCGACCGGCGGTGTCGATACCGGCTGGACCTTCACCACGCCGCTGTCGACGCACTACGTGAATACGAACGTGCATCACCACCGGCATTGGCGGTCTTCATCGCCGGTTTCAGCTCCATCTTCACCGGGCTCAATTTCATCGTCACCATCCACAAGATGCGCTGCCCGGGTATGACCTGGTTCCGGCTGCCTCTGTTTGTGTGGTCGAACTATGCGGCCAGCATCCTGATGGTGCTCGGCACGCCGGTTCTGGCCATCACCCTCGTGCTCGTTGTTCTCGAACGTACCGCGGGAATCGGCGTCTTCGATCCGACCAAGGGTGGCGACCCGATCCTGTTCCAGCACCTGTTCTGGTTCTACTCGCATCCTGCTGTCTACATCATGATTCTGCCCGGAATGGGTGTGATCTCCGAAACCATCTCCACCTTCAGCCGCAAGCGCGTCTTCGGTTACACGGCGGTCGCGTTCTCGTCGGTTGCGATCGCGGTATTCGGATTCTTTGTCTGGGCGCACCACATGTTCATCATGGGCATCTCCAACTACTCCATGCTGGTGTTTTCGCTGCTCACCATGCTGGTCGCGGTGCCCTCAGCCATCAAGATCTTCAACTGGGCCTTCACCCTCTATAAGGGCTCCATCACCTTCGAAACGCCGATGCTCTACACCTTCGGCTTCATGGGCCTGTTCACCATTGGCGGCCTGACCGGCGTCTTTCTGGGGTCATCGGGCACCGACATCCACCTCACCGAGACATACTTCATCGTGGCCCACTTCCACTTCGTCATGGTGGGCGGCATGCTGATGGCCTTCCTTGCCGGCGTGCACTACTGGTGGCCCAAGATGACCGGCCGCATGTATCCGGAGAAGATCTCGCAGCTCGCCGCCATCGTTACCTTCATCGGCTTCAACTTCACCTTCTTCCCGCAATTCATCCTCGGCACTCTCGGCATGCCGCGTCGCTACGGCTCATACCCACCGGAGTTTCAGACCCTGAACGTCTTCTCGACCGCCGGCGCATCCATTCTCGGCGTAGGCTACCTGCTGCCGCTTCTATACCTCACCTGGTCGCTGAGGTACGGGGAGATCGCCGGTGACAATCCGTGGCAGGCAACCGGCCTAGAATGGCAGACCCAGTCGCCGCCGCTCACTGAGAACTTCCCCGTTATTCCGATCATGGACCACGAAGCGTACGACTACGAGTGGCTCGAAGGCCAGAAGGAGAAAGTAGCCAGTGTCGGATAGCCAGGTAATCGTGCACGGCGCCGAAGAGGGGGCTCACCACGAGCACCTGCCCTACCAGCGCCATCACTTCGAAACCTACGCGCAGCAGAGCGATGCCACCAACTTCGCGATGTGGCTGTTCCTGCTGACCGAAATCATGTTCTTCGGCGGGCTTTTTACCGCCTACCTCATCTATCGGAACTGGTACTACCCAGCCTTCGTCGAGGCCTCGCACCAGTTGCAGATTGGCTGGGGCACCGCCAACACCGGCGTCCTCATCGTCTCCAGCTTCACCATGGCCATGGGCGTCTGGTCGGCAGAGATGCGTAAGAAAGGTGCGCTGGTGCTCTGCCTGGTGATCACGTTCCTCCTGGGCCTTGTCTTCCTTGGTATCAAGACGATTGAGTACCACGAGAAATGGGAGAAGCATCACGTCCCCGGCTTCCACTACAGCGTGCAGACGTTCCTTAACCCGGCGTCCGACCCCGAAGTCTACAGCGAGTATCACGACAAACCGCTGGGGCTCGATATGGCGCGCCACACCGAGATGTACTTCTTCCTCTACTTCGCCATGACCGGCATGCACGCGCTGCACATGATCATCGGCATCTCGATTCTCGGATTCATGATCTTCAGGGCGCAAGCTGGCGCGTACACTACTGGCCACGTCACCTATGTCGAGAACTTCGGCCTCTACTGGCACTTCGTCGACATCATCTGGATCTATCTCTTCCCGTTGCTCTACCTCATCAGCAGGCATCAATAAGGATCAACACCATGAGCGCACCTCACGACAAAGATTTCGAATCCATCGAGCAGCACGAGCACGAACACCACATCGTCAGCCCGAAGATCTATCTGACCATTTTGTGCATCCTGCTGGTGATGACCGCGACCACAGTCGGCGCGTCCTACGTTGAAATGGGGATATTCAATCCCATCGTGGCCCTGGCTATCGCGGCCTTCAAGATGATCCTCGTCGTCCTCTTCTTCATGCACGTCAAGTACTCCACCAAACTCACCAAGCTAACCGTGGGCGCGGGAATCTTCACCTTCCTCGTTTTGATCGGCATGACCCTCTCCGACTACATGACGCGGGCATGGGGACGCTGGTAAATCAATCCATAGCCATCAGTTATCAGCAGAATGGCCGCCTCAGGGCGGCCTTTTCATCTCTAAACGTCGATTCATGGCTGTGTAAAAAATTCTATGTACGCAGCAATTTCTGCCGTGTGGCGCGTCTGTTCCGCGATTGAAAGCCACATGCAATCAGTCACTTATAGATCCACAAGATTGGAATGCCGCGTGCTTGCTTCTTAGTTAGACTTGTCATCCGGAGGACGATTATGGAAGATTCCCCGATTCAGGCAGCCGCGCCTGTTGTCAGGCGATTGGCCCCTATCATCGTGGCGGTTTTCATTGGCATTACAGGCCTTGGCTACGCTGTGCATGAGCACGACAGCGCGCAGTCCCTGGCAACCGAGAACCAGCAGATGACCGCCCAGCTGAGCGCCACGCACAGCCAGCTCGACGCTCTCAGCGCAAAGGTGAATGCCCTCACCACCAGTCTGGAAGCGAAGCCCGCTCCGCCGCCTCCTGTTGCTGAAGTTGCACCTGCACCCCACCGGCGTGCCGCGGCGTCGCGCCGCAGCAGCGCGCAGGATCTGCGCTTCAAGAAGCTGCAATCGCAGATCGACGCGCAGGGAAAGGCGATTGAAGAAGCGCACGGCGACCTCGTAAACACGCGCACCGAGCTCTCCGGCTCCATTGCACGCACCCACGACGAACTCGTCGTGCTCGAGAAGAAGGGCGAACGAAGCTACTTTGAGTTCGACCTGCAGAAATCCAAGCAGTTCAAGCGCGAAGGCCCATTGAGCGTCAGCCTCAGGAAAGCCAATGAAAAGCATCAGTACGCCGACCTGCAGCTCACGGTGGATGATCGCGACCTGACCCAGAAACACGTGAATCTCTACCAGCCGGTCATGTTCTATCAGCCCGACACCCAGCAGCCCGTCGAACTGGTCATCAACAATATCTCCAAGGACCATATCCACGGCTACATCAGCGCGCCGAAATACAGCAAGGCGGAATTGACGGTGGCTTCGGATCAGGCTCCGAACTCCACGGCCCCTCCGGCGAGGCAAAAGCTTCCCACACCCTCTCCTGAACCCAACCAATAGCAGACCTGCTTCTGATTGAGAACCTGAAGTATCCCCGATACCGTGGCCTGAAATACAAAGGTCACGGCATCAGTGTCTCGAACGTTATTTCATCGCATCGAATTTCCAATCCGTCCTTGTTTGTCTCACGGCACGCGCCCAAGCTGCACACCACCGGCCCGTAGACAATGAGAGCTGGATTCCGATATTCGTGCATGACTAAGCCATCCGAACCACTCGTCAAGCTCGCTGCCAATCCGCGTATTCTTGTCCGCCGCGGCGGCCCGCCTCGTCCCGACGGCAGGTGCGTTGTCTACTGGATGCAGCGCGCAATGCGCATCCACGACAACCCCGCGCTGGACCTCGCTATTGACGCGGCCAACCTGCTCGGCCTCCCCGTGGTCGTGTTCTTCTCCGTCATCCCCAACTACCCCAACGCCAACATCCGCCATTACCACTTCATGCAGCAGGGTCTGCGCGATGTTGAACATGACGCTGCCGAACGCGGTGTAGGCTTCGTCCTCCGCCGCCACCCCGACAACTCGCTCGAGAAATTTCTGGAAGAAGTCGGCGCCGCGATGCTGATCGGCGATGAGAATCCGTGCCGCGAACCCGAGCGCTGGCGCAAGGTGCTGGCCCGGCGGCTGAAGCTGCCTTACTGGACCGTGGATGCAGACGTCGTTATTCCGTCGGCAATCTTTGGCCGCGACTACTTCCTGCTCCAGCACTTTCGCCCGCACCTGAAGGAAGCGCTTCCGAAGTTCCTCGTCGCCTCGCACAACCCCAAGCCTCAGCACAGGTGGCAAAAGCCAAAGTCGCTCGCCGCCTGGTCGCTCGCCGACGACATCACCGCCGGCTTCAAAGGCCTCGATCGCACCATCGGCCCGGTGGACACCTTCACCGGCGGAACGCACGCCGCGATGAAGCAACTACAGGCCTTTATCGACCATGGATTGAAAGACTACGTCGAACAGCGCAACCATCCCGAGTTGAAAGGCACGAGCCGGCTTTCGCCTTATCTCCACTTCGGTAATATCGGGCCCATCACCATCGCGCTCGCCGTGGAGGATGCTTTTGACAGAGGCCAGGTATCGCAAGCCGCACGCGATCGCTTTCTCGAGCAGGTCATCGGTTGGCGCGAACTGTCGGTGCTTTTTGTGAAGTACAACCAGAACTACGACAGCTGGGAGTGCGCCGAATCCTGGGCCCGCCAGACACTGATCGAACACGCCGCCGACCCGCGACCGTATCGCTACACCCTGGAGGAGCTTGAGCGCGGCGAGACCCATGACGACCTGTGGAACGCCGCACAACGCGAGATGGCGGAAACCGGCTGGATGCATAACTTTATGCGCATGTACTGGGCCAAGATGATTCTTGCATGGGCTCCTGACCCTGCGCGCGCCTTTGAATGGGCCGTCATCCTCAACGACCGCTACGAACTCGATGGCCGCGACCCGAACGGCTACGCCGGTATCGCCTGGTCCATCGTCGGCAAACATGACCGCCCGTGGTTCAACCGCCCGGTCTTCGGACTGGTACGGCCGATGTCCGGTACATCCACGGCAAAGAAGTTCAACTCGAGAGCCTACATAGCGCAGCACACCGGCAAGGCAAAATCGGCCACTCCGGCACGGCTGTTTACCCGAGAGATGTAGCAGCCATCACATCTCTGCTGCTGAGGCTGAGTCCTAAAATGGGACACAATTTCAATCCCGGAAACTGCATGTTCCGCGCTGCGTAAAGGGTTGGATTTCACCGCAGCTTTCCCCGGAGTATGGGTGTTGGGAGGCGGGGAATCGGACCCTTTGCGCGTGTGACGATTTCGGCAAGTCAGAAAGCCAATGATTGCCCTGCGTTCTCTGTGGGCGCCTTGTGCCGCGAACTGGTTACCATCGCGGCGATTGGAATCGCCGGTCTCGTCGCGATCGCGCAATCTGTCCCGCCAGTTCCCGTTCCGCCACGCGTTGCACAAGCGCACCGATTCCTGGCACGGCGAGGCTGGCCGAAGAGCCGGGCCGCAAATCTCGCGCATCCGCTTGAAAGCAACCAAACCGTGGCGCAATCTTCGGCCACTTCCGGTGGTTCAACCGCGGTATGGCAGCCGCTTGGCCCGGCGGCGATACTGTCGCCCTACTTTGGGCCCGTCAGCGGCCGCGTCACCTCCCTCGCGATCGATCCATCTGATTCAACCGGCAACCGCGTGTATGTCGGAACCACGGGCGGCGGCGTCTGGGTTTCGCAGAACGCAGGCGCGTCCGGTTCCGTCATCTTTGCGCCGCTTACGGATGCCCCCGCGGCGTTCGACGCCGTGCGCTACGCCTCCATCAGCATCGGAGCGCTCACCGTGCAGCCCGGCGGCACGGGAGTCATCCTCGCCGGTACCGGCGATCCCAACGATGCCCTGGATTCCTACTATGGCGCGGGCGTCCTGCGCTCACCCGACGGTGGAAACACATGGACCGTGATGTCGCACACGGCCGACCAGACGCTTTCGTTCCAGGGCGAAGGATTCGCAGGTTTCGCGTGGAGCACGGCGAATCCGCAACTCGTGGTTGCCGCCGTGTCGCAGGCCTATGAAGGCACCCTGGTGAGTGCGCAACTCTACGGCGTCAGCTATGCCGGCCTCTACTATTCCGCTGATGCAGGGGCTACATGGTCTCTTGCAACGATCACTGACTCAGCAGGGCAGGATGTGCAGGGACCGCTGGACATGTTTGCCGGTCCCAATGGAAATAGTGCGACTGCCGTTGTCTGGAATCCTGTGCGCCAGATCTTCATCGCCGCCGTCCAGTTCCATGGCTACTATCAATCTTCCGACGGAGTGCACTGGACGCGTATGGCGGCCCAGCCAGGCAGCGGACTGACCGCGCAGATGTGCCCGACGAACCGGGGAGCCATCGGTTCGGTAGCATGTCCCATCTTTCGCGGCGCGCTCGCCGTAAATCCGTCAACCGGCGATACGTTTGCATGGACCGTCGACCTCAACAACCAGGACCAGGGGCTCTGGCAGGATCAGTGCGCCATTTCCGGAGGAGCGTGCAGCAACCAAACGGTTGCATTTGCGCAACGGTTGAGCACCACAGCACTCGAGACGAACTCCAGTCAGGGCGCAGCCACCGTCGCCAATGGCGATTACAATCTCGTGCTCGCCGCGGTTCCCTCGCAGCAGGATACGCTGCTGCTTGCCGGCGCCAACGACCTCTGGAAATGCAGCCTGGCCGTGGGTTGCACCTGGCGCAATACCACCAACGCGAACACGTGCATGAGCGCGCAGGTTGCGCCGTACCAGCACGCGCTGGCCTGGAATCCCGCGAATCCCGAGGAAGTGTTCATCGGCAACGACAGCGGACTCTGGCGCTCGAGCGACGCCATCGGCGAATCGGGGTCAGTGTGTTCGCCTACCGATGCCGCGCACTTCCAGAACCTGAACGCAGGGCTGGGCTCACTGGCGGAAGTGGAAAGCATGTCGCAGGTTGGCAACTCGCCCTACACGCTCATGGCGGGCTTTGGTGCAAACGGGACAGCGGGCGTGAAGAACACCACCGGACCGACGGAGCAATGGCCGCAGATTCTCGGCGGAGAAGGCGGTCCGGTTGCCATCGACGCGGCGAATCCAACGAATTGGTACGTCAACAACAGCTCGGGAGTTTCGATCTACCGCTGCTCCGGGACCGGTGACTGTACTCCGGGTGCATTCGGCAGCTACACCCGTGGTGAATGATGCCGATGTGGGTGGCGATGGCTACACCATGACAACTCCCGCGCCGTTCATCGTCGATCCGCTCGATGACACGCAGCTTCTTGTCGGCACGTGCCGGATGTGGCGCGGACCGGCGGACGGAAGCGCCTGGAGAAGCGGAAATGCGATCAGTCCAATCCTGGATGGAGTCTCCGGTCTGAGCTACTGCAGTGGTGACGCGCTGATCCGCTCGATTGCAGCGCTGCCGCTATCGGGCGGTGGTGAAGTGATTTTTGTCGGCATGTATGGCGCTTTCGATGGCGGCGCGACCCTCGCCGGTCACGTCTTGAAGGCTACATACAACCCAGCGAGTTCTTCGATGCCCGCGTGGCAGGACCTCACGCTCAACCCTGTCGTCAACGATGAAGTCCGGTTCAACTATCTCGGCCTCGACATCTCGAGCATCTTTATCGATCCCCACGATGCAACGGGCAATACGGTCTACGTGACCGTCGAAGGAGCAGAAGATTCTCTGCATGAAGTTCGCACGATTTACCGGACCACCGATGGTGGAGCACACTGGTCGGAGATCACGTCGAACCTGCCGCACTCGCCCGCGAACAGTGTAGTCATTGACCCACAGGATGCCAACACCGCCTACCTCGCAACCGATGAGGGCGTTTATTCGACCCGCCAGGTAGCCAGTTGCGTGAATGGCCCGAGCAACTGCTGGTCGGTCTTTGGCGCCGGTTTGCCGTACGCGCCGGTGACGCAATTGAGTGCGGCACCTGCGACGACCTCGCCCAATGTCCTGGTCGCGGGAACCTATGGCCGCGGGATCTGGCAAATTCCGTTGTGGACCTCGGGAGAACAACTGACAACCGCTTCGGCTCAACCTGCGTCGCTGACGTTTCCGTCGCAGAATGTCGGCAGCACCAGCGGCCTGCAGGGCATAACGCTTTCGAATACAGGCGGCATTGCGCTGGTTGTCACCGCTGTGAATGCGAGCGGAAATTTCAGCGAGACCGACAACTGCACAACCAGTGTGATCAATGCCGGCGGCAGTTGTGTAATCCAGGTGACCTTTACGCCGGGCCAAACTGGCAGCATCTCGGGTCAGGTCACGATCAATGCAAACATTGCGGGCGGCCAGATCGCGATTCCACTAACTGGAACGGGATCGGCTTCAGGGGCGGTGACGGCTTCGCCCGGCACTTTGAACTTTGGCCAGGTACCAGTGGGTACAACCTCGACGGCACTACCAGTCACGGTCGAGAACGCCGGTAGTACAGCAATTGCGGTGAGCGGGGTGACGGTTACACCACCGTTTGCGTTGGCTGCAAACGCCTGTGGCTCCTCGCTAGCCCCCAATAGCGACTGCGCCCTATCGCTGACCTTCGCTCCCGGTCAGGCGGGGGCGGCGACCGGCACACTCACCTTAACCGATTCTGCCGGCACTCAGACTGTCGCCCTCAGCGGCACCGGTGCTACCGCAGCAACCGACGAGCTTTCTCCAATGGCAATCAGCTTTCCGGCGACGATTGACGGTCAGCAATCGAGCCCGCAAATCGTCACTCTGACCAACAATGGCGATTTGCCCCTGACATCGATCGGAACTACAACGAGCGCGGGATTTCAGGCGTCGAGCACGTGTGGAACGCAGCTTACCGGCCATAGCAGTTGCGCCATCAGTGTCGTGTTTGCGCCGAGTGCAGCGGGAAATCTGAACGGAAAGCTGAGCGTGTCCGATGCCATCCAGACGCAAACTGTCGGGCTTTCGGGAATAGGGTTGCTGCCGCCTTCGATCGGAGTGTCTCCAGCGCAACTGATATTCCCGGCGCAGCCAATCGGACAGACCGCCTCGTCGCTCACGCTCTCCGTAAGCAACACCGGCGGTGCGCCGATGAGCAATGTCGGATTCCAGATCGCCGGGCAAAACGCCGCGAGTTTTACGTGGAGCGCAAGTTCCTGCGGATCAACCCTAACCAACGGCAGCAGCTGTACGGTTCAGGTTGGTTTTACTCCGACGGCGGCGGGGCAATTGTCGGCGACGCTTATCGTATCTTCTTCCACCCTCGGGGTGGTGCCAGTCCAGGTGGCACTGAGCGGGATCGGGCAGGCTGCATCGGGAATCAGCATCAGCCCGGCGCAGATGACGTTCACGCAAGCCACCGTCGGTCAGGCCAGCACATCGCAGACCGCGACGGTCACAAATACGAACAGCTCTGCGGCCATTGGTCTGGCCCTATCGACCTCTTCTCCGTTCAGCCTCATTCAGAACACGTGTTCGTCCACGCTACCGGCGGGCGCAAGCTGCACGACGGGCGTGGTTTTCACGCCGGCGGGAAGCGGGGTCGTGACTGGCGCTCTCACGGCGAGTTCATCGTCCTTTGCCATTGCGGCGAGCGCAGTTCTGACCGGCATAGGTGGTGCAGCCGGTTCGGTGCAGATGCAACCTGCGTCCCTCACCTTTCCGGTCACGGGCGTTGGAAGTCTCAGCGGCGGACAGACCGTGACCCTCACCAACAGGGGCCCGACCGCGCTTGGCAGCGTGACATTGTCCGCTTCGGCCGGATTTCAGATTGCGTCCACCACGTGCGGCGCTTCCATTCCAATCGGCGCCAGTTGTACTGCGCAAGTAGAGTTCGCACCATCGAGCGCGGGCCAGCAAACTGGAAATCTCACGATTTCGAGTTCAGCCCTGGCTGCAAACGCACAAGTGGCGCTTTCAGGCATGGGATTCGATTTTTCTGTCTCTCCGCAGGGCCAGTCGAGCCAGACGGTCGCGAGCGGACAGACGGCCAGCTTCGTGATTGCACTGGCGCCGATGAGTGGATCGAGCGGGACTTTCAACTTTGCATGCAGTTCGCTTCCATCCAACTCGTCCTGCACATTCAATCCAGCCAGCGAAGCAGTTACGGCGAACTCTTCGGGCAGCGTTACGGTGCAGATCGCAACCGGTGTGGCGTCTTCGTCTGCGCAAAGCGCCGCGCCGGCACACCGAGGAGGACATTTGCGCGGAGCATTGTTCATCGCATTGGGCGTCCTGGTTCTGCCAATCGCAATCAGGCGTAAGCGCCTCGGAGCGCTCTTCTCATTGGTTCTTTTGCTGAGTGTCGCGGGGATTTCGAGCTGTGCTGGTTCGGGCGGCGGAGGAGGTGGAACGCCTCCAGTTTCTCCCGGCAGCAATACTCCGGCGGGAACTTACCCAGTGGTTGTTACAGCAACAGCCAGCGGAGTATCGCACAAGGTTACGCTTACCTTGACGGTGGATTAACCGCTGGTGACGCCGTCGATCCCGCTTGGATAATTGGGAGCAGATGAACGGATATACTTGAATTTCAGGCACGAAACGCGATGATGTGGACCACAAAACCCACATCGGACGCGAATGCCAACACCATCCTGAGGACGCGCTTGAAGATGACTGCGAGAGTAAGTCTTGGTGACGTGGAGCGTGTGGCCGAACTGGCGCACCTCGAACTGACGCCCGGCGAAACCCAAAGCATGCTTCACGACTTGAACGCGATCCTCGATTACATCGCTCAATTGAATGAGCTCAATACCGATTCAGTGGCGCCGCTGGCCCAGGTGAGCGAATTGGACGGAGCCGGCGGAGAGGTTTCGCTGCGAAAGGATGCGGTGCAGCCTTCGCTCGATCGCGCTGCCGTGATGTCCGAGGCGCCCGAGACGGATCGAGCCTTCTTCAAAGTGCCGAAGGTGATTGAGCGATAGGGACCGGATATTCAAGGAAAGTATTTGGGTGCCAGCCGAAATGACGATGACCGAGAGCTACGTGGAAAAGCCGAAGACTCTTTCTGAATTGCGCGAAGGCATCGTCTCGGGCCGCGTGAAGGCCACCGACCTTGCAACCACCTACTACGAGCGCATCGCGAAGTTGAATGCGAAGCTCAATGTGTATCTGAGCCTGACCCGAGAGCGCGCACTGGAGCAGGCGGCGCGGGTCGATGCGGCAGCGGCCAAGGGTGATCCGCTGGGCCCACTGGCCGGGATTCCGGTTGGCGTCAAGGATGTCCTGATGATGCGCAGTGCGGCGGCAACCGCCGGCTCGAAGATTCTGAAAGACTATCACCCACCCTACGATGCGACGGCAGTCAGCAAGCTTGAGTCTGCAGGAGCTGTGCTGCTGGGAAAGCTCAACTGCGACGAGTTCGCCATGGGCTCGTCGAACGAAAATTCCGCGTACGGCCCGGTGCGCAATCCCGTTGACCCCGAGCGGGTACCCGGCGGATCGAGCGGCGGATCGGCAGCGTCCGTCGCTGCAAACCTTGCCGTGGCATCGCTGGGCACGGATACCGGCGGTTCCATACGGCAGCCCGCGAGCTTCTGTGGCGTGGTCGGCGTGTTGCCGACATATGGAAGAGTCTCGCGCTATGGGCTCATCGCCTTCGCCTCGTCGCTCGATCGCATTGGTCCATTTGCGTCGAATGTGCGCGATGCAGCAACCATGTTGTCGGTGATCGCGGGACACGATCCAGCCGACGCCACAAGCTCACCTGCGCCGGTTGCCGATTATGCGGCGGAGAGCGACAAGGGCGCTGAGGGACTGCGCATCGGAGTTCCCGCGGAGTACTTCGGCGAGGGGCTCGATCCCGAAGTCCGCGAGCGCATCGAGAGCGGTATCGAGTCTCTGAAGGCCGCAGGTTGCACGGTGAAGCCGGTTTCGCTCCCGCACACCCGCTACGCCATTCCGACCTATTACCTTGTTGCCACTGCAGAGGCCAGCGCCAATCTCGCACGCTTCGATGGCGTGCGCTACGGATATCGCTCGCCATCATCGGCCACGTTGTCGGACATGTACAGCCACTCGCGTGATGAGGGCTTTGGCGCGGAGGTGAAGCGCCGTATTCTGCTCGGCACGTATGCGCTTTCGGCGGGCTACTACGACGCCTATTACTTGAAGGCGCAGAAGGTGCGCCGGCTGCTGGCAGATGAATTTCTTCGGGCCTTTGCTGATGTCGCCGCCATCGTTACACCCACAGCACCGACGCCTGCGTTCAAGCTTGGCGAGAAATCCGGCGACCCTCTGGCCATGTATCTCGCCGATATCTACACGGTCACGGCGAGCCTCGCGGGCATCTGTGGCGTCACCGTGCGGTGCGGCGCCACCAGAGCAGGGCTTCCCATCGGCATGCAGGTGCTGGCGTCACATCTGCACGAGAGCACAGCGTTCCGCGTGGCGCGCGCGGTGGAGGCCGCACAGGTTTAGGAAGCAGGGTTCGTTTATGCAAGCTGGTAAGACGTTCGCGGCATTGATTGCGGTTCTCGCTTTTTCCACCGGTTGTTTTGCCACTCTCCACGCATCGCCTCGCAAGGTTCATGTAGTTGCTCTCGGCGGTTCCCGACGCGTGCCTTATTCCAAGGCCGGCGATCCGGCCGGGGCGGCTCGGGGCGAAGACGCACTCAAGATCAGGCCCCTCGTCGTCGATGGCAACGTGAAGGAATGGACGACGGGAGAAGTCCACGACGTGACTGACCGCAGCTTTGCGGTGCGGCGCGTAATGCGGCTCAATGACGAACTGCCCGGAGAAAAGCCCGGAAGCGCAAATAATCACTGGGTTTGGCAACGCGGTCCGTGGCTGCTGGTTGACCGGGTTACAGGGCATATCACTGCTTTGAAGTTGCCCGATTACGATCCAGGCGTGAGCCAGGTGACGTGGTTTCGTGACTATGCCGCTTATTGCGGGATTACTTCCAGCGGCAAAAGCTTATACGCAGTCGTTGCGCAGATTGCGGCGAGGAAGCCGGTGCTGGCAAGAAACTCGCGCCCTTTGACGCTGCCAGCCATACGGAGCCGGCCTGCGATCTGGCCGAATGGCAGCGCGAACCGTTGCGGGCTACGTTCCACCCGGCCGGCAAGGACCCAGTCAGTTTCGACATTGTGCCCGGTTCCGTGCTGCTGGTCGAAGACTCTGAAGACGAGACGGCTCCGAGCACCAAAAACTAGGACGAAATCGCAACGGCTTGCGCACTCGTCCCGGTTGCGCCAAGCTGTAAGACGATGCTTGAATCTATCGATACCCTCTTGCAGAAGGCGGAAATCGCGCATGGCCACATGTGTGCCGGCCAGATTCTTGGTGTGCGCATGTCGCTTCTCGGACTTCGCACGCTCGGGATCGAGGATCCGCTTGGAGCGGACCGCAAACGGCTCGTGACTTATGTCGAGATCGATCGCTGTGCGACGGATGCCATCGGCATGGTTACCGGCTGCCGGCTCGGCAAGCGGACTCTGAAGTTTCGCGATTGGGGCAAGATGGCTGCTACTTTCGTGGACCTGACCACAGGCGCGGGCGTCCGCGTCATCGCTCTCGAGAATTCACGGGATCTTGCTCGCGAACTTCATCCTGAGATTGAAAACAAGAGCCGCCAGCAGATGCTTGCCTATCGCGAGCTTGACGATGCGCAGCTCTTCCGCATCGAGCGCGTTCGCGTGCATGTGGATCCCGCGGAACTGCCCGGCTACAAGGCTGATCGCGTGGTCTGCGTACGCTGCGGCGAAGGCATCAACTTTGGCCGATTCGAGGATGTGGCGGGTCAGGCCCTATGCCTGAGCTGCGCGCATCAGGATTTGCGTTACTGGGATCCCGTTTGATCCCATTTGCCCGCGCAGGAGCTTCCACTTCGATGTCCTCGACGGTTTCGTCAGGTTTTATGACGGAGTTGTCGTCATAAATAAATCTTGTGCAATGACTTAACCACAGTCCTTTTGCAGACTTTTTAAGGTGGGAAGTCAGCGGAAGTTAGCACGCCGTGTGACGGTGTTCGTTGCAACTCAAAGCTGCGTTTGTCGAATTCCCTGAAGGATTCGCGAATGCATAAGAAACCTGCAAACCCGAACGGGCGTATAATACTTGGTCTTCATAGACACGAGAAAACCCGTCTCCTCACGGCTTTGGAGTGCCCTCCGAAGACTGAAGTGAGGAAGAGTATGCGAAGTTCTCAGCGCTTGACCTTCAGATCCATCGTCAATCTCTATTCGAGTGTTGTGGCTCTCGTCCTTCTATCTGTTTTTGCCGGAACGATTTTGGGTTGCGGCGGCTCTGGCAATACTAAGACGCTGACTGTCGTCCCACCTTCCCGTCTCGCCTATGCCCAGCAATCCATTACGGCCACGATGAATCAGGCCATCACCGCCGATGTTCCCACCGTCGCGGGGACAGTCAGTTCGTACGCCATTAGCCCGGCTCTTCCCGCGGGGTTGAGTCTAAACGATCTGACTGGCGTGATCTCAGGTACTCCGACGGCTGTTTCGGCCCAGACCTCATACATGGTGACCGCATCGAACACCGGCGGTTCTACGACGGCGACGATCCAGATTATGGTGTCTTCGGCGGCGCCCGCGAGCCTCACCTACAGTCAGTCGTCCATCTCAGCGGTCGTGAATCAGGTCATCACTCCTGATGTTCCCACGGTTACGGGCACTGTCACTTCCTATTCAATCAGTCCGTCACTTCCTTCGGGTTTGAACATCGACTCGTCCACAGGGGTGATTTCCGGAACTGCGAATGAGGAAGCCGGCTCCTCGCCATACACCGTAACTGCCTCCAACTCGTCCGGGTCAACCTCGACAACGCTGCAGATAGCGATTGCTCCGCTTGCTCAGGCCACCGGCTTCACTTATTTCGACAGAGTGATCGCTACGTGGGCCGGTCACGAAGTCGTCCCCGACGTTCCCGGCACTGCGGGCACAATCAATTCCTTTACAGTCGCTCCAGATCTTCCGCCGGGTTTAACCATGGACCCAGCGACGGGAATCATTTCGGGGACCCCAATCGCGCCTGCAGCCACGGCGACATACGTCGTCACCGGGTCAAGTTCAGGCGGAAGCCTAACCGCGACTTTCAACCCAACCATTACTGTCACCGCGACGCCCAACATTCTGCTCCAGCTCGGCAACAAATCCACGGCTAGTTCGCTTCAATTCGCGAACTCGAGAGTGTTGAGCCAGGAGGTCTCGGGGGCTTGGGTGCTTTGGGATTACAGTTCAGGCGCGATCCTGGCCAGAGGGGACGACGAAACCGCCGACTTCCAGCAGGGTTACTCGTTGTTCTCGTCGCCGTCCCAAATGGCCGGCCCGACGCTTGCAATCGCGGTCCCTGGCGGAATTCAAGTTCGTGCTTCCTCAGACGGGCACGTTCTCAACACGATTGTCTCCCCCGGACTCAGCTTTGAAGGAGCGGGGGTTTTGGTACAGAACGATTCCTGGCAGTTGGCGCCCGATGGAAGCTACATCGCCGTGGAAACCCCTTTAGGGCTCTACATCTATACATCCGCTGGGCAACTCGTCTTCTCGCGAACGGGGTTTTACCTCAGGGATCTCACCAACATTTCTCTCGCTTTCGCCGCGCCGGGCCAGATGCAGATTGCGAATGGACCCGCGGCCCCGGATGCCATCGAAACAGTTTCCGTGCCTGGTGGCGTTTCCAGCGTGAGCGCACCATACCAGGGACAGTTCCAGGGCTGGTTCACAGACGGCGGCGGCTTTATCACTACTGACGGTACCACGGTCTGGACTTACTCCGCTTCCGGCGTCCAAACGGCGGCGGTACAGATTCCAGTGCCCGTTAATTTTGGAGAATTAGCGCCGAAATTTCCTTTTTTCGGCGGTGTGGGCAACTGGATCTGGACTTTCGGCCTCGATTCCAACGCAAACGAGATGTTGAACATCTATAAGGTCGGCACCACAACCCCGGCGCTGACTTTGGACAGCGCGGATGTCGGCGGTTACGCTGCGTCTGGCACGTCTCTTGCTGTTCTTCGTAACTCTCCCGCGATAAGCGTGATCGATCTTTCTGGCGCTGCTCCGTCGCAGGCCGATTACACTCTGGTCCCACTCAATCATGCATCTACCCCGGCGCCTTATTTCGGCGCTTTTGCCGCGGTTTCGAGTCGGCAATGGGTAGCAGGAATCGGCTATGTAAACAGCACCCTCGTCAGATCCGGTCTTATCGTTGATGGAGCCAGCCTTTCGGCGAACAACCCACGATACTTCGGCAGCGGCTCTGTCCTGAGCATCTCTGGCGGTACAGGGAATGTGGCAGTCGCCACCGGAAACGGACAGATCAACTATTTCGATCCTTCCAGCGCGACGCCGAAGGCGACGATTGCCCTCACCGGCGGCAAAGTTGAACTCTCATCGGATGGAAGTGTGCTGGCTGCGTCATCTCAGGATGACTCACTGCTCAACATTTATTCACTACCCTCCGGGACGCTCAGCAATAGCTTCACCTATTCAGACCAGTCTGCACCGGGACTGTTGTCCGATTTCACTCTGTCAGGCTCCGGTACGACTCTCGGGCAAATCGAAACTTATGCGGTGAACAACTCCGCGACAACCTCGCTGCAAATCGCGCCCGTTTCCGGAGGCCCAGCGATTCTGTCGCTCACACCTTCGAATCAGTCCGGCTCCATTCTGCTTTCGCCGGACGGAACACTGGCTGCGCTGAACCTCGCAACAGTAGAAACAGAAATGGGTGGCTCTTACACCGAATGGACCTTTTCGGTGCCCATCTACCAGAACGGTCAACTTATTGCGACAGTTGGAGACGTCGCCGTTGGCTGGCTTGACAACGGGCGCTTGCTGGTCAATCAGTACACAAAACAAGGATTAAATCCGAATCCCCCCGTCTATTCAGGCTGTACGATCGTCAGCCCCACAGGCGTCGTTCTTGCCGCTCCGCCCCTCCCGGAATTGCACAACATTCAACCCCTGACTTCCGATGCGATCTATGCGCCCGATAAGAACGCAATCTACTCGCTTACAACCGGAGCGACCACATGGACGAGCCCCTATTCGGGAGGTGGCTCGATTGGAGCTGTATCCGGCTCATACGTGGTTTACGAGGCAGAAGGGAGCATCGTCGCGGTGAATTATTGATTGCCTCGGCCAAACAGTTGCCATCGAGTTCCAACTTCTTCAGATTTGATTTTTGCTCAGCCCTGGTCCAGTTCGGTACATTTCCGATACGGCGCGCTGGGTAGCGTAGTGCCGCGCGCTGGAGCGTTCGGTCCTTGTCTTCGAGGGAAGAAGATCATGACATCAGAATCTACTGGCAAGGTGCGCCTCATCCTCGTCTGGTTTCTCAGAGTTTTATTGGGCCTGGTTCTTCTGGCGATCGGAATTGAAAAGCTCACCGGAACCATGGGAGCGATCCGATTCTTCAATGCAATCGGATGGGGACAATGGTTTCGTTACGCTTCCGGAGCTCTGGATACGGCCGGGGCATTGCTCATCTTCGTGCCGCGCTGGACGTCGTATGGCGCCCTCATCATTACGTTCACCGTGGGCCTCGGAACCGTCTTGTGCATCACGATGGCGCTGTTCAATCCGATTTTCCCGCTGGTGATGACCCTGCTGGCTGCAACGCTGGCGTGGCTCGCCTGGAGACCGAAACCGGCCTCGCGCCCCGCATAACCGGGCATGCCTGATCTCGCTTCGGCCAACTGACGCCTGACCGGACGTGCGCCAAAAGCAGGTCATTTACGAAGCGGCTCTGTCCTACTTGTGCACGGCCGGATTTGCGCTACTGGACATCCGTCTGACACCCATTCCCAGCGTTGGTGCGTAGGTCAGGCGGCTAATTTCCCGCGAAGCGGTAGAGACAGGTTTCGATCCCGGACTGAAATCTCCAACAGGACGGCGCGTGGTTTCCGGGTTTCGCATTCGGATCGCTGACGCGCCAGGAGAGTACCGGTCTGCCACGCGGATCGAGATCATCGGCTGTTTTTGCGACCGCACCTTGTCGTTTGAAAGCTGCCTTGTCAGTTTCCACAGAACCCAAAACATGAAAGCCAGCGCGAGCCCGATGGGAATGAGGGATAGATAGTGCAGGATAGTGAGGTGCATGATCTGGTCGTCTTTCTGAGGCGTTTCCGGCAAGAGCCAGGGCGCGTTCCGACGCAAAATCGCCTCGCTCTCAGGAGACGCCTGAAGACGTAAAGAGGGGGAAGTAAAACGATAAGGCGTTTATAAAGACAGCTTCTGAAGCAATTGGTCCAGGATGTCCTGGTTCTCCGCCTCGCCGGAACCGCGGCCATCCGAACCGGCTTCTTGACACGGCTATGGCTCCGCATTTCTTATCTCTAGTAGGCCTTCTCTTTGAAGCCGGGTTGGAGTGTGCGCGGTAATGTCAGGCGCATTTCTCGCCGGCTTTGTGGAGGAGACTGTGTCGAACAGGAAGCAGAAGGTGAGCAGAGTCACTGGCTTTGACCGCGACACGGAAGTAGAGTGGATAAGCCGGTCAAATAAGGGGACTCACGTTCCAAGGCCTGAGCCGGAAGCACAAGGAGGCTGGGCCTATTCCCGGAGACAAATCTTTTTGCGGGCTTCCGCCTGGCGGATGTGCCTGCGCCCTGGGCAGCGGCAGCATTGAGCGGCCGGGGACGAGCAAAGGACGAGTGTGACGACGAGTTTCGCATTGTTGGCGGCAGCGCCCGCCGGGGGCGGAAGCGGTATTACCATGCTTCCGCTTTTATTGTTGATACCCATCATGTACTTTGTCATGATTCGGCCGCAGCAGAAGCGGCAGAAGCAATGGCAGGAGATGCTGAGCGGCATCAAGGCTGGCGACAGGATCACGACTGCCGGGGGAATCCGCGGCATCATCCTTTCCATCAAGGACGATGCGGTCATCATCCGCGTGGCGCCGGACAACCTCAAGCTGGAAATAGCCAAGAGCGCCATTGCCTCTGTCACCACGCAGGAGTCGCAGGGCTCCTGATCGTATTCGACTGGGTTGCAGGGGGATACGAGGCGTACTCTGATCAGTTCGGTAGTCCGGGGATTTCGATCCGCGGAAGTTCTAAAGGTGAGAGCGATTTGCACCAGAGAATTGGAAAATGAAGAAGAATCTCAAACAGAAGCTCGTAATCATCATCGGCGTGCTGCTGGTATTTCTTTACGGCGCATTTTTTGGTTTCGATTTGCCGAAGTTCGGCGGTGGGCAGCCTCTACTCAGCGAACTCACGCAACATATCCATCTTGGGCTGGATCTTCAGGGCGGCGTTCACCTCATCCTGCAGGTGCAGGTGAAAGAGGCGGTCAACACCGAGACCGACAATACGGTCGTGTCCATCGAACAAGACTTGAAGAAAGCAAATCTGAGCTTTTCTCAGGTCGTTAAGCCTGATCCGGCACATCCGGAGTCGATTCAAATCCAGGGAACCAATCCGACCCAGTCCCAGGCCGTGCGTTCATTGCTCGACAACAAGTACTCCAACGAGTACGACATTGCCGGCAGCACAGGCGAGAACGGTTTCAGCGTCACCATGAAGCCGAACATCGAGAAGGCGCTCGATGACAAGACGGTGCAGAATGCCATCGAGGTCATTCGCGACCGGGTCGATAGCCTTGGCGTCAGCGAGCCGATGATCCAGCAATACGGCCTGGGCGACAACCAGATCCTGGTGGAACTGCCGGGCTTCTCGGATATCGACCACGTCAAAACCATCATTTCTTCCACGGCCCGCCTCGAGATCCACGCGGTTGTGGGAGGCCCTTATCCCGATGAGCAGGCTGCGCTGGCAAGTGTGGGCGGCACGCTTCCGCCGGACGATGAACTTGTCCACGGCTCAGGGTCCATGGCCACCGGTTCAGACGCGGACAGCGTCTACGTCCTGCAGCGGCTTGCGATCGTCGCCGGCACGGATTTCCGATCCGCCGATCCGGGAACTGACTCGAACACGGGCCAGAGAACGGTTCACTTTACCCTCACCAACGAGGCGGGCGACAAATTCTGGGACTACACAAGCGCCAACGTGGGACACAGCATGGCTGTGGTTCTCGGAGGCCGCGTAAAGGAAGTCGCCAATATTGAGAGCGGGATTCGTGACTCCGGCGAGATTCGTGGCAGTTTTTCGACTGACGAAGTGACAATCCTGTCGAAGATGTTGCGCACCGGCGCATTGCCGGCGTCGCTCAACTATCTCGAAGACCGCACGGTCGGAGCGTCGCTCGGCGCGGACTCCATCAGGCAGGGTGTCACGGCTGCAGTTGTTGGCGTGGTCCTGGTGATGGGCTTCATGCTCGTCTACTACCGCGGGTCGGGTATCAACGCGGACCTGGCGTTGTTCCTGAACCTGGTGATTCTGCTTGGCTTTATGGGCTTCTCGGGGGCGACACTTACGCTGCCGGGCATTGCCGGAGTCATTCTGACCATCGGTATGGGCGTGGACTCGAACGTGCTGATTTTCGAGCGTATACGCGAAGAGATGCGGGCCGGGAAGGCTCCTTCGGCAGCGGTCGATCAGGGGTTTGCGCACGCGTGGACGACGATTCTGGACACCCACGTGACCACGATCGTGTCAGCGGCGATTCTATTCCTGTTCGGGACCGGGCCGGTGAAGGGGTTTGCGGTGACACTGACATTCGGTCTGGCAGCCAACCTGTTCACGGCAGTTTACGTTTCGAGGGTGATTTTTGATGCTCACGTCAACAATCTGAAGGCCGGTGAAGTGGTTTCGATCTGAGCCGGGCGGCGGAAGCAACGTGATGGGAGCGGTCAACATTGCCGGAGCCAGTGGGCTCTGGGTTAGAGGAAGGCAGAGAACCAGTGGAATTTTTTCATAGCGTAAACGTCGATTGGTTGGGGAAGAAGTGGTACTTCCTGGCCTTTTCACTCATTTTTAGCATCTCGGGAATTATCTCGATGTCATGGCACTGGACGCATCCAGTCGGAGCAGTGCGCAGCCCCCTCCCGCTGGGAGTCGATTTCCGCGGAGGCACCCAGGTTGAAGTTACGTTCACGCAAGTTCCGGACCTTGAGCAGATTCGCCAGGCTACCGCGGCCGCCGGCATTCGCGACGCCAGCATCGTCAATTACGACGTTCCCAGCAAACACGAGGTGCTGATCAGCCTGCCTGAGCAGCACGTTGAATCGTCGCTGGATACCGGCCGGCAGCAGATCGAAGACGCCTTGCGCGCCAAGTTCGGCGATAAGTCCTTCGAGATCGGCATTGTGTCCGTGGTCGGCCCCACGGTGGGGCATCAGCTGGAAAAGCAGGCGACGTTAGCCACCCTCTACTCTTTGATGGGAATGCTGGTTTACCTGTGGTTCCGTTTCCAGCTGATCTATGGCGTCGCCGCCGTTGTCGCGTGCTTTCACGACACCCTGATTACGCTCGGCGCCTTCGCTCTGCTCGACTCGTTTGGCATAAAAGGGCTGGAGATCAGCCTTACGGTGATTGCGGCAATTTTGACGCTGGTGGGCTATTCAATGAACGACACCATCGTTGTCTTTGACCGCATACGCGAGAACCTCCGGCTCAGCCGGCGAGAGTCGTTGCCCGACGTCGTAAACCGCAGTATTAATCAGACTCTGAGCCGAACTGTGCTTACTTCCGGCCTGACGTTCCTGACCGTGCTTTCTTTGTTGGTTTTCGGGGGTCCGGTGCTGCGGGGATTCTCGTTCGCACTGGTCGTTGGTATTCTGATCGGAACCTACTCGTCGATTGCCGTCGCGGCTCCGATGCTGGTCGCGTGGCAGCAATGGCGTGCCGGCAGTGGCAGCACGGCAGCGCTGCCAGCGGCGAAAAGATCGAGAGTTTGAGGCAACCATAAAGCAACCTTTTTGCGGCAACCTTTGCATGTGGCAGGTAGTTCTGATATAGGTGAAGCACGCTTTTTGTAAGCGTTTTAGACAGCGGGAACATTTAGAGTTCACCCGGTGTCTAAATAGAGGTAACGGACACCCCGATTCGAGGCTGGCTATGTTTGAAGACTCCACATTTGAATCCGGCGGAAAGATCAAAAGCAAGAGCGGTCGTTGGATGATCCTCACGGGCATCGTCAACGCCGCGATCTTGATCACGATGATTCTTATCCCGCTGATCTACCCAGAGGCGTTGCCCAAGGCTATGATGCAGACCCTGCTGGTTGCGCCCCCGCCGCCGCCACCACCACCGCCTCCGCCGCCACCGCCAGAGGTTGTGCATGTCGTGCATGTTCAGTCTGAGATGATGAATAACCAGCTGACAGCACCGACCCGCATTCCGCATGACATCAAGATGGTTGCGGAAAAGGAAGCGCCACCGAGTTCGTTTGGTGTGGCGGGCGCAGAGGGCCTGGGCGGAAGCACAAGCGGCGTGATGGGCAGCGTGTTCGGTAGTGGATCCGGTCCCAAAGTGCAGGCAGCCCCCCCCAAGAAGGTCAACATCTCCGCCGGAGTTTCCTCTGGCCTGTTGATCCAGAAGACGACTCCGGTCTATCCGCCTATCGCAAAGGCGGCGCGCGTTTCCGGGACGGTCGTGATTCAGGCAACCATTTCCAAGGGCGGAACGATTGAGAACCTCCACGTCATCAGCGGTCCTGCCATGTTGCAGCAGTCGGCCCTGGATGCGGTGAGGAGCTGGCGCTACCGGCCTTACCTGCTAAACAACGAGCCCGTCGAGGTGGAGACCACGGTGAACGTGATCTTCACTCTGGGTGGATAGTTTCACTCTTCGGCTCTTTCTCGAATGAGAAAGAGCCTTGTTTTTGACCTGAATGCGAATTCCGAAAGAGCCGCATTCCAAATCGCAAACCAGGGATGTTGGATCCCGGCGCAACAATATTCCGGCCTGCACGTGAAATCCGAACACCGATTCGCCTTATTGGTGGGAAGCCAAGCGTAACGGCTATGTTGAAGCTAATCAGGAGCCGGTTTTCCTGGTTTTGTTTTAAAAGTTCACAAACTCCTTAGGAGGAACGATTCAAGTGATTCTCGCTCAGCTCGCACATTTCGCTTCGCACACGGTCAACAGCCTGGCAATGTTTCAGGAAGAGCAGACGGTCAGCTTCAGCCCTCTCGGGTTGTGGCAGCACATGGGGTGGTTGGCCCGTGCCGTGGCCATCCTCTTGTTTATCGAGTCGATCTGGTCTCTGGCCGTCATGATTGACCGCTACCTTTACTTCTCAGCAGCACGCAAGCAGTCGCGTGAGTTTGCTCCCAAGGTTGCCGGGGCGCTCAAGGACAGCAAGCTGGAAGAGGCAATCAAGATCGCCGATCGCAACAAGAAGTCGCACCTCGCCGAGGTCGTGACTGCCGGTCTGCAAGAGTTCCGCGCTTCCGGCGGCGTTGCCACCGAGTCCACCATCGAGAGTTCAGGCCGTGCACTGGAGCGTGCCGAAGCCATCGTTCACGCGAAGCTGAAAAGAGGCCTCGCAGTGCTGGCCACGATCGGCTCGACCGCTCCCTTCGTCGGCCTGTTCGGGACCGTCGTCGGCATTCTGAACGCGTTCCAACAGATCGCGACGCAGAAGACTTCCGGTATCGGCGCAGTTGCCGGCGGAATTTCTGAGGCGCTGGTGACCACTGCGTTCGGTCTGCTTGTGGCCATCCCTGCCGTTATGGCGTTCAACTACTTCACGGGGCGTGTCGAAGCGTTCGACGTCGAGATGGATAACTCCTCGAGCGAACTCATCGACTACTTCATCAAGCAGAGCAAACGCTAGCAATCCGGTTGCAGCCCCGAGCGAGAGACACTTATTGGGCAGGAGAAGCGGGAACGCTCTCCTGCCTAAGGTTTCAAGCAGGACGCCGCAGCCGCAATTAATGTTAGATCCGGATGCCGTCCGGTTTGAATTCTTCAGGCACGGAGCCCAAATATGGGAGTAGCAGTTCGTAACGAAGGAGCCAAAGTAAACTCCAACATCAACGTCACCCCGATGGTCGACGTCATGCTGGTTTTGCTGATCATCTTCATGGTCATTACCCCGATGCTTCAGAACAAGGTTGCCGTCGACATGGCCAAAGTGGACAACCCCACCCCAATGCCCGACGCCGACAAGGAAGACGCTATTGTTGTGGCCATCACCCGCGATGGTGGTGTGTTTCTCGGCCAGAACAAGGTGGCTACTTCTGAACTCGGAGGCCAGGTCCGCGACAAGCTGGCCGACACCCCGGGCAAGGAAATCTTTATTCGCGCCGATGCACGCGCGCAGTTTCGCGCAGTCGAAGATGCGATCGATGCGGTGCGCACGGCCGGCGTGGACGAGGTCGGTTTGCTGACGCAGAGACGCGAAGGCAATCTCTCGGGCGGCCAATAAGTTCCGCTGACGTGTGATCCGATTAACGATTTGCAGGAAACGAGGAGTTTGAAGCCATGGCAATGACAAGTGGTGGGAGCGGCGGCGGCGCGATGGGTGACATCAACGTCACTCCGATGATCGATATTCTGCTGGTGTTGTTGATCATCTTTATGGTTATCGTGCCGGTTACGCCCAAGGGCCTGGATGCCCTTGTGCCGCAGCCGCCAAAGAATCCCCAGCAGCAGCCGCCCCAGAACGACCGCACCATCGTTGTTCAGGTGGGTTATCGTCCAGGCGCGGCGCCGATCTACAAGATCAATGAGACCGAACTTGCGAAGGCCGATCTGCTGCCGAGACTGACTGAGATCTATGCGAACCGTGCTGAGCGCGTGATGTTCGTGAAGGGTGACGACGACCTGAACTTCGCCTACATCGCTGAAGTGATCGACATCGCCAAAGCGGCGAACGTCGACCACATCGGCCTGATGACGCCAAAGATCATGGCCGGTCAATAAGCAGCGCACTCTGGTTGAAATCTCTCCCCGTAGCGGAAGAAAGGGGAACACTGCGATGACCTTCGGCAGCAGCAAGGACTTGGCCTCTGAGATCAACGTCACGCCAATGATCGATGTCTTGTTGGTTCTGCTGATCATTTTTATGGTCATCGTTCCCGCGATTCCCAGGGGAGAGGCCGCGCTGGCTCCGCATCCTTCGCGCGGCGGGGGACGAACCGATGCCGTGGTGCTGGAAGTGAACCATGGTGTCGGAGACGCTCTTAACATTCGAATCAATCAGCAGCCGGTAGCGCCGGGGGAGTTACAGTCGCGTCTTGCTGCTATCTATGTCAACCGTGCGCAGCGTGTCTTGTTCGTGAAAGGCGACGGCCGGTTAAGTTTCAGACAGATTGCTGAAGTGATCGACATAGGCCACGCCGCCGGGGTCGATCGAATTGGATTGTTAACGCCTGGGGTAGCGGCCGGGAATTAAAATTTGCTGGTCAGGGATTACAGTCTGCTCAGGGCTAACTGGAGTACAATTTGGCCATCCTGGATTCGGATTCTCCCACCCGTTTCCGGTGCATGATTTTCAAGGTGCGCGATCGCTAAGCACGACCTGAAGGAGAAGAAAAAGAACATGAATGGACCCGCACGAATTACGGCGCTCACGGTTGCTTTGGCCGGCATGGTGCTTTCCATGGGTGGGTGCAACCGCCTGCAAGCCCGTGATCAATTGAACAAGGGAGTGGACGCATACAAGTCCGCCCGCTACGAAGAAGCGATCGGTCACTTCCAGAAAGCTACAGAGCTTGACCCCAGCCTTCCAATGGCAAAGAGCTATCTTGCCACTGCGCTTGCGCAGAACGTTGTGCCTGGGCTCAGCACGCCTGACAACCTGAAGAACGCGCAGCAGGCGATCAGCATCTTCCAGGAAGTTCTGGCCAAGGAACCGAACGACGTCAACAGCCTCAAGCAGATTGCCGGAATCTATTTCAGCATTAAGCAATTTGATCAGGCGAAAGATTACCAGAAGAAGGTTCTGGCCGTAGATCCGAAGGATCCAGAAGCTGCATACACCGTGGGTGTGATCGATTGGACGCTGGCTCACGAAAACACGCTGAAGGCGCTGGCTACCGCGAATATGAACGACGACGGTGAAGGCAACACAAAGGCGCCCAAGAAGGTATTGCAGGATATCAAAGAGCAAAACACTCCGCTGGTTGACGAGGGTTTGCAATATCTGAACCAGGCGTTAGCCAATCGTGCCAACTACGATGAAGCCATGTCCTACTTGAACCTCATCTATCGCCGTAAGGCCGACGTTGACTACGCCGACCCAAACGCGGTGAAGGCCGATGTTGCCGCAGCCAAGGATTGGAGTTCCAAGGCCATGGGCACCCGGAAGACGAATGAAGAGAAGAAGGAAAAGGGTTCTCAGGGCGGAATCACGATGGATTCGAGCGGAAACCTGAAGTAAACCCGGGATCAAGCTCATACGACAACGGCCTCCGCAAATCGCGGGGGCCGTCTTCTTTCGAGCAGGAGAAGTTTGACCCGCCCCGGTCGGGGCAACGCAGGGTTATCGAGATTTCTCGATTGCTCCGGTTGCAGCGGAGGCGCGCTCGTAAAAACGCTGTTCTGCCGCCTGCGAAACCGTCCGGTGACGACTCAGTGGCGAGATACGCGTTCGGCTCCATTGCCCTTCGATCAAAGTTGGTGGAGAGAATCTCTGGTCGGGCAATGCGGAATCTATTTTGACCCCTGCTTTAAGACCTGCTCAGCGAAATAGTTCCGCACCTTCGAATTATCACGCAGTGTTTCGTAGTAGGCGAGTTTAAGCAGCTGCGCGCGACTCTCACGCAGGCCCTGCCGGATGGTCTGCTGCACGCTGGGGTTATTCAACTCGCGCTGCCCAGCCGGTTCCTGTGCGATCAATTTATAAATCGCGTATCCGATGGCTCGCTGCGTGGGGCCTGCGCCATAAATAGGCACGACGTCTGTAATTTGTCCAATCTTGAGCTTGCTGATGGCAGCGAACGCAGCGGGATCACTCTGTCGCAAAACCGATTCCGCAATGAATCCCATTTCGCCACCGGTCGAATTCGTGTTCGGGTCTTCCGAGAAGTTCATGGCCAGAGAGCCAAAATCTTCTCCCATTGTTAAGCGGCTCCGAAGCGTCTGGATCTTCTTGCGCGCATCCGCGTCGTTGGCGGCCTTGTTGTTCTGCAAATTGCCGGGCTGTTGAGCGGGACCGGTGGTCACGACGATCCGAGCCAGATGGTATTGCGGCTCGATTACATTGAACTCGGACTTATGCGCAGCGTAGTAGTTGCTGATATCCGCGTCCGTGATGTTGATCTTCGATTCGATTTCCTTGTTGATGAGCTTGTCTGATGTCAGCTGGCGCCGAATCTGCTGTTTCAGACCGTCCAGTGTCAAGTTCTGCTGCTTCAGGTTCTTGTCGAACTCTTCTTGCGTTAACGGCGCTTTCAACTCGGTGAGCTTTTCGTTCACGTCTTCATCGGAAGCGGCGAGATTCAGTTTTGCAGCCTGTTGATCGAGAATCTCCTCGTCAATCAACTGGCGCAGGAGATTCAGGCGAACAATGTCGGCTTGCTCTGGATTAGGCGCCTGGGGAGGCTCACCCTGTCTGGCTTTGTAGTAGTTGTATGCCTTGTCCAGGTCTGAGCGCAGGATATCCTTGCCGTTCACTGTCGCCATGACGTCGGGTGAGGGAGCATGCTTGCATGCGACGGGAGCAACCAGCAAGAGTGCGCTTAAAAAAATCAGGCCAAATGGCTTAAGGCGCTTGAACAAGAAAGCTTGGGCTTGCAACCTGTATCTCCTCTTGAGCCTTCTTCCCACCCCATCGACCAGGACCTGTCGACGGGGACCCGGACTGTGGCCCGATACTACAGGATAAATCCCGTGGCAGGGCTCGATGAGGGAAAGCTCACAGGCGGATTAGCGTATCGCGCTTCAACCCCGGAGCAAGGGTGGCTGGCGATACGGCGCCGCACCTGTCACTTGCCTTTGCTGGCAGGCGCCGCCGCCGGCGCGGGAGTTGGGGGAGGCTCGAGGCCAGCGGCACGCAGGGCGCGGTCAATCACCAGCCAGACCTGCTCCTCGGGGACGGCGCCATTGATTCTTTCACCGTCTACGAACAAAGCAGGCGTCCCCTCTATGCCCAGTGTCTCTGCTTCCTTCTCCGATGTGCGGACCTGCGTCTCGTCCTGCTTTGCAAGGCAGGCATCCAATTTGGCGCCATCCAGTTTCGCCAGCGTTCCCTCATCGCGGGCAATCCTATCCAGCGTCGAGAAACTCTTCGTCAAGTTGCGATCCTGGCCGTTCACTTCCTGGCCGTGCGCGTGCACATAATCGACAAATTTCCAGTAGGTATCACTGTTCTGCGATGCCAGACAATTCGCATCCACTGCAGCATGCATGGCCCATGGGTGCAGATCCGTCAGAGGATCATCCTTGTAGATGAACCGAACCGAGTCTTTGTACCGCTCCATGGTGTCGGGGAACAGGGACGAATGCATCCGGGCGCAGTACGGACATTCCAGATCGTCGAAGTTGATCACCGTTACCTTCGCCGACGGATTTCCCCGGATTGGCCGTCCGGTCACGTCAATGTTGAACACCGGATCTTTCGCCAGATCGAACGTTTCCAGCCGTGCCAGTTTCTTGTTGTCGGTGGAGATCAGGAAATCGATCACTTTCTTCGACGCGCCGTGCGACAGGGTAATGGGCATAGTATCGTAGCCGGCAATCTGGCTCGACGTCCGCTGGCCCAGGGCAACAGAGACCTCCGGCGGGATGGCGAATTGCGAGCGAACCATGACTTCGACGCGCCGGTTCAGGGCCGCATCCTGTGCGACGGAAGCGTTTGACTGGGCTTTACAACCTACGGCCAGGCTCAAGGCGAGAAGACCGGCCAGAATATTTATGCGCGACAAATGATTTTCCTCTAATCCAAGGATATCCCAGCCAAATCCTTGAGAACCTCAGGAATGGTCCGTGAGAACGTTACTGATTGGGTGGACGTGAGAAGACGACAAAGGCAAGCGGAAAGGGCCTGCGCGCTGGTCAGTAGGGCGGGGGCTGGGTCGGATCGTGAAAGACGGTGGTCGATCGCCGGATATCGCCTACAGAGCCAAAGTTCGCCAATGTAAAGCTATACAGATATTGGGTTTCGTCGCGTATGGACCCAAATGCGAATCGCCGGTATCCCAGGCTGAGCCCGCAGCAATTCCAGTTGTACACAGCCTGAACGCCTGCATATTGGAGCGCGCGGTTCACAAAGTCGTATCCGCCGTTGGCTGCGAGATTGAATCCCTCGGCATTGGGCTTGCCAATTTCGAGGAAGGGCTGCAGTTGCTGGCTCTGGGTGAGGGATGCAGCGCTTCCTTTCTCGTCCACTGCATTCAGCAGAGAATGGCCGACTCCGAAGGTAGCCGGGCCAAGGCTGTATCCGGCGAACACGTCATCCGCGTCAAGGCGCCCGCTTCTTGGGTCGTAGTCCATGTCCCACTCAATGCGCAGATTCTTGACGGCCTCAAAGCGCATTCGTGACACCAGGGGCGACAGGTTTCGCGGGTTAGTAAGAAATGAGATGCCGGTCAGATCCAGCGTAGTATCGAAGACGTTTCTGCGGCCCGGGATAATGGCGCCGCCGAAGGTTGGATTCAGGAAGTACTTCTGGGCAATCATCCAGCTAGCCCATTCGCGCGGCTGCGCCAGACAGGTCGCTTCGGTGCCGCTGTCTGCGGCGGCACAGGGCTCGCTATTGGTCGAACGCACATAAAGCCGCTGCGTGACCGCGTAGCCCACCTCGTTTGTGTTTGTGGCGATATCTGTGGGGTCGATCAACGGAACGTTTTGAGCTTTTACGCCAATTCCACCTACAAGCCGGTACGTGAGCTCCGGTTCGATCACATGGCGCAATTCGAAATTCCCCATGGCGAAATCGCGTTCCAGCGCCGGTGGCCTCACGTCGACTGAAGCCTCGAAATCGCTGCGGCTTAACGGATCGTGACTGACCGTGGGAGTGCCCCCGTTGGCTCCTGTCAAATCCGGGTTCTGACTGCCGGTGTAAAACGTCTCGCGAAGCGCGATTTCGGGAATCAGGCTCCAGCCCCCACCGACGATCGGCAGGGAGAGATGCGGATAGAGATCGAACCGGCCCATGTTGCGGACATGGAAACCGGATTCGGACCGGCCCAGATAGCTGATCGACGAACCCATTCTCCAATAGAACGGAGATGTGTGCAGTGGTTCATCCAGCACATCAAAACGCAGGCTGGGCAGGTGGAGGATCCGTACCTCATCGCCCTGGGTGGCGCTGGCAAAATTCTGCAGTCTCTCGAGGTATGCGGAGGGCACAAGCCCATCGTGCGCGCGGGTGAGCGACATTGTGCTGTGGACCTCGGAGTTCACGGCCTGCAGGTAGTTGTCGTTGAACACCAGCTTGTAAACGTAGCTGGAGAGATACTCGACATTGGCCGCGGCGTGCGTTTTATCGCTGAGGTCGTAACGCCCCGCAGCGAAGATGTCGGTGCCACCCTGGTTCACGAGAATGGTCTGGCCTGCTTGCGGTCCCGAAGTCTGCAATTGTTCGGTGCCGCGATCGATCAGCGCATTCCACCTTGCGGTGAAATGGTCAAGGCCGGGTCCTTTGTAGCGGAAGTCGCCGCTGGGAGCCCAGCCGCGCTTGCTGTAATAATCAGTCCCAATCACCATATCCATGCTGCGACTGATTGCCCAGTAGTATTGCTCACCCATCACCCAGCCCTTGACGCTCGAGTTGTAAGGCAGCACCGGAATCAGTAATCCGCTTTCGCGGCCTGTCACTTCGGTCGGGTGACGCAAAAAGGGCAAATAGAACAAAGGCATTCCCAGAAACTTGAAGACCGCATTCTTCGTGGAAGCTTCGCCGTTCTCCAGCTTGATCTGACGCGAGATCAGCACCCAATCCGGCTTGGGCAGGCGGCAATTGGTCATGGTGCCGTCGACGATTTTGTATTTTCCTTCGCCTGTCTGCAACAGCACTCTGCCCGAGAAGAGAAACGGATTGGCGGTTGAGTACACTTCGCTTCGTCCGGTCCGCCTCACGCCTGATGAGCCGGTCACATCATAGAAGCGTGCCGTGTGCATGTTCAGGCGCATGTCTCCATGCGAAGCCGAGATGTCCACATCGTCGGGGCCACCGGTTACCTGAAGATGACCCTCCGCCTCAAGCTCTGTTGTCGACCGGTTGTAGACAATCTTGTCGGCGCGGATGACGTAATCGCGGTAATAAATCACCACGTCGCCGCTTACCGTTGCCGTATCGCCTTTCCATGTCTGCTCGCCCTTCGCATCCCAGCGCAGCGGCACGCCTGACGGCGGTATCGGCTCAGGCTTTGCATAGGGAATGGCTTCCTGGCCAGGATCGTCAGGCAGTTGTGAGGCGGACGGATTCTGACCCGCGTTAACGATTCCTGCCGCACTCTGCGGAGGGGGTAACGCATTGGTCAACACTTGCCCGTCAAGTTGCAGGTGACAGAGGGTCATCACCGTGATAAACACGAAATTACGAGGATGCATCCGAGGACCAAAGCCAGCATAGCAAATGTGCTTAAGATCCATGGACGCACCGGAGGGTCACGTCGTAAGCGGGTCCCCTCGAACGGGTCCTTGTTCGTGGGGTGATGTTAGCCCGCGTCTTCTTCATTACTCGCAACCTGCGGGTGCAGCTATTGACGGACACCTAACAGTAGACGATTTTTCAGCAGGCATCGGCGACTCACAGCGAAATCAAGACTGAGTAGCGACGGCGAGCGGCAAAAATCAATCGAGCATTGCCGCAGAAACAAGAAGGGAATAGAAGTTGAGTACATCTTTGAGCCATTCCGGACTGCAGCCTGAGTGGAAAGAGGAAGTCAATCGCAGGATCGAAGCGCATAAACACCGCAAGGGAATTTCCGTCATAGATGAAACTGCTCCAGCGGAGCAACAAGGTGCAGCCGCCAGCCGAGCTGCCACCGCGGCAGCACGGGTCGCCGCGCGCTACGCAAAGACTCCCAGTTTTAGCGAGATGCAGGCGGCCGAAGCGCGAGCGGCCCTGCGTGCAGCTGAAGCCACAACGCGAGCCGCCCTGGAAGCGCAGGCCGCTGCACAGGCGGTGCTCGATCACATTGAGACCAACTCCGCAACCCAGGTTCTCGCTCCCGAAAGCGTTAGTCGTCCCAGGGAGACTACGACGCCTGAACGACCAGTGCAGCATCCCGCAGCCAATTTGCAATCTGGCTCGGCGGCGGCCAGGGGGCTGGAGATCCGCTGGGAGCCCGATATGCCCGCGCGCCCGGCAGAACACGAAATGCGCGCGGAAATCAGGGATCCGTGGGGTGAGCAAGCAGACCTGCAAGAGGCGGTTGAAACCGGACCTGTTTACGACTCTGTAGAGGCAGCGCAGCCCATTCCCGCCAATCTCATTGAATTTCCCCGCGAGATCGTTGCGCCGCGTCGAATGCGCCCGCGGATCACGGAAGCAAATCCAGACCTGTCGGATCCGCAGCAACTGAGCATTTTTGAGGTGGAACCAGATACGATTTCCACCGAACCGATGGCCACTGCGTCTGCAACCGGCTCAGAGCCAACCTGGATTGGCTCGAGCTGGCAAGAGATCAAGCTGGATGAGCAACCGCAGCCACTGCCGGATTATTACGCTATACCACCCGCCGATGCGCCCAAGCTGTACCAGGCTCCATTCGGCCGCCGCATGATGGCGACGATGGTGGACTGTTCGTTGATTCTTGGTATCGTCTGCGGCGTCGCATACCTCATCGCCTCGAACTTTGATCACCTGCCGGGAAAACATGTATCCGAAATTTGCGGAGCGGTCGCGGTGCTTGGATTCGCCGCGTTTTACGAGTGGTTCTTCCTCACTTTCGCGAAGGTGACCCCGGGCATGCGCTACGCGCAGCTTTCGATTTGCACCTTCGACGGGGAACTCCCCACGTCGGCCCAAATCAAGGAGCGGATGAAGGCGATGCTCATTTCGGTTTTGCCAGTCGGACTGGGCATGCTGTGGTCCATCTTCGACGAAGACCAGATGAGCTGGCACGATCGCCTCTCGAAAACCTACCTGCGCCTCTCCTGAGCGGAGCAGACCACGCTCTGGCGGTCTGCGCAACTGGGTCCTGGGAAAGGGTCTTCGTTCCTGGGTCCATCAGTCGAAGGATTTGCTGTCTCTCGACAAGTGACAGGCCGATAATTCATTCGTTGAAAAAGACAGCCGAGCCTTCGCCCAATGACTGAAGCGTAGGGCGTTTCCGGGGAGTGATCCTGGAAACTTCAGGCAATCGTTGCTCAATGACTGGTTTGCCCCGAAGTTGGCAGTGCAAAACCCGCGAGTCCAGCTACTATGATCCATGAATTGAGGAGACATGGGTTATGCTGCGTTTCGTTTTCGCACTGTCCCTGACCTTCTTGGTAGCTAGACCGCCTCATGCGGAAGGTGCAGGTCAGCACGACCATGAATTCGCCTGGTCGGACCGGATGGGAAAGGTCCAATTCGACACGTCCTGTAGTCCTGAGGTGCACGACGAATTCGATCTGGCAGTGGCAACGTTACATTCCTTTGGCTACCGGAAGTCAGCCCAGCTATTTGCAGACGTCCTGAGCAGGGACCCCAAATGCAGCATGGCCGAGTGGGGGATTGCGATGAGCCACTACCGCCAATTGTGGGATCCCCCGACCCCGGACGATCTGAGGATCGGCCTGAAAGCCGCTCAAAATGGTCTGTCGATGAGACCGACGACTCAAAGGGAACGCGACTATTTGGACGCTATTCTGGCTTTCTATCAAAATGCCGACTCAGAAAGTCACCGCGCCCGCGCCAAACGGTATGAGACTGCGATGGAGTCGCTGCACAGTCGGTATCCGCAGGACAGCGAAGCGGCTATCTTTTACGCCCTGTCTTTGATCGCGAATGCTCCTCACAATGACAAGACTTACATGAATCAAAAGAAGGCGACCCAAATCCTGAAACCTATCTTATTGCAGCAGCCAGGACATCCGGGACTTGCGCACTACATCATCCATGCCGACGATAATCCGGCGCTGGCTCAGCAGGCTTTGACTGCTGCGCAGAGCTATTCCCGGATTGCACCAGACTCGCCTCACGCCCTTCATATGCCCTCCCACATCTTTACGAGGCTAGGTTTATGGGACGAATCCATTACCTCAAACATTGCCTCAGCCGCAAGCGCGCGCAAACAAAGGCTGGCTGGCGACGAGTTACACGCTCTGGATTACCTGGTCTATGCATATTTGCAAACCGGGCAAGTGACGGAAGCCCGCAAACTGACTCAACAACTTCCTGTTGTCGAACCGGGCGATGCGGCTAGATATGCTGGGCTCTACGCGACTGCTGCGATACCAGCCCGGTACTGGATTGAGCGTGAGCAATGGGGCGCTGCCGCGGCGCTTCCGTTGTCCCCGCAAAACTCGCCAGTGGGCGCCTATGCGTCGACTGAGGCGACTCTCTATTTTGCCCGTGCACTTGGGGCGGCCAGGTTCGGGGACATCAGGGCAGCGCAAGCAGCAATGAAACCGCTTCTCTCTTTGCGCGATGCGCTCGCGAAGAGCGGCGACGACGATGCGGATCAGGTGAATATTCAATTGAAGATCGTGACTGCATGGGTCAAGTGGGCAGAAGGTGACCAAAGTGCGGCCTTGCAAGAGATGAGAACAGCCGCGGCGATGGAGGATGCGACAGAAAAATCGCCTGTAAGTCCGGGATCCATTGCCCCGGCGCCGGAGATGCTGGGCGATATGTTGCTTTTGGCAAAGAAGCCGAAGCTTGCGTTGGAGGCCTATGAATTGGCTTTGAAATCCACCCCGGGACGCTTTAGAGCCGAATACGGCGCCGCTGTTTCCGCTCAAGAGGCAGGACTTCGACCTGCCGCGGAGCAGCATTACCGCAGGCTGCTCAATAACTGTAGTCACGCCGATTCAGATCTCCCGGAACTCGCGCAGGCAAATCACTTTGTCGACAAAGACTAGCATCGACTCATTGAGCCTGATCCGTAACGGAAAGTGATACCGCGATCTTCTCCCGACGGTGGCAGGCGGTTCGCAGAGGCTGAGTCTGACCACGCGAAACCTGGACTGCACCCCTCAAGTGAGACAGATAAAATTTCTCGACGTTTGCAGGTAATTACCCTCATTGGGCGCACAATGAGATTGAAATTGACTTCTCGCCGGTTTGTTGCTCCCTGCTCGCACCCCCGCCCCTCCCCCCACCGCCCCATTTGTAAAATAAATGGATAGAGTAAGATACCGTTAAATGCAGGTGACGCGCAAAACGGCACAAAAGCACGCAAATCGGTGCAACAAGGACGCGATTCTTGTTGTCAGCTCGCCAAGGCTCGAATCGCGCTGACTCCAGCACCCAGCAACGCGGTTGCATCGTCATTCGGCAGGATTTCGAGGGAATAGCTCAGCAGGGGGCTCATTTTCACCATGGTTTCCAGGTGGCGCCGCAACATCGGCAGATCCAGGAAGCTGACATTGTGTCCGGTGAAATAGAAGCGCCCCGGTCCGGCCAGGTGAATGAACGAAGCGGTAGCTGCCGCAAGAGCGGCGTGCCACATGTCAACGAACTCCCGGCAGCGTTCGTCGCCTTTCTTTGCCTGAGCAAAGACCTCTTCGGGCTCCAGATCGAGGAACCGCATTCGCATGGCGCGGTAACCCATGATTCCTTCCAGGTGACCGACACCTCCGCAACCGCAGAAGCGCTCTTTCGGGTCCAATGTGACCGTGACGTGACCGCCCTCCCAGACACCTTCGACGTAGGGCCAACGGCCGTAGCCAATGCCGTTGCCGATGGTCCAGACGCGGGTGAGTTTGTTGAGTTGTCCGCGGGTTGCGGCAACTCCCGCTGCGATGGCGTCGGCGTCGTTGGAGATGTGCACGGGTGCGTTTATGCCTTTTGTCGCAAGCGCGCGCGTCAGTTCTTCAGCGAGGCGCATGCCTTTGATCTGCGTCAGATTGGGCGAATCTTCGACTACGCCATGACGAACCACACCGGGAACCGCGACGCCGATCGCATCCACGCTGCCGCTGCCCGTGACTGATTGGATTTCGTCGGCGAGGATGTCGACCAGTTCGCTACCAGGGACGGCGCTGAGCGCATCTGCTTCAACGTCCTTTTCGGGATACCGGACGGCGTCGCCGACCAGGCGCATATCCTCGAGCTTGCCGGCGACAATGTGCTCGGTCACAACAACGCCAATTGCAGTTGTCATTTCGCCCTCCATAGGGGGAAACCTTGCTTCGTGATAAACCCAGAGCAACGATCATCCCGGCATCGCGAAAAGCAACTGCAGGCTCCTCGACTTCGCTCGGAATGACAAACCTTTTGTCTTGGACGGCCGCATTCATATTGGCTATTCCACCTGGTAGCGGTGCAGGCGGCCAAGGCCGTTAAATGCCGCGGCTTTGTAGCACTCGGCCAGAGTTGGATAATTGAAGACAGTTTCGACAAAGTAGTCGACAGTGCCGCCCATGACCATCACTGCCTGACCAATGTGCACCAGTTCGCTGGCGCCTTCGCCGATGATGTGCACTCCGAGAACTTTCCGCGTGTCGCGATGAAAAATCAGCTTGAGTCGGCCGGTGGTATCGCCGCGAATCTGGCCGCGGGCTGTTTCGCGATAGAAGGCCATGCCGACCTCGTAGGGCACGTCCTCGTCTGTCAACTGCTCTTCAGTCTTGCCGATGAAGCTGATTTCGGGGATGGTGTAGATGCCGTAGGGATAGAAGCTCGGATTTGACGATGTATGGGTGTCATTGAAGGCGCGGGCGGCTGCGATGCGGCCCTGCTCCATTGAGACCGAAGCCAGGGAAGGGAAGCCGACCACGTCGCCGACAGCGTAAATGTGTTCCACGTTGGTCTGATAGTTTTCGTCTACCGGAATGCGGCCGCGATTGTCGGAGGTAATGCCGGCAGCGGCGAGATTCAGTTCGTCAATGGCTCCCTGGCGGCCAACAGCGTAAAGGAGTGCATCTCCGGAGACGCGTTTCTTGCTTTCGAGGTTGGCTACGACAGTGCCATCGGGGAGTTCCGCGACGCTCTCGACTTCTTCGCCGAGGCGCATGGTTACGCGGCTGTCGCGAAGGTGGTAGCTGAGCGATTCGACAATCTCCTGGTCCGCAAATTCGAGGAGCTTGGCGCGTTTTTCAATGAGGGTGGCGCGCACGCCGAGCGTGGAAAACATGCAGGTGTATTCGACGCCGATGACGCCGCCGCCGACCACGATTAGCGACTTTGGCAAAGCGGGCAGGTCGAGCACCTGGTCACTGTTAATGATGGTGCGGCCGTTGATGGGGACTTTCGGTGAGCACGCAGGCTTGGTTCCGACGGCGATGATGATGCGATCGGCTTCGATGGTGGAGTCGCCGGCGAGGCCTTCGACGCGCACCTGGTGCGGATCGACAAAGTGAGCAATTCCGTGCACGATGTCGATTCCATTCCGCGAGAGCTGCGCTTCGGTCACATCCACTTCAGTTTTGATGACCGCCTGCACGCGGAAGGCGAGGTCGGCCATGGAGATTCTTTCCTTTACTCTGTAGTTGATTCCGTATACCGAACGATAGTTGTACCCGGAAAGGTGCAGTACAGCCTCGCGCATGGTTTTCGATGGGATGGTGCCCGTGTTGACGCAGACGCCGCCGACTACCGATCGCGATTCGATAACGGCAACGCGTTTCTTCATCTTCGAGGCCGCCACGGCAGCTCGCTGCCCCGAAGGCCCGGAACCGATGACGACAAGGTCGTATTTGGCGGCACTCATGCGCGTGTCTCCAGGTTCAAAAGGGGTCGAAGCGTGAAAATCGACTCGGTGGCTGTTCCAACCGGTTCAGCACAGCATACACTCATGGCGGATCGCGCGGAATCGAGTGCATGAAATGGTCGAGCCGATCTGGCGCGGAGTAACCTCATGTCTCCGGGAATACCGCTACGAATGAGATTGTCTCAATCCGCGGCCGGTTTCATCAATGTGGAGCTGGATTTGTCCGGAAACATTATCAGGTTTGTAAAACTCGGCGGCTCTTTTGCGCGGCGGGAAACAAGGAACAGCCCCGTCGGCGGTGCTCGCGAGGCCAGGCGGGTGCTTCATTCGCAGCTCTAGACGTGGGCGGGATGCGGAGAAACGGTATGGACGGATTCTTGCCCGCCCGTCCCGTCCTGAGTATGCTTGGGCCAATCATATATGACCCATTCAGTGCTCAGTCTGAGAGTTCCGGCTGTTATTTCGCGATCCACGAATCGTCACTTTTTTACGGTGCTTGTGCTTGCCGTTAGTGTTTCCGGAGCCTCCGCGCAGAACTCGCCACAGAACTTGCCAACCTCCGGCACTTCGGCTCCTGTGCATTTGACCGCCGCGCAGGATCGGCTGCGGTTGCTGGAGATGCTGGGACTGAAGGAGGCGGACCTGCGTCCGGCGCCGGTTACGGATGCGCGGTCAACGCGTGCAGCGAATTACGACGAAACGAAGGCGAATGTTTATCCGAAGCTTCCGGATCCGCTGGTCTTCAAGGACGGGCGACCCGTAAAGACAGCGGCTGACTGGGGCAGGCGAAGACGAGAGATCCAGGAGGATTTCGATCGAGAGATCCTGGGGCGGATGCCGGTTTCGCATCCTGCAGCTGTGCAGCCCGCGGTTGTGTGGCATGTGGTCAGTTCCACACACGAGAGGTATGGCGGGGTGGATGTGGTGACGAAGCGGATGGCCGGTCGAGTTGGGCCGTGGATGCATTCCCGGAGCAATCACCCCAATGACGAAGACCAGTCCGTGGAGACCTCGAGCACGGTCAGCATCGACCTGCTACTCACGGTTCCGGCACATGCGGCCGGCCCGGTGCCGGTGATTATGGAATTGGCGTTCGCGAAGGATTTCGAACTTGCAACCGGCGGGCCGCTGGACGGCTACGTGCCAACGCAGTGGGGCGTGGATGGGAAGGTGGCAGTCCAGCGGGGTTGGGGATTCGCGATTCTGAATCCGGTGAGCTATCAGAAGGACGACGGGTCGGGACTGAGCGAGGGAATCATCGGGCTAGTGAACGAGGGAGAGCCGCGGAAGCTTGATGACTGGGGCGTGCTGAAAGCGTGGGCATGGGGTGCGGACCAGGCGATGCGCTACTTCGAGACAGACAAGGCGGTGGATGCGAAACAGGTGGGTCTGGCGGGGCACTCGCGGTTTGGGAAGGCCGTGCTGGTGACGATGGCTTACTACCCAAAAGAGTTTGCGGTTGGATACATAAGTTCGTCGGGCGAGGGCGGGGCGAAGCTGTACCGGCACATTTATGGAGAGACGATTCCGAACCTGGCGAGTGCTTCGCTGTATCACTGGTTCGATGGAAATTTCTTACGGTATGCCGGGCCGTTGAATGCGGGCGATCTGCCGGTGGACAATCACGAATTGATTGGTTTGTGCGCTCCCCAGCCGCTGTTCGTCGGGGGCGGCGCAGATACAGGCGATGGGTATGCAGATCCGAACGGAGATGCCTGGGCCGATCCGCGGGGTATGTTTCTGGCCGAGGTTGCGGCGGGGCCGATATATCGGCTGATGGGTGCGAAGGATCTGGGCACGAAGGATTTTCCGCCGGTGGGAACGGCGCTGATGGCAGGCGATCTCGCCTTCCGGCAGCATGATGGCGGACACACGCCGCAGCCAAACTGGCCGTATTTTCTGGAGTTCGCAAGCAGGTATCTGCATGCGCCCGGCACTGCCTCAACGAAATGAATCTGTGGATTAGATTTGGAGGATGCCTCGATCGCGCAGGATTTGCATGAGGTCCTGATGAGTGAGGTACATGAGAATCTTGAATTCTGCTTCGTTGGTTTGCACCTTGCCCGTATCAATAAGGAAAGTTGAGTCGACGAGCAGTTCCTGCGCGGAGGCGTTCTCGCGTGTGAAGGACATGCGCCAGGTGGTTCTGGCGAGGACGTAGCGGGAGTCGAGGGGCGTTTCGTGGATGCTTTCGAGGGTTGCCGGCTGAGAGCCAAGGCGCTCGAAGAGGGCTTTCCTTTTTGGCAAGGCGGCGGCGAATTCAGAGACGCGCACAGTCTGGGTTCCGTGCGGGTCGGCGGAAAGGAACGGGTCCGCGAAGCGTGCGACGAGCGCTGGGACGTCGAATAGGCGGCTTTCGCGGGTATACAGGTCGAAGAAGCGGGTGATGGCGGTCTCATGGCGGGACATGTGAGAGGTTCTCCTTTTGTGTGGACGCACGGTTGGATTCCGTGCTGAGTGGCACTTTAGCATTATATCAGGTTGTTGTGTATAAGTCAAGCATATCAAACAGCTTACCGGGTCATGAATCGACGGCACGGACTAACGTGAGGCGGCTCGATCTCTGATCCAGAGGACGAAGTCCATTGGAGTCGGCGTGCCGCCGAGTGCACGCAGTCGTGTGGCGCACTGCGCTCGATGGCCGTGGCTGTGAAGCGAGACCTGCACAACAGCCTGCGCGACCAAGATGTGTACGCCTGGCAAGGCGCGGGGTTGGAGAAGGCGATCGAGATCCGGTGCGCCGAGCTTTGTGAGCCAGTCCAGTTCAACACGCTCGGTTTGGTTAAACCGGTCGCGGATTTTTTCGAAAGTTTCGGGAACGCGCTTCTCCTCTTCGTCGAGGAACGGCTGGCCCAGGATCAAAAGCATCCAGTAGCGGTTGGCGACCAGGATGTGATGGAGCAGTTTGCGCAACTCCTCGTCTTCGCCGGCAGGTTTGTGCTGCTCAATGGCGCGCAGGAGGCTGGAGTTTGCCCACCACTTGTGCCGGATCAGTTCATCGATCATCGTCATCATGGCAGTCAATCTATCAAACGATCGCGTGGATTCGCGGGATCAGTCCTCTCTGATGCGGGGTGTGATCCAGTATTGGAGGAGAACCAGGTTGAGGAAGCGATCGAATTTGTACCCGACCTCGCGCAGGTAGCCGACGCGCTCGAAGCCGAAGTGCTCGAGGAAGTGCAGGGAGGCCCTGTTTTCAGAGTCCACGCCTGCGATCATCGAGTGTTTGCCGGCAATCCGCGCCTGCACAATGAGCGCTTTCAGGAGCAGCGATCCGACGCCGTGGCTGCGAAATTCGGGGGCTACGTGGACGGTGCCTTCCACGGTGTAGCGATAACCGGGCCAGGAACGGAAATCGCCGAAACTGCCGAAGCCGCAGACACGCCGGCCGTCGGTGGCGATAAGAACAGGGTAGTGTTGCTCAAGGCGTGCGCGCCACCAGGCGACGCGGTCGGAGACGCCGGCAGGGCGGTCGCTGTAGATGGCGGTGGAGTTGGTGAGGACATCGTTGTAGATTGCGGTGATCTCTTCGAAGTCGGACTGGACAGCTTCGCGGATTTGCATGCTTTTTCTCGTTGTTGACTGCGGCAGCGCGCGCGACAAGAATAGCTGGTTCGGCATAAAGGATTGGTCAGGATGGATGAGACAGAGAGACTCGAAACCTTGCGTGTGCTGCAGGCGGGGCGCGACGCGCTGGGAGACACCATTGCGGGTGTCGATGACGCACTGGCGAGGCGCAAACCGTCGCGCGAGCAATGGTCGATTCTGGAATGCATGGAACACATGGTCCAGTCGGAGCGTTACCTGCTGACGCGCCTGCGCGCGGCCACGGAAACAGATCAACCCTTTGAGAAATCCCGACGCGAGGCCAAGATTGCGGCGCTCGCTGCAGATCGAACGAGGCAGATTGAGGCTCCGGCGCAAGCACATCCGCGGGGACACTTCCAAACCCTGGCGGAGGCGGTGACAGCATTCGATGAGGTCCGGGGGGATCTGGTGCGCTGGGTCGAGACCTGCACTGGCGATCCGCGCCGAATGATGACGGATCACCCCATGATTGAGGGCCCGGTAACGTGCATGGAGACGCTGGTCATGATCGCAGCGCACCCGGCACGGCACGCGAAGCAGATCGCGGAAATCCGAGCTCACCTGGGACACGCGCACGAGCATTGACGATCAAT
The DNA here is from genome assembly GCA_963774175.1 of uncultured Acidobacteriaceae bacterium. Lineage (GTDB taxonomy): Bacteria > Acidobacteriota > Terriglobia > Terriglobales > Acidobacteriaceae > Telmatobacter. The sequence continues at coordinate 417,093 of CAVZDT010000015.1, forward strand.
CGTGCGTCGGAAACCCATGGAACCCTGCTGGACATTGACGTGGTCCCCAGCGACGGTTCTTGTCGCTGGAACGGATTGACTCACCCAACGCGCAGCTTTACGCTGAATTCTATGGAATTCAAGGTAGTTGAACTCGAGCGCGAGCCGATCGAGTTTGAGTTGGCGCTTCCGCCGGGTCGCGTTGACCTTGGCGATGAAGCAAAGCAGCAAGGCGATCTGGAAGCCTCGGGACGCGCCGAGGTCATTCACGAGCACCGCGGGCCCAAGGACATCGTCGCGGATATCCGGCTGCGGGGGGAGTTTGCCGGGAAGTTCCAGGTGCCCTGTGCGCGATGTGTTGAACCCGTTGAGGTTCCGCTTGGTGCGGACTTTGATCTGATCTTCCGGCCCCTGGGAGCCGATGCGGGGGCGTCGGAGCGGTCGATAACGGCGCCGGAGACGGAAATCGGTTATTATCAAAGAGACAGTCTTTTGCTTGAGGATGTGCTGCGCGAGCAGGTGCTTTTGTCCCTGCCGGTCAGGACGCTGTGCAAGCCTGACTGCAAAGGACTTTGCCCGCGCTGCGGCCAGAACCGCAACAGCCAGGATTGCTCCTGCGAAGAGGGTCAGACCGACCCCCGCTGGGAGGCGCTTTCCGGGTTGCGCAGCACGATAAAGTCCTCAAAGAATTGATTTTTAAGTGTTCCGCCCTCGCCGGAAGGCAGTCAGGTCCTGTGCGGTCTTTGACGGGGTGGTAACGCGAAAGGAATTGCACCATGCCGAATCCGAAAAGGCGCCACTCTACGCGCCGCACCGCCAACCGCCGCGCACACGACTTCCTCACTTCGACCGGTCTTTCGGAGTGCCCGAATTGCCACGAGAAGAAGCTTCCCCATCGCGCCTGCGCCAAGTGCGGAGAGTACAAGGGACGCGCGGTCCTCGATACGAAGGAAGCTGCCAAGTAAACCCACCATCATTACAAGATTCGCCAAATATGCAATGATGCAAGTGGTTCAATGTGCCGGGTCCTTTCTGACGAATGATTCTGCACGTTTTTGCATTTCCGGCGTTTGCGTTTTTAACGGCCGATTTACGGTGACGCAGCATGCTTATCGACATCGTTCTTGACGCGGTGGGGTCCGATAAAGCACCTGAGCCCGAAATCAAGGGTGCCATTCTCGCGGCACGCGAGCTTCCGGTACGGGTCCATCTTGTTGGACCTTCGTCTGAGCTTCGCGACCTTCTGGACGAACACCTGGAAAACGAAGAGCTGCCGATCATGATTCACCATGCCTCGGAGCGCATCGGCATGGAGGAGAAAGCGGCACATGCCGTTCGCACCAAGCGTGACAGTTCCATGCGCGTTGGGCTGAAGCTGGTGCGCGAAGGCAAAGCCAAGGGCTTTGTGACAGCTGGAAATACTGGGGCGGCCATGGCTACTGCGAAGATGGTGCTTGGAGCGCTGCCGGGCGTCGATCGGCCCGCACTGGCCACACCCATGCCCAGCTCGACGGGAAACCCGTGCGTACTCCTTGATGTGGGCGCCAATGTCGACTGCAAGGCGCATAACCTGGAGCAATTCGCCGTGATGGGCGAAATGTACGCCCGCAGTGTGCTCAAGATCGCCCAACCGCGTGTAGGCCTTCTCTCCATCGGCGAAGAAGAGAGCAAGGGAAACGACCTCACCCGCGAAGCCTTTCCGCTGCTGAAGGCGCTGCCGATCAAGTTCATCGGCAACGTGGAAGGACGGGACATCTTCAGCGGACAGGCCGACGTAATCGTCTGTGATGGATTTGTAGGCAACGTCGCGTTGAAGACAAGCGAGGGAGTGGGGCGATTTGTCCGCGACGTGCTGCGCGAGTCGCTGACGCGAACGGTGACGGCCAAGGTGGGTGCGCTGCTTTCACGGCAGGCGTTCAACGATTTCCGCCGCAGGCTGGATTATCGCGAATATGGTGGAGCGCAACTGCTCGGTGTTCGCGGCGTCTGCATCATCGGCCACGGATCATCCAACGATCGCGCCATCTTCAATGGCATCCGTGTCGCCTACGAGTTTGCCCGTGCGGGAACCAACGAGCGCATCGAGCAGGAATTCCTCAAGCGGCCGGTTCGGCGTAACGGACAGGGCGACGCAGCCGCGGACGCCACAATCCACTAGGCGGATCAGGAAATAACACGTAGCATTCCTCTGACACACCATTCCCTGGTCTCATAGCCTCTAGAATGCAAGACCACCCCCAAAACGTGAGTCCCCGCCAATCGAGCCAATGGGCTGACGAACTTGCTTGCCCAGTCTGTTTCGCCAGGCTGCAATTTTTCGACACAAGGGTGGTTTGTACCGGTTGTGCCCGCAGCTATCCCGTTGTGGACGGCATTCCTGTGTTGATTCCGCAACGGGCAAGCGCACCTCCGCACTGAGTCGCTCTTTTCCCATCTTTCCCAAGAGGTCAACGTTGACGACAGCCAAACTCAAGCGGGCTCTCGGATTTCGCGACCTGATTTTTTTCTACGTGATCTCTGGCTTGAGCCTTCGCTGGATCGCCACTGCTGCGGCGGCCGGGCCGTCCGCTATCACCATCTGGATTACGGCGCTTCTTGGATTCTTCGTGCCGCTTGCTGGATGCGTTCTCGACCTTTCGTCGCGCTATCCGGAAGAGGGCGGGCTTTACATCTGGACGCGCGAGGCCTTCGGCCCGTTCTCCGCATTCATGGCTGCGTGGACGTACTGGATGAGCAATCTGCCGTACTTTCCTGCGGTGCTTTTCTTTGCGGCCAGCAGCCTGCTCTATCTTGGCCGGCCGATGCAGGACCTCGCGGACTCTCAGCTCTACTTTCTGGTCTTCACTGTCGTCATGCTTGCGCTGATCACGCTGCTGAACGTGATCGGCCTCGACAGCGGCAAGTGGCTCAACAACGTGGGAGCGATCGCTACGTTGATTCCCGCCGTTGCCCTCGTCGTGTTTGGCATTTTCTCGTTCTATCGCTTTGGCTCTGCAACCGCATTCAGCGTGAGCGTGATGATTCCGCGGCCGGGCATGAAGAACCTGATTTTTCTATCGACGATCTTCTTTGCATTTGGCGGGTGCGAGGCGGGGTCTTTCATGGGTGATGAGATTCGCGAGCCTCGCCGTGTCATTCCGCGGTCGCTGCTGGTGGCGGGGCTTGTCCTTGGCTTCGGGTATATCGCCGGCACGGTGTCCATGCTGGTTGCACTGCCGGCGAGCAGCATCAGCGGCCTTAGCGGGTTTATGACGGCTGTCGATCTTCTCGCCCGACGGCTGGGTTTTGGTGCCGTGGTTGCGCCCATAGCGGTGCTCGTCGCGGTGAGCAATATCGGTGCGGCTAGCGCGTATCTCTCCTCGACGGCGCGGCTGCCCTTCGTTGCGGGAGTGCACCGGTATCTTCCGGCGGCATTCGGGCGCGTTCATCCCCGCTTTCGCACGCCGCACGTGGCGCTTATGTTCTATGGCGCTGCCGGAATCCTGTTCGGAATGCTGGGACAGGCCGGCAGCAGCGTTCGCGGAGCCTACGACATGCTGGTGAGCATGGCGGTCATCACCTATTTCATCCCCTACCTGTTCCTCTTCGCATCAGCTCTTCACCTGCAAGGGCAACCGGCTCCGGCGGCCGCGTTTCGCATTCCCGGCGGGAGGCGTACGCTGATTTCGCTGGCCTGCATTGGTATTCTCTCCACGTCGTGCACCATCGTTCTCTCGCTATTTCCCGCGGAAGACGATGCGCATCCCACCCAGACATTCCTGAAGGTTGTGATCATGACGGTTGTCCTGCTGGCGGTCGGTGTTGCAATCTATCGGTCGAGCCATCGCAGGGCAACGGATTCTGTCGTGGGATGACTCGAACCGTACGGTTGCGTCTCTGAAAGGAATTCTGCATGAACAAGTCCGTTGCTGAGTTGCTGGATTTGTACGATCCTGCTGCGCCATTGGAGGAGGCCTACACGATTCCTGCGTCCTGGTATCTGGACCAACGAATCGAACAGGCAGAACGCGAGCAGGTCTTCGGCCGCAATTGGATCGCGGTGGGCCGGCTAGACCAGGTGAAGGACGCGGGACAGTTCTTCACGGTGGAGATAGCCGGCGAACCGCTGGTTATTGTTCGCGGATCCGACGGAGAGCTTCGAGCATTCTTCAATGTGTGCCGGCATCATGCTGCAGCGGTGGCGAATGTTTCGTGTGGTACTGTGCAGCACCTGCGGTGTCCCTATCACGGGTGGACGTATGGACTTGACGGTGCGTTGAAGGGCGCGCCGGAGTTTGCGGGCGTTTGCAACTTCGATCGCGCGGCCAATGGGCTTGTTCCGGTGCGCGTTTCCGAATGGGAGCAGTTTGTCTTGGTCACGCTTGATGATCGGGCGCCGGCGCTGGAGGTTTTTCTCGGCGGTCTGGCCGCACGCATCGAGCCGCTTTCTATTTCAAAGCTGCACTTCTTTGCGCGCAAGAGCTACACGCTGGCCTGCAACTGGAAGGTCTATGTCGATAACTATCTTGATGGCGGTTATCACGTGCCGCATCTGCACAAGGGATTGAATAGCGTGCTGGACTACAAGGAGTACACCATCGAGAACAGCGAGCGGTATTCCCTGCAGTCGAGCCCAATGGTGAGTTCAGAGGAGCATGCCGACTTTTCGGCGACGCGTGTTGGCGAACGAGCTTATTACTACTGGCTCTATCCGAATTTCATGGTCAATATCTACCAGGGCGTGATGGATACCAACCTGGTGCTGCCGCTGGGGATCGATCGCTGCCTGGTGCAATTTGACTTCTTTTTCGCCGACGTGAGCGAAGCATCACATGCATCGAATGCGGAGAGCGTGGCTGTGAGCGATCGCATCCAGGACGAGGATGTGGGTATCTGCGAGTCGGTGCAGCGCGGGCTGCGCTCGCGGGCGTATGGGGCGGGACGGCTTTCGGTGCGGCGAGAGGCGGGCGAGCACTTGTTTCACCGCCTGCTGGCGGGCGATCTGCGGCGGGCGGTCTGAGAGGTAGTTCACAGTTCATGGTTCACAGGCTCAAGCCTCGAGCTTTGAACTGTGAACCCATCTCACATCGTCAGCGCTTCGGTCTGTTTGCTCATAGTGGCGGTGCGTTCGAGCTTGTCCCAGTTGAATGGCCGGCCATCGATGGCGCGCTTCAGCGTCTTGGCCAGGACGATGGAGAAGACCTGCCGGTAGGCGAAGCGCTGCAGCCAGATGTGGAAGAGCAACCAGCCGTCGCCCTTGTTGGCGGGATGGCGGCGCTCGAGGCTGAAGGCGATGGTGGACGTTACGAAGTCGATGAGCAGGAATGCGCCGAAGTAGGCCAGCAGCTTTTCAAGGCTGGCTGCGGATGCGGCTTCGGGGTGGTAGTGGCGATCGACAAGATAGTGAGCGAGTCCGGCCAGGAACATGAGGTCGATGAAGGGCGAGACGAGCGGCAGAAACATCTGGAAGATGAGGATGTTAGGCAGGGCGAAGAGTCCCATCGCCTTGTTGCGGACAAAAGCCATCTTGTGTTTCCAGACTGCCTGCAGAATTCCAAAGGACCAGCGGAAGCGTTGGCGCATCAGTCCGCGCGCGTCGATGGGGGCTTCGGTGAAGGCGAGCGCGCGATCTTCGTATACCACCTTGTACCCCTGCTCCAGGAGGTTCATGGTAAGGTCGGCGTCTTCAGCAACAGTGTTGATGGGGTAACCGCCGGCGGCCTTGGCGCCCGCAGTGCGCCATGCTCCGATGGCGCCGGGAACGACGGTGACAACGTTAAACAGATCGAGTGCGCGACGCTCGAAGTTCTGGCTGGTGATATATTCGAGGGCTTGCCAACGCGTCCAGAGGTTCACCCGATTGCCGACTTTGGCATTGCCGGCGACAGCGCCGACGGAGGGATCCTCGAAATGTGGAATGAGCTTTGAGATCGCATCCATGGCGATTACGGTGTCGGCGTCGATGCCGACGTACAAATCTTCGTCGATGCGATCGAGAGCGTGGTTGAGGGCGGCGGCTTTACCCCCGTTGGGTTTCGTAAGCACCTGGACGCGGCCCGCGGCGATGTCTTTGGCGTATGCCTCGCGTGCGACTTCAAAGGTGCGGTCCTTCGAGCCGTCGTCGACGACAATAACGTGGAGATTGTTGTAGTCGGAGTTGAGCACCGATCGGATGGTGCGGACGATGACCTTCTCTTCGTTGTAAGCAGGGATAAAGACAGCGACGCGCGGATTGAATCCTGGCGAGGCCTGGCGATGCGGCTTGCGGAGACGGTCGATGATAGCGAACAGGCCGACAAGGATGAGGCGCGCGCTCATCAGGACGTCGCCCAGAAAGAAGACCAGCACGATGAAGCGGCCAATGATGGAGAGCGCCGAGAAGGCGATGGAGTCGGGGATTGCGCGGAGGTATTGACGCCAGGTGAGCGGCGGCATTACCTGGGCGGTTGTCATGCCCATGAGGGCAGAGACTGGCACAATCTTGTAACCGTGCTCGCGCAGCGTGTCGATCAGGAGGGGTAGCGCAGCCACGGTGACGGAACGGTCGCCTCCGCCATCGTGCATGAGAATGACGGAGCCGCGGAACTGCGGCTTGGTTTTCATGGTCTCGAGCTGGTCGAGCACGATCTTGCAAATTTCGGCCGATGTTTTACGCTGGCGCTCATCCCAATCGCTGGTATCGATTTTGTTGCCGACGATGGTATAGCCCAGTTGCTGCACGCGCACGATGGGGGCTGCCTGGTCGTCGGTGTCGGGCTCCTCGTCGATGTCGTAGGGTGGCCGGAAGTAGAGCGGCTGAACACCCAGCTTGCTGGCGAAGAGCCGCTCGGTGAGCCTGATCTCGATGTCGAGTTGCTGGTTTGAGATTTCTGAAATATCGGGATGAAAGAAGGTGTGGTTGCCGATCTCATGCCCCTCACGTTGCACGCGCTGCATGAGGCCGATGTTCTCCTGGGCCTGAGCCCCGATCATCATGAAGGCGCCTTTTACGTCTTTCTGCTTCAGGATGTCGAGGATCTTCGGAGTCCACTTGGGGTCGGGGCCGTCGTCGAAGGAGATGGCGACTTCGTTGGGATGGTAGCCGTAGTACTCGACGGTGTATGTGTGCGGATACACATCCATGTGTTCGTCGATGAGGAGCTTTTTGCGCGGGTCAGGCTCGTCGGTGTCGACGGTGACGGTGCGCTTGCCGGCCTGGGGAAGGCCGGTGACGCGGAGGATGTCTCCCGAGCCTTCGGCGTCGACGTCATGGCCGGCCTGCAGCACGTCCAGAGTGTTGAGCGAAGCGGGATTGGTGGGCTTGTCCCAGACGTTCCACATGGAGCGGTCTTCGGAGCCAAGCTTCCACAGCGCGAAGGTGCGGATGCCGAGGCCGCGCGCGGCGCGAAGCTCGTCGAGCAACGAAACGCCATCGAGGAACCAGACAACGTGGCGGGTGTGCGTGTCTTCGTCGATGTACTCGAAGTGCGGATTGAGCGAGTTGTAATCGAGATCGAGGTCGGCGTCGGCGTCGCTGGCCAACTGCCATGCGTCGGCGACGTGGGGAATATCATTCGTATTGACGACGCGGGGCTTGCGCAGCTTGGGATTACGGGCCTTGGGATCGGGGATGGACATCTCCCAGTCGTAGCCGTAATTGCCGACGGCGCAGATGAGTTTGTTGAGCGGAACAGATCTGAGGGCACGGTTAAGATTGGCCACGAACCAGTCCTGGCTGGCAACGGGCCCCGGTTGGCTCACGCTTTCGTGCTCGTCGTAGTTCATCAGAATCACGGCGTCGGAGGACTGTGCGATGGTCTTCAACTCGTCGGCCGGCATCGATACGCCGACGTTGACGTAGAGCCGAAGATTGCGGGGATGAATATCCGAGTAGAGCTCCTGGATGAACGTGACATAGGCCTTTTCCGCTTCGTCGGGAACCGTTTCGAAGTCGAGAGACAGGCCGTGATAAGCGGGGAAGGCAATGAACAGACGGTCCAGTTCCTGTCGAAGCACCTTGCGCTTTGACGAGTCATTCAAAATATCGGCGATCGCGGGGTCCCAGCTCTGCGTGTGGGAGTTGAAGTTGGTGAGCATGGGAAAGATTTCGGTGTCTTCGTGCGCCTCCTGAATGACATGCTTAACCTTGCTGAGATCGTCGGGATCGTGAACTACCCCGCCCTGGAAGATGGGTATCTCCTGTCCGTATTGGTTGGTTCCCTCGAGATCGGTCGATGATCCGTCTACATGCAGCCATTGCGGAAAAAGGAAGTCGATCTGGTGGACGTGTTCCTTGAAGGACGAGTATCCGGCTGGGTCGTCGGGGACGTAGTAGGCGGCGCGGAGACCCTCGTCGGAATTAAAAGGAATCTCGGACGGCCTGCGGTCGGTTTTGCGCCGGGCGGGATGCTGGGGTCTCGCATTGTGGTTAACCGGGGTGCGATTCTGCAGACCTCTAAAGGTGTGCCTTTGCGTTGGCAGCACGAGTTCCTGCAGATGTTGTCCGCGGAGCACATTGAAGATGAAGCCGGCCAGAACGAGCGTAGAAACAACTGCCGTGATATCAAATATGCGGCGCAGGCGCTTCCATCGTGTTCGCTGGGGGTCAAAAAATATCTGTTTATCGAGCATTGCAGGTTTCTACGCTATACAGTACGAATCGTATGGAAGCTGAACCCGTGAGTCAATCGATCGAGACCTTTGGAGATGGGAATCCCGTCCGCACTGCTGCCCCGGCGATCAAGACCCTTCGCTGGGGCCCCGGGGCCCTCTCGGTCGGGATGGCTCTTCTGGCAGGAGCGTTCCTTCGTGTTTGGATGCTCAGGCACTTCTTCGAGACCACCGGAGATTCGCTGATCTACGGCGGCATTGCCAAAAACCTCCTGCTCCATGGGAGATACGCGCTGACGGTGGGTACGGGCGAGACCTATCCTACACTGATTCGCTTGCCGGGGTACCCGCTGCTCCTGGCTGTCTGCTTCAAGCTGTTCGGGATGCAAAACTACGCATCTGCGGCATGGGTCCAGATTGTGCTGGAACTGGCAGGATGCCTCCTCCTGGCGGATCTTGCGCGGCGCATTGCTCCGGCCCCGATAAGTAGGGGGGCAGCGCATTGCACGCTTTGGCTGTCTGCGTTGTGCCCGTTTACGGCCGTGTATGCGGCGAGTCCGCTGACCGAGGGGCCGACGCTGTTTGTGATCGCACTGGCCATGTGGTGCACGGCAGTGTTCGATGAGAGGCCAGGGTGGTGGCCGGCACTGGGTTTTACCTTCGCCGTGACGTATGCGGCGCTGCTGCGTCCGGATGGGGCACTGGTGGCCGTGGCATTTGCGCCGGCGCTGGTGTTGACGCTGGTTCGCAAGAAGGACCGGATCGAGATAACGGGCGGCGTAACGCGCATGATCGCGGTATGCGTGCTGCTGGCGGTGACGCCGTTTGCGGCCTGGACCTGGCGGAACTGGAGTACCTTTCAGGTATTTGAGCCGCTGGCGCCGCGCTATGCGATGGATCCCGGAGAGCCGACACAGGCGGGTTGGGTGAGCTGGGTGAAGACGTGGTGCCTGGATTTCGTCTCGACGTATCAGGTGTACTGGGATGCGCCAGGCGACACCCTGGACATCTCAAAGCTGCCGGCAAGGGCATTCGATAGCCCGCAGCAATACGCGGAGACGGCGACGCTGTTTGATGACTACAACAACGGCGGCGAGCAGTTGACGCCGGAGATTGATGCGCGGTTCGCAAAGCTGGCGGCGGAGCGATACAAAGGTCATCCATTCCGATCGCATGTGCTGATGCCGGTGGGGCGGGTTGTGGATATGTGGCTGCGTCCGCGCGTCGAAAATCTGCCCATCGATCTGGATTGGTGGGTGTACCGGCATCACTATGCGGAGACGCGGTTCAGCTGGTTTTATGCGGGACTGAATGCGTTTTTTGTGGTTCTGGGACTTGCCGGACTTTGCTTGCGTCCCAGGATGTGGGCGTGGATGCTGGCTTACCTTGCTCTGCGCAGCGCGCTTCTGCTGACAGTGGAAGCACCCGAGGCGCGTTACACGCTCGAGTGCTTTCCCATGCTGTTTGCGGCAGGTGGCGTGGCGCTGAGCGCGCTGGTTTCGACGCTAGCGCGACGATTCGGGATGTGAACTGCAGCCGAGATCAGATTCGACTCCCAAAAACTATTGAAGTGGAGAATTCCCGCGGCATTGTGGTGGGAGTTGCCGATCGGGCGTTTCGCGGAGCACGATGAGATCGAAGCATTCCGCGCTGGTATCGGTCGCTTTCTGCTGGGCGGCATTGATCTTCAGCTGTGTTGCGACCTGGGCAGGAGCGGCTGCTTGAGGTGCCGTCGCAGTCGAAGTTGGGGCGGTGAAAGGCGCCAGCTTCTTCTGCAGCCAATCCGAGGGAACTTTATAGCTGGCAAAGACGGCCTGAACGATCGGCGCTTCCTGTGCTGCTGTTGCCGAGGGGGCTGTTCCCATCATGAGGAAGTTTTTGAAGAATTGCGAGGAGTCGGCCGGGAGCGAGCACAATATGCCCATTCCTTTGGCAGGATTCGGGACTCCGGAGATGTCGATGACAAACCTGCCGCACTGGCCCAGCGCCGCGGGCATCTGAAGCGGTGCCGCGGTTAGGAATTTAATCTGAGGCGCCGGATTTCCGGTGATCGCCGCACCTTGCTGGAGAATCATGATGAGCTTGTCGGTGAGCTTTGCCGAATACGGCATTGTCATGTAAGAGCCGGCAGGTCCCTTCTGTCCGGCCTGAAATGGGCCGTCATGCGCGGTATATCCAACTCCGAGGTATATGATTTCGCCTTGCGGGCCAGACATTGTGATTGCCGTCTGCGTGCCGTCGGTGACTTTCCATCCAGGTGGCACGCCGGCAGAAACGCTATTGTCGCGAGCGGTGTAAGGCTGCAGCTGAACCGATCCTGCGCCAGCCGGAGCCTGCGGACTTGCCTGCGCAGCGGAGACAAAGACGGGAATTCCAATGAGTGCAGAGATTGCCGCCAAGGCGCCGATGCGCAGGAGCCTGGTTTGATTGCGAGTTGACATGGATTAAGACCTCCATCGTTGCGTCAAGTGCCGCACACGAGCCTCGAATGGCCTGAAATTCTGTCCAATTCTGCGCTCGGTGATGAGAAGAGTAGCACTCAATGGGGGTGCGGGCCATTGCAATCAGACAAAAACACGCCGGCGTCACGAGATGACGCGAATTTCCCCCACAATTCTTTGCTGTAGGGTTGGCGCAAAAGGAAAGGGGCGCGCTTCGCAGACGGTGGGAGCGCCCGAGGCGCGTTCTACGTTCGAGTGCTTTCCAAAGCTGTTTGCGGCGCACGGCGGGGCGCTTTATTGGGTGGTGAACTGGGTTTTGCTGTCGGTCTTGAAGGTGAAAGCATCCCCGGGCAACGACTGATTGAGCTTGATGTTGGAGTAAGTGCAGACACGCGACTGGCCCTGCCCCTGGTCGAATACCTGCTTCAAGCTGACTCCACGTGACAGGTCGATCCAGATGGTGATTTTGGGGAAGTACTTCAGCACTTCGGGATCCTTGGCTACGAGTTCAAGTTTTTCGGTTTTTACGCCGCTGACGGTCTCGGAGCCGAGATACTTCGCATCGAATTTCTGAAGCAGGTCCTTGCCGCTGGCGCCGAAACCGAGGGCGAGATAGCTCTGGTACTGGCCCGCTTTTTTTATCGTCGTCACCTGGTCGGGAAGCTTGTCATACATCCTCAAAACACCGCCTGCAAACACAATGGTTTTGGGAACGGGTTTGCCATTGATCTCGTTGATGTGGACTCCCGACTCGAAGCCGTTGCCTTTGCGCTCGTAATAAACGAAGCCCTTCTGCACGTCGGTGTCGGGGACTGGGTCTGTGACCACGATGTCGTACTCGAAATCAGCGGAACTCGAGTGGAAATTTTCCGCTGTGGCATCGAGCCTGGCAAGAACGGTCTTGAGATCCTGTGCTGCGAGATTCGAGGAGATCGGTGCGAGCATGAGCGCCAACGATGCGAGCCAGATTCTCTTTCCCAGGAGCATATACATCCTTTTCTGTTGGACAGTGAGATGCGCAGAACGAATCAATCGTCCGGCAATTTTCAGCGCGTCAGCGCCGGGCCCAGATCTTCCACACTCGGTTGCCCTGTGCGTCGACGGCTGTTTCCCAGCGGGTCACCGATACGGCGTCGCCGGTGATTGGTTCGATGGCCTTGCGCAGTTGCTTGCGGACCTCTCTGACAGACTCATTCGCGGGCACGACAAAGTCATCCGCATTGAGAGTGACGATGATGCCGCGTCCTCCGTCGGTCACTACCTGGATGGGATGCGAGGGGCCCGGGGCGCGCGAGGGCTTGTCGCCGAAGTCCCAGAACTGCGGGGTGACGAAGATGAAGAGCAGGATCAGCGTCACCATCACGTCGTAGTGGACGTTGCCGCGGGGATAGGTCCAGTAAAAATAGCTTTTCAGCGTCTTGTTCATAGCTGCTCCCGTTGCGTGATGCGGTCCAGGCCGCCCATGTAAGGTCGCAGCGCCTCGGGAACGAGAACGGAGCCGTCAAGCTGCTGGTAGTTCTCGATAATCGCGAGCCAGGTGCGGCCAACCGCGAGGCCGCTGCCGTTGAGCGTGTGCACAAATTCGGTTTTGCCCTTGGCGGAAGGCCTGAAGCGGATGTTGGCGCGTCGGGCTTGGAACGCCTCGAAGTTGGAACACGAGGAGATTTCGCGATAGAGCTGCTGGCCCGGCAGCCAGACTTCGAGGTCGAAGGTCTTGGCAGAGCTGAAACCGGTGTCGGCGGTGCAAAGCAGAACGCGGCGGTAGGGGAGGTTGAGTGCTTCGAGGACCTCTTCAGCGTTGCGCGTGAGTTGCTCGTGTTGAGCGTCGGACTCTTCAGGGCGCGTGAATTTGACCAATTCGACTTTCTGGAACTGGTGCTGGCGGATGATGCCGCGTGTGTCCTTGCCCGCGGCTCCAGCTTCGGCGCGGAAACAGGGCGTGTAGGCGGTGAGGCTGATGGGCAGGCGGGTTTCGTCGAGAATTTCGTCGCGGTAGAGATTGGTGACCGGCACTTCGGCGGTTGGAATCAGCCAGTGGTCGTTGTCTTTGAACTCGCCGCGCGCGACGGCTTCGGCGTCCGCGTCGGAACAGCGAAAGAGGTCTTCGGCGAACTTGGGAAGCTGCCCGGTGCCGAAGAGGCTCTTCGAATTGACCATGAAGGGCGGCAGGACTTCGGTGTAGCCGTGCTTCTGGGTGTGCATGTCGAGCATGAAGCTGATGAGCGCACGCTCGAGGCGCGCACCGGCGCCCATGTAGACGGCAAATCGCGCGCCGCTGAGCTTGGCAGCGCGTTCCAGATCGAGGATGCCCAGCTGCTCGCCGAGTTCCCAGTGCGGCTTGGAGGTGAAGTCGAATTGCGGCTTTTCGCCCCAGGTCTTGACGGTGACGTTGTCTTCTTCGGACTTGCCGATGGGGACTTCGTCGCGCGTGAGATTGGGGATGCTGGCCAGCGAGAGGCGCATCTCGTCGTCGAGCGCGGCCGCCGTCTTATCCAGCTCATCGAGCTTCTCTTTGAGGGCGCGCGTCTCGTCCATAACAGCTGTGGCGTCTTTGCCCTCGCGCTTGAGCGCGCCGACCTGCTGCGAGAGCTCGTTGCGGCGGGCTTTTAGCTGCTCGGAGGCGGTGATGGCTTCGCGGCGGCTTTGATCCAGTTTGCGAAAATCGCCGAGGAGCGCGGCAGGATCGGCACCGCGGGCACGCAGTTTTGCTTCCACAACTTCCAGGTTGCCCCGGACAAATCCCAGATCGAGCATGACTCTGATCAGTTTACTAGATGGATTGGCGGGCAATGCCACGAATGAGGCGCGCTTATGGGGCATTAATACTTCTCAACATCGGGAGGCCGCGGGGAGACATCACTATCTTGAGGTTGACTAATTCATGAAAATGCCTGCGAAGATATTCGTCGCCGCGATGGCTGTGTTTGCGGCCCTGCAACTGGTGCATCCGGGTATCTCGTCAAAGCCCTCGACGGCTGAAGTGCAGGCTCCCGACGACGTGAAGAAGATCCTCGAGAAGGATTGCTACAGTTGTCACTCCAACCAGAGTCGGCTCTCCTGGTTCGACCAGGTTCAGCCTGGCTACTGGCTTGTGCGGCACGACATTCTCACCGCGCGCGAGCACCTGAACTTCTCGACCCTTGGTTCAAAGCCCGCCGCTGCGCAGAAGGCGGCACTGTTTGAAGCGGTAAACATGATCCAGCTTGGAGCGATGCCCCTGTCTCAATTCACTGCTCTGCATCCCGATGCGAAGGTGAGCCAGCAGGAGCTTGCGACGCTTAAGGCGTATCTCGCGCCATGGCCGTCGGGAGACGAGGCTTGCCCCGGCGGCGAACGGGGCCAGACCGGATGATCGGAGCGGGGACGCCCCCGCACAACAGTTGCTTGCTTCTTTGGCTGCGGTGCATCCGGAGGGCAACGGGCTGGCATTCGATTCGCGGTTCGAGGATTGGAAGCCGATCAGCACCACGGAGCGGGGTGACAACAATACTTTCCGATTCGTTGTGGGGAATGACATTGCAATCCGGGCGATTCAATCCGGCAGCATCCATCCATGGCCTGACGGCGCTCGCATGGCGAAGATCGCATGGCAGCGTACGCCGGACGCGGATGGACTTCTCCATCCCGGCAAGTTCGTGCAGGTGGAACTGATGCTCAAGGATTCGCGTGCTTACAGGAAAACGGATGGCTGGGGCTGGGGACGCTGGCGGGGACTGGACCTGCAACCTTATGGAAACGGATCTGGATTTGTAAACGAGTGCACCGGTTGCCATGAACCTGTGCGCGGTAATGATTTTGTTTACACCCTTCCGATCACGGATGCCGCAACCACTGGCCAGGAGGCGGCGAACAACCGGGCCGCTGTGCTTAAGCTGCCTACTGACGTTCAGTGGAATCCGCTGGGGTGGGGCGCAATCACCATGATGGTGAATCCGGCGACGAGAGAGACCGCAACGCTCTTTGGCAATGATGCGGCTGTGCGCGCGGCCAGATCGGCCGCAAAGACGCAAGGGACGAAGGTTGCATATCCTGCTGGATCCGTGCTGGCACTGGTGACCTGGGCACAGCGCGACGATCCTCACTGGTTCGGGGCGCGCATCCCAGACGCACCACGATATGTCGAGTTCGTGAGAGTCGGAGAGCCGGGAGGTTTGGACAATTATCAAAGGTTCAAGACGCCGGGGCTGAATGGGTTCGCCGCAGACGGATCGGATTCCGAACAGCGGATGAACTACATATTGAATCTCGCTCCGGCTCAGCTCCCCTGATTCCGGACAGGCGAGAATCAGAAAGTCTTGCCCTTATCGCACCTCCGCGGCGCGGACGTCTTCTTCGCTTGGCGGGACCGGCGTCGATCCGGTCTTGCCAGCCGGGGAGGTTCTGGCTGCCAGTGATGAGTCGTGCACCGCGGGTGAAGGTGAGGTAACTCCAGACCCACTGGGAGAAGACGGCAATGCGATTGCGGAATCCGATCAGGAAGAAGATGTGCACGAAGATCCAGATGACCCAGGCGGGGAATCCGCTCATGTGCGCCTTGAACGGCCATTCCACCTTTGCCACCGCGGCCATCCGGCCGATGGTAGCCATATCGCCCTTGTCGAAGTAGCGGAAGGGGGGGCGGCGCTGATTGGCAAGGTCGGCGGCGATGATCTTTCCGACGTGGTCGCCCATCTGCATGGCAGGCTGCGCGACGCCGGGGACCTGGTGGCCGTCCTGCTCGAAGTGGGCGAGATCGCCCAGGATGAAGACTTCGGGCAGGCCAGGCGGATTGAGTTGTGCGTCCACGATGACGCAGCCGCGCTTGTCGGTGGGCGCCCCGAGCATCTTGCCAAGCGGCGAGGCCTGGACGCCGGCGGCCCAAAGCGTTACCGCCGACTCGATGCGCTGGTTGTTGGCTTCAACCCAGCCGGGACCGACGCCGGTGACGTGGCTCTTGGTGTGCACCTCGACACCGAGCCGGAAGAGCTCGCGCTTCAGCCTTGGCGGAAAGATCTTCGGGATAGGCGGCGAGAACGCGCGGGCCATTGTCGAGAAGCAGGACGCGCGCCTTTGTAGGGTCAATGTGGCGGAAGTCGTGGCGCATATAGAGCTTGGCGATGTCGCTGATGGCGCCGGCCAGTTCCACGCCGGTGGGTCCGCCGCCGATAACGACAAAGTTGAGCGGAGGGTGCCAGCCGTGCTCCTGCATGTGGCGCTCGGCAAGCTCAAAGGCGAGCAGGACGCGCCGGCGGATCTCGGTGGCGTCTTCAATGGATTTGAGGCCGGGAGCCAGGGATGCCCATTCATCCTTGCCAAAGTAGGAGTGCGTAGCACCGGTGGCCAGAACGAGGTAGTCGTAGGGAAGCAGCACACCTGAGGCGAGACTGACGACGCGGGACTGCACGTCGATGGCGGTTACCTCGTCCATCAGGACTTCGGTATTCTGCTGGCGGCGAAGAATGGTGCGGATAGGTTGAGCGATGTCGGCGGGCGACAGGACGGCCAAGCGCTACCTGGTAGAGCAGCGGCTGAAAGATGTGATGGTTGCGGCGGTCGACGACGGTGACGTCGACCGGAAGACGGCGCAGCGCAAGCGCCGCATGAATGCCGCCAAATCCCGCGCCGACGATCACAACGCGCGCCCGCTTCGCAGATCCGTCTACCCGGAGCGGCTTCGTAAGTTCGCTCATCGCACCTCGCTCTAGCTCTCATGTTATTGATGCCCAAGGACGATGGCGGGAAGCAGCTGTTTCGCAAATAACAGGGATCAGGGATGTTGCTCGATCGAGATTCCGAGTGTACTGGAGTTGCCGGTGACCGCGAGGCCAACCAGTCTGGTGGCGACACCGGGAATTGAGGCCGGGGCGAAGCTGACGGTACCATCAAGGCCGGAGGTGGCCGTCGCGGTCTGGGTGGCAAGCAGATTGGGCTGGGCGCAGCGGCCGTGTGGCGGACAGGGAGGGGCCCATTGATAAACCGCCTGGTAGAGTGTCACGGTTCCGCCAGCCATCGGGTTGCCGTTCATGTCGCGGAGACGAAGCAGGATCTGGCTCGGAGTGGCGGAAGCAGCCAGGGTCTGCGAGGTTCCGGCAACTGCTTCGAGCCAGGCGTATTCCGGGCGAGCTCCCAGCGCGACGAAGTTGACGCATTGGCTGGTACCGTTGAGGCAAGCGGCTGATGTGACCTGCTGACCTTCGTTCAACGGTCCGACAGTAAGCGATTTTGTGGCGATTCCGCCAGTGTTGGTTGTGGCGGACGATGTGCCGACCGGAGCAATGCCGATGCTGGTTTGCCAAGTTACGGTTTGTCCCGGCGAGGGTGCTCCATTGCTCAGTGCCAGAGCCTGCGTGATCCATTCCATGGTGACGCCGGCGGCGACGGAGAGGTTCGGCGTAAGCGCGTCAAGAACGGGCGGTGTTCCGCCGGTGAAGTGGGCCTGCAGGCTGGCACCGTTGGTCAGCGACGCAATGACGACAGAGGCTCCGGAGGTGGTGGCGGTGACGCTTATGGTCGCAGTGCCGTCGCCGGTTGCGACGACGGAGCAGGTGGATGCGCCGCATCCGAGCGTCGCGTTTCCGCTGGCGACGGCGTAGTTGACTGTGACTCCCCCGGCGGGACTCAGGTCGGGACCGAGAGCGGCGACGGTAAAGGGGATGGGGACGCCGATGGGAACGGTGTCGGCAGGGGCGGTCATCAGGGTGAGCGAGTCGCCGTTGCCGGAGTCGTAGCTGAGGCCGCCGGAGATGATTGTCATCGCGTAGAAGCTTGGCAGATCGTCAACCTCAACGTCGACAGAACCAGACACGGCGGAAGCTGCGGCCGGAGCGATGGCGGTGATCTCATTGGGAGAGATGCTGGTGACCACGGCGCGCTGGCCTGCGACGGAGACGGTATCGCTGGGCCGAAAGCCCATGCCTTGAATCACGATCGGACCGCCGGACGAGGGCAAGCGTTGCGGCTGAACCGTGTCGGCATAAAGCAGCCAGCCGTTGTAGGCGTAGTCGGGACGGCCGTCGCCGCGCATGTCGGCAATACCGAGCCGGACGATGTCGTCAGAGTCGGCGGTGATCTGGAGCCAGGTTTCGCCGGTGGCGTAGCCGTTCAGAGGTGGCGCCCAGCCTGCAGATGGCGCGGATACGGGATCGAATGCATCCCAGACGCCGATGACGGGGAGGGCCTTCGATTCGGTGGGCAGTCCCAACTCGTTGAGGGCCTGCGTGACCACGGTAAAGGTGTGACCGGCGCGCACGGGAAAATCAAACCAGTCAGTCTGGCCCACCTGGCTGAGTCGGCCGCACCAGAGACCGCTTGGGGCAAGCATGCGCGGCGCGGCGGCAGAGGCGATGGCGGATGTGCCTCCGGCAGCAGAGTCGGCGACCGTGACGGTAAGAGTCTGCGCACTACCCGCAGCCATGTTGGGAATGCAAAGCACCGGCGTGGTTCCGGAGGGGGTCGGCGAGCCGTCGACGTAGGGGCCGACAGATTCGGTAAGCATGTAGAGGGGATTGATGGCTTCGAAGGTGAGCTGGTAGTCCGCGCTGGTCATGCCGGGCGGTAGGGGGATTCCGCTCAGGTCGAAGGAACCCTCGAGAGTGGGGTCATTGGAACCCCACATCGCGAGCGGGTTTGCATTCGAGTCGACCCATCCGGTGATGGGATTTCCGCGGTTGCCGCTGAAGAGCGCGCCCGAGACCGCGGTGACGGTGTACTGATAAAGCGGATTGCCATTGGAGTCGAGCGGACGCGCCACAACGTTGACTCCCTGCATCCCGGCACCAGTACGGAATTGAATGGTGCCCTGGATGGAGACTGTGCTGGCGGCGGTGATCTGCTTGCCCGGGAAGGACCCGGCGCTGGCCGCAGTGATGGGATAGATGCGGTTCAGCGCAGCGATATCGTCATAGCGGAGCTGGCCGGGGTTGGGGATGCAGACCCCGCCCGCGGCTCCGCAAACGCCGCTCATGGGATGCATGACCGGCCAGCCGAACATGCCATCCGGCTCCCCGCTATTGTTCAGGGCAGCGGGATTCACCTGGGAGTAGTCGAGGCCGAGAATGCGGCCGAAGGCGCGTTCCAACTCGTACTGCATCATCTCAACGAGGTTAGTGTTGGTGGCGCAGAGGCCGTTGAGAAGGATGACGGCATGGGCGATGGTCGCGTTGGGCTGGATGTTGTCGAGCCACGTAAGGACGCCGTTGTTCTGGCAACTGGTTGGGTCGCTGGAGCCTGCTCCGAAGAGCGCGTTGATCACCGACCCGTCGGAGTCGTAGACGATGGCGAGCGGATAGCTGATTGCGGAGGATGCGACGTCCGCGGGTTGCGCGAAGACCTGGTTGCCTGCGATCACATTTGTGCCGTTCACGTCTTCATTCAACTGTCCCGCATCGTTCAGAACTACACCCGCGGTGGGTATGGCGCTCCAGAGGGCGGCGGCAGCGTCAACCATCGCGGTCGCCTGCAAATTGCTGATCTGGCTGTTGAGAGGGCCCTGGTCGATGTAGTAGCTGACGACGCCGCCCGCCCAGTGCACCGGCTCACCGACAACCGAGGGATTGAAGTAGGCGGTGCCGGCTACGAACTTGGGCCCTCCAGCAATGGCCATTGCAGGTACGAGAACGGTAAACAAGCCGAGGATGGTAGATCGCGGCGCGTGCACTGGAAAAACTCCGTGCAAGCACTTGCTTCTCGCGCTCCAGCGTTCGCTGGAAAAGATTGAAATTCTCTAATTACCCGCGAAGCTATTGCTCAAGAAAGCCGCGTCTTTGTGGGATCTGACACACTAGTAACTATGAAAACCTCCGATTGAGTTACCTAAGTTCATTGTAGAGTTACTTTTCTGGCTACAATGGCTTTGCAATCCAAGATGAGCAATTCGAGGAAGTTAACGGGAGGAAGCCATTAGCACGCGTTTGAGATTGGGAGATTTGCTCGTCCGGGCCAAGCTCGTGACCGAGATGGACATTGCGAAGGCTCTGGAGCGCCTGTCGATGTGCGGCGGACGCTTGGGCGAAAATCTGGTCGCCATTGGTGCGCTTTCGAAGGACACGTTGGAGAAGTTCCTGCACCGCACGCCGCGCGAGCCGGAAAATATTGCGGCCACTGGGTTGGACGAATCCGATCTGCTGAGCCTCATGCTGAAGCTGATCTATGTGGGCAGGCTGCAGACGGTGCGGCAGTTTGGCGACTCGATCAAGCTGCCGTACAACATCGTTCTCGAACTGGTACGCATGGCCGTGGATCGGTCGTTGCTGCAGAACCTGGGGGCGCGCAGTTCAGACAGCCTGATCGATCTGGCTTACACATTTACGGAACAGGGCAAGCGGTTCGTGATCGACGCCATGACGCGGCAACACTATACAGGTCCGGCGCCGGTGACGCTTGAGGAGTTCACCGACCAGGTGAACATGCAAAAGCTGACCAATGAGCTGGTGACGCCGGAGAAAATCAAGGCGGCGACCACGGGGTTGGCGTTTGACGACCGCATTATGGAGCAAGCGGGCCCGGCGTTGAATTCAGGCCGAGCCATGCTGCTGTATGGACCGCCGGGAAACGGAAAGACCACGGTGGCGCAACGCTTCGCCTCGGTCTTCAGCGATGTGATTTACGTTCCATATTCGGTCGAGGTGGAGGGGCAGATTATCCGGGTGCACGATCCCAGTATTCACCTTCCGCTGGAGACGACCAGTATCGAGGACGAAGGTGCGTTTACCGTGGTGAAGGCGCAGAGCTACGATGCGCGCTGGGTTCCCTGTCAGCGGCCCTTTGTGATCACGGGCGGCGAACTGACGCTGGAAATGCTGGATCTGCGCTACGACACGACGGGGCATTATTACGAGGCTCCGCTGCACGTTAAGGCGCTGGGTGGATGCTTTCTGATTGACGACTTTGGACGGCAGATTGTAAGTCCGACGAATCTGCTGAACCGCTGGATCGTGCCGCTGGAAAGCAAGGTTGATTACCTGAAACTTCATACGGGTAAGACGTTTTCGATTCCGTTTGAAGAGCTGGTGATCTTTTCGACCAATCTTGAGCCGGAAGACCTGATGGATCCGGCGTTCTTGCGGCGTTTGCCTTACAAGATCGAAGTTGGTGCGCCTTCGCGCGAAAACTACAAGAAAATTTTTGAATCCGAATGCCACAAACGGTCAGTCGAAATGGCGGAGGAGATCTTCGACATAATCGTGCACAAGATCACGGTGGAAAAGGGATTGGAACTTGCTTGCTATCACCCGCGGTTTATTGTGGACCAGGTGATTGCGACCTGCCGCTTCATGCGAGAGGCTCCGCACTTTGAGCCGCGCTTTATCGATTACGCAATCGACAATCTGCGCGTGCGGCAAAGCACTGCAAAGAAGACGACGCAGGCGCGGGTCTGAGCGCCAACGGCGAGCTAAGCATGGGTGGCCGGATGGGCTGCGCTGATGTCGGCGCTGCCCCGATCATATCTCCGGATAAAAATCGAAGAACGCATCGAGGCTCTGCTTGAGCTGAGTCTCGATCTGTTCGCGCGAGCCTTCAAGCACGTGCATGGTGACGTGCGCTTCGTGGCCGTTGGCCAGCTTAAGGGTAGCGTCGTGAATTTCTGTGACTTCGCCCTCGGGCAGCAGCCGCATTCCGTAGACAAGAGTCAGATTTGCCATGTCAATCATCTTATCTAGCGGGTGATCCACCCGCATCTGGGGCGGAGACGAAGCTGCGGTGTTGGAGTCGATGAGCCGCCGTTTCCGGCGCGGTTTTCAGCATCGGAGGAGGTCGGGTGCGCCGTCTACAATCTGACTGGGAAACCTCATGACAGAGACTCGTGATACCGTAATTCTTGGTTCCGGCTGCGCCGGACTGACTGCAGCCATTTACAGCGCTCGCGCCAACCTGAAACCGCTGGTGCTGGAGGGCCATGAGCCGGGCGGCCAGCTTTCCATTACGTCGCTGGTCGAGAACTTTCCGGGGTGGCCGGACGGCATTCAGGGACCGGAACTGATCGACAACATGAAGAAGCAGGCCGCGCGGTTTGGCGCGAAGTTTCAGTTGGCTCATCTCGATCGCGTGGATCTGGGCGTGCATCCGTTCCGACTGCACACCTCGGCGGCGAGATATTTACCCGCACGCTGATTATTGCGTCGGGTGCGAGCGCGCGGTGGCTGGGATTGCCGAGCGAGCAGGCGCTGATCGGACACGGCGTTTCAAGCTGCGCTACGTGCGATGGATTCTTCTTCCGCGACAAGACGATTGCGGTGGTGGGCGGCGGCGATTCGGCGATGGAAGAGGCGCTGTTTCTTACGCGTTTTGCCTCGAAGGTGACGCTGCTGCACCGGCGGCCGGCGTTCCGCGCGTCGAAGATCATGCTGGAGCGTGCGATGGCGCATCCGAACATCGAGTTGCGCACCAACACGGTCGTGGACGAAGTGCTTGGGCGTGGAGGAAAAGGAAGTGAACGGGCTGCGCCTGCGCGACGTGGTGACGGGCGTGACGAGCGTTCTGGATGTGGACGGGCTGTTTCTGGGCATCGGACATGAGCCGAATGCCAAGATGTTTGCGGGCCAGATCGATCTCGACGGCGACGGCTATATCGTGACTCAAGGGCAACATCTTCACAACGCGCAAAGGGGTCGTGGTGCCGGGCGTCTATGCCTGCGGCGACGTGCAGGACCGTCGATATCGCCAGGCGATCACGGCGGCGGGAACCGGATGCATGGCGGCGCTCGAGGCGGAGAAGTATCTCGAAGAGCACGGGCGCTGATTCGCAGGCGTGATCACTGTGGCGAATCTTGCAGAGAATCTCGAGATGCTGGAGACGGCGATTGCCGAGGCTTGCCGAAGGGCGGGTCGCGGCGCGAAGCGTCGAGTTGATGGCCGTTTCGAAGACCTATCCGGCAGCGACGATCGGCGAGGCTGCGGGACTTGGGTTGAAGCTCTTTGGCGAGAATCGCGTGCAGGAGTTCGCGGCGAAGGCGCCGGATTTAGAGAGTGTACGGCGCGATCGGGTCGCGCCAGTGAAGGTGTATCTCATTGGCCATTTGCAATCGAACAAAGCTGGGCGCGCTGTTGAGTTGTTTGACGCAGTGGATTCGGTGGACTCGCTTAAGCTGGCGGAACGGCTGAACGATGCTGCTGCTAGATTCGGCAAAAGACTTCCGATCCTCATCGAGGTCAAGCTGAGCCCGGAAGAGACCAAGGCCGGGCTTGATCCCGAATCTGCGGAAGCGGCTGCAATGCTCGAACGTTTACCGGATTTTGTCAGATCTTCAGATTCAGGGGCTAATGACAATCGCCCCCTGGGGCGTCTCCGCGGATGTAACGCGCGCCTGCTTTCGCAGGCTGCGTGATTGGCGCGATAGGTGGGCCGCGCGGTATCCGCGGCTTAGGCTTGATGTTCTATCGATGGGCATGAGTGGCGATTTTCCGCTGGCAATTGAAGAAGGCGCGACGCGTATTCGGGTTGGAACGGCTCTGTTCGGCAAGCGGCAGCCTTATACCGGGCCCGATTGATGCTGCGCGCGACGCCAGCGGGAGTTACGCTCGCCGTGCGCGCCCAGCCTGGCGCAAGGAAGACGGCCATTGTTGGCGTTTACGGCGAAAGCGCGGACGCTCAGTTGAAGATTGCCGTGCATGCACCTCCGATTGACGGGAAGGCGAACTCGGCGCTGATTTCTTTTCTCGCATCGTTCTTCGAAGTTGGCAAGAACGAGGTAGAGATAATTCGTGGACAGTCATCGCGCAGCAAGGTGTTTCTGCTGCGCGGAGTTAGTTTGGAGGGATCTGAGAAATGCGAAATGCAAACTGGATTCCGCAACTCAGCGGCTGTGATGGGCAAGCGCCGCTGCCAGCGCTTCTTCCGGTTCGGGGCGGACGCGAAAGTCGGCATGCGCTTCGGCGAAGAGGACTTTGCGGTCTTTGCGGGACTATCACGTAGGTGGCGGGCATGGGCAGACGCCAGCTTTTTTCGCCGTTGACGAAGGGGATGTTGACCAGGATCGAGAGGTAGTAGGCGCGGTGGTATTCGGGCACGGTGTAGACGAGGCCGAACTTTTCTGCACTGCATTGTCGGGATCGTGCAGCACCGGGAAGGGAAGTCCGTGCTGGCCGGCCATGAAGTCGCTCTGGCGGGCAATTTGCGGGCCGATGGCGACGAAAAGGCCTTCGCGCTCGCGCAAAGCGGCCGTAGAGATCGCGCCAGGCTTCGAGCTCCGTGATGCAATAGGGGCACCAGCGGCCGCGGAAGAACTTGATGACCAGCGGACCGAGGGCCGAGCAGATCCGCACTGCGCACCAGGCGGGCCGTTGGCAGTCTTTCAGCGCGAACTCGGGAGCAAGCGCGCCTACGGGCAGGATTTTTTCTTCGATGCCGGAGTGCAAAAGCTCCTCGACCGCGCGCTCGCCGACGGCGAGGCGGTCCGCCTGCACCAGGTGCCGGGTGTTGGCGGTGATCTCGTCGAGTTGGTCCTGGAGGGTGGTCATCGTTTCGAATCCGTGGCGATTGGAATGACAGAAACAGAAGCAGATCCTTCGCTCCGCTGAAGAAAACCGCTCCGCTCAGGATGACACAGTTGTACCTGATGTGGGTTTGGGGTCGACAGAACTCAGCACGCTAACGCCCGAATTTTTGTTTGCCCATCAGGTCGGACATGCCGCCGCGCATCATCTGGCGGGCTAATCCGCCTTTGCCCATCTGCTTGAACATCTTGCTCATCTGCGCGTACTGGCGGAGGAGCTGGTTTACTTCCTGCACGCTGGTGCCGGAGCCGGCGGCGATGCGCTTGCGGCGGGAACCGGAGATGATTTCGTGGTTGCGGCGCTCATAAGGCGTCATGGAACTGATGATGGCTTCGAGGCGGACGAATTGCTTTTCGTCGACCTGGCCGGCGGCCTGTTGCAGGCCGGCGAAGGGGCCGACCGAGGGCATCATCTTCAAAATGCTCTCCATCGATCCGAGCTTCTTGATCTGTTTCAACTGATCGCGAAAATCTTCGAGCGTGAAGCCGTCGCCGAGGAGCGCTTTTTTTGCGAACTCTTCGGATTTCTTGCGGTCGAGCGAGGACTCGGCTTTTTCGATGAGCGAGAGCATATCGCCCATGCCGAGGATGCGGCCAACGATGCGATCGGGATGAAAGGGCTCGAAGGCGTCGGGCTTTT
Source organism: uncultured Acidobacteriaceae bacterium (assembly GCA_963774175.1). Classification (GTDB taxonomy): domain Bacteria; phylum Acidobacteriota; class Terriglobia; order Terriglobales; family Acidobacteriaceae; genus Telmatobacter. The sequence continues at coordinate 442,190 of CAVZDT010000015.1, forward strand.
CGCCGGTGCCGATGAACTTGATGGGCTGGCCGGTGACGTGGCGAATGGAGAGGGCCGCGCCGCCGCGCGAATCGCCATCCATCTTGGTGAGGATGACGCCGGTGAGGCCGAGGCGCTTGTGGAAGTCCTGCGCGGAGTTCGACGGCGTCCTGGCCGGTCATGGCGTCGGCGACGAAGAGGATCTCCTGCGGATTGAGCAGCTTTTTGAGCTGGGCCATTTCATCCATGAGTTCTTCGTCGATGTGGAGGCGGCCGGCGGTGTCGACGATGAGGGTGTCGCAGGCGAGGATGCGGGCTTCGCGACGCGCTTCGCCGGCCAGGCGTTCGACAAGTTTGGAGCCGGCGGCCTCATCGTTGAGCTTGCCTTCGTAGAGGCGGGCTTCGATGGACTTGGCGACGACCTTGAGTTGCTCGCGCGCGGCGGGGCGGTAGACGTCGACGGAGACGAGCATGGGGCGATGGCCGCCTTTTTTGAGCCAGGCAGCCAGCTTGCCGCTGGTTGTGGTTTTGCCGGAGCCCTGCAGGCCGGCCATCAGGATGATGGTGGGCGGCTGAGAGGCGAATTTGAAGCGGGCAGTGTCGCGGCCGAGGAGTTCGATCAGCTCGTCGCGGACGATCTTGATGACCTGCTCGGAGGGCGAGAGCGCGGTAAGCACCTCGGTGCCAACGGCTTTGGCGCGGATGTGCTCGATGAGTTCGTTGACGACGTTGAGATTGACGTCGGCATCGAGCATGGCGACGCGGATCTCTTTGAGGGCCTCATCCATGTTTTCTTCCGTGAGAGTGCCCTGGCCCCGGAGGGTCTTGAAGGCTCGTTGCAGCTTTTCTGTAAGGTTCTCAAACATAGGTCGAATTCAGTTTACAGGGAGGAGGATGGACGAAGGGACTGGGGACGAAGGGACTCGGGACGAAGGGACTGGGGACATAGGGACGAAGAGACACTGGGACGTGGAGAGCGCGGGATCTGACATGCAACCGATTGGTTGCGGGTTACCCCTCCCCCCCGTACTCTGTAGAGAAACTCCTTGTTTTCATGAGGTTGTCGGGGAGATACTGGCGTAAAGTCCTTGTGCAATTACACTAAGTCGCAGAGTCTTCTCCCCAAAGGACTTAGAGGTCAGCGATCCGCAATCAGCGGACAGTGAATCAATTTTCGCAACAATCACTTGGCGCAATGCGGCCGAGAGTCTGACTGCAAACTCCATTGTGCGCCAAAGGTTGGAAATTACCTGCAAAGTCGACTCTAGTTTTATCTCGTTGATGGGTATGGGTTTGCTGTGAATTAGCGAGAACTGGGGGTTGACAGCCGGTGATCTTTGATTTCGCCTGCCCTGATTGCGAGCGGTTGCGCGCCGTATGGACCGGGAGCGCCGGTGTGACAGTCGCGGAACCGTCCTGTTGGGGCGCGTGCCTTTACGAAGCGTCCGGGCAGAATGTAACGTACCGGTAGATCACATTCACTTTTTGACGATCGGAGGTAGAATTCCCGGCGAGCCCGATTCGTTTGGGGGTAAGTGCCATGAATCGCTCACTCTGCTTCAACCTGGGTCTTTCAGTGATGCTGAGCTTTGCCGCCGGCTGCGGCGGTGGAGGGCAGCCGGGATCGGGCGGATCGTCGGGCGTTTCAATCAGCGCCATTGCCGGGCCGGATCACCTGCAGATCGGGGTGAGTTCGCCTCCGACTTATGTTTACTCGGCGAGGTTCACGGGCAGTTCTGACACTGCCGTTGAATGGTCGATCAACGATACGTCGGTGGCTACGATCGATGCGACGACGGGAGTTGCCACACCTTCGGCGAGCAAGACTGGGACGATAACGATTACCGCGACGGCGCACGCGGATGCGTCGAAGACAGCCACCAGGCAGGTCAACGTGGTGGACTGGATACTTGCCGGAGTGAATGAGATATCCGTTGGCGACGGGGTGCTGCTTGTCAACGGCGATGGAAGCGGATCGGTCGAGGTGATTCCGGCGTCGACTGGAGAACTCAGTTGCAGCTGGGCCTACGATCACTTGCGCTTTATCTGCACGAACGACCATGTCACCGGTCAAATGGAGTTCGACATCTTCACGACGGATGGAACTGCGGCAGGAACAAAACAGAGCGGGACACTCCAGTTCGCCATCAACGACAAATCTGGACTCTTCCTGGTTGGCAATCCCCACTTTTCGCCTGACGGGACGAAGATTGTCTTCGCTGGCGTCGAAACGTCAGCCGGTTCGAGCGCTATAGGAACCTATGTCGTGGACTCGGCCGGGAAGACTTCCCCTGTTCTGCTGGCGGCCGACCCGGACACTGCCAATGATTGGTCTGCAAGCCCGCGTTTCAGCCCGGATGGGAAAGAGATCCTCTTCATGCAAAGCGGGTATGTCTGGATCATGGATTCGGACGGAACGAATCAACGTCAGCTTGTGGATAATCAGGCGCTGAACGCGGTTTTCTCGCCAGACATGACTGCGCTCTATTACACCGTTGGCGTAGGTCCGTTGGGTGGCTTTGGAGGCGTGAACAAGGCGAATGTTGATGGCAGCAACCCGGTCAGCATCGAGGTTTCCGGATACAACATGTCCGACATTGCCCCGAATGGAGAATCCATCCTGCTGCAAAACGTGTTTCTGGGGATCTCCGGCGGAGCGCAGTATTACATTGCAAACGCCGACGGCACCGGCCCGCGTGGTGTCGATGGTGTAGCCTGGGCAGCCTGGTAGCGCGTCACGGAGATAGCGGTGTGAGCGGCGCTGACGCGCCGGTTAGCGGATTCTCGTCCTCACGCTGGAGGAGCCAGGAGATGATGGGGCCCCAGTAATGCATCTGCGGCTTGTAGAAGGGTTCGTTGTGGGAGCTGGCGGGCAGCACAAGCAGGTTGGCGCGACCACCGCAACAGGCTACGAGTTCGCGGGCCAACTCGATGGAGAACAGGCGGTCCCGGTCTCCCTGGACGACGAGGACGGGCAGAGAGCAGCTTCGCAGGGCTTGTTCGGCAGGCCAGATGGGCGGGACAAAGGCGGAGAGAAAGCCCGGAATCCAGGCCGCACGCGCCGCTTTTCGGAAAGACGGGAATCCGGCGCAGATCACGAGGCGATCGGGTGCGACGCGATCGAGAATTGCCGGGACCACGCCGGTGCCCAGAGAGAATCCGAGAAGGGAAATGGGGACGGCCGGTGCGAGACGCTTAAGAAGCTGAAAGGATGCAATTGCATCGTGCTCGCACTGGAGCCAGTCGACCGAGCCGGTGCTTTGGCCGTAGCCGGAGTAATCGAAGACGAGGGAGGCGATGCCATGCTCTGCGAAAAGACGTTGAATGGGGTACCACTGCGCCACTACTTCGCCGATGCCGTGGCAGATGAGCACGCTGGCTCTGGGCGGGGTGACGGCGGGTTCGGCGTACACCGCGTCCAGCAGGTTCTTTCCGCTGGGAATGGCGTGCTGGGTTGCCGCGATTGAGGGACAATCGGGGCGCGAGCGAGGAACGCGGCCGAGAAGGCGATCTCTCGCCTGCACGATGCGGCTGGTGATGGTGAGGGCTGCGGTGAAGAGGAACCGGTGCAATCGCATCGCTGGTCACTTTCCAGGTCTCTGGGCGCGGCATTTTGTAGTTTCCCACCCATTCGACGAGAAGCTGCGAATGGATGGGGCACCCATCGTTCATGCAAATGCAAGCCGTTAGAACCTAGTCGGACGGCTCGACGAGGTACTGTTCGAGCTTTCCATCGGGATAGGTGTAGGTGGTAAGCGAGAGGCGCTGCGTCGGGTACTGGATGCGAAAGGCGCGAAAGGTCATACCGCCGCGCAGCCTCTCGGTGACCTGCCGGAAGGTAAGCGGATCGCCCAGCGGGCCCAGGCTGTCGCGATAATCCACGATGGTTTGGGCGTCGAAGTAGGCGTTGAGGTTGGGTGCCAGCAGGCTGCGGTCGATCTGGCCTTTCTGCAAGCCATGATAGATGTCCAGAGCCTGGGCCTCGGTTGGGGATTGCTTGACACCGACGACGGTAGCGACGGCGAGCTGCGCAATCTGACTTGCGCCGCCAGCCATGTGGTTGGTGAGCACGTCAACGGCAACGCCGTCGTCGATCAGAACCTCGTTGTCAGAGACGAAGCCGTTCACTTCACCGCTGTGTTCGATGGAGCGGTGGCCGTCGCGATCCATGACTTCGACGCCGAGGCCGTAGTGGGTGCCTTTGCCATCTTTGAGTTTCACTTCGGTGAACATGGTTTTGTAGCTCTCGGGGGAGAGGATCGAGCGGTTGAGCAGGCTGATGTCCCATAGAGCGAGATCGTGGGCGGTCATGGCGAGTTCGCCGGCTGCGAACATCCATCCCTCGCCGCCATTGGGCGCCAGACGCAGCGGGCCGAGCGCGTTGCGAATGTAGGGCGCGGCGTCGGTCTGCGTCAGTTCTTTTTCGTCGCTGTTCCATGCGCTCTTCATGCCGAGGGGGTGGAAGATGTGCTCGCCGAGGAATTCGAAGAGCTTCTGGCCGCTGACTTTTTCGATGATGAGGCCGGCGATGACGTAGTTGGTGTTGGAGTATTGCCACTGAGTGCCGGGGTCGAAGTCGAGGGGCTTGGTGGCCCACTCTTTCAGGATCGCCTGCGGCGTGACGGGCTTGAGTTGCGACTCGACGGGATAGTCTTCGGGTGCGTAGTCCTGATAGCCGGAGGTGTGCGAAAGGATCTGGCGGATGGTGACTTCGTTGCCGCGCGTCAGGCCGGGGACATATTTGCCGACGGGGTCGTCGATCGAGAGCTTGCCCTGCTCCTGCAACAACAGGATCGCGGTTGCGGCGAACTGCTTGGAGACGGAGCCGATGGAGTAGCGCATATCCGGCGTGGCGGGCGTATCGGGATTGATGTGCGCCATGCCATAGGCGTGGGTGTAGACGATCTTGCCGTTCTGAACGACCGCGACGGAGGCGGATGGAACTTCGCGCTGCTTCATGACGTCGACGGCGATGTGGTCGATGCGCGCTTTGAGGGCGGGATCGATGGTGTCGACGGTCTGGGCGTGAATGGTAACAGTCGCGAAGGAGACTGAGGCAATTGCGGCGAGGTGAGAGATGAGCCTGCAAGCGGTCATGATGTTTGAACGAGGTCCTCTTGCTGAAATGGTAACCCGGGGCAGAGGCGGGAAGAGCCCGAGCCGTTCCGGCTTTTTGGAAAAGCAACTGCGGGTCACTCCACTCCGGTCGCCGCGGCTAAATGGCAGCGACCATTTTTGGCTGCGCTCCCTCTCTCCGGGTTGGAACGATGCGCTAGGCTGGTTCTGGCGGTTCCCGAGTTTGTTGCGAGGGGCACGAGGTAATAAATGGAGCGATTGATCGAAGGGCACAGGAGATTTCTGGCGGAGGTGTTTCCGCGGCGGCGGGACCAATTTCATCTGCTGGCGGAGTCGCAGGCGCCGGAGTGGCTGTTTATCACCTGTTCCGACTCACGCATTGTGCCGGATTTGATCCTGGGGACGGGGCCGGGCGATTTGTTTATTGCACGGTGCATCGGAAACGTAGTGCCAATCACGGCAAATGACGTGGACGGCTGCACGGCGACGATTGAATATGCGGTGGACGCGCTGAAGGTGAAGCATGCGATTGTGTGCGGGCATTCGGATTGCGGGGCGATGAAAGCGGCGCTGAATCGGCATGGCCTGGACAAGCTGCCCAAGGCCAGTCGGTGGCTGCATCATGTGGAGGCGGCATTTACGCATCGGCAGCCGCTGAATCCGGCGGATGGGGATCATGCGGAGCTTTGCTCGCTGATTCGCGGCAACGTCGTCGCGCAGATGCTGAATCTGCGGGCGCAGCCGTCGGTGGCACGCGCGGTGATGGAAGGGCGGCTCGCGGTGCATGGGTGGTACTACGACATTCTTTCAGGCCGGATCGAGCGATTTGATGAGGATGCGCGACGGTTTGTGCCGCTTATCTAGGCGGATGAGATGTCGCGGTTTCCCACCCATTCGACGAAAAGATCTCGAATGGATGGGGCACCCGAACGACGGTTTGTGCCGCTTATCTAGGCGGGATGAGATGTCGCGGTTTCCCACCGATTCGACGAAGAGATCTCGAATGGATGGGGCACCCAAGCAGTTAGCTCTATTTATTTTTTTGTATCGCGTGCGGCCTTGACGAAGTCGTGGGACTTTTCGATGTGCGCCTGTTGCGTAGTGAGCACCTGGCGGACGGGCAGAGGCAGGTAGGTCTCGGTCGCCTTGCTGTAGGCCTCGACCGCTTCATCTTCTCCCTCTTCGGCGGTCGAGAGGAGGCTGTGATCGCCGCCGCCCAGTGCGGACTTCAAGTCGCCCCAGGCGCGGCGGATACTGCCTGAAGCGGTGCCGCTCTCCTTAACGTCGTGCACGCCTTCCTGGTGGAGGATGGACTCGAGAACGCCGCGAAACTGAGCACGCGTGAGCGACTCGGCGAGGAAATACTCCTTCAGCGTTTCGTCCTTGATGTGCTCGCCGATTTTCTTGAAGCCTTCCTGACCGTCGATCAGGGACTGGATTACGGAGCGCAGGGCCGATTCGGTTTCTTTCAGGTCTTTCGAAGGGGATGACATAGGAACCTCTCCGGAAAAAGGAATGAGAGAACGCGAGCAGGGTCTGACGGCTGCCATTGCGATTCTCCTTCGCCGCCAGCGAGGTGGGGGAAATCGCGAAAACCCCAACGCCCCTGCTCCTTGTACTGGACCATACCCGCACCCGCAGAGGCTAGGTTGATCCGGTTAGTTGGATGCGGAAACTCGGATGCAGGTAGATCGATCGTTGTGCCGAATGGGACAGAGTCTCAGTCTCCGCCAAGTGTGAAAATCGAGCCCGGGAAACGATCGAGCAGAAAAAGGCGGGATCGAGCGAAGGTGCAGCTAGCAGCCCTCAACGCCTGCTTATACTTGTCGCGAGAGGAGGTGCGACATGGCGGACCTGAAAGACGTGCGCGGAGAATATCACTTCGAAACCTTTGTGCGGAACCGCAAAACGTACAAGCAGGCGTGGGGCTGGCTTGGGATGCCTTACGAGGTGCAGACTCATCGATCGGTGTCTGCCCAGAAAAAAGCCGCGGGAGGCACGGGCGATGACGCGGGACACCTGATCGGCAATCGTTTCGGCTCCTCCGGCGGCGCAGAGAATCTGAGCTTGCAGAACTGGAAAACCAATCGGTATGGCACCTACAAGGATCTAGAAGAGTTGTGGGCAGCCAAGCGATCAAAGGGTGTCGACATTTACGTCCAGGTCACCGATATCAACCGTTTTGGCGAGATTCGGCCGTTTATGCGGAATGTCCACTGGATCGAACGTGCGGGTGAGAAGGAAACGCCTTTCGAGATCGACTTCGCGAATACGCACACTCCCGAGAGCCGAAGCAAGCAACATATTCCCGGCACGAATCCAGGCGGTGTCGAAGGCGATGTGATTCATGTGGACTTTCGCTTACGCCAGAGAATTTCCTGATGCAACCTTTGCGCTCAATGCCTGGTTAGTGCGCTCCCGGCGGCGGTGCTGCATGCTTTGGCGGTTTGCGGAAGAGCCACACAGCAGCGGCGCAGAAGAAGGCGAGGAGCGCGGTCCAGCGGAAGACATCGACATAGGCAAGCAATGCCGATTGCTGCTGCAACAAGCCGTAGATAAGGCCCATGGCGCCGGGGCGTGAAGATTGCGGGCCGATCTGGTGACCGAGATACAGGGCGATCTGTCGCGAGTTCTGCTGGAAAACGGCGCTTGAAGGCGTGAGATGTGTTCCGATCTCGGTCTGGTGCAGTGCGGCGCGGCGGATAAGCGCGGTGGTGGCCATGGCGATGCCAATGGAGCCGCCGATATTGCGCAGCATGTTGAAGAGGCCGGTCGCGTTGCCCATCTCTTCGCGCGAGAGCGTCGACGTGGTCATGGTGGCGAGCGGGACGAAGACGAAGCTGAGCGCGAATCCGGTAAGGGTGATGGGAATCAGCAGTGTGTAGGGGCCGATATCGAGATTGACCATGCCGAAGAAGAGCGCGCAGACGCCGAAGCCGACGAATCCGGCGGAGAGCAGCTTGCGGTTGTCGATGCGCGATCCAAGGATGCCGATCACGGGCGAGCCGATAAATGATCCAACGCCGCGCGGGCCGACAACGAGTCCGGCGGTGAAGGCCGTGTATCCCAGCACCTCCTGGTAGTAGAGCGGAAGGATGGTGATGGTGATGTAGATACACATGCCGAGCAGTGCGATGAGGAAGCAGCCGGTGCGGAAGTTGCGATTCTTGAGGACGTGCAGGTCAACGAGGCCCCTGGGGTTGGTCCACGAACGCCAGATCCAGCCGACGAGGGCGACGATGAGTGCCGCGACCGCCCAGCGTACCCAGATGGCACCGAACCAGTCGTCTTCCTGGCCCTTGTCGAGGACGACCTGCAGGCAGCCGGTCCAGACGATCAGCAGGCCGAAGCCGATGTTGTCGAAAGCGCCGACCTTGGCGTTCTTGATGTAGGGCGGGTCGTGGACGAAGCGCGCGATCATGAAGATGGCGAGGATGCCGACGGGCAAATTGATGTAAAAGGCGTAGCGCCAGCTGAAGGTGTCGGTGAGCCAGCCGCCAAGGGTTGGACCGAGCACCGGCGCGACGACGATGCCGAGACCGTAAGCGGCCATGGAGAGCGAGCGCTTGGCGGGCGGGAAGCTCTCGAGCAGGATCGATTGCGAGAGCGGCTGCAGTGCGCCGCCGCCGGCGCCTTGCACAACGCGCGCCAGCAGGATGACGGAGAGCGACGGCGCGGCTCCGCAGAAGAACGACGCGATGGTGAAGATGATGACGCAGATCATGAGGAAGCGTTTGCGTCCCCAGCGGCGTGCGAACCAGTTTGCGGCAGGAAGAATGACGGCGTTGGCAACCAGGTAGCTGGTGAGGACCCAGGTGGCCTCAGAGTTGGTTGCAGAGAGACTGCCGGCGATGTAGGGCAGGGCTACCGACGCGATGGCGGTGTCGAGGACCTCCATGAAGGTCGGCAGCATGACCGAGCAGGTAACGAGCCAGGGGTTGACGCCCTGCGTGAGCGGATATCGAGCTTGGGCTTCAGCGGTGGTCATCACAACCGGGAACAATCGAGAGTAACCGATCGGACCACTGGTCGGTTGTGATGGATGTCAGTCGGGTTGTAGTCGGCTCCATTGGGGTGGAGTTGCCGGCTCAGGAAAAACCTGCAGGACTCGGCTTAATTTCGCGCTCTTACCGATGCAGAGGAATCCGGCGCATAGAAATCCCGCAGGTTTCCTCGATGGCCGTTGCAAAGTGCAAACAACTGGAGACCAAGACTGGTTGGGACAATATAGGCTTCATTATTTGTGAGAAGAGCAGGGCCGTTCGTAGTCCTTCGTCTCTCTATTAATTGAAATCCAGACAGAGTTTCGATGTCGCGCTCCATCTGAGGTACTCGCGATCCCACCGTCGACGCGAGCTCCTCCAGATCGCAAGCCAATGGGGTGGCGGCTACAGCGCCGGATGCTGACAGGACCTTGGTGGCTCTTGTGCATACAACCGTGAAGATGCGGAGCGGAATAGAGGTGAGCTGGCTGAACAGTTCAACGAACTCCAGATTCCCGTTGTCTCTTCGATCGGCCGAGACTGAGGTAATCAAAATGCCCGCCCAATATTGATGTAACCAATCTTCGTCAGTGCCTGATCCGACATCGAGAATGCGGACCGCGATATGCGGATTGACGCGCGCCTCATGACCTGGGCGGCTGGGCCCCAGCAACTTCTCTGCCTTGAGCGCAATGGATACAGCGTTGAGCACCTTGTGGCTGCTTGCCCGCGTACGAACCCACTCTCCGATTTCTTCAGCTCCTTCGGAGCAGATTCGACCCAGAAACGCAAAGGCCTCGACCATTCGCGCCAGGCTGAGCATGTCCGCAGGCCTGGTCTGTTCGATCAAGGATTCCAACAGGGTTTCCCATTGGCGTGACTCCGGATCATCCTTAGCCCAGAGGAACGAAAGTCCCACACCGTCGGTCCCACACCTGATCACGGTGACCTGCGTGGTAATCCGGCGCGTCTTGTCTAATTCCAACGCACCTTCCCTTTGCAGGGTCAAGGCGAGGATGGTCCCGGGCTGCCAACGTTCCGCGGTGAGAAGATACAGGCCAGTCGAACTGATATCCCTGACCATTTCCTGCGTCAGGGATGAGCCGTTCCAGCGATAGGACGCAAACTGATCCACCCGTCGCCGTTCGGCTTGATCGGGTTCGGGCACCAGGAATTTTTCGAGCCAGCCAATCGATGCGGCGATCTGATCGGAATCGGGCTTCAGAACTTTTCCGAGCCAACGAACAGGTCCGGCCATTCAACCTCCACTTCCACATTTGGGGTCAGTTCCAAGGTGATTTTAGCGGCCTGGGACCAAGCCCGAAATAACTGACCGTGGCATGTAAACTCCGAAGTACCGAGAGCCCTGCGCGCCCCGGAAGGCCAGTTTCATCGACACCTTGGGAATTCGAGAGAGCGCGTGGCCGACGATCCGAATTTCCCAAGGATTCGACTTATCCGGCCTTCATCAAAAACAACGTCGGTTCTACTTACTCACTGGATCGACCGAAGGTAGGCAACGACTTGCCAGCGCTGCGCTTCGGGGAGACTCGACCAGGAGGGCATGCCGTGGGCCAGATCGCCCTGGCGGAGGAACCATTCAAGGTCTCCGTCGGTTGCCGACTTGACATGGTCGCTGCGCAGGGGAGGCTTTTTGCGGCCGTCGCCCATGCCATCGGCGCGGTGGCACTGCTGGCAGTGCTCGCGATAGACGAGGGCGCCGGCGGCTGTGCTATCGGCACGAGTGGCGAGCGGGTTGATGCGGACGTGCTCTTTGGACGGAACACGTTCCCAGCGCGAGCCGGTCGCGGCACAGAGCACCATGGCGGCACTCAGCATGAGGCAAAGAACTGCAAGGCTTCTACGAATCATTGCGCACCCCCGTGATGGCTGCGAAACAGGCTGCCGAATTGCGGAATCTCCGATGCCCAGCCGATGCGGTATACGCGATCGAGGCTGGAACTGGTGAGGCCGAAGCCGGTAGAGAAGCTGAGGCGGCCGGCCGGCAACTGCCATCCGACGACGGGCGCGACGTAATGCGATGTATTCCCCGTGGTCAGCGACCAGGTGTCGCCGAGGCCGCCGTACATTTCGGCCCCAGCCATGAATTTCTCGAGGCAGAAGTTGCAGGGTTTGCCGCTGCCGAGGGTGCGCAAGGGACGGGCGGCGCCTAAGGCGTAGCCAAACTCCCAGGGCGCGTGGTTGAGGTCCTTTTCGGAGATGAAATTCTCCGAGATGTTCCAGGCTTTCAGGTTCGAAGAGAGGATCAGCTTGAGCTCGGCTTCGTGCTGGTGCTCGCGGCGGGCGTCGCCATTGGTTTCCGCCAGATCGGACTGGCCGTCGTGGCCCACGACTTCGAGGACGGTTTTGTCGGCGCCGGAGGTGTTCTCGTACTCGATGTAGAGCACGGGGTTGACGGCGTGCTCCCGCATCAGCGGGCGGAGGCGGTTTTCGATCCGGAAGCCGGTGAAGATGGTGGAATCCTGGGCGGTGGCCTGGCCGTCGAGATAGAGCTCGGAGGTCCACCAGGCACGCACGCCATATTCGAATTCACTGGCTGTGGCGCCGAAGCGGTGGCTCTGATCTGGCTGACCCAGTGCGGTTTTGGTCTCGATTTCGAGGTTTCCGGGCTCTTCGAGATCGTGGGAATATGTCACAAAATAGGGTTTTTCCTGGGCATGAAGGGCTGGAATCGATGCGAAAACGAGCGCAAAAGCGAGCAACATACGGCCGAAGAGCGGGGATCTGAGGAAAGTTCGTAGCACGTGCAACCTCTTTTTTTAGATATACGACCAAATGAGTCGCATATGAAATATAAACTCAGACTAATTTGGTCCGCAATAGGGAACAAGGTCGTTTGTCACACATCACGGGACGGGATGCGGCGGGGCTTAGGAGTGTGCGTGAGAACCGATTTTCGGATCTCCCCAGGGAGAATCAGATTATTTTTCGTCCAAAGGAACAGCAAGTCAGCGCCGCTCCGCGGCATAGCAAGTTAGCAGGTTAGCCATGAGATGGCGGTTCTCACGCAGGCACTTAAACCGGGCTGAGCGCGCCATTTTGGGGCGGATCTGGGATTGCTATTACAAAATTGGTATCAATAAAAGTTGACACTATCTCACTCATGGTGCATCTTATCTATTGATATTGAAATTCTTTGTACTCTGAGGCAGGAAACTAACCATGGCAAAAATTATTGGAATCGACCTGGGCACGACCAACTCTTGCGTAGCCGTCCTTGAGGGCGGCGAGCCCAAAGTCATTGCAAATGAAGAGGGTGCGCGCACAACCCCGTCGATCGTCGCGTTTTCGAAGAGCGGCGAGCGGCTGGTCGGCCAGGTGGCCAAGCGGCAGGCCATCACCAACCCGGAAAACACGGTTTTCTCGATCAAGCGATTCATGGGCCGTCGTTTCGACGAAGTAACGGACGAGATGAAGATGGTCCCCTACAAAGTGGTCCGGCAGGGGGATCACGTCGCGGTTGTGGCGCAGGGCAAGGAGTACACCCCGCCTGAGATCTCGGCGATGATTCTGCAGAAGCTGAAGAAGAGCGCCGAGGCCTACCTGGGCGAGTCGGTCACGCAGGCGGTGATTACGGTGCCGGCCTACTTCAACGACGCGCAGCGCCAGGCCACCAAGGACGCGGGCAAGATCGCGGGTCTGGATGTGAAGCGCATTGTGAACGAGCCGACGGCGGCCGCGCTGGCCTATGGGCTCGACAAGAAGAAGGACGAGACGATCGCCGTCTACGACTTCGGCGGCGGCACGTTTGATATTTCGATCCTGGAAGTGGGTGAAGGCGTCATCGAGGTGAAGTCGACCAACGGCGACACGCACCTGGGCGGCGACAACCTCGACCAGCGGATCGTGGAGTGGCTGATTGCCGAGTTCAAGCAGGAAGAAGGGCTCGACCTGAGCTCGAAGGGCAACGAGATGGCCCTGCAGCGCCTGAAGGACGCGGCGGAAAAGGCCAAGATCGAGCTTTCGACGACGGTGGAAACCGAGATCAACCTGCCGTTTATCACCGCGGATGCGACGGGGCCGAAGCACCTGGTCCGCAAGCTGACGCGCGCCAAGCTGGAGCAGATGGTTGCCGACCTGGTGGAACGTTCGCTGGAGCCCTGCAAAAAGGCGATGGCGGACGCGAATGTGACGCCGAAGGACATCGACGAGGTGGTTCTTGTCGGCGGCCAGACGCGTATGCCCAGGATCCAGGAACTGGTGAAGACTCTTTTCGGCAGGGAGCCGCACCGCGGCGTAAATCCGGACGAAGTGGTTGCGGTGGGCGCGGCTGTGCAGGCCGGCGTGCTGGCGGGCGAAGTGAAAGACCTGCTGCTGCTTGACGTGACGCCGCTGACGCTGGCGATTGAAACCCTGGGTGGAGTGGCAACGCCGATGATTCCGCGCAACACGACCATTCCGACCAAGAAGACGGAGACCTTCTCGACGGCGGCGGATTCGCAGACCGAGGTTGAGGTTCATGTGCTGCAGGGCGAGCGGCCGATGGCTGGGCAGAACCGGACGCTGGGCAAATTCAAGCTGGGCGGAATCCCCCCGGCTCCCCGTGGCATGCCGCAGATCGAGGTCACGTTTGATATCGATGCCAACGGCATTCTGAACGTAACCGCGAAGGATACGGCAACCGGCAAGGACACGCGGATCACCATCACGTCGAGTTCGGGCTTGAGCAAGGACGAGGTTGAGCGGATGGCGAAGGACGCGGAATCGCACGCGGCCGAGGACAAGGAGAAGCGCGAGGAGATTGAAGCGCGCAACTCTCTGGATGGCCTGGTCTACAACATTGAAAAGATGTTGAAGGATAGCGGGGAGAAGGTGCAGGCTGCCGACAAGAGCGAAGTGGAATCGGCGCTGGCCGATGCCAAGAAAACGCTGGAAGGCACGGCGAGCGTCGCGGATATGCGCGCGGCGAACGACAAGCTGACCCAGGCAAGCCACAAGCTGGCGGAGGTGCTGTACAAGGCCAATGCCGCGGCGGGCCAGGGCGCGGCTGCGCCGGGCGGACCTTCGGACCAGGGTTCCGGTGCAACAGGCAAGAAGGACGAAGGCGTCATCGATGCCGAGTACGTGGACGTGGAAGAGAAGAAGTAGGGCTTGCCGTCCAGGCGTTTCCGCCCTTCGGGCGCAGGAAGTAACTCAGGGGTGGGCGTTGCCCACCCCGATTTGTATGGGAAGGAAGCGGACGATTCCGCCGATTCACAGTCTGGGTGATTAGAGCACGTTGCGGGCATTGGGACCACGACCGCAGCGTGTAGGCTAGGTGAGAACAAGAAGAATTCAAAATGGCCACGACCACACAAAAGGATTTTTACGGGATATTGGGCGTCAAGAAGACGGCGACGCCGGAGGAGATTCGGAAGGCCTTCCGCAAAGCTGCGCGCAAATATCATCCCGACGTCAATCCCAACGACAAGAGGGCCGAGGAGCGGTTCAAGGAGATCTCGGAAGCCAACGATGTGTTGAGCGATGAGAAGAAGCGCAAGGTCTATGACCAGCTTGGCTTCTACTCAGACCAGATCGACCCCAGCCAGGCGGAGGCCTATGCGCGGCGACAGCGCGAAGGCGGCGTTCCGGTGGACTTCGGCGGATTCGATTTTTCAGGCTTCCAGGGCGGCGGGCACGCCGGGGCGCAACCGGGCGCGGGGTCGTCGACGTGGGGCAGCTTCAAGGACATTTTTTCGGGGATTTTTTCAGGAGCGCAGCAACAACAGAGGCCGCACGGGCCGCAGCCGGGAACGGATCTCGAGTACCAGGCGACCATTGATTTCTGGTCGGCGATTCGCGGCGGCCAGGCGCGCATCCAGGTGAACCGGCAGGAGACCTGTCCCACGTGTCACGGGATGGCGCAGACCGGTGGGCCGATGCCGTGTCCGGAATGTAACGGCACAGGCCAGGTGACGCAGATGGGCGGGCGGATGAAGTTCAACATCGCGTGCCCTCGCTGCGGCGGATCGGGACGCATCACGAGCGACTGCCCGACGTGTCATGGCGAAGGCACGGTGAGCAGGCAGGAGACGGTGGAGTTCCGCATCAAGCCGGGCACCCGCGACGGTCAGCGGATCCGGCTACAGGGAAAGGGAAATGCAGGACCGAACGGCGGCGCGCCGGGCGATCTGTACATTATCGTGCGGACGGGGACGCACCCGGTGTTTACGCGCGTCGGCGACGATATACACATCACGGTGCCGGTGACGATCGCCGAAGCGTCGCTGGGCGCGAAGGTTGAGGTGCCGACGATCGACGGGCGCGCGCAATTGAAGATTCCACCGGGCACGCAGAACGGGCAGAAATTGCGTTTGCGGGAGCGAGGTGTGGAGAGCGCTTCGCACGCGGGACAGCGCGGCGATCAGATTGTGACCATCGAAGTAGTTGTGCCTCACCTCCAAGACGAGCGCAGCCGCGAGATTATGCGCGAACTGGCGAAGCTGAATCCGCAGGATCCGCGGACGCAGCTGTTCGAGAAGATGTGAAGAGACAGGGAACAGGGAGTAGGGACTAGGGACTAGGGAGTAGGGATTTGGAAGTAACTAGCAGGGATGACAACTGAAGACTGACAGCTGTGAACATTGAGCTACGAACTTTGAACTGAGAACTGACCGATGACGGCGAAACGCAAATCCAAGGGCGCATACATGATCTCGGCGGTGGCCGAGATGTACGAGATCCATCCGCAGACGCTGCGGCTCTATGAGCGCGAAGGATTGCTGAAGCCGTCGCGCACCGAGGGCAATACGCGGCTCTACACGGATGAGGACCTGGAGCGGCTGGAGTTCATCCTGAACCTGGCGCGCGATCTCGGCGTCAACATTGCGGGGATCGCAATCATTCTGCAGATGCGCGAGCGCATGGAGGAGATGAACCGGCAGATGCAGAGCTTTGTCGAGTACGTCCGCTCCGAAATGCTGACGCGGTTCCAGCAGGCGGCGTCCGGCTCAAGCGGAGCGATGGTACCATTGCGCAAACCGACGGTCATCAAGCCGGTGGTTGATAAGAAACAGTAGGCGGGGTCCTCCACTCTTCCAATCAGTCTTTATGTCCTCGTCATCGTGTTTGCGGCGACGCTGGTTCCGTCTGCATTCGGATTCGGCGAGGCGTTGATCGCGGTTCCGCTGTTGGCGCGGGTATTCTGAATGCTGCATGTGGTACGTCCTGCTCGCGATCGCCGTTTTCGGCGTCATCACCTCATCCGTCTTCGCCGGCTTGACCCTGGCCGCTGTGCCGCGTTATCTGCGCGAACGAAGAGCCGCCGAATCGGAACTGAAAAAACGGCCGGGATTCACGCCGCCTTTGACGCTGCTGAAGCCGCTGGCAGGCGCGGAGCCGGATCTGGAGAAGCATCTGGCGAGTTTCTTTGAGCAGGACTATCCCCAGTTCGAAATTCTGTTTTGCGCTCGAGAGGCCCAGGATGCGGGGCTGGAGATTGCGCGCCGTGTGGCAGCCAGGTATCCGCAGATTCCGGCGAAGTTCTTTTCAACGGGCGAGCCCGCGTATATCAATGCAAAAGTAGCTTCGATGGAGTTGATGGAGAAGTCTGCTGCTCACGACATTCTTGTGATCAGCGACAGCGATGTGCGTGTGACGCCGGACTATCTGCGCGCGGTGGCGCTGCCGTTTGCGGATCCGCAGGTGGGCGGGATGTGCTGCGCGTATCGTGGCATTGCGGCGGGCGGCGGGCTGTGGGCCCGGCTCGAGGCCGTGGGCATGAGCGTGGAGATGACGGCCGGCGTGCTGGTGGCTCGCATGATGGAGGGGATGCAATTTGTGCTTGGGCCGACGATGGCGTTTCGGCGCGAGCTGATCCAGCGCATGGGCGGATTCAAAGTCACGGCAGATTATTGCGCGGATGATTTTGTGCTGGGCAACGAGACCTACAAGCTGGGGCGGACGGTGGTGCTGAGTCACCACGCGATCGACCACATTGTGATCAACCTGAGCCTGATGGCTTCGTTGAAGCACCAGGTGCGATGGATGAAGTCGACGCGGTTCTCGCGGCCAAAGGGGCACTTTGGAACCGCGCTGACGTTCAGCATGCCCTTCGGCTTGCTGGGGCTTGCGGCCGGGGCGCTGCTGGGGCATGTGGAATGGGGAGTTGCGCTGCTGGCGTGGGCCGTTGCGACGCGGCTGGCGCTGTCGATCGCGGTGGGGCGGATGGTGGTGCGCGATCCGAGCTGGGTGAACCTGCTGGTGCTTTATCCCGTGCGCGACCTGATGGGATTTTTCTTCTGGGCGGCGAGTTATATGGGGAGCCGGATTCTGTGGCGGGGGCGGGTGTTTCAATTGCTGCCCGGCGGGAAAATGCGGGCGGCGAAGTAGACGCGTGTTAACGCAGCCTCAGCGCTCGATTCCCAGGTCTCAAAGTCGAGACCTGGGGCGCCCAGCGCCGCGAAAGACAACTGGAGTCATTCATGGCGCAATGCGACTCTCGTTCTTGTTGTACGTTTTCCCCGGGTTCCGCTGCGCTCCACCCGGGGCTAATTTCCGTTGTTCCCTACGGGAACTTTTGCGATCCGGATGTGACTCACACATCGGCATAATTTCTTACGGTAGATCTTCGGCTTAGCTGGGGATGTCGACACCTTTTCAGTGAGCGGAGGCTACTTCAGCGGCCGGTCGGTCCAGAGGGCTTTGTCGGCGATGGACTGGACGGGGTAGAGGCGGCCGGCAAGAAGCTGCTCGGCCTTGGATTGGTAGGTGTCCTGCGCGAAGAGCCACTTGCGGTCGCCGGTGCCCCATATCTTCGAGAGCTGATCGTCGCTGAGGAAGATGTGCGGCGCGTCAGGGTAGCAGGATCCCCAGAGCAGAGACGAGCCATTGCCGTGCGGCGAGCAGGGTTCGACGACGATGTATGCGGGCCTCTCCTGCAGGAATTTGTGGGTGTAGAAGATGACCGAAGATGCGTCGGACTGGTCGCCGTAGATGATGAAGGAGTCGGCTGGCGAGCCTTTGCTGACGATGGTGTCGGCCAACTGCTTGGAACTGAGCATCGGCTCGAAGCGGGCGAAGGCGATGTGCGCGGCAACAAGGAATACCGCGCAGGTGAGTGCGAGGCTCAGGGTTGCAGACAGGTGCTTTCCGCGCATGCGCAGGATCCAGCCGAGCGCTGGGCCGATGAGCAGCGCCACTGCGGCGATGATGGCGGGCAGGCGCAATGCGGCGAACGAGGGGCCGGTCAGGTCGAAAAAGTGGGACATGGAAAGCGTGTATCCGCCCACGTCGCGGTGAGCCAGAAGAGTGCCGATATCCGGCACGAAGGGCAGGTGGCGCGACTGCCACAGGCCCCAGGCAAGCGCAGCGGCGATAAGAACGCCGGCCACGGAAAACAGCGCCTGGGCTCCGCTGAGCCATTTCTGCGAGAGCAAAGGCTTCTGGCCTTCGGGGCCGCGGCGTTCTTCAATGCCTGCCAGCACGCCGGCGATGAGCATCAGCAGCGGCGTCCACGCCGGGAAGGTGTAGTACTCCTGGTTGGTGGAGATGGCGAAGAAGAGAAGCGTGAATCCCGCGAACAACGAGAGGAGCCATGCGGAGCGCACGCGGAACTTGAGGCGAGCAACGTAGGTGGCCACATCTTCGCGAACGGCGTGTTCGAGATAGAAGTCGACGGTTTGGCCGGAGTCGCGATGCAGGTGCTGCATCCAGTTATGGCGTGTGCGCCAGGCGACAACCAGCAGCGCCGGGAGGAACAGACTCCAGGGAAAAAGCCAAACAAGGTGCGCAAGCCAGTAGACCAGGAACGGCATCTTGTTGTAGTCGTTCGGAAAGCGGCCGCCGAGGAAGCGGAGAACGTGCTCGTTGATGAAGTAGAAGTACCAGAAGCCGTGAACGTTTCCGGGCGTGGGATGGTTGCCGACGGGGTGGCCCTGGTCGGGGTTGGCGAGTCCGCAGAGAATGTGCCATGGCGCGGCGATGGCGAGGTAGAGGAGCAGGCCGGTGACCGGCTTCATTTCGCGCCAGCGTCGCCACTGGCCGCTGAGGAGCAGCAGCGGAATGGCGGCTGCGACGAAGAAGACGGGTGCGATGAGTCCCTTGGTCAACGTGGCGAGGGCGAGCGCAGCCCACATGCCGTAGAAGTGCATCGGCCTGCGGCTTTCAAGGCCGGTGATAAAGCTCCAAAGAGCGTAGAGCAGGAAAAAGCTCAGCAGCGCTTCGGGAATGGCAAATCGCGTAAAGAGGAACGGCCCGATCGAGGTAAGCACGCCCAGGGCCGCGTATAAACCTGCTCGTTCACCCCACCCGCGCGAAGTCCACAGCCATGCCAGCCAGGCCAGGCCGAGTATGGCGAGGGCATTCGACAGATGAGTGGCGAACACGTTCTGGCCAAAGACCCAGTAGAACGCGGCATCGATCCAATAGGGAAGGGGCGGTTTCTCAAGGTAGCGGATGCCGTCGAGCTTCATGGTGACCCAATCGCCGCTTTCGTCCATGTGCTGAGCCACCTGCGCATGCGAGGCATCGACGTCATCCAGCAGCGGCGGCGTAAAGAGCGAAGCGAACTGCACAGCCAGGAAAATGACGCCCAAAAGCAGCCAGGCGGAGAGTTTTGAAGGCGCCTTTGGCGGCCGGACGTTGGGATTCTGTGCGTTTGGCATCGGGTATAAAGCCCTGAGAATCAAGGATAACAGCGAGCGGCCATCGCTATCTCACGGCCCGGAACCGCGGGGCTTGCCATCTGGGGCGCGCAGAATAGAATGATCGAAGGTTACAGCTAGATGAATTCAAGCAAGCGATCGAATGGGGCAGTTTTCACTACGATGCGTGACCGCCTTGGGGAATGGCGCCAGTTGGTCGATCGCTGCGGGCGA
Source organism: uncultured Acidobacteriaceae bacterium (assembly GCA_963774175.1). Taxonomy (GTDB): domain Bacteria; phylum Acidobacteriota; class Terriglobia; order Terriglobales; family Acidobacteriaceae; genus Telmatobacter. The sequence continues at coordinate 462,045 of CAVZDT010000015.1, forward strand.
AAACCCACGCGCAAGCGCGTCCACGCACTGCGAGTAGTCACGCTCCGGCTGCAGGCGCAGTTGGAGTTTGATCTTTCAGAACTTCCGCGGGCCAGCCACCAGGCCCAGGCAATTCTCCGCTTCGGCAAGCAAGGGGAAAAACTTCGCAAGGTGCTGGGTCCGGTGCGGGAACTCGACGTCTGGGTAGGCAAACTGCAAGGACTTCAAGCATCGCTCGCCGAGTCGGCAGGTTACGTTCCGCGATCGACTCACGAGTGCATCCGCCAGATCGAGCGACTGGAGTCGCGGCTCAAAGAAGGACGGAAACGGCTCGAGAAAAAGCTGAGTGCGGCGATCGAGAAGCGCAAGCATAATTTCGCAAGCGCAGCGGAAGAGATTGACGGGGCAGTCGATGAGCGCGCCGTTGACAGCGGCACGAATGTGGCCAGCGCGATCCGTGCCCGGTTTGCCGAAGTGGTCAAGGATTTTCCCGCGTTCGATAAGGAGAACCTGCACGATTTCCGCAAGCGCCTCAAAATGGTTCGTTACCTGGCGGAGCTTCACGCATCTGATCCGGCTTGCGGACAGATGGCCACGCAGATGCAGAAGGTGCAGTCGACGATTGGCGAGTGGCACGACTGGCAGGCGCTGGCGTGGGAAGCGCGGCGCGGACACCGCGCAAAGAGCACGGACCTGGCAGAAATGCTTGAATCGCTTGAGGCCGAGTCATTCGAATCGGCGCTGGCGGCGTGTCACAGCATTACGGCCCGGCTGGCCGGCGAGAGACCCGCACCGGCGAAGCCCTCCTACGGCCTGGAACGCAAGCCTCCTGCACTCGGCGATCAGGACGTTTCGGAAGAAGCAGTGAAGAAGCTCGCCTGAGTCTGCGGGAACCTTGAAGGAACCCGCGAGGACTGGTGTGCGTATTTCGACGTGTGAATCGAGCGCGTTCGATCATCATCTTTCCTGGCGCAGCGCTCGTGGTGTGGCTTGTGCTGTGTGGCGCGATTGGCGTTGTCGCGGTCGAGGGCGCTCTCCATCCTGCGCATTTTCCGTATACAGCACGGGACGAAGCACAGGTCCGCAACATGGCCGAGCAGAATGGCGCGCGCCTGTCAGAGATCGAGATTGTTGCGGGGGATGGTGCGCGGCTACGTGCGTGGAGCATTCGACCGCCGGCCGGGAACGGCGATGCCGTCATTCTGCTGCATGGGCAAGGCGATAATCGAGCGGGCATGCTGGGACCGGCCGCGATGCTATTGCGTCACGGGTATGCGGTACTTCTTTCTGACGCGCGAGCGCACGGCATGAGCGGCGGAAGATTGGGAACCTATGGGGTCCTCGAAGCAGACGACATACGGCGTTGGTTCGAATGGCTGCAGGCGAATCAGTCGCCGCGGTGTATCGATGGCCTTGGGGATTCGATGGGTGGCGCCGAACTTCTTGAGTCGTTAAGGGCGGAGAACAGTTTTTGTGCGGTGGTGGCGGAAAGCCCGTTTGCGACGTTTCGCGAGGCCGCATACGATCGGCTGGGGCAACAATTCTCGACGGGACCGTGGCTGGGGCGCACGCTGCTGCGGCCTGCGCTCGTGGCAGGCGTGGAGTACGCGCGGCTCCGGTACGGAATCGATTTAAGCAAAGCTGACCCCGCGGCCGCGGTGGCTGCGACGCACGTTCCCGTGCTGCTGATTCACGGCCTGGCAGACACCAATCTGCCGCCGCGCCACTCGGAGATGATCAAGGCCGGAAACCCGGCAGCAGTGCTTTGGGAACCCGCGGGCGCGGAGCATTGCGGCGCGTCCACGACTGACGCCGCCGAATATGAGCGGCGCGTCGTTGCCTGGTTCGAAAACCACGATTATCACTAGAGGGGCGCCATGAACTTCCTGTGACGACGCCATGCGATATAGATCGGAACTGCGATGATGACAGCCCAGATCAGGATCTCGGGGCCGAACTCTTCGAGGAACAGAATCAGCCCGAGAATGGTTCCGGATGCGTTGCGCATGCCTTCGATGAACGCATTGTGCAAACGCCCGGAGGCGGACATGGGCGAGGGGTTGAACTGCTCCTTGTATTCCTCAACGAGCTGCAGATCGACGCTGGCGAATGCAACCCGGTGTTCGAGCACTCTCTGTTCGGCCTCCATGGATTCGATCTCGCCGCGTACACGGGCAATTTCTTCTTCCACCTGGAGAACGTCTTCGATTTTTCCGGTGCGCTGCTGGAGGATGGCGCGGAGACGTTCTTCGGTTTCGCGCGAATTCTGCAGGCGCGCGGCGAGATCGGCATGCTGCTGCGTGACCTCTTCGCCGGATTGCGACTCAGTGAGCGCGCGTCCGAGCGCCTTGAGATCGCTCAGGGCTGTCGACAATTCGGTTGCGGGGATGCGGAGCGACGCCTGGAAGTGGCGCTGGCCATTCTCGGGAGTATCGACGGTGAGATTTGCGCTATAGCCGCCGTGCCTCGAGATGATGGCATCGAGCGCGTTGCGGGCAGCGCCAAAGTCTTTTACCTGGATGGTCAAGGATGCGGTGCGGGCGATCATCGGACCCTGTGGCGCTGATGTCTGCGCGTGACCAAGGGGAGCGAGCGCGCCGTCCTGCATCTCACTTTTTAGCTTCGGCGGCGGCGCTATGGCGAGAGAATTGATTGCGCCTCCGGTTTGGGCGAAGGGCTCGGTGGACGTTCGAGTCATGCTCTCTTCAAGGACAGACTGCTGGCGTTCGGCGACCATGGGAGCCATCATTGTTTTCGAGGCGGGGCGGTCATGTTCCCTGCCGCCTACCCACAGGGCAACAGCAACCGCAAATCCAGCTCCTCCGATGCCCCAGAGCTTCCAACTCCAGAAGCCTGGCCGTGCCGAGCGAAGGGGCGTCGTCGATCTGCGTTTCACTTCGCGCTCGGAAAGCGCTTCATTCACAGCGTTCTCAATTGAGCGCGACGCGTCGGGAATCTTCCACTGGGCCAGTACGTGCGACGTCCTCATGAATTCGTCTCGCACAGCGGTGCATTCTGAACAGGCGGAGATGTGAGCTACAACAGTCTGCGCCTCGGCGGCAGGAAGTTCTCCATCGAGCCATGCCATGATCTCCTCAGGAGCTACGGGATGTGTTGTCGTGGTCATGCTTGCTCCTTTGTGATGGAGAGATCGGTTGCGGCTGTTCGCGGGGGCGGCTCAAGCAGCAGCTCGCGCAGGGCTGTTCGGGCGCGGAAGAGACGGGAGCGAACTGTATTAACCGGCGTGCGCAGCACGGTGGCAATCTCGAGGTAGCTGAGCTGTTCGAATTCGCGGAGAAGCAGAATTTCGCGGTCAATTCTTTCGAGCTTGCCGAGCGCTTCGCGGATCAGGGCGTCGGTTTCGATGGAGGCTTTGACGGGGTGGTCGATAATTGGCTCCGGAGTCGAGAAGGCTGCACGGAAGAATGCCTTGCGTCGATGTGCGCGGAGAATCCGGTAAGCGATCGCATAGAGGTAGGTTCGGAAGAGCGAAGCGGGCTGGTAGCGATCGATTCCGCGCAGTACGGCGATGAAGGTCTCCTGCGTCAGTTCTTCGGCGAGTGATTGATCGGCGGCGCGGCGGCGGAAAAAGCCAAAGAGGGGTTGCTGGTAGCGCAGAAATAGCGCGGTGAATGCATCGTTCTCTCCGCGCTCGCAGGCGAGCATCAACTGCTCGTCGGTTTGCGTGGCGGCTGATTGATCGCCGAAAGGATTCGCGGTTCCATCGTTCGCTGGCTGGGCCATGTTTCCGGGCTTCGGAGCCTCCAAGTGTGGAACGTTCGCCGATGTCACGCTTGCATGGATTTTTTTGACCATGCACAACCGGTAATGTCACGAGTTGCCGGAAAGTTCCATCAGGCAGAAATTTCCTGAACGTTGCCGCGCCAGGCTTTTCGACGGCGTCACATTTGAAGCCGGTGTCGTCGTGTATCTTGACGGCAGAACCAGATTCCGAGTCCGTGGAGAGCGTTTAACCCCCGATGCCCACGTTTGCTGCTATTGATATCGGTTCCAACTCCTGCCGTCTCAAGATCGCCAAGGTGGTTGCGCACCAGCTCCGCACATTGCATGAGGATCGCGAAGTAACACGGCTGGGCGCGAGCGTATTCGCGTCGGGCCTGGTTTCGCCGGAGGCGATGGCGGCAACGCTGCGCGCGCTCAAGCGATTTCAGCGCGCGGTGCAGTCGCATGGTGTGGACCAGATTCGCGTGGTGGCGACATCGGCCATGCGCGATGCGCGCAACGCCGCGGCGTTTCAGGCATGGGTGAAGGCGGAGACCGGCTGGAACATGGAGACGATCTCCGGCCTCGAAGAAGGCAGGCTGATTCATCGCGGGCTGATGAGCGGCGAGCCGGGGACGGGCGGCAGGGTTCTGCTGATCGACCTGGGCGGAGGCAGTTGCGAGATCACGCTGTCGGAGCACAAGCGCATCAAGGATACGATCAGCGTTCCGCTCGGAGCGGTGCGGCTGACGGAAGAGTTTCTCGCAGTCGATCCCGCGCCGCCGGAAGAGCTGGCACGCATGCGGCGGCTGATTGCCCGCGAACTGCGGCGTGCGCATCGCCGGATCAAGCCCGGCAAGGTGCAGCTTGTCATTGGCACCTCAGGCACCGCCGCGGCGCTGGCTGAGGCTTGCGCGGCGATCGCCGCGAAATCGGGCAAGTCTTCGAAGTCGCAGCGGAGACTCGCTTCGGGCGGAATCGCTCCGACGGCGGTGGTGCGGAAGCTGGCCGCGAAGATCTCGCGGATGACTTTGCCGGAGCGCGAGGCCGTACAGGGCATTGGACCGCGGCGCGCGGAGATCATCGTTGCCGGAGCGCAGGTATTTGCAGAACTGCTGGAGAACTTCAACCTGCCGGGGTTTCGGTACTCGTCGCTGGGGCTGCGTGACGGCATCCTGGCGCAAATGCTTGCGGCGCAGGACAACCGTGCCGCCGCACATCGGCAATTCGAGATTGAACGATGGGAATCGGTGGTTGCGACGGCAAAACGCTACGGCGTCGACATGCACCAGGCTGAGCCTGTGCGCGCGCATGCGGTGCAGCTGTTTCGCGAATTGAAGTCGCTGCATCAGCTTCCGCCCGACTACGAGACGTACCTGGCGGCGGCCGCGGTGCTGCGCGACACGGGCAAATTCATCAATCACCAGGGACATCATCGGCACGCGCAATACATTGTGTCGATGTCGGAGATGTATGGCTTTGCGCAGGTGCAGCGCACCATCGTCTCGGCGATTGCGCGCTACCTGGGAAAGAGCCGTCCGCAACCGGACGACCGGGCGCTGCGTAACATTCCCGCCGACGAACACAGGCATGTAGAGCGGGCGGTGGTGCTGCTGCGGCTTGCGGTGGCGCTCAACCAGGATCGAGCCAGCGATGTGCTCCGGGTGGTGGCGCGCGTTTATCCCAAGCGCGTGTACCTCGAACTGAGGCCGGGACGAACGGGCGCGGAGTTGGAACTGTGGTCGCTGCGGAAAGAGGCCGACTACTTCCGCGAAGTCTTTGAGCGGGAGCTCTTCGCGACGCTGGCGTAGATCCAGCGGGCCATGCGCGGGTCGATGAGCCACTGAAGGAGAGGCGGGTGCTTGTCCATGTCGATGCGAGCTACCGAACCTTTGCGCATGCGCACGCCGGCTCCGCCGTTGCCGGTGATGAGGCGGCCGACAAACTGAAACAGGTTTGGATTGTGACCGACGACCAGGACATCCTGGCGGTCGGCGTATTTACCGAGCAGGTTCTGGAAATCGGCGTAGGTGGCATTGAAATCAAGCGCCGAGCTTACCTCGACTTTGCTGTCGTAACCCAACTCGTTGCCTACGAACTGGGCGGTTTGCAGCGCGCGCTTCAGAGGGCTGGACACGATGACTTCGGGCTGAACTTTGAGGGCGCCGAGCATGCGGCCCATGATCATGCACTGTTCCTTGCCTTCGGCAATGAGGCCGCGCTTGGCATCGAGCTTGGAGCTCTCGCGAGGAACTCCAGCATTGGCATGGCGCATGAGATAGAGGTTCATGACTCAGGGTCAGCGTTTTCCGGGAGGTTTTAGGGCCACTTCCGTCGGGAGTCGATTTTAACAGGTTCGTAATAATCGGTGCAGGGCAGGTGTCTGAACCCCATCTGCCGCCTCCTATCGACCGGATACGGCGAAACCAACAGTATCGGCTCAGGGTTGCACTTTCGAGATGCAGTGGAGTCGGTGTCAGCGAAACAGCGCAGGTTCTTGTGTGGGCCACGTCTCCTTCTAACTTAATGATAGGGTTGGTTTTAACCAAAAATCACAAACGTTTTTTCATGGACTTCCATGCTACTCAACATTACCTAAGTGCCACCTTCATGTCGCATAAAGTCGTATTGAACGGTGTGTTTGAACCTTCCTATAATCGCCACACTTTGTCAGGAGTTCATCTCCCCTTTCCCGGCTTAGGTCAAGTCAAAATCGAACCGAAAACCGGTCAAGAAGACCACCAAGAGGGCCCCAATGTTCAATCACGATTTGAGTCTCTGGACGAATTGCGAATCTCAGATACCGCTTAAGCGGTTTTTCCTGTCCGAGTGCGGAGGAGCCTTGGTTGAGACGGCTCTGGCGCTCCCAATCATGCTGGTAATGCTGACCGGAATTTTCACCTTCTCGGTCGCCCTGAATCAGAAACTTCTGCTTGCCGAAGCGGTGAGCAATGGCGGCCGTGTGCTGGCGCTCGAGCGGGGCAACAATGATCCATGTGCGGACACTACGTCGGCCATCTATGCGGCTGCACCTACGTTGTCAAAGACCAGCATATCTCTGTCGTACACCCTGGGTGGTACGAACACCAGCGGCACGATCTCGGGGGGCACGGGCTATGGCACCTCGTGCACGGCGGCTGGGTCGGGGGGCGCGGCATCGCTGCAAGCGGGCTGGCCGGGGCAAATTCAGGCCTCTTATCCATGCACACTGGCCGTTTACGGCCTCAATCTGGGCAGTTGCACAATTTACGCGAATGTTGCGGAGACGATCCAATGAGAGTGAAGGCGAGGATGTCTTTTTTTCTCCAACGCGTGATCCGGGATGAGCGAGGGCAGATGTTTCCCTGGATGGTCTTTCTCAGCATTCTGATCACGGGCGTTGCGGGACTGACGATCGATCTGGGCCATGCATACGTCTGCTATCGCCAGTTGCAAGCTTCGACGGATGCGGCCGCACTGTCCGGCGCCTATGAATTGGCGGTACCGGGCGCGACGACGACCATGGTGCAGAATCAAATTGACCTGTTCGCATCGAGTACAGGCGGCGCCAATGTCAACCCCAATTTGTCGGGGACCTCAGTGAACATCACATTCAAGTGCATCAGCGACTCCGACATGGTGGCCGCGCCCTGCAGCGCAGGAGCCGGCGGCTACAACACCGTTCAGGTTGAACAGTCAACACCGGTTCCCACGTACTTTATCCGGATGCTATCGCTTTTCAGAGTCAACCCACTCAGTTCGATTCCCATGCATGCCACTTCGACGGCCACCATGGCAAGCGGCGCAAATGACCAGGTGAATGTGGCGATCGTGGTTGACGCAACAGCGTCGATGAACACTCAAGACACGGACGCGAATTGCGGCAATACTCGAATCTATTGCGCGCTTCAAGGAGTGCGATACATGCTGGGATTGCTTGCGCCCTGCACTGCGTCGACTTCGAAGTCCGGAGCGACCTGCACCCCCTATGATTCCACGAGCTTGTTCAGTTTTCCCAGTCTCGAAGCGAATTCGGTCGGGAATGACACTGACTGCAGTACAGGCACGCAACCTACGATCGTTCCTTACAGCACACCGGCTGCCGGGGCCAAGTGGTCGACCCCCGCAGGCACCCAAACGACGTACCAGATTACGAGCTATCTCAGCGACTGGAGTTCCAACAACCAGGTGGGTGGAACTTTGAGCAGCACCTCTACACTGGTCGAAGCTGTTGGTGGGCCAAGCGGATCCTGTGCCGGTCTTGATTCGAAAGGCGGCGACGGCACTTACTACGCGGGAGTCATCTACGCCGCGCAGTCATCGCTGGTTGCGCAGCAAACGGCAAATCCGGGCTCCAAGAACATCATGATCATCCTCAGCGACGGCGATGCCAATGCAGTGAGCGGCAAAATGGTCACCTCGAGCGGGTCGAATGTCACCCACAATGGCGACACTTACCCTTCCCTGGATGATCAATGTCAACAGGCGATCTCTGCGGCGAATTACGCCTCAAATAACGGGACGACCGTTTATACGATTGCTTACGGCGCAGCGAGTTCCGGTTGTTCCACCGATACGGGCTCGTATGCCATTTCCCCGTGTCAAGCAATGATGGAGATGTCCACGGGGTACGTCTCGACAACGGATGCCCCACATTTCTACTCCGACGCTACGGCCACGCAAAACAAAGGCCAGTGCACCGCGCCAGACAATCCGAATCTGAACCTGAACGGAATTTTTGGTTCGATCGCGGCGCAGCTCACAAAACCGCGACTGATTCCTAACACGACGACGTAGCGTTCGGTTGCCGATGTACATCTCGAGGCCAGCGGTTTTTAAGCCGCTGGCTTTATGGCGGATGCAATGTATGTCGGGACAAGATTCAAGTTATTATAAAACAATAATTTACATGCTATTTCTCTCGGATTCCGGTGAGACAGGCAATCTGTGCATATTACGCCTTTTGTTCGCCTTATACTGGCGTGCATGGGTGGTGAACGCTCTTCGACGACTCGGATGCGCCTAGCCGGCAAAATCTGTGCGCGCTGCCTGGTTTCAATCCCTGACCCGCCGCCTACGCCGGGGGAGAGGCTTTGCTCGAAGTGCCGTTCACCGGAGATCCACCGGGTCTACATGTACTACATGTATCGCACCTCTTGGATGTGCCAGTTTCTGGAGGAGGACTTGAAGACGCCATTGCCGCGACGGCTTTATTTCCGGGGTCCGGAAAAGATTCGAACGATCGTTGAAAAGGTGGGCAACTTCGCCAACCTGCAGGACCGGCAGGCTCTCGACTATGGACTGGAAATCGGGCGGGGCGGAGTGTGGCTTCAGCTGACGGAGGAGCAGTACAGGCGATTGAAAAGCGCGCGTGACCGTCAATGAGCATTTTTTATCGAATTGTTGTGGCGGCGAGGTACCGGCGCGGTTTCAGCGTTGGCGCAGGCTGCCACATCTCGCTGACGAGAAGGCCGCCGAGCCACTTTCGCTGTCGTGTCAGAACAAAGCCGGCTATTTGCAGTGCGTCGTGATGCTCTGGCAGCTGACGGATCGTGAGACCGGTAAGCAAGCCAAAGGCGAAATAGAGGGCGGACACGAGCGGTCTGGCGACCAGGCGTCCGTAGAGATTATCGGGAACTGCAAATTCGGAGATCACCCACGCGGCATCGGGTTCGAGGCCGGCCCGGATCTGCAGTGCGAGTGCTTCGACTTCGCTGGTTGTGAGGCAATCGAGGAAGAAGTGGGTCGCGATGAGATCGAACCTTCGGGAAAGGAGGTTCGGACAGCGCGCGTCTGCGAGGCGGGCATGAACGCGGCGGATGTTTCCGGCAGCCCGCAGCAGCAGTTGGTGCAACATCGCCTCGCTGGCGTCGAGAGCTTCGACGACCACGTGCGAATTGCGTTCAAGAAGCCGGGCGGTGAAGCGGCCGTCGCCATCTCCGATGACCAGGGCGGAGCGCCTGTCTTTCATTTCGCCGAGAAACGCGCACCGGCATCGCCAGAGGATCGGACCGAAGGTGAACCACTCCAGCCAGCGATAAACTTGTGCGAGCTTGTTGAAGTTCGCGGCCTCCGGGAGCACTGGCTGTTCATGATTCTTGAGCTCAAGCGCTGCGCTTCTCATGCCCGATGCGCTCCAAGCGGGAGCAGCAGGGCCGGCGTCAGGAGCACGATGTCGGCGAGGACAGGCAGGGTCAGCACGGAGATCCTGAAACGTGCGCGATCGAGAAGCAGGAGCAGCAGGCTGCTGGTTGTGCCGGCCAATGCGAGAGCCGCCGCGCGCGGATTTGTTTGCCAGAGAGCCGCGGAGATCGCTGCGCCGGCAATGGTCAGCATTCCGGCTTGTAGAAGCACGCCAGTGCGCTTTTCGGACGACTCCCAGCGTTCGATAGCGCAACAATTGACCCAGGCCAACGACGCAAAAAAAGCGAAGCAAACAAAGATCGGCCACTTGCCGGATCCGCGGCCGGCGGTGAAATGCACCTGCGAGATGACGGGAGCCGCGCAACCGGCTGTGAACAGCAGCCCGACCAGCAGTTCCTTCGAAACGATTCTTCGCAGCGATGCGGGGACCCTGGCCTTGGAGTGCACGCCTGAGAAGTACATCAGCGCGGCGGCCGCGAGGACCGAGTTGCGCTCGCGGATCGCAATCGGCATCCGGTCTACAACCAATGCAGCGGCCAGGAGCGCAGTACAGCACGCAAGGGGTATTAACGCGCGCCGATGTTGCCAATGGAAATGATGGCGCTCACGTAATTCGTCGAGCTGGCCTGAGCGGATGGCACGGTACGCATCGAGCAGGCGATCGCCGACATAGACAGTCCATGTGCCGCACGCAAGCAGCGGTAGAACCCAGGCCTCAAGATGCACGCCCGACAGCCACGCGAACGCAAGTGCCCACACCACCGCGACCGTGGGCGCATTCACGCTTGCCAGTTGCCATAGAACCAGCGGACGCGGCGCCTGCCAGACGTGCGTTTTCGCAGGCCGGCGTTGGTGATCGCGCACTGTGAGCGGATTGGCCGGGGGAAGAGCCACTGTTCTGATTGTAGAGGGGCTTGGGCGCGATGCCAAAGTGTCTGGGGCGTTCAAAGCTCCGCAACTAGGTGCGCGACCGCTTATGATGTGAGGACTTTGGCGACCAGGTTCCGCAATCTTGCGTTTACCTGGTCGGGGGTTACAAAAAACGGAGTATGAAGGCAGGTGAGTTCGAGTTGCTGCGCCGTTTCGGAATAATTCCACTCAACTTCGACGCCCATTTTGTTTGCACGACCGGTGTTACCGCTGATCTCGAATCCCGCAGCGTTCGCTTGCTCGATCAGCATCGCGAATTGCGCGGGCGTGACACCGGAAAACGTCTGCGATTTGCTTTCTGCCACGTCATTCTCCTCGATGAGCGGACATGCGCTGATTGCACTTTCCACCCGTCTTCAGACTTTAGCAAGAAGACGTGAGATTGCCTGCAAATCCTGGCGCAGAAAAAGCTGAGTAGATCGAATGATTCAAGAGGGAGAGAAGTTTCCGGCTCTTGACGAGGTTTGCAGATTATTTTCGTTCGGAGTCGTCGGACGCAGGCAGGACTCGGCGCTCAAGCATTGCGGCGAACTTGCCGAGCGTCTGCTTGAACTCGATCGCGCCAGGAAGATTTTGATCCAGGCCGTCGGTTTCTTCCACGCATTCGACATTGGCGCGAAGCGTTTCGGCAAGAAAGATTGTGGTGAACACCTGCATAGTCTGTTCCTATGATGTTCCCACAACTCTCGCTTTCTGCGGCAACTTAGTTGGTGATGTTCATCACCTCTGGTTTACTGGACAGCCAGAGCCAACGACACTCTGGAAAAGCCATAAGTGGTTATGGCGCCGAGTGCCTCATCGTCCGAATGCCCACGCCACCATCAGGGGAAACTCTTCCCGCCAGAATGCGCCACCGTGCGACCCGACTCGCTCGTTCATGACGACATCCGCACCTCGAGCGCGCAGCGCGTCCGCCCACCTCTTTGCATTCTCGAGGAAAAACGGCTCCTGCGTGCCAGCGACAAGGTAGGTGCGCGGAACCGGACTCGGAATAACCCCAGGCGGCTTGTAACCGCCGCCAGGGGAGGCGCAGAAGACCGCGCCGTAGACATGCGGATGCCGTAGCCCAAGAGCGAGGGCCAGTTCTCCACCCGCCGAGACCCCGAACACTGCGGTACGTTCCGTGGGCAGCGCCACACCAAACCGCGACTGCGTCCATCGGCGAACATCCTCGACGAAGAACTTCTCGTGTGCCGCGAACCGCTCCGGCTCAAAGCCCGGTGAATACTCATGGAGCCGCAGCATCTCATCGGTCAGCCCATGTACACCGACGATCATTGTGGGCGGCAGGTCGGCCTTCTCGAGCAACACGCCCCACTTCGCGATTCTCTGGCCGTCACCGGCAAAGACGATTGCTTTGGGCGCGAGAGGTGGAACGTACACCGTAACCTGCCGTCCACCGTCATACTCGAACCTCTCGGTGACGAACTCTCCGGAGACTGCGCCGGTGGGCCTGGCGGGCGTTCCGTCGGACTCACTGAGCTTGCGGTCGACGGGATTGCGTGCCTGCTCCTTCATGACCTTGTCTTCATTGATCAGGAATACTGTTCTCCGTTCCGCCTGCAAGAACTGTAAATGAGAGACCTGGGACGCCGGATAAATGACTTTATTTTTGGCGGCCTGCACTAATCTCCGGGAGACTGAGCTTCAAGCGAGAGAGAATTGATGGCCCCGAGGATGCACTTCTTCAGATTGGTTACGGCCTCGCCATCTTTTCCCGCGTAGATTGTGTGCTCCAGCAGATATAGCGTGCTTTTAAGGATTTCTATAACGTTCAACGGAATTTCGTAGGGCATGAGATTTTCACCCGCTTTTTTAGATTTCAAAGAACAACATTCTCTATACCGATGTTTGGATGCCATGAGGCAGTCGGGGGTTTACACGACGGGTGAAACTGCGAGTTATCCCGCGTGCTTTGAATGGATTAATTGTTTCGCTCGAGAAAGCGCGAGAGCGGCTCAATGCGCAAGCTTAGTCGCCCACACTGGCATTTTCAATCGCGCCATTCTTCAGAGCCCAATCGCGAAAACCATCGGGGGCATTCTTCACTCCGGCGATGTTTGTGAGCTTGACGGCGGCGATGTGTTGCCACGCGATTCCCTGCAGGTTTGTGTTACGCAGATCGGCGGATGAGAGGTCGGCATAGGCCAATTGTGCGCCGGTCAGATCGCTGCCAACCAGGTCTGCGTCGGTGAGATTCGCATTTGAGAGGATCGCATTCTGGAGGTTGCTGCCTCTGAAGTTTGCGGAGTGCAGGTCAGCGTAGGTTAGGTCCGCGGATCGAAGAACGCAACCGCGAAGATCGGCGGCGCTAAGGTCGGCGCGCAGCAGCGTGGCATGTTCGAGATGGATGCCCTGGAGGAAGGCTGCGGACGCATCGACGCCGACAAGAGAAACCTTATCGGCATTCAGTTCCTGAAGAGCCTCGATACGGCCGCCGCTGCCGCCTTTGCCCTGCGCGGTGTTGATGACCTGCCAGGCCTGGTAGTGGCGCTGCTTGATGCGGTCGCCTGATTCGCTGAAGTAAAAGATGACTCCGACGAGCACCGAGAGGCTGCCCAGGTACTCGAGCACTTCGAGGAAACTCCAGCGGCTGAGGCCGTAGGCAGTCCACTCGAAGATCCATTCGAGTGCTCGCAGCGGGAGCAGCCAGCGATGCCTGAGTTCATTCCTGGTGACTTTCCACTCTGCAGGCCGCCGTCTCATCCCCCGCACAATCATTCGACCTCCCTGGACTGCTGGACCTGTTGCAATTGAATCACGCTGCCAAGAAGAGTCTTCCGGAACGGAAGAGGTTACGTCAAAGAGGATGGTTTACGGAACAGGGAACAGGGAACAGGGAACAGGGAATAGGGAATAGTGGTTCGTTGCTTCCGCCTTCGCGGCCCCCTTGACAGTCGACAAGAAGGAAACTTATGCTCTTGTCGACTGTCAAGGGGAATGTATGCCGCCATCGACTGACCTGCTCCAGGGGACGCTCGACATGCTTATCCTGCGCGCCATTGCCAACGAACCGCAGCACGGTTGGGCCATCGCGCAACGCATTCAACAGGTTTCGAACGATGTGCTGCAGATCGGGCAGGGCTCGCTGTATCCGGCGCTGCACCGGTTGGAATACAAGGGATGGATTCGAGCGGAGTGGGGCGCGAGCGAGAACAACCGCAAGGCGCGGTTCTACTCATTGACGAAAGCCGGGCGCAAGCAACTTGAAGCCGAACTTGAAAACTGGGCGCGCTTGACCGGCGCCATCAACCTGGTCCTTCAGGACATCTAGGAGGTTGCAGATGTTCAAAGAGCTGTTCTCGCGCCTGCGCTTCGCACTGCACGGGAAACGGCGCAGCGAGGTGGACGAGGAAATCCAGTTTCATCTCGAACGCCAGGTCGAGGCAAACATTGCCGCGGGCATGGCGACCGATGAGGCACGCAGGCAGGCCGCAATCGCGTTTGGAGGCCGCGAGCGGACGCGCGAACAGTGTCGCGAGGCGCGCCCGGGCTGGACGGTGGAACTGGTGCTGCGCGACGTGCGTTTTGGTGTGCGCGGCTTGGTTCGCAATCCCGGGCTGACATTGGTAGCGGTGTTGACGCTGGCGCTGGCGATCGGGGCCAACAGCACCATCTTCAGCCTGCTCAACCAGGCCCTGTTGCGGGCACTGCCGGTGCGCGATCCGCAAGAGTTGGTCGTGCTCAACTTTGCGGGGGATGTTGACGGGCACTCGCACTCCGAGGGTGGCAACACGCCGGGGCATCGCCACGAGTTCTCGTATCCGATGTACCGTGACTTGCGCGACCGCAACGACGTGCTGAGCGGGCTGGTTGCTGCTGCCGAGACCACGGCGGGCGTGACCTGGAACAATCACGCAGAAGCCGCCACCGTGGAGATGGTGAGCGGCAACTACTTCGATGTGCTTGGCGTGAAGCCGGCCGTGGGGCGACTGCTGAGCGGCAACGATGAAACCGCCGAGGGCGCGAATCCGGTGGCGGTGCTGAATTTTGATTTCTGGAGAAGCCACCTGGCCTCGGCGCCCGTGGAGGGCCGTTCGCTGTTGATCAACGGGACGCAATTCACCATTGTGGGAGTGGCGTCGCCGGGTTTTCAAAGCATGGAGTGGGGAAATACACCGGGGCTCTACATTCCGGTGACGATGCAGCGGGTGGTGCAGCCGGAGTGGTATCCGCTGAACGACCGAACGGCTTATTGGTTGCACGTGATGGGGCGGCTGCGGCCGGACTTTTCGGCGGAACGGGCGGCGGCGGCAATCAATCCGCAGTTTCATGCGTTGCGCGATCAGGAGTTCGCGGCGCTCACTCATCACAAATCGCCGAAGGATCGCAAAGATTTTGTGGATGCGTCGTACCTGCATGTTGACGACGGAGCACGGGGCTTTTCGCCACTCCGGGAGCAAGTGCAAACGCCAATGATCATCATCATGGGCATGGTGGTTCTGGTGATGGCGATGGCGGTGGTGAACGTGGCCAGCCTGCTGCTGGTGCGGGCGGCGAACCGCGTGCGCGAGTTCAGTGTGCGCTATGCGATGGGGGCCACGGTCCCGCAGATTCTGCGGCAACTCCTGTGCGAGGGATTGCTGCTGGGCGTGGCCGGTGCCGCGCTGGGTGTGGCGATGGCACCTGAGACGCTGCGGCTGCTGATCCGCTGGATGCGGGGCAGAACCGGCGACATGTCGGTCTTTACGGCCACACTGGACTGGCGGGTGTTTGCATTCACGGTGGCGGCCATGCTGGCGGGCAGCGTGATCTTCAGCCTCGCGCCGGCAGCGCAATTCTGGAATCCGCGGCTTGCGGACTCGCTAAAGCAGCAGATGACCAGCAGCGTGGGCGGATCGCTGCGCTTCCGGCGCACTTGCGTGGCGCTGCAGATCGGCTTCAGCCTGCTGCTGATGGTTGGGGCAGGCATGTTTGTGCGGACGATTCGGAACCTGCGCAACGTGGACCCGGGATTTGCGACTGATCATCTGCTCACGCTTGACGTGGCTCCGGAGCTGGCGGGATATCCGCGAGCGGGCGTCGCCCCTGTTGAGCAGCGGATCCTGGATTCGATTGGCGGTCTGCCCGGAATTCGCGCGGTGGGAGCGACAAATGACAAGGACCTGGTCGATGACGAGATCAGGGGCGACGTATACGTGAGCGGTATTACGCCGGCGCCGGACGAAGCTCAATTCGACGTCGAGCTGCCGTGGGTGAGCAACGGCTATCTGCAGACGCTGGAGATTCCGCTCGTGGCGGGTCGGCTCTTCGATATCTCGGATACAGCTACGTCGCAGCACGTGGCTATTGTGAGCGAGAGCTTCGCGAAGCACTACTTTGCCAGCCCGCAGGCGGCGCTCGGGCATCACGTGGGGCGGCCATTCCGTCCTATGACGGACGCGATCATTGTCGGCGTGGTTCGCGACGTGAAACATGCGACCGTGCGCGACCCGGCATCGGCAGAGTGCTATGTACTTTTCGAGCAGGCGGAGAGGCCAACTGGACTGACCTACGAGGTGCGCACGTGGCAGGCTCCCGATGCGGCTGCGAACATGATTCGCGCGGTCGTGGCGAACATTGACAGCAAGCTGATCGTCGACAGCGTGGTCACCATGCGGGATCAGATCGACGAAAGCCTTCTCGCCGAGCGGACGATTGCCTTGCTGGCCGCGGTCTTTGGCGGGCTGGCGGCTCTGCTGGCGGGAATCGGCCTGTATGGAATTCTCGCGTATTCAACGGCACAGCGTACGCGCGAGATCGGCATCCGCATGGCACTGGGGGCGCGGAGGGGAAGCGTGGTCGGTCTTATTCTGCGCGAGACGCTGGTGCTGGCGGGCGTTGCCGTGGGCGCGACGATTCCCATTGCGCTGCTGGCTGCGTGGGCGGTGCGCAGCCAGCTTTACGGCGTCTCGGTCGCGGAGCCCATCGTTTACGTGTCGGGAATTCTCGTTATTGCGCTGGTTGCAGGTCTGGCCGGGTTTATTCCCGCGCAGCGGGCGGCTGGAGTCGATCCGTCCCGGGCGCTCCGAACCGAATGAGGCTGTCCCTCCCGGGTCTGAGAATCCAGACCTGGGGCACCCGGTCTTGTGACTACCTGCTCTCCTTCAGAGTTCTTATTTTGCCGCCGGCTTGGCTTTCTCCAGGTCCTGGGCGCTGGAGAGATGCTTTTCGAGCGTGGGAAGAGCCGCCT
The DNA here is from genome assembly GCA_963774175.1 of uncultured Acidobacteriaceae bacterium. Classification (GTDB taxonomy): domain Bacteria; phylum Acidobacteriota; class Terriglobia; order Terriglobales; family Acidobacteriaceae; genus Telmatobacter. Next base: position 478,972 of record CAVZDT010000015.1, read on the forward strand.
GCGCGTAGGATTTCAGCGCATCGTTCTGTGCATCGGTCGACTCTTTCTTGTAGATCTCGATCGCCTTGGTGTGGCCTGCAACCATGTCGTGGATGTAGCGATGATCAAAGGCTGCGCCCTTCAGCTTCTGCATGGGATCAACCATGGTCTTGTTGTGTTCGGCGTCGATGGCGGTGGGTACGTTCAGGTTGGCCTGCCTGGCAGCGGCGGAGAGCTGCTGATAGTCGGCGGTGTGATCGGTAGCCAGCGTCTGACCGTAGTCTTTTACCCCCTGGGCGTCGGCTGTGCTCTGGGCCAGCTGTCCGAGATTGGCCTCGACCATATCGGTTTGTCCGGCGAAATCGACGAACTGCTGGTCGGTCATGGCGCCTTTTTCCGCGGACTTTTTCTGAGCCAGCAGAGGAGCGGAGGCAAGGACGATACAGCAAGCGGCAGTGACAATACGCTTCATCTGAGTTTTCTCCTGAGGGTGACGTTTTTTGGGGGGACGCGCTGAAGTTTCTGCGGCGCGCATGACTGCGACCGGATTGCGGTGGGAAATTGTTCACAGAAGCCCTTACCGGCCCGCAAACCACTACCCCAACCAAAACGGCCCGCCGGGTTCGCGAATCCGGTTACAACCGGTTTGATGCGCGCCCGGGGCTTCAGGTTTTGCTTGTTGAAGAAGAACGCGCTTCGATACGGATCAGTCGGCAGCGTGAGCGGGCTCGGCGTCAGGCTTGCTGGAACGCGGAACGGGAGGGGTCAACGCCCGGATTCTGGGGATGGCGCTGATATCGGTCTTGCCCTCCGCCAGCATGATGAGGAAGTCCTGGGCGGAAAACGGTGGTGAGTCTTTGGGAGTGGAGGCACGGCGGTAGATGCCGTCAGCCTGCTGGATGCGGGCCTTGACGGTGTCGGCCAGATAGGCAGGAAGGATCTCGTCGTGGATACGCGCCTTGGCAGCCGGATCGCGAACCGGGAATACGACCTCGCACCGCTCGAAGAGATTGCGGGGCATCCAGTCGGCCGAGCCGAGGTAGATTTCGTCTTCGCCGCCGTTGGCGAAGTGGTAGATACGCGAGTGCTCAAGGAATCGGCCGACGATGGAGCGCACGCGAATGCGGCTCGAAAGTCCTTTGACGCCGGGACGGAGGATGGAGAGCCCGCGAATAATGAGATCGACTTCAACACCTGCGTTGGAAGCGTCGTAAAGCGCCTCGATGACGCTGGGTTCGAGTAGCGCGTTCATCTTGGCGACGATGTGCGCGGGGCGACCGGCGCGGGCATGCTCGGTTTCGCGGCGGATGAGGCGCAGGAAGCTTTCGGCCATGGTGAGGGGAGCGACCAGCAGCGGGCTGTAGTCATCGATCTCGGCGTGGGCGGTGAGATAGTTGAAGACCATGTGCACGCGCTCGGTGATCTGGGGATCGCAGGTGATCAGGCTGAGATCGGTGTAGAAACGCGCGGTCATGGGGTTGTAATTGCCGGTGCCGAGGTGGCAATAGCGCCGGGTGACGCCGTCTTCGTCGCGGCGGACCAGCAAGGCGAGTTTGCAATGGGTTTTGAGTCCGACGACGCCGTGGAAGACCTGCACGCCGGCGTCTTCCATGCTGCGCGCCCAGCGGATGTTGGAGGCCTCGTCGAAGCGGGCCATGAGTTCGACAACGAGGGTTGCTTCCTTGGTGGCTGCGGCTTCAATAAGTGCGGAGAATACGGGAGAGTCCTGGCTGGTGCGGTAGAGCGTCTGCTTCATGCTGACGACGGCCGGGTCTTCGGCGCCCTGTTGGATGAAGTCGACGACCGAGTCGTAGGAGTCGTAGGGATGGTGGAGCAGGATGTCGTGCTGGCGAAGCTCGTCGAAGATGTTGGTTGACTTGCGGCTCAGGTGCAACGGGCGCGCCGCAAAGGGCGCGAACTTGAGATCAGGGCGTTGAATGTCGCTGTAGAAGAACATCAGGCGCGAGAGGTTCACCGGGCCATCGCCGCGGAAGACCTGGTCTTCATCGAGTTCGAAATTGACGCGCAGGCGCTCGACGATCTCGGGGTCGGCTCCGGTTTCAATTTCCAGACGGACGGCGTCGCCCTTGCGCCGGTTGTGGAGTTCAACACGAATGGTTTCGAGCAGCGAGCGCGCCTCTTCCTCCTCGAAGTAGAGGTTTGAGTTGCGGGTGACGCGAAAGGCGGTGCGCGATTGGACTTCGTAACCGCGATACATTCCGGAGAGATTCTGCGCGATCAAGTCCTGGAGAAGCAGGTAGTCGAATTTGCCGTCTTCAGCGGGCAGACGCACAAAACGCGGAAGAGCACGGGGCACGGTGACGACGCCGAGCACCTGAGGTCCCGAACTCTTGCGCTTGCGGCGGAGAAGCAGGGCGAGGCAGAGAGCCTTGTTGAGCACGCGCGGAAAGGGATGCGCCGGGTCAATGGCGATGGGGGTGAGCAGCGGATCGACTTCGCGCTGAAAGTAGGCCTGCGCAAAGGCCCGGGCATCGTCGTCGAGTTCGTCCCACTCCAGCAGCCGGATGCCCTGTTTGCGCAACTCAGGGCAGCAGCTGATCGTTCCAGCAGCGGTACTGGGCGGCGACAAACTCGTGGATGTCCGCGGTGAGGAGGCCAGCGACTCGTCGGGCCGCAGGCCGTCGTAGCCCTGCTCGCGGTAGCCGTCTTCAATGCGCTGCATCAGGCCGGCCTGGCGGATTTCGACGTATTCGTCGAGGTTCGAGCCGGTAATGGCCAGGAACTTGACCCGTTCGAGCAGCGGGTTGGTGGGATCCTCGGCCTCTTCAAGGACACGGCGGTTGAACTGCATCCAGGAGTGGTCGCGTCCGTTAAAGAGTTTCTGCTTCTGCGTTGTTCGGGTCATTTTTCTGAGTCGAGCCGTGTTGGAAAGTCTATCGCGTTTTTGGAATCCCGGCACAGGGTAGTCCGACCCCGTTCTGGAAAAGGGATATACCCGAACTGATACAGGACGGAGGTCGTAAATGTGTTAACGGTTGACGAAAAAGGGTCTGACAATCCGGCCGAACCTGCAGATTCCGCGCCCAGGCCGTCTCGGAACAGAAAGACCGCCAACGTTGACCCCGGAAGGCTTGAGGGTGGAGGATAGAAGCTCGGCAATTGGGCTTGTTTCCCCGAATGAGGAGTCCAGTAATGGCTGACGCTTCGGATTCAAAGGATGTTCTGATCCCCAGGCAGCCGATGCCGGAGGGGGCGGAGGAATTTTCGAAGAAAATGCAGTGCCTGCCGGACGGCCGGGACAAGGATGAGGCCGCGGTGGCGAGAGATCTGAGCGGGATGGACGATGTGCTCGACATAATTGCGGCCGCGCTGTACAACATGGCGTCGATGCTGGTGGGCGAGGGAGAGGATAGTATCCGGCTGGTGGAAACGGCGGTGGCGCAGGCCGAGATCCCCGCATCCGGCGATGGCGGCCAGGCGCCAATGAGCAGCCGGAGAGCGTTGTGCACCGCGGCTGTCGAACTGATAGCGGAACGCAATCCTGGAAGCCTGGCGGCGCCGGAGTGGCTGGAGCATGCCTCGACGTGTATCGAAGACGATGACCTGGAGTCGGCGGGGATTTCGCTGGCCGAACTGGAGAGCATGCTGGCGGGACCGAATCGCCGGAACGTGAGGAACTGGATCGAAAGTCTGGCGATTCAGACGAGGGTCATCTTCGTGCTCCGGGCCGTGGCGGGATTTACCGCCGATGAAACTGCGACGATTCTCTCCGTGCACGGGGGAAAAAGCGCGAAGGGCTGGAACGCGGATGCCGTGCGGGAGATCTTCCGGCAGGGGCTGTGTTCGCTGGCTTCGCAGTTGATTCACGCGACGGCGCGGTGAAGCGGGCATAAGAGGGACGGTTAGGAGACGCCGGAGCAATGTGTCGGGGGATACACCGCTGGTGCCGCTTCACCGACTAAAATCCCTCGCTGTGATCTCCGGTTCGTTTGGCTTTCTATTTCTGTACACTGGAGATAAAGAACCTGCCTGCCCGAAAAGGGCATCTATTGGAGTGCAAACGTCTTTCCGGCGGATTCTCATTGCCAGGGTTTCAAAGAGATCGATGTCCTCAGACAACTGTAGGAAGTATCCAATACATTTTTGCGCTTTTCGAACGCTGGCTTTAGCGTTGGCCGGGGTGGCCATGGCGGCGAACCCGCTGATTGCGCAGCAGTTGCCGTCGCAGATCCCGGGCCAGTCGACGGGTCCCACGGCGCAAAGCTTCCAGGGCAGCGTAACCGCGGGCCAGCCAAACGGGGAAGTGCTCGAGCTTACGCTGAATGATGCGATTCAGCGGGGCTTGAAGAACAACCTCGGCGCCATCCTGAGCGGAACGCAGACGGCGGGCGCGCGTGCGCAGAAGCTGAGCCAGTTGCAGCCACTGCTTCCCGACGTGGAATTCAACGCGCACGAGGCGGTGAGCGAGGTGGACCTGGCCGCGGAGGGACTGCGCATTCCGGGATTTCCGACCATCATCGGACCGTTCGGATACACGGATTTGCGGGCCTCGCTGGATTGGTCGCTGGTAAATGTGAACTCGTTGCGGACCTACATGGCTGCGAAGCACAATTTCACGGCGGCGCAGTTATCCGCGCAAGACGCGAACGACATGGTGGTGCTGACGGTGGGCAACGCCTACATGCTGGTTCTGGCCGACGAAGGGCTGGTGACAAGCTTCCAGGCCCAGGTAGCGACGGCGAAGGTGTCGCTGGACCAGGCTAACGCGAACCACGATGCGGGTACGGCGCCGAAGATCGATGTTTTGCGGGCGCAGGTGGACTACCAGTCGCTGGAGCAGCAGTTGATTGTGGCGCAGAACAGCATGGAGAAGGACAAGCTGGCGCTGGCGCGTGCGATTGGATTGCCGCTGGAGCAGAAGTTCAATATGGCCGACAAAGCGCCCTACGCGGTGTTCGATCACCTCGATGTGGATGCAACCATCAAACAGGCGCACGCGAATCGCAAGGACCTGGCCGCAATGCTGGAACAGACCAAGGCAGCGGAGGATCAGCGCAAGGCGGCAACCGCCGATCGCTATCCGACGGTGAAGTTTAGCGGGGACTACGGCGATATCGGGGTGAACGTGCGCAAATCGCACGGGACCGGCGATGCGCAGGGAACGCTCAGCGTGCCGGTATTCAAGGAGTACGGTTTGCGCGGCGAAGCGCAGGTTGCCCAGTCGCAGCTGGACACGCAGAAGGCGCAATTAAGCGATTTGAACGCACAGGTAGATGCGGATGTGCGCGATGCGCTGCTGGATATCGAAGCGGCGCAGAAGCAGGTTGAGGTTGCGCAATCGAGCGTAAACCTGGCGAATGAAGCGTTGAGTGAGGCGCAGCAGCGCTATGCGGCCGGTGTGAGCGACAACCTGGCCGTCAGCCAGGCACAGCAGTCGGTGGCGCAGGCAATTGATCAATATGTCTCCAGCCTCTATCGGGACAATGTGGCCAAGCTCAGCCTGGCGCGCGCCCTGGGAGCTGGACAGAGTTATTCGAAATATCTTGGAGGGAAGTAAACGTGGCGGAAACAACCACAACAACAGTGCAGGAGCCGCGAAAAACAACGCCCGAACCGCGCGATGAGAGTACCGAGGTGACGCCGCCCTCGACTCGCCGCAGAGGCATCATCATCGCGGTGGTGGTGGTCTTGGTGCTGGTCGGGCTGGGCTTCTGGTGGCACTCCACCTACTACGAGGACACGGACGACGCACAGATCAACGGACACCTGATCCAAATCAGCGCGCGCATCTCCGGACAGGTGATCAAGGTCAACGTAGACGAAAACCAGCAGGTGCCGGCAGGAACCCTGATTGCCGAGTTGGATCCGCGCGACTATGAAGTTGCGGTGGAGAACGCGAAAGCCGCGCTGGCCAGCGCGCAGGCTGCCGCCGCGGCGGCCGGGGTGAACGTGCCCATCACCACCATCAACACCGGAAGCAACCTGACCTCTGCGGGCGCTGACGTGTCGGCGGCAACAGCGTCGATTGCGCAGGCCCAGTCGCAACTGGCTTCGGCACATGCGCAGGTGATCCAGGCAGAGGCTAACAACCAGAAGGCGCAGTCGGACCTGGAGCGCTACCGGCCCCTGGTCGCGAAAGACGTGATCAGCAAACAGCAATGGGACGCGGCTGTGGCTGCGGCGGATGCGGCGAAGGCCACAGTAGAAAGTGCGCACGCGAACGAGCGTGCCGCGGGCGACGCGGTGCGCGTGGCCAACGAAAAGGCAGCGCAGTCACAAGCGCAATTCAAGTACGCGCAGACCGGGCCGCAGCAGGTGGCAGCGCAGAATGCACGCTACAAGCAGGCCGAGGCGCAGGTGCAGCAGGCGCAGGCGCAGCTTGACCAGGCGCAGTTGAACCTGAGCTATACCAAGATCGTCGCGCCAGAGGCCGGAATCATCACGCGCAAGAGCGTGGAGATCAACCAGAATGTGTCGCCGGGACAGAACCTGCTGACGCTGGTCTCGCTCGAAGGGTTGTGGGTAACCGCGAACTTCAAGGAGACGCAACTGAAGCATATGGACCACAACCAGCCAGTCGAGATATCGGTTGACGCGACGGGAAAAACCTACAGCGGAAAAGTGACGCAGATCGGCGGTGCAACGGGTTCGGTGCTCTCTCTGTTCCCGCCGGAAAACGCGACTGGGAACTACGTGAAGGTGGTGCAACGCGTGCCAGTCCGCATCGATTTCGACAACCTGGACAAGGAAGATCCGAATCATGCGCTGCGGCCGGGGCTGTCAGTGGAACCGAAGGTGACGGTGAAGTAAGTTTTCAGTTCTCAGTCATCAGTCTTCAGCTTGATTTGTGATACTACCGGCTCTTCGATTGCATCGGAGGGCTGGTTTTGTTTTGGGAACGCCAGATGCCTTGGGCGGAAAAATGACCAGGCATAGCTGAGGGCCGAGGGCTGAGGGCTAACGGCTGGATAGCTATAGACTAGGTGCACCACTGCAATGAAAGACGCAATCCACGTATCCAAAGAGAATTATTTGAAGGCCATCCTGGAGGCTGAGGCCGAGGGGCACCAGGTGATTCCGGCGACGCTGGCACACTGGCTCGAGGTGTCGGCGCCGGCGGTGACGATGGCTCTGAAGCGGCTGCGGCGCGATGGCTACGTCGAAATGAGGGAAGACGGGATTGTGCGGCTGACGGATGCAGGACGCGAAACGGCCTACCGGACGGCCTTGCGGCATCACCTGATCGAACGCATGCTGAAGGAGATCTTCGGCATGGAATGGTACGAGATCCACGACGAGGCGGAGCGGCTGGAGCACGCGGTTTCACCGGCGTTCGAGGCGAAGCTGCGGGAAAAACTGGGCGAGGGCGGCGCGTGTCCCCACGGGAACGCGGTACTGCCCGAAAAACCCTCGGACCGGAAAAAACGCGGCGAGGTGCCGCTCTCAGAGGCTTGCGCCGGGGAACGCTACCGGGTAACGAGCCTGCAGGAGCGAGATTCCCAACTGCTCCTGTTTCTGCATCATATGGGCATAGGACCGAACCAGAGCCTGCGGGTCCTGAGCCAGAACTACGATCAAACCGTTTCGATTGAGCTACCTGGGGGGAACTCGATCCTGGGAAGGCCGGCTGCCGAGGCGGTGTGGCTGCGGCTGGACGCGTCTTGAGTAATCAAGAATAATAAATTAACATTAACTATGATTAATGTGTGGCATACTTGAAACAAGTACTGCTGCAGGCTGTCCCCTTTCTCTGTTTTCTATGGCCACCGAACTCCACAATTCCATCGGGCTTCATGAGCCCTCACTGCCCGAGGTGCATTCCAGTGTGCGCATCTCGCATTCGCGGGTGTACTGGAAGCGGCTGCTGGGATTTATGGGGCCGGGGTTCCTGATCTCGGTCGGCTACATGGATCCCGGGAATTGGGCGACGGACATTGCGGGCGGCTCGCGGTTCGGGTACACGCTGCTGTTCGTCATCATGCTGTCGAACCTGATGGCGATTCTGCTGCAGAGCCTGGCCCTGAAGCTGGGTGTGGCAACCGAACGCGACCTGGCGCAGTTATGTCATGAGAGCTACGGACGCAAGGCGAGTCTCTTTCTATGGGTGGGCGCAGAGATTGCCATTGCGGCTTGCGACCTAGCCGAGGTGATTGGATCGGCGATTGCGCTGCAACTGCTCTTTCATATTCCGCTGTTTTATGGCGTTCTGATTACCGGGCTTGATGTGCTGCTGATTCTGCTGCTGCAGCGATGGGGTTTCCGTTACGTCGAAGCGCTGGTTATTACGCTGATCGGAACGATCCTGGGGATGTTCAGCATACAGGCATTCCTGTCGCGTCCGGATTACTGGCCGGCTTTGCGCTGCCTGTTTGTGCCGTCGCCACAGATCGTGACGAATCCGGCGATGCTGTACATCGCCATCGGCATCCTGGGTGCGACGGTGATGCCGCATAACCTGTACCTGCACTCCTCGATTGTGCAGAGCCGGCGCTACAAGCGCACGCCGGAGGGGAAGCGCGAGGCAATCCACATGGCGAACGTGGATTCGGCGCTGGCGCTTACGGTGGCGCTCTTTGTGAATGCAGGGATCCTGCTGGTTGCAGCGGCGGTCTTCCATCGCAGCGGACACTTTGAGGTCGCGGCGATTGAAGATGCCTACAAGATGCTGAGCCCGCTGGTGGGGGCCGGGTTTGCGAGCACTCTGTTTGCGGTGGCGCTGCTGGCTTCGGGTCAGAACTCGTCAATCACCGGGACGCTTGCCGGGCAGATTGTGATGGAGGGTTTCATACACCTGAAGGTGTCGCCCTGGCTGCGGCGGCTGATGACACGCAGCCTGGCGATTATTCCCACCATCATCGTGGTTGCCATCAATGGCGAAAACGGGACCGAGAAACTGTTGATCCTGAGCCAGGTGATTCTGTCGCTGCAGCTGAGTTTTGCGGTTGTTCCCCTGGTGATTTTCACGGGCGATCGCGCGCGCATGGGTGAGTTTGTGAACGCGCGGTGGCTCAAGGTGCTGGCGTGGAGCACGGCGGCGCTGATCGCCGGGCTCAACGGCTGGCTGCTGATCCTGATGCTGCAGGGAAAAACGTGATGGGGCGAGGGAATAGGGAATAGGGAACAGGGAACAGGGAACAGGGAGTAGGGAGGCTTCGCTGCTCGGCGTTTTTTGCGCTGAATTACAGGAGATCCAATTCCCAGGTTTGTCCGATCAAGTCTCTGCTGAAGCTGTGATGCGGTTTCTCTCGAACGAGGCGAAAGCCGGCAGACTGGTAAACACGGTGTGCCGCGGTGAGGATGCTTTGCGTCCATAGCGTGATCTTTTTGTAGCCGGCCTCGCGAGCAAATTGAACACATTCAGACACAAGTCTCTGGCCGGTTCCTAAGCCGCGCGCCGAGGGATCGACATAGAGCAGCCGCAGTTTGGCCGTGTCCTGTTGTTCCAGATGCCGCACGAGAAAGACGTGTCCGACGTGCAGGCCGTTGAGGTCGGCGATCCAGCAGCGCTCACGCGCAGGATCGAAGTTCGCAAGAAAGTCTGCGACGATTCTTGCAGCAAGGCCCTCAAAGCTCTGATCCCAGCCAAACTGCTCGACGTATCCGGCTCCCTCAAGCTCCACCGCTTTGCCCATGTCTCCGGGACGATGCGAACGCAAAATGATAGAGGCTGGATCGGGCCGGCGTTGGAGCACGATCTCCTCGACAGTTCGCAATGCACAGGTGAATTGTGCGCGTTGTTCCGGAGACAACTTGTCGAGCATGGCTCTGGCCTGTTTATCGGCGCGAAGATTCAGGGTGCGGATTGCAACCCGACCTCGATCGGTAAGGCGAAGATTCGCAGCGCGCTTGTCGTCTTTGGCGGTTTTACGAGTAGCGAGCCCTGCATTTTCGAACTTGGTCAGGATGCGGCTGAGGTATCCGGCATCGAGGCCCAGTTCTTCTGCAATCTCCTTCGCCTGCGGGTTTGAGCGAGTAGCCAACTCAAAGAGCACCCGTCCCTCCGCGAGGCTGTATGCGGTGCGAAGATAGCGCTCGTTCAGGGTTCCGAGGAAGCGCGTGTAGGCTCGGTTGAACTTGCGGAAGGCAGCGACAGTGGGGGCGAGAGACAACTCTGCAGCCGGCATGGAAGCAGCATGGATCAATTTAGTTGACGGTGTCAAGTAATTCGGCGCGCGCCTAGCCTGAATGTGGGTTGCACAGTCCGCGGTGCAGTGCACTGGAAGAGGCGCAGAGAGCGGAAATAGGATGCAAAGAGGCCACTTCTTTTGCCGCGCGTTTCTAGGGGACTTGGAGGGGTGAGGGATGATGCGGTACTTGACGGGTCGGCAATCCTCAGGTCGGAATCGAAGCGGTATGTCTGCAACCTGGACTTAACCAAAAAATGGTGCAGTTCCAGGCTGCCGATCAACCGACCTCAACGATGAAATCGAGTGCTAACGTTCTTCTTGCAATATGGCGAATTTGGACTCCGGCTGTTGGAAGTCAAGAGATCGCGAGTTACCGGGAGCCGATGCCGGCAACCACGTGGGCGCCTGCAACTCTGGCATTGGCTTCGCCTGAAACAGTTTCTTGCACTGCCTGGCGGTCCACCGTGCCCACTTTCTTGACTTTTTTCGTCGTGCGCTGTCCGTTGAAATCCCAGTGCCCGCATACATCTGCCTGTAAAGCTTGGAAAGGAAGATGAACGCGAGTCTCGCGCGGAGGTTCGGTGTACAAGAGGATCGCCCCCAGATCGCGCGCCAGTTGTAGAACCGATCCCAAACCCTTTGCGTACGCTCACGAATCTCATCCGAGCTCATCGAAGGATGCGGAGTGAACATCTTGGGACGAACCTCTGTCGGAATCAACCAATACCGGGTAATTGGCACATCGCCAACCGTCGTTGGATTGGCGGACTGCTCCTTCTCCCAACGGCCGAAATCGACGGTTCCCGGAAACGGCGTCATCATCACGAACTGCGCAAATGTGACTTCTGCCTTCAGTGCCATCTCCACTGTCGCGTCAAACGTCTCCGGCTTGTCCGTCGGTAGTCCGAAAATAAACGACCCAAGTACGTGAACGCCATGCTGTTTGAATGACCGTAACCGCTTAGCCAGGGCTTCGCCTGAACAGTTCCAGTCCTTGAAAACGGCTTTGAGTCCTTCCGGTGTAACCGCCTCGACTCCAACCAGGGCGCCCTTGATGTTAGCTTTTCGCATAGCGTCGAGGTAGTCGCCGTCTTCGCCTGCCTCCATCGTGATCTGGGTGTAGAACACCATGTCCTTCGGCAGCTTTGCCAGCTCTGCCATCAGCTTGAATCGCTCGGCGCGAATCTGCGCCAATTCTTCGAGCTTCAACAGGTTGTTCTGTTCCCGTGCCAGGCGCAGATCGGTCAGCGTCACGGGGTAGAAATTGTCGTCGGCCAGTGCGATAAATCGGAAACCCAGTCGGCGCAGGGTTACGATTTCGTCCACGACTTTCTGAAACGACCGTTGACGCGGTTTTTGTCCATCTGTGCGCCAAACGCTGCAGAACGAGCAGTGTTTCGGACATCCGCGAATGGTTTGCACCGAGGCCCACATGTACTTGTCGGGGCGGATCATGTCCCAGCGTGCTTCAAGGAACTGGGAACCTTCAATCCGACCACCGTCGTAGATCTGGCGAGGGGTTCCGGCGACGCAATCCATCACCACCTTGCTCCAGACAATGTCTCCGTCACCCTTGACTACCGCGTGAGCTTCTCCCCGTTCCACCGCTTCCTCGGGGAACAGAGTGGCGTGAATGCCGCCATAGACCACCCATGCGCCGCGTGCACGCGCCATGCGTCCCACTTGATACCCGCGCAAGGCATTACCGGTGTGAACACTGATACCGACAATATCTCCCGGCCGGATGGTCTCAGGCACAATTTGTTCAAGGGATTCGTCGACGAGAATGGGATCGCCTGCTGCTGCAGGAGTGGCCGCAGCGAGGACAAAGAGCCATCTTGGTGTGATTACTGCTGTCCCGAAGGAATTGTCGCTTGGATTGACCAGATGTACGTTTATAGGGGACCGACCTTTCCGTTTTCACGTTCCTCCGGCCTTCTCTTTTGCCACGGCATTTTTTGATGCCGCAAACGAGGGGATGTGACCAGCCCTCATAATTCACAGGCCATGGGCTCGGGTAGGCACGACAATACGCCCTTCACTTTTCAAAAAGTGAGCAAAAGGAGACAGTTTCCTGGTCTGCCAGATGGCATTGGGCAACCAAAGAATCGTTTTTCCTGTTCCAGCTTCGGAGCACGCTTGCAAAGCTCCTTGATTTCCTTTTGAGTCGCGTTGCGCTTTCTCTTCCACAAACCGGAGCCATTCGATGTCTTGAGGCCTATGGTTCAGCGGCGGGGTTAGTGCTCGGGTTGTTGTTGACACGCCTGTTGGCGCGAAGACCAATCAGGTTGACGAATCAAGCCTTCGGAGATAACGCGCCCCGTGTGAGCGAAGTCAATCACAGCCAGAAAAGGATTGCGGGCCCGAAAACGCGGCTATATACTCGTTCTGCCAAAGGACGACCGTCAGTTTGAATATGTCCCAAGGCCTCAACAGCAAAAGTGCGGAAATCGCCATGGCTAGGTTCACCGAGGTTTCCAACAGTAAGCTCTGCCCGGGCGTCACCAAGACCCTCAAGGATTGGTACGTCGATGCGGTGCAGGACTTCGCTTCCAAGTATGCGAACAAATCCACCATCACCATTCCCACCAATTGCGAAAAGTGGGAAGGCCATGTGAAGAACGTCAACGATCGCCTCGATCTACAGGGCTCAGAAAACGGATATGGCAATATCCAGGCGCAATTTGGAACAGGGCATACGAGCTGCAAGAAAGGCGGCTCCTATGGAGGCGTCCTTCTAGCGTGTGGCGTGCCGTTTTCCATCGGAGACGTCCAGACGGCTCTTCTCCAAAGCCTGAACAGCAACGGCAAGAAGCTGGTGCAGTTGGATGTGGACGAAAAGCCGGTCGACATTGTTCCCCCCGCCAATAAGGCCTCAAAGACAAAACCCGGCAAGAAGCCCTGGACTCCCGACACCACATACGAATAAGACTCGTCATACGCTCACCAACCCTACACAGCTTTTCTGGATTTTTCTGACGCGCAGCCTGCCACAGAGGACCACTCCCCAAATACAGGCACAGACACAGATACCAGCTCCGGCGCGTACGAGTCGGACGCGTTCGTTGCTTCCAAGGTGACCGCAAGCTCCCGATCCTGGAGTGATGCTTCGATGATTTAGAGAGGATCGTCCATTAGACTGGCAGCACAGAGGCTTTTCATGCGCAAGACAATGGAAGTCGTTGGACTGGGAATGCTGGGGGTTTTGTACTGGATCACGTACACCGCGATGAATGGACCGGAGCGGTTGCCGGACAGGATTCCGACGCATTTTGACATTTCCGGTCAGCCGAATGCATGGGGATCGCCGACTCTTTTATGGCTGCTTCCGATCGTGGGGACGGGGGTCTACCTGCTCATCACGGTGCTCGCCAGCATTCGATTCCGGAGCTATAACCTTCCGGTTCGCGTGACCGAGAATAACCTGCCCTTCATCCAGGACCAGACAAGCGAGATGATCACCTGGATCAAGGTGGAGATGTTATGTCTCTTCGGCTATATCCAGTGGGGAATGATCCAGGCGGCGCGCTCCCATGGGTTCCGGCTGTCGCCGGTTTTCATTCCCGTGTTTCTGGCGGTGGTCTTTGGAACAGTGGGATGGTATCTGACGTCGATGATTCGAGGGGCGAAGGCACGCGCAGATTCGCCGACTGAAGTGACGTCTACGCGGAATTATTGAGGACATAACGCCGCTCTGATGCGGCGTGGGATGCGGCAGCGGCTGGTTAGAAGATCCAGACGCTGGCCAGCATCGAAACCATCGCAGCTACAGTGACGACCTGGTAAACCAGGTCCTCCTTGCGGCGCCGTTTTGATGAAACTGCAGTGGGGGAGGGGTTCATCCTGTTGCCTTTCCACGACTCGCGGCGAAGTCGATCTCGCCGAAAGGGCCCGGAGCACATTCCTCGCTGCACATTGGAGTACTCTGCTCACTATTTAGATTGAATTTTGTGCGTTTGTGAATCAAACAAAAGTGCTAGCGCCGTGGTTACGCTTGTCACCTCTTGAAGACGCACGAACCGCCCGACGCCGATCGCGCGCGATGAATCGCCAGATGAAGGTCAGTTGAATGGCCTGGCGAGCTTACGGCAATTCCTGAGTTGTTGTGTCCTCTTGTCGGTCCGTGCAAGGTCGCCGCTCCCTGATGGTCGCGTCGACTTGAGTGCGGTGCCTCCGGATATGGCTACTCAGGAATTGCTAGTCTTCGGCGGTTGTGGGATCGATGATGCTTGTCACTTCCGCGATGGAGTTTGCCGGGAATCCTCCCTGGATGGCGTGTTCGCGGATCAATTGCTCGTTAGGCGCGTTGTAGATGCAATAGATCTTGTCGCCGGTGACGTAGCTGTGGACCCACTGGATCTCGGGGCCGAGTTTGCGCAGCACCCCGCAGGATGTCTGGGAAATGGCTTTGAGTTGGTCCGGGGTGAAATTTCCGACGCCGGGGACTTCGCGCTCGATGACGTACTTGGGCATGGAACCTCCGTGACGGCACTGAAACCGGTCTCGTCAGTCGGCTTTTCGGCTCGGCTTGGACAGGACAGGCGCTACCGGCCGCGACAGTTTACACGCTGTGGGCGATGGGGTGGAATCTCTTATTCAAGAGTGAAGTGCGAAGCGCGCAGGGTGTAGAATCCGGGTCGTGAGCACTGGACCCCAGCTGGTTCCACCCGTGGAACCGCGCGAACGGAACTGGATTCCGCTGGTAATTGCCGCCGCGGTGGTGGTGATTGTTGTCGGCATCCTCCTGATGATGTTCCGCGGCAAGGGTACGGCGACGGTGACTCCGATCTCCGCCAAGCCGGATCCTTACGCCGCGAATCTGCCCGTCACCGATGTGGCGATGAGCGAGAGCGGCAACCTGGCCGGCGGCAAAGTGACCTACATCGATGGGCAGATCACCAACAACGGCAGCCAGACAGTGACGGGCGTCTGGGTGCAGGTGCTCTTCAGGAACGTGGCGAGGGAGGTGGCGCAGAATGAAACCCAGCCGCTGAAATGGATCAGGACACGCGAGCCTTATGTGGATCTGGAACCGGCATCGGCCGCGCCGCTGAAGCCCGGAGAAAGCCGCGATTTTCGGATGATTTTTGACGCTGTCACGCCGGATTGGAACGGCGCTTACCCCGAAATGCGGATCGTTAAAGTCGATGCAAAGTAGCCTTCTGGCTCGATTTACCCGGTAAGTCTTACCGGCAGTTGTAAAAATTACTTTCCCATCCCTACACAGATTCCGGAAATATCCATATTCGATTGCTTCAGAATCGAATCTAACACGCTTAAAATCATTGACTTGTTCGATTCTCCACAGGATCGGCAGGCTTTGGCACGCCCCATGCACTAACGATGGGCGAGCGGCACACCCGCTCGCCGCAATCATCGCGGCAACCGCATCATCAGGGGTTAAACAAAAATGAAGAGCGAAATTAAAGCAAGATTACTGTTCCCCAGCCAGGTGGCTGTTCTTGCCCTGGCTTCGGCGATCGCGATCCCCGCGATGGCTCAGCAGACGCAGCAGCCTGACAATTCCCAGAGTGCCCCGGCGACTGCGCAGCAGCAACCAACCTCAACCGCTCCGGCCACGGCAAGTCAGCCGATCCAGGAGCAGAAAGAGGGTTTCTGGGGCCGTGTTAACCCCATGGCGCGCAAGAAGTGGGTGAAGAAGAGACTCGATCCGATCAACGATCGCCTGACCGAACTCGACCAGGTGAACGCCAAGAACGCCTCCGACATCAAGGATGTGGATGCGCGGGCGCAGGCCGGCATCAAGAAGGCGCAGGACTCGGCCGATGCGGCGAACCAGACAGCCACGGCTGCCGGTGACCAGGCGAAGAAGGCGAACGATACCGCAGTCGCCGCTTCAGGTCATGTGGACAGCTTGAACACGACGGTGAACGGCCTCGACACCTACAAGCCGATCAGCGACGTTGAAGTTCCATTCCGCGGCGGAAGCCCGATGCTGTCGAAGGACGCGAAGGCCAAGCTTGATGACATGGCGAAGAGCCTGGAAGGTCATCAAGGATACATCATCGAAATCGAAGCACGTTCGCCGGGAGCAGGGGCGGCGGGCGTAGCAAGCTCCGAGCGCGAGGCCGAGGCGGTACAGCGCTACCTCGTGACGGAACATGAGATTCCCATCTACCGTATGCATGCTGTGGCCTTGGGTAATGCCGAGATCACGGAACAGCCGACCACGGAAATGGCCAGCAACGCGACGCCTGACCAGAATGGCGCCACGCCTGCGGCTCATCACCATGAGCGGGTTCCCCGCACCGTGCATATCAAGTTGATGGAAAACAGTTTGGCGGCCCAGGGCACCACATCCCCCCATGGTATGGCGCCCTCGACCGGTGCGGAGCAGCAGTAATGCTGCGTAGCCACCCCCCTGAGGCTCCCTTCCGCGCCGACGGCTACCCCGCCGTTGGCCGCCAATAAAGCTCTCGCAACACGAGAGAACCAAGGCAACTTGGCCCCCGTTAATGACGGGGGCCGATTTTTTTGTGTTTTCGAGTTGTCACCGGACGCGCTTTCACAGGGAACAGGGAACAGTGGACAGTGGTCAGGGAATCTCCGGAGTTCTGCTAATTCCAGTATGGAGATTTCGGCGAGATTGCTCTGCAACGATGTGCAACGATGAACTGGGAACCGCTCATGGTGGACAGGCAGTGCAGCCGAGATCGGCTGGATTTTTTGAGTTATTTTCGAGCATGAGGCCATCCGGGAGAAACCACCGCGTGAGGCCAGGGCCCTACACGGGTAACCCATTGTCAGGGTTTCGGGTTTCCTGCACCCGTTTGGAATTCAGTTCGTGGGATGGATGGCCGGGTCCAGAACGCGCAGTAGGAGCAGGCTTTGGTCATCTTGCTGCGGACCATATCGTCGCACCTCGCGCATAATGAGATCCGAAATCTCCGGCAAAGCTCTGGTAGCGTGTTGCGCCAGCAACTCTTGAAGGCGGATCAGGCCAAATTCTTCATCTCTGACGTTGGCCACTTCCGTTATGCCGTCGGTAACCATCAAGAAGAGATCGCGCGGGGAATAGACGACGCGCTTACTGGCATAGGAACCGCCGGGGATCAGTCCCAGCGGAATCTGCTCCATGGAGAGCAGGGCCAGTGTCCCTGCTGCCGTGCCGATAGTGGAGGATCGGCGGATGGCCGGCCAACGCGTATTCGACTTCACTGGAGCCGTCGAAGCGGAGTAGGGCCAGGGTGGCATACATTTCACGTTTCTTGAGATCTGGCAGCACGCGGTCCACACTTTCGAGCGCTGCTACCGGCATTTGGCGGAATTGCACGGCGAGTCGCATGGCCGTTTTCAACATCCCCATGAGCTGGCCGGCGGGCAGGCCGTGGCCGGAGATATCGGCGACGTAGGCCACCAACCCACCGTCGCTCTCGATGACGTCGATCAGGTCGCCGCCCATCTCTGTGCTAGGGATCGATTGGCCGTATAGCTCGAAAGCTCGCGTTCTGGAAAGAGACGGTCGGAACCAGGGTGGCCTGAATATCGTGGGCCAAAGAAAGCTCAGTCTGCATACGCACGCTGGCCACGCCCTCCGTACCAGCGAAGTACAGCAGAAATCGAGCCCCGAAAGAGATACCAACCAAGATCCCGATGGCATCGAAGAGCACGCGCCGATGTACGGCGACGGCGACTGGGAGAGGCGTCGAGACGTGCGAGGCCCAATAGCCCAGCCAGGCGGCTACGCCAACCAGCAGAAAGAGGAGAGGGACAAGACGAACGCTCTTGATTGCGGCAGTCCTGAGCGTCATCGCTCCCGATGCCCACCAGGACAGGCCAAAAGAAACCTCCGCCGACGCGCAAAGCATTGAGCAGCAGCAGATCGAGCGCGAAACCACCGGCGGCGCCGACGAAGAAGTATCCGGCCAGGAACATCTTCATCCGCCTTAGCGGCAGCACGCGCCAGTAGGGACTGAGGGTGGTGGGAAAGGCCGAGCTCACACCAGCCAGCCAAGTACGGAGCTTCCTTTTCATCGGTACTTCCTTACTATCCACCGGAAATCCCAATGTACCAGAGCAGGAATTTTGCTAATTCCAGTATGCAGATTTCGGCGAAATAATCTGCAACGATGTGCACGATGAACTGGCAGCCGTTCATGGTGGACAGGCAGTATAGGCAGCCGATACCACCTGGACCTTTTCAGTTATTTCGAGCAGGCGGGATTCCCCCGGAACCAGCGCTTCAAGCTGTTGCATTTCACCTGACGGTCACGCATCATAGGTGCTATGTCAGCACAAACACCGCGTTCCAAGCGCTACTCATGGACCGGACTGCCCTCGTCGATTGAGTTAATCGACGCGCTTCCCCCGTGGGCTAAGGTGATCGTATTTGTTATTGGTGTCGCTGGCTTCTTCTACTCCATCGCACACTATGGTTTAGGGTCCACCGTGCTGCACGTAATCTTCAGCCCCTAGCTTCAGTGCGTGGGGACAGTATCGGAAGTGTCCCCTCCCTGCGTCCGCTGTGAAACACGACTCGGCCCGGATAGTGGGCGATCGGCAGTCACTGGGTGGGCGACATCCACGGGAAACTGTTGGCTAATGAGTATTCTTACCCGAACGAGGTATATCTTAACGGGCAATAAATTTATTAGAGTGTGAATCGATTGCCCCAGTTCCAGGGAGTGCGTTGGGATATGTTATGAGCCCTGCCTGTGAAGATTGCAGGCCTCTCCGTTCGCAAAGAGGACTTACAACTATGGAATCTTCTAGAGAACTCCTTGCCGAATATCGAAGAACACTCAAGGCATTAGAAACCGAGAGCCGGCACGTTCTCCCGAGGGACGAGGCCACGCGAATTCGTCACTATCTGACTCGCCGCATTTCTGACCTTGAGGCGGTTGTGAACAGCGCCAATCCCACATCTATATGTGAGTAGCAAAATCACTCATCCAGTTGCGATGAGAAGCCGATGCGGGACCACACACCAAGCCTCAGTGCGTCACTGATCTTCGCCAACCGAAGCCCCTGGACTACGACTACAGACACGCCCGGATGGCGGTGAATCTGGCGCCGTTGGATGATCTGCAGATTCGTCGATGACGGGTTGGAAAGGATCGCCTTCGAAATGCAGCGTAATTTCCCGATCGCCGTTGAACATCCCGTGGCGTGGGGTTCCGCAAACGGGGCACGCCTCTGGTTTGCCGGTAATCTCGGCGCCGCAGCATCCACAGAAAGCAGCCATCCTGAAACGACCTCCGCTTTAGTCTTTGCGCTTTAGATGAATTTGGAGATGCAAAGATTCGGGCGAACGAGAATGGCACTCACGAAAAATCAGTCATTTCCGGACGGGCGGTGAGGCGCCCGCGGCCAGCAAACTGAGCCTGGCTCCGGGCCGGTGTTCCGGTTGCGCATACAATCGCATACGTGCAGCCCAGGACACGGACGCCGCATGCGGAATGTCATTTACGAGTCCTCACGGTACGACGAGCAGGAAAATGTGATCGAGGGAGCGATGGACTCATCGCGTTGGCCGTCCTTAGCTAGCGGCATTCTCTTGTGTTTTCTCCTCTTCGCGCAACAGGGCGGCGGCCAGGCCAAGTCCTCGCCATCGTCACCCGGCTATTCACCTCAGGAGACCGCGCCGCCAGCAATTCCTATGCTCGATGAGGGAAAAGGCATCATCCACCTTGACGTAGCGGTAATGAACGGAGATGGAGAGCCGGTATCCGGTTTGAGCCGCGGGGATTTTGAGTTGCTCGATGAAGGCCGCCCTCAAAAGATCCGGTCGTTTCACGCGTTCAGCGGGCAGCTCGCCGGGCCCGAGCCTCCGGCGCAGGCCATCTTGTTCTTTGACACGTTATGCGGTCCCTACTCGTCCTGCATGTCGAAGGGGGATGAGTTGCGTGCGCAAGCGGCAATCGGGGCATTCCTAAGACAGAATAAGGGTCACCTGCATCAACCAGTTTCCATCTTCGGAATATCAGACGATGGCTTGTGGACGGTACCCCATCACGATTCGGCCGAGGGAAATTCGCTTGCCTCGGATCTGCTTTCCGGCAATAGGATCCTCTTGAATCGCCGGCCTGACGCTCTGCGCGCGCTCGCCTTCATTGCAGCTGCGCAGAGGCGAAAACGCGGCCATAAGGTGATGCTTTGGATAGGCCCGGGGTGCGGCGAGGGAACCGGGATATTTCCGGCGAACTCGAATGCAGGACATAAAACATTCAATCAGATTTACTGGTTCACTACATTGCTTCGTGAGGCCCGTATATCCATCGACGAACTTCCAGTTGACCAGGAGGCCCCTTGCGAGCCTGGTTATCAGCTGTACCTGAACGGGCCACGAATGGTACACGATGCGAGCGACCGCTTCCTATACAAGAAGGTTCTGGCGATTCAAAGCGGCGGGAGCGTAGTGAATGACACCAATGACCTTGTCACGCGGATGAATCGCTGCGTGGGGAGAGCTCTGAGTTTCTATAGCGTTTCTTTCGATCCTCCCGTCGCGGTTCAACCCAACGAGTACCACGCTGTGCAGGTGCAAGCGGACAAGCCGGGATTAGTCGTGCACACGAACACCGGATACTACGATGAACCGTTTTATTCTGACCAGCCGAATCCCGCTGTTCAACGCGTGACAGTCGAACAGTTGGATCAAATCCTGAGTGAAACCAACCGCCGCGGAAGAGACGAACGCGCGGAGAAGCTTTCAAAGCTCGAGTTAGCCGAGCGCGTCAGCCTTGCGGACCTCGCCGCTTTGAGCGCGGGTCTCCGAAACAAGAATTTGCAGCAGAGCCTGGCTGCGCTGGCGGACGTATCTGCGTTTCTCGAGCCGCCGCCGGCCGAAATTCCGAAGCTCGGTGCTCCAGACGAAGCTGCGCTGCAACAGATGTTGGTTCTGGTGAAAGACTACCTCGAAAAGATCATTCCGAAGTTGCCGGACTTTTATGCGACGAGGACGACAGTTCGATATGAAGAGAAGCCGGAGCTTGACCACGACAAGAGCAACGCCGTGAGCCAGCCCTTGCAGGTTGTGGAACTTTCGAAAGCGCGAGTCCTTTATCGCGATCGAGACGAAGTTGTGGAAGAGCGGGACCAGGAGCACGGCGATTCCGGCGACAGACGCCTGACAACGCACGGTACTTTCGGTCCGATCTTAGCCGAAGTGCGCAATGCCACGGCTCTTCCCGGGCGCATGAAGTGGGTGCGTTGGGAGAATGATCCAGAGGGGAAGCGGGCAGTTTTTGCTTTTGAGGTTCCCGCAGCCGAATCCAGATATTTCGAAGGTGGCTGCTGCCTGCCCGATGCAGAAGGAGGGAATTCTTTTCGAATCCAGGCCGGATACCGCGAAGAGGTTGCGATCAACCCTGAAAAAGGCACAATTCTCCGCCTGCAGCAGCAGTTCGACATGGATGAATATGTGCCACTGGACCGGGATGAGGTAGTGATCGACTACGGCCCCGTCAAGATCGGCGGGAAGACCTATGTCTGCCCCGTGAGGAGCGTGTCACTCGCGAGGGGTCGGTCGGTAACCATGCTGAGATTAACGGATCAAAGCTTCTTGACCTGGGGTCCATACTCCACAAAGATGAACGAGATGCGGTTTTCGAATTACCACGTCTTCCGGTCGGAGTCTCGCATCTTGCCCGGCTTCAAACCAGAGGAATGAAAAGGGTTCTACGGCGCAGGTCGCTGCAAACAGGTCGCGCGGCAGGAAAGCCCTCGGCGTTAGGATGGTTGCGATGAAGGTTTTGAGCGCGGAGGAGATGCAGGCTTGCGATCGCCTCACGACGGAGCGCTATGGCGTGCCGTCGATCGAGCTGATGCGGGCGGCTTCGGCGGCGGTGGATGTGTTTGCGCGCGAGCAGTTTCCGCGGGCGCGGCGCGTGACCGTGCTATGCGGCAAGGGCAACAACGGCGGCGATGGAATGATGGCGGCGCGGCTGCTGGCCAAGGCGGGCCTCGAGGTTACCACCCTGCTGCTGGGTTCGCGGTACGAACTGAAGGGCGATGCAGCGACGGCGTGGCGCGAACTGAGCGTCTCTCAGAATCGCTACATCTACGAGGTGAACTCACCGATTGAATTGAAGGCGCACAACGCGGCGCTGGAAACAGATCTTATTGTTGATGCGGTACTGGGAACCGGATTCAAGCCTCCCATGAAGGGGCTGGCACTGGAGGCGCTGGAATGGGCCAGTGCGAGCGCCGCGCCGTTTCTTTCGGTCGATCTGCCTTCGGGCTGGCCGGCGGATGCGACGAGCAGCCGGGTTGCCGACAAGACGTTTCCGTCAGATGCAGTGATCACTTTTACTGCTCCAAAATCAGCGCATGTTTTTGGCGAGTTGACGCGGGTGTGGGATCAGCCGATTGTAGTTGCGCCGATCGGGTCGCCCGATGAGGCGATTGTTTCGGCGAAGGAATTGAGTTGGGCGGGAGCATCGCATGAGCTGTTCGAACAACCTCGCGCGGCGGATTCGAACAAGGGGAAATTCGGCCATGTGCTGGTGATTGGAGGGTCGCTCGGCAAGTCGGGTGCGCCGGCGATGACTTCGATGGCGGCATTGCGGTCGGGCGCCGGACTAGTGACGGCGGCGGTTCCCAGCCCGATCGCCGGCCAGGTGTCGAGCTTTGCAGCGGAGCTGATGACGCATCCGACGTTGGCGACCCCGGCGGGAGAACTGGCGAGCAAGGGAGTTACAGCGCAGCAGTTTCAAAAGCTGATCGATCGCAAGACGGTGCTTGCCGTGGGTCCCGGAATGGGACAGGGGCCGGGCGCGGAGATTCTGCTGGAGGCGGTGCTTTCCGATACCGGGATTCCGGCGGTGATCGATGCGGACGGGCTGAACACCCTGGCGGCGAATTCGTTTCTGCTGGAGAAGATGACCGAGGTCGGGAAAGCGGGCCGAACGATCGTGCTTACTCCGCATCCCGGTGAAATGGCGCGGCTGGCAGCGACGAGCGTGGGAGAGGTCCAGGCTGACCGCCTCGAAGCGGCCCGCGGCTTTGCATCTGGTCGCGGCGTGACGCTGGTGCTGAAGGGATCGCGGACGCTGATCGCGCATCCGGACGGACGCGTGGCTGTGAATACGTCGGGCAATCCAGGAATGGCCAAAGGCGGCAGCGGCGACATTCTCACCGGCGTGATTGCGGCGATGCTGGCGCAATTTCCGCAGGATGTGGCGCGCGCGGTGGAAGCGGCGGTGTATCTGCACGGATTTGCAGCCGATCTGGCGGTGCGCGACACGGATGAGCGCACGCTGCTGGCAACCGACAGCCTGAAGTATTACTCCCGGGCGTTTCGATTTCGACCTTTGCACTTTTCGAATGGCGCCCTGAGAGGTTATGTTTGGTTGCAGGGACTGCCGGCGCAATCCAGGCCGGTAACGCACTCCCCAGAGGCTGCACAATGAGCAAGGAGGCCCCAGTCGCTGAAGGCCGCATTCACGAGTTTGTAACGCACAGCGGCGCTGACACTGTAGAGGTCGGGCGCAAGCTGGTGAACCTGCTGGCGCCGCCACAACTGCTGATTCTCCGCGGCGACCTTGGGACGGGCAAGACGACGCTGGTGAAGGGAATCGCGCAGGCGCTGGATGCAGCTGAACCCGACGAGGTGACCAGTCCCACGTTCACGCTGCTGCACGAGTACGACGGCGTGCGCGAAGGCAAGCCGGTGAAGCTCTACCACCTGGATGTGTACAGGCTTGAAGGTGAGCGGCAACTGGAGACACTGGGACTGGACGAATTGCTGACCCCGGATGCGCTGGTGCTGGTGGAGTGGGGCGAAAAGTTCAAGAGTATCCGCAAGAAGTCGACGGGCGAGATTGCGATCGCGTCGGCCGGCGGAGACGCGCGAAAGATCTCGGTGACGCTGAAGGAGTAAGCGCGTCGAACTTGTACGGGCAGGTGCGGGGTACGGTCTCGAGCGGGTGCAATCGCTCGAGCGGGCAAGGAGATCCAATGATGCGGCTGGTTCGAATGGCTCTTGGCCTTCCGTTGGTTCTTGGCCCGATAGGGATGGCCGGTCAACAGGCACAACCCCATGCAGCTCAGAAGCCGGCGCAGGCGGCAGTGCCGCAATCGATCGCGCAGCCTTCGCATGCGGCGAAAACGACGCAGAAGAAGAGCTATCACGCGGCGAGAAGAAGGCGCTCGAGCGCGGCGCGCGCGAAGCGAGCAGCGTATCGGCCGGAGTACACCGAAAACTCGGTGGAAGTGATCAACGGGAATTCGACACAGAAGGTTGTGTTTCACAACGAAGAGACGGCGACTGCATCGCCGAAGAATTTGCCGGCAACGATCAAGGATGCGCCGGCGCCGATCAAGGTTGAGGTGGTGAACGGCGCGGCAACCGACACGCAGTATTTCTATGACCAGGGACAGCAAAGCGTGGCGGGGCCCAGGCAGCCCGTTGTTGTCGGGATCCAGTCGAGCGATACGCGCGTTGCAGGCGGTAATAAGCATCCGGTGGTCACAGGCGTAACTTCGAGCGGGACCGCTGACGCAAAGAGCGCGAGCAGCGGGGGACAGCCGGTGACGAAGAGCATCGCGCCTCGCCAGAAGCGGCCGGATTATCAGCCGGACACGCATTGATCCCAGTTCGCAGAGCAATCCATGCACACTGACGTTCGAGCCGATGGCCATTGCTGCGAGCCGTGCGCGGCGCCCGCAGCGCTGCCGCGATCTGTGGCGTGGCTGCAGGCTGTCACCATTGCATGGATGGTGGTGGAGTGTGGGACGTCACTCTGGGCAGCCTCGCGGGCCCACAGCCTGGCGCTCGTGGCGTTCGGCTCCGACAGCCTGATCGAACTGCTCTCCGCTGGTGTCGTTTTGCTGCAGTTCCTTCCGCGATTTCCGTTGAAGAAGGAGCCGGCAGATCGGATCGCCGCGGCGTTGCTATTTCTGCTCGCTGGCGTGGTGACGTGTATCGCGTGGTTCGGGCGTGCCAGGCCGATGGAGACAACCTATCTCGGAATCGTAGTGACGGCAGTGGCGCTGGTGGTGATGCCGGTGCTTGCATCGATGAAGCGGCGGCACGCTCAACGAATGAATAATCGCGCCCTCGCAGCAGACGCGACCCAGTCTGCGACCTGTGCTTACCTGGCTGTGGTGACGCTCGCAGGGCTTGCCATATATGCGGTATGGCATATCCGATGGGTTGACACCCTTGCGGCGCTCGCGGCGGTTCCGATCATCCTCGTCGAGGGCAGGCGGGCATGGCGCGGCGAGGGTTGTGGTTGCGTATAGTTCGGCAGCACATGCGGACGGGGCATTTCGGGGCTGTAAGATGTTGGCATTCCCGCAGTACGCTTGGAGGCCCCTATGCGAACGTCTCGCTTGCCTGTCTTTATAGGCGTTGCTGTTTGTCTAATTGCGGCTGGATTGGCTTTTGAACCGGCTGGAGCACGCGCGGCCACCAAGCCGCACATCTTTCAGCGTCCCGCGCTGAGCAAGGATCTGATTGCGTTTGGATATGCGGGGGATTTGTGGACGGTGCCGCGTGAAGGCGGCGTGGCCACGCGCCTGACCATCGGCGTGGGCATCGAGACGGCTCCGGTGTTTTCGCCGGACGGAAGCACGATTGCCTTCACCGGCGACTACGACGGCAATACCGACGTATTCACCATTCCAGCGGCAGGCGGCGTGCCGTTTCGCGTGACGTATCATCCGGCGGCGGATTTCGCGGTGGCCTGGACGCCGGACGGAAAGCACATCATCTTCCGGTCAACGCGGATTTCGCAGAGCCGGTACACGCAGCTTTACGAAGTGCCCGCGAAGGGCGGCATTGCGAAGCCTCTGCCGCTGCCGATGGCGTACCAGGGGCAGTATTCGCCGGATGGCAGGGAGATCGCGTATTCGCCGCTGCCGCCTGCGTTCGGATTCGACTACATGTCGTACGTCTCATGGGGCAACTATCACGGCGGCCGCGCGAGCACGATCTGGATTACGACGCTGCCGGGGCTGGAGTCGGTCGAGATTCCACACGAGGCGGCATCCGATTTTTCGCCGGTGTATGCCGGCGGACAGATCTACTTTCTTTCGGCGCGCAAGGGCAAGGCGACGATCTTTGTCTATGACCGGGACTCGAAGAAGGCGGTGGAGGTCATCGGGAACGATGGGCCGGATATCCGCTCGCTGCATGGCGAAGGGGACACTCTGGTCTACGACCAGCTGGGCGAGATTTATCTGTTCGACACAGCGACGGGAACGAGCAAACTGGTGCCGATCGATGTCGATGCGCGATCTGCCCGAGGTGCGACCGCGCATCGAGAGCGTGGGCGATGAGATCGAGCATGTCGCGATCTCGCCCACGGGTTTGCGCGCCGTGATCGAGGCGCACGGCGAAATCTTCACGGTCGCGGCCAAGCACGGACCGACGCGCGACATTACCAACACTCCGGGAGTGATGGAGCGCGAGCCGGCCTGGTCGCCCGATGGCCAGTCGATCGCCTATTTCTCCGATGAGTCGGGCATGTATGCGCTGCATGTGGCGCAGCAGACGGGCGATGCGGTGGCGGGCGCGGCGGCGGTGAAGAAGTTTCCGCTGGCACCGGAGCCGGCGTATTACTTCGACCCCAAGTGGTCGCCCGATTCGAAGCAGATTGCGTTTCACGACAACCGTCTGAAGACGTACATGCTCGACACAACCACGGGAAAGTTGACGATCGTCAACGACAAGAATGTGTATGGCGGATTTTCCAACGGCACATTCGACTTCGCCTGGTCGCCGGACTCGAAGTGGATTGCGTACGCGCGCTCGATGCCGAACCATCTGCACGCGCTTTTCTGTACTCGGTCGATACGGGCAAGTCGACGCAGGTCGACGAGCGAGATGGCCGAGTCGCGCAACCCGGCCTTCGATCGCGACGGCAAGTATCTCTACTTCATCGCCAGCACAAATGCCGGCGCGACCTCGGATGGTCTCGACATGACCAGCGATCTCTACCAGGTGACGTCAATATCTATGCCGTGACGCTGGCGGCGGATACAGCTTCGCCGATCGCGCCGGAGCTGGAGGACGAGAAGGCACCGACGGAGGAAAAGGCGAGGCGACAAAGAAGACGGAAGGCGCCGACAAGGCGAAGCCGATGCGAAAGAAGGCACCGGCGACGAGAAGGCGCACGCGAAACCTGCCGCCGAAACCGGTGAAGGTCGACCTCGACGGAATCGAGATCGCGCATCGTCGCAATGCCGTTGCCGGCCAGCGTGTACTACGGGACGCTGACAGCAGGGCTGAAGGGGAGCCTGTACTTTCCGTCAGATCGCGCAGGTCGGGGCGATTCGCGAGACGCGGCGCAACGCTGAGCCGCTGGACTCCCGAGGAACGCAAGACGGAGAAGCTCGCCGACCACGTGGAGAGCGTTTGAGCTCTCGGCGAATGGCGAGAAGATGCTGCTGGCGCTGGGACATCCGCGGCCGGAGGGCGGCGAGGTGCCTCCAGGTGGCGCGCCAAGCCGACGTGGGTGATTGTGCCGGCGAATGCGCCGGTGAAGCCAGGCGAGGGCACGCTCTCGTTCGCCGATCTGAAGGTGCGCGTCGAGCCGCAGGCCGAGTGGGAGCAGATGTACCACGAGGTGTGGCGCATCGAGCGTGCGTACTTCTACGATTCGAATTTCCACGGCACGAATACGGTCGCCGACGAAAAGCGATTCGAGCCGTACGTGCAATCGATCGCATCACGCGCGGATCTCAACTACATCTTCCAGGAGATGCTCAGCGCATTTTCGGTGGGGCATCTGCGCGGCACCGGCGGGCAGATTCCGGAGGCGAAGCACGTGCCGGGCGGACTGCTCGGCGCGGACTACGAGATCAAGAACAACCGCTACTGCATTGCGAAGATTTACACGGGCGGGGAGTTCAATCCGCACGAGAAGGCTCCGCTGGCGCAACCCGGGCTGAACGTACAAGGTGGGCGACTGCATTCTCGACATCAATGGGCAGGAGCTGACAGCGGACATCGATATTCAGCAGCCGCTCGAAGGTACAGCGGGCAAGGTGATCAGCCTGCGGATCGCGGCTGCCGATGGGAAGAATCCGCGCGATATCATCGGTGACGCCGATTGCAAGCGAGGCGGCATCTGCGCAACGTCGACTGGATTGAGAGCAATCAGCAAAAGGTGGATCAGCTCTCCGGCGGCAAGCTGGCGTATGTCTATCTGCCGGATACCGGCGAGGGCGGATTCACCAACTTCAATCGCTACTACTTTGCGCAGACCGACAAGCAGGGCGCGGTGATCGACGAGCGCTTCAATGGCGGCGGGCAGGTGGCCGATTACTTCATTGAAGTGCTGGGACGGCACATCGAATCCTACTGGGCGCCGCGATACGGGAAAATCGAGCACACCCCGAATGCGGGGATCTACGGGCCGAAGGTGATGATCGCGAATGAATTTTCAGGCTCGGGCGGCGACGCGCTGCCGTGGCTGTTCAAGCAGGCGAAGCTGGGGCCGCTGGTGGGCAAGCGCACCTGGGGCGGCCTGGTGGGCATCGGGCCGATCCCGGTGCTGATGGATGGCGGCCACGTGACGTCGCCGAGCGTGGCGTTCTTCTCGCCGAAGGGCGAGTGGGACGTGGAGAACCACGGCGTCGATCCGGATTACGTGGTGGAGCAGGATCCGAAGGCGGTGAGCGAGGGACACGATCCGCAGTTGGAGAAAGCGGTGTCGCTGGCGTTGGAGGAGTTGTCGAAGGAGCCGCAGCACGAGGTGCAACGGCCGGCGTATCCGAATTATCACAAGGGCAGCCAACAGTGATCAGGGTTGAGCGGAGCTAGCGGAGTTAGCCGCGCTTCGCGCGTGTTCGCGGAGCTAGTGCAGAGCATTCTCACGCGCGAGCTTGGATTGGCAACGACGTCCTTCGCAGAGGTTTGGAATCGCGGGTTGTTTCCATGTTGAGAATTCCGCTTGAAGAGGTGGAGCAGCGGCTCGCCGGCGTGCTGCGCGGGCTGGGGTTTGGCGCGGAGCGGGCGGAGTTGTGTGCGCGTCTGTTTGCGGAGACCACGTGCGATGGGGTGTATTCCCATGGAGTGAACCGGTTCGCGCGGTTTGTGGCTATGGTGCGGAACGGGAGCGTGGTTCCGGCTGCGATGCCGCTGGTGGTGGCGCGGTTTGGCGCGATGGAGCGGCGGGATGGGCAGCGCGGGCCGGGCAATCTGAACGCGTATGCGGCGATGGCGCGGGCGATCGCCCTGAGCCGCGAGCACGGCATCGGCTGTGTGGCCATGGCCAATACGAACCACTGGATGCGCGGCGGCACGTATGGCTGGCAGGCGGCGGATGCGGGCGTGATCGGCATCTGCTGGACCAACACGATGCCGAATCAGCCGCCGTGGGGCGGAATGGAGCCGGCGATCGGGAACAATCCGCTGGTGATCGCGGTGCCGCGTGCCAAGGGGCACGTGGTGCTGGATATGGCGATGTCGCAGTTCTCGTATGGGGCGCTGGAGAGCTATCGCAAGCGCGGCGAACTGCTGCCGGTTCCCGGCGGGTTCGATGCGGAGGGCAGGTTGACGAGCGATCCCGGAGCGATCGAACAGTCGCAGAGATTGTTGCCGGCCGGCTACTGGAAGGGGGCGGGGCTGGCTGTTGTTCTGGATGTGGTGGCGGCGATGACGTCGCTGGGGAACGCAACCCATCAGATTGCGAACGATTCGCTGCGTGAGACGGCGTTGTCGCAGATGTTTGTGGCGATCGATGCGCGTGCGCTCGGCGATGGCGCGAGGATGGAGCAGATTGCCGATGAGGTGGTGGAGTCGCTACATCGTTCGCGGGCAGCGGAGGCTAGTAGGCCGGTGCGCTATCCGGGCGAGAACACGCTGCGGCTCCGCGAGGAGAATCGCAGGCTCGGACTTCCAATTGAGGAAGCGGTATGGCGGGAGATATGTGGGATGTGAGATTGCTAGATCTCAGGAGCGTCTTGCAATTGTTGTTGGGAGGTAGATCCACTCCCAGGTCTCAGAATCGAGACCTGGGGCATCCGGATCGTCCGTAACTGCTGCCTGGCTATCTGAACGATGGGACGCAGCACGATTCAGCGGTGGCTAGGAGCCGAAGGAGGCAAGTGCTGGCTTTTCGTCATCGTACACATCGAACACGGTGTAGAGTTTTGTGATCTGCATCAGATCATGAACGCGCTTGGTCAATTTCAGGAGCTTCAACTCGCCACCGCGATTTCTGACGGATGTGAAGGCAGCTGTCAATTCGCCGAGGCCGGCGCTGTCGATATAATTCACCTCGGCCAGATTCAGGAGAATCTTCTTGAATCCGTGGCCGGTTTGGTCGCGTATCTCATCGCGAAGGGCCGCACATGCCTCACCCATCGTGATTTGCCCGGCAAGATCGATGATGATAATTCCGTTCACTTCTCGGGTATCCATCCTCAGGACCATCGTTGCTCTCCTTTTTGGTTCAGATCATGCTATGGAGTTCATGTAACGTCACTGGAACTGTACTGCTTTTCACGCCTTTGAGCCAAGTTGTCATCCCGTCACAGGATGCTTGGGCTTTATGAGGGAGCCGGAGTAAGCTTCAAAAGCAATCGGAAGACGCGCCTGGAGGCGATCCATGAAGAGAGTCCTTTTTGCAGCCCTGGCAATATCCTGTACCCTGGCAACGGTTACGATTCGCGCACAGCAGCCGCCGATTATCGATCGAGCGTCGTTCTTTGGAGAGGTGCAGATTGCGGGAGCGCAGATATCGCCGGACGGGGAATATGTTTCGTTTCTGAAACCGTACAAGGGGACGCGCAACATCTGGGTGAAGAAGGCGAGCGAGCCCTTCAGCGCGGCTCGGCCGATGAGCAAAGAGACGACGCGGCCGGTTCGCGGGTACTTCTGGAGCCGCGATTCGAAGTACCTGCTGTACGCGCAGGATGCGGGCGGCGATGAGAACTTCAACGTGTATGCGATCGATCCGAGCCAGCCGGCGGATCCAGCGACGGGAGTTCCGCCGACGCGAGCGCTGACGAATTACAAGGGCGTGCGCACGATGATCTACGCCACGCCGAAGGCCAAGCCTGACACGTTGTACATCGGGTTGAACGATCGCGATCCGAAGTGGCATGACCTTTATGAACTGTCGATTTCGACGGGCGAGAAAAAGCTGCTGCGCAAAAACACGGAACAGATTGCGGGGTGGAATTTCGATCACGACGGGAATCTGAGGCTGGCGGATCGGACCAACCAGGCGGGCGACACCGAGATTCTGCGCGTGGATGCGGATGGATTCAAACAGATCTACAGCTGCTCTGTGCTGGAAGAGTGCGGCGTGGTGGACTTCGATGCGACCAACAAGCAGGTATACCTGAGCACCAACAAAGGCGATGTGGATCTGACGGAACTCGAGTTGCTCGATCCGGCGACGGGAAGCACGAAGAAGTACGAGAGCGATCCGGACAATCGGGTGGATGCGGATGGCCTGGTGCTTTCTGATGTGGACTACCACGTTTACTTCACGCGGTATGAGGACGATCGCTCGCGGCTGTACTTCAAGGACAAGGGCTTCGAACAGGAATACAAGTGGCTGCAGTCGAAACTACCGGGTAAGGAGATCAATTTCGGCGCGCGGTCGAAGGACGAGAACATCTGGATCGTGAGTGCGACGAGCGACCTGGAGCCTGGCGAGACATATCTATGGAATCGCAAGGCGAAAACGCTGGAGTTGCAATACCGGATCCGCGAGGAACTGCCGCGGGAGTCGCTTTCGGAGCGGAAGCCGTATCAATTCAAGTCATCGGATGGGCTGGAGATTCATGGGTACCTGACGCTGCCCAAGGGGCTGCCGGCGAAGAACCTGCCGCTGATTGTGTTTCCGCACGGCGGCCCGTGGGGGCGCGACTACTGGGGATATGACACGTTTGCGCAGTTTCTTTCGAACCGGGGGTATGCGGTGCTGCAACCGAACTTCCGCGCGTCCACCGGATACGGGAAGAAGTTCCTGAACGCGGGCAACGGCGAATGGGGACGCAAGATGCAGGACGACCTGACCTGGGGAGTGAAGGCGCTGGTGGCCGATGGGACGGTCGATCCGAAACGTGTTGGCATTGCGGGCGGGTCCTACGGCGGGTATGCGACGCTGGCGGGTGTGGCATTTACGCCCGATGTTTATGCGGCGGCAGTAGCGATCGTAGCGCCGTCGAACCTGATTACGCTGCTGGATGCGATTCCCCCTTACTGGGAGGCTGAACGCAAGCAGATGTACGCGCGCATGGCCGATCCCACGACGCCGGAAGGCAAGGCGCTGCTGGTGGCGGAGTCGCCATTGACGAAGGCGAAGGATATTGTGACTCCGCTGCTGGTGGTGCAGGGGAAGAACGATCCGCGCGTGAATATTCGCGAGAGCAACCAGATTGTTGCGGCGGTGCGCGATAACGGGAAGCCGGTGGAGTACCTGGTGGCGCCGGATGAGGGGCACGGATTCGCGCGGCCCATCAACAACCTGGCGATGGTGACGGCGATGGAGCAGTTCCTGCCAAAGTACCTGGGCGGGCGTGCTCAGCAGGATGTTCCAGCGGACGTGGAGGCGAAGCTGAAGGAGATTACGGTCGATCCGAAGACCGTGAGCGGCGAGGTCACGCTGAAGGGCACGCTGGCGCCGGCGGAGAAGTAAGGGGTTCGCCAATTGAGAGGACGTTGGCTGGCGCGCGGCCGAAAAGCAGATCCTTCGCTCATCAGTCCCAGGCTGAAGAAAGCGCCTGGGGCCCCGTTCGCTCAGGATGACACGGCAGGCTTTGGTCGCCTGCCCCACGGCCGATCTGATCGTCATCGGATCCACAAAGCCGCTACGCTTGAGATGACGTTGGCTGGCGGCGCGGCCGAAAAGCAGATCCTTCGCTCACCACCCCCAGGCTGAAGAAAGCGCCTGGGGCCCCGTTCGCTCAGGATGACACGGCAGGGTCTGGTCGCCTGCCCCACGGCCGGCTGCGTCGTCCGCGGGTCCCGAAAGCCGCTACGCTCAGGAATGACACGGCGGGCTGCTGGGGTCTTCAGGCAGGTGTCGAGTGGAGGTCATTGCACCTCGTTCTTGACCACGACGCCGCCCTTCATTACGAATCGAACCCGTTGCAACTCGGTGATGTCCTTTAGCGGATCGCCGGAGACCGCGACGACATCGGCGAACTTGCCGGGCTCGACGGTGCCGATGCGGTCGGACCAGCCCAGGAGCTCCGATGCGGTTACGGTAGCGGTGCGGATGGCCTGCATCGGCGTCATGCCGTAGTTGACGTAGTATTCAAATTCCCTGGCCTCGTTCAGCTCTTTCCAATCGAACCCGCCGGCATCGGTGCCCAGGACGATTTTGACGCCCTTGGTAAGAGCAAGCTGGAATGCGGCCTTCTCCGTGTCGACCATTTTGGGCCAGTTTCCCTGGCGGCCGTTGGCTACGTATGCGCCAACGATGATGGTCGGGACCCAGTAAATGCCGCGCAGCGCCATCTCTTCCATCTCGGCCGCGGTCAGGCCGTCGCCGTGCTCGATCGAGTCGACTCCGGCGCGGAGGGCCGCGGCGATGCCATCGCTGCCGATCGCGTGCGCCGCGACTTTCCTGCCGATTCGATGCGCCTCGGCCACGATGGCCGCCGCTTCATCGTCGGTGAAGTTCACGTGACTGTGCAGCACGCCGTCGGGACCGTAGAAATAGCCGTGGTCGGAGTAGTACTTGATGAGGTCGGCGCCATTCATCACCTGCTCGCGCACCGCCTTGCGGCACTCATCCACGCCGTCGACATACTGGACGCCCTTGGGAACTTCCAGTTCCCACGAATAACCGAGGAGCGGATACATTCCTGTGGGTGTCATGGCGCGCGTGGCCACCTGCATGCGGGGGCCGGTGATTTCACCGCTGACAATTGCGTGTTTGACGTCGACGTCGGCGTACATGGCGCCCTCGGTTTCGACATCACGCAGCGTGGTGAAGCCGTGGGAAAGAGCGATTTGCGCGTTGCGTGCGGCGAGGATGGCGCGGTAGGGAATCGACCACTTCAGCAGCTGCTTGTCGTAGTCCTCCGAGGTGATGTCTCCGTTGAGAAGCACGTGCGTGTGGGCATCGACAAAACCTGGCAGCACGGTGGCTCCGGAAAGGTCGATGACTTTCACGCCAGCAGGAGCCGAACCGCCGGGCGTGACGCTGATGATTTTTTCTCCCTCGATGAGGATAAGGGCATTCTTGATGGGCTCGTCGGTTTTTCCGTCGATCAGGCGGCCGGCGCGGATGGCAATGCGCGTGGGGGTGGGAGGATTGTTCTGTTGCGCGACAGCCAGGCTGCTGAAAAGGAAGAGCGCCGAGACCGCGACGAAAGATCGAATGCCTCGAACCATGGAGTGCCTCCCAGGGAACGCGGCAAGTGTACCTGACGGGGGCGAGGTGGCAGTATGCGATTTTTCGAGCTTCAGCTGGCGGCGGGATCAGAACCCCATGATGTTGTAGCCGCAGTCGACGTAGATGGTTTCGCCGGTGATGGCGCTGGAAAGATCGCTGGCCAGGAACAGGGCGAGCGCCGCCGACTTCGAGCTGGTCGACGTTGCGCTTGAGCGGAGCGCGGTCGGCGGCCATCTTCAGCATGTCGCCGAGGGCGCCGATGCCGCGGGCGGCAAGCGTCTTGATGGGACCGGCGGAGATGGCGTTGACGCGGATGTTCTTCGGACCGAGGTTGGAAGCGAGGTAGCGGACGCATGACTCGAGCGAGGCCTTGGCGAGGGCCATCACGTTGTAGTTGGGAACGACTTTTTCCGCGGCGAAGTAGGTGAGGGTCATGATGCTGCCGCCTTCGGTCATCAGCGGGGCAGCGGCGCGGCTGACGGCGATGAGCGAGTAGACGCTGACGTCGTGAGCGATGCGGAAGCCTTCGCGGCTGGTGTTGATGAACTCACCTCTGAGGTCTTCGGCGGGCGCGAAGGCGACGGCGTGGACGAGGATGTCGAGCTTGCCGTACTTGTCCTTGAGGGCGGCGAAGAGAGTCTCGATTTCGCTGTCGACGGAGACGTCGCACTGAAAGCCAGCGGCGCCGGGCAGGTCGTTGATGAGGTCTTCGGCTTCGGCGCGCATGCGCTCGTTCTGGTAGCAGATGGCAAGGGTGGCGCCGGCCTGATGGAGTTTCTGGGCGATGCCCCAGGCGATGGAACGCTTGTTGGCCAGCCCGAAGACCACGGCCGTTTTGCCCGCCAGATTAATCATGCTTATGTTGTTCCTCCGTCATGTTTGCGGCAGGGGCCAAAGCCCATACTCATTCCGTTGCGTTTGTTGGCCTGGCTGAAGCCATGCCCTTGTTACAAACCTCGGTCTCATGGTTTTTTCAGCAAGCTCGAAAGGTCGTGCCCTGTTACAAAGCTCGGCTGGCCGCTATCGCGAGAAGCAGATCCTTCGCTCACCACCCCGAACTCTGCCCCAAAGTGCCCAAATCGCTCTTTGGGGACCCCAGAAGCGTTCGGGACCCTGTTCGCTCAGGATGACACTGCTCTCTTGTTGCGGCGTGCATCGCAAAAAAGCAGATCCTTCGTTCCGCTGATGAAAGTCGCTCCACTCAGGATGACACTGCCCTGAGACCGAAGACGAAAGCCCGAATCAGGATATCAAGGTCGCGCGGGAAGCTTTCCGCTGATTGAAACAGCGCTCAGCCGCCGAGGTCGACGAGTTGCACGGTGCCGGTAGGGCGGCCGAGGAAGCGGGAGCCGAGGCGTTCGAATTTGTCTACAGAATCGGTGGCGAAGCATCGAACCTCACCAACCCACGGGCCAGGACCCGTCCGTGGGGACCCCGGGATCGCGGTTGAGGAGTCGCCGTCGCCGGAAACGCTGGATCTGGCACGGCCGTTGATGAGGCGCGCGGCGGCTTCAGCGGTGGATTCGGCGGAGTCGATGACCTTCATGTCTTCAGGGACGGCGCGTTCAATGAGCGTACGCAGGAGCGGGTAGTGGGTGCATCCGAGGACGAGCGTATCGGGCTTCAGGCCTTCGGCATCGGCATCGGTGGTGAGTTCGCGGAGATAGATGCGGATGACTTCATCGGTGACGTGGTGCTGCGTCCAGCCTTCTTCGACCAGGGGGACGAGAAGGGGGCAGGCTTTTTCAAAGGCGCGCAGTCTCTGCGCGGCGCAGGCGGCCGTGTAAGCGTGGCTGTGCACGGTCGCGTCGGTGGCGATGACGAGGACGTCTCCGGATCTTGAGGCGGCGCGCTGCGGCGGCGGCTCCGGGCTCGATCACGCCAAGGACGGGGACCGGCACGGCGTCTTGAATGGCGTCGAGGGCGAGGGCGCTGGCGGTATTGCAGGCGATCACGAGGAACTCCGCGCCCTGTTCGCGGACCAGGAACTGCGCGCTTTCGACGGCGTAGCGGGCGATGGTGCGGCGCGATTTGGAGCCGTAGGGCAGGCGGGCGGTGTCGCCAATGAAGGCGAAGCGGGCGTGCGGAAGCTTGCGCGTGAGTGCGCGCAGAACGGTGAGCCCGCCGAAGCCGGAATCGAAGACGCCGATGGTGGGCGGGTGAGGAGTTTCTGTCACGGCCTGTTTCCTTCGGTTGGTGCTGCTTCCGCGGTGAGATAGGTGCGGGTGAGGTCGGCGTGGCCGGCGAGGGTGG
This sequence comes from uncultured Acidobacteriaceae bacterium, assembly GCA_963774175.1. GTDB lineage: Bacteria > Acidobacteriota > Terriglobia > Terriglobales > Acidobacteriaceae > Telmatobacter. The sequence goes on from CAVZDT010000015.1 coordinate 515,564, forward strand.
GCCGCGGCTGGCCATCGACGAGGAATCGAACCTGGGTGACGGCGGGGAGATTGGCGCGCAGCGTGGCGCAGATCGACAGCACGGTGAGGGATTCGGTTTCAAGCCCCGATGGATGGCTGGCGGCGAAGGTGCCTGAAAGGTTGACGACGGCGAGCTGATCGCCTGAGCTCTTTGCGCCGGGAACGGGCATGAGGAAGACCTGGGCAACTGAAGCCGCGCCGCCCTGAACGGGGTGGGTGGAGTTCGGCGCGGCATAGAGGTCGAGCAGTTTGCCCAGCACGGCGCGGGCGCGGGCACCGGAATCGGAAGGCAGCGGCAGGGAGTGCACCTGCGGGACCAGTGAGTTATCCATGTCATTGGCAGCGATGAGGGTGGCCTGTTCCGCCGGGGCAACTACCGGGGCCGCGGTGGGAGCGCTGGTTTCGCCGGTAAGCAGCCGCTTGTGGGCGCTGTCGCGCAGCTGCCACAGCTTGAACCCCATGCCCAGCGAGGCTATGAGGAGAACAACGAGGAGAATCTTCTGGTAGCGCGGAATCACGGCAGGCGTGCCTCCGTGCGGGTGGGATCGGAGCGCCATTCAAGCACCGCGGCAGCAAGCGCCGTGGCAACGCCGGCCTGGTATTCGGGGTTGTCGGGCTCGGCGGTGATTTTATTGTCGGAGTCGCGCTTCGGAGCGACTTCAATGGCGAGGGCCGGGCACGTCATGCTTTCGATGCCGGGCAGCGGAATGCGCCCGAGAGTGACGTTGAAGCCGGCATGCGCGAGAGCAGAGTTGACCGCGCCGGCAAGACCGAGACTGCGTGTGACCCATGCGGACTGGGCGGTCTTCCACGCCATAAAGCGCGTGGTCTGCGCAGGCGCCAGCGACGCGGCAAAAAGGTGAACTCCGGAGCCGCTTTCGCTCGCGTGCAGGCTGAGGCAAGCGGCGGCGTTAGCGCGGTTGGCGATCGCGGCGCGCTGGTCAAGATCGACCGAGGAGTCGGCCTCGCGTGTGGTGACAACCTGGATGCCGCGGGCAGCGAGCAGGGAACGGAGCCGGACGCTGAGCGCAAGGTTTACGGATTTTTCAAGCTGACCGCTGTCGAGATGGGCGCCGGTATCGTTGCCGCCATGGGCTGCGTCGAGGACGACGACGAAGCGGGCGGCGGGGGCGGTGGGCGGAGGGGGTGCTTGAGCGAGGCAGGGCAAGGAAAGAGCGATGGTTGCGAGGAGGTTCAGCACGAGTCGAACTTCCCACCCAGGTCTTAACCACCCCGCGAGCCAAGACCTGTTCGCGGGGACCCCGGAAATCGAGACCTGGGGCGCCCGGAGGTTCGCGGCGACTCGTACACCCCACCCAGGTCTCAGAATCGAGACCTGGGGCACCCGGTTTATAGGGGATCGGGTCACCCGACCGCGGTGCGCGTTACTCCAACGCATAGATCGTGAGGCCGCTCAGCAGCTTGGGGTAGAAGTCGGTGGACTTTTGCGGCATGACCGAGCCCGCGAAGGCGACCTCGCGCAGCTGTTCCATGGTGACCGGATTGGTGAGGAAGCTGACGTCGGCTTCGCCGCGCTGGACCTGATCGACAGCTTCTGCGGCATCGCGCAGGTAGCGGATGTTGGTCTGTTCGCGGACCTTTTCGGCGTCGAGGCCGAGGAGTTTGTCGAGGATGATGGTGTGCAGATGGCTGAGGTCGAGTTGGCGCTGGTTTTCGGGCAGAGCGGCGAGTGCGGCCGCGGCGGCTTGCGGCTTCGAACGCAGAAGCAGCGCACCGTAGAGCGTGACGGCGACGAAGGCGGTTCCGGCCTGACGGCGCAGGGTTTCCATGTAGTCCGTCGCCCCCGCCTCGGGCAGCTTTTCAATGCTGAAGAATTGCTCCGCCGTGGATGCAAATGCCGCGGGATCGAAGTTCGCGAGGCTATGCACCACCCGGTGCGTGGGCAGAATGACGAGCCCATCGGAATCCATATTGACGAAGGTCATCATGACCGCGGCTTCAGGGTACGCGGGTTGCGGCAACTCCTTGGCACTATGTTCCGTCCTCGCCGATGCGGTCGGAGCGTGCTCCTTCGAATAGTTGAGGGCGGTTTCGTAGCGGTGGTGGCCGTCGGCGATGATCAGTTTCTTGTCGGCCATGGTGGAGGTAAGGAGGCGGATGACGGCCGGATCGCTGACACGCCACACACGATGCAACACGCCGTACTCGTCGGTCACTTCGGCATCGGCGGGACCCGCACCTTCGTAGAGAATTTTCTCCACGCTGCCGGCCGGGTCGGAGTAAAGCATGAAGATCTGGCCGAAATGGGCGCGCGTGGCCTTGAGCAGATTCAAGCGGTCGCTTTTGGGCTTGGACAACGTCTGCTCGTGCCGGAAGACGACCTGGTCGGAGTAGTCGTGAAGTTTGCCCAAGGCGATGAATCCGCGGCGTTCCTTCACTTCATCGGACCCGGGAACGCGGAAGCGCTGCGAATAGGCGAAGATGGAGGGATCCTTCTCCTGGACAAGGATGGATTGGGCGCGCCAGGCCTTTAAGTCGCGGGCCGCGCGCGTATAGACATTCTCGCCATGCTCGGCATCAAACAACTCGGGCAGTCCCAGGATGATGCGCACCAGGTTGTAGGGACTGCGCTGGTAGTAAGCCTCTTGCATGGCCGGTGAAATCTTGTCGTAGGGCTGTGTAACAACGTCATCGAGACGGACAGCCGAAGGATTGTATCGCCAAGCGCGGAACGGATAGATGATCGCCATGCGGAAGGTCTTGCTCCCAATAGAGACAGCAGGATTTGCACACCAGGTGAAGGGCGAAGTGCCGCCGGAACTGTCGCTTAGAGTCGATTGTATCGCAGCGGCGATGACGGATTCCGATCAGGGAACGTCAAACAAAGCAAGGGCATCCCCGGGGGCACGCAAGCCTCCCGCCAAGCATGCTAATATCGCCATCAATCTCCGTTGCGAGCCTGGGTGCGAGCAGATGAAACCACTCCTCCGTCAGCCTGAAGCGCCGCCACACGTATCGTTACGCATGCTTCGGCTGGCGGCGATCTGCTCGCTGGCGTTGTTGGCCTTCCGTCCTGCTCCGATTTTTGCCCAGGATGATCCACTGAACAAGGTGCATGTACCGCCGCCCACCACTAGCGATCCGGCGGTAGGGGCGGCGCCGGCAGGTGTGGATGCTCCGGTTACAACCGGCGCAGCTTCCGCCAAAGCGCGGCCCGGCTCGCTGATCCGGATGAACGTGGACATGGTGCTTGTGCCGATCACCGTCACCGATCCCATGAACCGGCTGGTCACGGGGCTCGAAAAGGAAGACTTTCAGATATACGAAAATAACGGCGAACAGCGGATCAAGACCTTCGCCGCCGAAGATGCGCCGGTTTCAATCGGGATTATTTTTGACCTCTCGGGCTCGATGTCTTCGAAGCTGATCCGCGCGCGGGATTCGATTCTGCAGTTCATCAAGACGGCCAATCCGGAAGACGAATTCTTTGTGATCGGATTCAATGACCGGCCGGAGTTGATCGAGGACTTCACCAGCTCGGTAGAGGATATTGAAGCGCGGCTGGCGACTGTGCGCAGCGGTCACCGGACGGCGCTGCTCGATGCCATCTATTACGGTGTGACCAAGATGAAAGAGGCCAAGCACGAGCGCAAGGCGCTGCTGGTGGTTTCAGACGGCGGGGACAACCGGTCGAGATACACGGAGGGCGAGGTTCGGGCCCAGGTCCGTGAGTCGGACGTCGAGATCTACTCGATCGGGATTTTCGATCCCTACGCTGCCACTCCCGAAGAGCGGACGGGACCGATGCTTTTGAATGACCTATGCGAGGAGACCGGCGGCCGGCTCTTCCGGGTTGACGATATCTCGGAAATGAGCGACATAGCCGAGAAAATCTCGACGGAATTGCGCAACCAATACGTAGTCGGCTATACGCCCAAAAACGTGTCGCGTGACGGCAAGTGGCGTAAAGTGAAGGTGAAGCTAAATCCGCCATCGGGTTTGCCTCCACTAACGGTCCATGCTCGAACCGGATACTATGCGCCTTTGCAATAAAGCAATCTGCATAACATTCCTATCGTTTTCGACCCTCCTCGCCGGCGCGCAACAGGCGCAAAAACCGGCTGCACCTCCCAGTTCCAGCCAGGCACCGCTTACGGTGGATCGCGATCCGGTGCGATCGCCGGATGCCGAGCAGCCGCCAAGCGCAAACGGGGAGCCGTTGGCAAAACAGGGCGAGGGGTATGTCCTGCACACCAACGTGGAAGAGGTGGTGCTGAACGCCACGGTGCTGGAAGGCAGCCAGCTGGTGCAGACCCTGAAGAAAGAGAACTTTCAGGTTTTTGAAGATGGGACGAAGCAGAACATCATCAGCTTCCAGCACACCGATCTTCCCGTTTCGATTGCGCTGGTGGTCGACAACTCGGGATCGATGTCGAAGAAGCGGCCGGCTGTGAACAAGGCTGCGCTGGACCTGGTGGAAGCCTCCAACCCGGAGGATGAGGCCTTTGTCGTGAACTTCTCCGACGAGGCGTATATCGACCAGGATTTCACTTCGAACGTAAACAAGCTGCGCGACGGGCTGAGTCATATCGAGTCGCGCGGCGGCACCGCGCTTTATGACGCCGTGGTTGCCTCGGCAGACAAATTGGTGGCCGATGCCAAACGGCCCAAGCAGGTGCTGGTGATTATTACGGATGGGGAGGACAATGCGTCCACGCTGACGCTGGACCAGACCATCCGCCGCGTCCAGGAATTATCCGGGCCGGTGATCTACTGCATCGGGTTGCTGTTTGGCGACGAGATGAGTCGCGGCGAAGTGCGTCACGCCCGGCGTGCACTGGAGCTGATGTCGAATGAAACGGGCGGCATTGCGTTCTTCCCCAAGTCGGTTGAGCAGGTGGACGAAATTGCCGCCGAGGTAGCGCGCGATATCCGAAGCCAGTACACGATCGGATATCACTCGTCAAAGGCGTCTACCGAGCCGGGATTCCGCCACGTCAGCGTGACGGCCGAGGCGCAGGGGATGGGCAAGCTGACGGTCCGGACGCGAACTGGATATTTCCCATCTACGCGAGTTGCGAAGAGAGCGCCGACAACAAAGAAATAGAGCAGGTCAGTAAGCTAGACTGGATTCCCATGGCAGTCGAAAGCCCTTCCACTACGTCCCTCCGAGTCGCCGCTGATATTACCCAGCTTGTCGGTCATACCCCAATGCTCCAGCTCACCAGGCTCGCGCCTGCCGGCGCGGCGGCCATATTTGCCAAGCTTGAGTTCCTGAATCCCGGCGGCAGCATCAAGGACCGCGCCGCGCTGGGCATGATTCTGGATGCCGAAGCGAAAGGTTTGCTGCACAACGGCTCCACGATTGTGGAAGCTACAGCGGGAAACACCGGGGTGGGCCTGGCGCTGATCGGCGTGAACCGCGGCTACAAGGTGAAGCTGTTCGTTCCGGAGGGATTCGCTGAGGAGAAGTGCATCCTTATGCGCGGCTTTGGTGCGGAGGTGGTGCGCACTCCCGAAGACGAGGGGATGGCCGGCGCGATTCACGCGGCGAACCAGACGGCGGAAGCAATTCCGGGCGCATTCATGGCAGGGCAGTTTACCAACCAGTCGAATCCGCAGTTTCATCACGACACGACGGGCGCCGAAATCTGGGAGCAGATGGAGGGCCGCGTGGATGGATTCGTGGCGGGCGTGGGGACGGGCGGAACGTTCTCCGGCGTGGCGCAGTTTTTGAAAGAGAAGAGTCCGGCGGTGATCTGTGTTGCGGTTGAGACGCAGGGATCGATTCTGCAAGGCGGCGCGCCGGGAAAGCATCGCGTGGAAGGCATTGGCGTTCACTTCGTTCCGGAGACGTTCCATCGCGATGTGTGCGATCGCGTGGTGATGGTGAGCGATGAAGACGCGTTCGCCATGGTCAAGCGGCTGGCGGCGGAAGAGGGCCTGGTGGGCGGATCGAGCGCGGGCGCCGCGGTCCATGCGGCAGTGGCTCTGGCATGCGAGTTGGGCGACGGTAAGCGCGTGGTGACGATCATTCCGGATTCGGCGGAACGGTACCTCTCGAAGAATATTTTTGAGGGCGGAGTGTGAGAGCAGGGAATAGGGAGTAAAGAGCTCCCTTGCACTCGCGGACTGTCGGGACACACTTAACCCCGTCGCGGCCTGGCGTGAGCACAACGCAATCGTGAGTGATGTGAGGCTGCGGTTTATGCCCGCGCGGCCGGAGTTACTTACAGCTTTCGTGGCCGCAGGTGCACATGATCTCGGTCTTGTCGGCGATTCCCTCGCAGTGGGCGCTGCAGTATTTCTGCTTGTCGGGCGCGACGCAATTACAGGCGGGATTTGCACATTTCTTGGGATTGGCCATAATCTCCCTCCGCAGTCCGGAGCCACCCGGATCATGGGGTTTTGATGCCGGATCAAGCGGAAGGGATGGCGGATCGTCCGACTCATGAAGCACGAGTTCCCGGCAGGGTCGGGGCGCCACGATAATCTAGAGTTAGCTGCGTTTTCGGCGCAGCCGATCGCAGGAGCTCGAAGTCGAAAATGTCACAACCCAAATTGGCAACTCTCGCCGTGCACGCAGGGCAGGAACCCGATCCACTGACCGGCGCAGTGAACGTCCCTGTTTATCTCACTTCCACATTTGAATTGACCGGCATCGGCACCGATAGGGGCTATGACTACTCGCGTGCCGGCAACCCGACCCGTGCACGCCTCGAGGAGTCGCTTGCAGCCATCGAAGGGGGCATCTGCGGCCACGCGTTTTCGAGCGGCATGGCGGCCATCTACGGTCTGGTGGCGACGCTGCATGCAGGCGACCACCTGATCTGCTCGGCAAACGTCTATGGGGGAACGGCGCGGCTGTTCAACCAGATCATTCAGCATTACGGGATCGAGGTCGAGTACGTCGATACGGCGGATCTCGATGCCGTGAAGGCGGCGATCAAGCCGAATACGAAGCTGATTCACATCGAGACGCCGACCAATCCGATGATGTCGCTGACCGATATTGCGGCGGTGAGCGCGATTGCGCATGCGCATGGGGTGGAAGTGAGCGTCGACAACACGTTCATGTCGCCGGCTGCTGCAGAGCCCACTGGCGCTCGGCGCGGATATCGTGATGCACTCGACGACGAAGTTTCTCAACGGCCACTCGGACGGGCTGGGCGGCGCGCTGATCGGGACGAAGCCGGAGCACAAGGATCGATTCCTGCTGGTGCAGAAGGCGGCGGGCGGAATTCTGTCGCCGTTCGAGTGCTTCCTGGTGCTGCGCGGCATCAAGACGCTGCCGCTGCGCATGAAGCAGCACGAGGAAAATGGGCGCGCGGTGGCGGAGTTTCTGTCGACGCAGCCGAAGCTGAAGCGGCTGGCTTATCCGGGGCTGAAGAGCCATCCGCAGCATGAGCTGGCGATGAAACAGCAGAAGGGTTTCGGGTCGATGATGAGCTTCGACCTTGGGACGAGCGCTGCGGCGGGGCGATTCCTGGGAGCGGTGAAGCTGTTTTTGAATGCGGAGTCGCTGGGCGGGGTGGAGTCGCTGGCTTCGCATTCGGCGACGACGACCCATGCGGCGCTGAGCGAAGAGGAACGGCGAACGGTGGGGATTACCGAGGGGCTGGTGCGGCTATCGGTGGGGATTGAGGACAAGGACGATCTGATTGCGGATCTGGAGCAGGCGCTTGCTGCAGTGTAATGCGAGACCCGGAGTGCGCGGACCGACAATATGCAACGTTTTGGTTGCGGCATACACCCCTATTACCCCGTCTCTTTCGAGAAGTATTCTATTTCCAGCGAGTTGCAGCGCAGTGTGCCGCCAAATGCTTCCAGCCACAATGGTTAGCCGTAGATTCCTCTTGCTAAAGCGCTTAGGGCTGACTGTCGCTTGCTGCGTTTGAGAATGTTGCGAACGAACCACGATCACTGATTGGCTGGTTCAAGCATAGCGAATTAGCTGGAAATTCCCTGCAAAATGGCGAGTGGGAATTTTCGATGAAGAATCAGGAACCTAGGGGAATTCGACGAGAGTCGAGGCTTGACAGTGCGCACCAGCGATCGGTGGCCTGGGGCACGGGGCGATTCGTCTCGGGCCTAGCACTCGCCTCGCTCTGGGGGCGCTTCATCGATTTTTCGTCTTGTTCAGGGCGCCTGGGGAGATGGCCGTGCCGTGACACCAGCGACAAGGTTGAAGAGGAGTGGTCGAAGCAGGTAAAGGAGAATCACAAAGAACATAACTTCGAGTCCCTCGCCGAAGGCCCACATGCCGGAGGAGGCATCCCGGACAGCAATGATCTGAGCGGTCGAAACGCCGGTGGTGACGGACTCATACCAGATCATCAGGTTGCGCTTGAGGATCATGATCTGCTCGGCGAGCTCCCAGATGATAACGAAGCTGCACAACTCGTAGCCGACGCGCACCCACGCGTTCAGGCGGCGCACGAAGCGGCTATATCGGTCGGTTTGCGACGGGGCACGGTCGTTCAGTACTGACAGAACGGCGAAGCCGAGGGGGCCGAACGGCGCAAGAAGCAGCCACAGGCGCGACTGCTTCTTGGAGCGAATGACCAGGAAGCACCCGAGCAGATAAAGCGCGAGTACGACTACAAAGGATCCGTACATGACACCGAGCTTCAGCGAGTTGAGCAGATGCCAATTACGGGCGTAGTTGGGGTGGCCTGCGGCGATTTCGGGGTTGATGAGGCTGAAGAGGATTCCCGCGCCGACGGTGACGGCGGGAATCAGCAGAAGCAAGAGAAGCGCGACGAGCAGTTGTTTTTTAATCATCCCTATCGTCCGGGAGGTGAGGTTGATTCACTTTACATTACAAAGTGAAGGTTGTACAGGAGTGAAGAGAGTGGCAGGCTGGCCTGGTGCACCAACGTAATGCGCATCTGCAGGCTGTTATTTTGGCGCTGCAGCCTCGGACTGTTGATAGTCCTTGTATTCGGCGACCAGGATGGTGTTACAGCTCTTGGTAAATATCTCGGTGTTGCCGATTCTGCCTCCCACCGGCTGGGCGAGCGTGATGGCATTGATGGTTACGCTGCTGAGGACTGCCCTGGCGGGCAGAATGAAGCTGTTGGCGCCGACTTGAACCCGCGTGTAGTCGATGCGCTGTTCCTCCTGGCGGAGGACGTCGGTGGGCTTGAACTCAGCCTGGTTGACCAGCCGGAGGATGATGCCGGTATCGGGATCGATGAAGATCTCGCCGTGATAAGGGACGGTTGGCTTGTGGTGATCCCAGTTGGAGATGTCTAACCTGGAGGACGGCATGGTGGTGTGCATCAGCTGTAAGCCATCGGTCTTCTCTTGCCGGAAGCAGCAGTAGTCCACCGAGTAGTGGGTGGCTTTTTTGCCGACCGAAAACGTGTAGACAGCGGCCACCACGCCGTTGACCGTCTCCCAGCGGAGCCATTTGATCTGGCCGGTGGCCTGGGCTTCAGCGACGATATGACTGAGAGCGGGCGGGGGCGAGAGGATTGCGATCTGTCCATTCTCACCCCAATGGGTCTTGTCTGTGGGCGCAGGATCGGTCTCGACACCGTTGCGGAGATCGACGTGCACTTCGGTGGCGCTGGTGTAGCGGATCACGCGTCCGAGTTGCTGGTTGTCGAGGTCAAAAGTCCCTTTCGTGGAGGCCATCTGGACTCCGCCGCCCTGGAGTTTGGGCCATTGTTCCTCGAAACGGAGAGTGGTCCTGGTGGCGACCAGATGCGGTAATTGCGCATAGGTGCCGGCGGCGTAGGCGATGGCCTTGTCTAGAATGGCTTTTTCTGCCGCCGTATCGGGCGCGGGCCGCCCGGGCAAGTCGGAGGGCGGGGGCGGCAGCGCAGCGCTGTGCGCTTCCAGGACATACATCTGCACGGAGGACAGCGGTCCGGGCACATTCTCGGCGACCGCGTCCATGTTGTGCCGGGTCAGCTCTTCGGTGAGCTCGACCTGGGTGAGTTGAGCAGCCACTTCCGCGTCGGTTTTCCCCGCCCGCCGCAAGGAAACGAGTAAGTCCTCGAGTTGTTGCACGGTGATCTTCTGGCCGGCCCATGCGGGCGCTGCCAGGAGCAGAAGCATGAGGATCCCTGACGCTGATTTCATTCGATGGATGCTCCCAGTTTTCGGACGCGGCGATCATATCACTTCACTTTGGCGGGGCAAGGTGACGAATGCCAGAAGGAGGAATAGCGGGCAAGTCCTGCCAGGGCGGGCCTTCCGCTGTGCGAATGCATGCCTAATGGCCCATGGGGGCGGGGGCTAGCTTTTTGGGGCGGTTCATGAGGAAGGGGAGCGGGATGAGGAACGTGGTGACGGCGACCATGATCCAGATGACATCGACATAGGCGAGCAGGCGGGCCTGGATCTGGGCCATGCCGTAGATCTGCGCGCCGGCGTGGTAGCATGGCGTCGGGCATGGCTGTGCCGCGCTGCATCCAGGCGCCGGCGAGGCCGTCGCGCATCGCGTCGATAGGGCTGGATTGCCGGCGGCGGTGTTGGGCATCGAGCATGGCGAGATGCTTCTGGCTGAGGCGGGCGAGCAGCGTGGTGACGAAGCTGATGCCGACGCTGCCGCCGAGATTGCGCATGAGCGCGGTGAGGCCGCTGACCTCGTTGTATTTCTCCTGGGGAATGCCGGCGTAGCAGAGCGTGTTGATGGGGATGAAGAGGAACGGCAGTCCGAGCGCGATGAAGACGCGCCAGCTGACGGCCATGCCGAAGCTGATGTTCGAGATTGATGGTCGGTCATGCGATAGAGGCCGAAGGTGGTGATGACGAATCCGATGGCGACGAGCTTGCGCGGATCGAATTTGGGCGCGAGGGCGCCGGCGACGGGGAAGAGAAACATGAGCACGAGGCCGCCGGAGGAGACGGCCATGCCGGCCTGGCGGGCGGAGTAGCCCATGATCTCCTGCAGGAATTGCGGAATGAGCACGGTGGACGAGTAGAGCGAGACGCCGACCATGAACATGACGAGCTGGGTCATGCCGACGTTGCGCCGGGCGAAGAGGCGCAGGTCGAGGATGGGATGCTCGATCGTGAGCTGGCGCCAGATGAAGAGAGCCAGCCCGATGATCGCCGATGACGAAGCAGGTGACGATGAAGCGGGAGCCGAACCAGTCGTCTTCCTGGCCCTTGTCGAGCATGATCTGGAGGGCGCCGATGGTGACGACGAGCAGGCCGAGGCCCCAGTAGTCGATGCCTTCGCGGCGCTTGCGGATTTCGGCGAGATAGGGCGGATCTTCGACGAGGCGGTTGGTGAGGTAGAGCGAGAGGATGCCGACGGGGATGTTGAGGAAGAAGATCCAGCGCCAGCTGTAGTTGTCGACGATCCAGCCGCCGACGGTGGGGCCGAGGACGGGCGCCAGTGACGACGGCCATGCCGTAGACGGCGAAGGCCATGCTGCGCTTTTGCGGGCGGGAAGGTGTCGGCGAGGATGGACTGCTCGCTGGGCTGGAGGCCGCCGCCGGCCGCGCCCTGCAGCACGCGGAAGAAGACCAGCATGGGGAGGCGTGGGGCGAGGCCGCAGAGCAGCGAGGCGATGGTGAAGAGGAAGACGCAGCTCATGTAGAAGCGCTTGCGGCCGATGCGGTTGGCGATCCAGCCGCTGATGGGCAGCACCATGGCGTTGGCGACCAGGTAGCTGGTGAGGACCCAGGTGGCTTCGTCGGGGCTGGCGGAGAGCGAGCCGCCGATGTGGGGCATGGCGACGTTGGCGATGGAGGTGTCGAGCGCCTCCATGAAGGTGGCCAGGGTGACGGTGATGGCGATGACCCAGGGGTTGGCGCGGGGTCGCCACGTGTCGTGGAATGTGGTTGTCGCCGCGGCGGCCACGCCTCGTCCTTTCCGGGTTGAAGTGAGCTTCGTTTTGCCGCCGGGGGCAGCCGTGTGGAACAGGGAGAGTGCTGACAACAGATTATCGGAATCGGGGCACGTGAGAGGGCGAACGGCGGTGTGTAATTCTGAGAAGGAGATGCCGGAGAGTCAATCAGTTGCGGAACGCGGCTCAGGACGGGCTGCTGGTTCTCGGGGTGGATACCTGCGGGCCCTCGGGGTCGGTGGCGTTGGCGCGGATTGACGTGGAGCCCGCTAGCTTCGCAAGGATGGGACCGAGGGCGAAAATGCGACGATTCTGGGCCAGAAAGAGCTTGCGGGACGCAGCTTATTCGGCAACCTTGGTGGCTGCGGTTGGTGATTTGCTGACGGAAAAGGGCGTGAAACTCGCGGATCTGGGCGCAATTGTGGTGGTGAATGGGCCGGGGAGCTTTACGGGGGTTCGTGTGGGGCTGAGCGCGGTGAAGGGGCTGGCTGAGCCGGGGCAGATTCCGGTGGTCGCGGTATCGCGGCTGGAGGTGCTGGCGGCGAAGGCCGGAGTGGATTCGGCGGCGCTGGATGCGCATCGGCACGAGGTGTTTTTGCGGCTTGACGGATCGGACGGGAGCGCGAGGGAGTTGCTGGCGGGGGCGGAGGAGCTGGCCGCGATCGAGTCCGCGGCCCGCAGGGCTGGCGGTTTGCGACGAGGCTGCAGCAGCGCTGCTGGGGTCGGCGTGGAACGCGACCGAGTTGGTGCGGAGTCGAGGCGCCCGACGGCGGCGGATGCGATTCAGCTGTGCATGCCGCGGATTCTGGCGGGGGATTTTGCGGATCTGGCGTCTCTTGGACGGGCATTATCTGCGGCGGTCGGATGCGGAGATTTTTGGAGAGGCGCCGAAGCGCGGTGAGAATCAGGAGCCGGGAAATCCACGTCCGGCAGCTGACGGCATCCGGATCTGGACCGGGTGATGGAGATGGCTGACGGCACGGTCATGCGCCTTATGGCCTCGCCAGGCCTATGAACAGCCCTGGACTCCGGATGCGCAGCCGCGGCGAGTCGCGCTGGTTGCGGAGGATAATCCGAATCGGGGGCCGTGGCGGGTTTTGTCGTGGCGAGGGTGACTCCGCCGGAGGCAGAACTGGAGAGCATCGTTACGGCTGTGGCGCATCAGCGGCGAGGCGTGGCGCGGACGTTGTTCTCAGCGCTGACAGGGGCATTTGCGGCGGCCAGGAGCGAGCATGCGGTGAGTGCTGGAAGTGCGGGCGGGAAATCAGGCAGCGCAAGGGTTTTATCGGTTCCTGGGATTTGCGGAGGAGGGCCGGCGGCCGGGCTACTATGCTGACCCGGTTGAGGATGCCGTTCTGATGCGCCTCCGGCTCCATTGAGCCCTCGGACGGCCAGTGGGTGCCAGATTTCCAGGCACGGTTGTGATTCCGGTCACGTCAGGGTGGGTGGAGGGTTAAGAATTCCACAGCCTGCGTCAATTTTCTTGCTTCTTCCCGCTTGCCCATTGCGCGCGGGAGGACTATATGTATTGGGTTATACGAACAGACGGAGGTGCTTGATGGATGAGATAAATGACTCCACGCTGAGCGAAGAAATTGGTCGTCTGCACTCCGAACATCGTCGCTACGCTCAGCGGTTGGAAGAATTGCTTCAGAAGCCTTATCTCTCTACGGATGAGGAGCTCGAAGAAGTACGCCTGAAGAAGCTGAAACTTCACGCGAAGGACCTGATCTACGCTCTTGAGCATCGGGCTCCTGCAATCGCGTAGAGTCTTTCGGCGTTTGGGCCAGTGACGATGATTGGACGGACGAAGTAGCGCGCCCGCGCAAGCCCGGACCGTGCGACAGGACGGGAAGTCTGCCTCCAATAATCCCGTGTCGAATTCAACCGTATAATCGTTAGGGACAATGGTTCGTGACGGTTACATCTACGGTTTGAGTCTGCTGGCAGTGGCCGGCGTGCTGGCGTGGGCTACCGGCACCTGGGTGTGGAGCATCGTGCCCGTTCTGCTGGCCGCGTTTTTTCTCTGGTTTTTCCGCGATCCGACAGCGCAGCGAGTTCCCGCAGGCGCCGGGCTTGGTGGTTTCGCCGGCCGACGGAGTTGGTTACCGAGACGGTGCGCATCGAGACCCCTGAAGGGCCATCGCCAGCGCGTCAGCATCTTTCTGAATGTCTTCGATGTGCATGTGAACCGCTCGCCGATCGCGGGCGAGGTGACTGCTGTGCACTATCAGAAGGGAAAGTTTCTGAATGCGATGAACCAGGACATGCGCCGAGCGCAACGAGCAGAATATCGTGACGGTGCGCGGCGAGGGCATGGAGATCGTTTTCAAGCAGATTGCGGGCTTGATTGCGCGGCGGATCGTGTTCAATCATCGCGAAGGCGACCGGGTGGAGCGCGGCCAGCGCGTGGGGCTGATCAAGTTCGGCTCGCGGACCGACATTATTCTGCCTGCCGAGGCGGAGATCCGCGTGAAGACCGGTGAACGGGTAAAGGGCGGCTCGTCGATCATCGCCGAGATGCCGGAGTCGGAGCTTGCGGCAGGCGTGATCGACGCAACGAGAAGCCCGCAAGCGAGCGTGCAGCCAGAGATTCGGAAGGAGATGACGCTTGAACTCCTCTGACGCGGCGCTCGCCAAGGCAAGGAACCGGGCACGACTGCGACGCGGCATGTTCATCCTGCCGTCGTTCTTCACGGCGCTGAATATCGGCGCGGGCTATTTTGCGATCACGCAGACCATCGAAGCCGTCAGCGGCAACGCGCTGACAAACGGTGCGCTGACTGCATCTGGATCTGGGCGGCGATCGCGATTCTGCTGGCTATTCCGTTTGACTCGCTGGATGGCCGCATTGCGCGCATGACCAATACGGCGAGCGATTTTGGCAGGGAACTGGATTCACTGGCGGATGTGATTACGTTTGGCGTGGCGCCGAGCCTGCTGGCGTTTGTGTGGGGCTTTCATTTCCTGCCGGACACAATCAATCCGCAGAGCTGACGGCAGCACCTGGTGCAGGCGGGAGCGTTTATTTGTTTTCTGTTTCTGATTGGCGGCGCGTCGCGACTGGCGCGATTCAACATCAGTCACGATCCGAAGCCGCGCAATCCGGGCAGGCCTGATCGAAAGTATTTTGTCGGGATGCCGATTCCGGCGGCGGCCGGGCTGCTTGCGGCCACGGTGCACTTCTTCAACGGAATTCCGGTGCAGGCGTGGTGGGTGG
Organism: uncultured Acidobacteriaceae bacterium; assembly: GCA_963774175.1. Lineage (GTDB taxonomy): Bacteria > Acidobacteriota > Terriglobia > Terriglobales > Acidobacteriaceae > Telmatobacter. The sequence continues at coordinate 530,575 of CAVZDT010000015.1, forward strand.
CGATTCCGTGGTTGGTCCTGGTGGGTCTGGTCTGGTTTTCTGATGGTGAGCACGTGGCGATTCTGGTCGGGCAAGGAGATTGATCTCAGCCGCAGCCATCCTTTCCGGCTGCTGTTCGTGATGGCCATCGTGCTCTACATCATGATCAGGTTTCTCGCAGGTGGTGCTGTTTGCGATCGCGCTGATCTACATGTTCTCCGGGTATCTGGGCGCGGGCGGCGTATGGCTGGTCTCGCCGGCGGCGCCGCGGGCAGAGGGGCGAACTCCAGGGTCTGCCGGAAAGCGCAAATCCCGATCCCGACCCGCTGCATCACTACTTAGATTCAAACGACAAGAAGGACGTCTGTGTACAAGATTGCCATTGTTGGAGCCTCCACACTGCTGGGTAAAGAGCTGAAGGATGCTCTCGCGGAGTCGTCGCTCGCCGCGGCTGATTTTGCGCTTTTTGACGAAGATGAAGGGCTGGGTCAGCTGGACCAGCTGGGCGACGAGGTCACGTTTGTGAAGGCCGATCAGTCCGGATGCATTCGAGCGCGATGGATTTCACGTTCTTTTGCGGCACCGCAGAATCTGACGCGAAAAGTACTGGCGCGAGGCGCTGCGGGCGGGGTCGACGGTGCTTGATCTCTCGGGCGCGCTGGACAGGAGAGCGGGGGTGCTGGTGCGTTCGCCGTGGGTGGGTGCACAGGAGATAGCGGCGGATCTGTTTACGCCGGCGGTTGTGCCTGCGCATCCGGCGGCCCTGGCGCTGGCCCTGCTGATGGAACGTCTGCAACAGGCAGTGCCGGTGCGGAACGCGGCTGCCACGGTTCTGCTGCCCGCCAGCGAGTTCGGCCGGGACGGCGATGGACGAGCTGCACCAGCAGACCGTAAATCTGCTCAGCTTTCAGACGATTCCGCGGGCGACGTTTGATGCGCAGTCCGCTTACAACCTGCTCTGCGGATTCGGCGAGAACGCCAAAGCCAGCCTGGCGTGCTGTTGATGCGCGGATTCGCCGCCAGTACCAGACACTGGCAGGCAGACGGCTGCCGCGCGCTGGCGTTTCAGACGATCATTGCGCTCCTGTCTTTCACGGCCATTGCTTTTCGATCTCGGTGGAACTGGACCGGGCGGTGGATTTGTCGACCCTGGAAGAAGCGTTGAGCGGAGAGCACGTGGACCTGGTGCTCGAAGACACGGATTCGCCGTCGAACCTGGCGGCGACCGGGCAGAACGATGTGCTGGTGCGGTTGCGGCTGGAGCCGGGGCCGCGCAATGCCAACGAATCTACGCGCGTGTGGCTGTGGGCGGCTTCAGACAATCTGCGGATGTATGCGCAGAATGCGGTGGAGTGCGCGCTGGACCTGCGGCGGCTGAGGCCGCAGGGGACGGTGCAGTAGAGTTCTTAGGGACTAGGGACTAGGGACTAGGGACTAGGGACTGGGGACTAGGGACTGGGGACTAGGGATTTGGTGCGGGTAGCGATCCACAGTTGCTCGATGTGGCTGCGATTGAGGTTCCTCGAAACTAAATAAATCTCGCCGCTTGAGCTGGGTTCGTGTAAATTTTCCTCATCGACTTCAACGATTATCTTCAGCGATTATCGCGGAGGAAGCAGACGTGGCGGGCGCAGGCGGACGTGGGCCTCTCGGATCGGACCATCACCATCCCCCAGGTGGGTTTACGGCGGGAAGGAGACCTCACTCATTTCCCGGGTCGGTCTGCCTGTATAGCAAAGAGAAAGGTAAGCAGGGCAACGGGTCGAAGCAAATGCCTTCCCTTGGCATCCGTGTCAACGGGAAGTCCGCGGTCGATGCTCAGGGGTGGGTCAGCAAGATCCAAAAATGCGATGCCGTCCCACCGTACTTCAAGAAGCAAATTCTATCCACGAATATCGATCCCAAGGGGTTTATCTATCTTTCGGACCCGCAACATCCCGAGCGTCTTGCGGAAGTGCGCCCGAAACAGATTGTCAGGACATGGACCAACGACTGGGCTGCCGCATTCCGTTTGGGAGAGTGGGAGCTGACGACAGGCTTGCTCGAGATCGACGTCGACCCCGGCAAATCCACGGGCCGGATCCGGGCACATTTGGAACCCGATCTGGATGAAGGCGAGGAGGTGGACCGGGGACTGGACTCCGACCTAACACGGGATACGAAACTGACGGAGACCGTTGATGACGTCTCTCAATTGGGAGAGATTCTCGGCTACACGTTTCCCAGGGCAAGTTTGAATTCCCACCGGAAATTGATTGCTGTTGCGGACCGGGTGGAACTGAAAATGAAGGGAGCTCTGTACAAGTCAATCACGATGCAACCCCAGGATATGGTCAACATCTGGTTTCACGAGATTGCGTGCCATGCCGGGTTATACGGAGACGGGAGAAAACCTGACGTATATGGGCACACCCGGGAAACAAAGGGTGAAGCTTCTACTGCGGACGAATACCAAGATATGATTGACGACGATATCCCGACCACACAAAAGCTGCAGGACATCTTCAAAGACATTCGAACCATGCTGAATACGCCTGCCCCGTCCAAGCGCTGAGAGTCCGGAGCGAATCGCGCTCTGTGGCAGGAGTTCCGAAGCATCTGTGCTGCCCGTCTGCCAGCTGCGTGCAATCTCGGTTACAGCGCGACTCGAAGCATTGGAAAAGTTGTCATTGTGGATTCAGCGCCTGCAGTTGCAGCTTGACGTTCGCGGCGATCGAGAGCAGAGGACGAGCGGCTTGATCCTGGCGCTTCAAGTTCCCGCATAACGTGTCCACAAATGCTCGATGTAGGTGTCGGTCATTCCGGCGATGTAGTCGGCGACGGTGCGGGCGAGGCCTTCGGTGGGAATCTGCACCTGGTGGTCGGCGGCAGCAGGCCGGGATCGGTCATCAGGGTTGAAAACAACTCCTGCACGACTCGTGCAGCGCGCTCGTGCTCCTCTTCCATTCCCGGCGAATTGTAGAAATTGGCGTAGAGATACTTCTTGGCGATGGAGCGGTCGGCTTCGATGGCGGGGCTGAGCGCGGCGATGCGTGTCAGGCGCGCGGCGAATGTCGTCAAGGGTGGTTGCACCTAAAGCGAAGCACCCGGTGGTGAATCTCTTCGATCAGATCGGTGACCAGCGCGTTCAGCATGCGATTGAGGGTCTCGTAGACAGACTGCTTGGTTGCGGCGTTTGGATATTGTTCGCGGACGTCGTCGTGGAAGCGGCGGAAGAGCGGGACGTTTGCACAGACGTCGTCGATTTTGAGGATGCCGGAGTCGAGACCGTCGTCGAAGTCGGCGGTGAGGTAGGCGATCTCGTCGGCCAGGTCGATCAGTTGCGCTTCGAGCGGCGGGCGAAGGTCGAGGAAATACTCGGCCAGTTCAGGATGCGTCGAGCTGGAGTAGTCGCGCGAGTGCTTGATGATGCCTTCGCGCACGCCAAGGGTCAGGTTCAGTCCGCGATATGCGGGGTAGCGCTCTTCAAACCAGGTGACGATGCGCAGGGCATGCAGGTTGTGGTCGAAGCCGAGCCCATACTCGCGCAGGGCGGTGTCGAGAGCTTTTTCACCGGCGTGGCCAAACGGTGGATGGCCGATGTCGTGAGCCAGGGCAAGAGCCTCGGCCAGGTCGCTGATTCAGGCCGAGGGCAGATCGCCAGTGTTCGGGAGATCTGGGCCACTTCGAGGGTGTGGGTGAGGCGGGTGCGGAAGTGATCGCCCGGCAAATCGCCGGCAAGGCGGGAGAAGACCTGCGTTTTTCCGGCCAGCCGCCGGAATGCGCGAGCGTGCAGAATGCGGGCGGCGTCGCGCGCGAAGGGAGAGCGATAGGGATGCGGCGGCTCGGGATGCTTCCGCGCGGCGAGTTCTCCGCTGCTGTCAACGGCGATGCCGGCGGGCAAGTGACGGATTCAGTTTGGTCTGGTCTGAGCTCATCCAACGTCGATCTTGGTCTGGTTATACATCGGACGTGTTCGGAGTCGACGACGGTTGAGGTACGGTGCGCTGTGCTGTAAAATCCATCGTGCGACGGGATTGGACAAGGTTTGGGCTCGGGGAGTACCATCCTGCCGATTTTACTAGTGCGCGGGCAGGCGTCGTAATTTCGCGCGTTCCGAAATTTCTTCACATTCGGACTGGAGGCAAGAATGAAGACATTGAAATGTGTTGGATTGGCCCTCGTGGCCCTCGGAGTTGCATTCACGACAGGCTGCGAAAGGCACTCGAACAAGGAAGTTTTCTACATGGTTTCGTCGAACCTGGCGCTGCCGTATTGGCAAACCGCGGCGAAGGGTTTCAACCAGGCCGCAGCGCAGTACAAGGTGACCGCGAAAGTTGTCGGCCCCGAGAACTACGATCCACAGGCGGAACTGTCTGAAATGCAGAAAGCGGTCGCGGCGAAGCCGGCGGGCATTCTGATCTCCGTAGCGGATGTGTCTGTCCTCGGGCCGGCAATCGACTCGGCGATCGGCGCGGGAGTTCCGGTAATCACGATCGACTCCGACGCAGTGGGCACCAAGCGGCTGTTCTTCATCGGGACGAACAACCTGGAAGCCGGACGAATGGGCGGCCACAGGGTGGTTGAGCAACTGGGTGGCTCAGGGAACGTGGTCTTCTTTACCATCGCCGGCCAGCCCAACATGGAAGAGCGGCTGAAGGGCTTCAAGGACGTTCTGGATACACGGCCGAACATTCACATCGTGGACGTGATCGACATCAAGAGCGATGCGCGCACGGCATTCGACAAGACACAGGAACTGATGGCGTTGACCGGTCCGAAGAAGATCAATGCGTTCGTCTGCCTTGAGTCAGCGTCGGGCAAGATGGTTTCAGACGCAATCAAGCGGACGAATACAAACGACCGCGTGGTGATAGCCTGGGACGTGAATCAGGACACGCTGGATGGAATCAAAGGCGGTACGATCAATTCGACGGTTGCGCAGAAGCCGTTCACAATGGGATACATTGGCCTGACATCGCTGGATCAGATCTTCCACGACCCGCCGGCGTCACTGACCACGGATTACAGCCAGGACGCGTTTTCGCCGTTCCCCGTATTCGTCGACACAGGCACATCGCTCGTGGACAAGCGCAATGTGGACGCATATATCGCATCGGCACAGGCGCATCAATAGCGGACAGTACGGCTGAAAGAGTTTCGTTAAACGTATTCTTGAAGGGCGGCAGCTTCGTTTAGGGCGAAGCTGCCGCCGTTTTTTGTGGTGTTGACTTAAACCTGTCAAATCTTCTGTCGCCGCTAAACATCGTGCTAAATCGATTCCAAAGCCATTTCCTCAAGGCCCTCTTTGCTGGGCCTTGACGTTGACAAGAAATGGGTACAACATATGGAGCACTTGGGTATTGCGCATGGTGCCGTTGGTGATCGCATTTGCCGATTACCGCGGCGATTGAAGTAAGTGACCGGGCTCGGTATGGATGCTGGATCTCCTCCGGCAAGAACGCGGGACGCGCGATGGTGGTGAAGACACAATTGACGGGTAGCGAAGTCACCGGCCTGCGTGTCGGAGCAAGGAATGTGCGCAGATATTTCCCCCGAGGCGTGCGCGTGATCGAGTTGCAGCTGGACCATGTTCAGATTCAGTGCGGATTGTCGCCGGAGTTCTGGGATGGACGGCCCGAGATACACGATCCAAGGCTTTGTGAATGGCTGGATTTCAAGATCATTCACCGCCTGGAAGAACGGAAAGAAGTAACGCTGGCAATGACGCCGGTCGGTAAAAACAGGTTCAGACTGCGTCCTTCCGATATGGAGGGAGACGGGATGGCCAGCTTCGAGCCGGCCACGATGGCCTGAACGAGGCGCTTTGGGCAGAGAAGCGAGCCTGAAGCGGCACGGTCTAAGCGTTTGCTTTTAGCGGTTTCGACCGCGTTTTCAGTTGCCATTCTCGAGTCAGGAAGTGGCGTATCCACTTCGAAAGTGTGTATCCATGAAAAGGCACTTGGAAACCGAAGCGGCCCAGTCTCTTCGAGACACGTTGAGGCAGATTTCCGTTATCAAAGTGAACGACATCAGTCGCATGGGCAATACCCTGATCGCGCATGTCGAGATTTACGGGCATGGGCATCTGCTGGTGTGCAAGGTCGCGGAGAATAGCAATACTGCCCATCTGCGGCGAATTTTCATGGAATTGAGAAAACTTCACGCAGATTCTCCGGTCGCCACAACGCCGATTCTGATTGCGCCGGACCTGTCGTCGGAGGAAGCGCAGGCACTGTGCCGGGAGAGCAGTATTGGATTTCTGGATCTCGAGGGAAACGCGCGGCTCTATCTCGATGAAGTGTTCATCTGAAACGCTCGTTGCCGCATCATAAACCGCTTCCGCCCCAGGCTGAATCATTGCCCACCAGCGAAACGGCCCACTTTGCGCAAATCGCATAGCGCGTGCCGGGGTTCCTCAGCCAACGGCGGCAAACATTAAGGGCGGCCAATGATCGGCCGCCCTTAATGTTGTTGCGAGGATCTGTTCTCGCTCGAGCTACTCCGGTTTGTTCTGGCCGGCGGTGTTATCCTGCTTGGCCAGTTTCACGCGAGCGGTTTCAAGTTTCTTCTGCACCTTGGCAGACTTCGGTCGGTTCCACATCAGGAGCGGCGGATTTCGAGAACTCGGGCAAGCGACAAGCTCCCACTGCGCCGCAGCGAGGCGAATGCGCCCGGTCTTCTCGTAGAGATCGCCGAGGTGATCGTGAACTGTGGGATCGGTCTGGTCGCGCTCAACTGCCTGGCGCAGGTTCTCTTCGGCCAACTCATACTGACCCAGCTTGAAATAGGCCCAGCCGAGCGAGTCGAGGTAGGCGCCATTCATGGGTTCCAGTTCGACAGCCTTGCGGATCATCTTCAGCGCCTCAGGAAGCCTGGTGCCCTTGTCGGCAAGCATGTAGCCGAGGTAGTTCAGAACCATGGCGTTGTTGGGGTCGATGTCAAGCGCCTGGCGGAAGTACTGCTCTGCCGGGTTCGAAGTGCTTCTGCCGCTCCGCCAGACCGCCCTTCAGGAACAGAAGATAGACGGTGTCTTCCTTCTTGGTGGTGAGAGGTGTCGCCTTGTTCAGGGCCTCTTCTGCTTCCTTCCAGCGACGAATGCGGGTGTAGATCTGGCCGAGGGCGATCCAGACCTTCTGGTCTTCGGAGGTGTTGTTGAGCATGCCCTTTGGCCATGGCGATGCCTTCGTCGTCCTTGCCCTGGTCGACCAGTTCGCCGGCGAGCATCAGCTTCAGATCGCGGTTCTTGGGATTGGCCTCGACGGCCTTGCGGGAAACCTCGATCGCCTTGTCGAACATCTTGGCGTCGCGATAGACGTCGACCTGATTCTGGTAGCCGCGAAGCGAATTATCGCCGCCGAGATCGATCATTTTCTGATAGGCCGCAATGGCTTCATCGACCTTGTTCTGCTCGTGGTAGACCGCACCGAGCCGCTCGAGGAAGATGGCGCGATTATTCTTTTCGTCCGCGGTGTAGGCGCCGTTGGCGTGCGAGGTCAGGTCGACCATGTGTTCGTAGACCTGCGCAGACTCGTCGTAGCGGCCAAGAACGTCGAGCAGCAGACCTTCGTTGTAGCCGGCTTCGAGCGAATCGGGATCCTTCTTGATCGCCTTCTTTACGGTCGTGAGCGCTTCTTCGTATTTGCCCTGCCGGCGGAGGATTTCGCTGATGTGAACGAGGGTGCTTGCGTCCTCAGGGTCGGCTTCCGCCATCTGCCGATATTCCTTGAGAGCTTCGTCGAGCTGATTGTCGTTGAGCAGCGCCTGGGCCAGGGCTCCCATGGTGTGCACGTCGTCGGGGTCCAGATCGGCGGCGCGCTTGTAGGCTGCAATGGCGTCCTTGGGGCGCTTCAACTGGTCGTAGACCGCACCGAGCGCAAATTCCATCTTGGGCGTGCGCTCGGATACGGCGAACGGACTCGATGACCTTGGCGGCGTGGGCAAGATCGCCGTTTTCGGCGTAGAGACGGGAGAGATTGAGGACGACTTCTTCGGAGTCGGGATCGATGTCGCGGGCCGCCTTGAACTGCTCTTCGGCTTTTTCGTTCTGATGCTTTACGGTGTAGAGCTGGCCGAGCACCATGCGGTCTTCCACGCTCTTGGGATCGAGCGCGACGATCTTCTGAAATTCGGCGATGGCCTGATCGAGCGTGTTGCCGTTGGGCGACGAGGAGGAAACGGCGTTTTGCGCTTCGCTCAACTGGCGCAGATAGAGGCGGCCAAGCAGACGATGCGCGTCGATGTCGTTGGGTGAACTGTTTTGAGCAGGCCGCGAGCGGTCGGCTTCAGCGTCGCGCACCTGCCCGGTGCGGAAGTACAAGATCTGCCAGTTCGTCGTTCAGTTCGGGCGAGTTGGGATCGGCACTCAGGGCGGTCTTGTACTCTTCAACGGCGTGGCGCATGAATTCGGGCCGGCCGGAGGCGATCGCGTCTTCTTCGTAAATGTGCGCCAGGGCGGAGTGGTAGTAGGACTGGGCGCGATCGGGCAGCCGAGTGAAGTCGGCCGCCGACTTCTGGTTGGTACTCGCACTCGGCGCTTTTGCTACGGCCGGTGCAGGAGTTTGTGCCGGGGCAGTCTGGGGTTTGCGCGCGAACGGCAGTTACCGCAACAAGAGAGGCGGCGAGCGGCAGCCACAGAAATGGCGATAATGCTTTTTATTTTCATGATCCTCGGGGATCCAGTTGTATCAGTCCAGGAGAGGCAGTAACCCACCTCGACTGAGCGGTTAAATGCTTTGATGCCGTCGGTGCGACCGGCGCATCCCGCCTATTGTTAAAGACGATTTTACCTGTGAATAGTCGCAGCGAGCCATCCGATTCGGGGGTTTTCGGGGGCAAGAGTAACTATCCGGGTCGCGCAGATGGATATGGATAGGAGTTATTCCGGCTAATAGTGGCGGAATCAGTGCCGGAAGTGGCGGATTCCGGTGAAGACCATCGCAACTCCGAGGCGATCGGCGGCGGCAATGACGTCTTCATCCTTTACCGAGCCGCCGGGCTGAATGACGGCGGTAGCTCCGGCCGCGGCGACGGCTTCAAGGCCGTCGGGGAACGGAAAGAAGGCGTCGGAGGCGGCCACGGTGCCCTGGAGCGGCAGCACGGCCTTTTGCGCGCCGAAGCGGGCGGCGTCGACGCGGCTCATCTGGCCGGCGCCGATGCCGACGGTCTGGCCGTCGCGCGCGTAGACGATGGCGTTTGACTTGACGTGCTTGCAGACCCGCCAGGCAAAGAGCAGGCTGCGCAGCTCTTCGGCGGTGGGCGGACGCCAGGTGACCACCTTCAGCTCGTCTTCGGTGACGCGGCCGGTGTCGGCGTCCTGCAGCAGCAATCCGCCGGAAACGTGCTTGACGACCGGACGCGGCGGCGCGGAGCGGACTTCGACCAGGCGCAGATTCTTCTTCGCGGCGAAGCGCTCGCGCGCTTCTGGCGTAAAGGCCGGCGCGGCAATGGCTTCAACGAAGAGCTTGGCGATCTCTGCGGCGGCTTCGCCGTCGACGGGGCGATTGATGCCGATGACGCCGCCGAACGCGGAGACCGGGATCGCAGGCCAGGGCTTTCTGGTAGGCCTCGAGGACGGAGTGGCCGGTGGCGGCGCCGCAGGGGTTGGTGTGCTTGACGATGATGACGGCCGGCTCAGTCGAACTCCTGCGCCAGCTCCCAGCAGGCGTCGAGATCGACGAGGTTGTTGAAGCTGAGCTCCTTGCCCTGCAGTTGCGTTGCGCCGGCGATGCCCAGGCCGGAGCCGTCGCTGTAGAGCGCGGCACGCTGGTGCGGATTTTCTCCGTAGCGCAAGGACTGGGCCAGGGGCATGTTGATGCGCAGCGTGGCCGGAAAGGATCTGCGGTCGTCGAGGCTCGGCGGTTTCCAGTGGCATCGGTGCGGTTGCGCAATCTGATCGAGAGTGTTGGCGATGGCGGAATCGTAGGCGGCGGTGGTGGCGAAGGCCTGCTTCGCCAGGCGCCAGCGGGTTTCGCGGGTCAGGCCGCCGTTGATTGGCATTCAGTTCTTCGATGAGAGCGGGATAATCCGACACGCGGGTGACGATGGCGACGTCTTCAAAGTTCTTGGCCGCGGAGCGAACCATCGACGGGCCGCCGATGTCGATGTTCTCGATGAGGTGGCCGAAGGCGACGCCGGGCTGGGCCGCGGTCTTCTCAAAGGCGTAGAGGTTCACCACCACCATGTCGATGGGCTGGATTTCGTGCGCGGCCACGGCGGCTTCGTGCTCGGCGTTGCCGCGAATGTAGAGCAGGCCGCCGTGCACACGCGGATGCAGGGTCTTGACGCGACCGTCGAGCATTTCGGGAAAGCCGGTGAGGTCGCTGATGTCCTTACGGTCAGTCCGGCTTCACGCAGGGCTGCGCGCAGTGCCGCCGGTGGAGATCAATTCCACGCCGAAGCCGGCCAGGACCTTGGCAAACTCCACCAGACCGGTTTTGTCGGTCACGCTCAGCAACGCCCGCCGAATGGGCTTTGCCGTACTTGTGGATACACTCACTATTCCGCTCCTTGTGATGTTTGTCATGATGGCCGCGCTCAGAATGGGCGCGGCACGCGAAGACCAAACAACAGACTACATCGAAAGCCTGAGTCACCATCCCAGCGACCGCCCAGAGGGTTCACGCACGCCGCCAGGGGCAATCTGCACCGATTTGCACCGGTGCAGTCCGCTTTGTCTGAATCGGATCCGTGCAGAGGATGCATTAAAGTGGTGATATGAGCAGTGTTCCCCCTTCAGCCCAGGGGACAGGACCGGTTCGCGGCGGACTCGATGGTGAGCCAGAGATTCTTCGCCCAGCGCCGGGATACATCCCGACTCCGCAACCGATGGTGCGGAGACGCCGCTCGTTCTGGGCCACGGCGCCCGCGACTTACGTGCTGGTCGGCATCAACTGCGCGGTTTTTCTCGCCATGCTCTCGCGTGGAGTGAGCGCGATGATGCCAACGCCGGAACAGTTGATGCAGTGGGGCGCAAATAATGCCGGATCGGTCCTGATCAATGGCGAATGGTGGCGGATCATCACCGCGATGTTCGTCCACGTCGGCATCCTGCACCTGGCAACGAACATGTGGTGTCTGTGGAACCTTGGTCTGCTGGCAGAACCGCTGATGGGATCATTCGGGGTGGTCGCGGTCTACGTTCTCACAGGCGCGGCGGGAAATCTGCTGTCGGTTCTCTGGAATGGCGTGCACTACAACATTGCCGCGATCAGCCACCAGGTATCGCACCAGGCTTTTGATCCGTTGCTCTATTTTCCCCCGGGTGCGGGCGCATCGGGAGCAGTGTTTGGCATTGCCGGGGCACTGATCGTGTTGCTGAAGTCTCCGCGCTTGCCGGTGCCGCCGCAGGAGTTGAAGAAACTGCGCAAGTCGGTCATCTACTTTGCGGTCATCAACCTGGTGATCGGCCTCGCAATCAGCTGGGATGTGATTTCGTCGAAAACGGGGATCAGCGTGGACAATTCGGCGCACCTTGGCGGCGTGCTGTGCGGGCTGTTGTTTGCGACGCCGATGGTGCCGCGCATCGGCAATGCGCGACCGGTGTTTACCACGCGGCTGCAGATTGCGGTGTGGATGATCGTCGGGATCCTGGTGCTGTTCGGGTTCTATGTCTCCACAGTGGCCGGATAAACGCAAGAAAACTTCAGGTTCCGGCTGTTCGAACGTGTGCGAAAATTTGAGTGAACGCTGTTCGTCTGATTCCACCACCTGGAGAAGGACTATGAAGCGTCGCGAATTCCTGAAACAAGCCGCCGTAACTGCTGCAACCGTTGCGGCTTCGAGCCAACTCAAAGCGAAAACTCCATCCAATCCAATTGCAAGGCGCACGCTTGGCCGCACCGGCGAACAGCTCTCGATCATCGCCTTCGGCGGAATCGTGGTGATGAACGAAAACGCCGGCGAGGCCTCGAACATTGTGGCCGAAGCGGTCGATCGAGGGATCAACTACTTTGATGTCGCGCCAAGCTACGGCAATGCTCAGGAGCGGCTCGGACCGGCGCTGGCGCCCTATCGCAAGAACTGCTTTCTGGCCTGCAAGACCGAGGGCCGCATGAAGGACGACTCGCGCAAGCAACTGGAAGAGTCGTTGCGGCTGCTCCAGACCGATCACGTCGATCTGTACCAATTCCACGCGCTTACCAAGATGACGGATCTCGACAAGGTGCTTGGTCCAGGCGGGGCAATGGAGACGATGGAGGCGGCGAAGAAGGAAGGAAAGATCCGCTACATCGGGTTTTCGGTGCATTCTGCCGAGACCGCGGTCGCGGCGATGGACCGGTACAACTTTGACACTATTCTCTTTCCGCTGAACTTCGTGCTCTATACGCAAGCGGGATTTGGACCGCAGATTCTGAAGAAGGCGCAGGAGAAGAAGATGGGCATCCTGGCGCTGAAGAGCATGGCGAAGACCGTTTGGCCGTCGGATCAGAAACAGAACCACCCCGAGCCGAAGTGCTGGTACAAACCTGCGGGATTTCCCGACGAAGCTTCAATGGGATTGCGGTGGACGCTGAGCCACCCGATTACGGCGGCGATACCGCCGGGAGATGAGCGCTACTTCAGGCTGGCGATGGACGTGGCACAGAGTTACAAACCACTGGAGCCGCAGGAGGAACACACGCTGCTGGCCGGAGCGACCGGAGTCGAGCCGATTTTCCATCTCGGGAACGATGTGTAAAACCAGTTGTGTAAGTCCACGGTTGGCCGGGATTGAATGGGATTCGTGGTTTCCCACCCTTGGCACGAAAGCAACAACGTGCCAAGGATGGGGCACCCGAAGTTTATGCTTTGGCGCCTAGTTCTAGAGAGGGCTCGGTGCGTCACTGGCCAAGAAGGCCGAAGCCCCGCGTGGCCTCAAAGACTTGGAATCACCGAACCGCCGTTGAGGCGAACTTCTTTACCATCGGCAGCAGCAGCTTGCGGTCGCTCTCGTTCAGGTTGGTCGAGTAGCGGCGAATCTGAGTAAGGAAACGGAGTTCATCGTCGCTGAGGTGTTGGGTGTTCATGGGACCGCCCAAGCGAATCTTCCGCAAAGAACTGGGCGATGGGCAGATCGAGCGCGAGTGCGATCTTCGAGAGCGTGTCGAGGGAGGGAACGGTGTGCCCGTTCTCGACACGCGAAAGATAGCAGCGCAAGAGCCCGGTCTTCTTTTCGATGTCGCCCTGCGAGAGCCCCTTTTGCAGCCGGTGCGCACGGATGGTGGTGCCGATCTTCATCACGCCAAAGCCTTTCCCGCTTCCGTGCGTCGAGACTACCACGGTAGCTACCACTGAGTTATTGGCGTAAGAGTAAATATGTCCATTCCAGGAGCGCAAGCGGAAAATCGGTGGTCAAACACCGGGAGTAACCACGGTGTAAACCAATTGGTAAACAGCGCTTCGGGCCCGTCCAGTTACTTCTGCTGCACGGCAAAGAAGTGGTCGATGCCCGAGGGCATAGGCGGATGCCGGAGGCTGTGCGGTTGGAGTGGAACGGGCTGTCGGGACACAGCTGGAGACACTTCACATGCGCGAGTTTACGCAAGTGACACTATTTCACTTGCGTAAACCTTGATGGCTCGGTATTCGTCTGTTTGAGTACTGGTTCGCGTTTGGGAGCATGAATGAAGCGGGGAGCAATACGAGGAGCTGTTGCGGTAGCGGTGTGTGCGGTTGCAAGCCTGTATGCGTGGGCGCAGACCGCTGCACCGGCGCAGGCTCCAGTCACGGCCCCAGCTCCTGCAGCGCCGGTTCCTGCGACTGATGCTCAGCCCGCGACCACGGGCGGCAAGCTTCACGGGCACGTCAAAAGCGGATCCGTTCCGCTGCCCGGCGTGACGGTCACGGCCCAGAACACGCTCACCGGCAAGCGTTATTCGACCACCACCGATATTACGGGCGCATGGTCGCTGACGATTCCGCAGAATGGCCGCTACGTCATCCGAACACAGTTCGCTGCCTTTGCGCAGGGCGACCAGGAGGCCGTGCTCAATGCGACGAGCCACGACCAGACTGTTGACTTCCAACTGATGCTTGCTTCGCGCGCGGCCCAGCAACAACAGCGCGAAGACGCGCAGACGGGCCAGGCGGCACAGGCAATCCGCCAGATGGCAGCCAACGGCACGCAGAGCCTGAACCTGATGAATGCACTGAGCGGCGATACGGATACGCAGGCCGGGTCAGCGGGGGCGAGCGGGGCGGCATTGCCTTCGATTGCGGGAAACTCTGATTTCAGCGATCAATCGGTCGCGATCAGCGGGCAGTCGGGCTCGGTCAGTCCGATGGCCGGCGTGGATATGGATCGCCTGCGCGACGCAATGGAGACCATGCGCGCCCAGGGCGGGCCGAATGTGAATGGCGTGCCGGGCGGCGGACTGTTTGGTGGCGGTGGATTCGGCGGCGGCGGTGGCTTTGGCGGCGGTGGCTTTGACGGTGGTGGTTTCGGCGGTGGGGGCTTTGGCGGGGGACGCGGCGGATTCGGGGGCGGGCGAGGGAATTTCCGCGGCTTCAATCCCGGACAGCCGCACGGCGCAATCTTCTGGATGGGCAGCAATTCGGCACTGAATGCGGAGCCATTCAGCCTTCACGGTCAGTCGCAGGAGCAGCCGGCTTCGGGTATGAATCGCTTCGGACTGACGTTCATGAGCGCGCCGTACATTCCGGGCCTGACCAAGCCGAGCGGCAAGGATACGGTGTTTCTGACACTGTCGGGATCGCGCAGTTCGAGTCCGCTGGATGAGTACGCGACGGTGCCTACGGATGCGGAGCGCGGGGGAAATTTTTCGGCCAGCGGGCTTCCGACGATTTTCGATCCGGCGGGCGATACCAACTGCGTGAAATATGGCGCCACTCCTGGTCAGCCGTTTCCCGGGAATGTGATTCCGGCGGCGCGCATCTCAGCGCAGGCCAAAGCGCTGTTGCAGTATTTCCCGGAACCGAATATTGCGAATTCGATTCAGAACTATCACCTGCTCTCGACGCAGCAGACGAATACCACCCAGGCCGGCATCCGCTATATGCGCAGCTTTGGCGCGAATGCTTCGCCCTTCGGTCTTGGCGGGCGCGGCGGTGGCGGTGGCGCGCGCGCGCGCAGCAAAGCCAGGGACTGCGGCAGAGCATGAACGCCAACTTCAACTGGAGCCACAACGCTGCAGACAACGTGAATCTGTTTCCGCAACTGGGCGGAAAGACCGCGTCGGATTTCTATTCACTGCAGGCCGGATACACGGTGGGCTATAAGAAGTTCACCAATATCTTCAATGTGAACTGGAATAGAACGGATAGCAGCGCGACGAACTTCTTCACCAATGGCCCGGACATTGAAACGCAACTCGGCATCCTCGGCCCGAACAATGCTCCGTTGAACTCAACGCCGTTGAACTACGGGTTGCCGAGCATCCAGCTGAGCAACATTGCCGGCCTGAATGAGGCAGCAGCCAAAAGTCGCGATCGCGCAGACGATCTCTGCCTCTGAGACGTTCGCTGGATTCACGGCAAGCACAACTTACGCTTCGGCGGCGATTATCGGCGCGTGCACAACGACTTTCTTTCGAGTTCGAACGCTACGGGGAGCTTTACGTTTACCGGCCTTTTTACGCAGGACGCAGCCAGCGATCCCAATACCGGTTTTTCGCTTGCCGATTTTCTGCTGGGGTTGCCGCAGCAGACGGCGATCAACTCCGCGGTGAACAAGAGCTATCTGCGCGACAACGTAGTTGATGCTTTTGCGATGGACGACTGGCGCTGGCTGCCGAGCCTGACGCGTGAATTACGGACTGCGCTATGAATTCTTCGCCCCTTACACGGAAAAATACGGGCGCTTGGCGGAAGTTCTGACGAATCCGACCGAGGGATTCACAACCCAAACTGAAGTTCTTTCGGGTCAGGGCGGCCTGCCCGCGTCGCTGGTTTATCCGTTTCACAAGGCTTTTGCGCCTCGCGTAGGAATTGCATTGCGTGTGCCAAAACTGAAGCAAACGGTGGTTCGCGCTGGATTCGGCATCAACTACACGGTTGGCTCCTACGCAACATTCGCGACCACTATGGCGCATCAACCGCCTTATGCCAATGAGCAGACAAACCAGGAGATTACGGCGCAGGGCACGCCGACCGCGGGTTGCGTGCAGACCGGTACCTGCCTGACATTAGCGGATGGCTTTCCGGCGCCGGCCACCGTCGGCAACTACGCCCTCGATCCGCACTTCAGGTTGCCCTACGTGCAGACGTGGAATCTGGACATCCAGAAGACGCTGCCCTGGGGAATCGTGATGAACGTTGGCTACAACGGATCGAAGGGCAATCATCTGGATATTGTTACCGCGCCGCGAGCGCTCGCCATCAGTCCCGAAACGGATCCGACCAATCTGATCTTTCGCTACGAACAGGCAGCCGCCTTCTACAAGTTCACTGCGGGCACGCTGCGCGTGAACAAGCGGCTCTCCGGCGGGATCTCTCTCGGCGCCAATTATCAGTATTCTCATGCGATCGATAATGCGGGCGCGGTCGGCGCTGTGGGCGGCGTGGGCGCGCAGAATTGGACGAACCTGCTGGACGAGGAAGGAAACTCGAGCCTCGATTTAAGACACAAGGTCAGCGGAACTTATCTGTACGAATTGCCATTTCGGACAGGACAAGCGTTGGGTGACGACCGGGACGGGTTCGCATATTCTGGAGGGCTTCTCAGTTTCAGGCAGCTTTACGTTTGCCAGCGGCACGCCGCTGACGCCGACATTTGCCGCGGAGTCGGCCAGTGTGGCGTGCGGCACAGGCGGCACTCTGCGGCCGGACCTGACCGGGTCGCCGCTGAAACTGAGCACGGGCCGGCAATGGTTCAGTCCTCGGCATTCAGCGAGCCATCTTCCAACCCGCAGTTTCCGTGCGGCGTATTCGGCAATGCACCGCGGAACTTCATAACCGGTCCGGGAACGGTACAGAACAACATGGCGCTTTCGAAGACGATGCAACTGGGAGAGACGCGCAGCCTGGAGATTCCGCGCCACGATCAACAACGTGTTCAATACGGTGCAGTACTCGGGTGTCGATACCAATGTTGCTTCACCTACGTTTGGGCAGGTGACGTCGGCGGGACGATGCGATCATTCCAATTCACGTCGAGGTTCAGGTTCTGATGGCGAATTGGCTCAAAAAGTCGATTGCCGCGTTGACGGGGTTTGCGCTGGCTATTCCGGATGCGCAGGTTCTGCGCGCTCAGGAGTCAAACTCCGCGCCGACGTCAAGCGCCGCACAGTCCGGCCAGCAGAACGGCTATGTCTTCAAGGCGAATGCCGAGCTTGTGCTGACCAACGTGGTTGCGCGCGATGCGAAGACCGGCGAGTTTGTGCACGGACTCAAGCAGAGCGACTTTACTGTCTTCGAGAACGGAAAGCCGCAGCAGATCTCGACTTTCGATTTTCAGACGGTGGATATGGCCAAGCCGCTGAACGAGGCAACCATCAGCGGCCTGGCTGCGGGAGTGACGGGTCCGGGAACCAAGGCCGCCGTCGTCGCCAAACCGGAAGACCTGCTCAATCACCGGCTGATCGTGATGTTCTTTGACCTGACCTCGATGCAGCCCGAGGATCTGGATCGCTGCGTGTAGGCGGCGCGCGATTTCCTGACGCAACAAGAATGCAACCGGCGGACCTGGTTGCGCTGGTTTCGCTCGGCGACACGCTCAAGGTGGACCAGGACTTTACTTCCGACAAGGCTGCGCTGGCCAACGAAGTCGGCATGTACAACGGCACCGAGGGACAGGGGTTTGAACAGGGGGCGAACGCCAATTCCAACCAGGTGGAAGACACCACCGGATACACGCCCGACGAGAGCGAATACAACGACCTGAATACCGATCGCGAATTGTTCGCGCTACGCGCGATTTCGAAGTCGCTGGAAAAGATTACGGAGAAGAAGTCGCTGCTCTACTTCTCGGGCGGCATCTCGCGCGACGGCATCGAGAACGAAGCATCGCTGCGCTCAGCGATCAATGCGGCGGTTCGCGCCAACCTGTCGATCTACAGCGTGGATACACGAGGTTTGCAGGCGATTTCACCGCTAGGAGATGCCTCGACCGGAAGTCTTCGCGGCTCTGGTGCGTTCAACGGCGCTTCACTCGGCAACAACATGCAGGCGAATTTCGCCACGCAGGAAGTGATGGCGACGCTCAGCTCCGACACCGGCGGCAAGGCGTTCTTCGACTCGAATGACTTTGCGCCGGCGTTTGCGCAGGTGCAGCGCGATACGTCGGCCTACTACGCCATCGGATTCCACTCGTCCAATCCCGCGCGCGATGGCAAGTATCGCAAGCTGACCATCAAGATCAACCGGCCCGGCGTGAAGCTCGAGTACCGTCCCGGCTACTACGCGCCGGCAGACTTCAAGCACTCCGGCCGCGAAGATCGCGAGCGCGAGCTTGAGGACGAGTTGGCAAGCGATCTTGCCCGCCACCGACGTGGCCGTGTATCTGGATGCGATGTACTTCCGGCTCGACGAGAATCGGTTCTTTGTGCCGGTGTCGCTCATCGTGCCGGGTTCGCAGATTCCCTTTGTCAAGGGCGGCGACAAGGACAAGGCGACGCTCGACATCATCGGCGAAGTTATCGACGAGGTGAAGCGGCCGATCGGCAGTGCGCGCGAGACGGTGAAGTTGAATCTCGATCCCTCGCTGCAGGCGCGGCAAAAGAACATTGAGTACACCACCAGCTTCAATCTTCCGCCGGGCAAGTATCATCTAAAGTTTGTCGTACGCGAGAACCAGACGGGCCGCATGGGCTCGTTTGAAGCGGACATCACGCTTCCCGACATGAAGAAGCAGCCGCTGAAGATGAGCTCCATCGTGCTGGCCTCGCTGCGGCAGCCGAGCAAGAAAACCTCGCCGCTGGTGCGCGAAGGCGAGGAATACGTGCCGAATATCAGCCACGTCTTCCGCCAGGACCAGCACCTTTACCTGCTTTACGAGGTGTACGGGCCGTCGCGCGAGAAGCCCGGAGAGAACCAGCCAAAGGGGACAAAGACGGGAATCAACCTGCTGAGCAGCCTGGAACTGATCCAGGGATCGACCAAGGTTTACGAGACGCCGGTGGTGCAGGCCAAGACTGTCAACGTGGAAGGCCGCGATGCCGTAGCGGTTGAGCTCGACGTTCCTCTCGCAGTTCTGAAGCCAGGCTCGTATATTTGCCAGCTCAATGTGTCGACGACGCGGGGGGCAGCTTTGCTTTTCCACGATTCGCGGTCCTGGTGCGCGAACCGACTGCGACGACTCCTGCGACCGAACCCGCCGCAACTGGCGCAAATGCGGGTTCGAGCGGCAGCAAATAGAGTTGGTTGCATAAATCGACGCCAACGAAGATCTCTCGGGGGCTAAAGCCCATGTCATTTTCGGGGCATTTAAGGCACGACTGAATAGCTTGCTGAAAAAGTCCGAGATTGGAACGATGCGCCATGCAGGGGTTAAAAACCAATACTAGGTTGTCGTGTTTGTGGCCTGGCTCACCCAGAGGGTCCCCGCATGCCCTTGTTTCAAAACCTCATTTCATCGGGTTTTTCGGCGGTGAAGTCGTGCCCTGACACAAAACCCGCTTCGATTTGTTTTCCGCAGCCTGTGAAGTCATGCCCGGATATGACTCGCTTCGGCGAAGTTTTTCCCACCGCCGTAAAGTTGTGCGCTTTAAAAACGCGTTTATGCAACGAGTTCCAGACTCAAATCCTTCAACAGCGCCGCTCTTCCAATCCGCGTAAGCGCTCGGCAATCCGCGTATTCTTGGAACGGAGAGGTCGGGATGAGCGGGATCGACTCAGGACGGGTTGCGGTGATTACGGGAGCCACCGGCGGGGTTGGGGCGGCGGTTGCACGGGCTCTTTCGAAGGCCGGTTACTCTCTTGTGCTCAGTGCGCCATCGATGGAAAAGCTCAGCGCCCTGGCCGCGCAGCTGCGAGGGCCTTGCACCGTCATCGAGGGCAACCTCAGCGATGAATCTCTTCCGGAGACCCTGCTCTACGCCGCGCTCGACCGGTTCGGCCACTGCGACATCTGTTTCAACAACGGCGCGCTGTTTGAGGCCGGCATCCTTGAGACGGTCGACATTGAGCGCCTCAGCAGCATGGTGCGGGTCAACGTGGAGGGCTCGTTTCGCGTCGCATACGTATTCCTGAAGCATTTCGTCTCGGAAGGCGCAGGACACCTGGTCAATGTCTCCAGCGCGCTGGGCAGCAGCTCGCGGCCTACCGCTTATGCCGCTACGCAACGCGCGATCGAGGTGCTTTCGGAAGCGTTGGCGGCCGAACTGGATGACACTCCGGTGCTTGTCTCCTGTATTCAGCCGGGACTGGTCAGGACCGGGGTTCGTCATCGCTGGGAGATCGGTCCCGCAGGTGGTTCAGGCGCGGGGTACCCGCTGGAGCCCGAGGACTTCGCTCGCATGGTGCTGTTTATCCTCGAAGCAGCCGCGGATCAAGGAAGGTGCGGAGGAGCCTGTCGAGCCTTCAGCAGTTGCCAATCAGGATCGGGCCGCCGGGGAAATTTCAAGTACGGACGAAGGCGGGCGGGGGGAAGTTTCCGGTGCAACGCCGGATCATGCGGAAGAGGACGAAAGCGCGGAAGAAGGCTTCCTCCAGGACGAGATCTGAAATCATGCAGGCGGATTGCGGTCGCGATCGGTGCCGCGGTAAGGACAGTGCCTGCATCCCGACCCACAGCACGTGCCGCGCTTCAGCAGGTACGCGGCAGTGAACACCATGTAGGGCCCATCGAAGTAGTAGTCTTCGGCGCCGAGTTCCGCTGCTGGTGCAGGCGCCGTTTCAGGATCTTTCGCGTCCATGACAGCATTCTCTCAAAGCGCGGCCACGGCAGGCATCTTCGCGGCGTGGTTCTTCCTTTACCGCCAATTAGAATCGAAGCATGACCTTGACCGCGCAAGATCGCGCACGGCGCATCAAAATCATTCTCTTCGACGTTGACGGCGTTCTGACGGACGGCACCATCTGGCTGGTTCCCGCTCCCAACCCGGCGTCGAGCAGCGAGGCGACGCAGTCGCACCTTTCGAAGCACGAAGGCCAGGTGGGATTCGGTGTCCACTCCGCAACGATGATGGAAGCGAAGGGCTACAGCGCACACGACGGCACGGCAATTTCGCTGGCTCGGCTGGGCGGGATGAAATGCGGCGTCATTACCAAGCGTATCAGCGAGACCGTGGCGACGCGGTCGCGCGATCTGAAGCTCGAATTCGTCTACATGGGCCAGGCATTCAAGATGCAGGCGGTGCGCGAGATCATGGCGAAGGAGGGCGTCACGCTCGAAGAGATTTGCTTATGTGGGCGATGATGTCATCGATCTTCCGGTCATGCGCGAGTGCGGATTCGCGGTAGCGGTGGCCAACGCGCGCGCGCAGGTGAAGGCGGAGGCGCATTACGTGACGCCCAATGCGGGCGGTTACGGCGCGGGCCGCGATGCGGTCGAGTTCATCCTCGAGGCCAAGGGGATTCTTCAGAAGGTGATCGACGAATATATCGACGAGCGTAATCCAATTTCGCCGTCGATGGACATTGGCAAAGGACTGGACTAGAGCTGGTTTTCGCCGGTCACTTCGCGGCCGGAAAGACTTGTTCGATCAGGATGGCTCGCAGCGTCTGCCGCAAATCGGTCTTCGCGTCGGGCTCGGTGTTCGATTGCGGATGCAACTCCGGCGTGGGCGGCGGCGCGCCGGTATCGGTCGTGTTCACGGCAAGGATGCTCGCGCAGTGATCTGGCGGGATCGATCAGCAACTCCGAGGAGAAGCCGCCCTGGTCGCCATCGTGATAGATGTAGCGATGGCCGCCGGTTTCCACAACGAAGAAGCCCAGGCCCATTTTTGGCTGTGAGCCGTGGGGGCCGGCAGTGTATGCGGTAGCCGCCTGTCCAGGCTCTGTCGCAGGCAGTACACCCGTCCACGCTTCTTCAAGCGAACTGCGCTTCAGCACAATCTCGTAGAGCGGATTGCCGGGATCGCCGATCGAGGAAGCGCAGGTACTTTCGCCATGTCGGTGATTGGCGCTTTGAGTCCGCTGTTTGAAGTGGTGATGCCGGTATCGAAGTTGAAGGGCTGCGGAGTGAGCTTTGTGCCGGCGCGCAGGTAGCTCGCCGATACGTGGCGCTCAAGAAAATAGGGCGCGACGTCGAAGTAGCTGTTGGTCATGCCGAGGGGCTTCAGGATGTTCTTGTCGATGTAGACTTCGAAGTCGTCGCCGCTGAGCCGCTCGATGATCTGGCCGAGGAAGACGTAGCCCAGATTCGAATAGCTCCAGCGGCTGCCGGGCGCGAAGGCCACGTGCGTGTAGGGAAGCATGGCCGCGACCTGCGCCCATTTCGTCGGCTCGAAGGGCTGCCAGTCGCAGTTCGAGGCGTCGTCGCAGTCCCATGGCCAGGTAGGATTGCGGAATCCGGCGCTGTGGGTCAGCAGGTGCCGGATGGTGATGGCATCGACTGCGCCGAACTCGTCGTGCACCTGACGCAGTTCCGGTACGTAGCGGACTGCGGGATCGTCGAGCGAGAGCTTGCCGCGATCGCGCAACTGGAGAATCGCGATGGCCGTCATGGTCTTGGTGATCGAAGCCCAGTTATAGGTTGTTGCGTCATCGACAGGCTGGTGACTGTCGCGGCGCGCTTCGCCAAAAACAATCGTTTCGGCCGGACCTTGCCCGCGCACCAGCGCAAAGCCGCCGCCCACGATGCCGTGCTGTTTCAGTACCGACTCGAACTTTGGCCGGAAGGCGTCGAGTGCGGGATCCTTTGCGTCAGTCTGAGCGAGGGCAGGTGCTGCAAGGATCAATGCTGCCATGAACGCCGCGAGCGCCGGCAGAGTAGGGTGCTGTCTGGGCATGGGGCAATCATAATATGTGTGCAGCCGATCTCTGGATCAGACCGCGGGGCGCGTCGACGCGGCGTGGTTTGCGTTCGGTCGAGGTCGAATCCTACACAGTCATGCGGCTTCTCCGGGAAGAACCGTGTACCGTCGACGAGCGATCCAAAGCAGAATTCCGGCGATGGCCCAGCATGTGCCGACGGTCTTTGCTTTCGGGCTCAGGTTCCACCAGAGCAGCGCGCAGGTCACCATGCCGGCAACGGAAACCAGAATGGGCATCGTCTGCGACCAGCGGCCGTAGCGCCAGCCGCGCAACGCGGAGGCGAGGTTCACTCCGATGAAGGCCAGCAGCGCGCCGTAGTTCAGCAGTTCGGCGCCGAGGTCGAAGTTGAGGATGAGCGCACCACCAAGGCAAACGGCTCCGATGAGCAGCACGTTGTTGCGCGGAATGCGATTCTTCAGGCTGACGGAACCGAAGAAAGCGTCGCGGCAGCGCGCCATCCTGTCCCATGGCGTAGAGCAGGCGCGCCGCGCCGAGTTGCGACGCCATGCCGGAGCCCATGTTGGCCAGCAGCAGAGCGGCATTCACGATCGCCAGCAGAATCGGACCGCCCATGCGTCCCGAGACGTGAACGTACGCAGTGGTTACGTCGGGGAAGGCCGCTCCGCGCGGCCAGACGAGTTGCGCGAAATAGACCTCGATACTGGCCAGGATTCCGGTGATGAGGCAGGTGAGCACGATGGCGCGAGGCACGTTGCGTGCAGGGTCTTTCGCTTCGTCGGTCAGGGTCGAGATGCCGTCGAAACCGATGTAGGTCAGCACCGCGATGGATGTGCCGTGCAGGACCGCACTGGAGTTGAAGCTCGGCGCGATTGTAGAGCGGATCGAGAAAGAGGCCGACGCTGGGATGCGCGATGTGAAGGATCCAGCGCACCGAAGCGATGAGCACCAGAACGATGACGACACCCAGCGCCGCAGCCATCCCGGCATTGATGCGCGCCGAGGTTTCGACGCCGTTGCAGTTCAGAATTGTGAACAGCAAGCGCGAAGAAGATGGCCCACGCGAAGTAGGGAACTTCGGGCACAAAGTTCATGGCTGCGCGGCTGCACCAGATGATGCAGATCAGCGGGTTGATAACGTAGTCGAGCACCAGGCACCAGCCGGTGATGTAGCCGAGGCTGGGGTGAATCTCCTTGCCTACGTATAGAAAATGCGGAGCCGCCGTGCGGATACACGCGCGCCATGCGTCCGTAGCTGACGGAGGTGAACAGCATGGCCACCATGGCCAGCAGGATCACCGCGACTACGTGCCCGCGCGACTCCTCGTAGAGAACGCCGAACACCGGCATCGGCGCCGTCGGCTGGATCAGGATGATCCCGTAGAGGACCAGGTCCCGGAAGCGCAGGGTGCGCTTCAGTCCGATGGTTTCGGATTGCGTGCGCGAGGTGGCCGTCATTCAGTTCCTCAGCGTGCCGCCACGTCGGTTGTCGGGGTGAGCGAGATCGGCGCCACGTTCCAGCCGTCGACCTGGACAACGGGAGTGGTGTTTTCGCCTTCCGGCAGGTGCGCAGTCAGCGTGGTCGACTCCCCCGGAGTCAGTTCGATCCAGTTGTCCGACCAGAAAACGGGCGCGATCAGTCCACCGGAAGCCGTTCTGACCGCCGCGCGAACCTGGAACGCCAGCGCATTGGAATGATTCGCAAGATGCAACTGAATCTCGCGGCCGTGCGCCGTGTTCTCGATCTCGGCGTGCGCCTCGACCTGTGCCGCCGGCAGATGCGCAAGCGCCGTCAGGTCTTCATGTCGCGCGGCCGGCGTGTGCGTGTAGTCGGTCGTCCTCCCAATCGAATGTGGTGAGCGTTCCCGGCACCCAGTAGAAGTTGTGGCTTACGACGTGGCCGTTCGAGTCGGTAAGCGAAAGATCGATGAAGAAGATTCGCTCCGCGTCTGAATAAAGAGTTGCCGGGAATTGTGAATACGCGCTGTGAACTGTCGGCGAGTTGCATTTAACTGCGGCACTGTGCCGTGTAGAGTTCGTTCCACGCCAGGCCGTCAACATGCACGCTCGCATGCAGGTTCGTCGGCATCGGCGTAGGTGCTGTTCACAACAACAATCGACCGGTCATCGTACGAGTACTGAATATGCAGCGGCTCGCAGGCTTTCTTGGCGCCGAAGTATCCGCCGCCGGCGTCGAGGTAGTAGTCGTAGAGATGCCAGATCATCGACGGCCATGCATTGTTCAGCATCCATTGGATCGACGCCCGTGGAGGTGTACTTGTTTTTGCTGTAGGCCTCGAACATCGCGCGCTCGGAGTCGTACTCCATGGTCTGCGCTATGCGCTCGTAGTCGGCGGCAGAGTTGGGTTTCGCGTAGACAGCTTCCATGGCCGCGTCGAAGACCTTCAGGTTCGCGAATTCGCCGCCGCCATTGTGCAGAGCTCCAGTTTGCGGTGGGCGGCCACGCTTCGGGATCGGGCAGAAACAGCTTTCGGCTTGCCAGGGATGGAATCGCCGGTCCGGGGCTGGTTTCGGTGTTGTAGCCAATTGCGCCGCCGAAGTTGCGTGTCGACGTACCAGTAACTCGGCGCAACGTAGTCGTAGGGGCCGGTCATCTTGACGCCGCTTTCGCCGGTCACTGTTGTCGGCGCCTGCGTGGCAGAGGAAAGGATCGGATTGGGCCAGTGCGTCTCCGCTTCGACCTGCAGGTAGGCTTTCTCCACATCGGCGGCGCGGCGGATTGTCGCTGCCGTTCAGCCACACCAGCAGGCTGGCATGATGGCGCAGGCGCAGCATCTGCGAGCGCAGCGAAGCGGTCGCAATCGTCAGGTCCTCGCGGCGTCCAGTCCTTCCAGTGCTCCCAGTGGTCGCAACAGCACCAGCCAAGCATCACCAGGATGCCGCGCTCGTCGGCGAGACGGAAGAAGTCGTCGGTTTCGAGCTTGCCTTCGAGCCGGATGGTGTTCAGGTTCATGTCCTGCACCAGCTCGAACTGATCGCGAAGCCGCTGTCGATCGGTGCGCAGCAGCATGTCCTGCGACCAGCCTGCACCGCGGATCAGAATCGGCTTGCCGTTGACGCGGAAGAGGCGGCTGCCGTTGGCCGTGAGTTCCGACGTGATCTCGCGAATGCCGAAGTTCACGCTCTGCTCGTCGGTCACACGGCCCTCGGCGCTGAAGCTGACCGTGAGCCGTTCGAGATGCGGATCGCCCATCTGGCGCGGCCACCACGGCTTTGGGTTCTGAATGCGCAGGGCAGGGAACTGCTCCGGGCTGAAGGCGACGGTCTGATCCTCATGCGCGGCCAGTTCGACGGGCTTCTCAAACTTCACGCCGGCAGCGGTTCCGGAAACTACTCCCTTCACAGGACTGCCGGTCGCATTGTGCAGTTCGGCATAGACGGTCAGGTCCGCGGTGCTCAGCGAGCCATCAGGAAAGTGCGTGACTGCCATGGGCGAGCGCACTGTCACGGGGCCGGTTTCCGCCAGGTCGACGGCTCCCCACAGGCCCATGTCCTTGTCCGGCGGACATGGATTCCAGTCGACCCAGTTGATGCCGAGATCCTTCTCTGTCGGCGCAAAGGTCTCGACCGCGAGCACATTTGTTTTGCCGGGAGCGACAACGTCCGTCACGTCGAAATCGTATGTGCGATAGGCGCCCGCCACGGTGGACGAATCGGCGATCTTGTGGCCGTTGACCCAGACTTCGCCTCGATAGTTGATGCCGCCAAAGTGCAGCCAGAGCCGATTGTCCTTTGCGGCGAGAGCAGGAGCATTGAACTCCCTGCGGTACCACCAGCCGCATGCATAGGGGCTGTCGGCCGGCATGGGCAGATTCGCAAAATTGCGACCGATGGGGTAGCTGGTCCCGGGAATCTGGCGGAGGTTGTTGCCGAAATACGGATCCGGAAATACGCCCGCCTTCACCTGCGCGGCAAGCACTGTGCTCGGCACCGAGGTCTTGAGCCAGCCTTCGGCTGTGAATTGCGCGCGCCGAAATCGCGTCGCCGCCTGCGGAAACTTTGCATGCGGACTGCAGTTGCCAGTCATCATGGAGGGCCGTGGCTTTCTGCGCGGTTGCAGTTAAGGAGGGGGAGAGCACGAGGAAGATAAGCACAACAACAAGAGCTTTCGGGTTCATGGGCACCTGGCGTTTCTCGTTCGATAGCAGGAATCTTGTCCGGGCCGTGCATTTTGTAGATCTGGTTGATTCAATCGTTTGAATGACGCAATATCTCGCGCGCAAGCTAGATTGTCAAGCGTGATTTCGCGGGGCGGTCCGATTGCGCGCGGCAGTGGGGCGTCTCGTAGACATCCGCACCACCAGTTCCGGCGGCGCCTTGTAGAGCTTTACCGGCTTGGCCGCAAGCTGTTCGGGCGCGTTGATTGCCTGCAGGGTCCACTCTGATGCCAAGCAGGCCCATCTCCTTCAACGGCTGGCGAATGGTAGTGATGCCTGGAGTGGCAACCGCGGCGGGCAGAACATCGTCGAATCCGACCACAGAACAATCGTCGGGCACCTTCAGCCCGGCATCAGACAAGCCGCGCACCACACCCAGGGCCGTCAGATCGTCGAACGCCAGTACCGCGGTAAACGGACGTCCCGACGCCAGCATCTCCTTCGAGAAGCGCAGGCCTCCTTCAAAGCCGGAAGTTGAATCCATCAGGTTTGGCAGTTGAAACACGAGCTTGCGGTCGATCTGGATTCCGGCCTCCGCCGCAACCCGCTGCACGCCTGCCCAGCGGGGCTCGGTATCGAAGAGTTCCTCAGGACCGCGGACGATCGCAATGCCGCTTGATGACCGAGTTCAACCAGGTGGCGCAGGGCAAGAGCGCCGCCGGCTTCGTTGTCGACGAGGAGGGAACTGACGTTTCTGTCGGTAAGGTCGCGGCCGACGATCACGATCGGAACCTGGTTCTTCTCGATGTCGTCCAGCAGATTTGTCTCCTGGAAGATCCAGCTCGCGATGACGATCACGCCTTCAGCTCGCCGCTCGAGGATCATCTTCAGA
Organism: uncultured Acidobacteriaceae bacterium; assembly: GCA_963774175.1. Lineage (GTDB taxonomy): Bacteria > Acidobacteriota > Terriglobia > Terriglobales > Acidobacteriaceae > Telmatobacter. The sequence goes on from CAVZDT010000015.1 coordinate 558,356, forward strand.
TAGCTGTCGAAGAGCTTTCGTTGCGTCTGGGCATCGACCAGGAGCGGAAGGTAGTTCGCCGGCTGCAGTCCGGCCTGGATTCCGTGGACGATGGGAATGCAAAAGGGGTCGGAGAGATCGTAGGCAAGAACCGCGATGGTCTGGCTGCGCCGGCGCCGCAATGAACGCGCATAGGCGTCAGGATGATAGCCAAGCTGACGCGCCATGTTCCGGATTTGTTCGCGCGTGGAGGCGGCGACATTCTGCGAGAGCGGAGCTTCGCTCAGCACGATCGAGACGGTGGAGACGGAGTATCCGCAGGCCCGCGCAATATCCAAGAGCGTCACATGGCCAGACTTACGTTGCACCATCTCGTCTCCCTTCATGCGGATCTACGTTGGGGAATTCATCGTCATTCTCTAACTCGCCCCGGAGGAATCGAGCTGACTTTATTTCGGCCATGTTCCGGAGTCCTGGCAGGCGCGACACTTTCTGCTTGACAGGCAGAAGAAACAATCTTACATTCTGCTGTCAAGAGATTCAAACGTTTGAATAATGCGTTTGACCCCGGGGGTGCCATGGATATGCACTGTGCACGAGCCGCCTGTGTGCGGTTCATTCTCCTCATTTGTTTGCTGATAAGCTTTGCTCCGGCGGCCTTCGCCCAGGCCGGCAGAGGGTCAATCAGCGGGCTCGTCACCGACTCTTCGGGGGCGATCATTCCCGGGACGAAGGTCGTTGCGCAGAGCCAGGCTACCGGATCTGAAGCTTTCCACCGTGTCGACCGCGGCCGGTCTTGTATTCGTTCGTTTCTCTCGCTCCCGGGGCAGTATCAGGTCACGGCCAGCGCGAAGGGATTTGAAACGCTCGTCGAGAAAAACATCACCGTCTCCGTCGACCAGGTCACGACGGTCAACCTTGACGCTGAAGGTCGGCAGCGTCAGCGAGGTCGTCACGGTCAACGGAGCCACGGCGACTGGTCGAGGCCAGCAATTCGACGGTCGGCCAACTGCATCAACGCCGACACCATCGATCGCGTGCCGCTGTTGACGCGCAATGTCTACGATCTGATTCAGTTGAGCGCCGGCGTCACACCGGCAAACGGCGCGCCGAATTCATCGAGCTCCTTTGCGATCGAAAATATTTCCAGTGGCCGTCCCGGACGTCGACGTTTCTTCGTACACGATCAACGGCGCAATTGAGGGCTCGGTCTACTACATGGTCGATGGCAGCCCGCTCGGCATCGCGGAGAACAACGTTGCCGCCATCATTCCCGCCTGGATATTCCCGAGGATGCCGTCGACGAGACGCGCGTCGAAACCCAGAACACGCCAGCCACCTACCAGAGCGGCGCGAGCGGGCGTCATCAGCCTGGTCACCAAGTCCGGCGGCGAATCAAGTTCCACGGCGACGCCTTCGGCGTGTTCCGGCCCAACGTGCTGGCGGCCAATGAGTAGTTCAACAAGCAGAGCCAGGTTGCGAACGGCAGCCCAACACGGCGCTCCGACTTCCACCGCTACCAGGAAGGCGGCGCCTTCGGCGGACCGATTCATGCACGACAAGCTCTTCTTCTTCGGCGACTACGAAGACGACGCAGCAGCAGCAATTCGACGGGTCAAACTATTTCGTCGTCCCCACCACGGCCGAGCGCTCCGGCGACTTCTCCGCCGACGGCTTCACCATCTACGACCCCACCCAGCCGGACAATGCCGGACGGCACACGCCAGGCCTTCGCGGGCAACACGATCACCAACCCCAACCCGACCGGCCTCGAAGTTTCTTTCCGAGTTGCCCAAATGCAACTATCCCAACCCGACAACTGCGACGCGTGTTCTGACGACCTTACGCTGCAACTTCTTTGCAGCCGGGTCTCGATCCGAACAATCGCACGCAAATTCGACGTTCGCATCGACTGGGTGCAGAGCGAAAAGCAGCGCATCTTCGGCCGCTTCTCTTTCGATCGTCTGTTGCCTTCGACCTACAACGCCTTCGACAACATGTGGGATCTGAACTACGCGCAGAACGTGACCAATGGGCGCAACGTTCTGTCGGCCGACGACTCACGCTGAGTCCCACCACCGTCCTGCAGTTGCGCTACTCCTTCGTTCGCCACTACGAGAACCAGGGCGGCGATCCGCGCAGGATGGGATTCGATATCACGCCGCTCGGCTTCCCGTCGTCGCTGGCCGCAGCAGGAAGTCTACAAGCTGCTTGCCCTTCGTGATCTTCAACGACAACGGCAGCGGCATCGGCGGCACGGCCGACTACAACACCTTCCAGTACGCCAGCGAAAACACTGACGCCAGTCGCCTCGGTCACCAAGGCATGGGCAAGCATGAGCTCGCCGCCGGCTTCGAGTACATGAAGCGCTTCCTCAACGTCGGCCAGCCGATCGCGCCCTCCGGTCGAATACTCCTTCGACATCTCCGCCACCGACCAGTCCGTCGCCTCGGCCAGCGGCGGCAGCGACTTCGCTTCGTTCCTGATCGGGATGGGCGAGGCGCCCGGCAGCGAGACCAACGACTATCCCAACTTCACCAAGGATCTGTTTGCGGCCGAGGCCAGCCCCTACTACGCCGCGTTCGTGCAGGACACCTGGCACGTCCACCAGCGCCTTGACCATCACCGCGGGCTTGCGCTGGGACATCTTCGGCGGCAGGACGGAGCGCCACAACCGACTCGAGTACTTCAATCCGACGGCGACAGGACTCAGTCGGACGGCGTCTATTACACCGGCGCTGAAGTGTACGTCAGCAGCGGCAATCGTTCGCCGTTTACGACGAACCTGAAGGATTTTGGTCCGCGCCTTGGCGTCACCTGGCAGGTGGCGCCCGGCTTCCTCGCTCCGCGGAGGCGCCGGCATCTATTACGGACCCAGCCCGCAGATGGTCGGCAGCGCCTCACTCGATAGCGACGGCTTCTCCTCCTAGACGACGTGGAATGCGACCTGCTTCAATGCCGACGGCAACACGGTGTTCAACGGCGACTCCGGCGTGCAGCGGCGGCAGCGAGCACTCCGGACAAGCTTCACCGGTCCTAATTCGCTGACCAATCCCTTTCCCGGTGGCGTTGTTCCCACGTTCACGACCCCGCCCTCCGGCCTGGCCAATAACCTGGGCAGATTCCTGAGCACGGTGCTTCACTCCCAGCGCACGCCGACCACGTACAACTTCAACTTCGGCTGGGAATGGAGTTGCCGCACCAGGTGGTCCTGAGCGCGGCTTACGTCGGCAGCCATGGGCTGTTCCTGCCCTTCGGACTCTCGATCTGAATCAGCTTTATCTTGAGCAGCATTCGGGCAATACGACTATTCGCTCTGCGTCGATCCCTCCCATCCCAACTGCCAGATGGTGACAACACGTGGGCGGCCCATCCAGCCGGCCACGAATGCGAATTACGGCGCCAGCACCGTTCCGCTCTGGGTCTCGCTGCAGCACTATCCCGCAGTTCGGCAACGGCAGCTACGGTTCCGGCAACGGAGTGATCGTAAACGGCTATCCCGGAGGCGACTCCGACTACAGCTCACTCCAGACCAAGGTGCAGAAGCGACTCACGCACCACTTGACAACGCTGGCCACGCTTCACCTGGGCCAAGCTGATGACCGACGACGGCAATCCGCCGCTCGGTTTCGTCGGCTCGCACGGCGGCGCGCCACAGGACACCCGCGAACCTGCAGACTCGAGCACTCCGTCAGCCCGCAGGATGTGAAGTATCAGTTCACCGGCGAAGTCTCCTACGATCTTGCCCGTCGGCAAGGGCCGTGCCGTCAATCTGAATGGAGTCGCCAACGCCGCACTCGGCGGATGGACCGCCAATATCATCGTCTATCTCAGCACCGGGATCCCCATCCCCGCGCCGGGTCGGGAACGCCGATCGGCTACTTCAATCAACGAGCCGACTCACTGTGCAATCCAGGCAGTGGCGCGCCGCATACCGCCGCCACCTGGTTCAACTACAACTGCTTCACGCCCCGGGAGTTCCTGCCGGCAGTTTCGACATCACCCAGTCGAATCCGCTTGTGCCCGGCAACGCGCCTGCTTACCTGGATCACGTACGCACCACCGGCGCGCGCGATGTCGACGTGTCGCTCTACAAGCAATTCACGTTCGGCGAGGAGCGAGATCCTGCGGTTCGAGACCTCATTACAACCTCTTCAATCAGCGCGCAATTCGGCATGCCAGGAACACCAGCATGGGAATGTTACAGCCGATTCTGCAGACCCGACGCCGTCACGGAGCGCCACCAGTTCGGCCAGATTACCGCAACGGTGAACTCGTCCGCGCCAGTTCCAGTTCGGCTCGCGATTCACGTTCTGATAAAAGAACGCCCGGCAGTCTCAAAGGATCTGCCGGGCGAACCCAGATGGAAATACTGATCGCGCGTTAATTTATTCAAACATCTTCTGCGGGGAAATCCCGGCAGTTTTGTCTCGTGGTTTCGCGGCGATTCCCCTTTTGAGAAGATTCCGGCTTTGGCAACCGGTTAGAGTTCATCGTAGCCACATACGACTTTGGTGAAACCCCTCAGCCCAGCACGATCGTTGGTTTCTCCCCGCGTGTGTCGGCTTCGTTCACCTCGGTGACAATCGTGCGAGTTTCGCCGGGCATCAGCGCGATGTAGTTGTCGGAGTAGATCGCGGGCAGGATGCGATCGCCTGTCTTCTCTCGCACCGCTTTTACGCGCACCATCAAGGCAGGCGACGCGTCCAGTGTTCTGGAGCTTTGTCGACAGTCTCCCAGCGATCGCCCTTCTGCTCCGTGGCTTGTCGTGCATCCAGCTTGGCTGCGGGCAACTGGCGAATGGCGCGAAAATCATTCTGCTGCAGACCGCGCATATAGAAATTCGAGGAGAGTGTTTCTGAACCGCGTGTGAGCGCCAGGCGCAGGAAGTGAACCGGAGACAGTCCCGGGGATATTTCATGTCGATGCAGGTGACGTCGTCGAGTCTTCGGCGCTGTCGAGCGGAGCAGTTTTCAGGTCCATTCGCTTTCCATCCATGTTGAGGATTTCGACCGACGCCTTGAGCCCAGTGACTTTGCCGGCGCTGTAGTTCACCACCTCGATGGTTTCGTTCGGCGGAGTTCCACTGGATGTGCAGCGGTTCCGAGCCTTTCTTGCATCCGTAGTAGGCGGCGGTCGGCTCGAAGAAGTAGTCGTATGTCTGCCAGACGAACGAAGGCCAGCAGGAGTGGCTCATCCACAGCAGCACACCCATGCGGTACTTGCTCTGTGCTTCAAACATGGCGCGGTAGGTGTCGTAGTTGACGAACTGGGCGAGCCTGATCCACTCCTCGGCGTTGGTTGCGCCGCCATAGCTGTTTTCAATGATGGCGCGAAATCCTGCGCCGCCCATTGCGCCCTGCAGGCAGAAGTCGTGCAGGCCCCAGTCGAGCGCCTGCGGCCACAGCGCCTTTTCGGGCATCATCAGGCGCACGCTGTCGAGCGATGGAATATTCGGCGCGCCGATTTCGCTGTGCAACTTGCTTGTCGGCGGCCTTGAAGTAGAACTGCGCCGGATTCGCCCAGTACGGCCCGTGTCCGCTGACTACCTCGTCGGCGGAACTCGGGATGTAGTGCAAGCTGCGGATGCAGATCGGCGAGGATCTTGCGAATTCCCTGCTCGAGTGGCGGAGGAGGGAAGCCCTCGTTGCGGCCGCAATAGAGGCCGACGGAAGGATGATTTCGGATGCGCAGGACGAGGTCCTTCACGTTGCTCAGGAACAGATCGTTGTCGTCCGGCTCCGGACCGTCCCATGGATTGGCCAGCCAGAAGTCCTGCCACACCACGATTCCGTGGCGATCGCAGGCCTCGTAGAATGCCTCGTCGCCGATCTGGCCGACCCAGTTGCGAATCATGGTGAAGTTCATCTCGCGGTGATAGCGCACGGCGGCGTCGTACTCGCGCGCACGATAGCGAAGCATCGACTCGCCGAATCCCCAGTTGCCGCCGCGAGCGATGAAGCTGCGGCCGTTGATCCAGATGCGCAGGTGCGCCACCATCTTCGCTGTAGGTCATCTGGCGAATGCCGGCCTTGAAGGTCTTCGTGTCGATCGACTTTCCGCCGGCCTCGACTGAGAGCTGCACGTCGTAGAGGTAGGGATCGCCATAACCAACAGGCCACCACAGCTTGGGATCCTTTCAGGTGGAGCGCAGGACTCGTGGACGGATCCAGGGTGACGGTCTTTCGCTCTCCCGGCGGCGAGTTGTACGTGCTGCTGAACTCGGATGTCGCCGAGCTGGCAGCGCAGAATGCCCGTTAAAGGGATGAGCCTGGTGATTGATGAGATCGGCTTGAATCGTCACGTCGGCGGACGATGTATCCGGAAGTGGGAGCTTCGCTGGAAACGAATGGATTTTCGATTGTGACCGCATCGGTGATGGTAAGAGATACGTCGCCCCAGATGCCGATGTCGCGCCCGCGCATGGTCGGAATCCAATCCCACCCGATGGTGGCGTGATAGGTGGGATTGTCGGCACCGAGGCCGCCGCCGTTCTTGGCGCAGATCTCAAAGGTCTTTTGCTTGGCGCTGCCGGGTGTCGCATTCTTCTCGATGCGCACGGCGAGCGCGTTGGCTTTGCCGGGCAGGAGTTTTCTGCGATACGTCAAACTGGCCGCGCATAAAGCCGCCTTCAATGCGGCCGAGCTTTTCGCCGTTCAGATATACTTCGGCTTTCCAGTTAATGCCGTCGAAGTTGAGCCAGGCGAATTGCTGGGGAGTTTTCGATGGGGCGTTGAACTCTGTGCGATACCAGAAGTCGGAGTAGAAATAGGAATCTGAGATGTGGAGTTGATTCTGTCCGAAGTTCGGATCGGGAATCGCGCCGAGATTCGCATAGGAAGTCAACACCGTTCCCGGCACGGTGGCTACAAGCCAGTCCGCATCGTGGAAGCCGGGTTTTGAGAGCGCTTCACCTGCATCAGTGACGAGATTCGATCGCTGAATGCGCCACGAACCGCCGGCAAGAAGCTGTCTGCGATCTGCGACCGAATTGCGGCGCCGGCTTGGGCTTCGCGATGAATCCGCCGCGGCCAAAGACCTCAATTTCACTCAGGATGTATCCGTACGGTGAACTGGGCCGCGTCATCAGCACGCGCACATAGCGGCCGGATGCGGGTTGCGAGAGCTTGATGTCGTCGATCTGGCCCGACATGCCGGAGAGGGATTGCAGGTCGCGCCAGTTTTCCGCATCGTCCGAGACCTGCACGGAGCCTTCGGTTGCGCGCGCAATCCAGTAGAGTTTCGACGTGATCGAATTCGCAGCGGGAGCCGAGGTCGACATAGACCCACTCCTCGCCTGATCCCGCGCTCATCCACGCGCTGGTGAAGCTGTATGGGCCACCAACCTCGACGCGTTGATCGCCCTTGAAGAATGCGACCTGGCCGAGCTTCCAAGTCTGTGTCGAAGGCCGACATGCGATTGTTTCCGGGCCCATCGCACATTCGATTCGATAGAAGCGGCTGCGGCTGACTGTATTGAGCGGAATGAAGGGCGTGAAGAAGTGATTTGGAGGGCAGAAGTCGGGCGGATATCCCGCGGTGGATGCCGGCTTTGGCGCTGACGTGGTGCCCGCGACTTCCCACGCGCGTCCGTCCTCAGAGGTGGACACTGTAAAAGTGAGCGAGGCAGCGGATGCCTGGAAGGCGAGACACGACGAAGAGTTGGATCCGGTCAATCTCCGGCGCCGCAGTCGCCGCCTGCAAGCTGAATTTCGACCTGCGCGCGCGGCCCACGAAGCTCCATCGTGTTCATGGGCGCGTGGTCGACGATCACCTCGCGATTTTCTTTCGCGACCGGGCCCTGAGCGACGTCGGAAACGACGATCCATTCGGGCAACTGCTCTGCCTTGATGCCGTCGGTTACGAGCTGAGCAGTGAGGTTGTAGTCGTAGCTGCTGGAGTGATAAGCGGGCCGCAGAAGAGCAAGATTGCGGTAGCTGGTTGTGTCGGGAATGAGGATAGGACCGAAGTCCGCGCCTGGCTCGCCGGGATACACACCAATACCGCGCG
>CAVZDT010000016.1:0-102644 GCA_963774175.1 uncultured Acidobacteriaceae bacterium
CAGACAGATGTTTCCAACGGATACAGCCCCAATCAGGATTTGGACTGCCGAGAGATGTACATCCTGGCTCACGCTCTCAATTCCCGCCGCGCCACCTCCGCAATCATCGGCATCTCCGCCGCCACCGCGATGCGAATTTTTTCGTCCTCCATCATGCTCAATGCAAACTGGACGTTCTCCGCTCCTCGATCAAGGTCGTCGTCGATCACTGCCGTCAGCACCGGCACAGCCTGGGTCATCTTGAGCATGACCGGCGCAATCCGCGGATAACGAGCCGCAAGCGTAACGGCTGTGTCCACGTTCGCCTTCATCGAAATTGCCTGGAACAACCTGATTGTGCCCTCGACCCGGTATCCGAAATCAAACTGAAACGGATCACCCGGCTTTGTGTAAGGCGCGACCGGAACCGGAAGAATGAATTTCGCAACCCCAGCCTGCTCAAACGCCTCTCGCATCTTCTCCAGAATTCGTCGTCGAGCGCTCACCTCGCTTGCCGCCAACCTTCGCCGCCTCGAGATAAAGTGAAGCCATCTCCTCGATCTCGGCAGCCGGATCAACAGCCAGACATCCCTTCATCGGCGAAAGCTGAATCACATTCGAGAACGAATCCCCCAGCCGCCGCAGCAAAACCTCACAATCATGCGTGGTCGCTAGTTGCCCGCGAATCTCCCGCTCTAGCGCCTCCAGCGTCTCCACATCCGCCTGCGGATCCAAGCACCGAACCCGCCGCCAATCCTGCGTAAATCGCACATCCGCAAACCCACCGTCGCTTGCGCCAGGCTCCACCATCACGACACCAACATTCACAAACTCGTCCTTAACCGCGTCCGGCACATACCGAAGTAGAAAGAAGTCGAGTTGTCGTTTGTTGGCCATCACCTACCCTGTGTTTCTCTGTGCCCCCTGTGGTAAAGGTCCTGACTTAAGCTTGTTCCACCCACTCCGGAAACGGCCTCCGCGGCGAAATCCGAAACTGCCTCAATCAACTCTCGCACTCCTCCCCGCCGCGCAATCAACGTCCGCACCAGCTTCTCCAACTGGTCCCACTCCCCGCCCCACCACTCGGGAGGAATTCCATCCCCAGCTTCCACATCACCTGCTCTTCCATCTTCTCAATTCGCGAGAGCCACGGCTCAAAAGAGTGCCAGCCGCGCACCCCAGCGTACACTTCATTTCGCGCGTAGACCCCGCGCAGCGGATAATCGGGGAATGTCCACTCGCCGGCATTAAAACAATATCCCTGATCGATGAACGCCGCCGTATATTTCTTTTCCCGCAACTTTCTCCAGAATGCCGCCTGGCGCCCATTTGCATTGCCCGTCCACTTGTCCACCACTAGTATTCCCGCAAAAGCCTCGATGTTCCTTACGCGATCAAGCATTTCTGCAGGAATGTAGTCGAATACCTGCCCCTCCATCGGATTCACCACATAGCGCGATCCGAATTGCAATCCCGCTTCGCATCGAATCACATTGTGCGCCAGTTGCACATGCAGTTCCGCCGTATGTTCCACCAGCCACGCGTTCACTTCCACGACTTCGGTCAACGGCACCGGCAGTCCCACCCGCTCCGCCAGTCGCGTCGCCAGCATTTCGTTCGTCAGCACTCTCAAATGCTGCGGATTATTCCGGAACTTCACTACGTAAAAGTTCCCATCCGAGCAGCGCATCAAATGCCCCTGCGCCCCGCCCCGCATCCTTCGAACGTGTTGGACTGCTTCCACCAAGTCAGTACGCCAAGCCTGCGTGGCGCGGGCACTCCTGCCCGCGAAAAGCTCCGCAGGGGCGCGCCTGCTTCAGCCACAAGGCCTGCCATCTTACTCCAACTCGCCCTGATTGTTCTGTGACGGATGACCATCGTCCGCCGCGTTCCTCACTCCACTACCAAACTCGCCATCTCCAACACCCTCCTCTTTACGCCCCGCCCCGCATCCTCCCGCCGCACTGCCAGCGCAATCGCCATCGCCATCACGCAATCGTCGTGCGCACCGTCAGCTGCGGCTGCATTTCCGTCCGCGCGCCTCACGAAAGTCCGGCACTCTTCCAGCAGCCGCCGGCTGTGAAACAATTCCGGCTCCGCCATCAGCACTGCCGCCATATTCTCGATCATCGCCGGCCGGCTCGCTGCCGACGTGAGCCACCCCAATTGACCACCTTTCTCAAACAAGTTTCCATACTCGAGGGTATTCAGGTACGCGAGCACACCGAACCCATGATTATTCCGCTCCACAGCCACCAGCGCGCGCTCATATCTCTGCCCCAGATCTGCAACCCGACGCGCCAGTTCAAAAGGCGGAAAGTGGCCGTGCAGTTCCGCGCATTGCATTCCCATCGTGCGCTCGATTACCTGCGCGCACGCATAGTCCCCGTCCGATCCTCCGCCCGCGGCGTCCACTCCCATAATGTACTGCCGCCCCTTCTGCGGAGGGAGCCAGACTCGTCAGCCGTCCATTGTCTTCCGATTCGTCGCCTGCCTGCGCAAGCCTGCCCGCCTTCTCCATCGCCGACAGCTCGAACACGCACTCTCCAGAAACCAGAAAGCACGAACCCGGATCCTCCGCGTATTCCTGCGCGGCCAGCCCTCGTAGCGTCTTCCATTGTTTGCGGCGCCACGCAATCTGCCCTTCACTCAGCCCGTGCCGCGTTACTAGCTCGAGCTCTTCCGGCGTCAGCGGCATAATCTTTCCCTTCTTGACGGGCACCTGATAACTCTCGTCATACCACCAGGGGAAAAAGTGTTGCGTGTAGCCCGTCTCAATCGCCTTTTGCCACTCCCGGTAGAACACGCCACACGCCCCGTTGGGCGTGGATTCCAGCACGATCTCGCCTTCCGGCACCACGGCCGCCCTCAACGACGCCAGCGTTTCCAGACCACCGCGGGGCCAGCGGGAGACCTCCGAGCAATGCAGATTATGGATGGTCATACCCCGCCCCGCGTTGTCGTCCGCCGTTTCCACTCGATACTCGCTATCGAGGTGCGGAAACACGATTTGGCGGACATTGGAGCGCGACTTCAGCAGCGCGCCCTTCAGCATCGCCTTGGGCAGGTTCTCCCAGAAGCGTTGCACAATATTGAAAATTGCTTCCGCTGATTCCTGGCTGTGCGCCACCTGCACCGTCAGCGTTCCCGGCCGCGTAATCGTCTGCAGAAAATATCTCGCCGCAACGTACGTCGTAATCCCCAACTGCCGCGCCTTCAACACAATGTTCTGCTTGCTGCATGTTTGCGAATACTCCCGCTGCGCCCGGTTCAACCTCAACCACCTGCTCCCGCCTTTCTTGGGACGAATTTTCAGCAACCCGGTGATCAGCAAGTCTCGCACCGTCTGCTCTCCCATTTTCTGGTCGAGATACGGTCCGAGTTGTTGCAATAGATAAAGATCCCCCTCCACAATTCGCCTTTCCTGGCGCTTTTGCTTTTAGCATTCGCTAAAAGGCTGATAGCAGATAGCGGACCGCTTTCTTCACACCTCTGTGGAATCCTCGTTCCGCGCCCGCGCATACTGCCGTATTCCGTCCCGCAGGATCAGGCTCCGCTCTGTGAGTTGATGTAGCCCTTGCCAATCTTTTTTCAAGTCCAGCTCCGGGTCATATCCCGCTTGTCCCCATCTCCCCACCGCGGATTGATCCGGATCGAAGCTCCGTCGACCGGCCACAGCATCGCCGGGCGCTCCGGGTCGCCGGTCGGCGCCATCTCGATGGCGCCGTATCCGCCGGTAAGCGCGTCTTCAATGACTTGCTCGATCAATGTGCGAAAACTGTCCACCGCGTTCGGCTCTTCCAGCACTCGGCGCAAGGCGGTGGTTTTGCTCTCGCTGGACGCGAGATCCCCGCCGGCCGCGTAGGCCCCGCGGCGCAGGCGAATCTGCCAGTCCATGGCGGCGATGCGGTCCTTGATGACGTTGATGGCACGCCGCACCACCGGCGTCTCCGCAAAACGACGCAGGCTTACGGGCGTTGCCTTCGGCAGCGGCCGCATGGGGAATTGAACCGGGCTCAGAATCGCCGGCAGCGCCAGCGTCTTGCGCTGCGCATCCGCGCCGGCAGCGCTGGCTGCAACACTCGCCCAACCTGTGGCCTGGCGCCAGAGTTCGCGCAGTTGCTCTCGTACCTTCACGCATTACCTTCCTTTGCGCAAATAAAAAGGCACGACCCCGAAGGACCATGCCCATTCTTTGCAGTGAACAGTTGTCAGTGAAGAGTGATCGGAAAGCTCAACACTACCAATCACGTCATCTGCCGAGCGAGCCGTTCTATCTCGCTCTCAACAGAATCCATCTTACGAAAACCGGGGATAATTACCTGCAAACTTTTCGAAATTATTTTCTTAGTGACTAAGTCGAAGCCATAAAAGGACTAAGTGGGCATCCAGCGGGGTTATCAGAGCTTCGTGGGCCTTGACAGCGGTCAGATGCGCAGCTCGCGACGGGCTGTTTCGGCCACGCGGCTCATGTCGGAGGTGGTCAGCACGCGGATCTGGTGCTCTTCCATCGTCTCGACGCCGAAGCGGTACAAGGCCAGGCGGTCGGGATCGTCATCCGTCGCGCCGAGCCTGGCAGCCGGCTCGATGATGGCGGTGAGTTCCAGGCTCGGCGTTCTCGACGCGTTCCACACCGGCCCGCAGTCCTGCGGCGGAAAAAGCCAGCACCTTGGCCAGGTCCACGCCCGGCTCCAGACTCACCGCATGAAACATGCGGATGTTCGGGGTCCCGCGGACAGGTCTTCGTTCGCGGGGTGACTGCCGTTTGGCCGGTATCCGGCGTCGATGCGCAGCGGGTCGCCGGGCCGCGTGTAGTCCGAGGCGGCAATGCGCTTGCGCAGCAGGTCCCACACGCCGGCATGCTCGAACTCCGCCCGCATTCGCTGACTGGATCGCCGCGCGCCCGCTCAGGCGCGGCATGCGTTCCCGCGGCGGCGGATCGACGTAGAGCCGCATCAGCTCTTCGACGCCGGCCGGCAGGCTTTCGGCCAGGTAGGCCCTCGGCGTCGGTCATCTGCACGTTCAGCGAAAGCGACTCTTCGAGGATGCGCATCAGTTTGCCGTCGGGATCGATCGACGCAGGCCGCTGCGCAACTCCGCTTCCATGTCTTCGAGCAGCGCGGTGTCGGCGTCCGGATCGAGACAGCGCACGCGGCGCCAGTCGCGGGTAAAGCGTAGCTCCATCGTGGCGTCGCTGCCCGGCGGCGTCTGCTCGCGCAGGATCACGCCCGATATGCACGAACTCGTTGCGCACCGCGTCCGGCACGTAGCGCAGCAGCTGAAACTCACATGCGAGTCGTTGATTCCCGATTGCCATCGGCTGCACGTCACCTCGTTCCTCGACATCTCGGCCAGGGCTACATGATCCTGTCGACAATCGCTAGATCCCCAGCGGGTTCGTATTCCATCAGAGCTCGGCGTTTTCCGCCCGGCTGCAAGGCCCCAATTCGGAAACGGCTTGCGGTCCGATTTCCGCGAATGCCTCAATCAGCTCCCGGATGCGGCTGCGCCGCGCGAGCAGCTTCTCCACCAGCGCTTCCATTTCCGACCAGGTCGCCGCCGTACCATTCGGGCGGCACCTCGTTGGCCGCCGCCCACACCGTCTCGGCCGGCATGGTTTCAAGCCGCGTCAGCCAGGGCTCGAAGGACTCCCAGCCCGTCACTCTCGCGGTAGACATCGTTGCGATAGATAGACGCCGCGCAGCGGCGCATCCTCGAAACGCCATTCGCCGGCGTGAAAGCAGTATCCGAAGTCGATGAAGACCGCCTGGTAGCGGCGCTCGCGCTGCCTTGCGCGCGAACACCGCCTGGCGGCCGTTGGCGTTGCCGGTCCACTTGTCGAGGGCCAGGATGCCGGCAAACTCGGCGAGGTTCTTCACCTCGGCCAGCTGCTCCTCGGGCAGGTAGTCGACCACCTGCCCGGGCATGAGCCCGCCCGCAAAGCGCGATCCGAACTGCAGCCCCGGCCGGCAGCGCTCGCGGGTCCGGCCCAGGTCGATCTCCAGCTCGGGCGTGTTCTCGATCAGCCAGCTGCGAAACCTCGACCAGCTCGACGTCCGGCACCGTCAAGCCCGGCCGCCAGCGGCCAGCCGCGAGGCCAGAAACTCGTTGGCCAGCACCCGCGTGTGCTGCGGGTTGTTCTGGAACTTGACCACGTAGACATGGCCGTCGGCGCCCAGCATCAGCTGGCCCTGCGCGCCGCCCCGCATCCGCCGGATCTGCTGCACCGCCAGAACCGCCAAACCGTCTCCCCGCCTGTTCGCTAGAAGTCATGCTCCGATCTGTAAATGCGGTAGAAGACGAGCCTGTACCCGGTGGGCTTGCAACCTCCGCGGAGAAGCTAGCGGCTACAAGCTACCGGCTCCTCTTTCCAGCAGCTCCGCCCGCGCGGCCAGCCCGATCGCCATGGCCATCACCCGGTCGTCGTGCGTTCCCGGCTCGCGCGCCGGTGCTTCCGTTGGGCAGCCGGACAAAGCTGCTGCACTCGGCCAGCAGCCTCCGGCTCTTGAAGCGCTCCGGCTGCTCCACCAGCGCCGCACCCAGCCGCCCCAGCGCCGCCGGCCGGCTCACCGACGTCGTCAGCCAGCCCGGCTGGCCCGCCTGCCGGTAGATGCGCGGATAGTCGGCACACGGCTCTCGAGCTAGCGCCAGCACGCCGCTGCCGTGGTTGTTCCGCTCCACCACCAGCCAGGCATGGTTGTATTCGCGGCGCAGGCCGCTGACCAGCCGCGCCAGCTCCAGGCCGCCCACGTGACCGGCAAACTCCGCGCACTGCAGTCCCGCTCTCCATCTCCAGCACCTGGGCCGCGGAGTAGTCGCCCTCGCTGCCGCCGCCGGCCGGATCGACCGCCACCAGATACTGCTTTGCCGTGGCACCGGCGGCAGCCAGATCTCCAGCTCGCCATTGCGCCGCCACTCCGCCGGCTGCCGGCGCCGATGCCAGCCGCGGCTCGATCGCGGCCAGCTCAAAGACCGACTCGCCGCTGGCCAGAAAGCAGCTCTCCGTCGTCCTCGGCGTACTCCTGCCGTGCCAGGCCGCGAAAGTTGGCCCGGATCTGCCGCCGGAATCCGATCTGTTCCAGAGTCCGAGATATGCGCGCGATCAGCGTCGCGCTCTTCTTCAGTCAGGGAGGCCGCGTCGACGGCCTTGGCGCGGTAGCGCCGCTCCATCCACCAGGGAAAGAAGTGCCGCACCATTCCCGTCTCCGGAGCCTTCTGCCACTCCTCGTAAAAGCATCCGCCCACGCCGTCCGGCGTCGACTCCAGGATCAGTTCCGCATCCGGCGTCAGCGCTGCGCGCAGCCCGGCCAGGGTCTCCGCAGGATCGCCCGGCCAGCGCGCCAGCTCCGAGCAGTGCAGATTCTGCACCGTCAGCCCGCGGCCCGCGTTGCGGTCGCCCGCCGAGACCACCCGGTACTGCGAGTCCATCTCCGGAAACACGATCTGGCGCACGTTGGCGCGCGAGGTCCTGCAGCGGGCCCTCGCGCAGCTGCGCGGCAGCCAGTCCACAAACCGGTGCACGATGCGGAAGATCTCCTCGGCCGCCTCCTGCGTGTGCGCCACCTGCAGGGTCAGCGTTCCGGCCGGGTAATGGTCTTCAGAAAGAAGCGCGCCGCCGTCCAGGTGGTCATCCCCATCTGGCGCGCCTTCAGCACGATGTTCCGCTCGCCGCGCCGGTCTTCGAAGTCCCGCTGCACCCGGTTGGCGCAGAGCGGCTTGGTCAGGCCAGATTTTGTGCGCACCACCAGCAGGCGCTCCGCAAGTTCCATGGCCACGGTCCGCCCGCATAGCACCACAGGCCGCTGGTCAAGGAGTTGTCCCAACCTCAGCAACTCCTCGGCATTCAGCGACTCCGCATCGAATACCCACTGTCCTGCATCCATCGCGCGTCTTCCTGTCCGTTGATTGAATCGGCCACGCCGGTTCGAAACGCGATTGCCGCGCCGCAACTCGCCGCCCCAGAGATGCATCGCCCAGGGCGCAGCATGGCTCACAGAAACAGCGTGGCCCAGATTCAACGATCCGGGCCACGCTGTTGCGCGCCGCGTGAGAGACGCTAGTGAGTAAGCCAGGAATAGGTGGTGCCGTTGTAACTGCAAATTACCGCGGCCGTGATCGCGCCGCCGCTGGCGTAGGCACCCATATAAGTTGGACTTGTGGCATCGCCCACAACCGCCTGCTCGCCTTTTATAGCTGCGCCGCACGGAGGCAGAGGCGTTCCTGCTGCGGTGTAGATTGTTCCCGGCACGATACCCGGCACCGAAGGTGTTGCGTAAAATGTACAAATATCACTCGCAAGATTGCAGTTGATGTCGTCGTGCGAGGTCGAATCGTTGCGAAGGTGCAGGTTATCATCAGTGTTTAGCGCCACCCGGAACTTATAAGAGCTGCCGTCCTGCAAAATCAGGCCCGCCAGCGCACTGGAGGCTCCCTTATTAAGAGTGACCATCGCCCCGCCTTGATTTGTGGCTAACGTACTTTGAAGCGTCATTTGCGCGGCCTGTGTCGTTTGCTTATACCCCACGGTGTTAGAAAACGAGATTCCGAAATCTAACGGGGAGTTCCCTTGTGCTGAAGCGCCCGACCACAAAGGAATGTATCCTGTCGTTCCCGATCCACTTACATTTCCTCCGGGTGCGGTCCCGCAGTCTTTTAATCCAAAAGCGGTATTAGAGAAACATACGGCATCGTTTGTCGTGCTGGTTGTTGCAATCGTGGATGGAAGACTTGTGCCACCTCCGATTACCGACATGCTGGAGTTGTACGCGTAAGTACCTGGCTCCGCAACCCCAGGGGAGGCCGCCTGCAGCACTCCCGATAGGGGCACTTGGTTCGCCGCCGTGGCATATTGGACCGGGGCCGTGAAGGGCACCACATCCATCCATGCTGCGTAGAACGTATTGGAACCGTTCGCCGCGCCGATTTGAACGTTGCCCCCAATATCGCCGCTCTGCCATGTCACGTTGATGGCGTAATAGGCGTACGCGGTGCTGCAGGATAAGGTGGGCGCGCTATAGGAAACGGCTAGATTTGTTTCGATTACCGGCGTGAATGTGGTGGTTCCGGACGGGCATTTCGCCATGAGGTAGAGAGTGGCCCCCGTGCTTGGTACTGTGGTCCCAACCACCATCGAAGCGGCTCCGGTGCGGCTGGCGACTTGGTTAAACTTCGTGTAAGTTGCATTGCTCGTAAGTACCATATGGTAGCCGGTTGGTGACGTGCTATCCGGCACCACTATGCTGCTCCATGCGGTTGTACTGCTGAACTCTAGATCATTGGGCCAAATGAAAAGGTCGTCATTATTGTATGGAGTTTGATAGTTACCGGCGACAAGGAAATCAGGCGTGTAACGGCCAGCGATATTATTCGCTCCCTTATACGGGCCATTGGATGACTCGTAGTTTGGCGGAATGCCCCCATAAGGACTGGGAACATATCCTGTTGTGAGGGTGTTGTCGAGTCCTTGATTGACAACGTTTGTGCTCCCCCCGTTCGTGTTTCGCACATCGTTCTTATAACCATCGACAAAGGTATTCGTAAGGTAACAACTCCAGCACTTCGAGGCTGACGTATCAAGATAACCGGTCTGACCCGAAGCGCCACTGGTGGCGCTTATTGTCATATCCTGCTGCGATCCTGTGATGTGATCGCCATAAGTACATGGGCCGCTCGGGCACTCCATACCGTGATCGATACGCCATCCCACCGGGTAATCGCCGGTCTGATTGCCGAGAGTGAGAACCTGTAATCCGGCGTTTGAAGTTACCTGCCAGTGAGTCAACTGTTGCGCAAGCCCGTTATCGCTTATCCATGGCGTATAGCCGTAGAGCGCCGCAACGTGGTCCCACCTCTCAAAGTCGCCGCTGGAGGGTTGCAGGCTGGAATTGAGTTCCGTCGAGGTCTGCACGATGCCTGCAAAGTTGTAATAAAGCCCGATGTTGCGCGCATCCATCCCGTAGAGGATTGGGCCGCCTTGTGCGAAGATTCCGCATGGGTAATAACTGTTGCCATAAGTATTAAAAACAACGTTCTCAAGTTTTGGATAAGCTCCGACACTGTAACTCGATGAGGTCCAGTCTGACGGGTTGCCGTCCTTCATATCAAACGCGATAGCGCAGTTACCCACGTTAGTGGTCACCGTGAGTCCCAGGACTGAAACATAGGAATGAGCGTTTGTGACCGTTGTTGAAGCGGCTGTCGCCAAGGTGACGGTTTGCCAGGTCATGCTTGGTCCGTATGCCCAGCATGGAGTCACGCTGGCAATCGTGGTTACGAGATTCGCACCACCCGATCCCGCGCCGTTGACTTGGATATACTGCCCCACGTCGCCACAGGTAATATTTCCGTTCGTGGTCTTAAAGACTGCGCTTCCACCTGTCATCGCGCCATCGTCAAACCAGCGCCCGAACCAGCGATGTGCATTCGTATAGCCCACCGTGGTATCGAATGGCGCTGAGTTATCGAGGCGAAAACCAACGTTGCGTATCGACCAACCCGGATAAACCTTGACTGCCGTGGTTGTGGTTGCCGGATCGGGGATATGGATGATATCGTGCCCCGGCTTACCGCAAATCGTCACGCCATACTGTTGCGGCGATGCTGGCCCGAGTCCCGATGGCTGCCCCTCCAGCGACACGCCTTGCCAACCCCAATGATCAAGCAGATAGCATACAGGCGGCTTGGGGAGGAAGAGCGCGGCTGGTAAAGAATTTCCCACAGCGTAACCGATGGCCGCCGTTTGCGCTGCATTGAATGCCGCAGTATCGTCGGTCACGCCATCGCCTTTCGCGCCGTATGCCATGACGTTTAATTGGGTATTGACGGAGGCGCTCAGAGGTCCGGCGAAACTTTGTGCAGTGGTCGCGACCAGAGAAGCACCGTTAAGGGCCGCAATTGCGCCGGCAGCGGTGGTGGCTCCCGTGCCTCCCGCGGAGACGGGAACCGCGCTCATACCGCTGACCGCCGCGCCATTGCCGGTGTAGGAGGCGATCTGGCCAGTGGTGCCGGAGTTGATGGTGCCGCTGCTGCCGCCGGACCGTCCGCAGGGCGAGCCGGTGTTGGTGAGAAAGCCGGAGGTATCCATCTGGAGGCAGTAGTGGCCGGTGCGGCCGCCAGGCCGGGGAATTTGATGGAAGTGGTTCCGGTGAAGCTGGCATAGAGGGTGCTGCTGCTGCCGCCGTAGATGTTGAATCCAGTGCCGGAGCCGGTTTCGTAATTCACGCGGACGGTTCCGGAAGAATTGGACGCGTCGATGTATGTGTCGCCGCTGTTTGTGCTCTGGTACGCCTTGAAGCTGTCGAGGCCGCCCGATGGCGGAGTTGAGCGCCCAGTTATTGCTCGCGTCCTTCACCATGTACCACTGGCTGTTGCCGTTCCAGTCCTTGTAGGTGAACGAGCCCTTCTGGCTCGCGGTCAGGCCCGGCCACAGATAGTAGTCCACTTCGGCATCGGCGTTGTTGCGCACCGTCATGGTTCCGGTCGACTGCGTGGTCCCGCCCACCTGCAGCGTGCCGTTGAACTGCGCGTTGCCGGCGTTGTCGACCGTCGCTACGGTCGTTTCGCTCGCGCCGCCCGATCCGAAGACCACACCGCCGGTGCCCGCATTGTTCGAACCGTTCAGCACCACTGCGCCGGTGCCCGCCGCGTTGATCACCGTCTGGTTGTTGGTGCTCGCTTGCCCGTTGTTGTACTGCCCGATCGATAGGCGGTACACGTTGTTCAGCAGATCGAGAATCTGGTAGAACTGCTCGCCGCGCCGTTCCATCGCTCAGGCCCGTCTGCCCAGCGATAGCCGTAGTCCGTCTGGTACTCGGTCGAGCAGGCCGCGCTCGTTGCCGCGCGCCGATGCCGAGCCGAAGGTGATTGGTCACGGTCGCGTCCTGCTGGCTGCCGTACCAGTCGCCGTTGATGCCATTGAAGCTGCGGTGAAACGTGTCGAGAAAGCTGTTGCGCTTGCCGTTGTCGGTGAGCTTGCCGGTGAACATGGTGCCGCCGGTCATCCAGCTGTTGTAGGAGCTGCCGGCATCGGCGACCACCTGGTTGGTCGAGTTCTCATTGCGCAAGCCGACGATGGTGTTGTTCTGCGCGTTCGCGCCCAGGTGCAGCGCTGTGGCGCAGCCTTCCACATCGCCGCCGGTGAAGGTGTTTCCATCGCCCTGCTGCAGGTTGATTCCGTAAGTTCCGCTGATCGGGATTGCCATTCGCTCGTTGGGCAGTCGATGTGCACGCGCACAAAGGTGCTGGCATTCATCCAGTCGGTGGTCGCCGGGTTCGCCACCTGGTGGCCGATGGCATTAATCGCAGTCTGAAATCCGCTGAATTGGTTGTCAAAGAAAGTGCCGCCGGTGTAATTGCCGGTTCCATCCAGGGTGAGCCCGTCTGGTTTGCGTTGCCGAGAAAATAGAGACTTTCGAGATTCAACTCCTGGGTGCGATAGGCGATGACTTCGCCGGTGCGCTGCTGTGAGGTCCGTCGTATTGATGACCGCATTGTCCATGTGAAACCCAGACGTGTCGGCGGCGTAGGTAGGGTCGCCGACCTGCATGCCCGCGCCCGATCCCGAATAAAGCAGCACCGTTCCGCCTTCGCTTCCGCTGGCGTTGCAGATCCGCCGCGCAATGCGCAGCCGCGCAGCGAAACGTTACGCGTGCCGGCGGTGACGATGATCTGCTTGGCGGTGGTGATCGTCGCGCAGGGAAGCAGAATCGCGGTGTTCGCCGTTGCGATGGTAAGGTTCGATCCCATGGAGAGATTGCCGCTGAAGTTGCGCGCATCGCAGGTTCCGCCGTAGGTCGAGCTGATGGCGCTGAGGCAGGCCTGTACCTTGGCGCCGAAGTCCGCACCGGGAAATTGATCTGCCTGGTAGGCTGCGCCCAGCTGCAGGGCAGTGAGCGATCCTGTGACAGCGCCGCCCGAGAGCGGCAACGCCTCGGCGAAACGTTGTGTCGACATAATGCTTGTCTGCGGCCTGCAGGGGCTGGGTGGGATCGCCGCTGAGATAGAGCGGGCCGGTCAGCGTGCCGCCCGATGCGCTCAATGGACTCAACGACGCTTCCGCGATTGCCTCGTCGACATAGGCCTTGCTCACCGCCTGCACTGCCTGCGCCGCGGGCATCACCTGCGCCTGCACCTGCGCGATGGTGGCCGAGGAGGCCGCGGGAACGACCCAGTATTGCGTCGTGCTGGTGCCGTCGCTCAGGTAGTAGACCGCGGTGTAAAAGAGGCCGGCAGGCGTCGCGCCAAGATTGGGCGCGAGGTTCACGCTGACAAATCCATCCGGCGCAATGGTCACGGTTGTGCTGTCGGCGGCGATGGACTGACCGGCCGCGGTGGTAAACGCGGGCCACCTGAGCACCAGCGTTCCCGAGCCGACCGAGCCGTTGGCCAGGTACACCGTGCCCTGCACAGTGGTCGTGGTGATGCCCTGCGCCAGCGCCACAACGGCCAGCGCCATCACCGCGAAGCACATTCCCAAGCCCTTGGCGGCGCGAATGTATTGAATTCGAATGAGGCTCATGCGTGATTCTTCCTTTTTTCGCTGCTGCGACACGGGCCATGGCCGGCGGCCGCTCATACCTGTGTACCGGGTGCCCCACCCTCGCCGCGTTTTTGTTTTTGCGGCTAGTGTGGAAACCACGAAGTACCCGTTGCGTAGCCGGGACCATGACCCGTTCAAAGTTATCGTTGTTGAAAAATCTGCCCAGTGGCAAGCTTGCTTTGCTGCAGCGGCTTAGCTCTCGCTGTTCTCGCGGTCTTCGTCCTGTTCCTCTGCCGGCGAAGGGCCGGTCCATTGCGGCGAATTCGCCAGCTCCAATGCCATGCTGCGGATTTTCCGAGCACCCTCGTGCTCATCTTCTTCCACACCTTTCTCAGACAAGTCGTACATGAACTTGATGCTTTGAAGCTGTCCCTTTTTGCCGTTTTCTGAAAGAGCCTCGGCGATCTTTTTTGAATCGCGGCCCATCACCTTGTTGGCTGCTTCGCGCAGTTTTTCTGATCCTCGCCGGGTTTTCGATCTCGTTGTTTTGCTCTTTTTCTTCTTAATTTCGACGACTTTCGGTTTTGAAGCGCTCATATGTCGGACCATCCCGGACAACCTTCCACTGCTGGAGCCATGCACCGCAACGCATATCCTCTGTGAAAGGCCCCGAAAGAAAATTGAGAGCCTCGTCGGCTCTCTTGTCTTGCATCACTTGCGATTGCTGTTTTCAGCTTAGCGAATTCCTGCATAATAGCCTGCAAACTCGCGCAAACTTTTTTGCACAATCAATTCAGGATCTTAGCGGCTTTTTGATCGTCCGCGCTCTTGACATCGAAACCCGCGAACCTCGGGAGACGCCCGCCACCGCGCCTGGGCGAACGTGATTCCGGGATCAGGGGTTCGATCGAATACCATTACCCGTGATGCAATCCACCGCGCACAAGCCAACCCTGCTGGTTCACGGCGGGGCCTGGGCCATTCCCAACGACGTTGCCGAAGCGCACGAAGCCGGCGTTCGCAACGCGCTCGAAGCCGGATACAGCATCCTCATCCGCGGAGGCTCGGCCCTCGATGCCGTGGAAGCCGCGGTGACCGTCCTCGAGGACGACCCAACCTTCGATGCCGGCCGGGGAAGCTTTCTCACCGCCAACGGACGCGTGCAACTCGACGCTCTGCTGATGGACGGCGGCCGCATGAAAGCCGGCGGTGTGGCGTGCGTCGAGCGCCTGCGTAACCCCATCCAGGCAGCGAGGCTGGTGCTCGAGCAGAGCCCGCACGTGTACTTCGTCGGCGCCGGCGCCGAGGAATTCGCGAGCTCCCACGGCATTCCTCTCATCGACAACGCCGAACTTGTGCTCGATCGCGAGCGCGAACGGCTCAAGGTGGCGCAAGAGCGTCATGCCAAGGGACTGGCCGACGCGACCTTCTCAGGACTCGAAGACGACAAAAGCCCCGAAACTGCCGTGATCCGGCAGCACGACGAATTTCAGCCACAGAACGACGAGTCCGCCGAGTTCCGCAGCCACGACACCGTCGGCGCCGTAGCCCTTGACGCCGATGGCAACCTGGCTGCCGGCACTTCAACAGGAGGCACGCTGAACAAAACGCCCGGCCGCGTCGGCGACTCCTCGCTCATCGGCTGCGGTTGCTATGCCGACAACCTGTCGGCCGCAGTGTCGCTCACCGGGTGGGGCGAGCCGATTATGAAACTCGTCCTCGGTAAGTGGGCTGTCGATCGCGTGGCCAATGGAACCGCGCCCGATCTTGCCACGCGCGAAGCCATGGCCTATCTCTATAACCGTCTTGGCGGCCACGGCGGCATCATCCTGCTCGGCCCCGACGGCCGCTTCGGCATGGCCCACAACACCCCGTCCATGGCCTGGGGCCTCGCAACTCAGGGCACGTTGCATACCGGACTAAAGCTCTGAAATTGAGAAAATGCGAATTTTGAACTGCGAACTCTGAAACTAAGAACTCCGAGCTGGCTACCGCACCAGCCTCCATTTCAGCCGCGTATACGCCACGCGAAATCCCTTCCGCTCCGCGTTGCGCTGCGAATTGGACCCGGCCTCCGCGACCATCATCGCAAGATCGCTTCCATGTCTCGCCGCGTAACGCATGCGCTCGTGCAGCAGCGCCGCCTGCAATCCACGCCGTCGCAGATCGGGAACCGTTGCTGCGCCGCCGAAAAGGGCGACGCCTTCGTGGAGGGTGAGTGCTCCCGCCGCACCGGCAGTGCCGTCGATTTCAGCGAGAAAGCACGGACTGTCTTCGCGCGCAACCATCAGTGCTCCGGCTTCCCTGACAAAATCCTCGAATTCCGGATGGTCATGCGTCCACCCGCGCGCATTGATGTTGCTCCAGATCGGCGCTTCGTGTTGCGCAACCACCCGCACGCGGATGTTGGCCGGATGCGCTTCAGCGGCGGGTTCAACCAGCCGATAGAGCACGTTGCTGATCTCGAACGGCCGATAGCCACGCGCGCACAGCAAATCCAGCGTTGCCGCGCCGGCAAGCGGACAAGCCTCGTGCATCACCTCGGCCCCGCGATCCAGAAAGAACCGCTCGATCTCGTCCAGAGCAGCCGGGGTGAGCTCTTCGAAGAGCCCCAGCCCAAAGGTCTGCGTCGTCGGCGCATCTACGCCGTCAAAAACTACGGTTGCCCCCGCGCACTTCATCCACGTGGACGCGCTCTCAGGGATGATTTGTTTGCGCGCCTCCGCAAACTGCGCGCAAGCATATGCTTCCGCCGCCTCAAGCCGCTTTGCCAGCCCTGCATCTGCAAAAATCATGCGCCTCTGATGGTACACGCCGGCATCGGACCCACTTTCGTAAATCGGCACCGTACCGAACGGACGCGTTAACCTAGAACTGGGTGTGAAAAACTACGTTTTGAAAACGGCACGGTTTTACAGCTTGCTGAAAAAACCGATGAAACCGAGGTTTTGTAACAAGGGCATGGCTTGAGCCAGGCCATAAACGCCAAAAAATGAGTATGGGCTTTAGCCCCTGAGGGAAGGTTCCAAATTAACCGGACAGGAATTGTGAAAGCCGTTCAAGCTCAGTTACCATGCGCCGCCTGATCCTCGCTTCCGCTTCGCCTCGCCGCCGCGAATTGCTCGCCCAGGCCGGCTTCACATTCGAAGTGCATCCTGCGCATGTCAATGAAGATCCTCGCCCCGGCGAAGACCCCATCGGCTATGTCGTCCGCCTCGCGCGTGACAAGGCGGAGTCAGTCTTTGCGGAGATTTCGTCCATGGGGCCGGCCTCACCGCAGTGGTCCTTGGCGCCGACACCACCGTCACCCTCGACGGCCACATCCTGGCCAAGCCGGCCGACGCCGCCGACGCCGCCCGCATGTTGCGCATGCTCTCCGGCCGAACCCATCGCGTCATCACTGGAGTCGCCGTCGCAACTGCAAGCTGCACCGAAGTCGCCGCCGAAGTCACCGGCGTGCAATTCCTCACCCTGAGCGACGAGGAAATCGCCGCATACATTGCCACCGGCGAGCCCATGGACAAGGCCGGCGCCTACGGAATCCAGGGCTACGCCGCCAAGTGGATCCCGCGCGTCGAAGGCTGCTACTTCAACGTAGTCGGTCTGCCTCTGGCGCTGGTGGCGACAATGCTGGAAGCAAGCGACGGCCTTTAGCCTTCAGCCATCAGCCGACAGTTCTATATTGCGGATCCAGACACGCCGACCTGCTGACAGCTGATGGCTACTTTTGTAAATACAGAAAACCTTGTTCGCCTGGGATGCTATCGAATCATGGAAGCGCGAATTAGGAGTGATGATGCTGAGGACATTGACAATCGCACTAGCGCTCCTGGGATCGACTGCGCGTCTTGCGGGCCAGGATCATGCGCAGATTGGGTCCAGCCAAACCGGAATCGCATCTCCCGGCCAGACAGCAGCCCAGGATTTCCTCGAAGGGAAGGAGATCGCGAAAATGAACGACAAAGAGCCCATTCATGCAGTCGGGCAATCTTCTACCGAGCCGTATCGGCGCACGCATGCGCAAGCAAAGATCATCGTCCAGAGTTCTGAAGCCAAACCCTACGACCAGACCGCCGGCCCGGCTCTGATGGAACTCCATTTGAGCGAAACGTTCACCGGAGACATCGACGGGGAATCACCCGTTCGAGCCTTACAAGTGATGAAGAACGATCACTCGGCAAGTTTGGTCAGCGTACAGAGATTTCGCGGAAAACTGGCCGGACGCCAGGGCACCTTCGTGCTTCAGGGTTCTGAAACCGTCGCGAATGGCAAGATCACCGCGACCTGGTTTGTGGTTCCAGGATCGGGAACTGGCGATCTTGCCGGGCTGCGCGGCGAGGGCGGCTTTGAAGGCGAGTTTGGAAAAGGTTCCAACGGAACGCTGGACTATTGGTTCGAATGATTATGGCTTCAGCGCCACCCGCTCTCCTTTGTAGAGCACGCCACGCCCCTGCGCCGAGCCGTCGCCGATTCCTGCTGCGCGGCCCTCTCCGACAACCACAACATTGAACGTGTGCTTCTCCAGCATCCCCGGAAAGCTACCCTGCCGCGCGCCAAAGGTCAGCGTCCTGGCGGCATCGTCCCAGTGCAACTGAATGGTTGCATGTTGACCCTTGGCATAGTCGTAGTTGTCATTTTCGTCTTCGTATAACGTGAAATCGCCGTCGGCTCCCGGGTACACGCGAATCTCGATTGGATCTGCCGGCTTCTCGGTTGACCACTCCATCGTCGGTCCCATCGGAATAATCGATCCTGCCCGGACATACAGCGGCAGCTTTGCTAGCGGCGCATCCGCCTCGATGTGCTTTCCGCCTTCGACCTTCGCGCCCGTCCAGAAGTCGTACCACGTCGCCTTGGGCAGATACACGCTGCGGCTGGTTGCTCCCTGTGTAGTCACCGGACTAACCAGAATTGCCGGCCCAAACAGATACTCATCGCCAACATTCTGCGCATCCAAATCATTCCGCCAGTCCATCACCAGCGGACGCATCAGTGTGCCGTGATTGCTCGTCACCTGCCATGCCTCGGAGTAGATGTATGGCAGCAGGCGATAACGCAGGTTGTCGTAATCCACCAGAATCTTCTGCGCCTCCGGCCCATACGACCACAACTCGTTCTCATCGGGATAGCGCGTTCCATGTACGCGGAAGATCGGCGAGAACGTTCCGAACTGGAACCAGCGCACGAAAAGCTCGCGAAACTTTGGATCATTCAGATTCCCGCCGGAAATAAATCCGCCGATATCCGTCGTCCAGTAAGGCATGCCCGAAATCGAGTAGTTCAATCCCGCGGGAATCTGCCGCGCAAAGCTGAGCCAATCGCTGAGCACGTCGCCCGACCACGCCGTTACTCCCAGCCGTTGCACCCCCGCGTAGGCCGACCGCGAAAGAATGAAGACGCGCTTCTTGTCGGACGCCTGCTGCTGGCCTTCCGAAACACTCTCCGTATGGAAGAGCGGGTAAATATTCGCGTAGCGCGCCCCCGAGCCAATGTGCAATTGATGATCGAGGAGGATATTGTCTTCGCGCCCCTCGGTTTCGGGCTCATCTGTGTCCAGCCACCACGCGTCTACACCCTTCTCAAAGAGTGCTGTATCGATATTCTTCCAGTACTGCACGCGTGCATCCAGATTGGTTGGATCGTAAAGCGCCTGCCCCACAGGGTGAAATCCGCCAGTGAGCGTCTTCGCAATAAACCAGCCGTTCTTGTCGAACTGGTCGTAAACGCTGGTCCCCGGCCGGAAGAACGGCCACACCGACACCATCAGGTGAAAATGCTCCTCGTGCAGCTTGTCGATAAGGCCCTGCGGGTCGGGATACTTCGGGTTCCACTTCATCTCGCCCATCGTCACCCACCAGAACCAGTCCTGCACGATGTTGTCGACCGGAATGTGCAGCGCGCGATACTTCGCCGCCACGCCCTCGATCTCCGCCTGCGACTGATACTTGTTCTTGCACTGCCAGAATCCGTAAGCCCATCGTCCGAAGAGCGGAACCTCGCCCGTCAGTTCGCGATAGTGCCCGATGATCTGGTCCGCATCCGGGCCGTAGAGGAAGTAGTAGTCGATGCGGTCCGCCACTTCGGCCGTGATGTAGAGCGAATGTACAAACCGGTTATCGACGAGCGTGCGCGAGGGATTGTTCCAGAAAATTCCATACCCGTTGGTCGAAACCAGCAGCGGAATCGCGATCTCCGTGTTCTCCTGCTGCAGAGAAACCGTCTCGCCGCGATAGTTCCACACCCCGGCCTGGTGCTGGCCGAGCCCATAGAGCCCCTCATGCGATCCGTAGATGGGAAAGAACAGCTCCGCGCGAAATGTTTTCTCGCCGTTAATCTCCACCGGCTTCAGCGAACGGTAGCCCTCCGTGGTCAGGGGCTTGCCGTCCGGGCCGGCGTAATGCAGCGCGCCGCTCTCCCGCTCGATCACGGCCTTCAACTTTGGTGTGGATAGCGTAATGGCTTTATCGTTCGACGTGACGTCGAATGATGTTGCCGGCCAATCCTGCTTTACCACCACGTGATCGGAGGGGTGCGCTTCGGGGCTGCCGTCGATGGGCGAGTAGGTCACGTGCAGCACGTCGGGCGCATCGACTTCGAGACGCAGAACCCCGGCTTTCTGATGGATTTCGACCCCATTGGCTTGTTTTTCGAAACTCACCACCGGATTCGGCGGATTCCACTGCGAAAATGCCGCAGTTTGCGCCCAGAATATCGCAAAAATCACCATAACAATCGCTGTCCACCGGCGGTTTCTCATTGAATACGTTTCCTTTTTCGAGCAGATTCCAAACCCACCAAGTTTAACCCCCGGAGTCGCATAGGCCCCGTGACCTCGCTCCGCAGACTCGTTTCTCGCTCAATTTCAGCTACCTGGAACGATTGCAAATAGCCCAAACGTGTCACACAGCGAACATCAGGTGAGGCGAAATTGCGCTAAACTTCCAATCATTCCTTCCATAAGGACCAGAAACCCATGCGGTCACGGTTCCTCCTGCTGTTTTCGTTCTGCTGTCTGACCACCGCGTTTCCGACCCTGCTACGCGCGCAGTTTCAGGCACCCACAAAAGATGAGTTGGAGATGACTACCGACCCCAGTGCTCCCGGGGCGGATGCGGTTTATCTCTATCGCGAAGAAAAAACGGACGACAATCTCCATTACCACAGCTATTACGTGCGCATCAAAGTTCTCACCGAAAAGGGCAAGGAACTGGCCACTGTGCGCACGCCCTATGAGCACCGCAACTTCAAGGTGTCCGACATCCAGGGCCGCACCATCCACCGCGACGGCACCGTCATCCCGCTGACCGCAAAGCCATCCGACCTGACGGACATCAAGACCAAGGAGGCCCAGTTCAATACGATGGTCTTCACGCTGCCGAGCGTCGAGGTTGGCAGCCTCCTCGAGTATCGGCTGCAAATCCGTTACGACGACGAAGTGGTTTCATCACCGACATGGAACATCCAGCAGGCATACTTCGTCCATAAAGCGCACTACTTGTTTGAACCGGTCCGGGACCTGGAACGCATCACGGACTCTCATGGCGATGCGGCCAGCCATCTGATGTACGCGATGCTAGTTGGCAACGGGGCCGCAATGAAGCACGATATTACTGGCCGTTACAGCCTCGACGTCAACGACGTTCCGCCCATTCCAAAGGACGATTGGATGCCGCCGCTGAACACCTTCAATTGGCGGGCGCAGTTCTACTACTCTCCCTATATCAGCAACGTGGAGTTCTGGCAGAAGGAAGGCAAGCGTTGGGCCAAGGAAACCGATCGCTTCGCCAATCCCGGCAAGGCTTTGAAAGATGCGGTCGCAAAAATTATCAGCCCCGGCGATACCGACGAGCAGAAGGCACGCAAGCTGTATGACGAAGTGATGAAGCTCGACAACACCGATTTCACGCGCGAGAAATCGAGTGCGGAGCGCAAGAGCGAGAATCTGAAGGCGATTCACGACGCCGAGGATGTGTGGACCCAGAAGAGCGGCTCTTCCGACGATCTCGCGCTCCTCTATCTAGCCCTGGCACGCGCTGCGGGACTGCACGCTTATCCCATGCAGGTGGTCAACCGCGACCGAGCGGTTTTCGACCCTACCTACCTCACGCTCAGCCAGCTTGATGACTACGTGGTGGCAATTGCGCTCAACGGCAAAGAGATTTATCTCGATCCAGGTCAGAAGATGTGCCCGTTCGGGCTGCTCCATTGGAAACACAGCTTTGCAACCGGCATACGGCTTTCCGATAGTGGTCCGGCTGTCGGGACCACGCCGTCGGGCGTGTATACCGCATCGCAGGTTGGGCGCGTGGCTGATCTCACGATCGACGATTCGGGAGGCGTCAAGGGGAGTGCACAATTCATTTTGACCGGGCAGGACGCTCTCTACTGGCGTCAGCTTGCCATTCAAAATGACGAGACCGAGGTCAAAAAACAGTTCAACG
The DNA here is from genome assembly GCA_963774175.1 of uncultured Acidobacteriaceae bacterium. GTDB lineage: Bacteria > Acidobacteriota > Terriglobia > Terriglobales > Acidobacteriaceae > Telmatobacter. Next base: position 21,898 of record CAVZDT010000016.1, read on the forward strand.
AGGCCATTCGCAGCTATATGCCCGATGGAGCGCAGGCGGATTTCAATCACTTCCTCGGCCTTCAGGATTACAACGTAAATCTTATTGCCTTGGTTGATGTTTCCGGGAGCATCGGGACCGCGACCGGCAAGCATTTCTTCCTGCCCGGCCTGTTTTTCGAGGCTCATGCGAGCCATCCATTCGTCGCGCAGGACAAGCGAACTACCCTGGTTGACGTCCACTATCCAAAGATGGAGAAGGATGAAGTCACATACCACCTGCCCGCAGGCTTCTCGGTTGAAACCGCGCCCCAGGCAGCGAATATCTCGTGGCCGCAACATGCCCTCCTCAAAGTGGGTGCAAAGGTGGACGGGAACAGCGTGACCGTGGACCGTACCGTGGCGTTCAACTTTTCTATTCTTCCCAGCAAGGATTACGACGATCTGCACGATTTCTACCAGAAAGTGGCGACCGCCGATCAGCAGCAGCTTGTGCTCACGCACGCCCAGATGGCCAAAGGAAATTGATCATGGGAATTCGACTCTGGGCTATCTTTCGTCTTCAGACTGTGCGAGTTGCCGCGCTACTTGCGTTCGCTTCTGTTCCGGTTTCTGCAGGGATCTTCAACCACAACCAGCCGGTCCCGGACTGGGCTCTCCAAGCCAATAAAACCCATACGCCCGACTACGCCAAAGATGCCGCTTCGGTCGTCCTTTTTGAAGAGTATCTGGAAAGCGTTGACGGCAGCGGTCGGGCGGTTGAGCGCCATCGCGAAGTTCGGCGCATTCTCAAGCCGCAAGGACGCAAGGAAGCATGCACCGTCGAATATGACGTGGATGAGAAGATCAACTACTTCCGCGCCTGGACCATCGCCGCCGACGAAAAGCAGTACATGGCGCAGGACACCGACTTCGCCGAGGTGGGAGACACCAGCATTCCCATCATGCTCTCGACGCGCAAGCTGCGCGTTGCGATTCCGCCGGCCATCGATGTGGGAGCAACGGTTGTCTGCGAGTCGGAAGAGCTGCTTCAGCCGTATCTGCATGAGACAGTCTGGGCTATCCAGCAATCTGTTCCCGTGGTGTTTGAAGCCTTGGAGGTCGATCTGCCGCAGGCGCATCAGCACTCGCAGGCGTGGCACAGCTTCAAGTCGGTGCCCGCGGTTGAAATTGCACCCAATCACTGGCGCTGGGAATTGAAGGATATGCCCGCCCTCGATCTGCGCGACATTCCTTCGCACCCGGAGTGGGAAGCGTTGGCTGCGCGCATGAGCGTGCAATGGGGCGACGCCGCGGTCGATGGCACCGACAATGAGTGGAAGGCAATCGGAGCGTGGGTTACCTCGCTGGAATCGGACAGGCCGGTACCGTCTCCTGAGATCACAGCATTCACACAGACCCTGATTGCAGGCGCGCCTGATTTCTACACCAAGCTCAGCCGCATCACCGACTCCATCCAGAAAAATATTCGCTACTTTGTTGTTTCTCGCGGCATTGGCGGGCTGCAGGCGAATCATGCCGCCGACATCTTCCGTAACCGCTACGGCGACTGCAAGGACAAAACCACTCTGCTCATCGCCATGTTGCATGTCGCCGGAATCAACGCCTACTACGTTCCCGTCGATGATCGACGCGGCATTGTCGATCCCGATGACCCCTCGCTCGTCGGCGATCACATGATCACGGCCATCGAGGTTCCGCCCGACGTGAACGATCCGCGGCTCATGGCGATTGTGAAAGCGCACGATGGCAGGCGCTATCTGATCTTCGACCCAACCAACGAGCGCACTCCGGTCGGAAATCTTCCTTCGTATGAGCAGGGAGGTTACGGAACGCTGGCCGCGGGGCCGGCGAGCCAGGTTATTGCGCTGCCGGTTCTGCCGCCCGACGCCAACGGCACTGAGCGCAAAGGCGAATTCGCGCTGGCAGCAGACGGGACCCTGACAGGAGCGGTGGATACCATGCACTCCGGTCCGGAAGGCGCCGATCTTCGCCTGATTCTCAAATACTCCGATGAGAAGGAGAGGCGCGAATCGCTGGAAACCAGCGTTTCCCACGACGTACCGGGCGTGGTGCTGAATTCCTTTCAGTTTGTGCAGCCGCCGGAACTCGACAAGCCGCTCGAGGTGCAATACAAAATCACCGCTTCGCAGTATGCACACCAGGCGGGTGCTCTCCTGCTGGTGCGTCCCCGGGTTGTTGGATCAGACGCAATTCCGTTCAACGACAAGGCCCGCACCGTTCCCATCGACCTGACCGCAACCGGCCGCTGGCGCGACAGCTTCGATATCAAGCTCCCTCCGGGTTACGTGGTCGATGAAACTCCCGATCCGGTGAACGTCGATCTCGATTTTGCCAGCTACCACTCCACGGTCACAGCCAAGGGCGACGATCTGCACTACGAGCGCGAGCTTGTTGTTCGCGAGGTGCAGATCCCCGCAGCCAGGGCCGCCGATTTTCGCAAGCTCGAAGGATCCATCCTGATGGACGAGAAGGGAACTGCGGTTCTGAAGAAACAATAAACAAGCTTCTCCCTGGGGGGAAACGGGCCGCGCAGCAAGTTTGCGCGGCCCGTTCTGTTGTGAAGCTGAGAATCGGCCAAAGCAACCGCGATCGAATACCGTGCCACATGATTCAATAAGATCCGGCCGGAGGCACTCGTGTGTCCTAATCTTGATTTATGACTGATCGGGAACTGCTGGCGCAAATCGCTCGCTCCGCCGGCGGCAAAGCCGGATACAAGCAACTGGTGCGCGAACTCGGCCTCGGCGGCGGGCGCGAGCGGCGTCTTCTGCTGGAGCAGCTGGCCCGCATCACGGCTCGCGGCGACCTCGTCAAAGCCGATCGCGAGCACTGGAGCATTCCCCGCAAGACCGGCGGCACAACCCGCGATAACCTCCTCGCCGGCCGTCTCGATCTGCATCGCGATGGCTACGGGTTCGTGCGTCCCAACACTCGCCAGGGTGCTGTGAAAGAAGACGATGTTTTTATTCCACCCGACGAAATCAACGGCGCCATGCAGGGCGACCAGGTGCTGGTCGAACTTGCCCCGCCACGCGCCGACGGGCGCCGCCTGGGCCGCATTGCGCGCATTCTCGAACGCAGGAATCCGACTGTAGTCGGCATCTTTCACTACGCCCGTTCTGACCGTGAGATGGGGAACAGTGTCGTGCCGTTCGATGAGCGCATGACTCAGCACATTGTCATACCGCGTGGCGAGGAAGTGCCTGAGACGGAGCAGCCGTCAACCGCAGCATCGCGTTCTCGGCCGCGAAGCTGCAACGACCGATTACGACGACCTCGAAGGCCTCGTCGTCGATGTTGAAATCACCAGCTGGCCCACGCCCACGCGTCCGCCCATCGGCCGAATCATCGAGATGCTCGGCGACCCCGACGATTTCGGCGTCGACGTGGAGATGATGATCCGCAAGCACCAGTTGCCGCGCGTCTTTCCCGAAAAGGTCCTGGCCGAGGCGCGCGCCGTTGCATTCCTCGACGATGCCGAGGCCGATCGCCGCCGCGATTTTCGCGGTCTGCCCATCGTCACCATCGACGGCGAAACCGCTAAGGATTTTGACGACGCTGTCTACGTTAGTGAAAGCGCCCACGGCGCAGGCTACGAGCTGCAGGTTCACATTGCCGACGTTTCCGAATACGTCGGCGCCGAAACGGACCTCGACCTCGAAGCCCGCCTTCGCGGCACCAGCATCTACTTTCCCGATCGCGCCATTCCCATGCTGCCGCACGAACTCTCCACCGGCATCTGCAGCCTTCGCCCCGACGAAGACCGCCTCGTCCTTAGCTGCATCATGCAACTCAACGCCGACGGCCGCATTGAGAGCTTCGAGATCGTCGAAGGCGTCATCCGCTCCGCCGCGCGCATGACCTATACCCAGGTGAGTCAAATTCTTGGCGAGAATGATGAACTCGACCAAAAAGTCAAAGCGCGCGAGCGCCTCGAAGGCGATGCAGGGACACGTGCCCGCTACGCTGCCCTGGTTCCGAATTTTGAACGCATGCACCGCCTCGCCGTGCTGATGAACAAGCGCCGCCAGGAGCGCGGCTCCATCGACTTCGATCTGCCCGAGCCGGTCATCGAGTTTGACGAGCAGGGACAGATGCGTGGCGTCACGCGTGCCGAGCGCACCTGGGCCAACCGCCTCATCGAAGAATTCATGCTTGCCGCCAACGAGTGCGTCGCCACCTGGATTGAGGACCTTGGCGTACCCTCGCTCTACCGAATCCACGAGAAGCCCGACCCGCGCCGTGTTGTCCAATTTGAGGAACTCGCCGCCAGCTTCGGCTACTCGCTCGGCCTTGGCGCGCTGCCCGTCAAGCGCATCCAGACGCGCGGAGATCGCCGCGAAGCACAACGCAGCGGCCGGCAGGCGCGCACGCACGAAGTTCCCGAAGACATCGCCGTTACGCCGAAGATGTATCAAAAGCTCGCCGCGCGAATCGAAGGCAAACCCGAAGAGCGCATCCTCAGCTACCTCATGCTGCGCTCGCTATCGCAGGCCCGCTACTCCGAGATCAACGAAGGCCACTTCGCGCTGGCTGCACCCACCTACACGCATTTCACATCGCCCATCCGCCGCTACCCGGATCTCACCGTCCACCGCATCACCAAGGCGCTGCTCCGCGCCGGCGTTGACGGACGCGCCACGGTGGCCGAAGGCCGCCACGCTTCTCCGTGGACGCATCCCCATGAAGCCCTGAAGGGCATCATCATCCATCGCGCCAAAAAGCGCGGAAACGATGAAGGCTTCACCGGCGAGCCGCCCATTCCGGAGTCTGAGCTTGCGCAGATTGCCGAGGAGTCCAGCCAGGCCGAGCGCCGCGCCGCCGAAGCGGAGCGGGAACTGGTGGAGTGGAAGAAGGTCCGCTTCATGGAAAACCGCGTGGGCGAGGAGTTCGCCGCGCTGGTGCTCAATCCCACGAAATACGGCCTCTTCGTCGAACTGACCGATCTCTTCGTCGAGGGCCTTGTTCCCATCGACACGCTGCGCGACGATCGCTACACCTGGCGCGAGAATACGCACGAGATCGTCGGCGAACGCTGGGGCCGGCGCTTCCGCGCAGGTGACCGGGTCCAGGTCATCCTCGACCGCATCCTCGCGCAGGAACGGCGCCTCCAGTTCTCCATCGTCGAGGAGGGCATCCCGCTCACCGGCAAGAAACCGCAGAAGCCCCACGCAAAGGCGAAGTCCGATCGACGCAAAAACGCTCCGGTCTCCTCATCGAAGAAGAAGAGCCGGCACGCCCGGAAGCAAAAGCGGCGCTAGAAGTACAATCACGCCGCTCCTCGAATGATCCTGCGCGACGAGCCTATGCGCCGGCCTGCTGCGCGGCGTATTTGCCGATAATCGGAAGCTGGTAGCGTTCGCCCTTCAGCGCTTTCAGCAGCGCCATGATCCACCCCACAAAAAGGCCGATCATGGCAATCACAAAAATGATCTGCCCCAGGATCGGAATTACGTTGACGAATCCGACCACGAACGCCACAAGGTAGAGGAAAATGCACTGCCAGGCGTGGAATTTGACGAACGAGTTCTTGTTGTACGGCTCGACCAGCAGAAAGATGATCGCCGGAATGATCGTCACGTAGGCGAGCGCTCCGGCTGCGGTATCAGATAGTCCGCTCTGGACGGACTGCGGTTGCGCGGATTGCGGGGGGACGGGTGTGTACTGCGGCGAATCGGACATGGCTGCTCCTTCACATCGAACCTGGATTTGACCGGAACCCATTGGAAAAGAGCGGAATTGTGCAGAAAAACCTGGCGCGGAGACCGCAGGGAAATCCAGCCCGCTCCGCGCGTTCAATTTCTGTGGTGGGAGAAAGCTTACTTCATCGCCAGCTTTTCAGCAATATTTCCCAGCAGCGGCACCTTGAAGCGCTTCCCGCGCATCGCTTGGATCATGCAGGTGAGCCAAAGAATCAGCCAAAGCACCGAGATCGCCCGCAGAACGTAAGCTACCGAAACCGCGCCGAGAAACAGCGTCAGCAAAGCAATCGCGCCAAAGATAATCTCGATCACAAAGGCCGCCATGTCGAGCAGCACCGATTGCCATGCGTGAAAGCGGACGTAATTGCTCTCCTTGTAAGGCGGAAGAAGAAGAAACAGAATTGCCGGAATAAAGGTAAGGTAAGAAATTGTACCGGCAGCGTTGTCCGAGATGCCGGCTCGTGTTGTAACGGTCATAACCAACCCTTTCGCGGCCGAGGGGCTCAAGCCGCCGTCTGCTTCGGACCAATGTGCGATTGCGGCTTGCCGGACGAGCCGATCCGATCGCTCTAACCGCGCAGGTGGTCATTCAGTAGGATTGACTTAAAGAAAATGCCTGCGACGCGCAAAGTCAAGCGGAATCATCGCATTGCCGGTTCTGAGGTAACCGCTCCCGTTCAAAACAGAAGCTTGTCGGGGAGCCATTCCGCCAGCAACTCGGGATCATTGTTGCGCACGTTTCCCACGCGCTCATTCACGGTCCAGCTGCGCATCTTTTCCGCGGGATAGGGACGCAGCAAATCAACCGGCGGGCGCGCCGGGTCGCCGGGATCCATCCATCGCTCGTAATCGCGCGGCTCCAGGATCACCGGCATCCGGTCGTGTACAGGCTCGGCCAGCTCATTGGGGTCCGTCGTCAGAATCGTGAAGGTCTCCAGCGGTTCGCCTTCCCTGGGCTTCCAGCGCTCCCAAAGCCCGGCAAAGGCATACGGCTCTCCGCTCTGCAGCGCAAACGCGAAAGGCAGCCTGGTCTTCGCGCCAATTTTTTGCCATTCGTAAAACGCATCGGCCGGGATCAGGCAGCGCCGCTGCTTGAATGCCTCCCGGAAAATCGGCTTGATCGCAACCTCTTCAGCGCGGGCGTTGATGGTGCTGTAGCCGACCTTGGCATCCTTGGCCCAGAAAGGAACCAGTCCCCACCGCATGAGGGCAAATTCCCGATTGCCCGTTCCGGCGTTCAGTCGCACCACTGGCTGCGTGCTTTGCGGAGCAACATTGTAGTCGGGCGCAAACCACGGCATGTCCTCCAGTTCCACGCCGAACCAGTCGGCGAGAACCTGCTGCGTGGATCGACGCGCAAATCGGCCGCACATATTCCGATAGGATAATTCGCCGCGTGAGGGACGAGCCGAATGTTTCGACAACGGAATTGCCGCTTTCCAGGGATGCGCTCCATCACGCCGAGACCCCACGTTCGCGCCGCTCCCCGCAATCGCATGGCCGCGCGTTTTTTTGTTTGTTAATTTGCAGTGTTTTCGATCTCGAGTCTGTAACCTTCCTGCGCCACGTTCAATCTCCTCTCGTACAAGGTCCTCGACCCGGTCGATCGATCGCGCGGCTGGAGGGACCAAATTCCCCTGATTGGAGTGTCGAAGAAATGAAGAGCTTTAAGCTCCCGCTTGTAGTGTGTCTAGTCGCAGCAACCACATTCACCGTGACGCAACAGAGCGCAGCAGCCGAAGACCACGGAGGCGCGGTCTTCGTAATGACCAATGCCGCCAGTGGCAATCAGATTGAGTCGTACGCGCGGCATGAGGACGGCTCATTGCAATGGATCGCGACCTTAGCAAGTGGCGGAAACGGCAGCGGTGGCACCGTCGACCCTCTGCACTCGCAAGGATCGCTGCGCCTCAGTAACGACCGCCGTGTGCTGTTCGCCGTCAACGCAGGCAGCGGATCCGTCTCGTCGTTTCTTGTGAATGGCACGTCGCTTAAGCTGGCGGATACAAAGAACAGCGGAGGAAGCTCTCCTTCCGCAGTAGCGCAGATCGGCGACCTGCTCTATGTTCTCAACTCCGGCGGTAACGGAAATGTAAGCGGCTTCCGCGTCAGCCCCGATGGGCATTTGCACGCCATTGAGAACTCCACGCGAAACCTCAGCGGGCCCGCAACTTCTCCAACCTCCCTCGCCTTCAGTCCCAATGGCCAGTTCCTCGTCGTCACCGAGAACACCACAAACAATGTCGACGTCTTCCGTGTTCATCCGGACGGCAGACTCTCTGAAGTCGTAGCCAATTCAACTCCGGGCGCCGCGCCCTTTGCGGCGGTCTTCGCTCCCAACGGGGCCCTGATCGTTGCCGGCACCGCCAACACCATCTCCTCTTTTGCTGTTCAGTGGAATCAAACCATCAGCACAATCACGGATGCTCTTCCCACCGACGGGCAGGCGACCTGCTGGGATGTCGTGGCGCCCAACGGTCGCATCGTCTATGCCATCAATGCCAACACATCGAACATTGCGGGATTCAACATCGCCCGTGACGGCTCGCTGACTCCCATCGGCGCCACCATCGTTGGCTCCAATCCCAGTGGAAGCGCCAACCTCGACACCGCGGTCAGCGACAACGGCAAATTCGTCTACACGCTCAATGCTGCGACCGGTTCGATCGGCATCTTCTCCGTCCAGAGCGATGGAACCCTGCTGAATGATGGAGAGGTCAGCGGCCTGCCGGCATCGGCGGGACTCAATGGCATCGCGGCATTCTAAAAACCATTTGCGGCGGGTGCTGACCAGGCCGGCCCCGCCGTTCTCCATCAACATTGCGTCCGATTTACCGCCATCTTCATCCCATACAATTGAGGCTGGGAGCATGACTAATGGCGCATACGGTGTTTTGCGTTCGTAACAAGAAAGAGATGGAAGGCCTCGACGAGCCGCCCTTCGACTCGGAGTTCGGCCAGAAAATCTATCAAGAACGTATCGAAGGCCGCATGGGGCGAGTGGGTCGACCGCCAGAAGATGCTGCTCAACGAGTACCGCCTGCAGCCCTGGACCCCGCAGGCCCAGCAGTTCCTCGTCGAGCAGATGGAGCAGTTCTTCTTCGGCGAAGGCTCCGCCCTGCCCGCAGGAGTACGTTCCTCCGTCGCATTGAACCCGGAGCCGCTGTTGCTGCCGATTCGCAAGCGCGTGGAATCGCATCAGGCTCGCCCCACATCGTCGATGGCTTGTAAGTCCGGAAAAGCAGTTCCGCGCCATGCCTGAAGAGCGCATCAACTTCGCGCTGGTGTAAACTAAATCAGAACCCCATGGGCCGGCTCACCCGAGCCGGCTCGACTGTGTCGGGACGTGGCTCAGCCTGGTAGAGCACTCGCTTGGGGTGCGAGGGGTCGGCAGTTCAAATCTGCCCGTCCCGACCATTTCAGTTTTCCTCAGGACTTCAATCCGGTGTCGTTCTTGTGGCCGACCCACGAAGCACCCCAACCTGGCATTCGCTCCAGCGAATGCCCGAGTCCAGCCTGCGAGGGGTGCGAGGCAAAGCCGAGCCATTCGGCAGTTCCGGGGTCCCCAGCGACGGGTCCTGTCGCTGGGGCGGAAATCTGCCCGTCCCGACCATTTCAATTTTTCCTCAGGAATTCAATCCGGTGTCGTTCTTGTGGCCGACCCACGAAGCACCCCAACCTTGGCATTCGCACCAGCGAATGCCCGAGTCCGGCGTGCGAGGGGTGCGAGGCAAAGCCGAGCCATTCGGCAGGTCCGGGTTCCCAGCGGCAGGTCCTGTCGCTGGGGCGGAAATCTGCCCGTCCCGACCATTTCAGTTTTCCTTTCGCGTTTGTTCCTATATCTTGACGGATGAAGGCGGCTCATTGCCCACTGACATGGACGACGGATCAGGGAGAGACTGAAACCCGATGAAGATCTCTCGCTGGCTTGTCTTCGCTCTTGCAACCCCCTTGCTCTGGGGAGTCTGGGGCGCTCTCACCGAATACCCTGAGAAATGGATATCGCCGCCGTTCCCGGCCACGCTCGGATACGTGGTCTGGTCCTTGACGATGGTGCCGGTGGGCCTGTTCGTTCTCTGGCGGAATAGCTGGAAAACGGATTTTCGTCTGGCGTCGATTCTCTATGGCAGCGCCGTGGGTTTCTCAGGGGCGGTCGGCCAGTTGATCCTGTTCTGGGTTTTGACCCGCGGGCCGGCGTACATCATCTTCCCCATCATCTGTCTCTCGCCGGCGGTCACCATCATTCTGTCTGCGACGCTGCTGCGAGAGCGGGCGCGACCCGTTGCCACGCTGGGAATCCTCTTGTCGATGCCCGCGATTCTTCTGCTTGCCTTGCAGGAACCTGATTCGAGTCCTGTGCACGGGCATCTCTGGCTGATCCTCGCGATTTTGATCTTTCTGCTCTGGGGATTGCAGGCATATTTCATGAAGTCTTCCGCCCATTGCATCTCGCCGGAGAACCTGTTCTTTTATATGACCGTGACCGGATTGGTTCTCAGTCCCATCGCGCTTTTCATGACAGACTTTTCCGCGCCCATCAACTGGGGTATCAAGGGTGCTCCTCTGGCCGCATTGATTCAAAGCCTGAATGCGTGGGGATGCCTGCTCTTTGTGCTTGCGGTTCGCTTTGGCAAGGCCATTATTGTCGTACCCATGGTGAACGGCCTTTTCCCGGTCGTAACCATCGTCCTGTCGCTTCTGCTTTACCGCACGTTGCCAACGCGACTGAATTTCTTCGGGATTCTGCTGGCCTTGGTCGCAATTCTCCTGATGGCATTCGACGAGGTCCGCAACGAAGTACCATCGGAGTCGCCAGATTTACAGAAGCCCGAAGCCGCGAACAGATAACGCAGCGGCACCGTTCCTGGTGGCGCTGCAATTCACCACTAAGACGGCGGGACCTTGAGCCCGAGCGCTTCAATGTACCCCGAATTGACGCGACAGTTTCGGAGCAGGATCTTCTGGAGAAGGTCCTGGAGTGCAGCGCGAGAGTGTTCCAGCGAGGGGCGCACCGCAATCTTCTTTTCCGCATCGCCAGTAGATTGGCGCATTTTGGCAAACGCAACGATCTCATCCCAATAGACCGGCTTCGGCCAAGCCACGAACGCAGATGCCTGCTCCATCTTCTTGTAGGGCCAGAAGGCCCATCCAACCTGGTTCGTCTCGAGAACTCCCACAAAGGTGTGGACCCAGGTATCGTTATTTTCACCGGACTCGCCGAGCCAGACAGGCACGTTGTAGCGATCGCGAAAGTCGAGATACGGCTGAATCGATTCCTGTGTTGGCGGGACCCAGTACTTGTGAAATGTGTACATCACATTGCGGTCGAAAGGAGGACCGAAGACGTTGAAGTTACTGTCCCACTGTGCGCCGCCGAGAATGATGACGTGATGAGAGTCGACTTCCCGGATGCTCGCTGTAATTTTCTTGTAGAGCGGCTCGAGATCAGAGTTGTAGCGCTGCAGCTGGGGATAGTGGGGAATGGGCTCATTCAACAGGTCGTAGCCTAGAACGGTCGGGTCGTCCCTGTAATGTTCCGCGATCCGTTTCCAGATGCTGATCGTGAGCGCCTGGTCCTCTGCAGACTCATAGAGCCAGGGGTATCCGTAGCTGTCGTCGATATTCGTGCCCGTCTGGCCGCCCGGCGCGCAGTGCAGGTCGAGAACCACGTAAAGGCCGTACTTGTGTGCCCATCCGATCACGCGATCCAGACGCGCAAAGCCCTCGTCATTTCCCGGTACGAAGAACTTGTAGTGCAAGGGGATCCGAACGGAGTTCGAACCGGTCTGGCGCACGAATCGGATATCGTCTTCGGTGATGTACGCGTCGCGGTAGGCCTGCCAGAACTTTGCGGCGTCCGCGGGGCCGATCAGTTCACTGAAGAAGTCCTCGATCTCCCGCGGAGATTGGGGACCTCCTTCGAGGCCAAACATATAGCCCTCAGGCTCGAACCAGTTGCCGAGATTGATACCGCGCAGGATAAGAGGCTGACCATCCGCGGTCACGAGGCGCTTCCCGTCGGTATGCACAAATCGCGACTGAGCGCTCACAATGGCACAAGACGCGAGCAAAAGAAGGGCGAACCAATTTCGTTTCATCATGAACAACCTGTTAAGCGCGGATGCAGAGCTATGAAAGCGCTTTCCTAATCGCACGTTCACCGATCTTATATCAACCGTGGAGCCTGAGGATTTGGCTTGCGAGAAGCGAACCTAATCGTCCGCCGCTCACCACCCGCAGCTTTTCAACTCATTCGAGACGCACAGGCGATTGGAGCGGACTGGTGCGGTGGACTTCCTCACCACCAATTCCGTCTCCAGGGTGTACTCCGCACCCCCGTGGCGCTTGAGCTGCAGGATCTTTTCCAGAGCCTGAAATGCAGTCCTCCCGAGATCCTCGCGGGGAACGTTGATCGTGGTCAACGGAGGCCGTGCCAGCGTTGCAAACGCAATGTTGTCAATTCCCACGACCGAGATGTCGTCCGGGACTCTTACCCCGGCTTGCTCCAGAGCGCACATCGCCCCCATGGCAATCAGGTCGCTTCCGCAAAAGATAATCGTCGGTACGTCCGGTGCGACAAGGATCTCCCTCACTGCCGAGGCCCCCGCGTCCACCCGGTAGTTGCTGTTTGTCACAGGGAAGGGCTTCATGCCTCTCCTGGTCAGCCCGCTTACCAGTGCCTGGGTGATGGTAGCCGCTGTGCGGTTCCCTTTCGGACCTGCGATGACCCCGGCGCGGCGATGGCCGAGGCTCGCGACATGCTCGATTGCCTGGGCAATCCCCTTGCTGTAATCCACGCGAATGTTGCTCATGAGTTTTCCGGCCGCGCAGAGGTTGCTGAATACGACGGCAATTCCCGCCTCTGTCAGTTCCTGGGTGACCGTATTGTCGATCGATGAGGTCATGATGGCGACACCGCGCACGTCGCTTTCGACGAGTTTGCGGACAATGGATTCTGTACGTTCAGGGCTGTATTCGGTATTCAGAAGGATGGCGTCGAATCCCTTATCCCAGGCGGCTGTCTGAAATCCTCGGATGACCTCGGGAAAATACGGATTGGCAATGTCTGAAATGACCAGGCCAAACAGGTCGCTCTTGCCGGTCGCCAGCCTGCGCGCATGAACATTCTTGAAGTAATTCAGTTCATCGACGACGTGGAGGACCCTGCTCCTGGTTTCATCGGAGATGTAGTGCGTCTTATTAAGGACCCTCGATACCGTTGCAGGTGAAACCCCGGCTCGGCGCGCCACATCCCTCATCGTGTATGCCATTGCGTTCCTTTGTTCGGGAGTTCTTCCCCGCCGGCCACCAGGAAGCTATCTTATGACACCGATTCGCTCGAAGACTGTTTCCAAAGATACTGGATCGGGCACCTGGAGTGATACAGCGATTTTCTAATCGGCTTGACGGCAGGCCCTCGCAGGGATCGAAGAATCGCGCATCATGTAGCAGGTTCCGGCTTGAGGCTCAGACGGGCCGCTTCCGAATCGCGGGCTTGGTTTCAGGGCGGATACATCCCGTCACCTCTCCTTTGTTATCCCTCTTGACAGACCTGAATCGCGGGACGTAGAGATAGATAGGAAACCGGTTTCCGAAATCCGTTGCCTGGAAGGTCGGGGTGCCACTTGTTTAAGCCATGCGCCGGGGATTCGGTTGAATCCAGCCGGCGTCAGGCTTTCCCGACGCCCTTCAGCTGAACGAACCCTCATTGCTTCTCCCTCGTCCAGGGGCGCCGGGTAGATTGGAGTGTTTCCAGTTGACCGTATCGCGGCTCGAACAGGACATCAAGGCGCAGGCCGACTCCCTTGCGGGCGTGCTGCAGCACCAGTCTGGCGCTGGAGCGGTCTCGATTCGGGAGGCGGCGTCGCTGATCCGCTCCTGCTCCAAGGTGCTCATTACCGGCATGGGCGCTTCGATGTTCGCTGCCATTCCGCTCAAGTATTCTCTTTGCGCGCGCGGTATCGACGCCGTTGTCATCGAGGCCGGTGAGCTGTTGCATTATCTGCACGAGGCGTACCGCGACGCCCTCGTGATGATCGTTTCCCGTTCTGGAGAGTCGATCGAGATCGCCAGGCTCCTCACCGTTCTTTCGCCTGGGCAAAAGATCATCGGGGTGACGAACGAGCCTGACAGCATGCTCGCGAGGAAGGCGGACGTCAACCTGCATATCGGCAGCTTTGCCGACGAGATGATCGCCATTCAGACGTATACAGGGTCCTTGCTCACGCTGCGTATTCTCGACGCCGCTTTGGACCAGGGCTCCGCCCAGAGCGAGGACCAGCTTGCAGGATGGTTTCCTGAATTGGCGTGGCTGATCTCGCGCAGCCTGGACAGCATGCAGGAGTGGGACAGCTTTCTTGATCCCCAGTCGCCGGTGCATCTTCTCGCGCGGGGTCCTTCCATCGCTTCGGCCATGGAGGGAGCACTTCTTTTCAATGAGGTTGCAAAACACCCTTCCATTGGAATGCCGATCGCTTCGTTTCGCCACGGTCCGGTGGAATTGGTGGACCAGAGCTTCAGAGGATTGGTGTTTGCGCCTGCAGGACGAACTCGCGAACTGAATCTGGCGCTGGCGCACGACCTGAACCAATTTGGCGGTCAGGTCAGGGCGATCGGGCCTCTGCCTGAAGATCAATCTGAAATCGTATGGTGTGATGTTCCCGAATGTCCAGAGACACTCGCACCTCTGTTTGAAATTGTCCCGATACAAGTTGCAGCCCTGCGCATGGCTCAGCTCCGGGGAATTGCTCCCGGAAGCTTTCGCTTTGCGCCACAGGTGGCAACCGACGAAGCAAGTTTCGGGTCTTAGTCGGCTCTGTTGCTGAAGCGGTCAGGGCACGGAGAATTGCAAGGAATGGGTCGCAAATGAGCGTAAGTCAAATCAATCGTTTGTCTACAAAGGAATGTGCAATCCGGTATCTGAAATTCAGTGTTAGCGGTAACTCGTGGTTCAGAAGTGAATTTTGGGACGATTGAGCGTCTGGCCGAACACAGCGATTCAATCACGCCAGACGCGGTGACAGGCAAGTTCACCAGAAACGTTGTTTTTGGAGGCCGTTTCATGAAGAGATTAGTAAATTGGTTGATGGTCGCGCTTCTGATGTCCGGAAGCGGAGCATGTTTCGCACAAAGCGTAAATTCAGGCGATGTTCGTGGCACGGTCACTGACACGTCTGGGGCGGTTGTTCCCAACGTGACGGTTTCGGTGTTCAACGTCGACACGGGCGTATCGAAGGATTTCGTTACAAACAATGACGGCGTCTTCGATACATCGTCGATCGTAATCGGAAACTACAAGCTCACCTTCTCGGGCCAGGGATACGAAAAGCTGGTGCGCGGCCCCATCACGCTCCAGGTGGGATTTACAACGGTCAACGCGCAGTTGAAGGTTGGCTCGACAAACCAGGAGGTCACCGTCTCGGCTGACGTGCCGCTTTTGGAGACAGAGTCCGGGGAACAAAGCACCACGCTCGACTCAAAATCGATGTCGCAACTGCCCCAGGTCACTCAGGATTGGGAAAACTTCATGATCCTTCTGCCCGGCGCCTCGGGTGCGGTCGGCGCATCCCAGGGTTCGGCCAATCCCGGCCAGGAAGTGGCGATCAACGGCAACCTGCCTTACAGCAACATCCTTGCCGATGGCGCCTCCACGACGCTTTCGCACAGCCAGAACGCAAATCCGGCCGTTTTTGAAACGGTCGCCGAACTTCAGGTCAACACCTCCTCTTTCTCGGCCCAGTACGGCATCGGCGGAGCAATTTTCAACCAGATCACCAAGGGCGGGACGAGTCAGTTCCACGGGGCGGCTTACGACTATCTTCAGAACGATGCGCTGGCTGCCTACCAATATGGGTTCGGCGCTCCTCACTCTGCTCTCGGAGCGATTCCGCACGTTCGCTACAACAATTTTGGAGCTTCGGTCGGCGGTCCCATTCTGAAGCACAAGATGTTCTTCTACTTCGACTATGACCAGATCGTCGACCACGGCAACGCCACCGCCTTCAATAGCGTTCCAACCACCGCGGTGATGGCTGGTGACTTCACGGGAATGCAAACCATCTTCGACCCGACCACGCAGACGATGGCGACCGACAGCAAAGGCAATTCCTACCCGATCAGAAAAAGCTTTGCCAGCGAATACGGGGGCGGTAACGCGATTCCCTCGAGCCTGTTCGATCCGGTCGCGGCAAAGTTCCAGCAGTTCTATCCAACCCCGTCGAACCACATCGCCGGCGGAGCATTTGTTCCGGGAAACCTCGGTTCGGAGGGCGAGCTGCAGAACAATTTCTATGCCAGCCTGCAATCGTCATCCCCATACAGAAAGTACTTCGGCCGGCTGGATTACGACATCACGCCGAATAACCGCCTGACGACGTCCGATACCCAGAGCGACACTCCGCAGATGTATCCGAGCGACGTTACGGCCTGCCCGGTAGGCTGCCAGGCGGGCGACGTGGACAACAACAACGCGCAGGTCACCGATGTTTGGAATATCAGCTCACGCACCATCAACGAAGCCAGGATGGGCTTTACCAGCCAGCTCAACTTCTTCGCCGACCTTGCGCTGAATCATGGCTATGCCGCCAAACTCGGGTGGCAGTTTGCCAAGGCAGACGATTTTCCGGCGATCAACTTCGCGGGGACATATCCCTATGCCTGGATCGATCCCAGCTCCAACGCTGTTTACAAGGAATTCACTTACGATCCGTCTGACGTTGTCACCATGATTCGCGGCAAGCACATCCTGCATTTCGGCGGCGAGTTCCTGACCTATCAGAACAATTCCACGGCCTGGGGCAATACGAACGCCGGAACCATGCAGTTCTCCGGCCAGTACACGCAGCAGTGGGCGGTCGATGCCAACGGTGTTGCCGGCCCGGTACCGGGAACGGGCATGGAATACGCCGACTTCCTCCTGGGCTATGCGCAAAGTTGGAACGCAAACGTCTCTCCGGAGTATGGGGGGCGCTTCAGGACGCCGCAGGTTTTCATCCAGGACGACTGGAAGATGCGCCCGAACCTCACGGTGAATCTGGGTCTCCGCTACCAGATCAATCACGGTTGGAACGAAGTTCACAACAACGAAGCAAGCTTTGATCCAACCATTACGAATCCGGCAACCAATACACCGGGCGCCTACTGGTTTGGCACTACGCATACCAATGGGCGAACCGCGTTGATGGCCGATGTCTACAACACTTTTCAACCGCGTGTCGGCTTCTCCTGGCAGCCGCACCCCAATACGACATTGAATGGCGGATTTGGAATCTATTCGTACACCTGGAGCCTCGATACCTACGGGGGTAACAATACGACCTATGGAATGGGCGCTGCCATTAGTGCGGCGGGCAACGTCTCCGACCAGTCCAACGGCATTACTCCTATCACCCAGCTCGGTGGTGCGGGCACTATTTTCGGCACGGCCAATGCGTTGCCTTATAACGCGGCCTCGAACGCGCCTACGGCCTACAACGGTCAGGGAGTGGGATACAACCAATACCACACCCCGGTCCCCAGGATTCTGCAATGGAATTTCTCGTTGCAGCGCGCATTCGGGTCCGATTTGTCCGTCGAGCTTGCGTATGTTGCAAGCCACGGATCGGGCCTGAACTTCCCCACAGACATCAATGCCATCCCTGAAAACGCGTTGTCGGTGAGCGACGCGAACAACTGCGGTAGCGGCACTACCGTCAATTGCGCTGAGCCATACCCGATCTTTCTTGGCCTTTCCGGGAGCACCAATAACGCGATAACCAACTACAACTCACTTCAGGCGTCGATTAAGAAGCGCATGAGAAACGGCCTCAGCTTTGACTTCAATTACGTCTGGTCGCACATGCTTGACGACATCGATTCGTCTGGCTGGGGTAGCCGCGCCGGTCCGCAGAGTTACCAGGACGCGTTCCATCCGTCTGCAAACTACGGCAGCTCCAACTTCGATGTCCGCAATGCGTTCAAGGGCTATGCGGTGTATGAACTTCCGGTCGGTCGGGGCAAGAAACTGGCCGTCAACAATGGCATTCTCGACGGCGTTGTCGGCGGTTGGCAGCTCGCCGGCACCCTTGTCCTGTCTACCGGGAATCCATTCAATGTGGATGCTTCCCAGAACACCTTCCAACAGGCGGGAACGTCGTATCCCAACTGGGTTCAGGGGGTGAGCTGGAAACCCGCGCACCAGACCATCACCAATTGGTTCAATCCCGGTGCGTTTTCACAACCGGCCAACGGCACCTTCGGGAATGTAAGGAGGAACTCGCTCTACGGCCCTGGAATTGACGAGGTGAACCTTTCGGGAAGCAAGACATTCTCGATTTGGGAGAACATAAAACTCCAGATCCGGGCGGATGCTCAAAACGCCTTCAACCATCCGAGCTTCGGTGTTCCGGGCGATGCCAGCCTCGGAGGCTCTGCCGGCCCCGGTACGCCCTACACGACCGGCACAACCGTGCTCAACACCGTGACGGTTTACGGCCGCAACGTGCAACTGGGGGCACGCCTGACCTACTAGGCGTGAGGAACATGCAACGGCGAGGAGACGGCGATTCGTCGCCGTCTCCTCCGTTTGGCGGCCAGAACAGCGCTCATGCTTGAATCCAGGAAATGGGCAGCCAACGGCTCTTGCCTCCAATCGGAGCGAGTTTCGCTTTCGGCCTCTCGGTGTTAGCGTCAATTTATGGTGGACAGTTCCGTATGAATACAAAGCTCCGCGGCGCCCTTGCGGTTTTGGTCCTCGTGGGTAGCAGCACAGTATTCCTGATCGCCCAGGCAGCGGACGGAAAGGGCCAGGAAGTCGCCGCGCATCTCCAGAAAGCGCAGGAGTTTCTCCACCAGAATCGGCCTGAGCTGGCGATACCGGAGTTTGAGGCGGCAGTCGCACTAGAGCCGGACAACGTTGAAACGCAAGGCAACCTTGGCGTCCTTCTCTTCTTTCAAGCCAAGCCCGCAGAGGCGATTCCGCATTTGCGTTTTGCCCTCGAACATCAGCCTTCTCTGGTCAAGATTCAAGGCTTGCTTGGAATTGCCGAAGTGAGGACCCAGGACTTTGCCAATGCGCGCAAGGATATGGAAGCAGCATTCCCCCAGATTCAGGAGCGGAAATTCAAAAGCCAGGTTGGATTGGAACTCGTTGGGCTCTACACGCGCGATGGAGACCTGGACGAGTCGGCCAGCGTGGTTGCGCAGTTGCGCAAGTCGGACCCCGACAACGCCGAGGTGCTCTATGCCGCGTATCGCACCTATACCGATCTTGCCGGAGAGTCGATGCTGGCCATGGCATTGGACCAGCCGAATTCTGCACAGATGCAGCAGATGATCGCCCATGAAGAGACGAAACAGGGAAATACGAACGGGGCGATTACGCATTTTCGCAAGGCAATCGCTCTGAATCCTCATTTGCCGGGGGTGTATTTCGAACTTGCAGAGGTTTTGCGGACGGCCTCAGATCCGAAGCTCAAGCAGCAGGCGGAGGTTGAATATCGCCACGCATTAACTGAAAACCCGCTGGATGAAAAGGCCGAGGCTCGACTGGGTGAGATCGAAGCCCAGAGAGGTGACGTACAGCGCGCCTTCGAGCACTACTCGCGAGCCGTCGATTTGCAACCTGGCGATTCGGACGCAAAATTGGGGCTGGCCAAAGTTCTGATCGAAATGGATCAACTCGACAAGGCATTGCCGCTGCTGGAGGAAACGGTAAGACTGGAGCCGACCAACGCCGTGGCGCATTACCGGCTGGCGATTCTTTATCGCAAGAAAGGCCGAGTGGAGGATGCCAACCGGGAAGTGGATCTCTACAAAAAGTACAAGGAAGCTAAGGCGAAACTAAGTTCCTTGTACCAGGAACTGATGATTCAACCCCGGCAGGCCAGTGCGGATGAGGCGGATGAAAAGTAATATCTGGCCCTCGACGCTCACACCGTCCATCGGTGGTCTCTTCCGGAAACCGCTCCGATTTGGGATTGTCCTTGCAGGATCTGTGTCGCTTTCCTGGACCGCCGCGACAAGTTTCGCGCAATCCCCCGGCCATCCTGCCGAGTCATCACGGATGCAGCAGGTGAACAAGGCAGTCACTCTTGCCGAGCATGGCGATCCCGACGGTGCGATGCGGATCGCTTCGCAATTGCTGGAGCAAGATCCGAAGTTTGTGCCGGCAATGAAGCTGAAGGCAATGCTCCTTGAAGAAACTGGAAGCAGCGCCGCGGCGAATGCGGAGTATGAAGATGCGTTGAAACTGGCTCCCAACGATGGCGATCTGCTGTTGAAGGCAGGCATCGAGAAACTGGCGGCCGGGCAGAAAGAAGATGCGTTGACCCTTCTGCTGCGTGCCAGCAGGGTTGAACCCCGGGATGGCGATGTTCAGTACTATCTCGCGCAGGCGTATCACCTGAATGGGCACGATGATCTGGCCGTCGAGGCGATTCGCAAAAGTTTGAAAGCGGATCCGGCAAACGCGGCGATCATGCAAAAATACGGGGAATTGCTCTCGAGCAGTGGGAACAATCAGGAGGGCCTGCACTGGTTGCTCCAGGCGCAACAAGCCAATCCGAGGCTTCCCCGGATCGATTATGAAATTGGATCGGCTGATTACCGGTTGATGGATCTTTCTGGAGCCGCGCAGCACCTGACACGCGCGCTTGAGGTCGACTCCGACGATACGAATGCCCTGCAAATTCTCGCTTCAACGCAGACCAAGCTCGCACAATGGGACGCGGCAAAGGCATCCTACACGCGGTTGCTTACCCGCAAGCCCGATGATGCGGAAGCGATGCTTGGACTTGGTGAATGCGAACTGGAGCTGAAGGACTATTCGTCCGCGGTCACCACGCTGCAGGCCGTCTTACGCGTTGACCCCACGAAGCTCCTCGCACATTTCTATTTGTCGCGTGCATATGCAGGAACGGGCAGAACCGCGGATGCGCAACATGAGGCGGCTCTCCATCACCTGATGATGGAGCAATTGTCGTTTGTCCGCTCAGTTGAAACTGATCAGCGTGAAAACGTCATCCGTCTTCAGACCCGGCAAATGTTGAAGAATCATCACGAAGATGACGCTTTGCGGCTTTATCAGGAGCACTTCAAAGGCACTTCGGCCACCACGGCGGATGCATTAGTTTTCCTCGGAAAGACCTACCTGTTCATGGGCAATACCGAAGATGGCGTTCGCTGTCTTCACCGTGCGCTCGCGCTCGATCCGAAGGTTCGCGGCGCGCATACCTACGAGGGAATTCTGGATCTGAAGATGGCCGATCTGGGCAAGGCGGAGGACGAATTCAAAGCCGAACTTGCCAACGACCCCAGCTATCAGATGGCCATTGCGGAGATGGGCGAGGTTCGCTACCACCAGGAAAAGTGGGAAGAGGCTGCGGATTGGCTGAACAAGTCGAAAACAATGACCCCGGAATTTCTTTACATGCTCTGCGATGCCGATTTCCATCTCGGAAACGTCAAGGATGCCGACCTTGTTGCCGAGACAGCCGCCGCCTACGGCGCGAATAACCGCGAGTTCATGGAAGGCCTGACTGCGTTACTCGCCGGCAACGGACAAGCGGAACTCGCCCGGAAGATCGCGGCGGATGCACATCCATAGGGCTCACTGTGCGGCTTCGGTGACATCAAGAATCTGATTCGCCTTGACGTTCATCAGGACCTGCCTGGTGCCGCTCGGCCAGTTGAGCTCGAGTTTGTCGATGACGGTTGCAGTTCCCAGGCCAAAGTGCACGCGCTTGTCGCTTGAAGAGTTGTAGCCGACGGCTGTCGTTGCCTCGTTGTATTGCGATCCGAGCGCCGTCGTGATCTTGATCTTCGTACCCAGGCCGTCGCGATTCGATTTCACGCCGCGCAGTTTCAGAATGATCCAGTGATTGTTGTTGCTAGTGCGATTCATCAGGATCTGGGGAGGACCGTTCATCACGGTTACGACGATATCGATTTTGCCGTCGTTGTTAAGGTCGCCGAAAGCGGCGCCGCGATGCGGTGCGGGAACAGAGAAGCTCGCGCCCGCCTTCGTCGCTCAGGTCCTCAAACGTCAGATTGCCTTTGTTGCGAAATAACCCATTGGGCAGGCCGTAAGGGCGATGCGCCAACTCCATGGAGTTGTCGAGAATGTCGGAATTGGCAGTGAACAGGTCCTTGTACCCGTCGTTGTCGAAGTCGAAGACTCCCGTTCCCCACGCCGTCAGGCGACTCGAGGTTGCTAATCCGGCAACGCTGGTCACATCCTGGAATTGCCCGTCGCCGAGGTTCTTGTAGAGCGGGAAACCCTCGCCGAACATGGCTGTCTCGAAGATATCCGGGCGGCCGTCGTTATCCAGATCGCGGAAATCCGTTCCCATCCCCGCAATCGAGTTACCGAAGGAGTTATATGCTACCCCAGACACAACTCCGACATCTGTAAATGTCCCGTCGGCGTTGTTATGCAGCAGATAATTCTGAAAAGTGTCGTTTGCAATGAAAACATCAGTGAACCCGTCGCTATCGTAATCGGCAAAGGA
The DNA here is from genome assembly GCA_963774175.1 of uncultured Acidobacteriaceae bacterium. Taxonomy (GTDB): domain Bacteria; phylum Acidobacteriota; class Terriglobia; order Terriglobales; family Acidobacteriaceae; genus Telmatobacter. Next base: position 44,089 of record CAVZDT010000016.1, read on the forward strand.
AAGACCCATCCCTTTGCCGACATATTGAGAGATATGGGACTGGACCGAGACGTCAGTGAAGGTGCCGTCGCCATTATTGCGATAGAGAATGTTGGGAGTGCCCAGAAATTCAACCGGCGAACAGTACGCGGGAAGACCCTGCGCCACGCAAAGTTTGGCGGTCTTGACGTCGTAATCGAGGTAATTGATGACCAGCAGGTCGAGCAGTCCATCGTTGTTGTAATCGAACCAGCCCGCCGTAACTGCCCAGGCCTTGCCGAGGTGCGGCACCATGCCGGCGACCCCTGCTTTCTCCGTTACGTCGGTAAATGTGCCGTTACCGTTATTGTGAAAGAGCTGGTTCTTGTTGACCCCGGTGATGTAGAGGTCTACGAATCCGTCGTTATCGTAGTCACCCGCCGCCGCGCCCATCGAATAGCCGATTCCCTTGAGACCCGCGCTCTCCGTTACATCCGTAAACGTGCCGTCCCCGTTGTTGCGAAACAGGCGGTTCGCGTAGCTTGCATCGGTCTTCTCGAGAGAAGGAATCGCTGCACCGTTGGTGAAAAAGATGTCGAGCAAGCCGTCGTTGTTGTAGTCGAACAGGGCAACTCCGCCGGCCATCGTCTCAAACGTATAGTGCTGCGGACTGACACTGTTGCGCAGGACGAAATTGATGTGGGACGTCTTGCGGATATCCTCAAACTTGATTCCAGATGGAGTTGTCTTCGAAGATGCTTGAATCGTCGCCGTCTGCGGCTTGCGGGAATCGCCCGCCTGCGGAGCCTGCGCCATTCCGGCCAGGGAGAGCGCGACGAGCACCAGGGCTCCGCTGCCTGCGACTGAACGCACGCGGCGAGCGCCGAGATAATCTGAAGTTTCTGCTTTCACCGTGTCAGTCGGTACGAACGCAAGAGAATGCGAAAGACGCATCCTGGGGCCTGCTCGTGCGCACCCGTCGGGGGCTTTCCCGTTTGAATAGCTCGATTATAAGCAATGCAAAGTGACGCAAGTCCGGATTTCGAAACTTCTCCAATTTGAGAAGTTGCAGATTCCACGCGCGAAGCCGAAAATGGGCCAGTCATGCGCGTTATTTCCTTGTGTGTATCAGCGGTCAGCGCCGCCCTTCTGGCGTGTTTGCCCTCCTCGGCTACCAACCTGGTTACCGGCAACGGCTTTGGATTCGCAGTGGTGTCGCCGCAGACCGGCACGCTGACCAAGTTTTATGCGCATCCGTACAGCTTTGCCCGGCCTGATCCGCAAAGACCCCTCAGCGAAGGCCTCGAGACCGCCAATTTCATCAAGAGCCTCGGCTGGAACAGCCCGAACCCACAAAACATATCGGCAGATTACGACGAAGATTCCCACATCATTCATACGCGAAGCAGTTCCGGGGATGGCTTCGTCTTTATGCCTTTTGGCTTGCGGCAGGCGGCACTCGTGATCAGCTTGGCATCCCGCTTCAGAAAGCGCAGCCGGTGACGGCTTTTCCGTTGAATGGAACCAGCCGGTCAAATCGCAAGAGGTCGTTCGCGCGGCCGGGAACGAGATGCAAGCTGCTGCGATTCACCGGCATCGATGAGAGCCTCGCGCTCATTCCGCTCGACCCAGTCCAACCCAATTCGTCAGCTCAGCCGCTCTCCGGCAGCACGGCATGGGCCTTGATCTCGATTGAGAACGATAATGACCTGGAACAAACGGTCCGCGAATTCGCCGAGTGGCGCGCCAACCTTTCAGCTTCGCAACTGGTCAAGCGCGAGATCGCCGAACTCGAGCACTGGCGCGTTCAGCCGCCTGCTTTCGCTCGCGAGCGAGAAGACCCGGCATCTATGGCGTCAAAGCGAAGTCATGCTGCGCATGGCGCAAAGCCGGGAGCCGAACCGCCCCGGACGCCATGGCAACGGCCTCATCGTAGCCAGCATGCCTGACGGCGTGTGGTTCACGCCCTGGGTGCGCGACATGGCATGGGCGACGGTTGCCCTGACGCGAATGGGCCATCGCGAGGAGGCGCGGGCGGCGCTGCTGGCTTACTTCAATGCCCGGCCGACCGGCAAAGATGCGGGCGGAAACCGCCGGCGCCGATTACCAGATCTCGGTGGTGCGCTACTTTCGGGGACGGTGCAGAGGAGCCATTCTTTACCGAGGAAGGCAGCACCAATATTGAGTTCGACGACTGGGGTGAAGCCCTGTGGGTGCTCGGCGAATACCTGAAGAAATACGACGAGCCCGCGTTTGCTTTCCACTCCGACCTATCGCGGCCCGCTTTATCAAAGCGCCAGGGACTTCATCGTGAAGCCGCTGCTGGCCAACATGGAGACATACGAGCAGGGCGAGATTGTTGCCGCCGACACGTCCATCTGGGAGGAGCACCAGAAAGACAAGAAGCATTTCGCCTTCTCCACGGCCGCCGCAATCGTCGGCCTGCGCAGATTTTGCCGAAGTTGCGCGCCGCGCCGGCGATGAACCCACACGCGTCGATGCTCTCAAGCATGTAGCGCTGCTGCAGAAAGGATTCGATGCCGCGTTCATCCGGGATGGAGACCTGCACGGCACGCTGGAAGAGGGAGTGAAGAACGATATCGACGGCGCGTTGCTGGCCGATCATCAATTTCGGCGTTGTCACCGATCCTGCGTAATCCGCAACACCGTGGAGAGGATGGAACTGCTGAAAGTGGCTTCCGGCGGCTACCGGCGCGTTCGCAGCACCTATACCGATCCGTGCCATCTTTGAATACTGGTATGAGCGTCAGGAATTTCTGTTTGTCGACTTCAGCCTGGCCGAAGTTTATGCGGCAGCATGGGACGGAACGCCGAGGCTGCGGCCATCCTCGAAGCGCATCGTTTACAAAGTCTGCCGCCGACCACAACATCATCCCCGAAATGTATGTTGCGGTGCCCTGCAAGCTTTTTCCTGGCAAACATCGGCGATCCCACGGGAGCAATACCGATGGTCGGATACGGCGCAGGGGAATACATCCTCGATGTTCTCGATCAAGAACGATGAACCGCGGCATTTCCGGTCCGGATTTGCGATGCCAGGGCTGAATCTAGGAATCGAAAAGGGAGCGCGATGCGCTCTCATTCGCCGCGGTGCGGGTTCTGCGGCGAATCGGTTGCACCGCCGGTGCCGCACTCGCCGGACCGCCCAGGAGGGCTACGATCTCACGCAACTCCATCCGGGCGCGAACGATAACGTCCGCAGTCTTGCCACGCTTTTTCGCAGATCCCGCTGCCGGAGCCGGCGCCGGAGCAGCGGCCTGCGGCTCCGCACGCTTCGCCTGTCCCAGTGCGTGCCGCGCACCCGACAGGGTGTAACCCTCGCCATAAACCAGCCGTTTGATCTCTACCGCGATCTCCACGTCACGCTTGCGATAGAGCCGCTGGCCGGTTCCGCTCTTGTTGGGTTTCAGCTGCGGGAACTGCGATTCCCAGAAGCGCAAAACATACGGCTCGATCTTGAGAAGACGTGCAACATCCCCGATCTTGAAATAGAGACGATCGGGTATCGTCGGAGTCTCAACGGCGCGCTTCGGGGACGGATGCGTTGCCATAACGGATGCAGAAGGCCCGCATTGCTGCTGCGAGTTCACTGCTTAGTCGCAGTATAGGCCACCAATTGCACGCAAAGTGAAGCAAAATGCATGGCTTTGGCGCAACTTGATCACGAATTTTGTTGAAAATCAGTGCCTAAATTGCGCAAGTCAGCCCTTTGCGGGCCGCTCCACCGCAATTCGTGCAGCGGATCCTTGCGGTGCGGCTCGCAAATACTGCACCGGCCACGTGGCCGATTCGCCCAGCGCCGAGGCCGCGTGCAACGGCCAATAAGGATCGCGCAGCATCTCCCGCGCCAGCAGCACAATGTCGGCCTCGCCGTTCGCCACGATCTCGTTGGCCTGCTCGGGCGCCGTGATCATGCCCACGGCCGCGGTCGGAATTCCCGCTTCGCTTGCGAATGCGCGCCGCGAAACGGCACCTGGAATCCCGGCCCAGCCGGAATCTGTCGCGTTCGGCACCTGCCGCCGGAAGAGACATCCACCAGGTCCACTCCGTGCTCGCGCAGCTGCCGCGCCAGCTCCACCGACTCATCCGGCGTCCAGCCGCCGTCCGCCCAGTCCGTCGCGGAGATCCGCATGAACAGCGGCAGATGCTCCGGCCACGCCGCGCGCACCGCGTCGGCAACCTCCAGCGGCAGCCGGATGCGGTTCTCCAGGCTGCCGCCATACTCGTCCGTGCGCTGGTTCGCCAGCGGCGACAGAAACTCGTGCAGCAGGTAGCCGTGTGCGCCGTGAATCTCCACAAAGTCGAACCCGCGCTGCGTCCGCCCGCCGTGCGGCAGCGGCGAAAGGCCCCGACCACCCGGCAATCCCGGCCTCATCCAGCGCCGTGGGCACCGCGTAATTCGGCGAGAAGGCAATTGCGCTGGGCCCAACCGGCTCCCATCGGCCCTCTTCGGGCGTCAGCAGACGCTCGTCCGCCAAACGGCACCGCCATGCTGCCCTTGCGCCCCGCATGCGCCAGTTGGATGCCGGCACGCGCGCCCTGCGAGTGGATGAACTCGCGCAATCTGCGCCAGCTTTTCGATGTGCTCGTCCTTCCAGATTCCCAGGTCGCCAATCGAGATGCGCCCCTCCGGCAATACGGCCGAGGCCTCGATCATCACCAGCCCCGCGCCACCCTGCGCGCGGCAGCCCAGGTGCACCAGGTGCCAGTCAGTGGCAAACCCGTCCACGGACGAGTACTCGCACATCGGCGAAACGCCAATGCGGTTCGGAAACACGACAGACCGAAGCTGAAAAGCAGAAAAAAGAGGATGGCTCATGAAATAAGAATTTATCCGTTCAAACAAGAGATGCGCGAAGGGCGGCGATCGAAGCAAATGATTCACTTGGAGGAACTCGAAGGCCGTTTCTTCTTTGCCTGCTTGGCCACTTTCATCGGTCCGTAAACGGTGATGGCGATCTGAGCCCCAACTTCAGCCGCTGCGAGGACCGCTGTTTGGCTCACTGCGCCCCAGAAATAGCGGCCCCTTTTGGGCGCTTCGAATCCGATATCAAAGCTGCGAGATTCTGCACCATCCCAGAGTTTTCGCGCATAAGGTCGGAGCTTCCGAATCAACTTGCAATAGCGAATGATGGCCGCGTCAGGAGTCTTTGGGAACGCAGAGAGTTCAAAGTAAGCCTTATGTTTTCCAAACTCCATGCCGAGGTAGTGAACGTCCAACTTCCGCCTCAATGCGTCGGCAAGGGGTTTGAGGTCGGACTTCGAGAAGATCTCGAGATCAACGTTCAAAAAGACCTTCTCATCCAGCTTGCTGGTCGCCATGCATCTGACCTTTCGTCATTACGGCACATAACCCTGCCCGCGCAGCACCTTCCCCGGCAACGCTCCGGTCATCTTTCCCTCGGCAATCACCGGCACGCCGTTCACCAGCACGTACTCCATGCCCTCCGAAAGCTGGTTCGGATTTTCATAGGTCGACTTGTCGGTGATCGTCGCGGGATCGAAGACGACCACATCCGCCCACATCCCCTTTTTCAGCACGCCGCGATCCGTCAGCCGCATCCGCTGCGCCGGCAGCGCCGTGAATTTGCGAATCGCGTCCGGCAGCGTCAGCTGATTCTCTTCGCGCACATACTTGCGCAGAATCCGCGGAAACGTCCCATACGCCCGCGGGTGCGGATGCTCGTTGCCCAGCAGTCCTTCGGGCGAGGTCCCCTGCGAGTCGTTGTCGATCGAAACCCACGGCTGCTTCAGCGCCAGCAGCACGTCCGGCTCGTCCATGCCAAAGACGGCCACTTCGGTGAACGCGTTGTCCTTGATCAGGATGTCGCACAGCGCGTCGATGGCGTCTTCCTTCCACAGCGCAGCCACGTCCGAAAGCCGCTTGCCCTGCAGCGGCACAAGTTCAGGATTCTGCACCACCGCGATCTGGATCGCTTCCGGTCCCGGAATCTCCTGCCACTCGTTGTCCCAGTTCTCGCCGGCGGAGTCCTTTCCCGCCGAAAGCATGTCCTTGCGAATGCGCGCGCGCGTGGCCGGATCCTTGAGTCGCTCAATCAGTTTCGCATCGCCGCCGTCGTGCGCCCACGGCGGAACGAATGCCGAGAACGTATTGAACCACGCGGTGTAGGCGTAGGTGTTGGCGCTCACGTCCATGCCTGCGGCGCGCCTGCATCGATGCGCGCGACGATCTGCGGCATCTTGCCCCAGTTGGCCTTGCCCGCGGCCTTCAGGTGCCAGATTTCGACGGGAATATGCGCCTCGCGGCCAATCTGCGTAGCTTCGTCAATCGACTCCAGCACCGCATCGCCCTCGCTGCGCATGTGCGTCGCATAGATGCCGCCGTACTTCGCCGCCTCACCGGCCAGCGCGATCAGCTCTCGGTCTTGGCATAAGGCGCCGGCGCATATTGCAGCGCCGTCGACAGGCCAACCGCGCCATCGCGCATCGCCTCGTCGACGAGCGCCTTCATCTGGTCGAGCTGCGCCGGCGTCGGCTGCACATCGGCGTCGCCCAGCACCATGCGCCGCACCGACGTCGCACCCACATAGGTGGCCAGGTTGATGCCCATGCCCTGCTTCTCAAGACGCGCAAAATACTGGCGCAGCGTGCGCCAGTCAGGCGTGATGTGCAAGTGCTCGTAGCCGGAGTGGTCCGCCGCCAGCATCGCGTCGTTCACCGGCGCCACCGAATCGCCTTCGCCGGTAATCTCCGTGGTGATGCCCTGGTAGATCTTCGACGGCAGCCGCGGATCGACGAGCATGGTCAGCTCCGACTGGCCCAGCATGTCGATAAATCCGGGCGCAACAACTTTGCCTTGCGCATCGATCCGCTGCTTTGCCGGGGCGTTCCCCAGGTCGCCGATTGCGGCGATATGTCCATCGCGAATGCCGACGTCGCCCGAGTACCAGGGCGATCCGGTCCCGTCGATGATGTGCCCGTGCAGAATCACCAGGTCAAACGGATCGGTCGAAGTTGTCATCTGCGCCGGTGCCGGAGCCAGGGATACCGCACTCACCGCACAAAAAAGGACGATAGCCTTTGCGATCCGGATCATGGGTTCCTTTCGTGGTTCGGGAGTTTTAGGTGAATCGCCCCGATTCATCGGGTTTTCTCTTTTGGCTGTTGCTACAATGGGCTACCGGATGACCTCCGTACTCTGGGCATTCGTACAACTTTGCCCAGTCGTCTTACAATAACGGCAACAACCATGCTTGGTATGCCCGAGCAGGACTGAAATCATACTGCGGACGTCCGTGCTCATATTGGATAGAGAGTGCCGCCGTTCGGAAATATTAAGCTTTTGGGGTCCACTCCTGTGGTCCCTGCCTTGGCACACTAAGTCCCGTTAGGACAGAAAAGGAATTCTTTTGAGCGCTATGTGGAAACCCACCCAACAAGGCCAATCGACCCCGACACCGACCCCCGAGCCTGCCCGTCCGATGCCCGTGCAGCAGCAGCCCTCTCTTGAAACGGCGCGTCCGGCGGCATCATCCGTCGGCGAGCAAGCCAGCATCAGCAAAGGACTCTCCATCAAGGGCGAGATCACCGGGACCGAATCGCTGTTCATCGACGGCAAGGTCGAGGGCAGCATCAGCATCCCCGGCAATCGCGTCACTGTGGGCAAAAACGGATCGGTAAACGCCAGCATCAGCGCCCGTGAGATCGTCGTCCTCGGCAAGCTAAAGGGCAACGTCACTGCCACTGATCGCGTGGACATCCGCGCCGAAGGCGCCCTCACCGGCGACGTGGCCGCGGCCCGCATCAGCATTGAAGACGGCGCGTTCTTCAAGGGCGGTATCGACATCCGCAAGGCCGACGCCAAGCCCACCGTCGTGCACGAAACCGCGAAAGTAGCGGCCAACTCTTAAGGGCGTCTTCACGCCCAGCTCGCGAGGACCCCTGCATCGGCAGGGGTTCCGGTGCCTTGTCGACTGAAGCCGACCTCATATGTTTTGCAGCCTGCGATGTTTATTTCACTGCGGCGTTCAGGCCAGCCGCATCCGCTTCCTCATCACCCGCGGCAGTGCTGATCCGGTCTTGTTCAAGATCCACAGCGAAATCGCCGCCCACAACGCACTGCCTGCGATCAGGACCACCAGTTCGCTCCACCTGTTGTGGGTGTGAATCACCAGCCCCAGCAACCACGAAAACACAATCCACGTCGCCGCACCGCCGGCCAGCGCCGCGGCGAGGCACCGGCCCATCTCGCGATAATCGAGGCTCGCCAGCGACACCATGTGCCTCTGATGCAGCAGCCCTGCAATCGCCAGCGTCTGCATCGCAATCCCGATATCCGACGCAAACGCCAGTCCCATCGCGCCGAATCCGTGAAACATTCCCACATAAATCGGCAGCGAAACCGCCGTCACGATGGTCCCCGCCGCCATCGGCACAAATGTGTTCCCGGCCGCATAGAACGCACGCGAGTAGATGGCCTGCGCCGACCACAAAAACAGCGAGATCGAGAAGGCCGAAAAATATGCGGCGCATTGCCTGGCATCTCCGACCGAAAAGCGGCCTCCTGTAAATACCAGGTCGATCGCCGGCCTGCCCAGCGCAATCATTGCCGAAGCCGCCAGCAACCCCAGGCAGGTCACTCGCGAAACAGAATCCGCAACCGCGTTGGCAAACTCGAAGTTTTTCTCCTTCGCCCACAGGCTGGCAAAGAACGGCATCGACGCCGCACCCGCCGCCTGCGCCAGCACCGCCATGGGAGCCGTAAAGAACTGCTTGGCGTAGTTGAACTGCGAAACTGCGCCGCCGATCTTCGACGCAAAATGGGCGATGATCCAACTATCCGCCGTCACCAGCGAAACGCCCGCCATCAGCGGCAGCGACAGCCGCACCCACTCGCGCAACCCCTCGTCGTGCCAGTCCAGAATCGGCCTGTACCGCGCGCCCGCCCGCCGCGCAAACAGCCAGTTCAGAAAAAACGGCCCGAAGAACGCACCCGCCACAGTGCCGATCGCCAGCGACGAAACGCCCAGCTGCCTCACCAGCAGCACGCCGCCCACAATCGTACCCAGGTTGTAGATCAGCGGCGAAACCGCCTGCACGTTGAACTGCTTGCGCACCAGCAGCACTGCGCCGAACACCCCACCCGCAAAGAAGAACAGCTGGGCCGGGAGCAGAATCCGCGTGAGGGCCACGCAAAGAGCTGCCTTCTCCGCGTCGAAACCGTTGAACCACCAGCCCACGTACCATGGCGCAAATATTTCCGCCAGCACGATCGCCCCGCCCAGCACCAGGTACATCGTCGTCAGGATGACGGAGAGTGACCGTTCGCCCTCCTTCTCTCGCCCCGTCTCGCGATAGCGGGTCAGGATGGTGACAAACGTGATCGACGCTGCTCCGCCCACAAGGAAGTACGAAATCATATCCGGCAGCACGAATGCGGCGTTCAGCGCATCAGCCTGCATCCCGCTGCCGAAGAGCCACATGATGTACTTCACCCGCACCAGCCCGATAATGCGCGACAGGAAAACCGACACCATCAGCACTACCGTGGCGCTGAAGGCCGAATGCGCATGCGACGGCCGCAGCGCGCGCATCACCCGCGCCAGCGGCGAAGCTGTCCCCGGCCGCGGCTGAGTTGGCAAAGAATCTTCCACTGGCTCGATTCTACCGGGCTTCCAGATCGCCGCGCGTCGCAATGCGCAGCCGGCGGAAGTCTGGTGCCAATGGCATCAACGGTGCGTCGGACAGTTCATCCGCGTTTCGACTCAAATCGCACGAGTATTCTGTCTGGCAGGGGGTTTCAAATGCGGCGAATTGCCGGTTTTGTCTTTTTCGTTGTGCTCTGCACAATCGCTTCCGCGCAGGCCATTCGCAGCCGTGCCGGTTTCACTCTCCCCGCTCCGCCCACAGTTGATCCTCAGCCGGTCATCGACAATTACTCCGGCAACAAAATCACCGACGACTACCGCTGGCTTGAGGATGCAAAGAGCTCGGAGACCCGCGCTTTCATCGACCAGGAGAACGTGTACACCACGCGTTACCTGAAGCAGGCGCCCATCCGTAACCAGATCCTCGATGATCTCGACCCGCTCGAACACACCTCTCGCTGGACCATCCCTATCCAGCGTGCCGGCAACTACTACTTCGAAAAACGCCTCGCCGGCGAAGAGCAACTCTCCATCTACATGCGCCGCGGCTGGACTGGCGAGGCCCCCAAAGACCAGCCCAGTGCGCCCAAAGACGAGCGCCTCATCGACCCCGCCGCCTTCAGCCGCGATCCCAACACCTCCGTCCGCCTGGCCGATGTTTCGCGCGACGGCATGCTCGTCGCCTACCAGGTCCGCCAGGGCGGCGCCGATGAATCCACCATTCGCATCTATAGCATCGCCAGAAAGAAGCCGCTCGAGGACGAACTCCCCGCCGGCGTCTACTACTCCATCTTTTTTACGCCCAACGGCAAAGGCCTTTACTACGCGCGCACCGACCGCAAAGGCACGCTGCTCTTCCTTCACGCCATCGGCACCCGCAACGCCGATGACAAGCTCATCTTCGGTCGCGAATTCCACGGCGAGCTGCTCGGCCCCATTGACCTTTTCTTCGCCGAGATCACCGACGACGCGCATTACCTCGTCATCACAATTGAACGCGGCGTGCCTCCCAGGCGCGTCGATATCTGTTTCCGTGACCTCACCAGGCCCAACTCGCCGTTCGACGTCCTCGTCTGGGACATCGATGCGCGCTTCTCCGGCGGCTACGCCAAGGGCGCATGGTACGTCCGCACCGATTACAAATCGCCCAATGGCCGTATCCTGCGTGCCGACCCCGGCATCATGCCTGAAGCTTGGAAGACCATCATTCCCGAAGGCAAGGACGTCATCGAAAGCTTCGACATCGTCGGCGGCAAAATCTACGTCAACCGCCTCCACGATGTGAAGTCGGAAATCAGTGTCTACTCACTCGATGGAAAGCCGGCCGGCACAATCGATCTCGAAGGCATTGGCTCTGCCTCCGGCGTCCTGGGCCGCACCATCGATCGCTATGGCTTTTTGAGCTTCGAGTCATATATCCAGCCGCCGACCATCTATCGCATCGACACGCTCACCGGCAAACGCGAAGTCTTCGCCCAGCCAAAGGTTCCGTTCAATACCGCCGATTACGAACTGAAGCAGGTCTTCTGCAAGTCCAAAGACGGTACCCAGATTCCCATGTTTGTCGCCGGCAAAAAAGGTCTGCACCAGGATGGCTCCGAGCGCCTTCTCATGACCGGATACGGCGGCTTCAATTCCAGCGAGACGCCGGCGTGGAATCCCGCCTGGGCGTGGTGGCTCCAGCAGGGAGGCTGGTTCGCCGTGCCCAATATGCGCGGTGGCGGAGAGTACGGCGAAAACTGGCACGAACAGGGCATGTTCGAGAAAAAACAGAACGTCTTCGATGACTGGTTCGCCGCCGCACAGTATCTTATCGATCAGAAGTACACTTCCCCTGAGCACTTCGCTATCACGGGCCGTTCCAACGGCGGCTTGCTGATGGGCGCCTCAATCACGCAACATCCCGAATTATTCTCCGCCGTCTGGTGCGGCTATCCCCTGCTCGACATGTTGCGCTATCAGAAATTCGAGCAGGGCCCGCACTGGACCACCGAATATGGCTCCGCTGACAACCCGAAGCAATTCCCGTATCTCGAGAAATATTCGCCCTATCAGAACGTCAAGCCACGCGCCGACTATCCCGCGGTTATGTTCTTCACCGGCGACAACGACACCCGCGTCGACCCGCTGCACGCGCGCAAGATGACGGCGCTTCTCCAGGCCGCGTCGAAGAGCGGGCGGCCGGTGCTGCTGCACTACAGCGTCGCCGGCGGCCATTCGGCCGGAGTCAGCGTCGAGCAGCAGATTGAGGACGACGCCGACCAATTGACGTTTCTTTGGACCGAAACCGGCAGCCCCGGCAAAAGCAGGAAGCCGGCGCCCGTAAGCGAACCCTGAGCCACTGCTCAGGCACGTCTCATTTCGAAACACGCATCTTCCGCAAGCCTGATTCGGGAAACAGCGCCCTCGAATTCATGGGAAAAACCTCATCCCCGAGCCAGGCCGGCCTAAGCTGAATTCATGCCTGAACCAGTGCCACCGCCTCGCACCCCGGCAAGCTTCGCAACCCTGCTTGCCTCGCTCACCGGTTCGGGCAAACAGTCTGAAGATCAATGGGACTTGAGCGCACTCGGCGACGATGTGTCCACTATCAGCTACGAGCAGGCTCTGCGCGCCCATCGCCGGGTCCGCATCGCGGAAGCCCCTCCCGGCGGCGTCCTCTGAAATCCAGCATCAGCCCTCGCCGGCAAGCATCCCTTCGCAGGCATCGAATTCCGTGTCAGCGACAAAGAGCCGCAAAACCGCCAGCATCACCATCCGCATCACGGAATCGGAACAGGCGCAATTGCAGCAGCGCGCCGCCGCCGCGCAACTCAGCGTCTCAGCGTACCTCCGCTCCTGTATCTTCGAAGCCGAATCCCTGCGCACCCAGGTGAAAGAAGCTCTTTCGCAGATGAGTGCCGCCACTCCTCACGATCCACAAATCGCCAACCCGGTAGATTCCGGATCCGAGAACCACCGCCACTTCCGCTTCTTTCCGCGCTGGTCGCGTCGTCAGACCGCTGAAGGCTGAGAGCTGAGAACTGAAGGCTGAGAGCTGAGAACTGAAGGCTGACAGCTGAAGGGCTGAGAGCTTCTCAGTCGCTACTCCACCTCCAGCACCAGGCACTTCAGATACTCGGTCTCCGGAATATTCAACACCACAGGATGGTCCGGCGCGGCCCCGCGACGCTCGAGCAGCCGCACGCGCCGGTGTGCATCGGCAGCCGCTGCGGCCACCGCAGCTTCGAAATCGGCCGGCGACACGTGGTGCGAGCACGAGCAGGTGACCAGCAACCCACCCGGCCGCAGCATCTGCATCGCTCGCAGGTTCAGCTCCTTGTAGCCGCGCAGGGCTCCTTCCACTGCCCGCTTGCTTTTGGCAAAGGCCGGCGGATCGAGCACGATCGTATCGAACTGCTCGCGTGCCGCAGCCCAGTCGCGCAGAATCTGAAACGCGTCGCCCTCTACCCAGTCCACCTCGGCGGAGAACTTGTCGCGATTGACCGCAAGGTTCCGTTCGGCCACCTCCAGGGAACTGCGCGAGGTGTCGATCCCCGTTACGCGCTTCGACACCGGAGCCAGGTGCAGTGCAAACCCGCCCTGGTAGGTGCACACGTCAAGCGCCCGCCCGCCCGGAGCAAACGCCTTCGCCCAGGTCTGCGCCGCCTGGTAGTTGGTGCGCTGGTCAAGGAACGCCCCGGTCTTCTGGCCCGCGTTCGCATCGTAGTGGAACCTCAGCGCATTCAACTGGAACCCTGTTGCCGTCAGCGGATTCTGCAGGTCGCGGGCGTAGAGCGGTCCCAAGCCCGGCGCCGACAAGCCCTCCAGTTCCCGGATGCGTGGGTCCGGCCGCTCCAGGATCGAAGCCGGAGACATGAGTTCTCGAATCGTCGCGACAATCCGCTCCCGCACCGCCCCCGAATCCAACCCCTTGGCCAGCAACTGCACAATCACCAGTTCGCCGTATTTGTCGACGACCAGCCCCGGCAGCTCATCCGCCTCGCTGAAGCACAAGCGGCAGGAATCGGTGTCGGCCTTCTCACCAATCAGCAGAGGCACACGCCGTTCGATAGCGGACGTCAGCCGACTTCCCAGCAAATCGAGCCACGCGGTCTCCCCGATCGCCTCCCGCGACACCATCCGCAGCGCAATCTGCGACGTCGGGCTGTAGAGCGCCGTCCCCAGCAGCAGCCCACGGTTGTCCGCCACCGGCAGCAGCCGAGGGACTTCGCCTTCGCCCAATTCCAGCCCCTCTACGTCCGACGCGTACACCCACACATGCCCCGCCCGCAGCCGGTCGGCCGCACGGCGGCTTACGCGCGCGCCAATCGTGCTCTCCCTGGGGTGCGCAGAGGGGCGCGATGGCTGGTTTACTGGCTTGCCTGCAGAATAGGGAATTCGTTTCGACTCGCGCCGAGCGGCTTCTTGCTCAACCGGCTTTGCCGGCTGCCGCTGCTTGTCGCGTCTTCGCTCCGCAGGCGCCGCTGGAGCTTTCTCCGCAGGCGCCTTACGGTTTCGATCAGTCCTCGGTGTCTTCGCCCTCATCATTCGCTCCCTCAGGCTCTTCGCCGCGGGGAGCAAAGCCGCCGGCGTTTACCGTGCTTGAATGGTTTCCAGGTAGTGGCTCAGATTGCTGATCCTGAGCAGCTTTTCCTGGCCGCTGGTCCGGTTCATATTACCAAGAATCGGTCCCCATACCGGCATCTGCGCCGAACCATGTGCCGGCACTTCCGAGCCAAACTGCAGAATCGCTGCCACGTGGGCGTCGGGATATTTCCCGTGGTTGTTCTTCAACAGTACGGTCAGGTCGGTTGGCTGCGTCTTCAGAGCACTTGCCGCGGGTCCGCGTCCCTTGCCGTCAGTGCCGTGGCACGGTGCGCAATAGCTCGCATACATCTGTTTTCCATCGGTCGGGGCAGTTTTATTGACCGGAATGACAACCTTCGGTTGCACTTGGTCTGCAAAGCTCAGGCTCACCGCAAGTACTGTGGCCACTCCTGCAACTAAGAGGCTTTTTAGCATATATTCCTCAGTTCTGGACCTCTAGTCCGAACGAGACTGTACTCCCGCTTCATGGTCGATGGGCAGTGATGGCGAACACACTCAAAACGCATTGAAAAGCGCGAGTTTATTGGCATTATTGCTTAATAACAGCAGGAAAAATCAGATTAGAACTAACGTCGTTAGGTTTGCTCCGAGGTAACAAATCCTGGGCACCAATGCCGTTTCACGACTGGAATCCCGGCGGGTCTCAAACCGGCCTCCCAAGCGCTCAGTCAGACAAGCCTCCTCCTCAATTCTGACGGCCGCCTGCTCGCACATCCGCCTCCAGGTCCGTATAAGGGTCCCGCGTTGAGGCATCCTCAACATTTGCGGCCTATAATGAAGTATGGCGACAGTCCGGCAGCCCACACCGGCAGCTCTCCCCGGCGCCACCAGGGAATCCTCGGCGCCCCCCGGACGCGCTCGCCCGATCCTCGACCAGGCAGCCATCGATCGCCGATTCGATCAACTCCTTCGCCACGTCCAAAGCAACCGACCCACTGAAGACATTGGACTTATTCGCAAGGCATGGGAGTTTTGCGTCCAGCACCACAAGGGCCAGACCCGTGCCTCCGGCGAGCCCTATGTCATCCACCCGCTTGAAGTCGCTGAAGTTCTCGCCGAGATGAAGCTCGACGCCACCGCCATCGCCGCCGGCCTGCTTCACGATGCCGTCGAAGACACCCCAGCTACCAGCGAGCAGATCGAGTCCGGCTTTGGCGACCAGGTGGCCCACATTGTCGAGGGTGTCACCAAGATCGACAAGATCCAGTTCGCCAACCGCGAAGACCGCCAGGCCGAAAACGTCCGCAAGATGCTGCTGGCCATGGTCAGCGACGTGCGCGTGGTCCTCATCAAGCTGGCCGACCGCCTGCACAACATGCGCACCCTCGAGCACCTGCAGCCTGACCGGCGCGAAGCCATCGCCCGTGAGACCCTCGACATCTACGCCCCGCTCGCCCACCGCCTCGGCATGGGCAAGGTTCGCGGCGAACTCGAAGATCTGGCCTTCCGTTACACCGACCCGGTCAGCTTCGAAAAAGTCTCCGCAGCTGTCGAGGCCCAGCGCATCGAAGGCGAGCAGTTCCTGCGCAGCGTGGAAGACACGTTGACCGAGCAGCTCCGCGAAAACAACATCCAGGCGCGCGTCGAGTGGCGCATCAAGCGCTACTACTCCATCTTCCAGAAGCTCCAGCGCACCAAGATCACCTTCGATCAGGTTTACGATCTCCTTGCGGTCCGCGTCATCACCCAGGATGTGGCCTCGTGCTATGCCGTCTTCGGCCTCATCCACACGCTGTGGCGCCCCGTGCCCGGCCGTATCAAGGACTTCATCGCCATCCCCCGCGCCAACCGCTACCAATCCCTTCACACCACCGTCATCGGCGACGGCGGACACCAGTTCGAAGTGCAGATCCGCACTGAAGAGATGCACCGCATCGCCGAAGAGGGCATCGCCGCGCACTGGAAATACAAATCCAAGGACGGCCAGGTAACCGCACGCGACGAAGAGCGCCTCAACTGGATTCGTCAGCTCGTCGAATGGCAGAAGGAGATGACCGACCCCAACGAGTTCCTCTCCAGCCTGAAGATGGATCTCTATCCCGACGAGGTCTACACCTTCACGCCCAAAGGGAAAAGTCGTTGTGGTTCCCGCCGACGGCACTCCGGTCGACTTCGCGTACACCATCCACACTGAAGTCGGCCACACCTGCGTCGGCGCCAAGGTCAACGGCCGCATGGTTCCGCTGCGCACCAAGCTGCGCACCGGCGACATCGTTGAGATCGTCACGCAGAAAGATCACAAACCCAGCCGCGACTGGCTCACCTTCGTCAAGAGCCCGCGCGCTCGCAACAAGATCAAGCACTGGCTCAATGAAGATCAGCGCCGCCGCGCCGTCGAAATTGGCCGCAAGCTGCTCGAGCGCGAAGCCCGCCGATACAAAGTGCCAATGACCCAGATCGACGACCAGGACCTGGGCCGCATTGCCGGCGAATACGGCGTAGCCACCGCGGCCGATCTGCTGGCCACGCTTGGCCAGGGCAAGCACACCGCGCACCAGGTACTCAACAAGCTGGCCCCGGGATTCACCAACCCGCCTGATGGCACGCAATCGACCGAGCCTCAGCCTCCCGGCACCGTCGAGCAGGCCATGTCCGACGCGGTGCGCAAGCTGCACCTCACCGGTTCCGATTCGCTCCAGGTCGAAGGCCAGAACGATCTGCTCGTCTATCGCGCGCGCTGTTGCAACCCCATTCGCGGCGAAGAGATCGTCGGCTATGTCACGCGCGGCAAGGGCGTAGCGGTGCACGCGCGCAGTTGTCCCAACGTGCAGAACCTGCTCTACGAGAGCGACCGCCGCATCAACGTGGAGTGGTCGCGCGTCGGTGATGATAGCGGCCGACCCCAGCGCTATCCGGTCAAGATCACCATCTACTGCGACGACCGCACCGGAATGCTGAAGGAACTGACCGCCGTCATCTCCGACGACAACACCAACATCCGCGGCGTCGACATCCACCACGACGACAACGGCGAAGCCATCATCGAGTTCGTCGTCGAAGCCGAAGACCTGCGTCACCTCAACCGCATGGTCCTCGGCATCCGCCGTGTCAGCGGCGTCCGCACCGTCCAGCGCACCCAGAAGCTCTAAGATCGCCTCGATCAGCGCATGGTCCTCCGAGAAGTGTCATCCCGCGCGAAGTAGAGTCTTCAGCCCACCCAAGAAGTGTGATCCTGAGCGGAGCGGACGGATCTGCTTTTCCTCGCTCAATCAGAGACAAACGTCGCAGCCCTGACCAGCTACGCGTTACCATTGCCTTGAATCAACCACCGCAGTTGAAGGAGGCATTTGAATGGCTGCAGTCTTCTGCTGGTTCGCAATCATTCTCCTCGTCGTCTGTGCCGTTCTGCAATTCACGCGCAAGCGGGCTATTGGCTGCTGGTTGCTCGCGTTGTTTCCCGCCGTCCTGAGCGGCGCCACGCTGCTCGATCTGTCCCACGGACAAAAGAATCTCGGCGCCGCCTCCTACAACACCGACTTGAGAACATTGCCCTATGTGCTCATCTTGCTCGGTGCCACCGTTCTTGCAGCACTGCGTCCCCGCTGGATATGGCCATTCTGGATTGTCTGGATCGCAAATGCGCTGATATGCGGAGTCGCCGTTTTCCTCACCTTCTTCTGGAAGGTCTTCAGCTGAGTATTTTTGAGAATTGGCGTCGAACCAGGGAGAACATTTTGAAGACCTGACCGGCAAAATCGCACAGGCACGTTCGCTTCCGCCCGGCAGTCGCTGACAGCACATTCGCAGAGCCATTACCATCAAAGGATGCGTCCGAATAGGGGCAACCGGGCAGAGATCCTCCACGGCCTCCACGTCCTCGACGGCGGCATGGCCTCCGAACTCGAATACCTCGGCGCCGACATCGACGGCCCGCTCTGGTCCGCCCACGTGCTCGAAGACGCGCCGGAGAAGATCATCGCCGTGCATCGCGCCTACATCGAGGCCGGCGCCGACGTGATTGAGACGGCAAGCTACCAGGTATCGCGCATGGGCTACGCCGAAGTCGGCCTCGACCCAGCGCGAGCCGACGCCGCATTGCTGCGTTCCGTGGCCCTCGCCCGCGGCGCCGCAGCCGCATTCCCTGATCGCCGCATCGTTATCGCCGCTTCGCTCGGTCCCTACGGGGCCGCGTTGCATAACGGCGCCGAATACCACGGCAATTACACCTGCACCTTCGAGGATCTGGTGGAGTTTCACGCTGATCGGATCGAGATCCTGGCGAAGGCGAAAACGCAGGAAGCCCCCGACCTGCTGGCCTTCGAAACGTTGCCCTCACTCGCCGAGGCCGAAGCCATCGGCCAGGCGCTCGCGCCTCATCCGGAACTCGCCGCCTGGTTCTCGTTCACCTGTCGCGATCAGCAAGCACGTCGCCCACGGCGAACGGCTTCGCCAGTGTGCAAAGGCCGTTGCCGCCTTCCCGCAGACCGTCGCCATCGGCGTCAACTGTACGCATCCGGCGCTCATCTCCGCTCTCATTGCCGAACTCCGCGAAGCATCCGAGAAGCCCATCGTCGTCTACCCCAACTCCGGCGAAGGCTGGGATGCGCAGAATCGCTCCTGGACCGGTAACAGTGATCCCGCAGCTTACGGAGTCAAGGCCGCGGAATGGCTTGCCGCCGGAGCGCAGATCATCGGCGGCTGCTGCCGTACCCGCCCCGCCCACATCCGGCAGGTCGCAGGAGCCACGTCACATCTTTCCGACAACTGACAACTGAAGACTGAAAACCGCTTCCTACTCCCTGCTCCCAAGCACCATCTTCCCAATCGTCATCAACTGCATGTTCGACGTGCCTTCGTAGATCTTGCCCACCTTGGCATCGCGATAATACTTCTCCGCCGGATAATCGCGCACAAAGCCGTTGCCGCCGAAGATCTCCACGCACTGGCTGGCCACGCGCTCAGCCACATTTGAAGCAAACAGCTTGCGACATCGCCGCCTCGCGCACATACGGCTTTCCTGCATCCTTCAGCCGCGCCGCGTTGTAGACCATCAGCCTGGCCGCCTCGATCTCCGTCGCCATCTCCGCCAGCGCAAACTGCACGGCCTGGAACTCGGCGATCGGCTTGCCAAACTGTTTTCGCTCCTTGGCATATTTCGCCGCATGTCCCCACGCGCCCTCGGCCAACCCCAGCATCTGCGCGGCGATGCCGATGCGTCCTTCGTTCAGCGTCTCGATCGCGATCTTGTAGCCCTTGCCGTCTTCGCCCAGCAGAATTCGCCGCCGGAATCTACGCAGTTATCAAACAGCAGTTCGCACGTGCTGCTGGCGCGAATCCCCATCTTGTCTTCCTTGCGTCCGACGGTGAATCCCGGCGTGTCTTTCTCCACCAGGAACGCTGTAATGCCGCGATACCCCGCCGCCGGCATCGAGCGTGGCAAACACCAGGAACAGCCCTGCCTCGCGCGCATTTGAGATCCAGAGCTTGCGCCCATTCAGCCGGTATCCGCCGTCGACTTTCTCCGCCCGCGTCTGCAGCGCAAATGCATCCGATCCCGAACCTGCCTCGCTCAGCGCGTATGCGCCCACCGTGTCCTCGGCCAGCTTCGCCAGCCACTTCCGCTTCTGATCCTCAGTTGCCCAGCGCCGCATCGCGTTGACCATCAGCGTATTGTGCACATCCACCAGCACGGCCACGGCTGGATCGACGGTCGCAATCGCCTCGATCGCCAGCACCGCATCAAAGAAGCTGCCGCCCGCGCCGCCCAGCTCCTCCGGAACCTCGATCCCCATCAACCCCAGTTCAAACAGCTTGTTCACCAGGCCGGGCGCGAATTGCTGCTCGTCGTCCATGGTCCGCACGGCAGGTGCAATCGTCTCCTTCGCAAACTTCCGCACCGTCGCGTAAAACAGTTCTTCTTCTTCCGTAAGTTCCGTCAGAGGGGAAGGAACATGACACTTGTCTGACAAGGGAATTCAAGCCTCCGGCATCGGAGTGTATCAGACCTCGATGCGGGTGCCCCACCCATTTCGCGGCTTTTGCGAAATGGGTGGGAGAGCAAAACAAGAAGGGCAGACTCCTTGCGGAATCTGCCCCGACCGTCCTTCAAACTTTGCCGATCGTTAGTTGATCACGAATGTGAACGTCGTTGTGTTCGTGATGGTAGCTGTGGTTGAATCCTGGCCGGTGATAGTGGCTGTATAGGTGCCTTTGGGCGGGTTCGAGATCGTATTCGAAGAAGCACCGCTGCCGCAAGCCGAGATGGCCAGGCCAGCCGCTACAAGCATCAACACTGCTGCCAGGTTGCGCAGTTTGCGCGAGTGCCGGCCGAGGAAGCCCACTAGCGCCAGGCCCGCAAAGGCCAGGCTGGCGGGAACCGGGCTAGGTCCCTTGGGCGCACCCGGACTCTTCGCAACCTTCGCGCCTCTCATCATCGTCTTCAGTTGATGCATGCCGGTGCGCTGTGTAGAGGCCGCGGTTGCGCAGTCAGAGGCATTCGTGTCAAAGGTCAGTGTCGTGCTCCCGGCGCTCGTTCCGGTCACCGTTATCAGACCTTCCCCACTGCTGTTGCTGCTCGCGAATCCGCCGCACAGATTCTGCAGCGAATTGTCACCAGAAGCGCCAAAATCGAGACTCAACACCACTGTTCCGGTATACCCGCCCGATGGCGTTGCGGCAATCTGTTCCGATCCCTGGCTGCCCTGGGCTACAGTCAGCGTGGAAGGTGTGGCAGCGAGCGCGAAGGTTCCCTTTCCAGAACTGGTTCCCCCGATCGTTACAGAGACACTCCCCGTTGATGCCGCATGGGTCGGGTCGCCTGCGTACTGGGCGATGATCGAGTGCACGCCCGCCGTCGCGAAGTTTGCCGTGAAGGTAGCCGTTCCATCTCCGCTCAAGGTCACCGAGGTCGTCGAACCGCTGTTGCTATATGCGGTACCACCGCCATCGATGGAGAGATTTACAGTGCCAGTGGGAATCGATGTGCCGACGGTAGGAGCCACGCTAATCGTGATGATGTCGTTCGTGTTCACGTTGGGCGCGGCGCTTGCCGCCGATAAAGTGGTCGTAGTGCCGATCAAGGTTGAGGTGCTTGCCGGCCAGGCTGTCGCCAGCTTGTCCAGATCGACCGAACCCAGTCCCGTGACCTGGTCATAGCCCGTACCGGCCGAGTAGTGAGATTCGGCGCTGCCGCTGCAATAAGAGGAACCCAGGCTGGAAGGGCACTCGTTGTTGCCGCTGGTGATGTCGTGGAAAGCGGCTGCGTAAGTCGCGCTATTCGAGGCCATCGAGTAGAGCGTGGGATTCAGCAGACCCTGGCCGGTGATGTAGCCCTTTTCCTGGTTGAGGATCGCCACCATTCCGGCAAAGATCGGGGTCGCAAAGCTGGTGCCGCCGGCGGCCGTCAGGTCCTGGGTTGCGCCATCGTGGAACCCACTGTTGCAGCTTGCCTGCTGGCCCGACTGCCACGCACTCTGATCACTGCTGCAATAGATGTATGGCAAAAAATTCGGCGAAGAGTACAACGAGACATCCGGCACATCGCGCGCATTGTCGCTGGGGATGCCGGGCACACCGCTCTGCCAGCTTGGCTTGGAGGTATAGAGTGTACTGACTCCGCCACCGCCTGCGCTCAAACCGAGTCCGTTCTGCACGCTGGCCACATCATCGTTCCACACCACTTCAGGAATGTACTGAAGCGCAGAGGTCACGACATCTGACCCTGCGGTTTCGGCCGCCCAATAGGCCGAACCCGCCGTGTAATACGCCGCGTTCGTCTGCGAGACTTCCGAGCCGCCGATACCAGTCACATACTGGCTGCTGGCCGGGTAATTGACCGCCAATTCTTCCTGCGTGCTCAGCGGAGGGCTGGTCGTCGTGGGACTGACGTAGCAGCCTGTTGACCCGGAATCGCCCGCCGCCGCCACGATCGTCTGCCCCTGCGTTGCGCCTTGCATCACAACGGCTTCCAGCGCGTCCGCGTTACTGGTCGAGATGGTTGGTTCGCATGCGCCGTAGCTGATGCTGATAATGTTGCCGATCTTCTCGTCAATCGCATATTGCAGCGAGTCGAAGACGCCGGTATTGGTGTCGCTTCCTGTATAGACAAAGAAAATGTCTGCACCCGGCGCGATCGCCCCGGACCATTCCAAATCGAGATCGGATTCGCTCTCATCTCCCTGGAACGTCTGTGGCGTTCCGGTGTTCGGCACCAATACCATCGTGGGATCTTTCACGCTGAGCTTATCCGCGTTCTGAAAATTCTCAATATCGCTCGTCGCCACTGACGACTGACCCATGATCGCGATCGACTGTCCAGTGCCGTTGACGGAGGAACTGAGCAAGGGGTTCAAGTCGTAGATCAGCTTGATGTCGCCGGGCGCAAAGAAGACATTGCCCGACTGCCCTGATGTGAATCCTGGCCGTGACTGCACCTGGTTGCTGCGAATGTGCATGGGATGCGGTCTGAAGTCATTCAGGTTCATGACGGTGGTGACCGTGGGCTCAATTGCTGTCGGCAACGACAGAGCCTTGGAAGGAGCGAAGTGCTTTTCACCGCCGACATTGTAGTAGTGCATCTCGGTCTGGAACGCCAACTCAATCTGGCCAACCGTGCCCGAGAAACGGATCAGGTTCTTGCTGCGCGCCACCGAATCGATCGCGAAGCCCTGCTGCTGGAGCCACGCCTGCACCTTGTCGATGTCCGACTGCGCCATGCCAAACCGCGCCGCGAACTGATCCGGCGTCAGCCACTGGTGATACTGTGGCGAAGCGGGGTCCTGCTGCGCCGCGATAAGGGCCTCAAGGTCCGCCTGCTGTGCTGCTGAGCGGTTGAACACTATGCTGATGCCGTTCAGCTTTGTGTCCGACGACATGCGGCCGGCATCATTCTGGGACTGGGCCAGCGGGTGCAGCGTTCCCTTTAAAAGGGACATCTGAGAGTTCACTTCAGCTCGGATGCGGGGAGCCGGCGTCTGCGCAGCCAGGGCGGTAGTCGCCAGGGCACAGGCAGCAATCCACCCGCATGCCCGAAGCCTGTCTTGACCTTGAAACAGCCTCGTAATCATAGCCATCCTTGGAACGGAAAGGTTTGAGACCAGTCGTGAGCCTCCAACGCTCAGGCTTGGGTCAAGCCAATGTCACGCAGCCCGGATAACCATCCTCTTGAAGGGAGGGGGAGTCAAGCTAGCCATCCAGTCGCAGCAGGTGAGTGGGGACATCCTGGATCACAGTCCAGTCCTTTGCCCTCTGTTTAGACTCGGATCCGGACACAAAGTTGTGATGCTGCCTGCCTTGAGCCGCAAGCCCCCCGAGTCAATGAGGTCGGCTGGCCGCGCGCATCAGGGCGTCAGGGCAACGCCACTCGATTGCTCTGCTTTCACTTAACCCGCCGGATAACCCGTCGGAAGGTATGGCGCCAACCGGCCTCGGGCGACCCGTCACCACAGCCGTAACGTTCGCCTGACGGACGAGCCTTCATCGCCACCGGTAATCCGGTGCGCACTCCAGAATAGTCGGTTGGGGATCGTTCCCTGTCAGTTCACTCGTCTTAGAACTTCCAGCGCTGCCACGCCCTTGCGCGGAGCCACGTAGCCTGCAGCATGCCACACAATGGTCAGCTTCTCATTGTCCAGCAGCTTGCGGATCTGTCCTCGCGCATGGTCCGCCCACGGGCCGGCCTTGTCCAGCTTCATATAAGCCTGCCAGTGCCGCAGAGCCGCGCGGCGTTCGCCCTTGCGTTCAAAGGCCAGGGCCAGGTTGTAATGAGCGTCGGCATAGCGCGGCGCCAATTCCACCGCTTTCAGATAAGCGCCAATCGACTCATCCGGCCGCTCAAGCTCATCCAGCACATTCCCCAGGTCGAAGTACGCCAGTACATATCCCGGATCCTTCGCAGTGGCACAGCGGTAAAGCTCCTCGGCCCGGACAAACTGCCTCAGGTGGAAATAGATGGTGCCGAGGTTGATGTACCCCGGTGCGTAATCCGGATCGAACTGCAGCATCTCCTCGTAGAGTGCAATGGCGCGCTGCTTCTCGCCCGATTCCTCCGCCTGCACAGCGGCAATAAACAGCTCCTGGATTCCCCGTCCACCCTCTTCGCCAGCCGGTCGGAGCGGGCAAACTCCCGCGGTCGCCATCGGCTGATTCTCAACACGCTCAAAATCGAACATCAGCTGCCGGCGGATCGGATCCATCATTGCCCCGTCGCAGCGAAACGCCAACCGCGTTCCCGTCCGTACCAGGCAAGCCTCCTGCATAGGGTTCGACAAGCCCGCTACGGCCTGCATCGCGGCAATCGAGTGCCGGATCGAAGCCGCAGGCACGTCCTCCTCGCGCAGCAAGCGCAGGGTTCGCAATTGGCCCAGATCCTGGAAGGTGTAGATTTCGCGCTGGGAGATGAGCCCGGCTCTTTCCCACCCTTGCAACTGGCGGGAACTGATCTGCAGAATCCTCAACACGTCCTGGCGGCTAAAGCTGGTCACTCTTCAATGCTCCGGTACGTGGCGCCTAATCAGCTCGTGCAGTTCACTACGCTCTAAGCGACGAACGAAACCGCTCTCTTCCCATGTCTTCCGATTAGCCCCGGGACCGCGCTCCGCGGAAAAGCCTGCCGTGCGGAACGCCTTTGCCACCCTGACTTTGCCCGTTGCCTGCGGAAGTTACGCTACAGCTTGGATTATGCCAAGAATAAGCGTGGATAAGGCGGGACGAAACAACGTTCTATGAAAAAGTGCGTGGATAACTGGTGCTTCATTTGGTTCCGCCGCCCTCGCCAGGCCGGTCTTCACGGCAAATAGGGCGCCGCCTCCGCAACCAGGATCGAAATTGCCGTCCCGGTGCTCATCCCAATCAGGAAATGCTCCCCGAGGGAGCTCTCCTGCGCTCTGGTATTGATCCCCAGTAAAGGGAATCCCCTATCTGTTGACTAGTAAAATATGCTATGTTTTTGCCTCTCAGTCCAGTTGTCTTCTGCTCGCCTGCAGTGGCATGTGGGAATCCGGCCTATGGTCGAATCAACTCGCCGTGCGCAATCCGATCGGGCCCTCGGCGAACTGGCCCGTTCGCTGCAGGAGTCGCAACGGATCGCCGGCCTCGGCACCTACCTCCTCGATCTCAAGTCGATGACCTGGACATCCTCCGACGTGCTCGACGAGATCTTCGGCATCACTCCCGCCTATCAGCGCACCCGCGACGGATGGCTGGCCCTCGTTCATCCTGAGGACCGCGATCGCATGGCGGCGCATCTCGCCGAGATCCTCGAAGTCCATTCAGCATTCGATAGCGAATATCGAATCGTGCGTCCCCTCGACCGTGCCCAGCGCTGGGTCCACGGCCGTGGCCGCCTCGAATTGGATGAGGCCGGTCATCCCGTCGCCATGCGCGGCATCATCCAGGACGTTACCGAGCGAAAACGCACTGAGGCCGACCTGCGCCAGAGCGAGGAACTGCTCCAGCTTTTCATCCAGCATGCCCCCGCCGCGCTCGCCATGCTCGACCGCGATATGCGCTACATCGCGGTCAGCCGGCGCTGGCTGGATGACTATGATCTCCGCGGCCGCGACATCATTGGCCGCTCCCACTACGAAGTCTTCCCCGACATTCCCGCCAAATGGGTCAATGTCCATCGCCGCGCTCTTGGCGGCGAGACTCTCAAAAACGAGGAGGACCGTTTCGAGCGGGCCGACGGCTCCGATCAATGGTTGCGCTGGGAGGTCCGCCCGTGGCTCACCGGCACCGGCTCCATCGGCGGCATCATTATATTTTCTGAGGACATCACCGTCCGCCGGCAGATCGAAGCGCGCCTCGAACTCGCCGCCAGCGTCTTTACGCATGCCGCGGAAGGCATCGTCATCTCCGATTCCTCCGGCGTCATCCTCGATGTCAACGACGCCTTTAGCGACATCACCGGTTACTCCCGCGAAGAAGCCGTTGGACGCAGAACCAACCTGCTCAATTCCGGCCGCCACGGCAAGGAGTTCTACGCAAATTTGTGGCACGACCTCATCGAATCCGGCCACTGGTCCGGTGAAATCTGGAACCGCGCCAAGGACGGCCGCATCTTTGCCGAGATGCTCACCATCACCGCGGTTCGCGACAAGGCGGGAAAAACCCAGCAGTACGTCGCGCTGTTCTCCGACATTACGACGGAAAAGGAGCGCGAGCAGGCCCTTCACCGAATCGTCCACTATGACCTGCTCACCGGCCTTCCCAATCGCGCGCTTCTCCGCGACCGATTGCACCACGCAATGGCCCAGTCTGATCGCCGCGGCAGCATGGTGGTCGTCGTATGCCTCGACCTCGACAATTTCAAGGCCATCAATGACGAACATGGACACAAGATTGGCGATGAGGTCCTCACCACCGTCGCCCATCGCATGAAACACGTCATGCGCCCAGACGACTCCCTCGCCCGCCTCGGCGGCGACGAATTTGTCGCTATCCTTCTCGATTTCGACAACTTCGACCAAAGCCTGCCGCTCATCAAGCAGCTTCTTGAAGCCGCCTCCAGCCCTGTTTCCATCCGCGATTTCTCTCGTCGCCTGTCGGTCAGCGCCGGCATCGCCTGCTATCCCCAGGCCGAGGACATCGATGCGGATCAGATTCTGCGCCAGGCCGGCCAGGCCCTCTATCAATCTAAAATCGGAGGCAAAAACCGCTACCACATCTACGATTCTCGCCTTGCGGTCTCCATGCGAGGACATCAGGAAGACCTGGAGGGGATCCGCACCGCCCTCGCCCGAAGCGAATTTGTCCTCTATTACCAGCCCAAGATGAACATGGCCACCGGAGCCATCGTGGGTGCCGAGGCGCTCATCCGCTGGCGGCATCCGGAACGCGGCCTGCTGGCGCCCGGCGCATTTCTGCCCATCATCGAAGGCCATCCGCTCGCCATCGAACTCGACGAATGGGTCATTGAGAGCGCTCTCGCTCAGATGCAGTCCTGGCGAGCAGCCCGCCTCGACATTCCTGTCAGCATCAACATCTCCTCACACCAGTTGCAGCAGGCCGAATTTGCAACGCGACTCAATGCCGCTCTCGCAGCCCATCCCTCCATCGACCCTGCCCGCCTTGAGATCGAGGTGCTCGAAAGCGGCAACCTGCCTGACATGGCGCAGGTCTCGCAGGTCATCCACTCCTGCGGCAAGCTCGGCGTCTCCTTTGCGCTCGACGACTTCGGCACCGGCTACTCTTCGCTTGCCTACCTCAAGCGCCTGCCCGTCGACGTCCTCAAAATCGATCAGACCTTTGTGCGCGATATGCTCGCCGATCCCGAGGACCTCACCATCGTCGAAGGCATGCTCGGACTTGCCTCGGCGTTTCGCCGCCTGCCAGTTGCGGAAGGAGTTGAGACCGTGGAGCAGGGAATTCTTCTGCTTCGCCTCGGATGCCAGGTCGCGCAGGGATTCTGCATCGCCCGTCCCATGCCCGCCGAAGAGATGCCTGGCTGGCTCGCTTCGTGGACGCCTGACCCGCGATGGACAAAAACCGTCGCCCTCGATGCCTCCGACCGGCCGCTCTTGTATGCCTGCGCGGAACACATCGCCTGGGTCAGCGCCATCGAGGCCTTTCTTCACCACAAGCGCCGCGTCCCGCCCTCGCTCGACCCCATGCAATGCCGCCTCGGCGCGTGGATCACCGCAGAAAACTCCGCCACGAAGGGTCGTCTCGTTCCAACCGTCGATTCGTTGCACCAGCGCCTGCATGCATGCGGTGCGGAAATTCTGTCGCTCCAAGCCGACGGCCGTACCGCGGAAGCAGCCGGGCGCCTTCTCAATCTCCACTCCCTTCTCGATCAGCTTACCGGGGGGCTCAAAGTCCTTCTCGAAGGCGAATAGTCCCGCCCCCAACCCATTCTCTATCAAGCACATAGCCGACCAACGCCGACCCGCGACTAAAGTCACGCCTGCTATGCCGGCCGTCACGCGCGTTTTCCTTGCCGGCGGGAGTATGATTGCTCGGAAAATCTGCGGGCAATTCAGACGTCGTAAATCGCTTTTCAAGAGCCTGAGCGCTATTTCCGTGCTCAGCCTTGAAAACCTCCACACGCCGCGGAATGCCCGAAAGTTCGATTGATTCATTTGGGAGACTCTGTGATGACGAACTCGCGACAATACCTCGCGCTATGGCTGACTATAACCATCGCAGCTGCATTGACGGGATGCGGAAGCGGCGGAGGAGGAAGTACGACACCACCCCCGCCCACAACGTATGTGCTCACCGTGAGCTCGGTGAATCCGGTCAGCGGTGTAACGATGAGTGTCGCGCCTGCCGACAACGCCGGCGCCGCCGGCGGAAGCGCGACCTTCACGCGCACTTACAACGCCGGTACGGCCGTCACCGTGACCGCGCCGGCCGCGGTAGGCAACAATACATTCAGTTCCTGGTCCGGCTGCACCAGTTCTTCAACCGAGACGTGCAGCGTAACCATGAACGCGAGCACCACCGTCACGGCAACCTACGCGGCACCGAAGACCACTCCGACTCTCACCGTGACGCCGGCTTTGCCCGCCGTCACTACCGCGCAGGCTCTTTCCGTCGCAGTCACTGTCAGCGGCGGTGGTACCAACCCCACGCCGACTGGTTCCGTGACTCTGTCCAGCGGAAGCTACACGTCCAACGCCTCCACCCTGTCCAGCGGCGGTGCGACGATCAACGTGCCTGCGGGCGCCCTCGCCGTTGGCTCCGATACGCTGACCGGCACCTACACGCCGGATTCCGCCAGCTCCTCCACGTACAACACGGCCACAGGCACGTCCTCCGCCGTCACTGTGACGGCCGTTACAAGTTCGATCTCCGTGGATCAATCGACACCTGGCCCGGCCGTCACCGACCAGCTCCTCGGCATGAATCTGGCTGCCTGGTACGACATCGATACCAACTCCACTGCAATCGTGAACGCATTCGGGCAGGCCGGCATTAAAGCTGTGCGCTGGCCGGGCGGATCTTGGTCCGATGTCTATCACTGGCAGAACAACGTCAATTGCCAGACCCCGCCAAATGGCGGAGGCATCCCGAATTCCAATTCCACCTTCGCGAACTTCGTTAACGACATCGTGAATCCAGCCGGTCTCGATGTGGCGTTAACTGCGGATTACGGCACGAACGCAGCATGCACTGGAGGCGGCGATCCAAGCGAGGCTGCCGCATGGCTCACGCAGGCCCTCGCCGATGGCATTACGGTGAGCCATATGACTGTCGGGAATGAGGAGTACGGAAACTGGGAAGAAGACCTGCACGCCAAGCCCAATGACCCGGCAACTTACGCCGGCGCAGTCGCGGGAACCAGCGGCTTCTACAACTCGATCAAGACAGCCAGTCCGAAGACGCTCGTTGGCGTTGATGCAGAGGCTGTCGCCGCGTGGGACAACACCGTGTTCGCCAACGCCAGGGGGTCGTACGATTTCGTCGAATATCACTTCTACCCGCAGGCGCCCGACCAGGAAAGCGACACCTACCTTGTCCAGCAGGCTGCGCAGGACCTGACCACAAATATCAAAACGCTGAAGTCGGAACTGGCCGCCGTCGGTGAATCCGCCACACCCATTTATGTCGGCGAGATGGGTTCGGTCTACTCGGCTCCAGGAAAGCAGAGCTGGTCGATCACGCAAGGTCTGTTTGCCGGACAGGTGCTCGGCGAAATGATGAACGACGGCGTCTCGCGCGCCACCTGGTGGATCGGCTTCGGCAATTGTGATGTGGGCAACGGCGGAGTCGCGCTAGGCAACATGAGCTCTTCGCTATACGGCTGGCAGACGTTTGGTGCCTATAATGTTTTTTCTGATGGACCGACCGACGGTCCTTGCGGTGTGGGCTCAGGACCGATCGGTACCATGTCGCCTACCGCGCGTGCATTTCAACTCTTCAGCAAGGTGGCCGTTACCGGCGAAAGCGTCCTCTCCGCGAACGTTACCGGCGACACCACCAACGTGCGTGCTTATGCCGCAACCAACAACGGTGGCACCGCGCTGGTGCTGTTCAACCTCAGCGAGTCTGTCAGCGAGCCGGTTGTTGTCTCGCTATCGGTCGAAACGGCCTCCACGGATGTCACCATTCAGACTTACAGCAAAGCCCTGTACGACCAGTCGCAGAACAACGTCTGGGCCGCACCCACCACCACGGATCTGGGCGCCCAGGCCCTGCCTCTCAGTCTCACCCTCGATCCATGGAGCATGAACGTAGTCATCATCAAGTAGCAATGAACGGAAAAGTCATGAACAACTGGCACGATGCAGCGCTTTGGACAGCAGTGACGATTGCAACCGCATTGGCAGGCTGCGGAAGCGGCGGGGGAACCACCACAACAACAAATCCGCCGCCCAACACCTACACCCTCACTGTCAAGACCTCCAATCCCACCTCCGGCGTAACGCTGACCGTCGCGCCGGCGGACAATACCGGGGCGGGCAATGGCAGCTCGACACTCACGCGGACTTACAACGCAGGCACGGCTGTCACCATCAACGCGCCCGCCACCGCCGGCACGCACACCTTCAGCGTGTGGACCGGATGCACCACCGCACAAACCGAGACGTGCAACCTTACCATCAGCGCCAACACCACCATCACAGCCACGTACGTCTCACCCACAATTACCGTCACCCCGAACTCCGCCGTGATCGGCTCCCAGGTCCAATTCAATGCCGCACTCCCCACCGGAGTCACTGGCAACGTCACGTGGTCTATCGCAGCGACCTCGGGCAGCGCGCTCAGTTCCGGCACCATCTCCGGCAGCGGTCTCTACAACACGCCCTACCCGGCGCCCACCAGCATCACCGTCACTGCTACCAGCGCGCAAGACACAACCGTGGTGGGCAATGCCACCGTTGCTCTCACTCAACCCGCACCCTCCAACGGCCCCGCACTTACGGTCGACGCCGGCACCGTGACCCATGCCATCGATCCCTACATCTACGGCATGAATGCATTCCAGCTCGCCGGCACGTCAGCGGCAAAAGCCAAAGTCACCATCGACCGCTTTGGCGGCGACGCAACCTCGCGTTACAACTACCAGCTCGATGTCACCAACTCCGCCAGCGACTGGTACTTCGAAAACCACACAGGCGCAACCGGCATTCAGGACACCGGCGAGTTCAACCAGCAGGTCGAAGCCGACCAGTCCATCGGCGCAAGGACCATCGGCACCGTCCCCGTAAACGGGTGGGTGGCCAAGGACGGCAAATCGTGCAGCTTCCCGACAGCAACCTGGGCCAGCCAGTTCGCCCTCGATCCGTACGATGCAGCTTGCGGTGACGGACTCTACCCCAACGGCGTGAGCGGTTGCAACAGCGCGAACGGCTGCAACATCACCGGCAACGACCCCACTTTGACCAGCCACGCCGTCGACGCAACGTGGACCCAGGCCTGGGTCACCTACCTCGTCAGCAAATTCGGCACGGCCGCCAACGGGGGCGTAGCCGTCTACGATCTCGACAACGAACCAACCTGGTGGGACGCGGTTCACCGCGACGTGCACCCCGCGCCTTTCACCTACGACGAGGTCACCAACAACGGCATCGCCCACGCGGCAGCCATCAAAGCCGCCGATCCGACTGCCGAAGTCAGTGGCCCGGTGATGGACTTCTGGTGGGCCTACTTCTACTCCAAAAAAGACATCGAGAGCGGCTGGGGCAGTGGACCCTGCTATAGCCCATGGAGCAATCCCATCGATCGCGAGGCCCACGGCGGAATTCCGCTCATTGAGTACTATCTCCAGCAGTTCGCCGCCTATCAGAAGGCCCACGGCACTCGCCTTCTCGACTATCTCGACCTCCACACTTACTTCGCGCCCGACAATCTCGCGTTCTCAACCGGTGGTGACACCCAGACCCAGGAAATCCGCCTGAATTCGACCCGCGTCTTCTGGGATCCCACCTATACCGATCCCAATTTCCCGCAGCCCAACTACATCACCGATGCCAACTATGTTGCTCCTCCCAATTGCGACACTCCGGCGCAAGCGCCCCAGGTGATTCCCATGATGAAGCAGTGGGTGGCCAACGATTATCCGGGCACGAAACTCGCCATCACTGAGTACAACTGGGGTGGACAGGAACACATCAACGGCGCCCTCGCACAAGCTGACATTCTCGGCATCTTCGGTCGCGACGGACTCGACATCGGCACACTCTGGGGTGCACCCGACCCGACCACGCAGATCCCGGGCCTCATGGCCTATGAGGTCTATCGCAACTACGATGGCGCCGGATCAACCTTCGGCGACCAGGCCATCACTTCCACCAGCGCCGATCAGGGCAAGCTCTCTGTCTACGGCGCGCTGCGCAGCAAAGACAACATGCTCACCATCGTCGTCATCAACAAGACCTACGGCGACCTCACCGCCACCCTCAGCCTCGACAACTTCTCCGCCAGCGGTCCGGCCCAGGCATTCCTCTACAGCAACGCCAACCTGAATGCCATCGCGTCTCAGCCGGGCATCACCGTCACCCCGCCCTCGGGCGCCAGCACCACCAGCACTCTCTCTACCACGTTCCCGGCCCAGTCCATCACCCTCCTCACCATCCCCAAAGCCTGAGCACATAACCCGGGTGCCCCATCCTTGGCGCGTTTCTGTTTTTGCGCCAAGGGTGGGATAGCACGAGCGCACCGACAACTCGACCGTCATGCCGCAAACCGCCTCCATCGGCCATCGGGAACTTTGCCGCTCGATTCCGCGTATCCCGTGATACATTGGGCCTTCCCAGGAAGGGTCGAATATGCCAGTCTTCTCCGCTGCAGACGCCATTTCTCCCGCAATCTATCGCACGCGTCAATTTCTCTTTGCGCCGCCGTTTCGGTGGAGCACGTTCCTGAAGCTTTGCCTCGTAGCCGCCATCACTGAAGGACTTGGCACGAACCTCCGTTCCCCGGTAAACAACAACCAGCACCAGAATTCCGTACCGGCAAATGTACCTTTCCATTTCACGCCGGAGATCATTGCGGCAATTGTTGCTGGCACCATTGTCCTCATCATCATCGCAGTGGTCGTGGCCTACCTGGTTACGCGCCTGCGCTTCGCCTACTTCCATTGCCTCACCCACAACACCCGCGAGATCACCCCGGGTTGGATTCTCTATCGCTCGCAGGCAGCACGCTTCTTTCTCATGAATATCGCCGTCGGCATTTGCTTCCTGCTCGTCGTCGCAGTAATCGCCCTGCCCTTTGTGGCCGGCTTCTGGAGCTTCTTCAAGGAAATGCAGGCCGGCGCTCAACCCAACTGGGCCCTGCTCATTTCGCTTGTCGTGCCGTTAATCCCGATTGTGTTTCTGATTGCCATCTCCGGGATCATGGCTGACATCGTTCTGCGCGACTGGATGCTGCCGCACTATGCACTCGAAAATGCAACCGCCGGCCAGGCATGGAGTGCGGTCTGGATGCGCTTCAAAAACGAGAAGAAGCAGTTTCTTGTTTATTCAATCCTGCGTCTGATTGCACCCATCGTCGCTGCGTTCGTGCTGTTCATGCTACTCATCATTCCGTCGCTGGTTTCACTGGGAGCCGTAGGAGCAGCCGAGTGGGGAATCCATTCGGCATTCGCCAATTCAAGTGGCGCATCAACCGCAGTCGGCATCCTGATTGAAGTATTCATCGGCTTGTTGGCCTTTGCCTTCGCTGTGGTTGTGGGCATCAGCCTGGGCGGGCCCGTCAGCACAGGACTGCGCGAATATGCACTCCTCTTCTACGGCGGCCGCTACCAGGCGCTCGAGAACCTCCTCTTTCCGCCCGCGCCTCCGGCCATGACAGGCGCCCCGGCAGATTGATACGTGGCTTCTCTCGGCAAAAGTGCTGCCGTCTCGGTCCTGTTTACGCTCTTTGGCGGTCCGGGAATTCTGCTGGCGTATATCCCATGGCGGGTCACGCAATTCCGCCTCCCGGCCGGCCAGCCTCGATGGCAGATCGTGACTTGCTGCACGCTGATCCTCGCTGGACTCATTCCCTTGCTCGAGTCGATCTGGCGCTTCGTGGTTGTTGGCCGGGGAACCCTGTTTCCACCCGTGCCCACCGAACACCTGGTCGTAAGCGGCCTCTACGCCTACGTTCGCAACCCCATGTACCTCGGCGTGCTTACGGTAATCGCCGCCGAGGCCGCGCTCTTCCGAAGTCGATTTCTTCTGGAGGAGTTCGCCTGGGTGTGGCTTTCGATTGAGCTGTTTGTGCGCTTCTACGAAGAACGCCGGATGGCGCGCACATTTCCCGAAGAGTACGCAACCTATAGACGCAACGTGAGAAGGTGGCTGCCGCGACTGAATCCGTGGTGCGCACCAACCCGGTGACAACGAACTTTTCCGGCCTCCGCGGTGTCCAATGAAAGAGTGCACAAACTCGCAGGGTGGATTGCCGCGCAAGCCCGCGGGCTACTCCGGCAACAATTGCACAAACTCCGGTGGGATGAACCCGAAGGCATCGCCGTCGCGTTGCAGACGTGTAGTCGCATCAGGCGGGTGGTAGCCTTGAGAGTAGGAGCTTACGTGAGCAGGTGGATCGAAAGTGCGGTGTGTGTCGCAGCTTTGCTGGGAGCCGGGTTTTACGCGGAGGCTCAGCAGTCTGCGCCGCAGACGAAGCCCGCGCCCATGATGGTGACCACCGGTCCGCCAGCCCCGCAGAAACCGAAGCCCCTCCTTCCCGATGCGTTTGCCGGATGGGTGGCCGCGGAGACTCCCAAACCGGTCGCCGATCCCGCGCAACTCGACGGCGCTAATGCAGCCGCGTTGAAAGAGTACGACTGCACCGGCGGGCTCACTGCAAGCTACACGCGCGGCGATGAAACCTTGAGCGTAAAGGCGCTGACCTTCAGCGATGTCAGTGGCGCATATGGTGCGTACTCTTTCTATCGCCAGAACGGCTGGCCCAAAGCCGACATCGGCACCGGCGCGACGTCAGACAAAAATCGTGTCCTCTTCTGGAAAGGCAACACCGTAATCGATGCGACCTTCTCGCATGTCGGTCCAATGTCGGCAGCGGAGTTGCGCGACCTCGCAGGGAATCTGCCCACCCCGCAGGGCAACCGTTCGCTGCCGCCGCCCATCCTCGCCGTGTTGCCCCAGGGCGCGCTCGATAAGCAGACCACGCATTTCGCGCAGGGCCCCGCGGGATATGCCGGCGCCGGTGGTGTGCTGCCGCCCCAGATGGTGGGCTTCGATCGCGACGCTGAAACAGTCACCGCAAATTATTCGCTCTCTTCGGGAGCCGCGACCCTGACCCTCATCGACTATCCCACGCCGCAGATGGCCGAGGCCCAGGAGAAACTGATTCGCGACTACATCAAGGCGGGCAGCAAGGCGCAGCCATCGTTTCCGCAGCCGCTCCAGAATTCAGACCAGGCCTCGCTCGAAGTCAGCCGCAGCGGCCCCATCGTCGCACTCGTCAGCGGTGATGCCATTCCCGACGAGAGTCACAAGTTGCTGGCCACGGTTCACTATTCGCCAGATCTGGTTCGGATACCTCAGCCTGGCCAGTCGGAGATCTCCCGGACGAGTCAGTTCCTGATGGGAGTCGCGTCGCTGGTCATCATCGGTTGCAGCGCCGCCATCCTCCTCGGGTTCTTCCTCGGCGGCGGCAGGGCACTTTACCGCGTTGCTCGAGGCAAGCCCGTCTCCTCGGTGTACGAAGTCGAATTCATCCGGCTCCATCTCCAGGACTGACCAGCGTGTGAGAAGTATCACCGGCAGCATCCGAACGGTAAATGGCGGGGTTTCTGCTGTGGAAAAAGGTGTGTAAACCCTAGAAAACACCCAAAAAACGCGGCACTAATCATAGATAAAAAGGCGAAGATCAGGCGAACAGTCCAGAGGTCCAGCAAAAATATATCTGTCTGTAACCTATTGAATTTAATAATACTTAAATCTCTCCGGATTTATTCTTGACACTCCGGCCCCCCGCACCTACTATGCAGCCAGAAAGTTCTGATGGTTTTGCCTCCGTTGGAACTATTCTCCCTGAGGAAGGAGCTGCCCTGTTGCCGGGCGGCTCTTTCCGTTTCTGCCTCGGTTTTTTTTGGGGGGGGGAGGTGCGCTCCCTGGGCCTTGAGCGGCTTGCTCGCTCCGAAATCCCGCCAGCTCTTCCGTCACCGCTCCCACGTCACTGATGACATTTTTCTTCTCACCCGTGCTGCGTCTGTGCAAGGCTCGATTGGCTGAATCGCGATCACACGACTCGGAATGCTGGAGGTCGAAGAACGTATGAAGCAAATCGGGATGTTTTGTCTTGCTGCCGCAGCGGTCACGATGGCAAGCATGTGCTCGGCCGCTGTAGAGGTTCAGAGTGCTGAGGTTCAGAGCTTTCCGTTGAATGACGCAACGGGCCTCGTGGCTCACAACGTGCGCTTCGAATCCGTGACCTACCAGGGACGGCGCGCGATCCGCATGACAACCGTGACGCAAGCCGATGATGCCGGCTTCGCACTGCTGCCCGGGACGGATTTTCAGGATGGAACCATTGAAGCCGATATTGCTGTGAAGGTCACGCGGCCGCCCGGCGCTCGCACTCCCGGGTTTGCGGGAATCGCATTTCGCGCCAAGCCTGACGGTTCAGAGTATGAGCTGTTCTACATGCGTCCAAAGAACGCACTCTCTGAGAACCAGTCGATGCGCAATCACTCCGTGCAATACTGCGCCATGCCGGGCTTCGGCTGGTACAAGCTGCGCCGAGAATGGCCCTTCGTCTATGAGAGCTACGCTGAGATCGAGCCGGAAACCTGGACAAAAGTGAAGATCGTGGTCATCGGCCGCGTCGCCAGGCTCTTCATCAACGGATCAGAAAAGCCCAGCCTGGTCATCGAAGGATTGAAAGGCGCGAACCTGCACGGCGCCGTCGGATTGTGGGGATATGCGGGCGAGGAAGCTTACTTTGCAAACCTCCGCATCACTCCGGCTGTGTCCGCCCCCATCAAGAACGGGTCCGACGCAAGCGGCACGTGGAACTTGAAAGTAGCCAGCGACGCGATTGGCTTCGAAACCTCGTTGAAGCTGGCCCGCGACGGCGCAAAGGTGACTGGAACGCTGGAAGCCGGGCCGGGAGAAACACTGCCCGTCACCGGAACCTGGCGCGACGGATATGTCGAGCTCTCCTTCCCGTTCGATTGGCCCCAAGGCATGGATGGCGCGCCGGGTCGCACTACCGCATTCATGGACGGCTGGATTGACGACGCCTCCGCCAAAGGTCGAATTCGCGTCGATGGCCGCGCCGATGGAATGTGGACGGCTCAACGAAAGACTGAGAACGCCAGTGTGAAATGACAGGATCCTCGCGATTCATGAGCTGGTCTTAGCGTCCTTGGCATCATCCGCCACCGGGTCGGACCACGCATACCCGCACGATTCGCATAGCCAGTTGTTGGAAAGCTCAACGGATTCGAGCGTCGGGTCGGCAGCTTTGCATCTTGGACAAACCGGGACCTCGTATTCCTTCGCATCGTCGGGTAGCTTCGAAGCGTCGATAATGTCCTGCGGGATCGGTTGAGCGGCGACACGTTTCGCCCGCTCAAGCTGGTCGGCAGCCACCAGCACCCGCGATCCATCCAGCCCCCCTCGACTGCTCGGGCCTTGGATCCAGCTGTCGATTCCCGCTCGCCTCAGCAACTCTCCCAGCTGCCATGCCTCTTCCGGCGTATCGAGTGAGCAGAGCTCGGTCTTCCAGGTGTATTCGTGGGGTCCGTCGTTCTCATCGGGAACTTTGCCGAATTGATAGGTATAGTTCGCAGGTTCCCAATTCACCCTTGCTTCTGCATTGCGGGAAGCGGGCTCTACCGGTGCTGATGCACCTTCGACGATCCCGCGCTTCCTCATCTCGTCGCGCAGAATCCGCTGCGCATTTTCCGTCAGATCATTGATCTGACCAGCGAGTTCGCGGATCTCGGCATCACCCATCTCGCCATAGAGCGCCGTAAGCCGCTGCCATTCTTCCATGGGGTCTGTCTGCATGGGCAGCAGTATACCCGCTCCCCATCAACGAGATTAACGAAACGTATTCCACCCGATATCCGCCAGCATGGCGCGGCCCACCACCAGCGCGGTAACGATAAGAGCCGCGAGAACACACGTCCAGAAGCCCATGCGGCTGAAAGGAATGAAGAGCACATCCTGTTTGCCCGTGAGGTTAATACCCGCCTGATTTGGCAAAAGGGCTTCGACAGCCACTGCAATCAGAAAGCCCGCGGCCCACACCAGGGCGATTCTGAATGAGAGCTGAAGGGTAAGGTTCATCATCGAATCGAATGGCTCCTCTCTGCCTGGTAATCCACTCCACAGTCCAAAAAACGTTGTGGTCCCCGCTCACTGAAGGGACGCCGCAGGCCGTCGATTGGCTGCCTCGGCCTCCGGCTTTACCGAAGACCTGCACAACGGTACAATCGCTAAAGAAGTCCCGAACAGCGGCGCAAATCGTGTGCCCGTTCGCATCGGCCGACGTAGCTCAGTTGGTAGAGCAGCTGATTCGTAATCAGCAGGTCATCGGTTCAAGTCCGATCGTCGGCTCCATCCCTGGCTCTTCTCGTGTTCACGGCTCTCCTTACAACCTTAGACACCGCCGACGCCCCTCACGGGCAATCCGACATCCTGCCCCGCGCACAACTAAGGTCGGGTGCCCCATCCTTGGCACGTTTCTGTTTTTGTGCCAGGGGTGGGAGAGCACGCCTTAATCATCCATAGACGCCGGGTGCCCCAGGTCTCGCTTCTGAGACCTGGGAAATCAACACATCAAGCACACATCTCGTTCTACCCGCGACGCGCGAGAGCCCCCGACGACATCCCCGCCCACCACGCATCAAACTGCGCCAGTGCCCGCTCGCACTGCATCCGGCGCCGTTCCTTCTTGTCGCGCACCTTCCGCCGCACGTCCTCTTCCAGCGGCTCCAGCAGGTCAAACGTGATATTCGCCGGTTGAAAGTCCTTCGCATCCGCCTGCGTAATGTAGTGCACCAGCGATCCCAGCGCCGTCCCGCGCGGAACGGCCGTGGGCAGTTCTCCCTGGACGAACTTCGCGGCATAGATACCCGCCAGCATCCCCGTCGCAATCGATTCGGTGTATCCCTCCACGCCCGAGATCTGTCCCGCAAAGACAATCGTGGGTTGTTTCTTCAAACGCAGGAATTCGTCCAGCAAAGCAGGTGCGCAGATATAGGTGTTGCGATGGATCTGTCCGTAGCGAAGGAATCGCGCATTCTCGAGCCCGGGGATGGTCCGCAGCACCCGCGCCTGCTCGCCCCACTTCAGGTGATTCTGAAATCCGACAAGGTTGTAGCTGTCCGCGCGCAGATTCTCCTTGCGCAGTTGCACCACGGCCCACGGCATCCTGCCCGTCCGCGGATCCCGCAACCCTACCGGCTTCATCGGCCCGAAGCGCAGCGTATCGCGACCCCGCGTCGCCAGCACCTCGATGGGGAGACATCCCTCAAAATATCGGGGTCCCCATGCGCAGGTCTCTGGCGCATGGGGTGGAAAATATTCGAGCTTCTCCCACTCCTTGCTCTCCGCCGCCTCTGCCGTCATCAGCGCATCGTAGAAGCGGTCGTACTCCTCGCGCGTCATCGGGCAATTGATGTAGTCCGCCGTACCCTTGTCGTAGCGCGCCGCGAAGTACACCCGCTCCATGTCAATCGAATCCGCATCCACGATCGGCGAAATCGAATCGTAAAACGCCAGGTGCCCCGATCCCGTGATTCGCTGAATCTCCTCACTCAACGCATCCGACGTCAGCGGTCCTGTCGCCACAATCGTGATCGGATATTCGCCTTCATCCAGCCGCGTTACCTCCTCGCGAATCACCGTGATCGCAGGTTCATTTGCAATCTCCTCCGCAATCCTTCGCGAAAACTCCACGCGATCCACCGCCAGTGCATGGCCCGCTGGTACGGCTGTCTCGTCCGCGAGTCGCAAAAGAGCCGAAGCCCCGCGCCGCATCTCCTGCTTCAGCAGCCACGGAGCAGTATTCGGCGATTCGCTCTTCAGCGAGTTCGAGCAGACCAGCTCGCCGAATTCCACTGTCTGGTGAGCGGGCGTCAGGCGCGGTCTACCGTCAACCATCGCACGCATCTCGTAGAGATCGACGAGGCATCCCATCCGCGCCGCAGTCAGCGCAGCCTCAGGCCCCGCCAGCCCGCCACCAATCACTCGAATCTTCACTTGGCCGGTTCCTCAACGCCCGCCAGCTGCCTCAGGGCCTTGCCACTCATCCGCACGTTTCGCCAGGCGTCCAGGAATTCCGCTCCCATCGCGCGATAGAAATCGATCGCCGGCGTATTCCAGTCCAACACCTCCCATCCCAGCCTCGGGCAATCCCTTTCCAGCGCAATCGCAGCCACCCGTTGCAGCAGCGCCTTGCCGATTCCCAGGCCTCGGAGCTCCGGCAGCACAAACAAATCCTCGAGGTACACCCCCGGCTTGCCTTCCCAGGTCGAATAGCTGTAAAAACACAGCGCAAACCCCGCCGGGACCCCGTCCCGCTCTGCAATCAGGCACCAGAAGTAGGGGTTCGGCCCAAATCCGTAGCGCAGCAGATCGGCTTCGGTCGCCGTCACCGCGTCCGGCTCGCGCTCGTAGGCCGCCAGCGCTCGAATAAACTCCAGAATCTGAGGCACATCCTCGGCCACCGCCGGCCGGATTGTCGTTCTCATATCGATATTCTAGTGTGTGATGCACGCCACAAGAGATCCGCAATCATACAAACTACCATCGTGAGTCGAGTGGTATCTAAGCATCAGGGATCCGGATGGTTTGCCTGCGGCGCTTGTGCTGAAGCATCCGTTGGATTTACCTTGAGTCGTGCTAGGCAGTGCGCTGTCTGCCGTAGCAAGTGCTTACCGCCGCGAGTGCTCGCCGCCGCACCGGGTTTCGACGCCCGCTGGTCGCCTCGCATTCGCCTGGCGATGTACCGCGAGCGCATCTAACTGATGAGTGGGTTCATATTCATCGATGTGTGAGACATTACAAAACGGTTTTCGATCGAGCACGCGGGCTCCTTTGCTCGCTCAAGCTCCCAAGGAGAAAAACATGAAACGCACGATTTCGCTCTGGATCGGAGTACTGGCACTTGCCGCCCTGCCCGCGCTCGCCCAGACTCCCGCGCCAGCCAATGTTGCGCCAACCGGCAAAATTCACGGCCACGTCACCAATCCCACGGGCGCACCGCAATCCGGCGGCGCCGTCAGCCTCAACAATGGAACCAAGGAAGTCGCTTCTTTCCCGGTTGATGCCAATGGCGACTTCACCGGCTCCGCGCCCCCGGGCAATTACACCTTCATCTACCGCACGCCCGGCATGGGGGTAGACAAAGACGCCGACAAATTCGAGAACGTCAAGATCGTCGTCGGCCAGGACACAACTCAGGACGACGACATGTCGCGGGACGAATACGTCAAGACCCTCCCTGACGATGTCCGCAAGCAGCTGGCCGACATGAAGCAGCACAACGCCGATGCTCTGAAAGCCAACGCGGTCATCAAGGTGCTGAATTCCGATCTCAAGACCGTCATGGCCGACATCAAGGATGCCGACCAGGCCCACGCCGCCGCAGTACAGCAGCTCGGCGCCTCGGCCTCCAGGACCGATGTTGTTGCAAAAGAAAACGACATCAAGACCCAGAAGTACACAGAGGTCGTCTCGCTCATGAGCAAAGACAGCCAGGCGCGGCCCACGGAGTCCGTCCTCTGGGCATATCTCGGTCAGGGGCAGCTCGGCCTGAAGAAATACGACGACGCTGAAACCGCCTTCAAGAAGGCGATCGAGCAAGATGCCGCTTCGAAGAAGCCGCGTCCTGAAATCGAGGGCCTCGCCAATGCCGGCCTGGGCGAAATCTACGCCCGTAACGGCAAGGTAGACGAAGCCTCCACAGCCTACGATGCGGCCGTCAAGGCCGATCCCACCAAGGCCGGGTTCTATTACAAGAACGAATCCGTCATCTACTCGCAGGTCGGCAACGGAGACGCACAGGCTGCGGCTGCCGATAAGGCCATCCAGGCCGACCCCAAAGATCCGCTGCCCTACTACCTGAAGGGCCAGGCCCTCATCGCGAAGGCCAGCGTCGATCCCAAGACGCAGCGCATTGTGCTGCCTCCAGGCTGCGGCGAAGCCTACCAGAAATACCTCGAGCTCGATCCCACCGGACCCTACTCGGTTGATGTCAAGGGCATCCTCGACTCCGCCGGCCAGAAGATCAACACCAGCTACAAGGCAACCAAGAAGTAATTC
The DNA here is from genome assembly GCA_963774175.1 of uncultured Acidobacteriaceae bacterium. Classification (GTDB taxonomy): domain Bacteria; phylum Acidobacteriota; class Terriglobia; order Terriglobales; family Acidobacteriaceae; genus Telmatobacter. Next base: position 86,384 of record CAVZDT010000016.1, read on the forward strand.
TGTTCAGCTTCACTTCAACAAGGGCGCTCCCGCACTCCGGGCGCGCCCTTTCTGTTTTGAAGCCCCTGACTGCGCCTCGAGAAGTCGTCACTGAGCCTGCTCCAGATCAGCGCCCCCAATTCAGCGCGCCCGCTGCAGTATAGTGGCTGCACGGGTTCAACCCCTTCAGACCGCTCGCTTCATCATTGAGGTAAAAATGCACCGGAGTTTCGCGCTGGCAGCCATCGCTGCCGCTTGCCTTGGATTCGCAGTTTCTCTTCCCGCACCCGCACAGGGCCGTACTCAAGACACCGCACTCATCGCGCATCGCAACGCCGTCGAGCAGGAACTCGAATCCGTCGCCATCATCGAACGCAAGGTCATGGTGCCCATGCGCGACGGCAAGCGCATGCAGGCCGACATCTACCGTCCCAAAGACGAGTCGAAGAAATATCCCATCATCTTCGTCCGCACGCCCTACGACTTCAACTACTGGGACATCGCCCTCGGCGCGCCGCGCGACATGTCCACCGAACTCGATGCCGTCAAGCACGGCTACGCTTACGTCGAGATGAACGAGCGCGGCCGCTACTTTTCCGAGGGCGACTACGACATCCTCGGCACCCCGCTCACCGACTCCGATGACGAATTCGACTGGATGACCGCGCTCCCGTGGTCCGCCGGCAAGGTCGGACTCATCGGCTGCTCCTCCACCGCTGAATGGCAACTCAATGTCGCGTCGCGCGGCAACAAGGGCCTCGCTACCTTCATCCCCGAAAGCTACGGCGCCGGCGTCGGTCGCGTCGGCCCCTACTACGAGCAGGGCAACTGGTTCCGCGGCGGCGCCGTGCAGATGCTCTTCGCCACATGGCTCTACGACGCCGGCCTGCAGACCAGCGACGCCAAACCCAACTTCCCGCCCGGCACATCGCAAGCGGCGCTCGTCGCCGCCGCAAAGTGGTGGGACCTCGGCGCGCATCCTCCCACCGTCGACTGGACCGCGGCCCTCGCGCATCTTCCTGAAAAAGACCTCCTCGCCGCCATCGGCGCGCCTCACGGCATCTACGCCGACAAGACCCCCACCGGCGAGCCCGGCCTCGTCATGCGCACGCCCAACGATCCCGCATGGTACAAAGGCGGACTCTGGAACGACTCCATGCACATCAACATCCCCGGCCTCTGGTTCATGACCTGGTACGACGTCAGCGTCGCTCCCAACCTCGCCGCCTACAACTTCGTCCGCAGCACCGCCAGCGGCGAAGCCGCCAACCAGCAGTACGCCATCATCGCGCCGGTTCCACATTGCAGCTACAAGCGCGCCCAGGAGCACACCATCGTCGGCGAGCGCGATCTCGGCGACGCGCGCTTCGACTACGACGCCCTCACCTGGGGCTGGTTCGATCACTTCCTCAAGGGCGAAGACAACGGCATCCTCGAAAAGACCCCGAAGGTCCGCTACTACACCATGGGACTTAACAAGTGGCAGTCATCCGACACCTGGCCACCCAGGGAAGCCAAGCCCGTCACCTTCTATCTCTCCAGCGAAGGCCACGCCAACTCGCTCGCCGGCGACGGCACGCTGGTCCGCGCGCCGCAACCCAAAGACGCCGCCGATAAATTCCTCTACGACCCGATGAACCCCGTCTCCACAAGCGGCGGCGGATTCTGCTGCATGGGCTGCCGACTTCAAAGCCGGCGCCATCGACCAGCGGCCAAACGAAGCGCGCAATGATGTCCTTGTCTACTCCAGCGGACCGCTCCCGGATGGAATAGAAGTGACCGGCCCCGTCGAAGTCACCCTCTACGTCTCCAGCGACGCCAAAGACACCGACTTCACCGTCAAGCTCATCGAAGTCCTCCCCGACGGCACCGCCTACAACATCGACGACAACATTCAGCGCGTTCGTTACCGCGAAGGCTATTCGAAAGCCGCCCGTCTTCATGGAAAAGGACAAGGTCTACAAGGTCACCTTCCAGCCCATGCAGACCAGCAACTACTTCGCGGCCGGCCACGAGTTGCGCATCGAGATCAGCAGCAGCAACTTCCCCCGCTACGACCGCAACCTCAACACCGGCGGCAACAACGTCGACGAAGCCAAAGGCGTCGTAGCCCACAACCAGGTCCACCACTCCGCGCAATACCCCTCCAGCATCACATTGAGCGTCATTAAGCGATAAAAATCCCGTGCCATTCCGACCGATCAAGATCGCCGGGTGCCGGGTGCCCCATCCTTGCGACGTTTCTGTTTTTTGTCGCAAGGGTGGGAAAGCACGAACCCAACTCGCGGGACAATAGGCGAACCCCGACCACTAAAATCACTCCATGAGCTCAGAACTCCCGAGCTACGAACAAGCCGCGGCAATCGCCGCCAACTATGCGCGCAACCTCGCGCAACAAGGCCCGCGCACTGAACGCGTCGATCTCGCCCGCGCCTCCGACCGGATTCTCTCTAAACCGCTCCGCGCCGACGACGATCAGCCGCCCTTCCCGCGCTCCACTCGTGACGGCTACGCCTGCCGCGCCGCCGAAGCCTCCGCACACGTAGCGCTTCCTGTTGCAGGATCCACCCATGCTGGCGAAGCTCCCGCCGGCCCGCTGCCCGCCGGCTCTGCGTGGGAGATCATGACCGGCGCGCCCGTCCCTGAAAATGCCGACTGTGTCGTCATGCTCGAGCACGTGGAAAAGTCCAACGTCGAAAAATCCGCCGCGACCATCCGCCTGCTCCCGCCCCGCATCATCCAGCCCGGCGACAACGTCGTTGCCCAAGGCGCGCAGGCTCGTCGCGGCGACGAACTGCTTGCCCCCGGAGTCGCGCTCGGTCCCGCGCAAGCCGCTCTCGCCGCCTCCTGCGGATACTTCAGCATCGACGTCTTCGTGCGTCCCCGCGTCGCCATCCTCACCACCGGCGACGAACTCGTCGCGATCGACGCAACCCCGGGCCCCGGCAAAATTCGCAACTCCAACGCCCCCATGCTCGCCGCACTCGTCGCACGATCCGGCGGCGAGCCCATCGTCCTGCCAACCGCCGCCGACACTTCTGAAGCCCTCGATGTCGCACTGGTCGAAGCACTCAAGTCCGACATGCTCCTCATCTCCGGCGGAGTTTCAGCGGGGGAGTACGACCTCGTCGAACCCGCACTCGCCCGCCTCGGCGCCCGATTCCACTTCACCGGCGTAAAAATCCAGCCCGGCAAACCCCTCGTCTTCGGCGAAATCCCCGCCAATGTTTCGAGAAGGCAAGAAGTGTCAGGGCACGATCTCAGTCGTGCCAAAGGCGCCGCGAAAATCACGACTCGCTCGAGTTCTTCTTCCGGAAGGCAAGAAGTGTCAGGGCGCGATCTCAGTCGTGCGAAAGGCGCCGCGAAAATCACGACTCACTCGAGTTCTTCATCGGGAAGGCACGAAGTGTCAGGGCACGACTTCAGTCGTGCCGAAAAATCGCCAGAATTGGGTGGGGCTTTAGCCCCTGAGAGAACGCTCGCTTGCATTTCTGGGCCTCCCCGGCAACCCCATCTCCACCGCCGCCACGTTCCTGCTCTTCGCCGCGCCCATCCTTGCCGCCCTCGCCGGCAGCCGCGAAACGCACCCCCGCTTCCTCCTCGCCCATCTCTCCCGCGACACCGACCGCAAGGGCAAACCAGGCCTCACGCGCTTCCTCCCCGCCCGCTGCACATTCAACCCATCCCTCAACCAGCTCCCACAGGTTGCCGCCGTTCCCTGGCACGGCTCCGGCGACCTCACTGCCTTCGCACAATCCAACTGCTTCCTCGTCATTCCTGAAGACGCAGGCTTCCTCGAAGCCGGCTCAACCGTCCGCATCCTGCTACATTAAGGAACCAGAATGCCCAGACCAGCGAAATCCGCCAAGCCTGCAGTTAGAAAGTCTCCGGGGTCCCCAGCGACAGGTCCTGGTCGCTCGGGTGGTCTATCGCACTACGACGCCGCAGGTCAGGCGCGCATGGTCGACGTCAGTCCGAAGCAGCCCACCCGCCGCACCGCCACCGCGTCGGCCTTCGTCGAGCTCTCATCCGCTGTCCTCGCCGCGCTGCCCCAGAATCCCAAGGGCAATCCACTTGAAGTCGCTCGCTTCGCCGGAATCCAGGCCGCCAAGCGCACATCCGAGCTCATTCCCATGTGTCACCCGCTGCCCCTCACGCACATCAGTGTCGAAGCGACCATCGTCAGCAGCGGCGTCCGCATCCTCGCCATCGCCGCCACCACCGGCCAGACCGGCGTCGAGATGGAAGCCCTCACCGCCGCCTCCGTCGCCGCCCTCACCGTCTACGACATGACCAAGGCCCTCGACAAATCCATCGTCATCCGAACGATCCAGCTCGAGAAAAAATCCGGCGGCAAATCCGGCAACTACACCCGCCAACACAAGTCCAGCTAATCCGATCCAGCTTCAGCTGGTTTCACTCCCTCAGCGATCGTCTCTTGACGCCTCCGCGCGCCCCGGCCTAACTTCCTCTCATCCGCTTCGGATTCCACATCAGGAGAAACGAAGTGACAGCCAGCCCGACTCTCCCCTTCGTCGAAATCTTCTGGCGCGATCTGCGCTACGGCATGCGCCGCCTGAAAACATCGCGTGCGCTCACCATCGCCGCGGTGCTGACGCTGGCGCTCGGCATCGGCGCCAACACCGCCATCTTCACCATTGTTGAAGCAGTTCTTTTGCGCCCCTTGCCCTACAGTCATCCGCAACGGCTGGTGGTGGTGTGGCAGACAGATGCTGCTCATCGCGACTCCGGCGCCTTCTTCAACAGCTATCAGGAGTTTTTGGCTTTTCAGCAGCAGAGCCGCAGCTTCGAAAAACTCGCAGCCCTCACCTGGACCACAGGCCCAAGAAGTACATTATGGAAAGGCAAACCGGTTGACGTGCTCGCGTTGCCGGCCAGCGTTGACTTCTTCTCCATGCTGGGCGCAACCGCAGCCATCGGACGGACCTTCGCCCCCTCCGATCTGCCGAGCGCCTGCACAGTCGTTCTCGCACACCACTTCTGGCAGCAAAAGCTCGGCTCCCCCGCTGACGTGGTTGGGCAAACCATCGGCCTCGACAAATCCAGCTGCCAGGTAATCGGTGTCATGTCGAAGAGATTTTCCTTCTACCCGGTTGCCACCGACGTCTGGACGCTGATTACACCCGCCGGCGAGCTCGCGCAAAAGCCGTGGCAAAACATGGTGGGCGCATTCGGCCTGCTCAAGCCCGGAGTCTCCCGCGCCGCAGCAGAAGCTGAATTGACTGCCATCCAGGTTCAGACCGTCAAAGACGCTCCCCCTGATTTAAAGATGATGCAGAACTGGAAACCTGACGTCCTCGATCTCCAGTCAAACTTTACCTGGCTCGCCGGCCGCAATCTTCGCAAGGGCCTCTGGCTGCTGCTTTGTGCATCCGGCCTGCTCCTGCTCATGTCCTCGGTGAACGTTGGCGGCCTTCTGCTGGGACGCGCCATGGAACACGCGCGTGACGTTGCCGTGCGTTCCGCCCTCGGATCGACCCAGTTGCGCCTTCTCGTTCAATCCTTCATTGACGCTCTGCTCCTGGGCCTCGCAGGCACGGTGGCAGGCATCGCACTCGCAGCCGCACTTCTTCAGTGGTTCCGCTCCGCCAACCCGGTTGAACTTCCTCCCAGTGCGACCATTTCTCTCGATTCCCGCGTTCTTCTTTTTGCCGTCTTTGCGGGAACTGTATCCTCCGTCTTATTCGCGGTCGTGCCCACGTGGCACAACTCCCGGCTCAACCTGAACGAAATGCTCAAGAGCGGTTCTCGCGGCCAGAGCCAGACCCGGGCCAGCGCCCGGGCGACAAATCTGCTGGTGATCCTGCAATCTGCCATGTCCATGTTGTTGCTGGTCGGTGCTGTCAGCCTGTCCATCAGCCTCTTGAAGCTGACCTCTACCAATCTCGGCTACCGCACCGATCATCTCTTCACCGCAAACATCAACCTGCCCCAGTCCCGCTATCTCGACTCAAATGCGCGATCACGATTTGCATCGCAATTCGAATCGAGCCTTGCATCCCTGCCCGGCGTCGCGTCCGCATCGCTCGCTTCCGACTTCGTTCCGCGCGGGCTCGATATTCTCGCAGTTCAGGGCAAGCCGGATGCTGAAAACCCCGCCCCCGATGTCGCCACGCAGGATGTGAGTGCCTCCGCCTTCAACACACTGCAGGTTCCAGTGCTGCAAGGACGCGTGTTTGGATCCGAGGACCGGCAGGACACGCAACCCGTTGCCCTCATCAACCAGGCCCTCGCGCGCGAGTATTTCCCGGATACGAACCCCCTGGGCCATGCCCTCAAGCTCAGCCGCTCCAACGATCCCGCGCAGCCCTGGCTGACCATCGTCGGCGTAGTCGCCGACGTGAAGACAACAACCGTGTTTCAGGAGATGGGCTACGTCGAGAACCCGGCCGTGTATCGCCCGCTCGCCCAATCCGCGCCCGCGCGTCTCGCCCTCATCCTCTCCACCACCGGCCGATCTTCCGCGCTGGTGAGCGATGTGCAACAAAAGCTTTCGACCATCGATCCGACCCTTGTCCTCGGCGATGTCGACGCACTTCGCGAAATGCGCGATGCTGAACTATCGCAGCCGCGTTTCCGCGCCGCCCTGTTCAGTGGTTTCGCCGTCATCGCTCTGGTGCTGGCACTGGTCGGCCTCTACGGCTCGCTCTCGCAGATGATCGTTCGTCGCGCCCACGACGTCAGCATTCGTATGGCGCTCGGTGCGGATCGCAAAACCATCTTCCGCTCCATCGTCCTTCAGGCCTGCGCGATGACGATGCAGGGCGTCGTTCCCGGCGCCATCTTCGCAGCAATCGCGCTGCGTTTCGCGCACAGCATTTTCTACGGCATCTCGGCGGGCGGAGCGTCTGAATGTGCCGGTGCGGCCGCGGTCCTGTTTCTGCTCACCTTTGCAGTAGCTCTCGCCCCCGCAATTTGCGCCGCATCGATCGATCCGATTCAGGCGCTGAGGAATGAGTGATGCCCCTGGTCGGGTCGTTTAGTAATGTAGTCCTGCGGGACCGCGCCAGCCGGCGCAGGATCGTTATCGGAGGCCCTGAATATGGTGACGGACCCATGGGCCGGACACATTCGCGCAGTTCTCTATGGCATTCAATTCGAAAAGAACCCGCTGGATGGCGTTGACTGGGTCATGCAACAGGTCGTACTAGCCGGCGCACTTCAATCCACTCCCAGGCAGTATCTGGAATCAATCCAGACCGCTCTGGCCAGCCAAAGACCGCTGGCAGAATTGCTTCCCCAGCCGCATTCAGAAGAGACCATCCGTCTCTACCTGACAGAGTTGGAGCATCGCATTCAGGCCACGCTATAGCTCGACACTGAAAACTGAAGACTTAAAACCGACATCTGTTCCCCGGACGCCGCGCCTACTGCCGGGTGCCCCAGGTCTGGAGTTTCAGACCTGGGATCGCGGAGCTACTGGCGATCTGTCCTGACCACTGTCCACTGTCCACTGACCACTGTTCACTGTCCACTGACCTGTCCTACTGCGCAGGCGGCTTGTCTGCGGCCGCCGGCGGCGCGGAGTGCTCGTGGTCATGATCGTGCTCGCCCTTTGGCGGCGTGAAGATCGGCGGATCGAGATGTCCGCGATGGCATGTCCCGCACGCCACAGGCACGCCCGAATTATCAATCTTGCCCACGTAGTTCTTGTTGATGTCTTCGACCATCTGGTACATCAGCCGCGCCGTATTCTTTTCCGGCTTCGAATCGTCGGCAAAGTTCAGCCGCGGACGCCCATTTGGTCCAATGTTTTTGGGATCGGCTGCATGACATGTGCTGCATTCGGTTCCCAGCGCCGCCTCCCACTGGTGCATCAACTGGTGCACCTGCTCTCCCGTCATCGTCTTGGGCAGCACTTTCAGGTTGGTTGGCGCGGGTTCTTCGTGGTGTTGCTCCGGCGCGTTGGCAGTGGGAGGCTGTTGGGTCGCAGGTTCCTGGGCGAAGGCGGCTACGGCAAATACTGCTGAAATCAAGGCCGCCGCAGGGACAGAAAGGGACGGGGAAGAGATCTTCAAGGGCGGAAATTCCTCGCGCGTGGGATGACAGCTATTGTACTGACGAACGAACCGGCCGCACAGTTGACACGCCTGCCATCCGCCTCGGTCCCGATACGCACCCGTGACCGCGCAGCGCGAACCGCAGCGGCCAGTCTATCGCATGCCTGATCCCGATCCGCGGCGTGATCACCACCTCTGCTTCCCGAAACCCGTCGTCTCGCACCTGCAGCGGCGATTCTGCGCTGGTCACATCCAGCCCGTTGTGCCGCGGCCGCGTCAGTCCCAGCGCCAGGCACAGCCGGCTCGGCCCCGAAGCGATCATCCGCTCCGGCGCGTCCTCGTCCAGCCCGCGATTCCACGCCATCCGCGCAACTCCCGCCACCGGTTCCAGCGCCCGCAGCAGCAGGCACCCCGCAAGGCCCTTCTTCTCGCAGCTGATGTTCATGCAGTAATACTGCCCGTAGATCGAGTACACATACGCGTGCCCCGCCGGCCCAAAAAGCACCAGGTTCCGCGGTGTCGGCCCCCGGTGTGAATGCGCTGCCGGGTCGGGAGGATCGTTATGCGGCCCCAGGTACGCTTCAACTTCTACAATTCGCCCCGCCAACGGCTGGCCGGTCTCTGGATCGATCGAGATCAGCAACTTGCCCAGCAGCTTCGGGGCCACCTTTTCCGGCGAATTTTCAAAGAATTCGCGCCCAATCAGCCGCCCCGGCAGCACCTTTTTGCTCAAAAACGCCCTCATTTTGATCCGAAATCGACCCTGTTCTTATCCCGAATCGATCTTACTTTTGGGTCTTTTTCCATTCCTTCAGCAGCGCAAGCACCTCTTCGGCGTGTCCCTCAGGCGTCACCTTCGGAAAGATATGAATGAGTTTCTGGTCCGGCCCGATCAGAAACGTCGTCCTCTCGATACCCCACACTTTTTTGCCATACATGTTCTTTTCCTTCATCACACCAAACTGATTGCAGACTTTCTCGTCTACATCAGCAAGGAGTGTGTACGGCAGGTCATACTTGGCTTTGAATTTCGCCTGCGCCTTGGGCGTATCGCGCGAGATGCCAAGCACTACGGCTCCGGCCGCCAGCAGTTTTTTGAAGGCATCCCGGAACCCGCAGGCCTCAATCGTACAGCCGGGGGTGTCTGCCCGGGGATAGAAGAACAGCACCACTGGCTTCCCGGAGTAGTCTGAAAGGCTCACGGTCTTGTCCTCATCGGTCTCGAGCGTGAAGTCGGCAACCTTCTGGTTCACTTCCATGGGCGTTTCCTCGTATGTTGGGTAAAGAGTTGGTACGGCTCGTCCGTGTGCATCATTTCCAAGGAGTCGGTTCGGTGTCATCGCGCAGGTCCAGGACGGCATTTACCCGGCAAATATCGCCGGCCCTCGCGGCTTTTGCACTCGCACTTGCGACCGCCTCGCTCTGGGCCCAGTATCCCGGCCAGATCACCAAGAAATCCAAGGATACACCGGAGCTGCGTGCTGTCGCCGTGCTGGAGTGGACCGGCGACGAAGGCAAACCCAAGACCAGCCGCCTCGTTCCCATCACCGTCTACGATGGCGAAGCCCTCCAGGACGGAAACATCTACCTCGCGCGTCCTCAACCCCTTGCCCTTGACAGCGAAGTCGAATACATACTCCAGCAGGACGGCAAGCCGATCGGCCTTTACGACATCAAAAACGCCGGTCACGAGGAGGGCATGTGGGTCGGTTTCGGATCGTGGAAGCCGATGCCCTCCGCCAAACCCGCCCCACCCAAGCCAATCATCGATACCGGATTCGATGCCAACGATGACAAACCGGTTCTGCATCGCAAACACTCCGCAGATTCCGGCAGTGCCTCCGGCTCGGGTTCATCCGGGCCGTCGCCCGATCCAGATCGGCCCACCTTGCACAAGAAGACGGACTCCGACGATTCCGGCAGTTCCAACTCCGGTTCCGCTCCTGCACCCGATCCGGACCAGCCAACCCTGCATAAGAAGGATTCCAACTCCTCTTCATCCAGCAGCGCCGGCGGCCCTGTCCTGCACAAGCACGACGAAGCCAGCGCCGAGGACGGAGAACGCTCCAATCTCAGAGATCCTGACCGTCCGCAACTCATTCGCGGCAAGCCCTCCGGCAGCGGCGCAGCTGTTTTGCCCAGTCTTATGGGTCTGCCGCCTGACATGCATCAGGCCGTCGCCGTCTCTGACGCAACATCGCGCCCAGAGCATCTCTGGGACTACACCTGGGCCGATCCCGCCGACGAGGAAAAAATGAAGACGGCGATGGAAGCCCTCGCCCGCGACGCCCTCGGCCTCAAAACTCCGCCGCCCGCGGCTCCCAAGCACGCCGTGACAAAGACGCATGCAAAAGCCGCTCCGCCTCCTGAGCCCCCGCCCCTGGTCGACGAGACATTCCGCGTCTTCGAGCTCGCCTATGGTTCCGGCGCCACCATGGTTCTTTCCGCGCACACTGAGGGCCCTCTGAAGCAGCAGAAGTTCGTCACCCTCATCGCCCAGCCCGATCTCTATGGCAGCCCGCTCGTGCTGCTCAAAAACGTGACCGACGGCGCGCACCTTGATGTAACACCCCGTATGCGCCTCATTGATGCCGTCGACGCCATGGCCGACAATCGCGGCGAACTGCTGTTCGAGCTCCGCGGAGAAGGCCAGCGTGAATTCGCGCTCTACCGCGTCCTTCGGGGAACCGCCGAAAAAATCTTCGTCACCGGCGGCGCCGACGTCGGCGTAGCGCCCGGGGAGTGACAACGACCGCCGCCATCCTCAATCCAGCGCTCTTGTCTTCACTCGTGACCGCCATCAAGCATCTTGTCAACAATCCGAGCCCTAAGACTTTGCCGCTGTCAAAAAACGGTCAGAAACTTTTGTGTCAATCCTTGACATATCCGCTAGAGAATCGCCTTGCCTCCTATACAATTTAGGTACAGAGTGAGGTCTGCCGCAAAACAGAGATGCTGCATTCCATGGCCTGTCGTTCGAGCCGGCAAGCGTCGGCGAGCCCAACAGCCAAGCACTGAATCCTTCTCTGCCTTGCCGCAAGGACATCCTCTCTAAAGGACTTAACACCGAATGGCGTCAGCCTTGACCGCACCGTCTTCCGACCGCACCAGCCCACCCGAGACCCCTACGGCCCCAGACGCCTCTTCAGAAACGAAGGGAACGGTCCATAACGTCGCCGCGCGCGAACTATTGCGCATGGGCAAGGCCGCAACGGTCAAGGCGGGTATCAACTGGATCACCCTCGCCACCATCATCATCTTTCACGCCGGCGCGCTGGCTGCTTTCTTCTTCTTCAGCTGGCAGCGGCTGGCCGTTATGGCCATCCTTTACGTGCTCGCCATCAACGTGGGCATCGGCATGTGCTATCACCGGCTGCTCACGCATCGTGGCTACCAGACTCCCAAGTGGGTCGAGTACATCATGAGCATCTTCGCCACCATGTCGCTTGAGGGCGGGCCGATCTTCTGGGTCTCCACGCATCGCGTCCACCATCAGCTCAGCGACCAGGAAGGCGATCCCCATACTCCCAAGGAAGGGAAATGGTGGGCGCACACTGGCTGGATCCTCTTCGGCGAAGCGCTCCACGCGCAGACCGAAATCCTCAAGCGCTATTCGCCCGACCTCAGCAAAGATCGCTTCCACGTCTGGCTCAGCAAATATCACTGGCTTCCCCTTACCGCGAGCGGCGTTCTGTTGCTGGCCGGCGGTTGGATCTGGGGCGGATGGATCAACGGCGTTGCCATGGTCCTCTGGGGTGTACTGTTGCGCGTCACCCTCGGCCTGCACGCTACCTGGCTGGTCAACTCGGCTACGCACCTGTGGGGCAGCCGGCGCTTTGAAACCCGCGACGACTCCCGCAACAGCTGGTGGGTCGCTCTGCTCACCGGCGGCGAAGGCTGGCACAACAACCACCACGCGCACCCGGTATCCGCGCGCCACGGGCTCAGGTGGTACGAAGTCGATCCGAATTTCTACGGAATCTGGTTGCTCTCCAAGCTTGGCCTCGCGAAAAGAATCCGCGTAGCCAAGTACGACCGCGCCAACCCAAAGCCCGCGGGCCTCTAAGCCGCAACCATCTGCGCACAGTCAAACGGCCATTCCCTCAGGGATGGCCGTTGCGCTTTCAGACAATATGCTTCCCCGCCTCGCGCAGTGTGAGCGGCGAGAGCTTCGTTCGATTTGCCTTCAGAAACGCGCGGACTTCCGCCGGGGCGTGCCGCGCATAGTCGCGCAGAGCCCATCCGATCGCCTTACGGATGAAAAAGTCTTTCTCACCCGAACATGTCGACGCATACATGAACAGCCGTCGCGAATCCGTCTCCCTGCGCCACCCCAGTTGATGAATGATCGCGACCCGTCGAGTCCATAGATTCGGCGATCCGAGCGCCTCGTCCATCAGCCGTTGCGCTTCACTATCATCTGCGCAACCACTGCGCACAACCCGCCCGATCACACCGGCGAGCGCATCAACCGTATCCCACCAGGATTTCTTTTTCACCAGCGCCAGCAACGCAGGAATGTGCGTCGGCGTTAACCTCGCCACATGGCATGCCAGCAGGTCGGCCGCAACGTACTGGTATTCCCGCTCCGGCAACTTCCATAGAGCACGGCGCACAACGTAGCAGATCTGCAACTCCATCACTTGCTGCGCACGAATAAATTCGACACGACAGCGCGCCGCGCTCGGCGTCTTCACGCCGAGAAACTCAAATTGGTTTTTCATGTAAGCCCGCATCCCCGCGCGAAGTGCGGGATCGGCAACCGGCAGAAGTGCAGCGCTCACTTCCCCGCAGAACTGCTTAGCCGAAAGCGCCCTGCTGCTTTTAGCATTGCGAGCGGGAGAAACTGCTTTCATGCTTGCCCTCTTCCTCCGCGCGATTTAGTCGCTTTCCTAGCCCCTAGCCCCTAGCCCCTAGCCCCTAGCCCCTAGCCCCTAGCCCCGAGCCCCTAGTCCCTAGTCCCTAGTCCCTAGTCCCTAGTCCCTAGTCCCTAGTCCCTTGTCCCTAGAAGCACTCCCATGGATGAATCAAAATCGATAACCGATCTGCAAATCGTTGTAAATGAACAGCGGTCAGAACACAGCATTCAAGGGCTGTCATGAAGTGCTTGATGGTGATTCAGCGACTTGCGGCTTAGTTGATCAATTCGGTTCATTCACGGGACTGGTTCTAGTCCCTAGTCCCTAGTCCCTTAGTCCCTAGTCCCTTAGTCCCTTAGTCCCTTAGTCCCAGCCTTAGTCCCTGCCCCAGCCGCGCTCCCGCCATCTTCTCCAGGATCGCAATCGGCGCCGACTCACGCGTCACCATCGCCGCAGGATCCACAAGAAACGTCTGCTCCAGCGCATACTGCCCGCCCAGCACCGCGTGCGGAACCGTCTCCGTGTACACCATCCAGCTCGAACCCGGGGCAAACTGCACCTCTTCGCGTACGCAGCTCGCCTGGAACGCGGCATCTTCCTTCATCGCGTTATGCAGCTGCATCATGAACTCGTCATACGGACCGCGCTTCCACTGCGGAACCAATCCGGCAAGTCCGGTGGCCTGCGCAATCTGCTTGCCGGCCCGCGCCACTGGTCCGTCGGGGCGGGGAATCGCCAGCTTCCGGGGTGCAAACTGGTTCACCACCCGCGCGAATGGTTCGCCCACAACCCAGTCGCGCGTGCGCGTCGGGATGAATGTTGTGGAAGAATCGCAGAATCCGCCGTCCGCGCGTGGGCCGCGTCGGAAAGGCATCGGTATGCAGCAGGTCGTTGCGCCGTCGCACCGGCAGATCGCGGCCCTTTTCCTCCAGCGGCCGGAAGCTCGCATAGTCGAGCCGCCATCGCCGCTGGTACGGCGTGAGAAATTCGCAAGGAAGCCCTCCACGCTGGCCGAGTAACGCCGCATCACGTCGCGCATCCGGTCAAATTCCCCCGGTTTCGCCGACTTTTCATCGACGCCGCTCAGCTTGTCCCTGTCCGGCTTGTAGGCGATGTTCTTGTGCAGGCTGCTTGCGGTCTGCTGCTGTCCGAGCAGGAATTCCAGGTCCGCCGCGGGAATCGCCACTGGCGTTCGCGGGAAGTAGAGGATGCCGCCCGCTTCAAGCTGCGCGCACCACTGCTCGAACTCGTTTCCACGGGCTGAGGCAGCTTGTTTCAGTGCATCCGGTTCAATGGTTCGCACGGGCATGCGAGTGCGTTTACCTCCGCAGCTTGGCGCGCATCCACAGCGTTCCGAACAACGGAAGCGCGATCAGCAGCGCAACCACTCCGGCGGGAAACCCGACGTAGAGATAGGTGTCGGCATAGTTCACCGTGTGGTGGCCGAGAAGATTCCACGCCAGCAGCGCGAAAATGGCGACTGCGGTCGTGCGCGAAAAACGTGAAAAATGCCGAGGCAAGCGCCAGCAGCAAGCTCTGGAACAGGCTGAAGCCCTCCAGCGGAAACCCGAGAAATGTCCCGCCGGGTAGCGCTGGCTCTTGGCAGACTGCATATCAGGGACCTCTCTCGTCTAGAATATAGGCTCATGGCGAGCAGCGCACAAATCGAACTCTGGCATGCGGAGAAAGTCGCCACGCAGGTTCACGTTGCCCATGGGGCCAACGGAATCCAGTTTCGCCGCGTGGGGCGAGACGCGCGTCACCGACCCCGACCTGGAGCGCCTGGTCGGCGCCGTGCCCGCCGCGCTTTCGCCCGCGCTCAAGCCAGCGCGCCTACTACTTCGTTCCGCTGGCGATTGCCGACACCGGCGAGACCATGATCGCGCCCGCCTACAACGTCGAGCTGGGCGATCGCGCCGTCTGCCATCGCAACGCCGCATTCGGCGCCACCGAGGCCGTGTTCCTCTCCACGCGCCTGGTGGAAGACCGCTTCGGGCTGGCCTTCGAGTTCTTCATCAACGTGGCCCACAACTTTGTCGAGGCCGCCGGCGTTCCCGAGAGCTTCGCCGCGCTGGTCTGGTCGCAGGCCGAGGCGCAGGTCCGCGGCGAAACCAGCCAGGATGCCTGGGAGACCCGTCGCCGCGCGCAGGACATCCCGCACTGGCGCAAGAAGACCATCGACGAGCGCGCCCGCAACACCTTCTTCGAGTCGTCGTTCTCCGACGCACTCGCCATCTACATGCTCTCGCTGGCCGTCGACTTCGACTACCACGACCTGCGCGAACGCGAGTACCCGCTGCTGGCCGCTCCGGCCCTCGCCGAGCGACTGCGCCATGTCGCCGGCCTCTTCCCGCCCAACCCCGGCTACGAGTTCCAGATCCTCTACCGCCGCAAAGGATAGAATTCCTTCATCGCGGGTGCCCCATTTCTCGAATGCACTACAAGTCCATTGACTTGAGCGCCCCAAAAATCACGCCTGGATTCTTACGCTGATTCTGTGTTGAGGTCCCGTCAGCGATTCTTGTTCACCGCGGAGTAGCATTATGGACCGGGTCGCCGACGATACGCCCAAAGCAGTGCTCAAGAGGATATGTATGTTTCGAAAGTGTCACAATCCAGGCATCTCGCGCGGCAGGCAAGCGCCACAATCGATGGCGTGAAGTTCCGTGGACCGCAAGCGTTGTCAGCCAAAGTTGAGGTAGCAAGACGGCGGAGAATCTTCTTACGCACAGGCAAACAACTGCTTATCGCTGCAATATGTGTTTCTTCTTGTGCGATGACTGGATGTGTCGAGTCAAGCTTCACTTTAGCAAGTGAGTCGAGCCTGCCGAGATTTATAGCACTACCGCCCGGGCTTACGCGCAAAGACGTTTCAGTCAGATTGAACCTCTACGCACCATTGCGAGGCCCCGATGCCAAATTCGAATTAAGAAACAGGAAAGGGAAGAAGCTGGCGGAGGTAAAAGGCAACGTAAAACATTCTTATCTGTCTCCCTATAACGAAATTGTCGTTGTTAACGGCATAACTGAAGTAGTCGCACTTAAACCGTACAGAGCCCATGAAAACATGGAGCGGAATGGGATTCCCGATGCACTTTTCTACGTGATTGTTGACTCTTGTGCGAGAAGAGAGGTATTGGAGGGTGGATTGCCCACGTGCCCAAAGAATGAAATGAACCAAAATGGAATGAATCAAAACGCGGCGAGTTGCCCATGTTTGACTGACCCGAAATGATCGGGTGTCCAAGCCATGCTGCGGTGCCCCAAGGTTGGCTTTTCAGACCTGATGTTCACCTCCGATGAAGATTGCAGCGATCACCTCGAGGCTAGCCACTCCTTGGTCAGCTCGAATACAGATTCGTCTCGATAAATTCGTTGCGAAACTTGCCGCCGGGATCGTAC
>CAVZDT010000017.1:0-656649 GCA_963774175.1 uncultured Acidobacteriaceae bacterium
GAAGATGAGGTCCCGTTCAGAGAGCGCACTTCCTTCGAGGTGGGCCCGGGTGGACTGTGCGACATCGCCCTGTATGGTCGCTGAGAAGAACCGGCGGTTGCGGATTCCGGTCAGCGAATCGGTGGTGGAGGATTCCTGGAGCACGTGATTGGCCCGCTTCAATTGCTGGTGAAGCAATTGTTGCTTGAGCAGTACGAGGCCGGCCATGGCGAACATTGCCAGCACCGTGACCAGTACCCTGAAGTGCATGACCTGGAGAGACAGGCCGCGTTCGAGAACAGCAACGAGGACCATCACGGGGAGCGACAGAACCGCCAGAATGGCGACGACCGTCATCCACGTGCCGTATCTCTCATTCTCGGCCAATTCGCGGTTCAGCTGGAGTCTGCGGCCCGCGATCGCGACCACGACGAAGAATGCGTACGAAGCGACATAGGGGCTGTCGTACCAGCTTCCAATGAAATAGGTGTACTTCTCGATGGCGCGGTTTTCGAGTGCGAACCACAAATAGTTGAACAGCACAGCGCCCATGTAAAGAAGGTAGAGGCGTCTCCATGCGTCGCTGCTTTGCTTGATCAGATAGGCGAGCACGGAGACGAGGGCCAGGATCTCGATCATGTACAGGGCGTCGTAGTTTCGGTTGTAGAGGGCTTCGCTGGGCGAGATGTATTGCCAGCAGGTGACGAGGTAGACGTAGAAGAAGACCCACCACAGGATCAGCAGCAGGAAATCCTGGGTTCCCAGCAGGGCGCTGTGCCTGGACTGCGTGATATGAGGCCGGAGCAAAAAGCTGGCGAGCATCAGCACGCCGGGAGCGAACAGGAGCACGTCGCCGGCAAAGAGCATGGGCACCGGTTTTTGCAGTACGACGTCGTAGACCATCCACCAGAGCTGGTTGATGAGCGAAAAGGACCAGCCGACGGCCTGCATGACCCAGAAAACCCGCAGGCGCCCGTGGGCGGGGATGGCGTTCCGTGCGAAGGCAGCGATGAGAGCGAGGAACAGCAGGCTGGACGCAGTGTCGCTGATGGCGGTGAGGGCCAAGCCGCGGGGCAGGAGAGCGGAGGCGATGACCTGTACCAGCGTGAGCATGGTCGCCGCGCCAATCCAGACTCTCGTGCTCGTACGCAAGGCGGACTTCCTCTTACCAGGAAATTCTAGGCTGGTTATGGGCGCGGCGACAGGTCAGAACGTGGTAGTGGGATTGCGACTTTAGCAGTAAATGGATCGCATTGATTCGATTGGGTTTGCGGGATGGCGAAGACTTTCCGGGGTGAGGTGTGCGCGCCTCAATGGTTTTTAAAACGAAATGGAAGGGAGGAATGAGCCGGCGGGTTCGTTGTAGAGGCCGATGGACATGAGCGTCATGGGCTCGACCACGCGGAGGCCGTTCGAGAGGCACCAGCGGAAGAGCTCGGAGTTGCGCGTGGGCAGGAGGATGCCGGGACCTCCGAAGGAGTCAACGGAGACGAGGAGAGCTTGGAGGTCCTGGTTGGATTCGGCGGTGGAGTGGCCGAAGAAGGCGAGGCTGGATGCGTGGGCGGTGATGTGGCCGGCGCGTTCGGCGACAAGAGCGGAGCCCTCCTGGATGGAATCGGCGAGTTCGGCTCCGCGGTCGAATCCGTGGACGCGATGGGAGAGGGCGTTGCATGCGGGCAGATCGGCCGGCGTAGCGGGGCGGACGGTGCAGCCGGGGATGGAGCGCTCGCGGGTGCGGCCCTGCAGGACGGCGAGGGGTTCGCGAATGTCGAAGCCGATAGAGGCGTAGAGCGACATGGAGCGGGTGTGGAAGGCGGCCTGCACAAGGCGAACGCCGGCGGCGTTGCGCTGGCGCGCGCGATCGAGGACGGCCTGCATGAGCCGGCGACCGACGCCCTTGTTCTGGATGTCGGGGTCGACGGTGATGGGTCCGAGGCCGTTGATGATGGAGCGCTCGTCGAGGCAGTTGGAGCCGAGGATCTGGCCGTCGCGTTCCGCGACGACGGGATAGAAGCCGGGTGCGGAGAACATGGCAGTGACGGCGCCGAGGGCGACTTCGGGGTTGGGGAAGTCGCAGGGAAAGTTGTGTGCAGCGTTGATGGTGGAGAAGGCGCGATAGCAGATGTCGGCGCAGGCGGGAATGTCCTGGGGGGTGGCGGGGCGGATGACAACATCGTGCTGGGTGTTAGCCGGCATGTTCTCTTTCCTTGGTGAGGCGAGAGGAAGTATAGCAGCGACGAAATGCCTTCGAAATGGCGGCGGATTTCAGATTCTGCGAAGCGGTGAGGCGGCGGACGACACTCGTCCTGAGATCCGCGATGCTTTAGCGATTCTGGTCTGCGCTGCGGGCCACCAACTTCCGCTTCAGGAAATCAGCGGATGCGGAATAAGCACGTACCCAGTCCGCTCGCAAAAGAAAATCGTGAATCTCATCCGGGAAGACCAGCTCCTCAAATTCCACGTGATGTTTTCTGAGTGCTTCGGCCAACTGCACGGTTTCGGCAAACGGGACGTTGCGATCGTCGTCACCCTGAATCAGGAGGACCGGTGAACGCCAGGTG
Organism: uncultured Acidobacteriaceae bacterium; assembly: GCA_963774175.1. Taxonomy (GTDB): domain Bacteria; phylum Acidobacteriota; class Terriglobia; order Terriglobales; family Acidobacteriaceae; genus Telmatobacter. The sequence goes on from CAVZDT010000017.1 coordinate 2,541, forward strand.
GAAATCGATGCGATGGGCGAAGATTCAAACGCGACGCGTGCGGTGTCGGGCCTCTCCAGCGGATTGTAATTGGGCGAGAAGGTCGGCATTTCCAGGTTCCAGTCGTGCACGCCGTGCATATCCACGCCGGCAGCGAAGAGATCTGAAGCGCGAGCCAGCGCCAGGGCAGTGAGGTAGCCGCCGTAGCTGCCGCCCCAGCTGGCGATTCGGGTGCCGTCTACATCGGCTCGATTCTTGAGATACAGCCCTGCGCCAAGAACATCATTGAATTCACTGGCTCCGTCGGCACCATAATTCAACGCTTCGCGAAAGTTCAATCCATACCCAATGCCGCTGCGATAGTTGACGCTGAGCACCACGTATCCCTTGCCGGCGAGGTACTGATTCATCGCGTAGGCGTTGGAGTAGTACTCCATGTAATGCCAGCCCAGCAGCATCTGGCGCTGACTGCCTCCATGGAAAAACACTGCCGCGGGCCGCCGTTCGCCGGGTCGAATATCCGCGGGAAGAAACAGCTGCGCGTGAATTGGCATCCCATCCGCAGCCGGAAAGACAACCTGCTGCGGCTTCACAAATTGTGAGCCGGGAAACGCCGGCGGGATCGCCTGCGGCGCAAGATCGATGAGCTTGCCGTTTTCCGCCAGCGCCGCGCGCATCGGTGTTTGCGCATCGGAGCGCAACACCGCTACCGTCGTGTTGTCACTTGCAACCACGGGCTGCGTTTCAATTCCCTCGCCACTGGTGACGGCCTGAGGCGCGCCCGCGGGGCCATCGTTGCCGAACGTAAGCTTCCACACGTGCCTCCGGTCGATGTCTCCCTGGTTCGAATCGAATACCAGCAGTTTCCGGTCTCGACTCAACGACACGTGCTCGACTTCGAAGTCACCAGGAGTCAGCAGCGACGCTGTTCCGCCCGTGACGGGTACCTCATAGAAATGGAGCCAGCCATCGCGCTCCCAGGGAAAGACAAGGCGATCGCCATGGACCCAGTACAGCTGGTCTTCTGAATCGGTTTCTCGATACACGCTTCCGGCGCCTTCTGCTGCTCTCCAGATCTCCTGCGCCTTTCCGGTTGCAACCTCGGCAACATGAATGGACCATGGCAGGCCGGTGCGATGCGGGACGAAGAGGGTCAGATCCTTGTCCGATGGAATGCGAAGAAACGCGATTCGCGCCGAGTCCGGCGACCACACAAGGTCTCGATCGAAATCGGTGGACGGGTCGAGATACTTGATGGACTTATTTGCAACGTCGTAAACGGCGATGAAACTATGGTCTTCGCGAGTACTCACGAATCCCAATCGAGTACCGTCAGGAGACCAGCGCAGATGGCTCGCCGACCCGCGTGTCTCGAGAAGCTGCTCGGGCTTCGCGTTTGCAGCGCCTGGCGCAATGGTCCAGATCTGGCCTTTCGCAATGAACGCCAGCGTCTTCCCGCTTGGCGACACAGCGGGCGAAGATCCCTCCGCAAGCAGGCGTGGTTCGCCGCCGGTCACGCTTACCTCCCAGATCTGCTGCTTCGCGCCCTGGGGAAACCAGGCAGGATTCGGCACCGGGTGCGTCTCGCCCTGGGCACTCGCTCCGCGCACGTAGACGATCGTCGCGACATCGGGCGTCCACTGGGGAGCACTCAACTCCTGCCCGTCGTCATCGGGATAATGCGTCACTTGCCTGGAGACATAGTTGTGACTGCCAGGGTCCGGCTCGGCGATCCAGATATTCCGGCGGCCTCCAATATTTGCAACCCACGCAAATCGCTCGGCGGCTGGAGCCGGACGAAGATCCTGGGTAAAAGGAGCACTCAACGCCTGCTCGATTGTGAACCCCTGTCCCTGCGGCAACGCGTTTTGAGGAGCAAGGAAAAGCAGAAGAGAAGCGGACAGGACGCCCAAGCTCGACAGCACAAGGAAACCACTCCGCCTCAAAGAACAATTCTTCAATCCGACCTCCGGGGAAACTGATTCTTAGCGGCATTCTATTCCTCGCGAACTGGGTGGGATTCGTTCGGCTATCGATTGGATGAGCTTTCGAGGCGCGTGAGGTTGGCTCGGGCTTGCGCATGATCGGGCTGCAGGCGGAGGGCATGCTCATAGTCGGAACGAGCCGCAGAGTTGTGGCCGATGCGCTCTTCGAAAACGCCAAGATTATTCCACCCGTCGGGGTCGTTTTCCTGCAATTTGAGGGCGGCGCGCTGCTCATCCGCGGCTTCCTGGAAGTTTCCGACGGCGGCCAGCTCCTGCGCCATTGCCCCGTGGAGAAGCGGGTCATCAGGACTGAGGCGTGCGGCGACGCGCAGTTCGGCGAGCGAGCCCGGGTGGTCACCGGTTTCCGCGTAGGCGCGGGCCAGCTGTTTGTGAGCCTCGGCGGAAGTTGAATCAGCGGTTGTGGCCTGCTTGAGAATCGGAATGGCCGAATCGACCTGGCCGGCATCGAGATCGATCTGCGCAAGTCCGAGGAGCGCGGTGAGGTTGTCGGCGGAAAGTGCCAGGCTGCGACGGAACTCTTCCCGTGCGCCGTCAGCCTGGTTTTCAGAATAGAGAGTCGCGGCCAGATCGGCGTGAACCTCGGGATCCTCAGGACAGGCCGTGATCTGGGCCCGAAAATCGGCCTCGGCGCTTGCGAGCTGATCTTGATGGAGTTCCAGATTTGCCAGGTCAAATCTCGCGTCGCAGGCGTGGGGATTGAGTGCGATTACGCGGCGGAATGCTTCGGAGGCGTGGGATGAGTCGCCGGCGCGATCGAGCGCCGCACCGAGCGCAGTGAGGATGCGTTCGTCGTTGGGAGCCTGCTGCAATGCCTTCTCGAATGCGGCTACTGCCTCTGTGAACTTACCTTCGCCAGCCAGCGCAGCGGCAAAGTTGTAGAGACTGATCAGGTCGTTTGGAGTCTTGCCCAATCTGCTGCGCATCCATGTCTCTTCGAGGCGCAGGCGCGGATCGGTTGATCCGGGGGGAACATTGACGGGCAGCAGTTGCAACCAGAGATGCGCCATCTCGTCTTCTGAACGGTTGCCGGCGCGTACCCGCACCGGCGGCGAATGCGGGTTGTGGATGTTGGCCGCGGAGTTGTCGTAGGTATAGCGCATGTGAAGGACGGTGCCGGCGGGAAGAAAGAGGGGCTCCTTATAGTGGTAGACGGCCTGGCGGTCGATGTCCCAATTGCGAATCCAGATGAGCCATTTCTTTTCGCCGTTGGGGAGGATTGCCCAACCCTGCATGTCGTGGCCGAGGTAATGGGCATGCGGGTAAACGCCGAGCACGTCGACGTCGATCGGCAGAGTGAGCGAGTCCTCCACCACGAAGTGAGAGTCGCCGGCAGGGATGTCGAGCGCGTCGTCGCGTTCCAGGGCGATCAGCATGGGCTGCTTTGCGGGCGGGGCGGGTGTGAAGTAGAGACCGACCTGGGCGTCGATGGTTTCGGGTTTGCCTGAAGGCTTGAGGTGCATGTTGAGAACGAGGTCATTGCCCGGATCGAGACGCCAGGGCATTCCCGCGGGTTCGACGAGAGACGGGGTGTCGGGCTTCCAGAACAGGAAATGGCTGTCGGGGTCGAAACGGTTTCCGGCGTCGACCATCAACTCCATGCCGGCAATTCCGTTCTTCCAATCATTCGGGAATTGTTTGCGAAGGCTTGCAGTGGGATCGATGGTGATGTTGGCATGGTGGACCACCTGGGGCGTGCCAGGACGGATTTCCATGGCGCGGACGTAGTGCGTCTCGCTGAGGGGATAAGGCAGGATGAGGTTTCGGAAGGTGTCGGTACCTCCGGAGGGAAGGGAAAAAGGCCGCTCGACCTTGAGAACGAGATCGGGTTTGCCCATGACCCAACCTGCATCGTAATGAGGCGGCGGAGGCGCGACGGAGGGATCGCCTTGCGGCATTTTGTCGCTGATCCAGCGCTTGATGAGATCGCGATCGTGATCGCTGAGCCGGCGTACATCGGCGAAATCTCCATACCCGGGTTCGGGCAGCCACGGGGGCATGAAGCGGGATTGCGTGACGGTGAGGATTTGCGGCCCCCAGCGACGCGCATCGGCGTAGGTGAGCAAGCTGAAAGGACCGGCGCCGCCCGGATGATGGCAGGTGGTGCAGTGGTTAAAGAGGACCGGCGCAACGTCGCGACTCCAGGTTGGTGACGGCGCACGATCATTGGGGACCGATTGGGATGAACCTGGTGGAGATTTCGGTTCGGTCTGCTGCGGGGCAGCATGGACCTTGAACTGCGGTATTTGGCTCATGAAGCAGAGACAGGTTGCGAGCACCGACACTGCCGCAATGGCGTGGAGATTCTTCATTTCTGCAAGGAAACGATTGCGCAGCCCACTGCTGAACCCCACGGTTTTGGGATGGGCTTGCCGGCAAGCGCGGAAGATATCGCAACTTCAAGGTCGTGTTGCTGAGGCTGGGGACGCTGCTGGCCGATGGAGAGATAACGATCGTCGATGCGGCCGTGGTAGATCTCGCGAAGATCGGCGCCTTCAACCTTGAAAACGGCGGCTTCGGGCGTGATGGTGACGTGCGCGAGTTGGACCAGGGACTGGCGGGTGTCGATTACCGAGGGCTCGCTGATGGCGAACTCGTGATTATGTTTCTCGATCGCGGATGCGGTGTCTTCGGGGTTGGGGAACACCCACCAGATGCGGACGCCCCGGGATGAGAACTCACGGTTCACGCGGGCGATTTCGGGCACATAGCGGCTGCAGAGGGGGCAATCGGTGGCGGCGAAGATCAGCACGACAACTCGAGTGCCCGGCCCGGCCAGCTGATGGATTGGTTGTCCGTGAAGGTCGAGTCCGTAAGGATCAACCGCATGACTGGAGAGACAAATCGATGCCAGGAAAGACAGCAGAAGAAAAACGCGGAGTGGGGAAGAACGCATGGCTGGACGGCGATCGAGTCTGCGGGGATTTTAACAGAGTGGATCGCGGGTGAGCACGGCGAAGTCGCGGGCGGCGTTGATGGTGGAGAAAGGCGCGGTAGCAGATGCAGGCGCAGGAAGGGATTCTTGCGGCGTGGCGTGAGGGACGAGGGACGTGTAGCCGATTGCCGGGAGGGGATGTCCGGATGCGATTCCCAGGTCTCAAAATCGAGACCTGGGGCACCCGGCGATTCGCGCGCGATCGGATGCGATTCCGATTGATGGATCCCCGGTCTCAAAATTGAGACTTGGGCACCCGGTCGCTCAATCCTCGTATGGCGGGAGGCAGTTTCGAGAGGCTATGGGCACGATGTAGCGGCTGGTAAACTGGCTTTTAGTTTCTGTGAAAGAGAATTCATTGTGGATTCAGGCATAACCTCTTCTCATTCAAAAACAGTGCTGACGTTTCAGGAGTTGTTGTTTCGCTGCAGCGGTTCTGGGCGGAGCGCGGGTGCGTGCTGCAGCAGCCGTATGACGTGGAGGTGGGCGCGGGGACGATGTCTCCGGATACGTTTTTGCGGGTGCTGGGGCCGAAGCCGGTGCGAGGATTGCGTATGCGCAGCCTTCGCGGCGGCCGGCGGATGGGCGCTATGGCGAGAATCCGAACCGGCTGTTTCGGCACACGCAGTTGCAGGTGATTCTGAAGCCGCCACCGGATCGAATATCAGGAGATGTATCTGGAGTCGCTGGAGGCGATTGGGATTGATCTCGCAGAGCATGACATCAAGTTTGAAGAGGACAACTGGGAGTGGCCGGTGGGCGGCGCGTGGGGCGTGGGCTGGCAGGTGATGCTGGATGGGCTGGAGATTACGCAGTTCACCTATTTCCAGCAGTGCGGCGGGATGGATCTGGATCCGATCTGCGGGTGAGATTACGTATGGGCTGGAGCGGATTGCGGAGTTTCTGCAGGATGTGGATTCGATCTATGACATTGTGTGGGCGCGCGATCCGGAGACCGGCGCAAGGTGACGTATGGCGAGATGCGGCTGGCGGAGGAGGAGCAGTTTTCGGCTTACAGCTTTGACTATGCGGATGTGCGATAGCTGTGGAAGCACTTGAGCTGTATGAGGCGGAGTGTCTGCGATCTGCTGGAGCGGGCGAAGGAGTTGATGGCGAGCGAAGAGGCGACGGCGGTGGAGAAGAAGCGGTTTCCGGTGCTGGGAGCGTATGAGCTGGCGCTGAAGTGCTCGCACCTGTTCAATCTGCTGGATGCGCGCGGGGCGATCAGCGTGACGGAGCGGGTGGGCGTGATGGCGCGGATTCGGACGCTGGTGGTGGGCGTGGCGAAGGCTTATGCGGCGCAGGCGATGGCGCTGAGCGTTCAGCTGCAGCTGTCAGCTAGTTGACAGCGATGAGTGGCAGCCGAATTGCGAAGAGCGATCTGCTGAAATGCGATGAGTTGGAAGAAGCTGAGCTGAGTTACAGCTGATGGATTAAGGAAAGAATCGATTGATGGCGGAGTTTTTGTTTGAGATTGGGTTGGAGGAGGTTCCGGCGCGGATGATTGCGGGGGCCGCAGGCGGAGTTGGCAGCAGCGCGTGGTGGCGATGCTGGAGCGGGAGCGGCTGGTGGCGGCTGGGGCTTGCGAGCAAGAGCTTTTCGACGCCGCGGCGGCTGGCGGTGTTGGGTGGAGGGTGTGCTGCGCGGCAGGAGGATGTGGCTGAGGAGTTGATGGGGCCTTCGGTGAAGATTGCCTTCAAGGATGGCGTGGCGACGCCGGCGGCGGTGGCGTTTGCGAAGAAGGCGGGCGTGGCGGTGGACGGCGCTGAAGACGGTGACGACGGCGAAGGGTGAGTATCTGGCGGCGACGGCGGTGAAGGCGGGGCGAGGCTGCGGCGGAGGTGATTGCGGCGGAGATGCCGAAGGAAGTTGCTCGGGATCTATTGGGCGAAGAATATGTACTGGCGGGCGGGGAAGCCGGAGCGGTTTGTGCGGCCGGTGCGGTGGATGGTGGCGCTGCTGGGTGCGGATGTGGTGCCGGTGGAGTTTGCGGGAAGACGGCGGCGAATGTGACGCTATGGGCATCGTGTGTTGTTTGGGGATGCTGCCGATTGCGTTGAAGCTCCGGGTGAGTATGAGGATGCGCTGCTGTCGGAGGCGTTTGTGGTGGCGGATGTGGAGGTGCGGCGGCAGAGGATTCGCAAGGCGCTGGACAAGGTGACGCGGACGGTTGCCGGGTGCGCGGTGGCGCGAGGACCATGGGCTGGTGGATAAGCTGACGCATTTGACGGAGTGGCCGTCGGTGATGCTGGGTGAGTTTTGAGGCGGAGTATCTGGCGCTGCCGGAGGAGGTGCTGGTGACGGTGATGCGCGATCACCAGAGCTATTTTGCGGTGGAGGATACGGACGGGAAGCTGGCTCCGCATTTTCTGGCGGTGCTGAATACGGAGGCGGATGACGCTGGGCGAGGCGGTGATCCGGCATGGGAATGAGCGGGTGCTGCGGGCGCGGTTCAATGATGCGCGGTTCTTCTGGGAGTTCGATCAGCGGGTGCCGCTGGTGGAGCGGGTGGAGCTGCTGGAGAATGTGACTTTCCAGAAGGATCTGGGGAGCTATGCGGCGAAGACGGAGAGCCGGGTGCGGCGGAGTGGCTGCGGCTTGCGGCGAAGTTGCAGGCGCGTGGATCGCACTGGATCGCGCTGCGCTGGATGACGGCGGCGCGGCTGGCGAAGACGGACCTGACGACGGAGCTGGTGAAGGAGTTTACGGAGTTGCAGGGCGTGGTGGGCGGGCTGTATGCGCGGGCGCAGGGTTTGGGCGGCGCGTGGCGCTGCGATCTATGACCAGTATCTGCCGGAGTCGATGGAGGACGATGATGCCGCGGACGGTGGAGGGGCGCTGCTGGCGATGGCGGATAAGGCGGACACGATTGCGGGGATGTTCGGGTTGGGGCTGGAGCCGACGGGGTCGAAGGATCCGTTTGCGCTGCGGCGGGCGGCGAATGGGATTGTGAAGATTCTGGCGGAGTGCGGAGCGCTGCCGCTGACGCTGGGCGATGTGGCGGATGCGGCGCTGACGGATGAGGTGATGCGGCGCAAGGTGCAGGTGTTCTTTGCGGAGCGGCTGGAGTTCTATCTGCGCGAGGCGGGGGCAGGCGTACGACGTGGTGAAGGCGGTGCTGGCGGCGGGTGCGAATGATGTTCGCGATGCGGTGGCGCGCGCCGAGGCGGTGACGGCGGTGCGGGCGTCGGCGGATTTTGCGGCGGTGTCTGCGGCGTTCAAGCGGATGAAGAATATTCTGGCGCAGGCGGAGGAGAAGGGGTTTGCTGTCGGGTCGCCGGATGGTGTGACGCTGGCTCCCGAGGCTGCGCGGTTGAAGGACGCGGCGGCGGGGCTGGCTGCGGAGGTGGCGAAGCTGCGACAGGAACGCGCGTACGGCGAGGCGCTCGGGAAGATTGCAACGCTGCGGCCGGTTGTGGATGCGTTCTTCGACAAGGTGATGGTGCTGGATCCGGATGCGACGGTGCGGGGGGCGCACCTGGGGCTGATTGATGGGGTGCTGCGGGGCTTTTCGGGGATTGCGGATTTCAGTGAAATTGTGACCTCCTAACTCCCGCCTACTAGCATCTAGCTTTCCCACCCATGCCGCGGTGAAGCTGCGTCATGGATGGGGCACCCTCGTTCATGCGGATTGAAGCGTCGTTCCCACGTCTCAGAAGCGAGACGTGGGGCACCCAGTTCGGATTGAATAAGCAGCTACCAGGGAAATTTACATTTCATATATGACAAGTTTTGTCATGAATGATCCGTAGGATGAATCTGTGCCTGGATTCAGGGCAGGAGGAGACGGATATGGCGATGGCAATTCAAGAAGTCAGCGTGGAAACAGCGAGCGAACTGTTACGGAACTGGCAAGGACACAGACGGCTTACGAGGCGGGTGATCGAGGCTTTTCCTGAAGACAAGTTATTCGAATTTTCGATTGGCGGCATGCGGCCATTCTCGGAGTTGGCCCTGGAGTTCATTCACATGGCGGTTCCGATCGTGAACGGTGTTTCCACCGGGAAGTGGGAGGAGTGGAGCCGATCGCAAGGGGCGAAGCCGACAACCAAGAGCGAACTGCTAAGCCTGTGGGATAAGCAGACGGCAGAGCTGGATGCGAAGTTTCCCGAGATTCCACCGCACAGGTTCAACGAGGTGGACAAGGCCTTCGGCCAATGGGAAAACACGTGTATCGCGACCATTCAATACGCGATCGACAATGAAATTCATCATCGTGGACAGGGGTATGTGTGTCTGCGGGCACTGGGAATTGAGCCGCCGCACTTCTGGGAACGGTAGGGCTCGATTGGAGGACACCTCTTCTTTTCGCGGGAGAGAGGCGGTGTGGGGTTCGTGCTTCCCCACCTAAGCGACAAAGGCGTCGCTTGGATGGGGCACCCAGCCCAGAAGGAGTGCGCTAGCGCGGGGGTGGGATGCGGACGGTGTTGGCGCGGCAGGAGCGGATGGGGCCGCACGAGATGGGGTGGAGGGATTTGTCGAAGCAGACTTCGACGGCGGTGAGGAAGTTGTGGCCGCAGCTTACGGCGATGTTATCGCTTGAGAGCGACGGGTTGGATCGGGTGAAGAGCGAGACGATTTCGTCGGGCGGCATGGAGGTTTGCGAACCCAGGTTTGCGAGCTGGGGCGGGATGGTGATGGAGCGGTAAGCGGTGCGAGCGGTCGAGAAGAAGGCGTCGGCGGCGAGGCCGGAGCAGGTGCCGTGGGTGTGCCATTCATGTTCGAGCAGGCCCTGGTCGGGATAGATGTCACCGAAGGCGGATGGATCGGACGGGCCGGGCGCGTTGGAGCAGTTTTCGGGATAGGTGCCGTTGGTGTTTTGCGGCCAGAGGCCGTGGAGAACGAAGGTCGAGTGCGAAGCGCATTCCGGGGCGTCGCGATGGGAGTAGCAGAACGCGGGTGACCAGGAGAGGTTGAGGAGGTAGTAGTCGAAGCCCGAGCCGGCGGGGACGGTGGCGCGCTGGGCGGATGAGGTGGTACCAGGCGACGGGGCACCGTCTTGTTGACCGGATTTGCATGCGGAGAACAGGAGAAGTACGAGCGCGAAGACAAAGACCGGCTGCTTCATGCGCGCAGGATAGCAGGCTTCGCTCTTGGAAGGTCACGCTTTCCCACGCTCAGAATAGAGACGTGGGGCACCCATTGGCGCTGCTTGTGGACGCACCGTTGCGTGAAGTCGCGTGTTGTTCGCGCTTTCCCACCCATGCCGCGATGGGACTGCGTCATGGATGGGGCACCCGGTGTTGAAGACTGCGGAGTAGTCAGCGAAGCACGGCGTGGGGTGCGGTGAAGGCGGAGAGTTCCTGGAAGATGCGGTCGGGGAGTTTGAGGCTGCCGGCAGCGATGTTTTCTTCGACGTGGGCAACGGAGGATGTACCGGGGATGGGCAGGATCACTTTGGAACGGGCGAGAAGCCAGGCGAGCGCGACCTGAAGCGGGGTGGCGTGGAGTTCTCTGGCGACGCGGTCGAGGAGGTCATGAGCCTGCCGGTTTTGCCCCAGTGGCGCCCACGGGATGAAGGCGATGCCGTGCTTCTCGCAGTGGTCGAGCAGGAAATCCCATTCGCGGTCGGCGAAGCTGTAGCGGTTCTGTACGGAGACGATGGGGACGATTTTGCGGGCGCGCTCGAGGTGTTCGAGGGTCACGTTGGATAGAGCTACGTGCTGGATCTTGTCCTGTTCGCGCAGGTGAGCGAGGGTTTCCATGGAGGCATCGAAGGAGACGGCAGGATCAGGGATGTGGAGCTGGTAGACGGCGATGCGGTTGAGGCGTAGGCGCTTGAGGCTGCCTTCGACGGCTTCCTGGAGATGTTTCGGGCTGGCGTTGTGGATCCACTGGCCGGGGCCGACACGCTCCCATCCGCCCTTGGTGGCGATGACGAGGCCGGCGGGGTAGGGGCTGAGGGCCTCGGCGATGATTTCTTCGGAGACATTGGGGCCGTAGGAGTCGGCGGTATCAATGAAGTTGACTCCGAGTTCAACGGCGCGACGGAGGGTGGCGATGGCTGCCGCATGGTCAGGGGGTGGGCCCCAGATGCCTTTGCCGGTGATGCGCATGGCTCCGTAGCCGAGGCGGTTGACGGTGAGGTCGCCAAGCTTTACGGTTCCGGCGGCAGCAGCGGAGACGGCGTGCGAACTGGCAGGCATGAATGAAAACTCCTTCGCAGATAGGATGTGCGGTTGGAGGGCGGGGTCGCAAGAGCATTTGGGATTGTGCTTTCCCACCCATATTGCGATGAAGCCACAACATGGATGGGGCACCCGGCTGGAGAAGAGCAACTGCGGGTCTCTCTACTCGGTCGTTTCGCCGTCCTTCGGTCGAAATGACGCGGGTTCGTGCTGGCGCTACGAAACGGGTTGTTGCCTGGCGCTGAATCGAGTGAGGAAGCGGCGCGTCTACAATCTATAGGGATGGCGGACACACTTTATCTGAGTTTGTGGTATCCGAACCTGCGGCTGGCTGGGCTGGCGGACAAGCTGACCGGCGGTGCTGGGGGCATTTGCGAAGCACGGCGGAGAGGCGCTGGTGTATTCGGCGACGGTGTGGCCGGTGAGTTGGAGTGAATCGCCGGTATTCCAGCAGGTTTACGGGTATGGGGAGCGGGGGGCCGACCCGAAGCAGGCCGTGGAGGCTGCGCTGGAACTGCTGCATGAAGATTATGCGTACGAGTTCCAGGTTGGGTGGACGCTTTGGGAATATCAGCCGGAGGGGGCCGGGATGGACGCGCGGTGGGTGCGGGAGCCGCGGCTGGTGCGCGTTACCGGATACGGGCCGCTGTTTGACGACGGGGCGTACGAACAGGATGGGCACATCCGGATCGACTTTGGCAGCGACGCGGCGTTTCTGGACGAAGACATCGAGCTGGATGCCACAGCGGCGAAGCACGTGGAAGAGAATGTGCGTCAGCTGGTAGGGCTGACGACGGCGGTGGAGAAAGAGTCGGGTGCAACGGCCCGGCTGTTGTGGAGCGAACTGGGAGAGAGTCTGGCGCAGAGGCTCGCGGCGCGGCTGGGCATGTTGAATTAAGATGCGCTTCACGATTGAGCGTCTGCGAACGATGGTGCTGGTGGCCGGAGTGCTGCTGGTGATCGCGCTGGGCGTGTTTCTCAGCGTTGGAAGATTCCGCAATCGGTTCAACAGCAGGGACATTCCCAAGAAACTGGGATTGAACATTCAGGAAGAAGCCAAGGACCTGGTGTGGTCGCACGAGGTGCGCGGGCACATGATGTACAAGATGCGCGCGTCGAAGCAGGTGCAGTTGAAGCAGGATGGCAAGGTGATGCTGCAACTGCACGACGTGATGATCGAACTGTACGGGGAAGATGGCAGCCGCGTGGATCGCATTGCGGGCAATGAGTTCGATTACGACCCGAACAGCGGAATCGCGAAGGCTGTGGGGCCGGTCGAGATTACGTTGATGAGGCCGACGGTGGCGCCGGCGATCGCACCCAAGGCATCTGCGAACCAGGCGCTGAGCGCGAAACAGAAGAGCACTTCGCTGGGAGCCGTGGCGCAGACAGCCGCAAGCGGGGAAATCCATGTGAACACGAGCGGCCTTGTCTTCAACCGCAATACCGGAGAGGCCGCGACGGATCAGAGGGTGGAATTCACGCTGACGCAGGGCAACGGGAGCGCGATGGGTGCGAAGTATGATGCGCACCAGGGGCTGCTGGTGCTCGATCGTGCTGTCGAATTGAACGTGCAGCGCGGCCCCGAACCGGTAAAGATGTATGCGCAGCACGCGATCTTCGAGCGAGATGAGCAGACCTGCGAGATGACGGCAGCGACGATGCGCTATCGGCAGGATGTATCGAGCGCGGAAGCGGCGAAGGTGTATTTCCGGGATGACGGATCGGCGGAGCGATTGGATGCCGGCAAGGGATTTTCGCTGGTCACTGCGACGGGCGGGCGGCTGGCAGCGCCAACGGGGACTCTTGAGTTTGACGAGCGCAACCAGCCTCTGCGGGGCCATCTGCAGGATGGCGTGACGATTGACTCCGAGAACCAGGGTCGCAAGGTGCATGGGACATCGCCGACCATGGACCTGGTGTTTGCGGGCGAGGGAAAACTGCGGAGCGCTCACCTGGAGCGAGGCGTGCAGATTGCGAGCGACGAAGAAACGGCATCGAAGAATGGACCGGTTCGTGCACATCGGACCTGGACGTCGCCGGTTGCGGACATTGCGTTCAGGAACGCGAGTAAACAGCATGTGGAACCGGCTTCAATACATGGGACAGGCGGAGTGGTGATCACAGCGTCGAGCCAGCGCGGAAGTGGTCCGGTTTTTCCGGAGAAGATGACGGCAGAGGACGTGACGGGTGAATTCGGACCGAATGGAACGCTGACAACCGTGAGCGGCCGGGGCCAGACGGAGATGGCCGAGACAACGGCGACCGGGACGCAACAAACCACAAGCGGCGATACGCTGGTGGCGCATCTCGCGGCCGCTGGGAACGCGAAGGAGAGCGGCGGGAACGCTGCCGGCAGCGCAATGCAGATTGAATCGGCCACCGTAGACGGCAACGTGGTGCTGACGCAACAACCGCCGCCGAAGGCCGGTGTTGTTCAGTCCACCTTGCGCGCCACCGCCGGGCATGCAGACTACGACAGCAACGGCGCATGGTTGTATTTGACACGGAACCCTCACGTGACAGATGGTGCGCTGGAGTTGAGCGCGGACAAGCTGAATGTTTCGCAGGAAACGGGCGACGCATTTGCGCTGGGCGATGTGAAGGCGACCTGGATGGGCAATGCTGACAGCGGTCCGGCTGCGGCTCGAGATCAGGCTTCGAAAAGCCGCGGCGCGGCCGGCGGGAATGCCGATTTTGGCGCGCAGGGGCCGACCCACGTGGTGTCGCAGGACGCGGAGTTGCGGCGTTCCGGCCTGGCCACGTTCAAGGGGAACGCGCGGCTGTGGCAGCAGGGCAATTCGGTTGCTGCGCCCCTGATTATGCTCGATCGGACGAAGCAGACGCTGGCGGCGCAGACGACGAGCGGGAAGGCCCCGGTCCAGGTCGTGCTGGTGAGTGCGACAGCAGCGGTTCCGGGAAAGCAAGGAGCGCAGAAGCAGCGCGGTCCCTCGGTGATCCGGGTGCGCGGCGGGGACCTGAAGTACTCGAGTGCCGAGCGGAAGGCCCTGATGCGAGCCGGCGCGGCGGGTAACGTGGAGGCGACGACAGCCGAGGCAACCACGACGTCGAGCGAAGTGGAACTGTTTCTGTTGCCGCCGGGGAATCACGCGGGAAAGGACGGAGCCGCGGCCCAGGTGGACAGGATGATGTCGACCGGTCATGTGGAGATTTCTTCGGGTGAACGTCACGGTACGGGCGAAAAGCTCGTCTATTCAGGCGATACCGGCAATTATGTGCTGACCGGGACCGGCGCAGCGATGCCGCAAATGACCGATCCGGTGCGCGGTTCGGTGACCGGGCAGGCTTTGATTTTCAATAGTCGCGATGATAGCGTCAAAGTCGAAGGCGACGGACGCAAAACGACGACTCTAACCACGGCGCCAAAGTAGTTGGGGTGATTGTCAGGCCCCTGAGAGCTAGATGGAAACACTGATCGCTGAGGGAATCGGCAAGACATACAAGGGACGCCAGGTTGTTCGGGGAGTGACCCTGAAGATCTCGCGGGGTGAAGTGGTAGGGCTGCTGGGGCCGAACGGCGCCGGCAAAACGACGAGCTTTTACATGATTGTCGGCCTGGTTGCTCCCGAGACGGGGCGGATCATGGTCGACGATAGCGATATTACGCGGTTGCCGATGTATCTGCGCGCCCGGAACTACGGCATCAGCTACCTCCCGCAGGAGCCGTCGGTTTTTCGCAAGCTGACGGTGGAAGAGAATATCCTGGCGGTGCTTGAGGCCCAGGCGCTGGATACGCGGGAACGGAGAGCCCGCACGGAGCGGTTGATTACACAGCTGAACCTTGGGCATATTCGCAGCACCCGGGGATATGCGCTATCGGGCGGCGAACGGCGGCGTGTGGAGATTGCGCGGTCGCTGTGCATCCAGCCGAATTTCATTTTGCTGGACGAACCGTTCAGCGGGATCGATCCGATTGCGGTGCTGGAGTTGCAGAAGATTATCTTCGATCTGAAGGCAAGCGGGATCGGGATCCTGATAACGGACCACAATGTGCGGGAGACGTTGAGCGTGACCGACCGGGCCTATATCATTGCGGAAGGTCGGATTTTCCGTGCCGGTACGCCGCATGAACTGGGCAATGACGTTGAGGTCAGGCGGATTTATCTGGGAGAAGGATTTTCGCTGAATTGAGCGAGGATTCCGCGATTTGGCGGGTATTGAAGCGGAGAGGCGGATTCCCGAAGGGGCACTTGGCCCGTCCTGGGAATCAGTGATAGAAGCAACGCCCGCCGCTTCGTTCCTGCTACCGATTACACTAGAACCGAGTCCAATTGGGAATCGAGTCGCTGTATGGCGCTGCTGCAACCCAAATTGAACCTGAAGGTGGCACAACGCCAGGTCCTTACGCCGGGCCTGATGCAGATGGTGAGCGTTCTTGCGCTCAACAAGCTCGAACTGAAGGAGATGATCGATGCCGAGATGGTGGAAAATCCCGTCCTGGAAGAGATCGACGAGATCGGTTCCGATGCTGGACGAGGTGGCAAGCCGGCAGGAGCAGGATGCTGCACGCGGAACGGCTCGATCCGGAGCGGCGGAGCCGCAGCCCGAGCCCAAGGACCCTTTCAACGAGATTGATTTCGGGTCGTACTTTCAGGACTATCTCGACCCGGGCTATCGCACCCAGCCGGAGTATGAGGACAGCGAGAAGCCCTCGTTCGAGAACTTTCTTTCCCAGCCTACGACTCTGTCCGATCACCTGGCGTGGCAGCTGGGAGCACTGACGCTGGAGCCGGAGCTGGCGATCGCGGCCGAGTTCGTCATCGGCAATCTGGATGAAGACGGTTACCTGACCGTCAGTGACGATGAACTGATTGTGGCGTTCAGCCAATTTGGGGAAAACCAGGGACAAGGACAGCGGAGAGCGCTGGGCGATCAAGCTGAACCGCGGCATCGACCTGGTGCAGCACCTCGACCCAGCGGGAGTAGCAGCCAGCAGATCTGCGGGAGTGCCTGCTGATTCAGATCGCAGCACAGCAGGCGGAATTGGCGCAGGTGTATGCGCGCAACGGCGAAGAGAACGACGAAGATCCGCATCGGAAGCCTTCAAGGCGGAAGCCGAGGCACGGCTTGCCAGGAGCGCCGGCGCAGCATGGAGGTGGCCTCACAGATTGTGCAGGATCACCTTAACCTTCTTCAGAAACGCGATGTGAAGGACTTGGCTCGGTTGCTGCACACAACGCCAGAAGAGGCGCATGCCGGCATCGAGTTTATACGGACGCTGGATCCACGGCCGGGGCGCATCTACAACCGCGAACAGACGCGGCTGATTGAGCCGGATGTGGTGTTTACCAAGCGCGGCGGCGAGTGGGTGGTCTCGATGAATGAAGAGGATCTGCCCAGTCTGCGACTGAGCGCGCGCTACCGCCGAATGCTGGTGGCAGAGGGAACCGAAAAAGAGGTCAAGGAATACGTGAAGGAGCGCTTCCGCTCCGCCATGCAATTGATGCGCAACATTGCGCAGCGGAAGAGCACGATTCTGCGCACGTGCGAGGTGATTGTGCGGCGGCAAGCAGGAGTTTCTGGATCAAGGCATCGAGGCGCTGCGGCCGATGATGATCAAGGAAGTGGCGGAGGAGATCGGGGTTCATCCTTCGACAGTGAGCCGCGCGGTGGCAAATAAATATGCACATACGCCGCAGGGTGTCATCGAGCTTGCGATTCTTCTTCTCGGAAGGGTCGAATGGGCCGGAGGGCGCCGATACGCCCTGCTGCTGCTCAAGCGCAAGGTCCGCAAGCTGATTGACGACGAAGATGCCCGTCACCCTTTAACCGACGATCAGCTTGCCGCGATGTTGCAGGCGCAGGGGATCCAGTTGACCCGCCGCACGGTTGCGAAATACCGCGAAGACATGAGCATTCCGTCGACCCACCAGCGACGGCAACGCGACGCGTAAAACCAAAGGGCAGTTGCTGTTGCAATAGCATTCCCTCCGGTCGTAACATCAGATCACCGCGTACTTCGAAATCCCCCTCGCTTCCCAGGTCGTCTTTGTTTTGCATACGTGCAAGAGCACTCAAGGAACGCTTTTGAGGTTCGGTCCGTGCCTGTGTTGAAGACAAGCTTTTCCGAAGGCGAGCTGATTGCAGGCAATTACCGGGTACTTTCCATTGCGGGGAGCGGCGGCATGGGCGTTGTGTACAAGGCGCGCGATCAGCGTCTGGATCGCACCGTGGCTCTGAAATTTCTGCCGGCAAATCTTAATTCCAGCGAGCGCGAAAAGGAGAGGTTCCTGCGCGAGGCGCGGACGGCATCGTCGCTCGATCATCCCAACATCGGCGTGATTCACGGGATCGAGGAGACCGGGGACGGGCTCACGTTTATCGTGATGGCGTTCTACGAGGGCTCCTCGCTGGCGCAACGCATTCACGAACGAATCATGCAGCCCCATGAGGCGATCGGGATTGTGCGGCAGATGGCACATGGACTTGCAGAGGCGCACGCGCACGGCATCGTTCATCGGGACATAAAGCCTTCCAACGTAATGCTGACGTCGTCGGGACTGATCAAGATCGTGGACTTTGGCCTGGCCCGGGCCATGACCGAACAGACATCGTCGCAGACCGGCGTAACCGGAACCGTGCGCTACATGTCGCCCGAACATGCCATGGATCGGACGGTGGATCAGCGATGCGACATCTGGGCGCTGGGCGTGGTGTTTGCGGAGATGCTGACCGGGAACTCGCCCTTTCACGCTGAAAGTCTCACGGCGATGCTGTTCAACATTCTGAACGAAGCGCCGAAGGGGCTGGATACCGTTCACCCGGCGCTGCAACCGATTCTCTATCGCGCGCTGGCCAAGGATCCGGAGCGGCGATACGAGTCGTGCGCGGAGTTTCTCACTGATCTTGCCCAGGCGGAAAAACAGGTCCCGCCGGATGAAGCGAACGCGACAGTGACGCAAAAGGTGCCCCCGGTCGCGCGCAACGCGCGCACCAGCGCACATACGCGGCGGTTGATTGCCGAGGCATCGCGAACTTTCTGGGGACCCGCCAAAAAGAGGTCCGCGATTACGAATTGGCTTCTGGGAGCATTGATTCTGCTGCTGGCCGTGGGGTTGACGCTGGGCTTGGTTACGCCGCTGCGCGAGAAGGTGATCGCGCTGGTGACGGGCGCTCCAGCGGAGAAGCATGTCGCGGTGCTGCCGTTCGACAATATCGGGAGCAATCCGGAAAACGCGGCGATCACCGATGGATTGATGGATTCCCTGGCGGGGCGACTCTCCAACCTTGACGTTGGAAACCAGTCGCTGTGGGTGGTGCCGAACAGCGAGGTTCGCCGTCGCAATGTGACCGATCCTGGCGATGCGCTGAAGGAATTGGGAGCAAACCTGGTGGTGAAGGGCTCGGTGGAGCGCGATGGGAATGACATCCGGCTGACGGTAAATCTGATCGACACAAAGAATCTTCGCCAAATCGGGTCGGCAATCGTGGAGGATCCGTCGGGCGATCTGTCAACGCTTGAGGATGAGGCCGTTGCCCGGTTGGCGAAGCTGATGCATATCGCGGTGACGGCGGACATGCTGCGCAATACGGGGGGATCGCTGAATCCGGCGGCGTATGAGGATTATCTGACTGCCCTGGGGTACACGCAGCGATTCGACAAGGCGGGGAATCTCGATCTGGCGATTGCGTCGCTGCAGAAGGCAATCCAGACGGATCCGGGATTTGCGCTGGGTTACGCGCAACTGGGCGAAGCTTACCGGCTGAAATACATCGTGGAGCAGAACGCGCACTGGCTGGATGAGGCGCAGGCATATTGCCAGAAGGCGGCGGAACTCGACAATCGCGTGCCGGCGGTGTTTGTGACGCTGGCGGAGATTCACGACGCGCTGGGCAAGCATGATCTGGCATTGCAGGAGTTCCAGCACGCGCTGCAACTGGACCCGAAGGATGCGGAGGCGCTGGCCGGCCTGGCGCATTCGTATGAGACATCGGGCCGGACCGCGGAAGCGGAGAAGACGTACCAGGAAGCGATCGCGCTTCGTTCCGACGACTGGAGCGGGTACAACAAGCTGGGTGCTTTTTACGACCAGCAGGGGAGGTACGCGGAGGCGATTGCCGAATATCAGAAGGCGCTTCAACTTACGCCGGACAACTCGGAGGTGTATTCAAACCTGGGCAGCGCCTATGTGGATGAAGGCGGCGCAGAGGCAAGGCCGTTGGCAGAGGAGGCGCTGAAGAAGTCGATCGCGCTGGGTCCCGGTTATGCGGCGTACACGAATCTTGGCATGCTCTACATGCAGGAGAAGCGCTTTGCCGAGGCGGCAGCAGCAACGGAACAGGCGCTCAAGCTCAACGGCAATAACTACATGGTTTGGAATAACCTGATGATTGCTTATGAGGGCGCCGGGCACCCGGATAAAGCTGAGGCCACACGCCACAAGGCCGAAGAACTGGGCGAGAAGGCAGCGAAGTTGAAACCTCGTGACGCGCTGGCACAGTCCACACTGGCCAGTCTGTATGCGGCAGACAAGATGAAAGACAAGGCGTTGGCGCGAATATATACGTCGCTGGCGCTGGCTCCTGACGATCCTAATGTGCTTTCAAACGTGGGGGAGGCCTACGAATTCATGGGGTACCGCGAGCAAGCGTTGCAATACATAGAAAAATCCATCGTCAAAGGATACGCGCTCGAGGATATTCGTAATACGCCGGGCCTGCAGGCGTTGATCGCCGATCCGCGATTCAAACCGCCAGGCAAATAGCCAAGATCAAAACCCGGGCCTGCGAGCTGTGGGAGGCAGGATCATGCTGTGTAATGCTGCGCGGCTGCGCAGGTCAAGCGAACATGGGGGTCGCGGAAAACAAAAAATGCCAACCAAGCATATTCATATCCCAAACAATCTCTCCAGCCAGTCGCTCAACAAGAATCAGGACACCATCGATATTACGGTTAACGCGGACTGCACCTGGTGCTTCTCCGATCCTGACTTTGTATTTGGAAATCCATCTACCCTCTTGCCCAACGGTTCGTACACCAAGACTACCCCGCCGACTACCTATGGTCCTTATACGCCAGTAGCGGACGGTACTGTATATTTCAATGCTGTGACCAGCGGGACGTGCAATCCCCAGGGAATTACCGAGACCGGACACACGATCACCGTAAGCGGATGATCTGGAGGGACCCCGATTTCCCCGATCGGGGTCGCTTTCCAATATCGGTCAAGAGAAACTTCGACGCTAATCACGCGCGTCGACGGTGTTCGTAACAATTTGGGTCTCCAGGATGATCGCACTGTCAGCGAGCAAGCCGCGGGGCAAATTGCAAGAGCGAAACCCAGGTCTGCCAGCCGTGGGGGCAGGATCACGTTATGCCACGACTGCTTAAGGGGGCGCAGAGAGAATGGCAACCAAACACATTCACACGAACAACCTTCTAGACGTAACAATGAACAAGAACCAGGACAAACTTGACATCACAATCGATTCGAGTTGCAGCTGGTGCTTCTCGGATCCGGATTTTGTTTTCGGGAATCCTTCGACACTGCTTCCAAGTAACACCTATTACGTGTCGGGGCCGACAACGTATGGTGTTCTAACGGCTGTCGCGGCTGGAACAGTCACCTTCAATGCAGTTCCGGTTGGATCAGACTGCGATCCGGACACTGACACCGGACACACGATTACCGTAACGGGGTGAAACGGAGGGACCGCGATTTCCCCGATCGGGGCTACTTCCCGAGCAGCGTCCAGTGACCATAGGGCACACAGGAGGTGCGGTCCGCCGACCGCAGGTTCAGGCCGTCGGCCAATTCGCCAGGGCAAATCCAGGGCCTGCAATTGGTGGGTGCAGGCTGATGTTGTGCAACGACGAAAAGAGGGGGGACAAACCGAATGCCGAGAAGCACCAAAAAGCTAACGATCCCGAACAATAGCGGCAATCTCAAAATGAATAAGAACCAGCATCAACTGGAAATTCATGTGAGCCAGACATGCCAGTGGTGCTACAACGATCCGGATAACGTGTTTCCGAATTTTCTTCCAATGGGGCAGGTCGCTCCTGGCGACTATCCTGGCAACGGTCAATATTACGTTCCGCAGAACGACGGCGCGGTCACTTATGGTTGCCCGATCAATCCGCCGTGTACGCCGGGCACAGGAAAAATGAGAACCGGGCACACGATTACTGTAACGGGGTGAAAACCGGGGATCCGCGATACCCCTTCGGGGCTACTTCCCGGAATAACGAATATCGATCAGCGTCCAGTCATCCTGGGGTTCGGCGGGGAGCTGGATCCTGGTGAGATCCTCGACGATCGCGTCGAGCGAGGGCAGGTCCACGAGGCGCTTGAGCCCTTCGATTCCGATCTGCTGGCCCGATTTGTCTTCGGTCTCCGTAATGCCGTCGGTGGTCAGCAGGATGCGATCCCCTGGCTGCAGGATGATTTGCGAGGACGTGTAGGTTGCCTCGGAGATGATGCCGACGATCAGGTTGGCGTCTTCCAGGTAGCGCTTTCCGCTGGAACTGATGAGCATCGGCGGAATGTGGCCGCAGTTCATGAATTCCACGCAGCCGTTGGGAAACAGTTTGAGCAGGATCATCGTGGCATATTTGCCCACCTGGCGCGTGCAGAGGAACCGGTTCACCAGGGCTGCCGTTTCAGGCAACGATTGGCCGGTGAGCATGAGTGCGTGGATGATGCCCTGCAAGGTTGCGGCTACGATCGATGCTGGAACGCCTTTGCCGGAGACGTCGGCGATGGCGACGCAGAGGCAGTCTTCGAGTGCGATGGCATCGTAGAAGTCGCCGCCGATGGCATGGCAGGGCAAGCTGAGGGCGCGGATTTCTGCGTAGTTGAACCTGGGAAGGGTGATCGACATCAGGCCGGAGTGAATGGATGCTGCGATGGCGAGCTCTTCCTCGGCCTGACGGGCCTTCAGTTCGGTTTCGCCCAGCAGCGCGTTGTGCATCAGTGTTGATGCCTCACTGGCGAGTGTGTCGAGAACCTGGTGATCGATCTCGCTAAGCCTGCCGGAGCCGATCTGGCTGTCGAGATAAAGCAACCCAAGAAGCCGGTTGGGTTCGGCAGGCGAGATATGCCTGCGCAGCGGAATGCAGTAGATGCTGCGAATGGAGTTGGCCAGCACACTGGCCCAGGCGGAGGCGCTGTCGTCGGCGAGCGTATCGCTGAGCGAGAACTTTGAATCGCTCTCAATGGCGCGTTGCATGGCGCGACGCGAAATGGTGGAGTCTTCTTCCACGGTGCTGCCGTCAGCGCGAAGACCGAGGGCGAGACGCATCTCACCGCCTTCGAGGAGGAAAACGAAGCCGCGTTCGACGCCGGTGAGTTCAATCGTGAGCTTGAGCAGGGCGTGGAAGATGTCGGTAATTGCTCCGCCGGCGCTGAGCTGGCGCGCGGCTCCGAGCAGGAAGCTCAGCTTTTCAATATCACGCGCCGGCTGGGGAATGCCCCTTTCAGTGGGAGCGAAAACCGAAAGCGCAGAGAGGAGTTCGGACGCCCGCCCGCTGGAGACGCTGTCACCACCTATCGAGGACGGGAGAAGAAAGCGAAACGCGGGTGAGTTGAGGGATCCGAACTGGAGGGTGTCGCCGGACTTGAGTTTGGCATGCTCGACTCGCTTGCCGTTTAGAAAGGTGCCATGCGAGCTGTTCTGATCGACAAGCTCGAATCCTCCATTCTGGCGGGTGATCAGCGCATGGCGGCGCGAAACGAATGCCTCCTTCAGCACGAGGTCCTGGTCGGGCGAGCGTCCGATGGAGGTCTTCTCTGCCCAGAGCGAGAAGAGGTGCTCGCCGTCCGGGTCCGCGTACTTGAGGGTGGGTGATGTGATTGGGACAGGCATCGAGCACATTCTATTCTGCTTGCGCAAAAAAGAGCGAAGCGAAATTTGCGTGTGTTCAAAAAGAGTGAGGATCGCGGGGTTCATCGACCTTAACAATGTCGACGGGGCCGCGGCATCCGCAGATCGGCAGACGGGATTTTGAGACGGCTCACGAACTCTCCGCGATCAGCGTGTCGAGGTTGCGCAGCACGCGGGCCAGGCTCTGGCGCCGCGGCGCAGTTGCGGTTTTCTCAAGCAAGCCAAACGACCTCGCCGGGAACACGTCTGGAATCGTAGAATTGCTCGATGGCGAGATTGCACGGGCGTTCCACCCTGGGGTGGCATGCTATACAATCCGTCTTCTCGGGTGGGATTTCTGACACCCGGGCAGAAGAGCGGAGGCTGACCATGGAAG
The DNA here is from genome assembly GCA_963774175.1 of uncultured Acidobacteriaceae bacterium. GTDB lineage: Bacteria > Acidobacteriota > Terriglobia > Terriglobales > Acidobacteriaceae > Telmatobacter. Next base: position 25,809 of record CAVZDT010000017.1, read on the forward strand.
TGGAGTTCACCGCGAGACAAATTAGTGTTCCCAAGTCTGTTCGTACTCAGGCCACAGAGGGTTTGGAACGAGTTGCCCGCATCCTGGGCAGGACTGCGCGCGCCAGCATCACCTTTCGCGCGCAACGGCATTTGAAGATCGCAGAGCTTACCATCAAGGCGAGGGTGCAGACGATTGAGGCGGCGGGCAAAGCCGACACAATCGAGTCGGCGTTGCGTATCGCCATTCAGCACGCCGAGAACCAGGCGCTGCGCTATCGCGACCGCCAGTTTGAACGCAAGCGCTTCCCCAAGCTGGACAAGGTGCTGACGGCGCCGCCGGTAGCACACGCCAAGCGGGGAGCCCAGCCCGAGAGCATGGCTGAAAACGGCAACCTGACCCGCGCGAAGGTCAAGACGTCAATTGCCGTCCACTCCTTTCCGACAAGCACCACGATGGTTGAACCGCATATTCTTTCCAGCGGTGAAGCGATTGCGGTGAAGCCCATGACCATTGAAGAGGCGGTGAAGGATTGCGAGTTCCGCGACCGCGATCTGCTGATTTTCCGTAACCGATTGGGCGCTCTGTACGTGCTGCACCGGCGGCGCGACGGCCAGATCGAGCTGGTGGAAGTCCCATAAGGAAACTCACGTAACCATCGTGTTTACGACCTGAAGACGGCGCGGAAGTGTGTTCGCAGAAAAGGTGTACGATGAGCGCATGGTTCCTCCACGTCCAACCGTCGATGGCCATCGCCGCCGCGCTGGAGGCAAGCGTAAACCGGCGAAGGCCTCGAAGAAGGAATTGGTGATCCTGACCGGGATCTCCGGCGCGGGTAAGGCATCGGCGCTCAAAACCTTTGAAGACCTCGGCTACCAGGCGGTGGACAACCTGCCCCTGGAACTGATGCCGGAGTTCGCCGGGCTGGTAGAAAAATCAAAGGACATTGAACGCGCCGCTATCGTGGTGGATGTGCGCGAAGGTCAGGCGCTCGATCGACTGCCGGAGATCATCAAGCGCGTGAAACGGGTTTTGCCGACGCGCGTCGTCTTTCTGGATGCGCAGGACCCAGTGCTTGTACGGCGCTACTCCGAGACGCGCAGGCCGCATCCGCTGCGGCGATCTGAGACGGTATCCCGCTCCATCGTGGAAGAACGGCAGTTGCTCGATTCCATACGCAACGTTGCAGACACGCTGATCGACACTTCGCGCTTCAACGTGCATGAGTTGCGCGCGGAAATCCAGAAGCGATTCGGGCACGAGGACCAGAGCAAGAATCTGCTCGTCTCGTGTCTCAGTTTCGGATTCAAGAACGGCGTGCCGCTTGATGCGGACATGGTGTTTGACGTGCGATTCCTGCCGAATCCGCACTTCGTGCCCGAGTTCCACGACAAGACCGGCCTCGATCCCAAGGTGGCTGCTTATGTGAGGGGATTTCCGCAGACTGGAGAGTTTCTCGCCAAAGTGACGGATCTGATGCTCTACCTGATGCCGCACTACGTGAAGGAAGGAAAAAGCTACCTGACGGTGGCGTTCGGCTGCACCGGCGGCCAGCACCGGAGCGTGATGATGGCCGAGGAGATGGCCCGGCGACTTGCAAAGGCCGGCTACGAGGCCAAGGCCGTGCATCGCGACATGCCGCGGTAGGCAATGCGAAAGTTCTAGTTTGCGGCCGATGGTACTTCGTCGAGCCAGCTGGTCAGTGCAGAATTGAATTGTTTCGGCTCGTCCGGTGAGTTGGTGAGCCAAACCAGCATCTTGCGTGCCGGTGTCTTTTGATAAGCATCCGGCCGGTCCTGATCTGATCGGGCAAGTTGCTGCGGAGTCCAGTAGAACCACAACGAAGGAATCAACACGTTGGAAGCAGTGGTGTTCGTGTCCCACCGGTCGCCGACCAGCAGGTGAGCCGGAACCAGGCGCGCACGCGCATCGTTGAAGATTGTGGCCGTTGGAGATTCAAGCGGCTGCTCGAGGACGATGCCGGCAAGATCGGGATGGGCGGCTGCGGTTTCCACCGCGAGATTGGCGCCGAGGTCCTTGCCGACGAGGATCAACGAATCGGGCGCAAGGTGTCGGGTTTCGGTCAGGTATTTGATGGCGGAGCCGGCATCTTCGCGCCATCGCGCTTCGCTGGGATGTACGAAATAGCTTTGCCCATAGCCGCGATAATCGAATGCGAAGACGTTCAACCCGAGGGCATGGAGGCGTGCAAGAGCATCCACCGTGTCACCGAGGTTGCCGTCTGCTCCGTGCAGATAGACAGCGGTGTAACGCGCCTGCGCGGTTGCTGGAATCCACCAGCCGCGTAACAGCGGCTCACCTGACGCGGTGGTAGCGAAGCCGATGGAATCAAACGGCAGGTTGACGCTGGCAGGCGTGCGCTTCACTTCCGATGCCGGGTGGTAGAGCAATTGCCAACTACCCTGCCAGAGCAGAATGCACAATGTTCCCCAGGCGCAGACAAACGCGGCGGCGATGGCGAGAGCGATGGCGGCAGCAAGCCAGCGGACGGGTACAGTGGGCGGAACTGGGGCTTTCCGGGCCGGCGATCCCGATACGCGGCGGGATGTCACGACCGAGGCGGATGGGGTAGCACGCTTCCGGGATAATTTTGGTTTGTTCATCTTCGCTTGCCCGCAAGGGGCGGTACAGATTTATGCTAATTGGACCATTGCGGTAAGAGCGAGGACTAGAGCGAAACCAGGGCTACTGTGACCTGTTGAGCAATGCTGGGAGGTCGCCGCTCCCTGCTGGTCGCGTCAACTTGAGAGTTGCTTCGGGATACAACAGTCCTGGTTTCGCTGTAGCGTTCGTGTGTGAGGGAGATGGAATGTCAGATTTCGTGCGGATCTGTTCGCAGGGTGAGTTGCCTTCACCTGGCAACGTGAAGGAGTTTACGGTCAATGGGCAGGCGGTTTGTGTGGCCAACATGGATGGAACATTCTGCGTGCTCGACGGAACATGTCCCCACGAGGGTGGTCCGCTCGGCGAGGGTGCAATTGAAGGCGGGAAGGTGGTTTGTCCGTGGCATGAATATGCGTTCGATCTGCGCACGGGGGCAAACGACGAAGATCCGGACCTCCACGCCGAAGTGCTCGAGGCAAAGGTTGAGGGCGGCGAGTTGCTGGCGAAGCTTTAGTTCGCGGCGAGGATGCGGAAAATGCGGCCGCCTTCGATCTCCAGCCGGCGATTTGCGATTGTGCCGTCAGAGGCGACGATATTGCCGCGAATCTGAAACTGGTTTGCATGCGAATCGGCCGCATAGGATAGCGACGCGCAGAGAATAAATGGGACGGAAAGGGCGCGAAGCAGGCGCGGCATCGTTCTCTGATGAGGCCACGCGCTGCATCAGGACTTTTTGGCCGGAACCTTTTTGCCTTCCTTGCGGGCTTCGGAAAGTCCGATGGCGATGGCCTGTTTGCGATTTGTGACTTTTTTGCCACTGCGGCCGGATTTCAATTTGCCCTGCTTCATCTCGCGCATCTCGCGCTCGACATTCTTGCCGGCAGAGGGCGAGTACTTGCGGTCTGACGACTTCTTCGAACTTGATTTTTTCGAAGTCGACTTCCTTGCCGACGTGCTGCGCGGCGTGCGCGAAGCGGTATTTCCTGACTTCCTTCTGGTTGCCTTTTTGGTTGCCATGACTATCCTCCTCGGAGGTCAGATGGCGAGCGGCGTGAGGCAAGTTGTACGCGGCGGGTAGCGGAAGGGTGCTTCGAGTGCCGGGCTTGACCGCGGCGAGTGATGAGAATTTGAGGGCAGGTCGCGCCGCATAGGCTCTGCGTAACATGGACACTCTCCGAACTCAATTCAATTGCGAGCAAGAGTGCCGGACAGTCAAGACTCCCTAAGTAGCGCACCTATTGGCGGTCGGGGAGAAAGGCCCATATTCCCGGGTCTTCAGAGCCGAGGACCCACGAACAGAAACCCTCGAGTGAGTGGGATGCAGCCAGTTGATAGCGATCGCGGAAGGTCGGCACGTCAGTGTAAAAGACCCACTCCCGCATCTGGTCGCGATAGAAGTAAAAGAAGGCACTGTGATCCTCAGCATCCCACTGCAGCTTGCCACCAAAGGCCGTGGCCAGCTGCAGTGCGTCCGGGGTACCGATGTAGTCGGCAGAAAGGTTCGATTTTTCCTCGCTGGTAAGTTTGTCCACGATGGGAGCGGAGGTGTACCAGTGATAGCCGTAGAGCGGAATGCCGAGAGATAGTTTTTCCTTGGGCACTGATTGGAGAGCGTAGTCGAGGTTCTCAACGGTCCATTGCCATCCGGCAACCGGTCCCGGCATGGTCCACCGGGTCTGCTGGTCGTAGGTCATCAGGCAAATCAGGTCGGCAGATTTTGCCAGCGCAGCCAGATCGTATGCGCCACGCCAGTCGGTATAGATCCACTTGGCGAATCCACCTTTGCCGGGAAAGCCGGGAGCGTTGGGCACGGTGGCGATGGACAGTTTGAGTCCGGCTTTGTGCAAGGCTTCTGCTGAGCGCTGCACTGTCGCGGAGAGCCCATCGCGGTCCAAATAACTGAGGTGCTCGAAGTCAAACTGGAAGCCGCTATAGCCGTGCAGTTTCGCTTCGCGGAGCATCGCGTCGTTCATGCGCTGCTGTGCCTCGGCGCTGAGGGACAGGTCATGAAACTGTTTCATGCCGAAGAGGGCGAGAATTGGCATCACCGGCAGGTTGGCGCGATGTGCCGTCTCCAACACGGCGGGGTTGGGAGCGCCGGTTACCAGTCCATTCTCATCGACGGAGTACCAGGTTGGCACCAGCAGGTCGATCTTCCCAACATGCGCCAGAAACGAGCGGATGGAATCGGGGCTGTCGGTCATGTAGAAAAGCGCCACGGGCTTGGCACACAAGTGTGAGCCACACGCCAGAATGAGAGCGAGAACAAGGCAAATTCGTCGCATCGATAACCGCCAGGAGAAGTGTTTTGCCGCCGAGGATGCAGAATTGCTTGCATAAGGTCGCTGAGCATCTGCCGCCCAATTGCAATATAGTCGATTGAAGTTGGTGTTCAGCACCAGACGCTTCGATGACTTGCTCTTTTTCCGTGATCAAGAAGGCACAGGCCTGAGCGTTCCACGACACTTGACTTACTTCGCAGGAGTGGATTGCGCATTGCTCTTTGGCTTGAATCTGGCGGCGTATGTTCTGTTCTTGATTAGCCTCTTGAGAACGGCCCGGCATTCTGAATGCTCGTCCGAGGACAAAATGAGCTTGAGCAAAGTCGGGATCCACTTCGGTGGATCTCCTTACTGGAGCGATAGCTTCATCAGGCAGTTTCAATGCGAGGTAGCATTGAGCAAGTTCGAACAAAGCGTCGCGATAAGTTGGATTCGCGGCGACCGCAGCTTTGAAGTATTGAAAAGCTTCGCTGGTCCTGCCGGAATCTGGATTGACGGCCATAACTCCGATCGAAGACCTGTGTTACTACGGAGTAGTTCTTCGCCCTCCAATAAGCTTTGCCCAGAATATCGAGAGTGTGTAGATCATTCGGTTGCAGGGGCGCCTCCATGCTTGTGGTTCGTGGCCGCCAGGTCAGGAGCACGGCTCGACACCTTGAGCGCGCTCGAACGACCGACGATCCAGCTCCGCTGTAAGTCCTGTCAACCGCAAGGACGGCCGTCATTTATCCCTGTTTTTTGCCGTTTGACCCTTAATTCCCGTTGACTTGTCACAGCCCATTCTCTAGAATCCGCAAATGCAGAGCAGGTTACCCGCAGTTCTATGGCCCCATCGCCGCCTCATCGCGCGATGTAACTTCCCCGAGCTGACTGGGCGCTGCTTTATCCAGGCTTAGGTCAACGTGGCATTCACTCTGCTCTTTTGCTGGGAGCAGCTTTTGTTTCTCCCGGTACGGTTCGGAAGCAGCGAGGTGTCCGATTCTTTGGCGGCCACCCGCTGGCACGTTTCCGATTCGGCCAGCCAGCTGTTGAACTGACTCGAGCCTTCGTTTGTTGCTTTATTTCACAGCCCGAGCGGTGAAAGCACTTTTAGCATTCGAGGCTTTGCCGTTCGCTGTACACACCAGATTGCAAACCTTTTCAAGGAGCTGCCAATGCGCGCCAAGCGTACCCTATTTCCCCTGATGCTGGTGTTCCTTCTGGGAACACTCTGCCTGTTGCCTCGTGCCACCGCACAGACCTTCCGCGGCGGAATCAACGGCACCGTCACCGATTCCTCAGGTGCGGTCGTTCCCGGCGCCAAGGTGACAGCCACCGACGTTGCAACTGAAACGGTTCGGGAGACGGTTTCATCGGGCGCGGGCGAGTTCGCGTTCAACGATCTTCCCGTAGGCGCTTACAACATCAAGACTTTGGCAACCGGCTTCCAGGCCCAGCAGATCACTGGTGTTCAGGTGCTCGCCGGAAAGATGTACACCCTTCCAGTCAAGCTGAGCATTGCGCAGCAGGCCGCCACCGTGGAGGTGTCTGCGGATGCTCTTTCGCTCGACACCACGACGGTCACGCAGACCACGACCCTCGCCGCGACCGCGTTGCAGGATGTTCCGCTCAACGGCCGCGACTTTACGCAGCTTCTTGGCACCTCGCCGGCGTTTGCCGGCTACAACAACAACGGCTCAGTGAACGGCACGCGAAACGACCAGATCAACTACACCATCGACGGCACTGATAACAACGATCTCTATCTGCAGGTCGACGCCGTCAATCAGGGCGGCATCAGCGGCATCGCAGGTGTTGTCTATCCCATGGACGCGCTCGACGAGTACTCGCTCCAGACCACCGGAAACAGCGAATCGGGACGCAGCCCCGGCGGCAACCTGAACATCACTACCAAGTCCGGTACGAACCAGGTTCACGGTACTGCCTACTACTACAACCGCAACGAAGCGCTGGCGGTATTGTCGCCTTTCGTACAGCCCGGCTCGCCTGAGCAGCCGCTGCGCAACCAGAATTACGGCGGTTCCGTTGGTGGGCCCTTCTGGCGCGACAAGGACTTTTTCTTCCTTACCTATGAGGAGCAGAAGTTCGTCATCGGTGAACCTAACACTGTGACTGAGCCATCGCCGGCCTATCAGGCCCTGGCACTCGCGGAACTAAGCAAATACGGCGTACAGCCCAGCCAGGTCTCGCAGAATATCCTCAGCACCCTGTGGGATCCGAGTGCTATCGCCAACCTTCCCGCCCAACCCGGCAACTACTCCAGCTCAGCGCCCCAGGCAGGCTACAGCCACAACGCCGTCGCCCACTTCGACCAGAACCTCAGTGCCAAGAACCACCTCGCGGAGCGCTGGTACTTCGGGCAGGGCTTTGCCGATGCTCCCAGCTGCGTCTTTGTTTGCTCCTACCTGCCGGAGTACTTCCAGACCGTCCCCTCGCATATCCAGAACTTCGACGTGGTCTGGAATTACAATCTGCGCTCCAACCTGAGTAACCAGGTCGCTGCGGGCGTCAGCTACTTCATGCAGGACTTTGCCGATGAGGTCCACAGCCAGAATCCTCTAACTCTGGCCGGTCTGAACACTGGCGCGACGTTGTCCGGTGCTCCGCAGATCCTGGTCAATGGTTTCGACTCGATCGGAGTGACGCCAACTTCGGGCCGCAACGATATCAGCGGCCAGCTTGCAGACACGCTCTCCTGGACAGTAGGGAAGCACCAGGTGCGCTTCGGTGTTGAGTATCGTCGCGCCTATATCGACCTCTATTACAACTGGGGAGCTCGCGGCGCCTTCAACTTCGGTACAGCCGGCATTCTCGGGCCATGGGCAAGCGATACCTCTGTCACCGATTCGAACGTATTGAATCTCGCTGACTTCATGGCCGGTTACTCAGCTTCTTCGTCGATCACCCTGGGCACTCAGGAGCGCTTCTTCTACACTCATACCGGAACCGCTTTCGCAGAGGATTCCTGGCAGGTTACGCCGAAGCTGAACCTCAGTCTCGGTCTGCGGTATGACTACCAGCAGCCCTTCTACTCCAACGATCCAAATCTCTCCATCTTCGACCCCAACCACGGCGGTCTGGTGGTGGCCGGCGGCGGTTCAGGCTCGCCAGACTACATCTACAACAGCAACAAGGCGGATTTGTCGCCGCGCGTCGGATTCTCCTACCAGGTGCACCCCGGCATGGTCCTTCGCGGCAACTATGGCATCTACTATGACCAGCCCGCCGGCCAGGCTTTCTTTGGCAATATCGGTATTCCCAACGGTGGCTCCGGTGGCGCGAACAACAATCCGATAGGCAGTCAGCCCAATGAGTCCATCGTTAACGGTGAAAGCACTGCCAATGGACAGCCGGCCTCGGTGTGGACCTTGAATCAGGCAACGCCCATCTTCACGCCCGCGCAGGGTCAGCCCACCGGCGCCAACGTGGTCTCGATCTACTCAGTGAATCGGAACTTCAAAACGCCTTACGCTGAAATGTTCGGATTGAACATCGAGCAGAGCGTGGGTAAGGCATGGCTGCTGAACATCGGATACGTGGGCACAACCAGCCGCCACAACCTGGTTCTGCAGGACGTCAATCAGTCAGCCGTAGTTCCAGGAGAACAACTGGACGCGAGCGCTGCGACGGTCACGGTGAACGGAAACACCTTCACGGCGCAGCAGGCTTCTCGCCCGTACTTCAGCCAGTACCCCAACTTTGGCATCATCAACCAGGCCACGTCCGCTGCTTCGTCCAGCTACAACGCGCTGCAGGTTACACTGCGCAGCAGTGCGTGGCACGGCTTCAACAGCCAGTTTGCTTACACCTGGAGCCACAATCTGGACGACTCTACGGCGTTCAACAATCTCCCGCAGAACTCGTTCGATCTGAAGGGCGACTGGGGCAGCGCGAACCAGGACATCCGCAACCACTTTGCCGCTTATCTTAACTACGCAATTCCTGCCTTCGCGAGCGGACCGAAGGCTCTGACGCATGGCTGGGAGGTCAACAGCATCCTTAAATTCCAGAACGGTGAGCCGGTCAACGTCCTCACCTACCTCGACAACAGCGGCACCGGGAGAATTCGAGGATCGCGCCAGCATTACTGGTCCGGCCATCAACAGCGACCGCTCCATACAGCAGCACGCGTTCGCCCAGTACCTCAACCCGAACAGCTTTGCTGAACCAGCACTTGGTACCTACGGTAATCTGCGCCGCAATCAGATCACGGGACCCGGCTTTGAAGACGTGGATCTGTCGCTACTGAAGAACACACCCATTTACAAGGAACGGGTCCAGGCCCAGTTCCGTGTAGAGATGTTCAACGTCTTCAACCACGTCAATCTTGCGCAGCCGGTTAACGTCTTTGCGTCTGGCGCATTCGGGTGGAGCACCTCGACCATCGGCGTCTCCTACGGCGCCCCCGGCATCGGCTCCGGCGAACCGTACAACACGCAACTGTCCATGAAGATCATCTTCTAGGGCGCCATGAGACAAATCTGCGAGCCGGCCTTCTGCGGCCGGCTCGTTTTTTGCGCTGAATCCTGAGGGGACAATCTCGGCGCGTACAGGCGGACCGGGACGATGAGCTGAACCTCGACGTCAGAGGAGCCAGAGAGAAGCCAGCGAGTCGACCCGCTCAACGATGACATCGGTCGACTTTAGCAGGGCGGTGGCTGGCCTTACTACATCCGGTGAAGGAGGTCCTGGAAACGGGGATCGGGACGGAGATCATCGAGGAGCAAGTCCGATTTTATGGAGTAGGAAATGTCTAAAGACTTCTCCGAGACAGCTTTCTCGAGGAACTCGAAGGCTTTGTCGTTTTCGCCAAGGCCGGCGTAGATGGTGGCCATCGCGTACGGCGAAGGAGAAGTCTGTTTTGATTTGCGCAGCAAGTCGCGAAGAATCTTGTCAGCTTCAGCTTTTCTGCCGGCAGCGGAATAGACGTGTGCAAGCGCAACCGCGGCCCCCGGAGAACCATGCGACAACTCCATGGCTTTCTGGTACTCCGAGATCGCCTCGGGAAGTTTGCCGGTAGCTTCGTACCCGACGCCGAGAAAGTGGTGCTGGGACGAATCGTTGGGGTCTAAAAGCAAGCTTCTCTTGCTTGCGTCGATTAAGCGGGGATAGTCCCGCAGCTCGTAGTAGGCTGTCGATTCGGCCCCAGCCGAGCTGACGCCGTAGTCCAGCTGGTCGATTTTGGCGATCTCGGCAAGAGCTTCGGCGCGCCGGCCGGCAAATGCGAGAAAGATGGCGCGATCTTCATGAGCGCAACTGTAGCTCGGCGCCAGGGCGATGGCGCGATTGAATTCCCGGTCGGCAGCGTCCCAGTCCCAGTCAAACCTCCAACTCAGCACGCCGAGGGTGTCATAGGTTTCGCCGATGCTTTCGTCAAGTTGCACTGCCTTGGCAAGGGCCTGCCTGGCAGTACGGTAGGCGGATTCCTTTGGCAGTGCTCCCGCGAAGGCTAAGTAGACGTAAGTGTCAGCCAGGCCCGCGTAGGCAAGAGCGAAGTTTGGATCCTTTTGGAGGGAATCTTCGAAGTCCCGCTGTGCCTTCCTCAGTGAATCAGGGTTGTTGTACTCATTGACGAAGTAAAGACGCCCCTTGAGATAGGCATCGTATGCGGCGGGATTTACCGCCTGCTCGCCCGAGCGAAGTTGAGCCTGCTGCTCCGGAGTAAGTTGTGCGCGGACCTGTTGCGCGATGGCGCCGGCCACCTCGCCTTGCAGCTTGAGCACATCGCCAAGATCGCGGTCATAGGTCTCGGCCCACAGGTGCTGGTCGGTTGACGCCTGAAGGAGTTGGGCGGTAACGCGCACTCGCCGACCGGAACGAACGACCGATCCCTCAACGATGGCGTCCACTTTCAATTCCCGTGCAATTTCGGGGAGGCTCTCTTTTGTGCCCTTGTAGCGCAAGACGGAAGTTCGCGAGATGACGCGCAGCGAGCCGACCCTCGCGAGGTCGGTAATCAACTGGTCGGTCAAGCCATCAGCGAAGAATTCCTCTGACGGATCGCCGGACAAATTGTCGAGAGGCAGAACCGCGATGGAATTGAGGCTGGGAGCGGCACTGGCAGGATGAGCACCCGGGCGCGCCAGCCAGACGGCCACAGTCAGGACGAGGAGGACGACGATGCCGACGACAAGGAAGACGCGAGGGATGCGGCGAACTGGGGCCTCGGGGGCTTCGCGGGGCGGCGTCCCCTGGGCGGCACGAGGTGGATCCGGTGCTTCTTCCCGCTCCACAGTCGCGATGAACCTGTATCCACGACGCGGAAGCGTTTCGATGTAGCGGGGAGTCTCAGCGGAGTCGCCGAGAGTCTCGCGAAGGCGGGCGATTGCGTTGTGCAGGCTGTGATCGAAATCGACGAAGGTGTCGGCGGACCAAATCTGCGAGCGGAGTTCGTCGCGACTGACCACATCGCCGGCATGATTCAGTAAAACGGCCAGGACTTGCAGGGGTTGGCCCTGCAGGCGGAGCCTTATTCCGCGTTTCCGCAGCTGACCTGCGCACACGTCCAACTCGAAATCAGCGAAACGCAGTACACGCGCACTGGGTGTGGAGGTGGCCATATCAACGCCGTCAAGGCTGGCAAAGTCTACCACATCTCCTTGTTGACTTGAGAGGGGTTTGGATATCGCGTGGAAGTCCTTCTTCTTCAATGGGTTGAGGATGGAGATAACTTTGGGGAGCGATGGAGGCGGCCGGGATTGACTCCTACCAACGCAGCAGGAAGAGTGGCCATTACGTTGTTTTGTTTGTCACGAACCAGCGCACCTGGAATCTGCGGATTGATTCCCGGGCGGATCGGTTGAGGAGAGGAAATCCATGACGTTCACACCAATAATGAAGATTGGTTTAGCAGCCGGTTGTCTTCTGTTTGCTGGAATGATCGAAGACACCCACCACCCGGCAACTCCGGCACAGGTCGTGGCGCTGGACGAATGCGATCCTGCAACTTTCAATCTCCCAGGTAATGTGGGGCCGGGTTTCTGTAAGAACGTCGCACTTGGCTACACCGGGCTAGGCTACACCACGACGTTCTCTGACTTGTTCGCAGATGCCGCCAAGGGGAGCCCCGACCCGAAGTGGGACTTCGAGCCCGACAATCTCACCGTGGACGAAGGGACGCCGATCATCGCGGTGAACCAGGGTGGCGAGCCCCACACTTTCACCGAAGTTGCGAATTTCGGAGGTGGGTTCATACCGCCTCTCAATGGCGGAGAAAACGCGGCTCCCGAATGCGCCGCGGGGTTTTCGAGCGTTGCCGTAGCCAGAACACGCATTCTTCAAGGCAGCCAACTCCAGGTTGCTGGTCTTTCGAAGGGCGTACACCACTTTCAGTGCTGCATCCATCCATGGATGCGCATGACCGTCGTGGTGAAATGACCCGGCGGCAAAGAGCACGTGAATAAACGCGCGGCGATTCGGAAATGGAAGAAATGGAGAGCGCGTCGTTGTCCTTCGACTCCCCCGGCGCGCTCGATCCGCTACCTGACCGTCACAAGATCATTGTCCACCACAAAGGAGGCCGGCATGCCCAAGTACGTCATTGAACGCGATATCCCAGGAGCTGGACAACTAACTCCGGAGCAATTGAAGGCCATCTCGAAGACGTCGTGCAGCGTTCTCCGCAAGTTGGGACTTGAAATCCAGTGGGATCACAGCTATGTCACCGGGGATAAGGTTTATTGCATTTACCGCGCATCAAGTGAGGACTTGATTCGAGAGCATGCATTGCAAGGCTGCTTTCCGGCGAACCGCATCTCGGTGATTTCTTCCGTGATTGATCCAACGACGGCGGAGGACTAAATTCTTCGCGTTGCCTTGCATCACGACCGTGCCGTTGACGGCGAAGCGATCGAATTGACGGCTCATGGAGTTGAAATCAGCGCATCGTAAATTGATTCGATCTCGGCGACCATCCGTGCAGCTGAAAACTTCGTCTCAGCACGCAGGCGTCCCTGGGTTCCGAATTGACCCCTCAATTCTGAATCCTCGACCAGGCGATGCAGAGCCGTCCGCAACGCATCCACGTTCTTAGGTTGCACAAGAAAACCGGTGCGCCCATCTTCAACCAGTTCGGGGATTCCACCCACATTGGTTGCTACCACCGGCAAACCCTCCGCCATTGCCTCCAAAATCGATATAGGAAACGCTTCGTCGTAAGAGGGTAACGCGAAAATGTCCCAGGTTCGAAGCACCTGCCTCAAATCGTCGATCCAGCCAAGAAAGGTCACGCCGTGGGCCACGCCGCGCTCTTGCGCAGCCTTGAAGAGAATCTCCTCTTCCGGGCCAGATCCCGCCACTTCCAACCGAAGCGAGGGGAACTCCTTGTTCAATTCAGCAAACGCGGAGACAAGTTCTCGTATGCCTTTGGCTTCGATCAGGCGGCATGCCGTTCCGATCACAACCGGGCCTCCCCGATTTGACTCCATCCGACCGACCCGTTCAGAGGCTGTAACACCCGAATAGACCACGTGAACTTGCCTGCCTGGCAGTTGATGTGCAACAGACTGAGAGGCGGCAATGATAGCGTCTGCCCCACGCACCACCATGGGATCTTGACGGTTGCTCGTTTCGAGGACCCGGCCATGGCTATGAACAATGATCTTCGCGTTTGTTCCGGAACGAACGAGGCGGCGAATCGACCGTGCTCCCCAATGTTGATGGACGAGAGCGAATTCCTCAGATCGGAGCTGCCGCCAGAAGCGCCATGCACCCAGCGGATCTCGGACCCCATTCTCCCAATTGACGGAACGTGCAGCGGCGCCGGAATGGCAGAGCTCGTTGACGAGGGGCCCGCCGGATTTGAGGAACCACGCATGTAGTTTGTACTTCGGAGCCAGACCCCGCGCCAATTCGGCCACGATCTTCGCGATCCCGCTTCCTTCGGGCTCAGCCGTGCCGAGAAGGTGAAGAACATTCATTGGTTTATTCACGCTCGAAGCATTACCTTTCGGAAGCGGCCCGCAACTGCGAGCGGACATCAAGCTTGAGTCTCCAGCAGTCCTTGGGATGTAAACGAGACTGCAGCTGGAACTCGAAGTTGAGGCGCAAATCGCCCGGATTCATCATCGTTCATTTCACTCCGAAACACCTCTGTACGATGAAGATTCTTGCGACTGGCGCAGCCGGATTGATTGCAAGCCGGCTGCCGGCGCCTGGTGCGCGACCAGGGTGGACGTCGAGCCAATTGGACCTGATAGCATAGCGCCATCGCTATGATCTCTCAGGGAAGAGAGTCCGAGTCTCAGCATGCGCCGTTCTCCGACCAGTCTTTTGACTCAATTCCGGTTACGATAATTCGGCCTTCCAGGGGCTGGGTGGCATTGAAGCTTAGCGAACTCTGGGAATACAGGGAACTGCTCTACTTTCTCACATGGCGCGAGGTCAAGGTTCGTTACAAGCAGACCGCGCTGGGCGCCGCCTGGGCCATTATCCAGCCGCTGCTTACCATGCTGATCTTTAGCTTGTTTTTCGGAAAACTGGCGAAGGTCCCCTCGGACCGCATTCCTTACCCTCTGTTCTGCCTGGCTGGGTTGGTACCCTGGACCTTTTTTTCGAATGGACTTTCCCAATCGGCGAACAGCCTGGTTTCCAGCTCAAACCTGATTTCCAAGGTCTATTTTCCGCGCCTGACCTTACCGTTATCCGCGATATTTTCGGGCGCCATCGATTTCACGATCTCCTTTGTGCTGCTGGTCGGGATGATGGCTTACTACCGGCAAATACCGACCCTTCGTTGCATATACCTGCCGTTGTTCTTCCTGCTTGCATTCGTTACAGCTCTGGGTGTCGGTCTATGGCTTTCTGCACTCAACGTGGAGTACCGAGACGTGCGCTATACGATTCCGTTCCTGGCACAGTTCTGGATGATTGCGACCCCCATCGCGTATCCCTCGAGCCTGCTCAAGGAACCATGGCGAGCCATATACGGACTGAACCCAATGGCGGGTGTTGTAGAGGGGTTTCGCTGGGCGCTGTTCGGAGTCAACACGGCTCCCGGGCCTATGATCGCCGCTTCATCCTTCATTGCAACGTTGACGTTAATTGGAGGAGCATTCTACTTTCGGCGAATGGAAAGAACCTTTGCGGACGTGGTGTGAAGCGTGGACTTACTTGCCGAGTGGGCACTTGCGGGGCGCATTGAGCCATGAGTGAGATCGCGATCTCAGTAAGAGGCCTTGGCAAGCAGTATCACATCGGTGCTCTCCAGCAGAACGGAGGGGCTCCCACATATAAATCCCTTCGCGAATCCGTTACCCGGGCTGCGCACGCGCCATTTCGGTTTTTTCGTTCCACGATGCGGAGAGAGCGAAATCGCCAGAATGACCACGCCAGTACGATCTGGGCACTTAAAGACGTGTCGTTCGAGGTCAAGCGCGGCGATATTGTGGGAGTGATCGGACGGAATGGTTCTGGAAAGAGCACCCTCCTCAAAGTACTGGCGCGCATCACAGAACCCACCTCGGGCTACGCTGAAATTCACGGTCGCCTGGGATCGCTCCTGGAGGTCGGGACCGGATTCCACCCAGAGCTGACGGGAAGAGAAAACATCTACCTTAATGGCTCAATCCTCGGCATGAAACACGCGCAGATTGTGTCGCGTTTCGATGAGATCGTGGCCTTTGCCGAGGTTGAACAGTTTATCGATACTCCTGTGAAGCATTACTCCAGCGGGATGTATTTGCGACTCGCGTTCGCAGTTGCGGCCCACCTCGAGACCGAGGTCCTGCTGGTGGATGAAGTGCTGGCGGTGGGAGATTACCGCTTCCAGGAAAAATGCCTGGGCAAGATGCGGGACGTTGCTACTTCGGGGAGAACCATTCTGTACGTAAGTCACTCGATGGCCTCCATCCAGTCACTGTGCAAACGAGCCCTTGCCTTTTCAGAAGGCAGATTGGTCGCCAACTCCAACCCTCGAGAGGTAATTGCCGAATATATTGGCGGTAATCTGGGAAACAATCTAATCGAACCGGCCGATCCAAAGCGACCAACAATTACCAGGGCCACGGCGATTCTGAAGGAACAGACTCTCTTGCTTTCCATCGATTTCGAATCCCCTTTTGCTTTGACACCTCCGGTGTTTGGATTCGTAATGCACAACTCGCTCGGAACCCCGGTGTTTGGGACCAACAACAGCGCGGAGCCACTTTCCCCTCCACCAGATTCGGCAAGAGCGGGCCGCTTTGAGGTCGCGATTCCCGCAGGCAATTTTCGCCCCGATCGCTATCTGTTCTCGTTCTGGTTGGGCGATCCATTTACCGACTATTACGTGCGGGAGATGGTCCTCCAGGTGGACCTGAACAGCAGCGTGGGAGGCGGGCTTCCGATCGATTGCAACGGAAATATTTATCTGCCAACCCAGTGGCGCTACGAGAAGGGAAAACCGCAGGGCTGAGCGCCGCACATTGAAGGACAATTTCAGACCGCCGAATCTATTGACCGTTGATATCGAGCAGATCGTCCAACCGACTTAGCAGGGGACTGTCCGGCGTGAATTTACGTGCGAAATGCGCTGAAGATCCAAGGATTGAAGGTAAATCGTCAATTTGAAGCTCCCTGGGATGAGGGGTACCGGAAGACCAATCGATGTACCGATAACTGTTTTTCGATAGCTTCAGGTGAGTCGCATTGCCCAGGACAGTTTGAAAGTATGTCTCGTCAGGGCAATGGCGATTCCGCAGGTGCTTCGCGAGCCACGAGTAGTTTTCTTGCGAGCCGAGAATGTACTCCGCCACTTTCCGGTTGGCAGTGAACCACTCGGAACCGGCGTAACACCGGTTGCCATTCGCCGCGTAAGGGGAAGTGCGCGCCGCCAGGAAGGAAGGCGTTTTCCGGCGATCGAGCTTCGACAGACCAAAGTTCCAGCTCAAGTATCGGCGGAAACATTCCCTTTGGTATTCGGTTTCAAGGTGTGATGGATCGATCAGTTGGTAATCGATGTATGCATCACTTTCCCCTTCGTGCAAATCAGAGATCACATCTTGCGCTGTCCTGGTGGGGTAGCATGCGCCAGACAACAATGCGAACCACTCCGGACTTGCCGGGTTTGCATAGAGGAGAGCCAGGGCCGCCAAAGTTGCCCTGACTACGGAATAGCCACACCACCGCGTCGGAATATGAGGTCGGACGACTTGAACATTGGGAAACGACGAAACATCGAGTGGGCACTGATCAAAATCGTGATGCAGGACAATGGGTGGATTGGAATAGACCAGGTTCAAGGCTCGCAGCAGCCGAACGATCTGGACAGGCGCGGTATGGGTAATTAACACGAATCCGATCTGGCTCATTCGGAAGGGCGCTCTCCATCTCTCATAACTTCATTCGGAATACCGAATCTCTCAATTTGATCCCAATGGACGCCAACTTTACGCTTCCTTACAGAATAGAGCCAATACACATCCGACCAGCGTTTCCGACGCTACCAGCTTGAGCTCCGGATGTTCGCCGAAGAACTCTGCGATTCGCATCCCTCCACGCAGCATCCATTTGCCCCACCAGGAAGTCTCAAAGATGACATTCTGCCTGCTATCGCTCAGGAGAAGATGGCCACCGGGTCGAAGACCGTCGACGAGTTTGTCCCGGGCATTGCGCACGTCAGAAGGAGAGAGAAGCAATTCGATCACATCCATAACTACAACTAGATCGAGGTCTTTGGGGACAGGAGACGTAAAGAGATCCCATTGCTCGAACTTCACCTCTCGTCCAGCGCAACGCAGTTTTGCGCGGCTTAAAGCTGCTTCCGAAATATCGACAGCTACGAGCGACTTGCAGCGCCGAGCCAACATGTTACTGAATACGCCCTCAGAGCAGGCAACCTCAAAGGCATTTTCGAACAGTCGATCACCGCTAGCCATGTCGAGCAACCGTAGAGCGCTCTTGAAGCGGTCGTTTTCATCAGGATCGGTTGTATAGCTCCATGGATCTTCGCGATCCTTCAATAGGTCGACAAGTTCCTCGCGCAATGACTCCTTCGACCAACTTGCACGCACTCTCAATGTATGCCAGAAATAGTAGGTACTGCGCAGAAAATGAACGTCGCGTAGTTTTCGCCGGATATTGAGGTTCATGTTCTACTCGCATATTTCGGTTCAGTGCTCACCGAAAACACTAACTTTCTCAGCCGTGCGACAGCATCTTTTTGCGAAAATCTTCCTTCCTTCGCTCCACTAGCGGCACAGATTGACTTGCGAGCCAAGCCCCACCACGTCAAGAGAAGACTAGCACAGCTAATGCTTACGACTGCGATTACGATCGACAGGTGCGGCGTTCGATAATCTGGCCAGAACCGCAAGTAAAAAGCAACAGTATTCACTAACAAACAAGGCACCTTCTGCCCCACCCGGCGACTCTTCTGGTAAACCACAATCAAGAAGGTTCGACACAAGTGTTGGCTGGTCGATCTGGCAGTTCCATTCCTCGATTCATTTTCGCGTCGACAGAAGAGACTTGTAGATCGCAGCGGTCTGCGCAACCATCCGAGCGACGGAGAAGTTTTCGCGAACGCGCCGCCATCCCGCGGCGCCCATCTCCTGTCTCAGCTTTCTGTCCACGATGAGAGCGCGAAGTGCCTTTGCCAATGCCTCATGGTTCGACGGGGGAACAAGGTATCCGGTGCTGCCGTCCGCAACCAGTTCGGGAAGGCCGCCGACGTTTGTGGCAACGATCGGCAAACCGTGCCCCATAGCCTCAAGCGCCGCCATAGGGAAGGCTTCGGTGAGAGAGGGCATAGCGAGGATGTCCCAGCTTTTGAAGATGGGCTCAAGGTCCCGCTGCCAGCCGAGAAAGCGGATGCGCGCCGTCAGACCAAGCTGTCGTACCTCGCCTTCCAGATTCTCGAGTTCGGGACCGGCTCCCGCAATTTCAAGGCGGAGATTTGGAAATTCCGTAGATAACGATGCTACGGCCCGGATCAAATCAGAGAGTCCCTTGATATCTACGAGACGACATGCAGCGCCCACGACGATCGAAGCCCGCGTGGTTGTCTCCGGTGCATGCAAGTCCTCGCAAGGTTCCACTCCCGAATACACAACGATCGGCTTGTGCTTCTCCACCTGGCGAGCAACCGTATGCGAAACCGCAATGACAAGGTCGGCGTTACGCACTGCGTAGGGAATACCCCGGGCTGCATCAATATCTGAAACCATGGCGTGAAGCTGGACCACGAGCCGGGCCGTGGTCGAAGTACGAATAATCTGCCGGACTGCTCGCCCCGCAAAATGATGATGCACAATTGCGAAATCATGATCGCGCAGGCATCTCCAGAAACGATAAGCGCCAAGAGGGTTCCGAATTCCGGACGTCCATTCAATGGAGCGCGCGCTGGCGCCCGCGGCTTCAAGATCCTCTACGAGCGGACCCGGCGGCCCAAAAAACCACGCATGCATGCGGTAGAGCGCAGGATCCAGTCCGCGCGCAAGCGCGGCCACGATCCTCGCGGGCCCAGTCTCTTCAACCTGGGCGGAGCGTAACAGATGCAAAATGGATGCCGGCATTAGTTGTGAAGGATCCTTGTGCGCCGCAATATCCCTGAGAGCCGCGATCGAATTTTAAGGCGTCCCCGAAGGCGCCGAATGGGATTCCAACCCAATCGAACCATGAGTTCGAATTCGAGCAAAGTATCCCAATCGAAGACCGTCACCCTGCGCAAGAGACTGCGGTCGGTCCGCAAGGTGTTCACGCCCTCGTCGGTTGTAAAGCCGAGGTCGAAGTGTCGCTGCACGCACGCAGCGGCCGCGGCGTTGTACGATCCGTAAGGGTATGCAAACGAGGTGACCGGCGCTTCGATCATTGTCTCCAGATCTGACTGGCTTCCTGCCACCTCGTCCTCCAGTGCGTCGAGTTCGGTCAGATCAGGATGGTTCCGGCTATGAGCTCCGAAATCGAAGCCCTTCTTCGACCAGGCTTGAATTTGCCCGGCAGTTAAGCATTGGCGCCATTTGTAACCGAGATGATGGTTCCAGAGGTTGCCTATGGCCACGCAATTGGTTGGCACAAAGACGACTGCATTGAAACCATAGCGCTGCAGCACTGGGAATGCATGATCATGCAAATCCGCAATCGCATCGTCAAAGGTCACTAGTACAGGCTTCTCCGGCAAGGGCGTGGCATTGCGCAGCCACGCCGTCCAGTCGGACGGTCGAATTCCAACGTACCCACGTCTTGCCAGAAAACGTATCTGGGTCTCAAACCGTGCTGCAGAAACGAACAGGGCCGGCTCAGAGTCCGGTTGAGCTGGACCGACGTGATGATACATGAGGACCGATAGTTGCATGCCGAACTCTCGCTGTAGATTGCGCCAGCCGACTCCTTGCAAAGCACCTCGCAGGAAACTGATGAAAACCCGCATTCGGAGCAGGCGCAAGCCGAATTTCCTCATCGACGATCGGGAGCGAACCCGGTTTGCCAGCACGAAGGCGGGCCGGAGCACGAGGTCAGGAGAAACCGGAGACCGAGCGGCTGCTTGAATGGCCAGCCTCTTCCAAGCGGGAGCATCCGCAATCCCGGCCAGGGCGGAGAAAGGCCTCAATTCCGGATGCTTCCGAAGGAATTGTATTTCGTCCCGTCCTTTACCCGGGGCCTCGACGCGTACAAGTTGATCGACAGAATTTTCGATCAAACGATGGCCGACCGCTTTGGGCTCATAGACGAAATGCAGTCCCAAATTCCTGAGACGCACGCCCAACTCCTCGCGGTAGCGCCACGGCAACTCCTCGTCGAAGCCCCTGCATGCAAGCAGTTTCGCGCGCAAGACAGAATGGTTGCCGCCCATGCTGAAATCGAATGGTCCAGCGGTTCCCGACTTCCAGCGCTCGATCTCGTCGACGACGTCCTCGCGAGCCAATTCCGTTGCCAGTGTATCGGCGCTCTCCTCCAAAACAAATGTCGGTCCATGAACCACCTGAGAATCTTCCGTGCCATGTGCGTCCAGATGCGCGCGGAAGTTGCCTGGATGAAGAACAACGTCATCGTCCGCGAACAGCACAACCGTTCCACGCGCCGCCGCGACACATTCACTCAGCGCGCTGGCCAGGCCGGACTTGGAATTCTCGATGATACGAAGCGAATAGCGTGGCCGCAGGCTGCTGAGGTACTCTTTCCGGTCATTGGCAGCCTCTCCGAGCGCAACGATCACTTCGTAGTGCTCAGCCGGAAGGTTCTGCTCTGAAATCGAGCCTAATGCGCGTTCAATCACCTGCCGCCGACTACGCGACACCACGATCACCGATAACTTCGGCATGACGTCGTTTGAAGGCGATATTGATTGGTTCGCGTTCATTTGGTCCTTCGCAGGAGGATGTCCCACGATATGCTTCCCGGCAGTGGATTGGTTGCCGCATCCATGATGGTCAGCTGGGGATGGGCCGAGACGAATGCATTAATCCGCCGCCCTCCGCGGAGCATATACCGACTCCACCAAAGCCGCTCGCGAAATTCATTGTCTCCGGTACAGGAGCCGATCAACAAATACCCCCCGATCCGAAGCCCCTGAATAAGCTTGTCGCGTACCCGCCTGAGAGTGAGGGGATTCTTGATATATTCCAACACGTGAATAGCAACAATGAGATCGAAGTTACCCGGTAAGGGATCGTTTCGAAGATCCATCTGCGCGCAAGTAACATGCTTGTCCCATTGGCAACTCTGACGGGCGCGATCTAGTGCGACTTCTGAGAAATCCGTCGCGAGCAGCGAATCGCACCGATCCGCAAGAATCTCGGTAAATACTCCTTCAGCGCACCCTATCTCCAAAGCGCAGCCGAAGCGGCGGATTCCCCTGACACGATCGAGCATCCCTGCCTCGCCTCGATGACGAAGTATTTCGAGGCTGCTGGTGGTGTAGCTCCACGGATCTGGCTGACTGAAATCCTGCTTTATTACTGGCTGCGCTCGCGGCGAACTATCGAGCCATGCGTCACGCAAGGCATGTCCGAGCTGCCATGTGCTCCACACCCCCGGGATCTTTTTGATCGTCGCGCGCATGCCTGAGGGCCGTGCTTTCATCAGTCGGTTGGTCCATTTGGCCCACGCCGTGCGAATGCCCGAGGAGCCGCTGTGAGGAAGCGAAGCCGCTAGTTCCTGTGCTAACGCATCACGGAGGTCAGGCCGCTCGATCTTCGAATCTGCAAGATATTGTGCCGCCCATCGAAGAAACTTGATCTTGGCGATTGCCTGCGCGCCGGTGCGGACACCGATGGCGCGTTCCGAGTCAGGATGCTGGCGATACTTATACCAGCACTCATTGGAAGCCAGGACTTTTCCATTCGATCCTAATTTGAAATAGAAAGCCTGATCTTCATATAGATTGTCGAACCCACTCTCAAAATTGCCCACCGCCGCAGCGGCCTCTCGTCTGACCAAAATGCCGCTGGGCGCAGCCGTGTGCCAGATCTGGCGAACCGAGAGCATGGGGATATCAACAAATCGGTGAGTCTCTTCGTCGCGAAGGACTGGCGCAAATTCATCCTTCATCAGATCGTCGGGTGTTCCCGTCCAGCTATGCCATGTCAGCGACGAACCGTAGACCATTGCGGCCTCAGGCTCTGCCTGAAGCAACTCGACCTGCCGTTCGAGCTTGTTTGCCAACCAGACATCGTCAGAGTCGAGAAATGCGAGATAGGTCCCCCTCGCGTTGGCAATTCCGAGATTGCGTGAGGTGCTGATTCCGTGGCGCTTCAAATCCGGGTGCTGCAAACAACGCACCTGGGATGGACGCTCCCTGGCGTACCGCGCGGCGATTGTCGCGCTGCGATCCGTCGAGCCGTCGTTCACGAGCAGAAGCTCCCAGCATTCGTACGTCTGAGAAAGAATGCTGGCGATGGCCTCGCTCAAGAAGCGTTCCGCATTCAGGAAGGGAATGACGATCGAAACGAGTTCGTTGCGCCGGTCCATGTGTGCCGGGGATCCCTTGGCGTCAGTCTGTTCGTCGTTTGCGGTCATCCGGCCTTTTCCGTGAAGTCCAATGCAAAGATTGATTTTATGGTTTCGGACGCCATTGCATTTGAAAGGCGTCGTGCGCGCGAAGCTTCGGCCCCGCGGCGGTTCGCAGGCGCGCGTACCCGAAGGTTCAGTGATCGGCAACTGAATCGGTCGGGGGATTATCCGATTTCAGCTCTCTAATCACCTTGGCGGCATCAGCAGAAAACTGCGGTCTGAGGTTCACGATCGACGTCCAGTAATGTCGGAACACCGCACCTTCCTGGAATTCTCCTGACGCCTGGTAGAGCCCCGAGTCCAGGAATTTTATTTTATCGTCCCGCACTTTCTTGCCGATCAGGACTGGCAATGAATTCTGGCCGATGAACCAGGGCGAGTCCGTCTGCTCTACCCGACTCATCATCTCTTCCATTTCAGCAGCCTCGACGACAGGCTTATTCAGGCAGACAAGTGCCAGGGTCAGATGAGGCGGGAAGGAGGATCGCATTCGAGCGAGGACTTCAGCCTGCTGGACAGGCTGTTTTTCATAGACACACAGAATCTCCTCGTTGTCCGAGTCAAGCCATTGAATGATCTCGTCGGGGCGGCGCAAAAACAACGTGTCGGAATTGGTGATGATTACCTTATCCCGACCCGCTAACAGGGCGTGGTCGGTGAATTCCAGGGCATTAATCACCGCGGATCGGTAACTTGCCGTCTTCGGGTAAGGGGCAAGAAGCTTTCCGACAATCTCATCAGCCTCGCTGCGTCGAATCACCTTGATTCCGACGACGTGGTGTCCGATGGTGGCAATGTCTTTGGGCGTGAGAGAACCGTCGTCATGGACAACTACGGCAAGATCTGACACGAACCGCAACAGAGACTTGATCGCCGTGATGTACATAAAAACATGGTCATGGCAGGTCAAGGTATGCAGTTCAGTTTGGGAAGCAGGGTTACATTTCAGCGGCTTTGTCGAGTTTACGGGCTTGAAAGTGCGATAGAGGCTTCGAGAGCTTGCGCGTAGCCGCCAGTAGATGGCGCGTGCGGCGTTGCGCAAAGGAAGCTTGGGATTGATCTGGTAAGTCCTCTTAATAAATGTGTCAATGTTCATTGAGAAATCTGGAGCGTAAGCATCGAAGGGGCAATGGCGGAGGGAGAGGGATTCGAACCCCCGGTACCCTTTCGAGTACAACGGTTTTCAAGACCGCCGGTTTCAACCGCTCACCCATCCCTCCGCAAGAGGGGACATCAGTATTCAGTTTAGCGTAATTCGCGTAAAGACCTCCGCTCATAGTTAATTTGCTGTCTTCACGCGATCGCCGCTCGCAGGGTTTGATAGCCTCCGAGCAGGATGCTGCAGTCCATGCCGACGGCAATCAGGTCGAATCCGGCCCCCGCGTACGATTTTGCCTTCTCAGCAGTAGCTGCGAAGATGCCGCACGGCTTTCCGGCCAGCCTGCAGATCGCCTGCACATTTGCGATGCTTTCGACGACCTGGGGTGAATCGATCTTGCCCGGGGATTCCGAAGGATCCGCTCAGGTCGTAGGGACCGAGGATGACGGCATCCACGGCATCGTGACTGGCAATCACCTCCGCGTTGCGGACCCCGGCGACGGTTTCGATCTGCACGACAATCGCATAGTCCTGGCGCTCAAGGCACTCCGTCGAACCTTGTCCCATATCCCTGCGCACGCGCGATTCCCACGCTCCGCTCACCGCGCGGAGGATACAGTGCGGCGCGCGCAATTTCATCCACCTCGGCGGCTGACGAGACCTGCGGCAGAATGATTCCATCGCAACCGATGTCGAGGAATCGCTTGATCGCGGTCGCCGACCGGTCGGGCAGCCTCACAAAGGTCGGCGGGCCGTCAGCATTCACGGCGCAGGCCATGGCTGCGCTCACTTCGTTGAAGCGTCCGTGCTCGCCGTCGACCCACAGCCAGTCGAATCCGGCGAGCCGCGCAATCTCCACGATCGCCGGGTGATCGATCGTCAGGATCGTGCCCAGTTTCATGCCGCCTGATTGCAACCATGACTTTGCGTCCATCCGCCACTTACCCTTTCGCCGGTTCACATTGTTAGAGAGGTGGGATTCGAGCGCTGATTTCTAGTCCCGCGGCCGTGTCGGTCAGGTATTCATAGCTGACAAACGCCACCTTCGTGCTGTCTGGCGACCACGACGGGACATTGTTGGTTCCTTGTCCGCCAAACAGTTTTGCGAGTGTCTTCACTTTCTTGTCGGCGAGCGACATCAGATTCAGAGTGACGTCCTTATCCGGTGGATGGCCCGTCACACCCTTCTCATAGGAAAGGAAGGTCATCCACTTGCCGTCCGGGGAAATGTGAGGGAACCAGTCGTTTGTCTCATCCGTAATGACCTGTTCCTGATTGCCGCCGTCGG
Source organism: uncultured Acidobacteriaceae bacterium (assembly GCA_963774175.1). Lineage (GTDB taxonomy): Bacteria > Acidobacteriota > Terriglobia > Terriglobales > Acidobacteriaceae > Telmatobacter. Next base: position 51,010 of record CAVZDT010000017.1, read on the forward strand.
GATGCATCCGCCAGATCTGCATGTGACCGGTGCGCTCCGAGTTGAAGTAAATCCATTGCCCGTCCGGCGAGTACTCCGGCCCGTCGTCGAGCCCTGGAGCGGTTGTCAGGCGTTTTTCGTCGCCGCCATTCGCCGGAATCGAATAGATGTCGAAGTTGTCTTCGCGCTGGCCGACAAACGCGAGCGTCGCGCCATCCGGCGACCAGCCGTGCCAATATGAAGGGCCGGTTGGCGTGATTTTCTTCGGGGTTCCCCCGGCGATGGGCAAGGTGTACACCAGCGACTTGCCGGTCTCAGTCGAATCGCTGACTCGCCAGCATGGATCCATCGGGCGAGATGCCATGATCGTTGTTGCACTTGATCTCGGGATCGGTATTGATCCGCGCCGGTTCACCACCGTTCACCGCCAACCTGTAAATGCCGCCATCCTGGTTAAACAAGAAGTACGATCCATCACGCGACCAGTTTGGCGCTTCAAAATGCGCCTTGTGCCACGTAGGCGACGCGCCGGTCCAGCCGATGCGATGGGCACGGTCTCAAGCGTGCTGTAGAGTACCGGCTTCTGATCGGCCTGTCTGCAGCTATTCGATCTTCACATTCGAAAATACCGCGGTCTCGGTCGCGTCCTTGTCGTGCGCCGAAACGCCGATTCCCACGTAGAACGGACCGTTCAGGACCAGCTTGGTCGAAGCGCCGGCCGGTTCTAGCTTCCCATCTCCGCCCGAAACAAACGCGTAGAAATAGTCGCCGCGCTTCTCCAGCCTCACCCGCTGTCGGCCCCGACACATTCGACTGCACCTCGTGATCATCCGTTCCCGCCGCGTCGCGAAACTGGAGTGACGTCAGCCCGTCGCCATGCCGCGCAATGTCGACCGCCGGCGAATTCCCATCCAGGCTTTGCCGAATCATCAGCACCGCCTTGCGATGGTGGATTTCCCTTTTCGCCCACAAACGTGATGTCCGCCGAGATCGCCACGTCGCCGGTCATCTTCTTCCACGCAAATTGGAAGTCATCCATCCCGAACCACATGTTCTCGCCGCTGCCGGTCACGCGTGTAGCTCTGCTTCGCGGTGTCGTAGCTCGTCGATCCGGGATGCAGCACTGTACCCACATCCTCGTGTCCTTCAAAAGCACCATGGGTCCGGCGCTGCTCTGACCGATTGCCCTCGCGCGCTGAACATAAATGCGAATACAAAAGAAAAGCACAGAACCAGCCGTTTCATACCAATCCTCCACTCGGATTCTCAGGCGGAATCATTCTCGCGCACCCAGGTCCGCACGTCTTGGCAGCGGTCTCGCAGCAGGCTTGCGATTCCTTCGCACTCGCCGGCGAAAACACAGCGCACTCCGCCTCCACGGTGTTAAAACAGGAGTGCATGCCCAAGCGACCTAAACCAGGAGCGGCGCCACAGCCCGGCCAGCCCATCAGTCTGCGCACACTTGGCGAGTACCTCAATCTCTCGCCGGCCACCATTTCGCTGGTGCTCAACAACGCGCCCGGAGTGCGCTCGATCCCGCAGGAAACGCGCGACCGGGTTACCGAGGCTGCCGCCAAGTTCGACTATCGCCCCAGCTTCTTTGCACGCTCTCTGCGCAAGCGCCAGACCTTCACCGTCGGCGTTCTTGTCCCGGAACTCAGCGACAGCTACGCGATGCAGGTCCTCAGCGGCGTCGAAGAGCACCTTGATCGAGGAGGGCTACTTCTACCTCACCGCGAGTCACCGTCGCAAGCCCGACCTCATCGAGGAGTATCCGCGCCTCTTTCTGGATCGCTCCGTCGAAGGCTTCATCTTTATCGATACGGCTCTCGAGAAGAGCCTCGGCGCTCTGCCCGCCGTCGTTGTCGCCGGCCATCGCAAAATTGAAGGCGTCACCAACGTTGTCCTCGACCAGAAGCGCGCCGCCGAGCTTGCCCTGCGCCACCTCTACCAGCTCGGCCATCGCAAGATCGCATTCATGCGCGGCGGCAGCCACAGCTCCGACGCCGACGATCGCTGGAACTGCCTGATGGCCGTCGCTCGCGATCTCAAGCTGGTCGTGCCGCCCGAGCTGGTCGTGCAACTCCAGCTTCGCGTCTCCACTCCCGAACTTGGTCTTCGAGCCCGCCAACGAACTCATCCAGCGCGGCGGCGATTTCACGGCACTCGTCTGCTACAACGACGTCTCCGCCATCGGCGCCATTCGCGCGCTCATGAATCACGGGCTCCAGGTGCCCACCGATGTTTCGATCGTCGGCTTCGACGACATCCAGAGCGCAGCGTTTCACAATCCGAGCCTGACCACGATTCGCCAGCCGCTCTACCAGATGGGACGACTGCCGCGCGCATCCTGCTGCAGCGCATTCGCGGACAGGCCACGTTTCCTGACTTCGTTCCCATTCATCCTGAACTCGTCATCCGCGAGTCCACCAGCCCGCCCAATCCCAAACGCAACCGCATCAAGCGAATCTGAGCCCTCAGATGACGCATGCCAACCAAGCACCTCTTCAGGCTGGACGTCTCGCGGTTCTTCATCCGGTCTTCGCGCTCACGGGCGTCTTGCACGTGGTCGGCGGAGCCCTTCTTCCGTCGCTTGCCGCACGCTTTCATCTCAGCGACTCCGCCTCCGGCCTTCTCTTTCTGCTCTACTTCGCCGGCACTTCGACTGGGAGCGCTTCTCTGCCGCGGCAACTATGCGCGTCTGATGACCATCGGCTTCGCCGCGATGGTCTGTACGTGCCTCGCGGTCGCTGTCAGCTCCGCGATCGCTGCTCGCGCCCGCGTTTCTGCTCCTCGGCATCAGTGTCGGCGTGCCCATGTCTGCCGTCACGCTCTTCACCGGCCGCAATTATCCTGAGCGATGCGCGCCCTTGCTCACGTTCCTCAACTTCACCTGGAGCGTCGGAGCACTGGCCGCACCACTCATCGCCGCGCGCGTTCTCATGCACCACTCCTATCGCGCGGCTTACATCCTCTTTGCCATCGCTTCCGCCGTTGCAGCTCTTGCGTGCGCGCTCGTTCTTCAGCGAGAACCCGAACCCGTGCGAACGTACAGCGAAGACAACTCGACCAACACCGCTCTCTACCTCATCGTGGTCTTTGCCTTTGCTGCGTTTCTGCAGGTCGGCATCGAAAACACCGTCGCCGCCTGGCTGCCTACCTACGCGCTTCGCATGGCCGGCAGCGGGAATCGTTCTTGGCCGCCGCATCAACATCCTTCTACTGGGCGGGATTTCTCTCGTCGCGCGGTCTCTCGTCGCTGCTGCTGCTGCGTGCCGAGCCCATGCGGGTCTTTCGCGTATCTATCGTGCTCGGACTTACGTCATCGCTGCTTCTGGTGTTCGCGCCTTCGATTGCCGGCCGCAGCATCGCCATGTTCCTTCTCGGAGCGGCCCTGGCGCCCACCTATCCACTGGTTCTCGCGGGCTTCTTCGCCCGCAGCACGTCATACCGGCGATTCGCGCTGGATCCTCTTCACCGCCGGCTTTGGCGGCTCTGTGCTGCCGTGGATTGCCGGCTTCACGTTCCACCCATACCGGCAGCCTGCGCAGCGGCATGCTGATCATTCCCGCGGCCCTGGGGCTTATGGCGCTTATCATCCCGATCCTGCGCAAAGCGGAACCTTCCGCCGCAAAGGCCTAGGGATTGCCACGATCCTTTCAATGCAAAAGAGAAGGGGAGCCGTTTGCGACTCCCCTCAGATGAATCTATGAAGTTGGAACTGCTTATCGCAGGGTCAGAACTGATAGCTGAAACCTGAAGCCTACTTCTTCCCCTCCAACTCGTCTGCCAGCGCCCCCGCACCGTAGAGTTTGCGCAGACCCTCGATCATTCCCGCGGAGTGCACCGCAACGGCGCGATTCTTCGTGCCGTCGTAGACGAAATCGCCTGCCAGCGACTCGATGTTGCCGTCGAAGATCAGCCCCACCAGTTCTCCCTCGCGATTCACAACTGGTGAGCCGGAGTTACCGCCGATGATGTCGCCGGTGGAAACGAAGTCCAGCGGCGTCGACAGGTCCAGCTTGTCTCGCCCGGCCTCTTCCTTCGGCGTCAGGTCGAATGGTGACTTGTCACTGAAGCTGTCCGCGCGATCATACAGCCCATAGAACGTCGTGAACGGCGGCGCAATCGTTCCGTTGTAGGGAAAGCCATCGACCGTTCCGTAGCTCAGCCGCAGAGTGAACGTCGCATCGGGATAAGCATCCTTCCCGTAAACGAGGAAACGCGCCTTGCCCAGTTTTTCACCCGCTGGCGTCAGCACGCTCCCGACGGTGTCGCGCAGTCTTCCGCTGCGTCTCGCGCACAATCGGATCGACGCGCCGCGCAGCCACAATCATCGGATCCGTCGATGCCGCAATCGCCGCCTCACCGCCATCCATCAGCTGCCTTGCGAAGCGCGACATCGGCCAGTTTGGTGCCGTCGACCAGCGAATCCACCGTCGAATCCACCGGTCCGCCATGCAGCACTGCCTGCACATACGGATCATCCTTGCCCAGCTTTTCTTCGGCAAGATTCAGTGCCGTCTTCATGAACAGCTTTTCCGTTCCGGTTGTAATCGGCGCCGGCGACAGCATCTGGAACTTGAGCGACTGCAGATTCGCATCGTGGAACTGCCGGCAGACGCTCGCCATCCGGCTTCTTGATCTCGGCCACATACTGCACCAGTTGACAGCGCAATCGCAGAACAGCCGGCTGTCGGTCCTGCGGAAAATCTGGGACTTGATCTCGGGCTTCACCTGTTCTTCGGCCTGAGCAATCGTGTCCCACGCTCCGCCGTATTCCTTCTGCCATTCCGGATTGGCAGCAACCTTCTTGCGGAAATCGTCTTCCTCAGCCTGCTTCTTCGCGATCAGATTCTTGTCGGCCAGCGCTTCCTCCCGGCCCACATACACCTTCAGGCCGTTCTGCAACCCGAAGATTATCGTGCCCACCTGCCGCGCCTGCTCCGGTCCCTGCGCGGCATACGCCTGCGCCGCCGCAATGCGCCGCTTCAGATACTCGATCACCGCCGGCTCAATCACATCGCGCTCCACCAGCAGTTGCGCCATCGTGTCCTGCCGCGATGTCGATCCCGGATGCCCGGAGATGAAAATCAGCTCGCCCGGCGCCGCGCCCTTCGCGCTCCACTTCAGATAGTTGTCCGTGTGCAGCGGCTTGCCGTTCTCGTAGACGCGAAACAGCGCCATGTCCAGGTCATAGCGCGGATAGGTGAAGTTGTCCGGGTCGCCGCCGAAGAAACGCAGCCTGCTGCTCCGGCGCAAAGACCAGCCGCACATCGGTGTACACCTTGTATTGATAGAGCCAGTATTCGCCGCCGTTGTAGAACGACACCACGTCCGAGCGCAATCCGGTCTTGTCCTTGCTCTCCTTGGTGATTGCCGCGATCTCGGCTTCGCGCGCCTTCAGCGCCTTCGCATCGTCGGCGATGCCCTTGGCCGCGCCCTGCACGCGCGCGGTCACATCCTGCATCCCCACCAGCACGTTGATCTCAAGGTCGGGCGACTTCATCTCCTGGTCCGGCGTCGCCGCATAGAAACCATTCGCGCAGATAGTCGTGCTCGGCCGTCGAGTTCTTCTGCAACTGTCCGCGCGCCACGTGATGATTGGTCAGCAGCAGTCCATCCGGGCTCACAAACGATCCGGATCCGCCATCATTCAGTCGCACGCTCGAAAGCCGCAGATGATCCAGCCACTCCTGCGTGGGATGGAAGTTGTACTTCGCCGCCAGCTGCTTCAGCGGCGGGTTGTCAAAGGTCCACATGCCTTCTTCGGCGCGGATCACGGGCGCTGCGGCTATCAAAGCCACGGCCAATAGTGACAGACAGCAATCGATCGCTCGAACATCACATACCTCGAAAACATTGCAAAGGCAACAACGAAATCTAGCAGGGTAACGGACTTCAACAGGCGGAAGTCCGGTCGTGACGAACCAATGCAGATCAATGTCGAGTTCCGTCACACTGATCCCTATTCTGGCCACTGATCCTGGTTTACATCTTCGGCATCACCAGCACCTCAACCCCCGACGCCGCGTCCTTCTGATGAAACACCTGCTCGGTCGCCTTCGTAAACTGCTCCGGCGGCGTGTTGGGAATATCGGTAAAGATCTGCGGATTGCGATCCGTCAGCGGGAACCACGAACTCTGCACCTGCACCATGATGCGGTGCCCGCGCCGGAAGGTGTGAAACAGATCCGGCATGGTGAAGTTGATGTCCGTCATCTTCTCCGGCACCAGCGGCTCCGGCTTCTCCCAGCTGTTGCGGAACTTGGCGCGGAACGGCTCGCCGCGCAGCAATTGCTGATATCCGCCCATGTGCAGCGGCGGTGCATCCAGAACGCGCTTGTTCGGCGCTGTCCGGTCTCGTCGCATCTGGATAATCGTCCGGATACACATCGATCAGCTTCACATCGAAATCGGAATCCGTGCTCGAACTCGCCACCTTCAACTTCGGCGAAATCGGCCCCGCAATCGTCACATCCTCTTCCAGCGGATCGGTCACATACGTCAGCACGTCCGGCCGCTCGCTGGCGAAGCGCTGATCGTCCACCATGTAGCGCTGCGGAACCGTGTCCGTCGTGTAGCCCACAAACGGCACCGGATGATTCGGATCGCTCTCGTAGTCGTCCCGGCTCTGCACCTCGGTCGGCGGATCGAAGCTCAGCTTTCCGCCCGCGTGAAAGTACAGCATCTTCGCCGTCGCTGCCTTCGGCGGCCACTCGTCAAAGTGCCGCCACACATTCGTCCCGGTCTCAAACACGACGGCCTTCGGCTGCGCCGCGCCCTTGCCCTTCAGATAGTGCTCGAAGAAAGGGAACTGAATGTTGCTGCCGAAAATACTCGCTCGGTCTTCGATCCGAACTGCACATCGCCCAGATGGGTGCCGTCGCCGCGCGCCCATCCGCCGTGCACCCACGGACCCTCCACCAGCGTCGTCGGCGTGTCGGGATTGAACTTCGATGTCGCGTAGAACGTCCGGTACGGTCCGCTCAGATCCTCCGCGTCGATACCAGCCGCCGACCACCAGCACGGCGCATTTCACATTCTTCATGTGCCGCGACAGATCGCGCGCCTGCCAGTACGCGTCATACGTGTCGTGCTTCGCCTGGTCGTTGAACAGCCAGTTCGAGCCCTTCAGATACATCTTGTCCAGATTGGCAATGTTGCCGGCCTTCAGGTAGAACTGGTAGCTGTCCGGCGTGCCGAAATCAAACGGCGCCGTCTGCTTCGGCGTCTGCGGCCCGTTCTGCGGATGAAAGAACGGCGCATAGAAACCGAAGTTCGCCGACAACATGAACGCTCCGCCGTGGTACCCGTCGTCGCCCAGGAACAGGTCCGTCATTGGCGCCTGCGGGCTCGCCGCCACCAGCGCCGGATGCGAGTCGATCATCGACGCCGATGTGTAGAAGCCCGGGTACGAAATCCCCCAGATGCCCACCTTGCCGTTGTTGTTCGGCACATGCTTCAGCAGGAAACTCGATCGTGTCGTAGGTGTCGGAAGCATCATCCACATCCTGCGGCCCCTTCTTGTTATCGATGTGGGGCCGCATCTCGATGAATTCGCCCTCGCTCATCCACCGTCCGCGTACGTCCTGGTAGACAAAGATGTACCCGCTCTTCTCAAATTCGTCTGACGGTCCGAGGCGTCTTCGGATACTGATCCTCGCCATACGGCGCAACGCTGTAGGGCGTCCGATCCATCAGAAACGGATACGGACCCTTGTCGGCAAATGCGCCGGTCTTCGGCACGTATACCGCCGTGAACAATCGCTTCCCGTCGCGCATCGGAATGCGAAACTCATACTTCGTGTAATGCGCGGGGACAAATTCTTCCGTCGCCCCTGGTTGCTGCTGGGCGAATGCAGCCACGCACGAAAAGACGAACACCACCGCGATGGTGAAGGGAAGTCGGGCCAGTTTGAGCATGATGGGCAGGATTCTCCTGAAGAGTTCAGATTAACGCATGGAAGTGCGGCAGCCAGTTAGCGATGGGCGTCGTTGCTCCTGAGACCGTCGCGGTGACTATTTGGCAGGACTTATGCAGCCATCACTGCGGTGTGAACCGTCTAGATTTATAGTTACCTGTCTTGATCGAGGTGCACCTATGCTCTCTTGCAGGAAATTTGCGCTTGGTTTTACCCTCTCCGTCCTCTTCGTCCCGGTTTCGGGTTCGGCACAGGCCGACCTCAATTCACCTCCATCACCTCCTCTTCAAATCAACGTGCGAAACGTTCTCGTGGACGTGGTGGTGACCGATAACAAGGGTGTCGCCGTCCATGGCTTGAAAAAAGAAGATTTCGAGGCTCTCGAGAACGGCAAGCCTCAGAAGATCGAGTTTTTCGAGCCGCATTTCCCGTCCGCGGAAACTGCCGTGCAACCGTCCGAGCCGCTTCCGCCCAACACCTTCACCAACGTCCCTGCCGCCGAGCCCAATCAGGCCATTAACCTCCTGCTCATGGACGCCCTCAATACCACCACGCAGGACCAGGCCTACGCACGCCAGCGCATCGTGAAGTACCTCGGCACCATCCCGCCTGGCCTTCGCATCGGCGTCTTTCTTCTCGGCGATCGTCTTCGCATCATCCAGGGATTCACTGACGACTCAACCCTCCTCCGCACTTCCGTCGAGCGCCTCGCCGGCAACCCCGTCGCTGTCGCAATGGAGGCAACCCCTAACGAACTAGCTACGCAGTCCGCGTCCATCAGCAATCTCAACAGCATGGCCAGCGGACCCGGCGGCGCGCAACTCGCCGAGATGATCGGCAAACTTCAGGACTTCCTCGCCACTTCCGCCAATGAACAAAAGAACCAGCAGCTCCTCATTACCCTCGATGCTCTCCAGGCCATCGCCCACTACGTTGCCGACATCCCCGGACGCAAGAATCTCATCTGGTTCGTCGGATCCGTCCCGCTTTGTTTCCCCGACACCTGTCCCTACCTGGACCAGATCAAGAAAACCATCGATGTGCTCGCCGCCGCTCGCGTCTCTGTCTATCCCATCGATGCCACGGGAATCCCTGCGGTGCCCAATGCAGATATCAGCGGCGACGGCCATGACCAGTCAGGCAGCCTGGTGCCGGGAGCGGTCCTATTTCCGGGAGCAAACGGGCCGGGTGGTGTCTCCCCGCCAATAGCCCCGTTTGAATTGATTTCCACTGAAAATTGGGCCAATGCGACCGGCGGCGTCGCCTCCCACAACAACGACCTCAAGGGCGCCCTCGCCGCAGACATCCAAAATGGTTCCAGCTACTACACCCTCGCCTATACCCCCACCGACCCCCGGGAAATCGGACGCGAGCGCAAAATCACCGTCCGCATGAAAGAAGAAGGCTACAAGCTCTCCTACCGCCGCAACTACTTCGAACGCACCCCGGCCGAAATCAAGACCGAGGCGTCGCAATCCGTGAAAGATCCCCTTCGCCCGCTCATGGATCGCGGCATGCCCAACTTCTCTGACCTTCACTTCCGCCTGCATGTCGAACCCGTTACCGCGCCGCCACCCCCGGGCACGCCAGCCCATTGGCGACAACGCCGCGCTCAAGCAGCCTTTGAATCACTACACCGTGCGCTTCTTTCTCTCGCCGCAGAATCTCAACCTCATCGAGAGTCCCGACGGAACCCGCCGCGCCCCGGTTGAGGTTGCCCTCATCGCCTACAGCCAACGCGGCGAGAGCCTCAACTGGCTGCTTCGCTCCGTCAACCTTGCCATCCGGCCTGATCAGATGTCCTTCGCTGAGAGCAATGGGATTCCATTCCACTTCGATTTCGATCTGCCGCCCGGCGATGTTTACCTGCGTGCAGGCGTATACGACCCGAGTACGCAGCGTGCCGGAACCCTCGAGATTCCGATGACCTCAATCCGGACTGGCGTCAAATAAGGTCGGGCGCGACCGTCGTCGCGCCCGCACCATTCCGGCCCAATCTGCGTCAGTACTGGGTCAACAATTCCTTGTAGCTTGCTGTGGCGGCATGACACTGGCCCTCGGCATGGCCGAACTCGTTTTCCGTCACGTCCATCACGAACCCGGAAATCGGTCCCACGGTCGAGTTTGTGCCCGCGCTTGTGCCGGGCCTGTATTGCCGTTCCTGGTCGTCAGCTTGCCATTGCAGGCCGAGTTCCAGGCAAGCCTGCTGGCGATGCTGCGCGTAAATGACGAGCCGTTTCATCTGGTGCTGTTCAACACCACAACGAAAAGCAAATCCACTGCTGCCCAGCAGGGTAACCGCAAGCGCAGACAATGCCGCGATTTCTGCAACCTTCCATCTTTTTCCACGGATATGCAAAGACAGATACCACCAACAAAATGGAATGAAGGATTTTCGTGTGCCTACAGTATATAGCGCATCGGGTTTTGGCGAGTGACAAACCGCACGCGGGATCGGCTACCGGCATTCCCCTGGTCACCTGGGTACTTGCACAATCAATTCAACTTGGCCGGCTTAACCGCACGAATTGCAATGGTTGTGCTATCTGTGCAAACGGAACTGTGCGACAATCGACCCACCGGGCCCCCTCCCCGTCGAAGATGAGGTCGCCATGAAATCGCCAGGCAAAAGCCCGAACCACTTGCTTCGGGCACTCGTCATCTCTCTCGGACTTCATGGAGCGTTCTTCGCTTCGGTGTTTCTTTTTGGCACGCGAGTCGCCATCAGGATCGTTCAGCCGACTCAGCCGCAAATGGTGGCGCGGCTGGAGAATTCCGGAGCGTCCCATGCCATCCGCATCACCTTGCCGCCGTCGCTGTTTGCCGCGCACACCAGCAAGCCGGATGCCTACGCAGACTCGTCCAAAAGAACCATCATCCCCCTGATCGTTCCACCAGTGAAGAAGTCTGGTGGCGGCTCGCCAAAATCCTCTGACCATGCCGATGGAGCCAACAAGGCCGCTACTGGCAACGGTACCGATGCCGAAAACATTCGTCCAGCCTTCCCCATCTTCTCGCCCCATCCGCCGGTGACCGACCGCTCGTTGCTGCCAGCAACAGAGCAAAAAGTTGTCATCGATGTGGACGTCGATGCACAGGGTTTGGTGGTGAGTGAGAAGCTTGTGAAGGGGTCAGGCACCAAACTGGACCAGATTGTCCTTGAGACGGTAAAGACCTGGCGTTTTCAGCCGGCAACTGTGAACGGCAAAGCGGTTCCCACCGAGGCTGAGTTGATTTTTCCCTTCAACCAGGACTACCCGATCGCTGTTTCATAGCTGTACTTCCTACTACAGATTCTCGAGCCCCTACCAACAAGGGCATATCGAGACTTCTCATAGTTGCAGTAATATAACCGGAACCGAGAATGCGCTCCGGGTCTCAAGCATTTCCGAATGACGTTGGCCGAAGCTGATCAGAAGTCAGAAACGCCATACGATTCGGCAAGTGCCCTTTTATCGCCTGAACGGCGCCCCGGGCCAGAGGAATGCATGGACAGAGGGAAAAAAGAAAAACATACAACGGACCATTTGCGGGGTGTGTTGCGGGGGAGCGACTTTGAGAGCGATTGCATGGTGGCGCTGGTGACGAGGCTGACCCACGCGACACCGAGCGTAGCCGTATGGACGAGTCTGCGGATCACCTCGGCCGCGCAAACTCCCCCCGACGGAGCCTATCGGCTTGAAGTGCACGGACGTACGTTCGAGGTTCGGCGTGTGGGCGGCAAATGGCCTACGCTGAATCTGTAGTTCGGATCAGCGATCCTTTTCAAAACCAGGCAATTCCGGCACTGAAAATCGGCAGGGGAGAGATGTGTCGATGAGGGTTCACTGGTTGTGTTCAGCTTTGATTGTCTTTGCTTCCACTGTTCCGGCTCAAATGGGCCTGACCTTTCTGCCGGCGAGTCCCTCGACTGTGGCATGGGGATACTACTGGTCGAAAGCCAAGCCGGTCCTGACCGTGCACTCCGGCGACAGGGTCAAGATCCAGACGCTCTCGACGTGCGGGCCAACCGATCGTCTTGAGTCCCAGGGCGTTGCCGCCAAAGACATACCGCCGTACAACGCTGAGATCTACGAACAGGTGAAGGATCGTGGGCCGGGCGGGCACATCCTCACCGGACCGGTGGCGATCGCTGAGGCCGAACCCGGCGATGTATTGGAAGTCGACATCGAAAAGATTGATATCGATGTTCCCTGGGCGTGCAACGGCTTCTCCGTGGGGCGCGGATTTCTGCCCAATGATTTCCCCTACGGCAAGCGCAAGATCATCCCGCTGGACCGGGAAAAGATGCTGGCGCACTTTGCGCCGGGAATTGAGATCCCATTGCATCCGTTCTTCGGCAGCATGGGTGTCGCTCCGCCGGAATCCGCGGGCCGGTACGACAGCGCTCCGCCGTGGATGCACGCAGGCAACATCGACAACAAGGAGATGGTGGCGGGAACCACGCTGTTCATCCCGGTGCACGCGGCGGGAGCCCTGTTCGAAGTTGGCGACGGCCACGCGGGACAGGGCAACGGCGAAGTGGACATCACGGCGATGGAGACGTTCCTCACCGGAACATTTCGTTTCGTCGTGCACAAGGATCAGCACCTTCTGTGGCCGCGGGCGGAGACGCCAACGAGCTATATCAGCATGGGGTTCAGCCCGGACTTGAAGACCGCAACCGAGATGGCGGTGCGGAACATGATCGACTTCTTGGTAACGGAAAAGCACCTGTCGCGGGACGACGCTTACATGTTGACCAGCGTGGCTGTCGATGTGGATATAACGCAACTGGTAGACGGGAACGTAGGCGTGCATGCGATCTGTCCGAAAGGGATCTTCGCACCGGGCGATAAATAATATCTTCGACCGAGCCGCTGAGCAAGGGTATTGCTCACGCAACTAGACCGATTTCCTCCTAGGGTTGAGGCCTGTTCCCCCAGTAGAATCGGGCTATATGGACATCGCTGACAACACCCCGGCCGGCCAGGAAGAGACGCCGGATTCCTTGCTGGTTGGTACACGATTTGTGCGCGCATGCCTGCGCAGGCCGGTCGATCGCACGCCGGTGTGGTTTCTGCGCCAGGCGGGTCGCTACATGCAGGAGTACCGCGACGTGCGCAAGCATCACACGCTGGTGGAGATCTGCAAGCAGCCGGAGATCGCCGCCGAGGTGACGATCACGGCGGCGGAAAAGCTGGGCGTGGATGCGGCCATCATCTTTGCCGACCTGCTGCTGCCGCTGGAGCCGATGGGGCTGCCGTTTGAGTTTCAGGCGGGCGAAGGGCCGGTGGTGCATCATCCGGTGCGGACCGCTGAGGATGTGAGGGCGCTGCGCACGGATCGCGCCGGATGACCTTGCATATGTGGCGCGCGCGATTGAGAAGGTTGCGGCGCACTTCGGCGACCGCCTCGGCATTATCGGGTTTTGCGGAGCGCCTTACACGCTGGCCAGCTACATGATCGAGGGCGGCGGCTCGCGGAATTACATCCACACCAAGCAGATGATGTACGGCGACACCACTGCGTGGCGTAGCTCTTCTGGACAAGCTGGTCGTGGTGCTTACAGAGTACTGCCGTCTCCAGGTGCAGGCTGGCGCGGACGTGATCCAGATTTTCGACAGCTGGGTCGGATCGCTGGGCCTGACCGACTATCGCGATTATGCATTCGAGGCCTCGAAGCGGCTGGTGCGCGCAGTGCAGGAGATGGGCGTGCCGGTTATCTACTTTGGCGTGGAGACGGCGGGCCTGCTGACGCAGATGGCCTCGACCGGCGCGGACGTGATCGGCCTGGATTGGCGGCAGCCGCTCGATGAGGGCTGGCGCGCGGTGGGCCACGCGCACGCCGTGCAGGGCAATCTCGATCCGATCACGCTGTTTGCGCCGCTTGAGATGCTGGAGACTGCGGGTCAAGGAGATTCTGCGCGCCGCGGCTGGACGGCCGGGCCATATCTTCAATCTGGGCCACGGAATCGTTCCGCAACACGCCGGTGGAGAATGTGCAGGCTGTGGTGCGCATGGTGCGGGAGTTCCGGTTGGAGAACGCAGAATGCCTAAGCAAGCTGTACTTCTGCTCGCGCACGGCACGCCGGAGACCGTGGAGCAGATTCCCGAGTACCTGCGCAACGTGGTCAGCGGGCGTCCGCTGCCGGAACACGTCGTTGAGGAGATTCAGCATCGCTATGCGCTTGATCGGGCGCAGCCCGCTGACTGAGATCACGCTCGAGCAGGGACGGATGGTGGAAGCCGAACTGACCGCAGAGGGCATCAGCGCACCTGTTTACGTCGGGATGCGCAACTGGAAACCATACATTCCCGACGTTGTGCGCAAGATGCGCGAGGATGGTGTGGAGCAGGCCGCGGTTATCTGCATTGCACCGCAGAATTCGCGCACCAGCGTGGGGCTGTACAAGCGCGCGGTGCAGGCCGAGGCGGGCTCGCTGAAGATTGATTTCACCGAAGGCTGGGCGCAGGATCCGCTGCTGGCAGAGGCCTTCGCCGAGCGCCTGCGTGCAGCCGAGGAGCGCATGAGGTCGGAGACAGGTGCGCAGGTTCCGGTGCTGTTTACGGCACACAGCGTGCCGAGCCGGACGGTGCAGGCACCGGCAGCCGGCGAGGGCGGGCCGAAGCTGTGGCCGGGCGAGGGCGTGGATCCGTACGCAGAGGAGGCCAGGCATACGGCGGAGCTTGTGGCCCAGCGCGTGCCAGGCATTCCGAAGTGGTGGTTCGCTTTCCAGAGCCAGGGCGCAAGCGGCGGCGAATGGATCGGGCCGACCGTGGAGGACACGCTCAAGGCCATCGAAGCCGAGGGGGTGAAGATTCTCCTGCTGCAGCCTATCGGGTTCCTGTGCGACCACGTTGAGATCCTCTATGACGTGGATATCGCATTCAAGCATTATGCGGCGGAGCTGGGGTTGCGCCTGGAGCGTCCGGAGTCACTAAACGGGTCCCGCACCCTGGCGCTAGCACTTTCGGGACTTGCTAAGCGTGGGCTCGCTCGTTTAAAAGAATCTGAGTTCTCCAATCGCACAAAATGAGAATCCGCTTGGATTCTTAGCGCATTTTTCGATCCGGTCAATCCCTTCGTTTGCGTGGGTGCGCGGAGGCATCCGATGAAAGGCTAGCGATGACAGTGGCTGTTTCTCCCAGGAACGATTCGGTTTCCGTTCCCGTTACCTGTCCCGATTGCGGCAACCCCTACATGAGACGCCTCGCGCGGGAAGGTTTCATGCAAAAGTGGGTCTGGCCGATATTCGGATACTATCCATGGGAGTGTCCGCTTTGCAGAAGGATGCGCCTGATCCGCGGAAGGCTTGGCAAACCAAGCCAGGGTTGACCGGTCGGCACCGCGGTCGGCTAAATGTCGCGTGCGTTTTTTCATTGCTCCCGCTCTCTATAATTGCCTGGACATTTTGAAATCCTGGAGGTTCGCTTGTTCTGCGTTCTCAGAGCTTCTCGTAAGTTTGCTGTTGCTGCCCTTGTTTCGGCTGCGTTGCCGGTGCTTGTGGGGCAGACCGCGCCGAAACCTGCGGCAGCCGCGGCGACGGTGTATGTGAAGGCTGGCCATCTCTTCGACGCGACCAGCGACAGGCTTCGTGACAACGTGGTTCTGGTGGTGGAGGGTGAACGGATCAGCAAGGTTGCTCCGGCGGGAGAGGTGACCATACCGGCGGGAGCGACGGTGGTGGATCTTTCGAAGGACTGGGTGCTTCCGGGATTGATCGACTGTCATACCCACCTTGAGGCGCGCGCCGATCACTATGATCCGATCTGGGACGTGAAGGAGACGCCATTCGATGGCGGGTTCAACGGTGTGGTGAATGCGAACAAGACGCTGATGGCGGGATTTACCAGCGTGCGCGACGTGGGCTCGCAGCCGTTCTTCGCCGTGGATCTGCGAAGGGCCATCGATGCGGGCGATTTCCCGGGACCGCGCGTGGTGGCGAGCGGCCCGCCGATTTCGATCACGGGCGGCCATGGCGATATGAATGGATTCGCGCCGGGTGTGGAGAACCTGATGTACCCGGCGGAGCGTGATTATCAGCTTGCTGACGGATCGGAAGCGGTTCGGCATGTTGTCCGCGAGCAGGTGAAGTATGGCGTGGACGTGATCAAGATCCTGGCGACGGGCGGCGTGCTTTCGCAGGGCGACAAGCCCGGCGCCGAGCAGATGACGTACGACGAGATGAAGATGGCCGTCGACACGGCGCATGCCGCTGGACGCAAAGTGGCAGCGCATGCGCATGGCACGCAGGGCATCAAGGATGCGGTGCGTGCAGGCGTGGATTCGATCGAGCATGGAAGCCTGATCGATGCCGAGGGAATCGAGTTGATGAAGGAACACGGAACGTATCTCGTGGCGGATATCTACAACGATGATTACATCCTTGGAAAAGCGGTTGAGTTTGGCCTGCCGAAGGAGAACGTCGACAAGGAAAAGATGGTTGGCCGCCTCCAGCGCGAGAACTTTGCGAAGGCGGTTGCGGCGGGGGTGAAGATTGCGTTTGGAACGGACGCGGGCGTCTATCCGCACGGCGATAATGCGAAGCAGTTTCACTACATGGTTAAGTTCGGCATGACGCCGGCGGGCGCGATCCACGCGGCAACTTCTTCCGCGGCGGACTTGATCGACCGCGCCAAGGATGTGGGCACGCTGGAGCCGGGCAAGTATGCGGACCTGATCGCGGTGACAGAGAATCCGCTGGATCGTGTTGAAGTGCTTGAGCACGTGTCATTCGTGATGAAGGGCGGCAAGGTCTACAAGGACGAGCTCTCTGCGACGGCGAAGCAGTAATTGCCGGACAAAGCGAATCTGACGTTCGTGGTTAGCACCCATTTCGAGATGAGACTGCGGAATGGATGGGGCACGGGCCTCGAGGTGGAGTCGTGAAGCGAATTCTGATTGCGGTCGCTGGTCTGTTGTTGTTAAGCGCGGGCTTGCGGGCGCAGACGCCGGAGTACTCGATTGAGGCGATCCGGTACGCGACCTCGCCGGGGGTGCCGGTTTCGGAACTCGTAGTCGACGGGCCGAAGGACCGGAAGGTCGACATCGCGATGGTGGTGTGGCTGATTCGGGGCAGGGGGCATACGATTCTGTTCGACAGCGGCTTTCATCGCGACACGTTTGCGAAGGAATTTCCGATGCAGGACTACCTCCGGCCTGACCAGGCCGTTGCCACGGCGGGCGTGAAGCCGGAGGACGTGACCGACATCATCATCAGCCACGCGCACTGGGACCACATGGGCGGCCTCGATCTTTTTCCAAAGGCGACGGTGTGGATACAGCGCGACGAATATCGCTACTACACCGGCGATGCCTGGCAGAAGGGCGGGAACCATGGCGGCATCGATCCCGCGGATGTGCTGGAACTGGTGAAGCTCAACACCGAACACCGCGTGCAGTTCGTCGATGGCGACAATGTGGAGATCCTGCCGGGCATTCGCGCCTATACCGGCTCTCGCCATACCTATGCCTCGCAATATCTCTGCATCACGGGGCATCCAACCTGGGTGCTGGCTTCAGACAACGCATACTTCTATCTGAATCTGACCGCGCACCTGGCGAGCGCGACGTT
Source organism: uncultured Acidobacteriaceae bacterium (assembly GCA_963774175.1). Taxonomy (GTDB): domain Bacteria; phylum Acidobacteriota; class Terriglobia; order Terriglobales; family Acidobacteriaceae; genus Telmatobacter. Next base: position 68,471 of record CAVZDT010000017.1, read on the forward strand.
CAGGGATTCCGATCATGCGGCGAATATCGCGCAACAGACGCGGATGGCAGAGTTGGCCGGCTCGTCCGATCGCGTGGTGCCGGGGCACGACATGCTGCAGTTCCAGAAGTTCCCAACCGTGGGCCGCGTGGCGAAGATCAAGTAGGGATCATTGTCTGTCCCGGATCGGGTGGATTCGGGACGACCTTCGATCACTATGCCCCTGACTGCGACGCCTTCTATCGAAGCGTTGTGCGCGGCATAGTTCTTTCGCCGGTAGGGATGGTATTCGCACCAGGTTGGATATTTCGGCATGGCCGCGTTCGCTGGCAGGCTGGCCCTGATAGAAAAACCGGTTTTTGGGGTTACTCCGGTTGGCCAGTCGTCCAACCGGAACCCCGAAATCGCGGAAAGCCGTCGGGAAGGGAACTTCGCAGGATTAAACTCCGGCGCAGCCAGATCGAATTCGGGCCGGGATCTATGGAATGAGCGGCACGGTTAAATTGCAGTTGGATAGACCGCGCGCAAGCCTGCCGTGCTGATGTTGGTATACATGAGTCCCGGCGCAGCGCCGGCGTCCCTGGTACGATCTGCGCCGCCTGCATAGGGCCCCTTGTTCGCCGGGATGTTATCCCCGGCATCACTCCAGGTGCGAGCCGTGAGGGCGCAGGTATCGTGGTTAATCCCAACATAGTTGACATATGCCGAGCGAACGGCGACAACGGCAACATTGGCCCAATACACCGGGCCAGCGAAATTAAGCGCCGGCGCCCGGGCGATACTCCGGATTTCGGCACGCTGTTCGTCAGGCCCGGGCCCGTAGGATGCGGCGTAGAGCCTCTCTTTTTAAATTTCCCTGCGCGTGGTTGTTCACGAAGCTGACAAACGTGTTGATCTTGTTCTGGCTTAAGACGCCAAAAAGGTGGTAACCGAACAGTCCTCCCGCGGTGACAAGAACGATGGCTCGGCAATTGTCGATGGATGGAAAACCAATTTCGGCTGCATCGAACCCGATTTCGCGTTCGCTCAAATAGAGCATGAGTCCCCCGTTTCTGGTGTGGGAGGGATCATACCAAAGAGAACTGCCGAGGGGGAACAAAGAGAGCTTGCCAGGCTGCGGTCTTCGTTCGCAACATTGAAGCGCGATGCACTGCAACTCCGTCGGCGTTCATCTGATAGAGCTTGGAGCGCATTCGAGAAGCGGCGCCCAGATTTGAGCGGCTGCGTGCTGTTCTAATTGCGCAGAAGGTTGCGGGCGATGAAGAAGACGTTGGCGGGGCGCTCGGCGAGGCGGCGCATGAAGTAGGGGTACCACTCGCGGCCGAAGGGGATGTAGACGCGGACATTGTAGCCCTCGGCAACGAGCTGGCGCTGCAGATCGCGGCGGACACCGTAGAGCATCTGGAACTCGAAGCGGCTGCGGTCGATGCCCTGCTGCGCGGCGAAGCTCATCGCTGCGGCGATCATTTTTTCGTCATGCGTGGCGAGGCCGTGGTAGATGGGGCTTTGCAGAAGCATGTCGGCAAGCTTGATGTAGTTGGTGTCGACGTCGGCCTTTTTGGGAAACGCAACCTCGGCTGGTTCCTTGTAGGCGCCCTTGCAGAGACGCACGCGGATGCCGTCGGCGATGAGGGATTCGATATCAGCCTGAGAACGGAAGAGGTAGGACTGGATGACGATGCCGATGGAGCCCCGCAACTGCGGCTGCGCGTGGATGCGGCGCACGATGTCGAGGGTGACCTGGGTGAGCGCCGGAGTCTTCCATATCGATGCGGACGAAGTTGCCGGTGGCGTGGGCATGCTCAGTGAGATCGGTGGCGATCTGCTCGGCCAGGGCAGGGTCCTGGGTGAGGCCCATCTGGGTGAGCTTGACGCTGATATTGGAGTCGAGCTTGCGCGCGGCAATCTGCGTCGATGAGCTGGTGGTAGACGTCGGCTGCGCAATGGGCTTCTTCGGCGGTGGTTACGCTCTCGCCCAGCGAATCGAGGGTGACATGCATGCCCTGCTGGTTGACCTGGGCGCAGACGCGGAGGGCATCTTCGATCTCGAGGCCCGCAACAAAGCGCGAACTGAGCTTGCCTCCAACTGGGGAGTGTTCGGCGAATTGGCGGAGGGGGCGATTGTGGGAGAGTGCAATAAAGGCGGAGCGAAGAACGGGCATTCTTTAACCTTACCGGCGGAGGTCCTGGGGACAAGGCGCTCGGGCCGGAATAACTAGTTTCGCACAGTGGGGCAGGGCCGCAGCGGCAGTTGAGCAAATCCGGCGATTACGGTTGGCGTACCCTGGATTGGCGTTACCTTGGAGAGGAGCACGATTTCCTGCACGGATGAGAATGAATCGGATCGTGAAACGGCTCCAGATTCCGTTACGGCTGACTGGACTTTGCGTCGTTCTGTCTGCACCGCATCTGGTGTGCGCGCAGACGGGCGTGCAGTTTCCACCGCTGCCGTCCGGCGCAGTCCCGCCGCGCAAGGTCCTCGATCACTATCCGCAGAGGCCGAGTTTGCCACCCGCGTTCTCGATTCCTGTCGGTCCGCTTGGTTTTTCAATTCCCGGATACAGCTATCTTCTGCGCAGGCAGAGTCTGGTCAGCCTTGATTTCCTTGGCGAAGATAGGCTTCTGTTCACTTTTCGCGTGTCGGGCCTTTTGCAGCGCGATGCGGACGGCAACAAAGAGGACAAGAAGCAGGGGATTCGCGCCCTGGTGGTGCGCCTGCCTGATGGCAAGATCGAGTCAGAAGCCGCGTGGGTCGTTCCAGATCGATCCCGCTATCTCTGGATTCTCAACGATGCACATTTTCTGCTGCGCGCTCAGGAAGGTCTTGACGAGGGCGACACTCAGCTGAAGACGACGGCTTACCTGCGTTTTCCAGGGCAGCTGCTCTGGATCCAGATGGATCCCGGGCAGCAGCTGATTATCAGTAACTCCCTCGAGCCTCCAAATGCTGCGCAAAGCCCCAGTGAGCCGGAAAGCACAACGGCGAAGAGCCAGGGCTCTCCGTCCGCGGTACCGAAGCAGGCTGACGAACAAAACGTTCTGGTGGCCCGTACACTGAAGCGCTCGTCAGGCGAGGTCGTACGGATCAGCCGGGTGCCATGGACTTCTCAGACCACCGATTGGCCCATGAACTCCGAGGGGTATGTGGAACGGTCGAAGGAAAGCGGCTATCGATGGCTGTTGAACCTGAACCTATTTTGCTGGTGGGAACCGGGCGCTGGCGCACATTGATTCGATCTGCCCACCTAAGTACAGCTATGTTGCCGAGACGAAATTGCTGGTAGCCAGGTGCGATCCCGAAGACGGCTGGAAGCTCGGTCTTATGTTGACGGACGGCAAACTGCAGTGGCAGGTGAACGACGCGACGAACGCGATGTGGCCGATGCTGGTGGTGGCCGCGAATGGTTCTCGCGTGGCGCGAGAGACGATGCTGCTGAAGCGTTCAGTCGATCGATATAAACGCTTGCTTGGCGCCAAGGATTTTCAAGGCCAGATGGTAAGAGTATTCGACGTGGACAACGGCAAAGTTTTGCTGGAGGCGCCGCTGACGCCGATACTCGACGGGGGCGGAAATGTGGCAATCTCGCCGTCGGGCCAGCGCGTCGCGATCCTCAATTCAGGAGCCATCCAGATTTTTCAGCTGCCCGCTCACTGAGCGACGGCAACCCTTTTGCTGTTGGCAACGACCCGCAAATCATACCGCTAAACGGCATCGTGTCGTACAGCGGGATGGGTTGGTTGTCTGCGAACGTGGTGGTTACCAATTGCGTATCGTAAAAGGATGCACTCTGATGGAGTGTTTTTCCCGGTTTCGGCGGAGGTCCTGGTGAGGATTCGCGCGGTGGTATGGTTGCTGGCTTTTGGGGCGCTGATCGCCGGATCAGACGCGGCGTGCCGTTGCGCAGTCGATGCCGGGGACGGTGGGTGAAACGCTGAGCGGAAAGAAGGTAAAGCCGGCGGACGAGGTGCGCGGGCGTGCGGTAATCCTGGTGGCGGGATTCAGCCATGATGCCGGGGTGCAATGCGGCGCGTGGATGAAGGCGATCGAGGGAGACGCGGCCTTGAAGCAGTTTTCCGTGTACGAACTGGCCATGCTGGAGAAGGCGCCGGGAATGATTCGCGGGATGATCAAGAGCGGGATGCGCAAGGGGCTTAGCGCGGCGGAAGAAGACCAGATCGTAGTGATGACGCAGGACCAGGAGCAGTGGGAGAAGTTCTTCGGGGTTGGGGATCGCGGAAATCCGTACGTGGTGGTGCTGAATGCGCAGGGCGATGTGGTGTGGCACGGGCATGGGCAGGCGACGGATATGGAGCCGGAGTTGCGAGGCGCGGTGACGCAGTAGTTTCAGGAGCCGGTGGGCCAACGGTAATGGCCAATGGCGCGGTTTGGGTGGAATTCAGAGAGCGAGGATTGCTCGGCTCCGCGGCCGATGTTGTGCACAACCTGGCATTCGGCGTTGCGCGAAAATATGTTTGTGAATCTCGCGTCCGGAGGGGTGATGGCGACGATGCCGATGTGGGGCAGGCGCGCATCCAGCAGCCAGGTGAGGATGTCTCCGTTTTCGAGCAGCTTTGGAAAGGCATCGCCGGGAGTTGGCGCGGCGGCGCGCCAGAGGCAGCCTTCGCTGCGCTGGAAATACATTTCAAGATTCAGGACGCGGCGGTGGTCGATGTTTGTATCGGGCCGTTGTGAGCCCCAGACGCGTCGCGCCGGATATGCGTCGAAGTGCTTCACCATGTCTTCGTGGACCAGCCGTTGAAGATCGAGGCCGAGGCCGTCTCTTGCCGCACGGATAATGACGTCGGCGCAGACGCCGGTGGAGCGGGGTACGTCGCCGTTGGGGTAGGCGATCGAGGTCCAGGCGGGATCGTACGTGAGGGTGACGCCGACCTGGGCGCGGGCTGCCGCAGCCAGCTTTTCGCCGTTTGGGGACGCGGCCGATGCAAGCCGGCTTGAGGCGGCAATTGCCGCCAGCCCTCGCAGAATTGCACGGCGATTTATCGTCATTGCTTGCTCACAACTACTCGACGCGGAACAGCGCGCAACCGTGCGGGGGCAAATCCACGTGGAGCTCTTTGGATCGCGGGATGTGCTTCTGGCTCCAGACGTCGAAGACAGCGTGGGGCTTGTTGTCGATGTGGAAGAGCGCCCAGGGCATGTTCGACGAGGTGGCGGCGTCGGCGAGGTTGAAGACGGCAATGTAATGCTTTGGGCTGGGGCCGCCGGTGGTTGCATACCAGTAGCGCTGCGGGAACGAGGCGGAGTCGCCATCTTTTGTCGCCGATGGTTTTGGCGCTGGTTTCGGCACCGGGCCCGGCTTGGAACCGACGGCTTGCTGATCTAGGTCGGTGACTTCCTTGTTGGTGAGCAGCGAGCGGGTGAAGTCGTCTAGTTTGGTCAGGTTGGTGCCGAGGATGAGGGGCGAGCGCGAGATGGCCCATAGAGTAAATTCGGTGCGCTCCTCATCGTGGGTGTAGGCAGACTGGCGGGGCTGGTCTTTGCCGGGATGGGGGCCAAGGTAGCCCTCGGGAAGCATGTCAGGATCGGGCCACTGGCCGGATTTTGCGTAGGGCGCCCAGGCGGCAATGCGGTCGAATTCATCGCTCAGGCCGAAGGGGTATTCGCTGGAGTTGGGCTTGTGCGGGAAGGTCCAGCCGTCCCAGTGATCGTCGGTGATGCGCCACATCTGCGCGTATTTGGCGATTTCGGCGGCGTGGTCCAGCTGGGTGGGGCCGGGCGAGAGGCTGAGCACGATGGGGCGGCCGGTTTTGCGGATGGCTTCGGCAATCTGGCGGATCTCGGTCACGCGGTAGGGATGGTCGCTGATGCAGTCGACCTTGATGTAATCGAGATCCCAGTCGGCATAAAGCTTGAGCATGGAGTCGTAGTAGGCCTGGCCGGCGGGGTTGTCCTTTACGCCCCAGTTGCCTTCATCCCATGGGCAGGGGGATGTGGTGTCGGCGGCGTCGGCGGCGTGGAAGCTGGAGCTGGCGATGGGAAGGTTTTGCGCGACGACCTGGCGGGGAATTCCGCGGACGATGTGGATGCCGAACTTGAGTCCCTGGGAGTGGACCCAGTCGGCGACGGGTTTGAAGCCGGCGCCCAGGGCAGAGGATGGAAAGCGCTTGGCGTCAGGGATGAGGATGCCGTTTTCGTTCCAGAGATATTTGCGGGCTTCGACGGTGTTGGCGAAGGGATCCTGCATATACCAGCCTTCATCGATGACGGAGTACTGCCAACCGAATTGGCGGATGGAGGTGAGGACAATGGTGTTGGCGCGGTAGTCGGCTTCGTCGATGGTGAGGCCGTAGGAGTCCCAGCTGTTCCATCCCATGGGGGGGGTGGGGGCTGGATTTTGGGCGGCTGCGGGCAGGACGGGGGCAAGCGCAAAACAGAGAACCGCGATCAGGCCGGATCGAAACATGTGGAAACGTATACCACAACGAGCAGCGGGTACGACGGCAGGAGAGGGGAATCGGGGAAGCCCGCTTATTTACGGGGGAAAAGAACGTGATGCAACTCACTTTCAAACGGGCCTATAATGCTGTCGAATAAACATCGAACAGCTGCACGATGCCTAGAACCGGTCTCATAAACCGGTTGGATTCCCGACACCGGCAACTGAGGAGACAATTATGCTTAGGTCGTTGATGCTCTTCACGGCGGTTGTCCTGATTCTGATTGCATCCGCATCCGCTCCCGCTCGCCCGCCGCAGGATGCAGGGCAGTCAGCGGCTGCCAAGAAGGTGAGCCCCGATGCCCTGGCCAAGGCCAAGAAGGTCTATAACATGGACTGCGCACTGTGTCACGGTGCTGCGGGGGATGGCAAGACGGATCTGGCAAAGGACATGCAACTCAGCCTGGCGGACTGGACGGACCCCAAGTCGCTTTCCGGCCAATCGGACGACGCGCTTTTCGACGTCATACGCAAGGGCAAGGGAAAGATGCCGCCCGAAGACACAGGGCGCGCGACCAACGATGAGGTTCGCGGACTGGTGATCTACGTCCGCAAGTTGGCAAAGGAAGGGGCAACTCCGGCTACCCCTGCGACGGAGCAGCCCGCGGCGGCACCGGCCCAGACACCGGCTCCCGCGCCGGCGACTCCCGCGTCGCCGAGCAACTGAGCGAAGGCACGGATGTCCTGCGAATGCGGAGTTCGCGGGGATCTGTCGCTGTTTGATCGCTCACAGGCGGTGGGAAAACGTCCCTGAGGGGCTAAAGCCCACGCCGTTTCTGGGAGCATTTATGGCACGACTCACCCAGAGGGTCCCCGCTTGCCCTGACACGATTCGAATGCAAAAGCAGGTCCTTCGCTCCGCTTACCCCACAGCCGACTGAGTCGTCTGCGGTTCCCCAGGCTGCTCCGCTCAGGATGACGCTCTATTTCGTGAGCGGGAGTTTGCGGCACGACTCACCGTGCTAGAGCGGATTGAGGACGCGCGCTCCCCACTCGGCTGGATCCACGTCATGGGCGTGACGCGAGAAGACCCAGTGATGTCCTTCCAGGTCTTCGACCCCGTATTGCATTTCACCGTAGATGGTTTCGTGAAGGCCCTCAACGATTCTGGCCCCGGCGTTGCGGGAATGCGCGAAGTGGGTTTCGACATTGTCGACGAAGATGGTCAACATCTGAGTGCCGTATCCCAGCTGCGCCGGGCTCTTGCGATCGGAGCGAGCGGCATTGAGCATGACCCACGCATTGCCCAGGTGGACCTGCACGCCGGAGAGAGGATCGCCGTAGCGATAGTGCTCGACGAAGCCGAAGGTCGCGGTCAGCCAATCGAGGGCGCGCGGCAGATCGTTGTAGGAGACGTGGGGAAGCACGGTGTCGACGGGTACGGAGCGGTTGGTCAGCATGATCGTTATTGCCCGTTCACTTTGCGGTTGTCGCGGTGTCTTTTTCAAATGGAATGTCAAGGGGCCGCGCAAACGTGGCCGCGATCTTCCATTCGCCATTCACTTTTTTCCAGACGCGCAGAAGACCGACCTGGAAGGTTAAATGCTTCGCTGGTGTGGCTATCAGTTCGTATTCCAGCGAGCCAAGAGAGAACTCGTATGCGAGGTCTCCTGAAGCCGCGACTTCGATTCGTTGCACGTCGACGCTGGTTTTCATATTGGTTCGCGTGCCCATGGCGTCTTCGGGAAATGTCTCGCCTTTCTGCGGCAGGATGAACGGACGCTTGTAGGCGCCGCTCCAAAAGATTGCGTCGTCGGTGCTTTTGCCTTTCTCGCTGACGGCGGCTGCGCGGATGGCTGCTTCGTCAGCTTTCGTATCGGCATGAAGCGAGGAAGCGACCAGAACGAGCAATAGAGCGCAGAGGGTTCCTGCCATTTTCATAAGCGTCTCCTTTTTGCTTCTGGGGACCGGGGCCGAATGCGCGGAATGATACCACCGATCCGCATGCCGGCAGAAGGGAATTGGGGGATGGCGCGAATTGGACGGCAATGGAGGGGGTTCTTTGGTAAGGCATGAGAGTCGCCGCCAATGATGCGGCGTGCGATAAGCTGATGCGGGAGATCCAGGAATGCATTTCAGGCTTCTGAAACGGTTTGTGCCCGCGTGTTTTGCGCTGTTGCTGGCGTTGCGGGTGTTTGCGCAGCAGACGCAACCGATTCCGGGTGGGAATCCGTCGCTGCCGCTGGTGCACGTGGAGAACGGCACGAATTCCGATGTGGCCGAAAAGGCGCATTACGTGGTGTTGGTGTCGCTGGACGGTTTCCGGTGGGATTATGCGAAGCGCGACAACGCTGTGAACCTGCTGGCGCTGGGCAAGCAGGGCGTGTGGGCGCCACAGGGGATGATGCCGAGCTATCCGTCGCTGACGTTCCCCAATCACTTCACGATCGTGACCGGCCTGTATCCGGAGCATCACGGGCTGGTGGCCAACACGTTTTACGACCCGGCAAAGCAGGCGCGCTATGCCATCAACGATGCCAGGGCCGTGCAGGACGGAAGCTGGTACAGCGGGGTGCCGCTGTGGAGTCTGGCGGAGAGCCAGGGGATGCATGCGGCGTGTCTGTTCTGGCCGGGGTCAGAGGCGGAGATCGCCGGCCATCGGCCGACCTGGTATGCGATTTTCGACGGCAAGACCCAGGCAACGGACGAGGTGCAACAGGCGCGGATTGACGACGCCGTGGCCCTGCTGAAAATGCCTGAAGCCGAGCGTCCGCACTTCATCACCATCTACTATTCGGAGCCGGACCACGAGGGACACGAATTCGGACCGGATGCGCCGGCGACGAAGGCCGCGGCGCTGAAGATGGACAAGATGGTCGGCAAATTGAAGAGGGCCCTGGATGCGACGAAGCTGCCGATCGACCTGGTGGTGGTGAGCGACCACGGCATGGCGAAGGTCGAGGGCGGCTGGATCACGCTGGACGAATTCGCAGACCTCAGCGATTTTGAAACGGCGGGTTCGCTGCTTTACGGGAAGACCGAGGAAGATCGGGTTCGCGCCTACAACAAGCTGAAGCAGGCGTCGTCGCAGTTTGTCGCGTATCGGCTCAAAGATGTGCCCGCGGAGCTGCATTACAACCAGAATCCGCGCGAGGGCGACCCGGTGGTGATCGCGACAGGTCCGTATACGTTTCGCGCGCACAAGCCGCCGGCAGGCAGGCCGGACAATCCGCCGGAGCCCGGGATGCATGGCTACGATCCGCACAAGATTGCGGAGATGAAGGCGAGCTTCTTCGCCGCCGGTCCGGACATTGTGAGCGGGAAAACGGTGGTGCCGTTCGAGAATGTGAATCTGTATCCGTGGATTGCGCACATGCTGGGATTGCAGGCGCCGAAGACGGACGGGACACTGAACGTGCTGGCGGGGACGCTGCGCGACGGCGGAGGAGAAATGGCAAACGCAGGGGAATCAAAATAGGAGCAAGCGGGTGATGAGCGCAGTATTGGGGATTGACGGCGGAGGAACACGCACGCGCGCCTCCATCGTTGACGGTGAGCGGGTGCTGGCGTTTGCGGAGAATGGATCGATCAAGCGGCTGCGCGTGGGCGCGGAGGCGGCGGAGACGAATCTGCGAGCGCTGTTGAAGGATGTGTTTCGGCAGGCGGGATTGCAGGGAGTGAAAGCTGCCTCTGCGGGCGTGGCCAGCGCCACGATGCCCGGAGTGAAGGAGTGGATCACGGCAGTGTTCGATGATTTCGGCGTGGAGCGCTCGGAAGTTGTGGGCGATGAGGTGATCGCGCTGGATGGAGCGTTCAAGGGCGGCCCGGGAATCCTGCAGATTGCGGGCACAGGGTCGAATTGTATTGGCCGGGCGCCGGATGGAGGACGCGAGAGCGCGGGCGGATGGAGTTCGCGGCTGGGCGATGAAGGATCGGGCTACTGGATCGGATTGCATGCGGTGCGGCGTGCGCTGAATGCCTATGATCGCGAAGAGCCGACGAGAATTCTGGAGACGGTGGGCGCGATCTGGGGAACGAAGACGATGGAGGAACTCGTCAACCTGGGCGACAGCACGCCGGGTCCGGATTTCGCAGCGCTCGCGCCGGCGATCAGCAAGCTTGCCGAAGAAGGCGATGCGGTTGCGCTGGGGTTGATGAAGCAGGCTGCGGCCGACCTGGTGGAGAGCGTTCTGCTGGTGCGAGCGAAGCTGTGGCGCAAGCACAATCTCAAAGCCGAGGTCCCGGTAGCGTGGATCGGAAGCGTGGTTGGCAAGGCCCGGCTGGTGCGGGAGCAGTTTTTCGCGGGATTGCACGCCGCGGCTCCGGAGATGCCGGTTCGAGAGACGGAAGTGGCGGGCATTGAAGGCGCGGTGTGGCGCGCGCAGCAATTGGCAAAGTCGAGGCAATAATCGAACTGCATTGAGAAGCGCTGCCACGAACGAGAGTGGCGCGTTCCGCTGGCGCCGGGGAGCAGTGAGTAACAAAGGCAGTTCCAAGCGGATTTTCCTCAGGAATTTCGCAACGGATGCAGGGCAAGGCTATTGATTTTGCATGTACATACGAGTCGAATCGGTGGCGATGGGGGCAACTTGATTTGGCCACGGGCATCTTATAATCCTAGAAATTGAATCCCCCTTCGGAGTGTGTATGAGACTTCCCCGAATTTCCACCCTGGTTTTGCATGCGGTGGTGCCTGCAGTATTGATTGTGTTGATGTCGTACCCGTCCGGCCTTCTGGCGCAGTCAACGTCAGACGAGCACGTCGTGAGTTCGAAGGCGCTGCAGCAGAATGTTGAGGCCTCGAGTGCGGCGCGGCAAAAAAATGTAGAGACGTTGAAGAGCTTTATGGGCACCCCATTGGCCGAGAAGGCGATGCGGGATGCGAAGATTGACCCGGTGCAGGTGCAGAATGCGATTCCGACGCTTTCTGATCGCGAGTTGGCGAACCTGTCGACGAGGGCTACGGATGCGCAACAGAAGTTTGCGGCCGGCGCGATATCGAACGACATACTGGTCCTGATTATTGTGCTGGTGGCCGTCATCATCATTGTTGCCATCGTCCGTTAACGTGCGGCGAAGCGTGTGTTGGGCATGGCTTCTGGCGTCCGCCGTTTTGTTTGCGGAGGCGCCGGCAGCCATGTGGATCGACGTGCCGTTTGTGGCGCAACCGCGAGATGGATGCGGAGCGGCGTCACTTGCAATGGTGATGCAGTACTGGGCCGGCAAGCAGGCAAAGACCGCCTCGACAGATGGTGATGTGGCGCGCGTCGATGTGGCACAGATTCAGCATGAACTCTATTCGCCGCGCGAGCATGGGATCCCGGCAGCGGCAATGGTTGAGTATCTTCAGAAGCATCGTTTCCAGGCATTTTCATTTGCCGGCAAATGGAACGACCTGGAGGAGCAGATTGCGAAGGGGCGACCGCTGATTGTGGCGCTCAGGCCGCAGGGACAGACCGAGATGCACTACGTGGTCGTTGATGGCATCGACTCGTCGCGCGGGCTGGTGACCATGAATGATCCTGCCGTGCGCAAGCTGCTGAACGAGGAGCGTGCAAGATTCGAGAAAGAGTGGAGCGCCACGCACAACTGGACTCTTCTCGCCGTGCCGACTTCCCGCTAGCGGCTGCGAACTTCAGGCGCAGTCTCCTGTCAATTCTTGTCATCCTCTTTCTGCTCACGCCCGGGTTGAACGGGGCGGCACAGTGCGCGGAGAGATCGCAGGCCGATGCCGATGTGCACAACCTGTACGCGCAGCAAAGGTGGGACGATGTTGTTGCGGCGGCGCAGCGGTTGGCATGGCGGTCGGCAGAGGTGAACTTCGAGCTGGGCATGGCGCTGGCGCATCTGCAGCGTTGGGATCAAGCCCACTCTGCGCTGCTTGCGGGGCGGCGGGAATGCCGGGAGCAGAAGCGCTTTCCCATCGAACTGGCGGGCGTGGCCTTTCAGCAGAAGAAATATTCCGAGGCTTCGAAGTGGATTGAAAAGGGACTTCGGCTCGATCCGCATGACGAATATGTGAACGAGTTTGCGGGAACCGTTTTTCTGCTGATGGGCAACCTGGAAGCGGCGCTCAAGTACTGGAATCGCATGCAGCGGCCGTACATCGATTCGCTGCGAGTGGATCCGCAACTCAAGGTTCAGCGGCTGCTGCTGGATCGGGCATTTGTGTTTTCGCCGCAGGCGGTGATGCAGCGGCGGGATTTCGATTCGACCGTGGCGCGGATCGAGGGGCTGGGGATCTTTCCGGTTTACAGCATCAAGCTGAACGCGCGGCCAGACGGGAAGTTCGACGCCGATTTTCACGCCCTGGAACGAGATGGATTGGGGAGCGGCCGGCTGCAGGCGATCGTAGCGGTGTTTTCGGGGCTGCCGTACGAGACGATATATCCGAGCTACTTCAACATCGGAAGGTCGGCTACGAATTTCGATTCGCTGGTGCGATGGGACGCGCAAAAACGGCGAGTGTGGCTGGATTTGTCAGGGCCGCTGCACTATCTACCGCAATGGCGGTGGCAGCTTCAGGCGGATGGGCGAGACGAGAACTGGGCGATTCGCGAGTCATTCACGGGGACGGCGGCGGCGCTGGGTTCATTCACGTTGAAACGTGAGGTCGCGAGTGCAACGGTGACGTCGATTCACAGCGGACGATTCCAGTGGAACTCAGGCGGAGAGCTTTCGCACCGGACGTACAGCAATGTAGTCAGTGGAACCGCGTTGACGCCGGATCTGGTGTCGGCGGGTTACGAATTGAAGCACCTGGCGCAGGCGAATGTGGTGCTGCTTGATTTGCCGGAGCATCGGTTCAAGGCGGACGCGGGGGCTGCTTCAGAGTTTGCACGGCTGTGGTCGAGCTCGCCGAAGGTGTTTGAAAAATTGCAGGGCGGTGCGGCTCTGCACTGGATGCTGGAGGCGGCGAACGATACGTATGAATTTGCGCAGAGCGTTCGCGGCGGCGGCATCTTTGGAACGGCGCCGGTGGACGAGCTGTGGATGATTGGCGTGGAGCGCGACACCGATCTGTGGCTGCGCGGACATATTGGCACTCGCGACGGGCGCAAGGGGAGTTCGCCGTTGGCGAGCCGCTATTTCCTGTCGAACACCGACTTCTATCGAAGCCTCTGGGGAAATGGGCTGGTGAGCGTGAAAGCGGGGCCGCTGCTCGATATTGCGCGGGTCGCAGCGCCTACCAGCGGTCTGGCGAAGCAGGAGTGGCTCTTCGACGCAGGGGCGGAGGTAAAGCTCTCAGTGCTGGGGACGGGGATTGTGCTGACTTACGGCCGCGATCTGCGAACCGGCAACAATGCGTTCTACGGGTCGGGCGGCCTTAATGCAGCAAGCTTTGGCTCCGTGATAACATCCCGCTAAAGGCTGTGTGCGCAGCCCGAAAATGGAGGTCCCCATGAGTCTTTTGAATCGACGCGAATTCCTGAAAACCTCAATCGTTGCTGGAGCGGCTGCCGCGGGAACGATTCCGCTGCACGCGACGGGTCGAACGGCAACGGACATGGTGACGCTGGGCAACTCGGGGATGAAGGTGACCCGGCTGGCCTTTGGGACCGGCAGCAACAGTGGCCAAATCCAGGCGGCACTGGGACAGAAGGAATTTTCGCGGCTGATTGCGTACGCGTACGATCGGGGCATTCGCTTCTTCGAGACGGCGGAGTCGTATGCGACTCCGGCGATGCTGGGGCAGGCGCTGAAGCCCTATCCGCGCGACAGCTACCAGCTGATGAGCAAGGTGACGACCGATGAAGGGGTCGATCCGCTGAAGCGGTTCGACGAAATGCGGCGCGTTTCGCAGACGGAGTATTTCGACATCATGCTGCTGCACTGGCAGCACACCGGCGACTGGATGGCAGAGACGAAGAACTGGCAGGACGGGATGCTTGAAGCGCAGTCGAAGAAGATGGTTAAAACGCGCGGCGCCTCAGTGCACGGATTGCCGGCGCTACGGCAGGTGCCGGGAAACAAGTTCTTAGAAGTAGCGATGATCCGCATGAACCACAAGGGCACGCGCATGGACGCACCGGTCGGGGAGGATGCCAACAATCCCAGTGTCATCCCCGAAGTCGTGGCGCACGTGAAGCAGGTGAAGGCGGAGGGCATGGGTGTCATCAGCATGAAGCTGGTGGGCGACGGTCTGTTTACGCAACACGAGGATCGCGTGAAGGCGATGCGCTTCGCCATGCAGAATGCAGGCGTGGATTGCGTGACCGTTGGCTTCAAGAGCACGCAGGAGATCGACGAAGCCATTGACAACCTGAACCTGGCCTTGACCTAGCGGAGAAGGAACCGTGCCGGCGAGTCGCGGCAAGCTGAACAAGCAGTTTACGGCGAAGCTGGAGAAGAGCCCAAACAAGGGAGGGTGGACGTACGTCATCTGGCCCGAGTCGGTGGAGTTCTTCGGCACACGCGGCCTGGTGAAGGTGCGCGGCAAGATCGACGGAGTCGTATTCCAAAGCTCATTCATGGCGCTGGGCGACGGCCGGCACAAGCTGCCGGTCAAGGAAGACACGCGCCGCAAGATCGGCAAAGACGTTGGTGACACGGTTAGCGTCGTGCTGGAAGAGCGGATCTAGTCGTTGAGGCGCAGCCATGAGCAATGAGTGAACCTGCGCAGTCAATTTCGCGACAAGCCGGCATCTGTTCTACTGAGCGGGAAGAGCTTTCCTTGAAGCGGCTTCCCGGAGTCCTGCCTTATCGAAGCAGATGCGGTGAAATCGAGAGCACTGGCGCGCAATGCCGGAATTGATCTCCTGCGCGGGCTGTCGATCCTGCTGGTGATCCTGAATCACATCGGGCTTCGGATACGGCTCACACAGGGTGTGCTTGGCGGCGTGCTACCCAAAGAATTCCTGAACGATATCAATTTCAACGGGTCTGAAGCGGTCTTCATCTTTTTCGTGAT
The DNA here is from genome assembly GCA_963774175.1 of uncultured Acidobacteriaceae bacterium. Classification (GTDB taxonomy): domain Bacteria; phylum Acidobacteriota; class Terriglobia; order Terriglobales; family Acidobacteriaceae; genus Telmatobacter. The sequence goes on from CAVZDT010000017.1 coordinate 83,759, forward strand.
CTCCGGTTTTCTGATCACGTCGAACGCGTTGATGCGCTGGGGCAGCATGAGTGCGATTGACCTGCGGGGATTCTACGTTCGACGGGCGGCGCGGATTGTGCCGCTGCTGGTGATGCTGGTGGCCGTGCTCGCATTGCTGGACCTTACCGGCGTTGACGGATACGTGATCCGCCAGCCGGGGCAATCGCTGCATGGGGCGGTAGGTTCGGCATTCGGGCTTTGCCTGAACTGGTATGAGGCAAAATTTGGTTATCTGCCGCCGAACTGGGATGTTCTGTGGTCGCTCTCGATCGAGGAGATTTTCTACCTGGGATTTCCGCTGATGTGCGTGTTGTTTCGGAAAGCCTGGCTGGTAGCGGCGGCGATGGCCGTGCTGGCCCTTTCGCTGCCTCTCTCATTGGCGTTGATCGGCCACAACCCGATGTGGAGAGAGAAGGCTTACCTGCCCGGGATGGCCGGGATTGCGATGGGTGTGTTCGGGGCGCTGGTGGCGAAACATTTTCGTCCGCGAGGGCGAGCATTTCTGTTGCCGTTCTATCTTGTTGGCGGCTGCGGGCTCGTTGGGGTGTTGGGATTTGAAGATGAGTTATCGAGGTGGTTTGGGGACGGCACGATTCTGCTGCTGACGTTTTCCGCTCTTTGCGCGGTGCTGGCGTTTTACTGGAGCGCGGCGCTCGGGCGACCCCCGCGGCTGGTGGGCCTGGGCTGGATGTGCTCCTACGGGCGCTTGAGCTACGAGATTTACCTGACCCACATGTTCGTGGTGCTCGCCATGCTTCGCGTTTTCAGAAGCGCCGGAGAGGGCATGCGATGGAGCGTGCTGTGGTACGTGCCGACAATCGCGGTGTGCTGGGTGCTGGGATGGGTGGTGGCGAAGTTTTTCTCGGGGCCCTGCGATCGCAGCATTCGGCAGAACTTGCTCCGACCGAAACGCATGGATCCGTCGTCCGCAGTTCCGACTGGAGTTTAAGCTGCGTCCGGCTGATTTGATCGAGCTTTCGGGTTTGACGGCGTTCGCAAGTCGGGTTAAGTTGGAAGTACACGGGAAAGGAGGTTGATCCAGCCTATGCAAAATGACTGTTCCAGTAGTTTCTTACGTGAGGTGACTGAGGCCTAGGGCATCGCGCCCCTCGCCCCATCCGTAAGTCCCGGCGGCAAAAGATCAACCGCAGGGCCTCGGGCAGTCGCGGTAGCGATCGCCTTAGTCCAATCCCAACAGATCACCGGCAACGGCCTGGGAATTCTTTCCCGGGCCGTTGTTGCGTCCGGGCGCAATCCACGGGGAATTCGCAAAACCAACAAAGACTGCGATCTTCGCATCTGACCCTCTGTCTGCGAGTTGCCATGCGCACCTCGAGAAAGAGGATTGAACAATGCCGCAACAGCCAAACGAGAAGGCAATCCAGGAACTCATCGACGCACTGAACGAGGATCTGGCCCGCGAATACCAGGCCATCATTGCCTATACCGTCTATAGCAACGTGCTGAAGGGCGCCCAATGGATGAACATTGCGGGCGAACTCAAAAAGCACGCGACCGAAGAACTGCAGCACGCCATGATCATTGCCGATCAGATTGATTACCTGGGCGGAATGCCTACGGCGAAACCGAAGGAAGTGGAAGTTTCAGACAAGCCGGAACAGATGCTGCGCTTCGATCTCGATAATGAGACCACCACGATCACGAATTATCGCGCGCGAGTACGCCAGGCCGAAGCGCTGGGCCATTATGCGCTGGCCGAGCAGCTGCGCAAAATCATCTCGCAGGAACAAGAGCATCAGCACGACCTCGCCACGGCTTTGGGTATCGACGTGCCGAAGGTGCTTTCACTGGGCGCCTGACAACGCTTCCATGCGCGTTTGCGCCGCAAGACCGCTGGACTCGCTTGTCGATCCTGGTGCGTCAATATCTTGAGCTAGGAGGATTAAGCTAGGGCGTGTTAACACTATTTCCATCTAACTGGAGTAAGTTAGGGATAGATGGAGATCACTGAACAGCAGTACGCGCGAATCAAGGAGAGCCTGCCAGTGCAGCGTGGCAATGTGAGCTTATCCAACCTGCAGTTTCTGAATGCTGTGTTGTATGTGGCCGAGCACGGATGCAAGTGGCGCGGGCTTCCGAAACGCTTTGGCAACTGGCACACCATCTACACACGGATGAACCGCTGGTCCAAGAGCGGAGCCATGGATCGTGTATTTGAGAAGCTGCAGTTGGAACAGATCGTTCGCATTCGTATTGAAGCCTTCAGTCTGGACTCAACTTCGGTAAAGGTGCACCCGGACGGCACTGGGGCATTAAAAAAAACGGACCGCAAGCCATCGGCAAATCTCGCGGCGGATGGACTACCAAGATTCATATGGTTGCCGCGGATGCTCGGACCGCAATAACCTTTGCACTTTCCCCGGGCAATGCCCATGATGCGCCGGAGGGTCGCGAATTGCTTCGCGACCTGGGGTCGTTCCCAGGTATGCCGGTGATCATGGATCGCGCTTACGAAGGCAACGAAACCCGTCAGCTCGTGCTCGCGCTGGAGATGGTTCCCGTGGTCCCGCCCAAATCCAATCGTGTCGATCCTTGGCGCTACGACCGAGCACTCTATAGAAAACGCAATGAAATCGAGCGCCTGTTCCGCAGGCTAAAGGGTTTCCGCCGCATTTTCTCCCGCTTCGAGAAACTGGACTGCGTTTTCCTCGCCTTCGTCTCCTTCGCCCTCATCGTCGAAGCGCTCAGATAGTGTTAACACGCCCTAATTCGGCATGCAACGGAGGGAGGAAGGCTGAGATGTCGGATGCAGGAATCAATTGGATGGTCCGTCTTTCTAAATCGCGCTTCGCGAGGACGCCGAGCAATCTGCCCTCCTTGTCCACTACGGGAGCACCGCTTGAGCCGACCTCGGCGATCAGGGTCAACGATAAGATGATTCTGTCTCTCCCCTTGCCGCTCTTCCCTAACCCCGATACAAGACCAACCTGAATATTCGGCTCATTGTCGGCGTTAATAAAGAAGACAGTTGCGGCTTCACCGGGCGACGGCGTCCCACTTGCAATCACGATAGGCAGGAAGGTGTCCTCCGTCGGTTCTGTTTGGAGTAGTGCCAAGCTTGTTTCCTGGTCGAGCTTGCTCACATAGGCCTTGGAGACCTTTCCAGTCGGGAACCGGATTGAAATGTCGCGAAGCGGCTCCTTTGACACGAGATCTGTAATCGCATACGTGGCAGTCAAAAACAAGCCTGCTTGTCCAATAAGGAGTCCGGTCGCCCGGCGTTCATCGCCGACATTGACGGTTACGACCCGCGACGCTACGGAGCTAAGAACATCGCGAAGAGCCTCGGTTGCCCTCTCTGCAACATTAGGACCGGCGGTAGATGCGATTGAACTGAGCGCGGTTGTTCCCCCTTGACCGGGGAATGCCCTGGCGAGTTTCACGGCAAGCTCGCCGTTGCCAAGCGCATTGATTGCGATGAGGGCAGCGGCTTTCCTGTGCTCGTCTCCCGAAGAAAGGTGGGGGATGAATTTCTCAACCGTCTGGATCTGGCCGATCAGAAGCTCTTGATCTTTCCTGCGCCCCTCTGACACTCTTTGACGGTTGTTATAAACAACCGTCGCGTAAAAGCCGATAAGCGCGACGAGAATCCCTGAAGAGAAACCCGACAATGCAGTGATCTTGTCCCAGATGTCCTTTGCCGGCCTGTCAATCCTCCTGCGAAGCGCGTCGATTTGCTCCTGGAGAGCCGCATTGCTCGATTGCGGAGCCTGAATCTCAGCCGAACAATCGACCACGAGCAAAAGTGACGTCAGCAAGAAACATGCTGTGATTCCCGGCATTCGTAACGACATCTTGTTTCCTCGTAACTGCGTGTCGGCTCGCCGTCTTCGCACACGTCCGCTGTCTTGAAAGAGGGGCGATGAAAAATATCGATCTTTTTGAATGTGCAGCCGACCGACGTCGTATGGCAAGTCAAAAACAGGACGAGCGGATGAAAATGTCCGAACCGATTGGTGCGGGGTCAGGCCTTTTTCCGTGCGACTTCTTCATACAGGGACGCATACTGGCGCGCAGGCTCATCCCAGCTGAAGTTCTGCGCCATGCCGTTTTGCATCAGTTGCGACCACTGATTCTTGTCGGGAAAGGCCGCGAGTGCGCGATCGACCGCATCGAGCAGCGCCTGCGCTTCATATGGTTGGAACTTGAAGCCCGTGCCGGTATTGAGGCCTGGATTCCACTCCTCTACCGTGTCGTCGAGGCCGCCGGTGGCGCGCACCACCGGCACGGTTCCGTACTTGAGCGAGTAAATCTGGTTCAACCCGCACGGTTCGAAGCGACTGGGCATGAGGAAGATGTCTGCTCCCGCCTCGATTTTGTGCGCCATCGCGTCGTCGTAGCGAATCTGCACAGCAAAGCGGCCGGCATTGGCATAGGCGAAGTCGCGAAAGAACTTTTCGTAGTAGGGCTCGCCGGTTCCCAGGGCGACGACGGCCACATCGCGCTCGGCGAGGCGGCCGGCAATCTGCTCCAGCAGGTCGAAGCCCTTCTGGGACGCGAATCGCGAGCACACGCCGATCACCGGCGTCGTATCCGGCGCTTCAAGTCCGAAGGCATGCAACAGGTCTTTCCGGCATTCGTGCTTGCCGGCGAGATCCGCCGGCGAATAATGTGCCGCGAGGTTGCCGTCGGTTGCCGGATCCCACTCCGCGTAATCAACGCCGTTCAGGATGCCGTGGAGGTCGGCCTTTCGCTGGCGCATCGCGCCGTCCAGCCCACTGCCGAATTCCGGGGTCTGGAGTTCTTCGGCGTATTTGCGGCTAACGGTCGTCAGCGCATTGGCGTACACAATGCCGCCTTTGAGGAAGTTGAAGGTGTTGTAGTGTTCGAGCTTATCGTAGGTGAAAAGCTCCCAGGGCAGCAGGAGTTGTTCCGTAGTCGAGGGCGGAAACCATCCTTGATAAGCGGCATTGTGAATCGTCTGCACTGTGCCGCATTTCTTCAAAACCGGGTCGGTGCTGTACACGGTGCGGAGAAGCACAGGGATCAGTGCCGCCTGCCAGTCATGGACATGGAAAATATCCGGCACGCCTAGCAACTTTGTCGCCTCCAGGACTGCTCGGCAGAAGAGGCCGAAGCGTTCCGCGTTGTCTCCATAGGTGTCGCCATTGTTTCCATAAAGTCCTTGCCGATCAAATAGTTCTGGACAGTCTACAAAGTAAAACTTGACCCCGTTCCGCACCCCGCCATCCACGATTCCGGCGAAGCGATTGCGGTGGGGAAACGGGATGGTAATCGAGCGGACGGCATACGTTGGTTCGCCGTTGAGATGTTGTTGAACTTCTCTATAAAGAGGTAGATAGACCGTCACTTCGTGACCGAGCTTTAAGATCTGCTGCGGCAAAGCGCCCACCACGTCGGCGAGCCCGCCTGTCTTTGCAAACGGAACCGCCTCGGATGCGGCAAAAACAATCTGCATCTTTCTTCTCCCTGGGGCCCACGCCCCTTATGCGTGGAACGCATCGGCCAACCGCCAAGTCTACACGCCTTCAGTTTGACGCGTTTCACTGCGCTGATGATTCCGCATCCATGTGTGTCTCAGCATCATCTTTGATGCATGTCCCTTTCCAATGCCGATGCGGGTGTTGCCGCAGCGCCGCCGTCGTCCAGACACCGCGCAGACGAAACGCTTCTCGACAATCCTATCTGGAGCGCACTTCTCACCGATCACCGGTCGCTTGCGATCAGCGATGGCAAGGCGCGGCGCTACCCGCCGGCGATCGGGCCACTGGCCGGCACGCCTGATCAGTCGATCGAGAGCTACGATGCTTTGCGGACTCTGGCGGGACCGGGCGGCATCCTTGTCCTCTTCTTCCCCGATCCTCCGGCGCCGCCATCGGGCTGGAGCCTGTTTCGCGGAGGAGGGCTGACACAGATGATCTGCCGGAGTCCTCGGCTCGCAAAAACGGGGACGCTCGCAGCGGGAGTGAAGCTGCGCAGGCTCGGCGCAGCCGACGTGCCGGCTATGGTGAAACTCGCGGAACTTACTGAGCCTGGACCGTTCCGCGAACGGACGATTGAATTGGGAATTTTCTACGGCATCTGCGAAGGCGATCGCCTGCTTGCGATGGCCGGGCAGCGGATGCGCATGCCGGGATTCGTCGAGGTCAGCGCAGTTTGCACGCATCCGGATGTCCGTGGGCGGGGATATGCTGCAATCCTGATGAGCGAAGTGATTCGGGATATTGTGGGCGAAGGAAGCGTGCCATTTCTTCATGCTCTCGCAGATAATCCCGCGGTCCGGCTCTATGAGAGGCTCGGGTTCACGCGTCGCCGCAGCTTCCATCTCGCGGTGATCAAGCGCGACGAGTGACCATCAAACTGCGCTTTGTCGGCTAACATCGAGTGGTGCCGCCAAAATCCAGGCTCGGACAGAATTTTCTGCGCGATCAGCAGGCGATACACCGGATTGTGGCCGCACTGGGTGATTGCAGCGATCGCACGGTGATCGAGATCGGCCCGGGGCAAGGTGCAATTACGCGCGAGCTGGCCAAGAAAGCCGGAAAGCTGATTGCCATCGAAGTGGATCCGGAACTCGCGTCGAAGCTTTCGGCCGCGTTCCCAGGCATCGCTCACGACCAGCCGGCGGGAAGCAACGTCAAAATTGAAACCATCGACGTGCTTTCATTTGATTTCCAAGCCGCATCCGCCGCGGCAAGCCAGAAGCTCATCGTCGTTGGAAACCTGCCTTACTACATCACCTCTCCCATCCTGATGAAGCTCGCAGAGAACAGCAGCGTGCTCGACCGAGCGGTGTTGATGGTGCAACGCGAGGTGGCGGAGCGGGTGACCGCAAGACCCGGCTCGCGCGATTACGGCGTGCTTTCTGTCGCGGTGCAGATGCACGGTCCGGTTGAGCCGCTGTTTACGTTGCCGCCGGGCGCTTTCGTGCCGCCACCGGAGGTGCATTCGACGGTATTTCGATGGCGATTTGCGCCGCGATTCGAGGAACTCGGGTTGGATCGGGCAGATTTTCTTGCGTTCCTCAAGCAGGTATTTGCATTGAAGCGTAAGACGCTGGTGAACAATCTACGCGCCGCCGGATATGCTGCGGATGCAATTCCAGACGCGCTCGCTGCCGCGGGAGCTGACTCGAAGGCCCGCGCAGAGGCGCTGTCTGTCGATGTGCTGGCTGCATTGTGGCGAAGCCTGAAAATGGAAGGAGCCGCTCTACGACGCGAAGCGGCTCCAGAAATAGTCTGAGACCGGCTTAGTGATGACCCGCTGCGGCGCCACCACCGCCGCCGCTGGGATGAGCGACGCCACCACCACCGCCGCCACCGCTCGGGTGGCCGCCACCGCTGCTGACGTGAGGAGCGGCTCCGCCAGTAGCGGGCCGGCTGACCGCACCGGGGGAATATCCATGGCTTGGTGCTGGATAATAGCTGCCGCCTGGAGCGCGGCCGGCGCCCGCGTTTGCCCAGGGAACATAACCAGAACCATACCGCGGGGAACCGGCTGCGCCGGAATATCCATACCGCGGTGCCCCGGCGACACCAGAGCCCTCGTAGGATCGCGAGAATCCGTTGGCCATCGACGGGGAGTACACCGGACGCGGCGAAAGTGGCCGCAGCGGTTCCACGGTGTTGCCGGCGATGTTTGCGGGCTGCCCGACCGTACGCACCGAATTCACGAACGTTGATTTGGGAATGCGATTGACAGCAATTACCGGATTGGGCTGATAGATGCCTCCGCGCCGGATGGGTTGGATCGGCCTGCCGATCGGGCCTCCATGCGGGCGACGCGGGGGTTCATAGCGCACTGGCCGGTTGCCGATGTTAAAGCCCCATCCGCCGTTGATCCACCAGGGATAGCCGTATCCGGGTGTCCAACCCCAGCCAAAGCCATCGTAGAAGTTCCAGTCACCCTCGGAGTATGGCAGGTATCCCCACTGCTCACAGGAAACCCAGATGTATCCATACTGGGGAGTCGACACCCAGTTGCCGCAACCGTATGGGTCCCAATCACCTGAAGAAGCCTCGTAGGGCGACCAGACATATCCTTGGCCCGGAACGTTGTACCAGTTGCCGTTGGCGTCGAGGTCACTCCAGGCCGGATTGCTGCTGTTGGGCTCACTACCGCTGGCCGCTGTCCGCGTGGCTTCCTGAGAAGTCAACTGCTGATCGCGATCGGCATTCCAGGCATCCCAGGAATCCGGTTCGATGACCTCGGCCAGGTTGTAGAGACTGGGATCTGTGGCGTTGAAGGCGACACTCTCGCCTCCGTGCAGATCGAGCGAAAGGGTATTGGCGCGCTCCAGATGGGCATTGCCCGTGAATACGGCGAGTTCCCCCGGAGGGTTGTCGAGATTGACGCGCAGAACCGTAAATCCGCTGGCAGTTACCGCGCCATCGCCAAAATGGACAATCATCCGGCTCCCGGAAGTATCGCCCTGCAACTCGAAATAAGCGAGTCCGCTTTCGAGCTGCACTTCAGAATCGGTCGTTCCGCCTTGTTGCCGGAGGGTGATGATTTTCAGAGTGCTGTTGGGCGAGACGCGGGTTACACTGCCGTCGTCGAACTGGATCTCAGCCCGTCCATCTTCCTTGGTGGTGACTTCGGTTCCCTGAAAGAGGGGAGTGTTCGCCAGCGCCGGGTTTGCCAGAAGCTGGTTGCCCTGGGCGATCTGCACATCGCCTTCGACATAGCTCAAGCGTGCAGCACGCACGTTCGGGTCGGGTTGTTGCGCGCACAAAGCCGAAGTCCCCAAGAGCAACAAAGCCAGCCCCACGATGCCGGCGGCTGGCTTAAACCAAACCTTGTCAAATCTAGTCATGGAGCCCCCACCCTTTCCCCACTGCCTCCGATGAGATTTCCATCGCGAGAAGCCCACACCCTTAAAGACCGGGGGAACACCGGAAAAGTCGCGCGTGGACATTTATATTACAATCGCTTTCAGCTTCCGGCACGCGCTAACAACTGTCGAGCCCTCTTGCGTACTCGGTCCAGGACCCTGGGGTCGTCTTCGAGGCGTTCCAGGATGCCACGGATGGCGCAAATCTGCTGGAGCCGGCCGTCGTCCGACGCCTCTAAAATGTATTGGATGGCCTTGTCGAGGCCGAGCGGGTCATGCTGGAGCAGCAACTCCAGCCGCGCGCCCTCAATGAGCGTGGAACCGACGGCTACAAAGGATTCACCAAGATCCTGGATTTCCTTATCGGTGGAGTAGTTGAACTCGCAGCCTCCCTGCGCGTCGGGTCCGCTGTAGCTGATCTTTTTCCATCCCTGGAATGCGACCTTGAGGTGGCTTTCGCACTTTCCGTGCAGAACGCGGGGATCGTGAACGGTCTGGAAGATGCGCCTGGTGAAAGCCGGGCTGAGGTTGATGTCGCGGTCGACCTTGGCGGGAACGATAGAGTCCTGGTCGTTGTTCGGCTTGGTGCCGCCCTCGGCGTGAAAATGGCCGCTGCCATCGGGATGGAGTACGAGCGTCCACTGCGCGGGGTAAAGCCCGGGGTTGGAAAAGTCGACCTGGACTACGCCCGATTGAGCCAGCAGACGCACTGTGGCAGTCGCCATTGCCAGGACGGCGAGCCACTTGGTTTTCATCGCCCAGCCTCCTGGAGCGCGATTGTCTGGGCCGTGTGGAGGTGGCAAATGGCGATCGCCAGCGCATCGGCCGCGTCCGCAGGTTGGGGAAGTTCAGGCAGGTTCAGGAGCCGTGCCACCATGAACTGCACCTGTTCCTTTTTTGCCAACCCATAGCCCACAACAGACAACTTTATACGGAGCGGCGCGTACTCTGCCACTGGGAGGCCTTGCTGTGCCGCTGCCAGCAGGGCGACGCCGCGGACCTGTCCCAGCTTGAGGGCCGACTTCGCATTTACCGAATAGAAAACCTCTTCAATGGCAACGACTTCGGGTCGCCAACGTTCCAGCTCGGCGGTGAGCGCCAGGTGCACTTGCGCAAGCCGCTCGGGGAGCGATTTCGACTTGGGAAGGCGAATGGCCCCCGCGGCTTTGCAGACGATCCGACTCAACGCCCCGGAATCGTCCGAGTCGACCACGCCGAACCCGGTAATCTCGGTTCCACAGTCAATGCCAAAGACGCGCATTTGCCTTGTCAGTTTAAATGAAGAAACCCTTCGATGGCAGCGGCGCAGACCTCTTTGCGCGTGGATTGCCTCATCTCTCCGGGAAACGGCGTGGAATGCGAAGCGACCGCGCGGCCGGCTCCGGTTGCCGGGGAGCGCGAGCGGATGTCATGCTTTAAGAATGCATAAAGGATTTCTTTTCGGCGCGGTGGCAATGCTGATATTGAGCTGTTCTCTTTGCTGTGTGGCGCAGGACAAGGGCTATTGGCGCGCGGTGAGCTCATCGGCAAACGACATTACCGGCGATCTGTCGATTTCAGACACGAAACTCACCATCAACCTGAGCAGCGGTTTTACCATGGCGCAGATCCGCCGGCTTACGCCGGCCGAGGCCAGCGCTGCCTTCGCTGCAGACATCAACGAGGGAGGCAGCGGAAATCTGTACCGGCTGACGGTGCCGGCTGCGAAGCGCTTTCTCCACCACAACACCCTTTGCGGATCAGAGGACACGCAATGGATGGCGACCTACGTTACAGGCCGCACAATGCAGGTGGCATTTTTCTCGGGTGACAGCATGCCCGTGATTACTCCGGAAGCTCTCACCAACTCGACGGATGTTTGCGGCACGTTCGGCTACAGTCGCTGACGCGCTGGGTCAGTTGGCGAGGATTTGGCGTCTTGTGCCACCTGAGAGTCTGACGCGCAGGTTTGCCGCAGATTCCGCGGCCCGCTCGGTCCATCGCAGTGCGCGAGGTTGACCCCGCATGATGACATTGTCGAAGCAGGTGACGTGGTTTGCATTTTGCTCGAGGAATCGTTCGAGTTTCCGCTCGAGAGACTCTGGAGCGGTGTTGGTATGAATGCAGATGGTCCACAGTCCCGATGATTTCGTGACCGGCTCCCAGAGCTGTTGCGGAATCCAGATGACGTCGTTGCGCGTGAATGGACGCCGTGCGAATCCATCGGACAGGACGCCAAGTCCCTCGCGGGCAAGGGCACGCAAGGTGCAGTGATCGAACCCGTGCCGCGGCGCGACGAATAGCCGTGGACTGAGGTCGTGCCCGCGCAGGATGGCGAGACCGCTGCGGATCCACGCCCTTTGCTGAGACTCCTCAACGCCTGCGAATTCGGTTTCCTGGTGCAGGCCGAGAAAGGACTGGCCACGGCTGGTGCACTGGTGGCGGTAGCCGTGCATTCCGATTGTGGCTCCGGCGGCTTCGAGCGAGCGTATCCGATCCCAGAACCCGGGATCGGCGGCCTGGAGCGCCAGTGCGGGATCCTGGTTGTCGGGCACGATGGCAAGAATCGGTCGTACCCCGTATCGGGCGGCAATCGAAAGAAACCGCTCACGCGGTTCGCTCAACATGGTCGGACAAAAGTCATCGAAGCGGAGCAGATATTGGGCTGAAGCTGGCTTCACCGCAACACCTCCAGGCCCTTCGCGTTGAAGTCAGACTGTTCCGCAAGCCGGCGCAAATTGCCTTCTGCAGGCCACACACGCAAGCATTTACTTCGGGATCTCATGCGGCGCGCTCGCCTCGTTCTTTCCCGATCCGGAAGGTTGCACTTCAGCGGCGCGAAGCGCCGCAATGAAGAGTGCCGGATCGATCAGGTGCGCTGAGATGAATGGAACCAGAGCCGGGTATCGCGCAGTGGAGCCGAGGAATGTCCGGATCGCTGTTTCCTGTTTTTAGAGAGGGAGGCTGGAAGGTGGGCCGCGCAGAAGATTGGGAGAGCAGGCAAACTCCTGGGAGTGGAAGGCTGTTCTGCCCATGAGATGGGCCATGCCGGCAGACGGCGCGAACGGGCAGGAACCTTGGGAGTCATGGCGGATCCGCAATTTGCCGTGGACCGCTTCTGCCAGGCTCTCCGGATTCCTTGAAGGTGGAGCGAGACCGCGGCAGAAATTCTCGTCTACGGTCGGATAGTCCTCGACATGCGCCGGTTGGAAGGATCCGTATCCGTCATTCAGCCAGATAAAGACGGGTCGATGCGAAAAGGGCTCTTCGACAACAAGGTCGGGAGTTCCGTCATGGTTGACATCGAGAGCGGATATGGCGAGTGCAGGCAGATCGGAAGCAAATGTAATTCTGCTGACCTGATGGAAACGGAAATGCACTTCGATATGAAAAGTGTTTTCGCTGCGGAGGAGAACCGCGCCGTCGGGATGTGTGTCGTTGTTGAAGTCCGCCGCGGCGATGGAAGGGCCAAGAAATGCGCTGGAGAGGTCGCAGGCATTGAGCCGCGATAAAGCGGCGCTCAGTCCATCCTGCGCATGGAGAGCGGCGACAGCGGAGACCATCGCAAGCAGTACGATGGTTCTGATCAGAGAGCGAAATCCTTGCATCCCTTAGCCCTTGGGGGCTTTCTTTTTCTGTGGCGATTCTATATCAGCGATGGTTACGGTCGGCTGCTTGTTTAGTAAGTTACCGTCGTCACCATGGAGGCGGACTCAAGATTCATCAGTTGTCGAGGGCTTGTTCGAGAGTGGCCGCTGTGGGGATGAGGGAGTCGACCTTTGTGAATTTGAAAAGTTGAATAACATTCGGATTCGGCCCAACGGCGATAACACGAATCCCCTTGCCTCGGCAGCTGATGAAGTGACTCACGATCATGCCGAGGGCCGAAGAATCCATCTGAGGGACGGCGGAGATATCGAAGACATGTATTGCGGGGCTCTCCGCGCCGGGCGCGGGTTTGTATTCGAAGATGTTGCCCAGCGCGACCTGCTTCATGGAGCCGTACATATCGCGGGCGTTGAACGGCCCTGCGATGCGGTAAATGATGGTGCGAGGGGCGTGGCCCTCGATGCGTTCGATGCTGAACGTTGGATTCTTCCAGAGTTCGGTTCGCGTGATCGGCATTGCTTTGAATTGTAATGGGCGTGTGTGGCGTGCGAAAAGCGGAAATGCGTTTCGGCAGCCTGTCTTATCAGCTCTGCCGAAGGGACGATCAGGACCGCATGAGATGGCTCTGATCCGTCGGTACCGAGGGGCCGTAGCGTTTGCGCACGACGTAGAGAACGGGCAGACCGAGGAGGATGAGGGCGGTTCCGATGAGGGAACCTTCGAGGTTTCCGGCGTAGCTCCAAATGAGCACTGCGGCGGCGCAGACCACGAAGATGGCGGGGAGGACCGGATATCCCCAGACGCGGTAGGGGCGCGCGAGATCGGGCCGGCGGGTGCGATATACGAAGACGGTGGTGGCCGTGAGCATGTAGAAGAGCCACTCGGCGAAAATGGCAAGCTCGAAGTGCTGCTGGAACTGCGAGAGGAAGAGCAGCAGTACCGAGGAGAGAAGAGCCTGCACGGTGAGCGACGTGGATGGCGACTGAAAGCGCGGGTGGATGTGCGCGAATTGGCGGAAGAACAGACGGTCGCGCGCGGCGGCGAAGGGAATACGCGCTCCGGACATGACGGTTCCGTTGAGCGCGACGAAGATGCTGAGGGCCATGGCGGCGGCGACGAGTCCTGCGCCGCGGGGGCCGGCGACGACCGATAAAGCTGCGACGGCGGGGCGTTCAGTGGCTGCGATTTGCGTGGCAGGCAGGATGTATTGGATAGCCGCGTTGGTAGCCATGAAGAGCACACCGACGATGAACAGACCGCCGATGAGGGCAATGGGCAGCGAGCGCTCGGGGCGGCGGACTTCGCCCGCGACCATGGTGAGGTCGTTCCAGCCGTCGTAGGCCCAGAGCGTGGCGATGAGGGCGAGCATGAATCCGCCGAAGCCGCCGATGGCGTGCGGCAGCGATGTGCCGAAGTTGGACCACGAGCCGGAAACAGATGCAAAGCAGAGCGCGGCCACGATAAGGATGAGAACGGCCTTGAGAATGGTGAAGACGAGCTGGAAATCGCCGGCCTTCTTGATGCCCATATAGTTGAGCCCGGTGATGAGCCACGTGATGGCGATGGCAAAGATCTGCGACCAGAGGAGAAATGGCAGGCCGGGGACAGGCGTTGAAAGAAAGTGAAATGCGGGGAAGACGCCAAGGGTGCGTGCGAGTCCGATGGTGACGGCGGCGATGGATGCAGGCTTGGCGACTGCAAACCATGTCCACATATAGAGGAAGGCCGTGGTGTCGCCGTAGACGCCGCGAAGGTAGACGTATTCGCCGCCGGCGTAGGGAAGCATGGCGCCCAGTTCGGCGTAGGTCATGGCTCCAAAGAGCGAGAGGAAGCCGCCGGCAATCCAGGCGAGATAGACCAGGGCGGAGGAGCCGGTGTCCCGCATCATTTCGGTGGGCACCAGGAAGATGCCGCTGCCGATGATGGTGCCGACGACGATGGCGGTGGCCTGGGATGCGCCGAGAACGCGAGGCAGATCGGCGGACGGGGTTTGGGTGGACGCGGAGGCGGCTTGGCTCATGCGGTGATGTGAGGGTAGCACGCCACCAGCGGCGGGGCCGACTGCCTTCGCTACGCGGAGTGAGCAGCGTAGCCGCTGCAACGTCCTGATCGGTCAATGCAAAAGCAAACCGTGATGCGGGTCACGGGCAAACATGTTGCGGCGGGGGTAACGTTTCGGGCTACAGACGATGCTGGGCGCTTCGTCGTTGCCGCCCGGGTCGGGTGTATAACCGACGAGGGGCGGTTGGCTATGGACGTTCACTGTGTGAAATGCGGGATGGTGTTGGTATCGGCGTGGAGTTTCTGTCCGCAGTGCGGAGCGTCGGTTGTCCATGAAAAGCACGAGCCGCCGGTGCATCAGCCGGTTCCGGCGAAGGGCGCGTTCAGCGGCATGTGCGTTGGGATGATTGCGGCGCCGATCCTGATCATCACCGGCGTGATGCTCTGCCTGACCGGATGGGGCATTTTCTTCGGAGTTCCGTTCCTCGTGCTGGGAATCCTTGCGCCGCTTTACGGGCCGCTGGTGGGAATGGGCGAGCATCTTGGCAAATGCCCGGACTGCGGAACGCGGATGATCAGCATAGGGGATTCAAAGGAACACGAGTGCCCGGTATGCAACAAGAGGTTTGCGATCGGGGACCACAGCGTGGTGGGAGCGCGTTGAACTGCGCGCCGCTTCAACCCTCAGGAACTTGCAGGTGAAGGTTTGCCGGCAATCTGGAGTTCGTTGACCACGTGCTGGACCTGCGGAACCTTCCTGGCCAGTTCCTCGGCTTCCTGTCTTTGCTTATAGTTCGTCACGGTGCCGGTCAGAGTCAGAGTGCCATTGAATGCGGCGCATTTAATTCTCTGCGTCTTCAGTGTCTTGTGAGCGGCAAGGGTGGCGTTGAAGTGGCTCTCGATCGCGCTGTCGAGCTGTGCATCCTGGGTTGAGGATTGAATTTCGCTTTGAATTCCGCTGGTGTCGACTTGAATGCGGTCGACGATGGAGTAGCCGGGCGCGGCCTGTTGCGCAATCTGTTCGGCTCTCTTCTGGCGATCAGCGCTTCCAACCACGCCGCTGAGGGTGATCACTCCGGCCTGCCGGTCCTGCGAGATGGTCACGCTGCGCAGATCGTTCTGATCCAGCGCGTTGTAGACGTCCATCCGGTCATCAGGATGATTGGCGTGGGTGCAGCCTGAGAAGGCCAGGGCAACAATTGCAGCCGATACAGCGAGGAAAGCGTAACGAGATCTGGAATGCATCATGATCAAATCCCCACAGTGGGATGCGCTGAAAACCGGCACGGTTGCTGTTTTCAGAGCTGGCAACGAATATCGAGCCATCCGACCCCATCTAAGTGGAACAGCCTCAGCAACAACGCCGGTCAGGATCGCGTCGGAAAGAGCTGTGCAGCTGGATCTGAAACCTGAATATGGATTTGAATCGAGAGTGCACAAAAAAGTCCTATGAACATAGGAGATCCGCAGTTACTATGCATTTAGGAGATATCTGGAGAGTCAGAGCTTCCTGTGGTTCGTCAAAAGACAATGCGAAAGGGAGATTGGTGACGGGATCAAGAGCTTCAAGACGAATCGGTGCAGGTACGCTTCTGGTCGTTGGGGCGATCTGCTTGCGATGCCAGCAGACGGTGCCGCCGCCTCAGGCGCCCGGGCAGGATACAAGCTCTGCGCCCGCGGTTGCGCCGGTTCTCACGCCGCCTGTCGAGACTCCGGGGGAAATCTACAAGGCAGCGATGCATCCTCTGGACATCGTGCGCAGCTCGCTGGACAACTGGTCGGACGCTGAACTCGGCGCGCTTACTGTCGGCATCCACAAAGCGCACGATGCGTGCGAAGCAATGCAACCAAGAGATTTTTCGGGTGATAACCTGTACGATCTTAGCCGGCTATGCGCGCTGGGGCAGGATTGGAACAATGCGAATGCCGCGGCACAAGCCTACATCACGAGTAAACAGGAGCCGCATCGGGCCCAGGCGTATGCGTTGAGCGTGAATGCCATGGTGCATATGAATGCCATCGACCTCGCGGTGGAAACGACGCGGGAGATGCTGCGGCTGTTACCGTACGATGCCGAAGTAGCTTACGCGGTGCGCTACATGAAGGACGATTTGGATCAGGCGTCCAATCCGGCTGCAATGAAACTGGCCGTCGAAGAACATGCGGCAATCGTGGCGGCGCTGGGGCGGGGCGTGCCCTTGAAAGCCGCGACTGGCGATGCAGTGATGAGTGTAGGCGCACTGTACGATTCGGCGATGGAACTGGCGTTCTGGCAAAAGTATGCGGGTGATGAACCGGCCGCATCGGCTACGGCGGCCGACGCGGACCACGCGCTGGCGCCCGATACTCCGCTGAACGCCGATGATACGGCGCGGATTGCGGCGGTGCGTACGCGGTATGGGCTGCTTGGTGCGCGATTGCCGGATGTGAAGGTGCTCCACACTCTTGATTCATCCACAGCAAAGATCCAGATGATACGCGCCGATGCTCCCATCACGGTGCTGGTGCTGTTTCCGGACTGGTGCGGCGGCTGCCGGAAGATGATGAAGCCGCTTACCGAATTCGTTAAGGCAAATCAAAGCACGCCGATTCACGCCTACGGACTGGTGTTTGAGGATGACAGTGTCATTCTGTTGCAGGCTGCGCACGAGGAACTGCTGAAGGAGATGAAGGGAACTTCGACACTGGTCGTTTCGACGTCCACAGCACAGAGTCTCGCCGCGAATGATTATCCGCTGGGCATTGTGCTCGATGCGCAGGGCAAGGTTCGATTCATCGGTGTGCTGTCAGGGGATGCGTTCAATGGGAATGGATACGTGGAGAAAACGATAGTGAAGATCGTGGCCGCGAATCCGGGACTGGGGATCACGATGGGCGATTCGAAGAAGAACTGAATTTGCGTTTGGTGATCGATCACTGTTCGCGGAAAGACGAATCGGGGTTGCTTGCCAATTCGTTTGGGTGGTTTGCGGTCAACCTACTCAGTAACGTCCAGTTAGCCGGTTACCCACCCGGAGCAGTCTGCTGAAGCGCTTCCGAAATCCCAATTTGCTCACAGTTTCGACGAGCCAATATCTGGGCATTGAGTTTGCAGGGTCCGCAACGGACTCAGAAGAAGGCGGCTTCGTACCGTCGAATCGCTCGACTAAAACAGGGTCGCAGGTATGGTGGTGTTCGTATCTGAGGAGTTCGCCCTCATCATGCGCCGTTGCCACAGTCGCGATGCATCGGAAGCATATTGAGTCCGTAGTTCCGTCCAAATTCAAGCGATGAGCGAATTTCGGAGAATCTGGCATCTGAGGTTGCTCCAGGTGGAAACGGAAGAATCCCTCAATGTCGTTACCTTTCACTACGCGGCCACAATATGCGGTTCTTTGGGTCTGCTTGTAAAACACGCTCTGCACATTACAGGTCTGCCCTGAGTCGGCTTGAACGGGACAGTTGTGTTGCTCCCGCATCCTGAGCAAATGACGTGCGTCTCAGTTCGACGCTGCCCTTTGCCGCCCTGCCTATTAGCCTTGCATTGCTTGCAGTGTTTCGGTTCGTTGGTGAATCCCTTTTCTTGGAAGAACTGTTGTTCTCCTGCAGAAAACACAAATGACAAACCGCAACTTACACACAGGACATCTCGGTCAGCAAAATGCATTATCCCCCTCCACGCTCAGCAGATTCAGACAGAAGGGTCATCAAAGGGGGAGAGCAGCCCTCTGTGAAAACTCGCTGCGTAGGACGGAACAATATGCTTTGCGCCTAGAAAAGTCTGTACGGTACCTGACATAAACCTCCAGGCCGGAACAGGCGGTTGCTGGCGGCTGGTGGCCTACTCCTCCGTTACCCTTGTGGTAACACTAGACGGCAGTTAATGCTCGACGAGTAATGTCAGGGCGGACGGTCGTTCGGGCAGAACTGGAAGTAACAAATATCTGGGCTGCATGGAGAGAGCAACTGCAGGTTCCTCCACTCCGGTCGCCTCGGCGACCTGCGGTCGGAATGACAGCGCATAGTCGCTTAGCAAGTGGCAGTGAGCGGAGCCAGGCTTTCAGACCTTAGTCTTTAGCCGTTGCGGTTGTTTGCGCTTCGTGGAAGTGCCGCCAGATGGTTTCGGCGGTTTTGCGCGAGACCACGGCGGCGAGCGATTCGGCGCGTGGCCTGCTGCACGTCGCGCAGGCTGCCGAAGTGCGTGAGCAGGCGCTGGCGGGTTTGCGGGCCTACGCCGGGGATGTTGAGCAGCTCGGAGTCGCGGTCGCGCATCGCGCGGCGCTGGCGGTGATAGCCGACGGCGAAGCGATGGCTCTCGTCGCGAATCATCTGCACCAGATGCAGCACGGGCGAGCGGCGGTCGAGCACGACCGGCTCGTCTTCGTTGCCGTAGAGGTAGATGACCTCTTCGCGTTTGGCGATGGAGGCGAGCGGCTGCGAGGTGAAGCCGAGCGATTCGAGCGCTTCGGCGGCGGCGTGGAGCTGGCCGAGGCCGCCGTCGATGAGGATGAGCGAGGGGATCGGCTTGTCTTCCTCCTTGAGGCGGCGGTAGCGGCGCGTCGACGACCTCGCGCATCGAGGCGAAATCGTCGACGCCGAGCACGGTCATCACTTTGAACTTGCGGTAGTGCGACTTGTTCATCTTGCCGTCTTCCCACACGACCATCGAGGCCACGGTTTCCGCGCCCTGGATGTGCGAGATGTCGAAGCACTCGATGCGGCGGGGCAGTTCGGGCAGCATGAGCGCGTCGGCGAGCGCCTCCTGAATGGCCTTGCGCGAGGGCTCGAGCACGCGGAAGCGCTGCGTGTAGGACTGCTTCGCGTTCTGGCCGGCGAGATCGACGAGCGAGCGCTTTTCGCCGCGCTGCGGGACGGCGATTTCGATGCGATGGCCGGTGCGCTCGCGTGAGCAGCGCGGCGAGCGCTTCGCGGTCGTCGAAGTCGACCGGCACGAGGATGGAGCGCGGGACGTAGTGCTGGTCGATGTAGAGCTGCTTGAGCAGGGCGGAGAAGACTGCGCCGGCGTGGAAGGATGCCGGTCGACGTTTTGCTCGTCCGCGGCCCGATCTGACTCCTGGTTCGCCCGCTGTCCGGTTCCTGGTTCCCTGATCCCTGTTTCCAGCACTTCGGCAGGTCTTCCCAGAAGAATTCGCGGCGGTCGACGATTTTGCCGCCGCGCATGTGGAAGAGATTGACGGCCAGCGAGCCGTCTTCAAAGTGGTAGCCGAAGACGTCGGCGTCGTCGCTCTGCTCGGCGGTGGCGATGCGCTGCTTTTCCTGCAGCTGATGCACGGTGGAGAGCTGGTCGCGCAGGCGCGCGGCGGCTTCGAACTGCTCGGCCTCGGCGGCGGCCATCATGCGCGCGGTCAGCGTGCGTTCCAGCTCCGCGTGGCGGCCTTCGAGGAAGAGCTGCGCGTCGCGGACGGCCTGCTTGTAGGTCTCGGGCGTGGTGAGGCCTTCGACGCAGGGGCCGAGGCAGCGATGAATGTAGTACTGCAGGCAGGCGCGCGGATGGTAGCGCGAGAGATCGACCTTGCAGCTGGGAATGAGAAAGCTGCGATGGATGAGCTCGACGACGCGATAGGCAAGGTTGCCGGGAAAGTACGGGCCGTAGTAGGCGGAGCCGTCCTTGCGCAGGCGGCGCGTGACGAAGACCTTGGGATAGCGGTCGGCGAGCGTGAGCTTGACGTAGGGGTAGGTCTTGTCGTCGCGCAGCAGGATGTTGAAGCGCGGCTTGCGCTGCTTGATGAGGTTGTTTTCGAGCGCCAGCGCCTCGTGCTCGTTGGCGACGAGGATGTAGTCGATGTCGACGGCCTCGCGCATCAGCGAGCCGGTCTTGGCGTTGGCCTGCGACGCCTCCAGCAGATACGAGCGCACGCGCGAGCGCAGGTTCTTGGCCTTGCCGACGTAGATCACTTCGCCCTCGGCGTTCTTGTAGAGATACACGCCGGGCTGGGTGGGGAGGGTGCGGATTTTCTCGTAGAGGTCCATGCGAACCGATGGCGAGCGAAAGCCCAATTCCTAGGATATCGGGTTGCGGGCGAAGGACAGCAAGCTATCGCGGGGCTGGAAGAGCAAACCTTACAGCAGTGGGTAAAAATTACATGGCCGTGAACAGACGGGTAAGTTTTCCACATATGCTTGTAAATCGCTGATTTGTAAATAGTTTACATGCACGCGCCAATTTGGCGCGAGGACATGCAATATCAAGGGCGATACGAAAGTCGCTGCCCGCCTGAGGTGGTCAAAAAGGCGCCAGGCAAAACTGAGGCGGCAAAAGGAATGAGGAGACATGACAAACTTCAATATGGATTGTTGATTGCAGCTGCCGTAGCACTGCGTTGGGCGTGACGGGATGCGCGACCAAGAACTACGTGCAAGACCCAGACGGCGCCGATCATTGATCACACCGACCAGCTCGAGCAGAAGACGGCCGAAAACAACCGTGCGATTCACGACGTGGACGATCGCGCGCAGGCCGGCATCAAGCAGGCGCAGGGCGCGGCCGACACCGCCAACCAGAATGCGCAGAACGCAACCACGCAGCCGGCAATGCCGACACGGCGGCCAACGATGTGGCGCATCGCGCCGACTCGCTCGACTCGCGTGGTGAAGGGTCTGGACAACTACAAGCAGATGGCCGATGTCTCGGTGACCTTCGGCTTCGACAAGTCATGCTGACCGAGGACGACAAGGCAGCAGCTCGACAGCTTTGCCGCGCAGCTTGGACAGCGCCAAGAGCTACATTCTCGAAGTGACCGGCGGAACCGACTCGACCGGCCCCGCGCAGTACAACTACGACCTGAGCCAGCGCCGCGCCGACTGCGGTGGTGCAGTACCTGGCTGTCGAAGTACAACATTGCGGCGCACCGCTTCTACCTGATCGGCATCGGCAAGGATCAAGGAAGTTGCGCCGAACACGACCGCTGAAGGCGGCAAGGAGAACCGCCGCGTGGAAGTGCAGTTGCTCTCGAACATGAGCAACGGAGCAGACCCCTGCAACATCGCAGGCCGCGCCGCCGCCCAGCGCAGCTGAATCAACCGGCGTCCAGATCGGAAGCACAGGCGTAGCCGACAATCGGTTGAATAGCAGAGCCGAACAGATGATTAGCGATCAGCGTAGATTAAGCGTGCGCCGATTTTCTAAGTTATTAGATATTAAGCTCGAAGGGCAGGCATCCTGCAATGCGGTGGCCTGCCCTTTTGGGTTGACTGAGCCATTCGTTCACGATTTAGACGCAGACCATCACGTCGCAGTGTGTCAGCGCGCGGTTCGAGTTGCGGACGTGCTCGGCGCGGACTTCGTTGGCGGTGAACAGCCGCAGAAACGGCGCGCCTTGCGCGGCGGCTTCGACGGCGGGGCGGCCGTTGGCTTCTTCGCGCTCCACGATGCAGACGACGGCGGCAACGATCATGCCGGCCTCCTGCGCTGCTTCAATGGCGTTGATGGTCGAGGCGCCGGTGGTGCAGACGTCGTCGACGATGACCACGCGCGCGCCCTCGCGGCAGAAGCCTTCGATGCGGCGGCCGGTGCCGTGAGCCTTCTCCGCCTTGCGCACCAGAAAGCCGTGCAGCAGCGGCGCGCCGGGATGCGATATGCGCGCGCCAGGCGCTGGCCGTGGCCACGTTGGAGACGATCGGGTCGGCGCCCATGGTGAGGCCGCCGACGGCTTCGGCGTCGATGCCGTTTGCTTCAAGCAGTTCGAGAATGGCGTGGCCGGTGAGGCGTCCGCCCTCGGCGTGCAGCGTGGTGGTGCGGCAGTCGATGTAGTAGTCGCTGGTGCCGCCGGAGGAGAGCTTGAACTGGCCGAGCCGGAAGCTGATGCGGGCGAGAAGGGAGAGAAGTTGCTGGGCGTGGGTTGGAGTGGGCATCAAGGACGATTGTAAGGAGTGGGAGGAGTGGACAGTGTGAACAGTGACCCGTGCACAGTGGACAGCAACTTACAAACTGATCGATATTCGGTCATCCTTAGGACCTGCGCGGCACTGTCCACTGTCAACTGTCCACTGCTTGTTTCACATCTTGTCCAGGTGGCGGAAGCCGCCGGTGCCGAACATCATGAACAGGAAAAGCATGAAGTTGTAGCAGGCGTGGACCAGGATGCTCGCGGCGAGCGAGCGCGTGCAGAGGCGCACCCAGCAGAGCACGAGGCTGACGCAGACCAGCAGCAGAAACGGGCCGAGCGATAGCCGGTCTGCTGCGGCGTGCATCCGCGCGAAGGGAATGCTGGTGACGATCGAGCCGACGACCATGGCGGCGAGCGACCACTGCGGATGGCCGTTCTGGTCGAGCGGGCGGCGCGGCTGCGCCGGTGATTTTCTCGGCGATCCAGTCGTAGGCGGTGCAGAGCGACGGCAGCAGGAATCCGCGAAAGAACATCTCCTCAAAAAACGGCGCGAGGGTGACGCCGAAGGCGAACAGAAGCCAGGCTGCCCCGGGAGTGCGGAAGAGCTTTTCGATGGGCGTGTTGGTGGGGCTGGGCATGAGCACGCCGTTGATCATGGCCACGAAGAAGCAGAGCAAGGCGGCGCTGACGAGGCGCCAGCGCGCAGCCGGCGGTGACACCGTTCCATTGCAGTCCGTCGAAGAAGGCTCTTGTGCCAGAACGAGCGGGAAGATAGCAGGCATGCAGCGAAGGTGAAGAGGTAGATGCGGCCTCGCTGCCGAGGATGTAGTGGAAATCGGTTGCGGCCTGGGTACGATTGCTGATTCCGCCAGAGGTGAATCCGAAGTGCGAACAGGAGCAGCATGCCGGCCCCGAGCCAGCCGAAGATTCCCAGCACAATCAACAGAAAGAGGTGGCCAAAGTTGGGAATGCGCACTTCGCGCGGCCTGGGCGGCGGTACCTGCGAAACGAACAAAGGCTGATTAAGGATGTCATCGGCGGTTGGGATCGGGTCGATAACCGCTGACGTCGTGGCGTCCGGCGGTGGTGCCTCGGGCTCGGCGATCCACTCTGCAGGAGGAGTAGGAGTGTTTGCGGGTGTGAGCGTGTCATCGACGGCGATTCCGCCAGCCGGTCGCCTTTCGCGTCTTCCGGATCATTCGGGAGTGACTCCGGCGGATGTGCTCATGCGCGTCCCGGTTTCTTGCCGTTGGATTTCTCCCGCGTTCCAGATTTGTTCGGCCCTGGCACTACCTTCGGGCGGGCACGGCGGGTAGCAGCAGCTGCAGGTCGTTCGACTCCATTTCCGCCCCAGCGACCAGGATCCGTCGCCGGGGGCCCCGGTTCCAGTCGCTCGGGATGACCGTTAAATGATGCCGCGGTTTCTACTTCTTCAAGCTTGCCGTTGTGGGAGGCGTAATAGCGCGTGAGGAACTGGCCGGTGTACGAGCCGGGAGTGGCGGCGATCTTTGCGGGGCGGCCTTCGCCGACGACGCGTCCGCCGTCTTCGCCGCCTTCGGGACCGAGATCGATGATCCAGTCGGCATTGCGGATCACGTCGAGATTGTGCTCGATGATGATGACGGAGTTGCCGAGATCGGTGAGCCGGTGCAGGACCTCAAGCAGCTTGCGCACATCGTCGAAGTGCAGGCCGGTGGTGGGCTCGTCGAGCAGGTAGAGCGTGCGGCCGGTCTGGCGCTTCGAGAGTTCGCGGGCCAGCTTCATGCGCTGCGCTTCGCCGCCTGAGAGCGTGGTGGCGCTTTGGCCCAGATGCACGTAGCCGAGGCCGACGTCGACGAGCGTTTGCAGCTTCTGGCGCACCTGCGGCACGTCGGTCGAGCACCGGGAGCGCGTCTTCGATGGTGAGGTCGAGAACGTCGGCGATGGAGTGGCCGTGGAATTTTACGGCCAGCGTTTCCTGGTTGTAGCGGCGTCCGTTGCACACCTCGCACTGCACGTAGACGTCGGGCATGAAGTTCATCTCGATGCGGCGCTGGCCGTCGCCCTGGCAGGCCTCGCAGCGGCCGCCGGTGACGTTGAAGCTGAAGCGGCCGGGCTTGTAGCCGCGCTCGCGCGCCTCGGGCAGCATGGCGAAAAGGTCGCGGATGGGCGAGAAGACCTGCGTGTAGGTGGCGGGATTGGAGCGCGGAGTGCGGCCGATGGGCGACTGGTCGATGCGGATCACTTTGTCGATCTGGTCGGCGCCGTCGAGGGATTCGTGCACGCCGGGCTCTTCGCGCGATCCGTAGATAGTCTTGGCCAGCGAGCGGTAGAGGATGTCGTTGATCAGCGTGCTTTTTCCGCTGCCGCTCACGCCCGTCACCACCGTCATCACGCCGAGCGGGACGCGGATGGTGAGGTCCTGCAGGTTGTGCTCGCGCGCGCCGGTCACGGTGAGCCACTTGCCGGTGAGTGGCCGCGGCTTGGCGCGATGCAGCATGCTGGCTGGCTCCGGAGAGATAGCGGCCGGTCAGCGATTCGGGACAGGCCATGATCTCTTCCGGCGTGCCCTGGGCGACGACGTAGCCGCCGAGCCGGCCGGCGCCGGGGCCGAGATCGAGCACGTAGTCGGCGTGGCGAATGGTTTCTTCGTCGTGCTCGACCACCAGCACGGTGTTGCCCAGATCGCGCAGGCGCTCGAGCGCCTCGATGAGGCGGTTGTTGTCGCGCTGGTGCAGACCGATGGATGGCTCGTCGAGAACGTAGAGAACGCCGCGCAGCCGCGAGCCGATCTGCGTGGCGAGGCGGATGCGCTGGCCTTCGCCGCCGGAGAGCGTGGCGGCATTGCGGTTGAGCGAAAGGTAGTTGAGGCCGACAGCGCAGAGGAACTCGAGCCGCTCGACGATTTCGCGGCGGATGCGGTCGGCCACCAGGGCTTCGCGCGCGGTGAAGTTGAGCTCGTAAGCCGCCGAGAGCGCGCGATTCAGCGGCAGGGCGGTGAAGTCGGCGATGGAGAGGCCGCCGATTTTGACGGCGAGCGACTCGGGGCGCAGGCGCTTGCCGCGGCAGACCGGGCAGGGCGTGGCGGACATGAAGTTCATCATGTACTCGCGATAGCCATCGCTGCGAGCCTCGTCGATGGTGTCGCGCAGGTAGGTGAGGATGCCGTGGAAGCCGGTGCGCGGCGCTTCGCCCTTGGGCGGCCCGTAGACCAGGATGTGCTGCTGTTTGGGCGGCAGATCCTCAAAGGGCTTCTTGAGGTCGATCTTGTAGCGTTCCGCAGCCAGATGGATGAGCTTGAATGAGGTATTGCGATGCGGAGCCGGGGCCGAGGCCGCCGTCGAGCAGGGGCTTGGACCAGTCGGTGATCACCTTGGCGGGGTCAAGGTCGTAGAGCGAGCCCAGGCCGTGGCACTCGGGGCAGGCGCCGAAGGTGGAGTTGAAGCTGAAGCTGCGCGGCTCGAGCTTTGGGCACGTCGAGGCCGCAATCGGGGCAGGCCATCGAGGACGAAAAGAGCTGCTCTTCGCCGCTGGCGAAGCCGATGAGCGACCAGGCCATTGGCCAGTTGTAGTGCTTTCGTAACCGCGGCTTCGAGGCGCTTTTCGACGGAGGGTTTCGTGGAGGCGGACTGCGTGTCTTGCTTTCCCACCCTTGGCTGCACCATGGATGGGGCACCGAGGTCGAGGTACCCGCGCCAGGAGCATCCGGGGAAGTTTCAGCAGGATGCGGTCGACGATGGCTTCGATGGTGTGGTTCTTGCGCTTGTCGAGCGAGGGCGGCTCGGAGAGGTCCACGATCTCGCCGTCGACGCGAGCGCGAAAGCCTTGCTGATCAAGCTGATCGAGCAGATCCTTGAACTCGCCCTTGCGGCCGCGCACCACCGGCGCCATGACCGTGACGCGCTCACCCGCGCCGAGTTGCAGGATGCGCTGGACGATCTGTTCGGCCGTCTGGCGGGCGATGGGGCGGCCGCAGTTGGGGCAGTGCGGCGTGCCCACCGAGGCGTAGAGCAGGCGCAGGTAGTCGTAGATTTCGGTGATGGTGCCAACCGTGGAGCGCGGGCTGCGGCTGGTGGTTTTCTGCTCGATGGAGATGGCCGGGCTAGAGCCCTTCGATCGAATCGACATCGGGCCGTTCGATCTGGTCGAGAAACTGGCGCGCATATGCCGAAAGCGTCTCGACATAGCGGCGCTGGCCCTCGGCGTAGATGGTGTCGAAGGCGAGCGAGCTCTTGCCCGATCCGGAGAGTCCGGTGACCACCGTGAGCGTGTTGCGGGGAATGCGGACGTTGATATCGCGCAGGTTATGCTGGCGCGCCCCGCGCACCGAGATGTGAGTGATCGACATGGTCAGGCGAAGTTGAGACGGTGGGAGTCGTGATTGCTATGGAGCCCGTCACAGTATTACTGACGTACTAGGGGTATTCTATTTGCCAATAGAAACAAGGGTCAACGCGATCGCTTTTTCTGCGACAATCCTTAAGATAGAGCTGCGGCATCCTACTAAGCAGCCGGGCAAGACGACATTGATGAGGAACTTTCCCCAGCACTTTCATTGGGGGTCTTAAAAAATGGCAGATGCATTTAATTTAGTTATGCTGGTTTGCGCCGCGGCGGGATCGATGGCGTTTGGCGTTCTCGCAGCTTATGGAATTTTCCGCGTCGGCTTTGCGCTGATGCGTCCGCGGACTGTGCGAGTCCCTATGAAGGTGCGGACCCAGCTGGCGTCTGAATAAGCGAAATTCTCCTGTCGGACAAGCATTGAGCGCAGAAGGGCACACGCCAACCACTGCGTCACGTGCGCCTTTCGTCGCGATTTCTCTTTGAATCACCTGAACAACCCAGACGTCCGGCCAGAAGTCCGGCGATTACTGTGGCGGGCTGGTCGAGGGATTGGCCTGCTGTTGCTGCTGCAATTGCTGTTGCTGCTGCATCTGGCGCTGCTGCATCTCCTCCATCACCTGCTGCGGAGTCCGGACCGGGCCATTGGGACCGAAGCCGGGGCGGATGGTGTTTTGCATCTGGGGCGAGGGAGCCGCTTGCTGCGGCTGATCTTCGGGCTGCTCGGGAATATCTTCGTCCGGATCTTGCTGCGGCCGGTTCATTCCGTTGGGGGAATTGGCAGCACCTGCCAGGCGCGGACTCAGCACGATTTCGCGCGGAGCGCCCTGGCCGACGTCGCCTGCGAGCAGGATGTTGAAACCAGAGCCCTGAAGCAGCTGCGAAAGAACGTCGCGAGCCTGCCCGGGACCGAAGTCTCCGTATACGCGCTGGTCGGGAACTGGGCCTTCAACCTTTGCTCCAGTCTCCGTCGCCACTTCCTTCAGAATCTGTTGCAGGCTGGCGTTCGATGCATTGATCCGCAGGCCGGTGGCGTCCCAAACCACTGAGGCGGGGTTGGGCTTGTCATTCACAGGCCAGTCAGGCATCGGCGGAGCGGGAGGCGCAGTCTGCGCAACGGGCGCGGGGGACGGCTTCTCTTTCTTGGCAGACCGGTGAGAGCGCGATTTGTGCGGCTGCGCATTGGGAGCTTGTGCGGATGCCGGGGCCTGGGCTGCGACCGGCGGTCCGGCAAAAAGCAAGGTGAGAAGAAGGCCCGCCGAAAGCATCACACACTGCAAGGCACAAAAGCGGAAGATGCGTGTTTGCAGCGTAGTGAATGTTCGCATGGGAATAGGCTCCCCGGGGATTGCGCGCAAGAGCAGGGCAGGTTCTAAACCACCCCACTGCATTAGACTATCAGTGGTCGTCGAACGCTCATAGAGATTTTGCCAAAGAGAGGAAACGCGACAGATGCGCCTCTGGTGGAAGGGTTTCATTGCCGCGCTGTTGATTGGGGCGCCGGCGGCGGGATTCGCCGCAAGTTGCACAATGCAGGCGGAGTTGACGCCGGAAGACCGCGGAACCCTGGCCTCGCTTGGGGAGCAGCTTTCCGATGCCGTGTTGCGGCAGGATACAAGCGCGCTGCAGTCCGTGCTGCTGCCCGCCCTTTCGGGGCAATGGGACGGCATTCGTGGGGCGGTGGAACAGGCTGCACCACTGGTAAAGGGCGGCAAAGTCCAGCTTCGGGACGCATACCTGCTCGATGCGAGTACGTCGACGGCGACTGCCGACGCCCAGTTCTTCTGCTCGAACGCCAATGGTTCGATCACGGTCACCCTGAACATGCATGCGCTGCCGCCCGGTAAATACGCTGTAATTCTGTCGGATGCCGCCGGCGCTGCGCTGGCGGGACAAATGGCTTTTGTGCTGGCCTGGGACCAGACCGGCGTGCCGGGCTGGAAACTGGGCGGCTTCTCGGCGCGACAGGGCAACTTCGGCGGTCACGATGCGGTCTGGTATTGGACACGGGCTCGCGAGCTGGCGCAAAGCAATGTGCCATGGGCAGCCTGGTATTGCTATGACACGGCCCGCTACCTCGAACTGCCGGTGGATTTTCTGTCTTCGCCAAACCTGGACAAGCTCGTCCAGGAGCAGGCGCAGATCAAGGGCGGACCGACACAGGACACCTTCCCGGAGTCTGTGACGAGCGGAGATCGGACGTGGAAGATTGATTCCGTGCATCTGGACGCTTCGCTGCATGAACCGGACCTGGGCGTGACCTACGAGTCCGTCGGAGCAGGCGATCCGGCTGTAGCCCGGACGGAGGCGATTGCCGTCCTGGGAGCGGTGCTCAAGGCGCATCCCGGCCTGCGCGAGAACTTCCACGGCATGTGGGCCTATGCGTCGACCAACGGAAAAGTGACGCCGGTGATGGAATTGCCGATGGCGCAGATACCGTAAAGACACTTCACTACAGTGCACAGTTGTCAGTTCACAGTTAAAGAACGGCGATGTGAGAAGTACTGAGAACTGACGACTGAAAACTGACGACTGAAAACTGACTGAGGACTGAGAACTGGACAATGGTTGAGTTGATTGATTTGCGCTCGGATACCGTGACGCGGCCTACGCCGGAGATGCGCGCGGCGATGGCCGCAGCGGAAGTGGGCGACGACGTCTACGGTGAAGATCCGACGGTGAACCTGCTGGAAGAACGTGCCGCCGAAACCTTCGGGCGCGAAGCCGGGCTGTTTGTACCCACGGGCACCATGGGCAACCAGATTGCAATCCGGCTGCTGACCGAGCCGGGACAGGAAGTGATCTGCGAATCGCGCTCCCACATTCTCGACTGGGAGATGGCGACGACGGCGGTGTTTTCAGGCTGTCTGGTTCGCGCCGTGCCAACAGAGCGCGGGACGCTGACGTGGGCCGACATTGAGCCGGCGATCTTCAAGAAAGGATCGTTTCGCGCCGCTACCGGCCTGATTGAAATCGAGAACACTGCGAACCTGACCGGTGGCCGCTGTACCTCGCTTGCGGTTATGCAGGAAATCCTGGAGAACGCGAAGGAGCGCAAGCTTCCGGTTCACCTGGATGGCGCGCGAATCTTCAACGCATCAACGGCGCTGGGTGTGGATGTAAAAACGCTCACGCGCGGATTTGACACGGTCATGTTCTGCCTGTCGAAAGGACTTTGCGCGCCGGTAGGCTCGATGCTGGTGGGCTCGGCCGAATTGATGGAACAGGCGCGAATCTATCGCAAGGCGCTGGGCGGCGGAATGCGGCAGGTGGGCGTGCTGGCTGCTGCCGGGCTCATCGCGCTAGAGCAGATGCCTGCCCGGCTGCACGAGGATCACGCCAATGCGCGGCTGCTGGCCGAGGCTTTGTCGCACATGGAGTGCGTGGACATTGATCTGGACTCGGTCGAAACCAATATCGTGATCTTCAAGGTCAAGGGTGCGGTGACAGCAGACGAACTGGTGACGCGGTTGAAGGCGCGGGGCATCCTGGCCAGCACCGTTGGGCCGACTGCGATCCGCATGGTCACGCATCACGATGTGAGCCGGGCCGACTGCGTGAAAGCAATCGAGGCGCTGACAGCAGAAGTGGAAGTAGCGGCGTAGTTCCAGATCCATGCAGTGAAAAAAACCCTCGCCAGATGAGACAGCCGTGTTCCAGATTGGTTCGCGGTACTTAGGTCACGCAACTTTTCCCGCAAATCCATGTTGAAATGTCCAGAAAGCCGGAAAGGCAGTCTGAAGCGCCGGCGACCATCATTGCTGAAGGAGTGTCACGTGAAGAAGATTGCACTGGCAGCTTTGCTTGCCCTTACCTTGCTCCCTGCGGCTGGATACGCGCAGGTTTATGTTCGGGTTGGACCGCCCGCTCCAATCGTGGAACGCCGGCCACCGCCGCCCGAGAGGGGATTCGTATGGATTGGGGGCTATCACCGCTGGGATGGTGAGCGCTACGTGTGGGTCCCGGGGCGCTGGGATCGCCCACCGCATCCTGGTGGAGTGTGGGTCGCCCACCACTGGGTGCACCGGCACGGCGGCTGGGTGCTGATTGAGGGGCACTGGCGCTAAAGGTGCCTGAACACAGAGAAGAGCGGGGCTTCGGCCTCGCTCTTCTTTTTTGCGCGATCGCAAAGAACTATTCAGCGGGCGGATGGGGCGATGGCGATTGGGGCGGAGGAACGAAGATGAGTCCCAGGCGCGTAATCAATTCCGGAGGCAATTCCTCGAAGTAGAGCACGGCCGATCGAGCGTGGATGCGGTTCACGACCCACAGCGCGAAGATGGTTGCTACGGAGATGCTGACCAGACGCAGATACTCGGATGGATGGCTCAGGGCATCCAGTTCATAGCCGCCAAGCATGATTCCCAGCATGAGAAGAACGAACGCAAAGCCCCAGAAGATGACCTGGACGTTGGTTTTTCCCGGCAGGTAGGAGCAGGTGAAGGGAACCTTGTCGAACTTGATCAGGCTGAACTCGACGAGAACACCTCCGAGAAGTGCGAGGAACACAAGGTGCTCGGCCACATGCGGCCAGGGCCGGAAGTGGAGCGCGAGAGCGGCGGAGATTACCCAGATGGGAACCACGCCGAAGAGCAGCAGGGCGCGACGTGTTGCCGCAACGTAGTCTTGTGTCGGCCTGAGCTGGGTGATGCGCAGCATCCAGTTGGCGTTGAGCGAGATGGGAAGCGAGAAGACGCCGCGGAGCCCGAGCACGGCGAACATCATCATCATGAATGTGGACGTGATGATGTCCATGGCAATCGGCTCCGGCGGATTCAGCGTCTCGTGCCGAATCCACGACAGGGTGATTGCAAAAACAACAGACCAGTAAAAAGCCAGCGCGACACGGTGCTGGCGGCTGCGCGCGATGGATCGCAGGCAGAAGACGACGATTGCGGTCTGGAGCGAGCTGCCGAGACGCGGAATCCAGTGAAAACCGCCTGTCCCCGGCACCAGGTCGGGATCTTCCACGGTTTTCTTCATCGTGCGCAGGTAGCAGAGCAGCAGGGAAGTCGTGGCTCCAACGGCGACGAGCCCCAGGCCGATCCATCCCCGGTGCGCCAGCCACAGAAGATCGGTTGGCAAGGATCCGTTCACCTGGTTCAGGAGGGCCGAGAACCAGAAGGTCGGCGAAGCTGCCAGAAGCCAATGGTGATCCGGAGAAACGGTTTCAGCGTAGGTTGTGAGTTCCGGCTGAAGGAAGCGCATGCTCAGAAAAAAGCCGAATGCCGCAAGTTGCAGAATCGCCGAGACGCGGAGAAACATTCTTCGCGGCAGCACGAGAGCGGTGAGTCCCTGGATGGTCAGGACTGCCCCGTAGAGGAAAGACGCTGCGGCAATCATGGTGAACCAGTAGGCGATGAAGAATCGTGCCATGCCGATTAGATCCGCCGGCCGGTGCACCGAAGACCACGGATTGCCCCATGCTGGACGCACAGTTGAGGGCGATGACCGCGATTCCGAGAACGGTACCGGATGCTGCGATCTTGGCGAAAAGAATCGTGCGAGGGTGTACTGGCAATGGCGCGAGCACCATTACGTCGCGCTTGTCTGGAAACGTGGTGTCCCACATCAGAACAGAACACAGACCGACGACCAGCATCACATCGGACATCCGGCGCTTGCTCGTAGTTCCAGTGCGAGGGCTGGAGGCGGCGGAAAGAAGAGCACCCCGATCCCGTGAATCAGGCTGATCATGATGAGGATGCCGGCGAACTGACCGAGGAAGCGCGGGATATCGGCTTCGATGGAGAGAGCTTCGAGGTCGACGACGCGCAGAAGGAATTGCTGGTGCAATACGCGGAACTGCAGAGGCAGGTGCAGCACGCTCCAGCGATGGAAGAGGGACGTGACGAGTCTACGCATCGATCAGATCCGCGATCTGGCGAGCCATGGAGTCGGTGTCCTGCTCGACGGCGAGTTGCGAGAAGATGGCTTCGAGAGTGGGCAATTCCATCAGCGAGCGGAGGCGGTCGATGGAGTCGTCGGCGACGAGCTTGCCGCGATGGAGGATGACGACGCGATTGCAGATGCGTTCCACGGTGTCGAGTTCGTGCGAGCTGAAGAGCACGACTTTGCCGCGGGCTGCGAGTTCGGTGATCAGGCTGCGCAGGACCAGGGCCGAGCCGACGTCGAGGCCGGAGAAGGGCTCGTCGAGAAGGACGAGATCGGGATTGTGCATCAGGGCAGCGGCGATCAGCACCTTCTGGCGCATGCCTTTGGAGTAGCCGGAGATGGCGGCGTGGCGATCGTCGTAGAGCGCGAGCAGGCGAAGCAGACCGTCGATGCGCTGGCTGGCCTGGCGCGTTGCAATACCGCGCAGGTCGGCAACCATGGTCAGGTATTCGACGCCGGAGAGGTGGTTGTAGAGATAAGGTTCTTCGGGAACGTAGCCCATGCGGCGCTTGTAGGCGATGAGGTCGTCGTCGATGGGTTTGCCGTCGAAAAGAATCTGGCCCGAGGTCATTTCGATCAGGCCGGTGATCATCTTCATGGTGGTGGACTTGCCGGAGCCGTTGGGGCCGAGGTAGCCGGTCACTTCGCCGGGGCGAGCGGAGAAGCTGACATCATCGACCGCGGGGATACCGGCAAAGTGCTTGGAGACACGCCGCAGTTCGAGCATGAGAAGACCTCGTGCAATTTTTACGGCAAATTGGCTAGAAATGCGTTCATTTCACGAAGCACCTCGGCTTCATTGGATCCGAAGACCCAGTGGTTTGCATTGGGCAGGCGAACAATGCGTGCTCCGGGAGCGCATTTTGCAAAGGCATCGGCCTGGGCTCCGGTGGTTCTTAGATCGTAGTCGGTTGCTGCTTTGCGGGCTGCAGGGTCGTTGGGAAACACCTGGCTGATATCATGAGGAACGGCAAAGAACGCGAGTACCGGCACGTCGATTCCCGTGTACCTCTGTTCCCAGCGCTAATTGCAACGTAAATCGGCGGCGGGGAGCCGGAATGAGGCGGCCGGGGAGGCGAGAGTGCGAGTTTCTTCCGCGTTTCACTCACATCCTTTTCAAGTCGCGGCAAAGTCGTTTGCAGATCGGAGAAAAACTCGTTCATGTCGGGAACGGCCGCGGAAACGAAGAGGTCGAGCTTTTTCTTCAGCTCGAGCGCATCCAGAATGATGTCGCCGCGAGTTGGGTCGTAGCAGGCGTACGGATAGCCGGCATCGAGGTAAATCAGTGCGGCCACCTTTTCGGGATGACGGGTTCCGATGGAACTCAACTCCTCGCCGGCGATGGAGTGTCCGGCCAGCACCGGCCGCTGGAGCTTGAGAGCGTCGATAACGGCAAGCACATCGTCTCCGAGACGATCGGCCGAGTAATTTCCATTTAAAGGAGCCGGGGCGCTGGAAGCACCGAATCCACGGCGGCTGATGGCGTAGACATGGTATTTGGGGACGAGTTTTGGCGCGATCGTATCAAACCCATGAGCATCGAATCCGAGTCCCGCGAGGAAAATGAGTGGGCGCCCGGTACCGCCCCAGTCCAATACCTCGAGCTTGACACCTTGCTCTACCGTTACGAATTGCACCGTATGTGGGGAAGTGTCCTCAGGCTTGGCAACTGCGGGACGGGCCGGTGCCTGCGCGCGCACGACCGTGCTTAAGAGCAAGCTACAAGTGATAGTGCAAAGCAACCTGGCTTTCATGCCCCATCCTCACGCGCATTACAGCGACATACCTATGTAGCATTCAACATACGCAAAGTCAAGTAGAATACTACATAGGGTGTGGGAAGAGCGCCGCATCGGCCAGCTGCAGGAGCTGGTCGAGGTCGATGACGGCGGCGACGATTGAATCAGCTCGATCACAGGCTCCCTGGGCAAGGTTCTTCGGGCCGATGGTCGTGGGTGCGAGTGCACTTTAGTTACTGCGGAATCAGTGGGATTCGGGGACCAGCTCAGTTACAGCCGCGCAAGTCTCCGAAGGCCAGAAGTCTGCGTAGATGAAACCGTCGCGATTGACGATTTCTCCGGCTTCGAGCGCCACGGGAATGGAGAACATCGGGCCGTCGTGGACACAGGAGTGGAATTCGCCGTTTTCGCCGCAGGGGTCGACGGTTGGCGGCAGGCCGCGAAGCAGATCGGCGTCGAAGTCGCGGCCGGCAAAGGCGGGATCGAGTTGACGCGAGTCGACGCAGACAAGCCTGGCGCGGAGGCCGCCGGCAATCATCGAGCGGGCGAGTTCGCCGGTGGGAATATCCCAGAGCGGAAAGAGCGGTTCGATGCCGGTCGGCTTGAGCTGCGTTTCCCGGTAGGCGCGAACGTCGCGCAGAAACAGGTCGCCGAAAGCGATGGCGTCGATTCTCTCGGCGACGGCACGTTGGCATGCGTCGGCCATGCGCTGCTCATAGATTTCATTGGTGCAGGGCCAGGGAAGCGGAATCTCCCAGAGCGGAAGCCGCGCGGCGGCCGCCTGGGCTTCGAGGATCGCGCGGCGGGTGCCGTGCATAGCGACGCGGTTGAATTCCGCATTGATGGTGGTGAGGAGCCCGACGATTTCGATGTCAGGCTGCTGACGAAGCAAATGAAGGGCCCACGCGCAGTCTTTGCCGCTGCTCCAGGAGACGAGGATTCGTTTCATGTGAACGCCTTGATCGTTGATCGGATGGCCTTTTGCCTTCCCACCCATCCTCTACCTTACAGGCGCGGCTATGATTGGGCGGCACGTTCGAGTTCGGCGATATCCAATTTGGTCATCCCCATCATGGCCTGCATCGCCTTGGAATTCCGCAGCAACTCGCCGATGCGCGTGGGAGTAATTTGCCAGCAAAGGCCGAACTTGTCCTTGAGCCATCCGCATTGAATTTCCTGGCCGCCGGCGGTCAGCTTCGACCAGTAGTAATCGATCTCCTGCTGGGTGTCGCAATTTACGACAAAGGAGACGGCCTCGTTGAACTTGTAGTGCGGACCTCCGTTGAGCGCGACGAATCTCTGTCCGTTGAGTTCGAAGCTGATGGTGAGAATGCCATTCTTCGGGCCGGGCGCATCGCCGGTGTTGCGGAGTTCCTTGAGACGGTGCGAGTTGGGAAAGATCGAGAGGTAAAAATCGACGGCCTCTTCGGCGTTGCTGTCAAACCAGAGAAACGGGGTGATGCTGGGACCATTCGACGGGCTGCTCATATCCATACTCCTGATTCGAAGTTATCGCGTCGGTGGAGTTGCGCGGCGGTGACGGCACAGGGTTGATTGGAAGCTGTCGGGCCGCCGGCTGGTTGCTCTATGGCAATTCCTGAGTTGGTGTGTCCTCTTGTCGGTTGGTGCAAGGTCGCCGCTCCCTGATGGTCGCGCCCACTTGAATGCAATGCCTCCGGATACGGCTGCTCAGGAATTGCTTTAGCTGATTTCGATGACGTCGGATGCGGAGGCGGCTGCAGCGTCGGCGCGTTCCATCAACTTCTGGGCGATATTGAAGAATTCCGTGGCCTGCGGGCTCTTCGGGCCGGCGAGGGTCACGGGAAGCCCGCGGTCGCCGCCTTCGCGAATGGCGGGGATGAGCTCAATGGAGCCGAGGAACGGGACTTTGAATTGAGCCGCGGTGCGTTCTGCGCCGCCCCTGGAAAAGATGTCGATCACCTCGTGGCAGTGCGGGCAGGTGAAGTGGCTCATGTTCTCGACGATGCCGAGGACCTCGACATTCACCTGGGCAAACATCTCCAGAGCCTTGCGCGCATCCTGAAGGCTGACATCGCTGGGCGTGCTGACGACGACAGCGCCGGTAAGCGGGACGGTCTGGACAAGCGAAATGACAACGTCGCCGGTGCCGGGCGGCAGATCAACGATGAGATAGTCGAGTTCGCCCCAATTCACCTGCTGCAGAAACTGGCGGATGATCTGGTGGAGCATCGGTCCGCGCATCACCATGGGTTTGTCGCCGGGCGAGATGTAGCCGATGGAGATGGTCTTGATGCCGTGGGTGTCGTTGGGCTCGATCTGGTTGTCCGCGCCGAGGCGCGGCGGTTGCGAGGAGCCCATCATGAGCGGGACGTTGGGGCCATAGACGTCGGCGTCAATCAGTCCTACCCGCTGTCCGAGCTTGGAGAGCGCGATGGCCAGGTTGACGGCGACCGTGGTTTTGCCGACCCCGCCCTTACCGGATCCGACGGCAACGATCTTGGAGACTCCGGGAAGCGCTACGGGCTGGGGCGTGGCATGTGAGTGAGCCATTTTCGAATTACTCCTTGAGCAGGTTCTTTCTGAATTTCGCTAGACCCTTCTGAGGCCTGTGTCGCGCCGCTCCTGCTTGCGGCGGGCTGATTCGGATTCGCGATGTTCGCGGCGAAGAAGCGCGTCGTTGTAGCGACGAACCTCATCGGGTGTTTCCGGCTGGACCTGCGGAATCTTCTGGCGCCGGCCATGCTCATCGATGGCCACGAAAACCAGGTAGGCGCTGGCGACGTGGAGATGCGAACCGGTTTGCGGGTCTTCCACCCAGACTTTGACCCCCACCTCGAGGGAAGTGTTGAATGCACGGTTAACGCTGGATTTGAGGATCAGCAGATCGCCCACATGCACCGGCTGGATGAAGTCAATGTGATCCATGGCCGCGGTGACGACATGGGTGCGCGAATGGCGGTAGGCAGCGATCGCGCCGGTGAGATCGATGAAGTGCATCAGGCGGCCGCCGAGCAGGTTGCCGAGCGTATTGGCGTCGTTGGGGAGGATGACCTCAGTCATCTCGGATTGCGTGCTGGCAACGGTACGCACAAGCGGGTTGGCTTCAGTCGTGCTCATTTTTCACACTTGCTCCATCTCGATTGCAGAATCTACTGATGAGAAAGTTCACTTCCAGCTACAATGGGATCACCAATGAACCTTTGTGCCGAAGCACCAGTTCCAGTTTCGGCAATCCACGCCATTTAAGCAAATCGCCTTGGTGCAGAAATCCCACACATGAGTACAACGGACAAGATTGCAGGACTCAAAGAGATTCTCGCGATG
Source organism: uncultured Acidobacteriaceae bacterium (assembly GCA_963774175.1). Lineage (GTDB taxonomy): Bacteria > Acidobacteriota > Terriglobia > Terriglobales > Acidobacteriaceae > Telmatobacter. The sequence goes on from CAVZDT010000017.1 coordinate 121,270, forward strand.
GACCCGAAGAACAGCTTTGCCCGCTACGGGATCGCGATGGAACTGGCCAGTCGCGGCGAGGTGGCTGCGGCACTGAAGGAATTCGATGTCCTGCTCGAGCAGAATCCGGACTATACCGCCGCCTATTTCATGTCGGCCCAGATCCTTACCAAAGTGGAACGCAACGCCGACGCCGTTGAGAAACTCAAGGCCGGTATCGCCTGCGCCGCGCGGACCGGCAACCGCCATGCTCTCAGCGAGATGCAGACAATGCTGGATGAACTTAACCGGTAGGCGTCCGGCCAGCGGCAGCGCAGGAGCGCGACCCGGTTTTTGTTCATCATCAGTAAACGAATAAGTGCGCCTTTAACAATTTATCCGCGTCTATACTATTGACATGCCGAAGTATTCGATTGTCGTTCCTTTTCATAATGAAGAGGAAAATGTAACCGTTTTATATGCCCGCCTGAAGCAGGTGATGGAGCAGGTGGGCGACAGCTTTGAGCTGGTGCTTGTGGATGACGGCTCCAGCGACCGCACCTACAAGCTGCTGGAAGAAGTTGCCGCGGTCGATAGCCGCGTGCTGGTGGTGAAGCTGCGCCGCAATTTCGGGCAGACGTCGGCGCTGGCGGCGGGTTTTGACAACGCCTCGGGCGACTTTATCCTGGCGATGGACGGCGACCTGCAGCACGATCCGAACGATATTCCCGGCTTTCTTGAGAAACTGGAAGAAGGCTACGACGTGGTGTCGGGCTGGCGCAGGGAGCGCATCGACAACTTCGTGATGCGGCGCATTCCATCGCGCTGCGCGAACTGGCTGATGGCCAAGCTCTCGGGCGTTGACATTCACGACTTCGGCACGACGTTCAAGGCGTACCGGCACGAGGTGATCCAGAACATTCCGCTCTATGGCGAGATGCACCGGTTCATTCCGGCGCTGGCCAGCTGGTATGGCGCATCGATCTGCGAGATTCCCATCAAGAACGTGAACCGCGAGCGCGGCAAGAGCCACTACGGCATCGGCCGCACCTTCCGCGTGTTTTTCGACCTGCTGACGATTCGCTTCCTGCTGAAGTATATGAGTCGGCCGCTGCACTTCTTCGGCAGCTTCGGCGCGCTGGGTATCATCGTGGGCAGCATCATGTCGATGATCATTCTGATTGCCAAGATCATGAACCCGCACATGAACATCATGGATCAGCACGGGCCGATGTTCGTGATTGCCGCGGTGCTGATTGTGGCCGGCATCCAGATGCTGGCGATCGGACTGCTGGGAGAGTTGCAGGTACGGCACTTCCACTCGACCGAGAGTCGCACTCCGTATGCGATCGATCGCATCGTGCGGCTGCGCACTCCGGAAGAGCCGAGCATTTTGTCGGACCGGAACGACAATCGGTATAGGGACTGAGGGACGTAGGGACCCCGGATTTGAAATGCAACGGCCCCGCTTAGCGCGATGCTAGGTGGGGCCGCTTCGTTTTCATGCTCGTCAGTCATGTGATCGAAACGATTCATCAGGAATGAATCCGGAAGCATCGACGCAATCGGTACGCTGCTGTTTCTTACAGCCCTGGTGCTTCAGTCCCTGAGTCCCTCAGTCCCTTAGTCCCTAATCACTCATTCCCTTGCATCGGCACGGTGTCAGGGTGCATGCTTGCGCATGTATGAACGCTATACAAATCCAGTCCACCGGCGGGCCGGAGGTTCTTGAGCTCGCTGAATTGCAGATACCTGTGCCCGGTCCGGGGCAGGTGCTGATTCGCGTTGAAGCCATCGGCGTGAATTTCATCGAGATTTATTTCCGCAAGGGCACCTACAAGGCGACGCTGCCGTTGATTCCCGGCAGCGAGGCCGCAGGCACCATCGAAGAACTTGGCACCGGGGTTACGGGATTCAAGCCTGGAGACCTGGTGGCGTCGGTTGGAGTGCTGGGCAGTTATGCGGAATACGCGCTGGTGCCGGCGTCGCAACTGGTGAAGGTCCCGGATGGGTTGACTCCGGAGCAGGCCGCGGCGGCGATGCTGCAGGGAATGACGGCGCACTATCTCGCTACGTCGACGTATCCGCTGAAGGCCGGCGATACCGCTCTGGTGCACGCGGGCGCGGGCGGCGTGGGTTTGCTGCTGACGCAGATCGCAGCGAAGATTGGCGCGCGCGTGATCACTACCGTATCGACGAAGGAGAAGGCGGAGCTGTCGCGTGAAGCGGGCGCGGCGGAGACGATTCTGTATACCCAGCAGGATTTTGTTGCGGAGACGAAGCGGCTGACCGGCGGCAAGGGCGTGGATGTGGTGTACGATTCCGTGGGCAAGACGACGTTTGAAGGCAGTCTGAATTGCCTGCGGCCGCGCGGATTGATGGCGCTCTTCGGTGGATCGAGCGGTCCTGTGCCTCCCTTCGACCTGATCCAGCTTAGCGGAAGAGGCTCGTTGTTCATTACGCGTCCGACGCTGTGGCACTACGTGGCGACACGCAAGGAACTGGAGTGTCGCGCGGGCGAGGTGATGGGCTGGGTGGCCAGCGGCGACTTGAAGCTGCGCATGGAATACATGTATCCGCTGGCCGAGGCCGGTCGCGCGCAAACCGATATGGAGAATCGCAAGACGACGGGCAAGATTCTGCTGGAACCATGAATTCAGCTTCTAGCTACTAGCCTCCAGCTTCTAGCTACTTCGTGCGGTCCCGCAACGTGGGGGCAAGAGGACAAAGCTTGAGCTAGTAGCTAGAGGCTAGAAGCTAGGAGCTCAGAAAAGTGTCGAAAATCTCAATTTCACCGTCCGATCGGGTCTTTGTGCTGACGGGGGCGGGAATCAGCGCGGAGAGCGGGCTGCCGACGTTTCGCGCTTCGGATGGTTTGTGGGCGGGGCATCGTGTGGAAGATGTATGCACACCAGAGGCGCTGGAACAGAATCCGGCGCTGGTTTGGCAGTTCTACTCGGAGCGCCGCGAGCAGGGAGCGAAGGCCGAACCGAATCCAGCGCATATTGCCCTGGCGGAGCTTGAAGCGAAGCTCGGCGACCGTTTCTTTCTCTGTACTCAAAATGTTGACGACCTGCATGAGCGCGCGGGATCGGCGCGGCTGGTGCACATGCACGGCGAGTTGGCGAAGTCGCGATGTGAAGATGAGTGCGGCCGGCCTCCCGTCGAGGATCGCACGGTGTACAAGAGCCTTGCGGAAGTGGGGAAATGTGCCTGTGGAGCGAGGCTGCGGCCGCACATCGTGTTCTTCGGTGAGATTCCGTTGGAGATGGATCGCATCCAGCGCGAGATTACGCGTGCAACCCTGATGGTGGTGGTTGGGACGTCGGGATCGGTGTATCCGGCAGCCAACTTCGTGAACTGGGCGCGGCAGCAAGGAGCGCGCACGGTGTACATCGGGCCGGAGCCGCCCCTGAACGCGCACGCATTCACGAATGTGGTGGAAGGCAAGGCCGGGGAAGTGATGCCGGGATTGTTTGAGATCAACTAGTGACGAAGCTCAATCTTTCCTGGCCTTGACAAATTCTTTGCGCCGGAAGCGCAGCGCCGACCAGTCCTCGTCGATGGCAATGGCGCGCACGGTTTCCCACCCCAAAGCATTCAGTGCGTCCCAACCGTTGTCGCGGTTGAAGTCGCATTTGTATTTCTTCGACGTGCCCTTGGGATAAGCGAACCAGACGATGGCATCGCCTTTGGCACGCTTGGCGATTTGCGGGGCGAGCGCGTCGACTTCCTTCTTACGCGTGACAAAAGCCAGGAAGAACTGAATGTCGTCCGCGGCCCGGACGGTGCGATGAATCGTTATCCCGTGCAGACTGCCGAGTTCGTGGACAAAGCTCTCCGGGGCATTCAGTACAGTGATTTCCCGCTGCTCTTTGAGGTTGAGTTTTTCGAAGGTGGTGGGCATGGGAAAGATGATAGCTGTTGAGGCACGTTAGAAGTGGAAGCGATAGCGCAACTGGGCGGAAAACATGCGCGGGTCGTTGAAGTGAAATCCGCCGATGGTGATCGAGTTGTCCTGCAAAACGCGGTGATTCGTGACGTTGATGGCATTGACAGAGAACGACAGGCGTTCGCCGAAGTTGTGGCCGACCGATGAATCGAAGGTTGTGTGCACCGGCAGATAAGGTCCGTTGTACGGGCCGGTGTTCGCGCCGGCGAGGCCATTAGAGAATCCCGAGCCATAGTAGACGTTGGTAGCGAACCATGTGCGCAGTGGCAGGCTTGTGGTGAAGCCGGTGTTGAGCGTGTTGCGCTGATCGTGGTCGACGGGGAAGTAGTCAGGGCCGAGGTTGCAGGCGGGATCGTTGGGGTCGCTGCAGGTGAATCCTCCGATAATGTTGCCGCGCTGTTCGGCGATCTGGTTGGAGTAGGCAAGATGAAACTGGCCGAGGTGGGCAAGCCGGGGCGAGCGAATGCTCAACTCCCATGCGCGGACCAGTGCTCCATCCACGGCGATCGGGAAGTACATATTGGATTCGCCGAGGTTGGAGTGGTCGAGAAAGTTGTTGACGCGGTTTTTGAAGTTCGTAACGTCGAGGGACCAGCCTTTATAGGGTATTGAAAGCCCGAACTGATGTTCTTCGTCGCGCTCGGAGGGAAGCGGCGAGAATGTGTTTTCGCCGGAGGGGAGGCCGGCTGCGTAGTTCAGGACCGATGCGGAGACGGTTTGCAGCGGAGCGGGCTGGAAGAAGTGTCCGTAGAAACCGCGCAGAGACCCAGTGGAGACGCGGAATTTCAACCGTTGCGCCAATGCGGGGATAGATAGCCGTCTCGGCGAATCCGCCGTGATAGAAGGAGAATCGCTCGCCGCCAAGGAGAGTGATGTAGTGGCCGAGGTGAAGGTGATCTGACAGATAGAACTCGAACAGATTGCCGTTGGCATTGCCTTGCGTGTTCGGTTGCGACGCCGCACTTCCATCGTTGACCAGCACGCCGAAGAGGTCGTTCTCGTTTTGGTAGAAGCCGTAGACGCCACCGGAAAAGTTGTTCGGACCGGCGTCAGTGTGGAAGTCGCCCTGCGCCCCGGCGTACTGCGATGTCTGGTGCCAGGTGGTAGCGACCGGCTGGTCGGTGGTGGGTGAATCGTAGTTTGCCTGGTTGAAATGGTAAAAGGGCGCGAGCGCAAACAGCGCCTTGGGTGAAAGGGTGTGAACCCAGTTGAAGATTACGAAGGAATCGCGCTCCGATTGGCCGTCCCGGAGGCCATAGGAGCAATAGTAGCTCGAGACGCACTCGAAGTCGTTGGGATCGGGGTCGTAGGGAATCTGGAAGTGATCCTGGCGATACTGGCCGTCGAGCCGCAACTGGTCTTTCGATGTCTGGTTGTGAATGAGCGAAACGAAGGCGCTCTGCGAGTTGGTGGCGTCGTGATAGATGTTGGCGACCGGCGTGGCAAGGCCGTAGTTCGAGCGAGAGCCCGCGACGCTCGCGTACCAGGCTGTTGCGGCGGAGTGATCGCCGAGCGAGAATTGCGTCTCGCCGGTGTAGAGATTTCCGCCGGAAACAAGCAATTCCGCTTCCCGGTCGCGCTCGAATCCATTGCGGGGAAGAACGTTGAAGACACCATAAGTACGGTCGCCGACATCGGCCTGGTAGCTGCCGCGCTGGGTTTCAAGCTCGTCGATGTCCTTGGGGTCGATTTGCGGCCCGACATTGGACGCGATCTTGGTGTTGGGGATGGCGATGCCGTCGATGAGCCACGACGTTTGGTGCCCGCCGCGCATGTGCAGCATGTCATGGGTCATGTAGGCGCCGGGGACGTAATCGGTGATCATCTCCATGCCGATGGTGCGGCTGGCTCCGGGAGTCTGATCGATATCGGCGCGAGTTATGAGTGTGGTGGGGGTTGCGGAGTCCGTTGCCGGCGTGGTTGGCGACGCACTGACGACAACGCTTTCACTGGAGGCGGCAACGGCAAGAGGAATATGGAGGACTGGATTGGTCGCCGAACTAATGGAAAGAGACTCCACAACTTCAACGAAGCCCGGAGCGTTGACTTTGAGTCGGTAAACGCCGATGGGGCACTTGCAGGATTTCGAATTCACCGTTCGCGCCGGTGGCGGACTCAAGCTTGAACTCGGACTCGGCGGCTTCAAGAGAGACCTTGGCGCCGGCGATGGGATGATGACGTTGATCGTGAACGACGCCATGAACCGTCGCAAAGACAGTGGCGCGCGCTAGGGGTGGCAGGGCAAGCAAGAGGAGAAAAGCGAAGATAGACGAACGTCGCATGCGGGGGTGACCTCGATGCACCAGCAGCGGTTGTGGCAGATCTGCCGCGATTACCGGGAACAGGGCGCGGCAGCGATTGGCAACCTGAGACCGGCTTACCCGTTCGCAATCAGGCGATGGATCCTGCGCGATGAACGCGGAAATGAAGGGGCCATTTGCGCATACGCGGGCAAAGACGATCTCAATTGATCAGCCGATGAGGGGTGCAGGAGGGCCGCGGAGGGTGAGCACGCGAAGTTGAATGCTGCCGGCTTCGGAGTCATGGGGAAAGCCGATACGTGCCGGTCGAGAAGAAAAGGCCAATACGAATGAAGCCGGGGTCAACGCGAAAGTCGGCGCCGGTGCGGCGCTTCCACTTCGGGGATAGAGGGGACAGTGTGAGGGCGCGGTAAATGCGGGTGCGCGCGATTGGTCCGCGGCGGCTGGGCCATCGGACATGACGCAATGATGTGCGCCGTGCCGGCGGCAGCAGGCGGGAAGATTCGCGGGATCTCCGGCCGCATTCAAAACGACCGCGAGCGGACCCAAACCTGACAGAAGTACCAGCAAGATGGAGAGGGCGCGCCGCATCTGGGCATTATGCTACATGAACCTTGGTCAGGCAAGCCATTCGGGGAGGTCGAAGGCTGGTCAGGTATCATCAAGGCATCTCGATTTCCACACACTTAAACGAAGGGTTTGATGCCGTCTCAAGTGAAAAACTCCGAATCGGAGAAAGATTCTATCGCGGCTGAGCCCAATGGCCGGCCGCCGCTGCGCATCGCGCTGTTTGGGTTTGGCACTGTGGGCAGTTCGGTAGCGCGAATACTGCTTGAATCGAAGCCTGAAGGGCTGCAGTTGACGCATGTCTTCAACCGCAATGTTGCCCGAAAGAAGGCCAACTGGGTCCCTGAAAGTGTTGTGTGGAGCGAGGATTGGGAACAGGTGCTCGCTTCGGATGTTGATGTGATCGTGGAACTCGTAGGCGGACTTGATCCGGTAGGCACGTGGGTTCGGCGTGCGATCGAGGCGGGCAAGAGCGTGGTTACCGCCAACAAGAAGTTGATTGCCTATCACGGTGTGGAACTCGAGCGGCTGGCAGCGGCCTGCGGCGGACATCTTAAATATGGCGCAGCAGTAGCCGGTGGAATTCCAGTCATTCCGGGCCTCGAGCAGGGTCTGGCCGGCGATCGCATCACGCGCATGGAAGGAATCCTGAACGGAACCTGCAACTTCATTCTCAGCAAGATGGAGGCTGGAGCCGAATTCGCGACGGTGCTGGCCGAGGCGCAGACCAAGGGCTATGCGGAAGCGGATCCAACCGAGGATGTGGGCGGATTCGACGCGCGTTCGAAGCTGGCAATCCTGATGCGCCTGGCACTGCGCGTGGTGGTAGACCCCGAAGAGATCGTGCCGCAGCCGATTACGAGCGTGACGGCAGTGGACTTCAGTTACGCACGCGATTTGAACTGCACCATCCGCCAGGTTGCGCGTGCGGAAGAACGCGCTGGCGCCGTGGCAGCGACCGTGGGGCCGATGCTGGTGGACAGGGGCTCGCCCCTGGCGTGGTCGCGCGGCACTGAGAACATGGTGATCCTGTCGGGCCACTACGGAGGCGACGTTGTGTTTTCGGGGCATGGCGCAGGCGGGCATCCGACCGCAGTTGCGGTGGTCAGCGACCTGCTGACACTGGCCCACGGATCGCGCCGGGTTGCGATTCCCTCGGTGCCGGCGAAGATCGGCGCGGAGTTTGAGGTGCCGCACTACATACGCTTCCTGGTGGTAGACCGGCCGGGAATCGTGTCGGAGATTACGGGTGCGCTGGCACGGCAGCGGATCAACATTCGCGCTATCGTGCAGAAGCCGGGTTATCCTGCTGAGGCGCTGCCGTTTGTGGTGACGGTGGAACCCTGCAAGTCGTCGGCGCTGAAGCGGGCGCTGGCTGAGCATCGGCAAGATGGATTGCCTGTTAGAGGCGCCGCTGGATTTGCAAATGCTGGAGTAACCGTTATCAGTTCACAGTGGTTTCCCTGAGACGATGCGGCGATGGGTTCTGAGAGAAGTTGAACAGGGGGAGGTTGCGGGTGATTGACACGATGTATCGATGTGAGATTTGCGGCGAGGAAACCGATAAGCCGATCCGGTGGATCGTCATCCATTGCAGTGATGCGTACCTTACCGTCTTCAAATGGACGAAAGAGTCGGCGGATAAGCCCCATGCGCGGCACTACTGCGGCGAAGCCCACGCACAGATTTACATCAGCCGGTGGTTTCAGTCGTTTTGCGGCAAAACCCGGGAAGACGTATCCTGAAGCGCTCCCTTCAACCTGCCGCCATCTTCGAGGGGTGGGGCATCACAAGCAGTGATTTGAACAGGGCACAGTATCCCAGTTGCTCCGTAGCTTGCCCGGTCAGGCCACGCCACTGCCATTAGCGGTTCCGGTGGATTCGCGGATGACAAGTTCGGGCTCCATCACAATCTCCGCCGGGTAGGGTGCCTCGCGATTCGCGATGCGCTCGAGCAGGATCTGTGCACCGCGCTGCCCCATTTCAAACAGCGGCTGGCGGACGGTCGTGAGCGAAGGGGTGGAGTAGGCGGCAGACTGAATGTCGTCGAATCCAACAACCGAGACGTCTTCGGGCACGCGAAGGCCGGCATCTTTCAGCGCGCGAATGGCGCCGATGGCGGCAATATCGTTGAAGCAGAAAACAGCGGTAAAGTCTCGCGACTTTTCGAGCAGACCCTGCATGGGCTTGTGGCCGATTTCCGGCGCCATCGGGTGCTGGCCGGTTTTTGTTGACCAGCCCACGGAATCGATGCGAACAACAAGTGCCGGGTCGATCGGCAGGCCGATTTCTCCTGCGACCTGCTGGATGCTTTGCCAGCGGTACTCGGAATCCGGAATGGCTCGCGGACCGCGCATATATGCTATGCGGCGATGACCAAGCTGGTGGAGATGCACCAGTGCGATTTCAACCGCTTTGTGATGGTCGAGGACGATGTTGGTCACGTTCTGGACCGGACTGTGCGCCGAAATGGCAACCACGGGAACCGGGACTTCGATCTCGTCGGCCGGCGTGTTCAGCAGCAGAAACCCATCCACCGCGCGCTCGACGAGCATGCGCGGATACTGCTCGATCAGTTCGCGCTTCCAATCGTGGCAGGCTGTGAAGTAGAAATACTTTGCGCGGGTAAGCTCCTGGACGACGCCGCTCATGACCCGGGTGAAGTAGCCTTCGCTCAAGTCAGGCGCGAGAACCCCGACGGACATCGAGCGGCTCTGGCGCAGGGAGCGTGCAAAGTAATTCGGACGGTAATTGAGTCGTGCGGCCGCCTCCAGAACACGTTTACGCGTCTCGGGCGGTATCGATTTGGCCGATGGCGAGTTATTGAGAACCAGCGAGACCGTGGTTTGCGACAACTCCAGGTGTTCAGCCAGCGTTCTAAGGTTGACGTGTCCGGATGGCGCTGAATCCTTGCTTCTTGCCATGCTGGATTTGTAGCACGTTTACATCCATCCGCAACACCCAATTCACTGGGAAATACATCGATTTTCCTGTGCGGTAACCTCGAAAAACAATCGCACATCAATGGATCACAAGTCTGTTCAGGCCCGGGTTCAGCGGACGGCTCGTTCCATTGAACACAAAGACGCCCGAAAGCGAGCCGGGGAGCGTAACTGTCGCGGTCAATCCAGTGCCGGCTCGATGGTATTCGACCTTGATGTCGCCTTGCGGGTGAGGAAACGTAGCGGCTAAGGAATTGAGCGGACCGAGGTGTGGCGCGACACGTACCGTAGCGAAGCCGGGACTTGCCGGTTCGATGCCGGCTACCAGCGTGAGCATGTCGTAGATGGGATGGGCCGACCAGGCGTGCGAGTCGGAACGCGTATCGCCGGGAATCTCCGGCCAGGTGCTGAAGTGCAGCGGGAGCAGTTTTCGCCAGGGATCGAGGGACTTCAGGTAGTCGTCGGCCATGCCGGCATGGTCCAGCGCGCGAGCAAGGTAATAGCGGAAATAGTAGGAGGCCGAGAGAACGCCATTGGGTGTCGTGCCTGGCTCGATGGCGAGCATGCGGCGTAGAACATCCTGCTGGCGGTCTTTGGGGATCACGTCGTAAAGAACGCCGAGGATATTGGCCTGCTGGCTGAACAGCTTGTGATCGGGATTATCGGCGAGGAGGCCGCGCTCGGGCATCCAGCAGAGGGAAGTCAGCGCAGAGCGCACGTGCTTGACGCGCTCATCGTAGCGCGTCGCGAGCACGGAGTCACCGAGGTGGCGTTCGAGATCGGAGGCGTCGATGAGCGCGCCGAGATACTGGAGCGTGGTGTCGCACGAGCGCCCCGTGGTGTCGTACGTGGGGATGTCGCCGCTGGGGACCCAGTCGACGAAACTCCACCAGGGCAGCTGGCCGAGAAGCCCGGACGCGGTTTCGTACTTTGAGAACCAGTTGAGAACACCGCGAGTGCCGGGAATTGAGTCGCGCACGATCTGCGGATCGGGGCGATACATCCAGTAGTCGTGGAGCATGCCGATCCAGAGCAGGGAAAACGGCGGGATGTTCTGCGCCAGCGAACTTGGATAGCGGCTGCGGCTAATGCCTTCTGGAATGCGCGAGTGATCGAACGCAGCGATGGCCTGCATGCCGAGGCGGTCGTCGCCGGCGACTGTGTAGGAGATCAGCGCCTGAATACGGGTGTCGCCGATGTACTGGAGTTGCTCGTAATAGGGCGTATCCATGTAGGTTTCATGGGCGTCAAGGCGGGCGGTGCGCCAGCTGGTCTCCCAGATCTTGTCGAGGTCGGTATCGCCGGACTGGAAGGTGGCGCGCTCCTGAAACGGATACGCGGTGAACCAGGCCTTGAGGGATTCAAGGGTCACCCCCTCGGAGCCGGTGGTGATGTCGAGGTCGAGGTAGCGCCAGGTTCGCCACCATAGCGGCATGAAGACGCGGTGCGCGCCGCCGTCTGGAAGAAAGCTGTCGGTGAGGCCGAGGGCTACGCGCGGATGTTCCTTGCCCTCGCTGTCCTTGTAGGTGAGGGCGTCGCGATCGCCCTTGTGGTGCTCCTTGTCGTAGAGGGCTTCGGAGTAGGTGATAACGATGTGGGAGCCCTTGCCGCCGGAGACGGTGAGTTCCGGATAGGCGGTGGTGAGGGTCTTGCGATCGAGAACGATATGAAAGTGAATTCCGGATGGTAGCAGCAACGGCGAACTCGGAAATTTGTCCCAGCCGGGCTGCTCTTCGCCCGGAGTGTCGACGCTCACGACCTTACCGGCGGGTGTGGGCGAGTACTCCATGTGCGGGAGCGTGTCGGGGATCAACCCCCACGGATTGTCGCCGGTGCTATCCGCGGAATGGGCAAGCTGGGTGCCCACAAAGATGCTGTCGCGCATCGGCGAGGCAACGGGGACCCAGTCCGCGCCGGGGGCATCGGTGTTCCAGTTCCAGTCGTACTTGGCCGCGTCAATCTCTTCGCCGGGACCTGACGCAAAGTAAGTCTTCAGAGTGACCGAGCTTCGGTCCAGGGCCCGATGGCCGGGTTCAACTTCGACCAGCCAGTCTTTGGGCGTGCTGATCCCGGTCGGGCCCGCCGCCTCACTCTCCAGCAGAAAGGCCGTCCGGTCGCTCATCTGGGCGAGTGGTGCGTAAATGCCAAAATTCCATACAGTTGCCGTGATCAGGTTGTGGCCGGACTTGAGGTATGGAGCCAGGTCAAATCGCTCGTAGCGCCAATGGGCGAGGTCGCCCCGGGCGGGCCCATCGCCTATGCGCGTTCCGTTGACATAGAGGATGAACCGGTTGTCCGCGCTGACCCGGACAAGATAGCTTGCCGGCACTGTGGGCAGATCAAGAGTCCGCCGGAAGTGCAGCACGAGCGGTTCGCGCAGGGGCGCCGTCGGGTGAGTAACCCAGGAAGCGTTCCACTCATGGTGCAAAGCATCGGCCTGCAGGATGGTCTGGGGCAAAAGCGGCAAGGGCGCAAGAGCAGCGGCAAGGATGAGAGCGATTTTACGCATGGTTTTAGGCCTAATGAGTTCCAGGTCTTCAGCTTATAAGAGTCGGGATGGGTTGGAGAGCAGGCGAAATGGGATTTACCGGGTCGCGGAACAGCCTCGACTGGTTCAAAACCTGCGAGATTGCATCGAATCTCAACAAGCTCCGGTAGGACGGGGCGACAGCAAGCCATGTACGATTCACCTGCCCGAAATGTGCTGTATGCATTTGATTTAGCAGCGCTGTAACCTTCTATTCATCTTTGCCCGGTAGCCTACGAACGGTGACTCTTCAAGTGCCAGAGATACGCGTCTCCCAACCGCCAAGTCAATCTGCACAAAATGTTTTGCCCCCGCAACGAGTGACAGAGGCGTCCAAAAACGAGATTTCCGCCGTTCGCAGATTTCTGATGACGCGGGGAAACTCCGCCTTTGCTGACCGCGCGTTTCATGTGCTGATGGTGATCTGCGCTCTGAGCATTTTCGGCATCGTCGCACTGATCCTGAGCGAACTGCTGCTTCGGTCCGACTTGTCCTGGAAAAGTTTCGGGTTTTCATTCTTCTTCAAGCCGCCCGTAGCCGACCCTTATACGGGTCAGGCAAGTTACTGGGACCCGGTGAACGGGCACTTCAGCGCGCTGCCGTTTGTGTACGGCACACTGGTATCGTCTTTCCTTTCATTGCTGATTGCCGTTCCGTTGGCTATCGGACTGGCCATCTTTCTGACCGAGATGTGTCCGCGATTCCTGCGCGCTCCGCTGGCATTCGTCACTGAGTTGCTGGCCGCGATTCCCAGCATTATTTACGGAATGTGGGCGCTCTTTGTGCTCGTGCCATTGCTCCGCGATCATTTAAATCCGCCGCTGGTGAAATATCTGGGATGGAGCGGCTTGTTCAGCGATGACAATCCGACCGGGTTGGGATACGTAACGGCCGCGCGTGATTCTGGCCATCATGATTCTGCCGATCATCTCGTCGCTCACGCGCGAGGTGATGACGGCGGTGCCGCACTCGCAGCGCGAGGCCGTGCTGGCGCTGGGCGCGACCCGCTGGGAGATGATCCGCATGGGCGTTTTGCGCAATGCGCGCATCGGGATTGTGGGCGCGACCATCCTTGGCCTGGGCCGTGCACTCGGCGAGACGATGGCCGTGACGATGGTGATCGGCAACACGCCGGAGATTCACAAGTCGCTGCTTTCCAACGGCGCCTCAATGGCATCGGTAATCGCCAACGAATTCAGCGAAGCGGTTAGCGATCTGCATCGCAGCGCTTTGATCGAGATTGGATTGGCCCTCTTTATTGTGACGATTCTGGTGAACGCGGCGGCGCGGTTGCTGGTGTGGGCGGTGACACGCGGCGCACCAGCCAGTGCGCATTAGAAAACAGGGAATAGGGATCAGGGAACGGACATGATGGCGACAAAGGCAGCCGGTTTTCGACCAGTATTGCGCGCGGCAACCGACCATGCCGTGACGGGCCTTGCGGTTCTCGCGACCACGCTTGTGATCGTGCCGCTTATCGCCATCTTCATATATCTGCTGATCAAGGGCGCCAGTTCGCTGAACCTGGATTTCTTCATCAAGAATCCTGCGCCCGAGGGCGAACTGGGCGGCGGCATGGCCAACGCCATCGTTGGTTCGGGCGTCCTGCTGGCGATTGCAAGCGCGATCGGTGTGCCGATCGGCATTGGCGCAGGAATCTATCTTGCCGAGTTCGGACGGGGAACAAAGCTGGCGAATGCGGTTCGATTTACCGCCGATGTGTTGAATGGAGTTCCGTCGATTGTGATGGGCCTGGCAGCGTATTCGCTGATCGTGGTTCCGCAGAAGCATTTCTCGGCGTTCTCCGGCGGTGTGGCATTGGGAATCATGATGATTCCAACAGTGGCGCGAACGACCGAAGAGATGCTGCTGATGGTGCCGAACACCATCCGGGAGGCCGCGCTGGGCCTGGGGTTGCCGAACTGGCGGTCGGTTTTGTCCATTACGGTGAAAACGGCGTCGCCCGGCATCATTACTGGCTGTATGCTGGCGTTTGCGCGTGTAGCCGGGGAAACGGCGCCGCTGATTTTTACCGCACTGGGCAATTCCTACTGGAGCACGAGCCCGAATCAGCCGATTGAAGCGCTGCCATTGCAGATCTGGGTTTACGCCAGCGGCCCGTATGAGGACCAGCATCGCCTGGCGTGGGCCGCGGCTTTGGTGCTGATCGTGTTGATTGTGCTTGCGGTTTCGCTGGTGCGGTACGTCACCAGTCGCGGAGTTCTAAAAGGGACAAGCTAGAGAACAGTTCATAGTTCTTACTTAGCCAGGAGAAATGCGAACGTGGGCGTCGGCATCGAGGTCACAAACCTGAATGCGTGGTACGGGACCAACCATACGCTGCAAGACATCAATCTGAATATCCCTGCCAATCACGCGACGGCCCTGATTGGTCCGTCAGGCTGCGGTAAGAGCACGTTTGTACGCTGCCTGAATCGCATGCACGAGACCAATCCGATTGCCCGCGTGACGGGAACCGTGCGCATCGGCGACCTTGACATTTACAGCGATGCCAAGCCGGTAGAGATCCGGCGCCGCGTGGGGATGGTCTTTCAGCGGCCGAATCCCTTCCCGACAATGTCCATATACGACAACGTGGCTTCCGGGCTGAAGCTGAACGGTTATACGAACCGGCGCGCACTGGATGAAATTGTTGAGCGGTCGCTGAAGAACTCGGCTCTCTGGGATGAAGTGAAGGATGATTTGAAATCGAAGTCGGGCGCAAGCCTCTCCGGCGGCCAGCAGCAGCGGCTCTGCATCGCGCGGGCGCTGGCCGTAGACCCGGAGGTGCTGCTGATGGATGAGCCGGCTTCGGCGCTGGACCCGGTATCCACTTCAAAAATAGAAGACCTGATCTTTCAGCTGAAATCGCAGTACACTATCGTGATTGTGACCCACAACATGCAGCAGGCTGCACGCGTGGCAGAAAAGACGGGCTTCTTTCTGAATGGGCGCATGGTGGAGTTCGACTCGACTCACAAAATCTTCACCAACCCCAGCGACAAGCGCACCGAGGATTACATTACGGGCAGGTTCGGATGACACGCATTCGGTTTCAACAAAGTCTCGATCAATTGAAGGAGAATCTGCTGGTGATGGCTGGCCTGGCCGAGCAGGCGATCCAGCGCGCCATTGAGGCCTATCGTGTCCGCGATCTTTCCATCTGCGACCTGGTGAGCCGCAGCGAAGTTGCCATCAATCGCCTGGAGCGCGACATCGACCAGGCGGCACTCGACCTGCTGGCCATGGAGCAGCCCATGGCGATCGATCTGCGCTTCATTCTTAGCGTGATCAAGATCAATGCCGATCTCGAACGTGTGGGTGATTCGGCAAAAAGCATCAGCGAGCGCGTGCGCAACATGGAGCAGATGGCGGTGGCGGAGCTGCCCGTGGACATTCCGCGCATGGCAACACTTTCCGCGGAGATGGTGCGCAAAAGCCTCCAGTCCTTTATCGATGCCGACCCGGAGCTGGCACGCGCGGTGCTGACCATGGACGATGCGGTTGATACCATGAACCGCGCGGCATACAAGTCCCTGACCAAGGTGATGGAAGAGCAAAGCCACATCGCTCCGCAGGCGCTGAATGCCCTGATGATCAGCCGTGCGCTTGAGCGGGTGGCGGATCATGCGACGAATATTGCCGAGGATGTAATCTTCTGGGTCGAAGGCTCGGACGTGCGTCATCACAAGAGCGTTATGGCGCAGCAAAAGGCAGCGGAAGCCGCGGGCTGATTGCAACGCCTCTCTACGAATTCTGGTCGCCAACTTCGCTGCGTTAGTCTTGTGGAGGAGTAGCGGAGTGTGCGATGGGCGCGAGTGAAACAACGCTGGACGGAGTCGATCCCGCGGCCTTGTATGCAGACCGGCTAAGTGAACTTGAAAAGGAGCAGCAAGCCGAGCAGAAGCAGGAACGGCTGCTCGGATATGCAAAGGTCGCGGTTGCATTCCTCATATTGCTCTCTGCCGTGCTCCTGCTCTACTTCATAAAATTGCTTTGGCTGCTGCTTTTGCCCATTGGAGCTTTCCTGTGGCTGGCCGTGCTGCACGAGAAAAGGCTTCGGCGGATTCGATTCCGGCGACGGTCAATTGAATTCTACAAACGTGGCATTGCCCGCATTCAGGATCATTGGGCGGGAACCGGGGAAGCGGGCGAACGCTTTCTCGACCCGGCGCATCCATACGCGCGCGATCTGGATATCTTCGGTAGAGCCTCGCTTTTTGAACTCCTGTGTACTGCGCGCACGCGGTCGGGTGAAGAGAAGTTGGCAGCGTGGTTGCTTGCCGCGGCGCCCGCGGACGAGATCGTCGCGCGTCACGGTGCGATCCGCGAGCTAAGCGGACGCGTCAAGCTCCGTGAAGAGCTGTTCTGCGCCGGTGAAACGGTGCGCGTGGGTGTCCATCCGGATGCGCTTGCGAAATGGGGCGAGCAGAAGCCGGTTCTGAGAGCCGCTTCGATTCGCATTACGACGACCCTGCTGGGAGTTCTGTGGATCGCAGCGATAATCGCATGGGGAGCGTGGGGACTGGATGCGGTTGCCCTGGCGATCTCCGCGCTGAATCTAGCGTGGGCCCATCGCATTCACGCGCGGTGGGATGCCGCCGCGGAAGCGATAGAAGAGGCGACGCACGACCTCGGCGTGCTTGCCGATGTGCTCAGGCTCATCGACCATGGACAGTTTTCAGCCCAAAAGCTGCGCGAGATTCAAAACCGGTTGAAACATGCCGAGTTCGTGCCTTCGGAGGCAATTCGCAAGCTCGATCGCATCGTGAACTACCTCGAGTCACGGCGGAATCCGGCGATGCGGCTGCTGGATGTGCTGATGTTCTGGAGCGCGCACTGTGTGTTTCTGGCGGAAGGCTGGCAGCAGGAATTCGGTCCGCACATTCGCGGATGGCTCGATGCCGTGGGTGAGTTCGAGGCGCTGACCTCGTTGGCGGAATACGCCTTCGAACATCCCAGAGACGTGCTGCCCGAATTTGTGGAAGACGGGCCGCTTTTCGAAGCCACTGGTTTGACGCATCCTTTGCTTCCCGCCGCCAGAGCCGCCCGCAACGACGTGAAGCTGGGCGAGGTCCTTCAGCTGATGATATTGAGCGGACCAAACATGGCCGGCAAAAGCACCTTCATTCGCTGTGTGGGTGTGAATGCTGTGCTGGCGCAGTGCGGTGCGCCCGTGAGGGCAACGAGCCTGAAGATGTCGCCCCTGGCGGTGGCTGCTTCTATCTGCGTTCTCGATTCGCTGTCGGGTGGGACGTCGCGATTCTATGCGGAGATTCACAGGTTGAAGCTCGCCGAAGATCTGGCCGCCGGATCGATGCCCGTGCTTTTCCTTATGGACGAACTGCTGTCGGGAACCAATTCGCATGACCGGCTGGAGGGAACAAAATTGGTGGTGCGCGCCCTGATGGAGCGTGGCGCTATCGGCATTGTGAGCACGCACGACCTCGCGGTGGCGGAGATTCCGGAATCCATCGGCAGCTGCGCAGCAAATTATCACTTTGAGGACAGGCTCGAGGACGGAAAACTCATCTTCGACTACCAGCTGAAACCGGGCGTGGTGAAGACGAGCAACGCACTTGAGCTGATGCGTTCGATCGGCCTCGGTGCGCCAGGCAAGGTGATTTCGTAATCGCGGTCACGGCCTTGGGTGCCCCAGGTCTCTGTTTTGGGATCGGGAAAACACGAATCTTCAGGGTCGCGGTACTATATCTCCCACCAATCGAAGAGAGACATGCGCGGATAATAGAGCCCCGCGCGCAACTGCGTCTCCGGTCCGTGTAGATTGCGCAATACGCCGGCATACATCTTCAATTGCGGCGCAAATGCGATGCGAAACGCCGGCAGGGCCGTCGCCGCGTGGAGGCCGTCAACGTGCGCAGTCTTGTAGTCGATAATCCAAAGCGCATTGTTGCCGGTCTGCAGCGGGTCGCTGCCGGCTCGAAACAGGCGGTCAACACGGACGTGACGCAGGTTTCCGCTTACCATGCCCGCCCAGCCGGATTCGCTGGCGGCATCCGCGTGCGGCGAGAGGATCCACTGTCCATGAGAGTCTCGCGATGCGCCGAGAGCGTATTCGAATGCCTGCGCGGTGATCTTTTCCGTCTCTGCCGGCGGCAGGCCTGCGGAGCGCACCAGCGCCGTAATGCGCGGCCGAAGCTCTTCGAGAGCCGTGCGCGCCTCAGGCCATTCGCGCGTTGCGCGCAGGCGGGCGAGCTCCTGGAGCAGCTTGTGAACCGCGTTGCCCAGGGCGCGCGATGACAGGCCGCCTTCGTGACGCTGATAAGCGTTTGCATCACCGAGTCCAGCCACAATACTTGGTGATTGCAGATTGAGATCGATTGCCGAGCCTGGTTCGAAGGCGCCTGGAAGCCGGCGAAGAATTGTCGGGCGCGGCAGAACGATCAAGTTGTCTTCGGCGGATGCAGCCAGCGTGGACACTTCAGTACTGGTGTCGCGGGTCTCCGCTTGCACGGTTGTCTTCCATTCGTCGAAGCGGGTAAGAATCTCGCCGCCGAAAGCGGGCCACGCAGTGGCGAGCAGGCAATTTGAAGGCTCCGGTAACGAGCGTGTTCCATCGGCTTCCGTTTTATAGGCTGGCATGGCGAAGAGATGCAACTCATCGCGCGCCCGCGTTGCTGCGACATAGAGAAGGCGCCGCATCTCCTGCAACTCGCGTTCGCGTCGGATGCCCTTGACCCATGCCCTGGCCTTTCCCGGGTCCGATCCCTTGGATTGCAACGGGGCAATCAGAAATTCGGTCAGGCCGCCGTCCTCGACGGGATCGACAAGACCACGCTCGAGCCAGGAGAGAAGTTCAATTCTGCTTCCACCATTGCGGGCTTGCAGATCGGGCACGATGACGACCTCGAACTCCAGCCCCTTCGATTTATGAATCGTCATGAGCTGGACGCCGCAATCGCTGCTGGTTGCAGCGTCCGGCAACGCGCACAGGTTTTCAAGAGCCGCGTCGAGCGCTGGTCCGATCAGATCCTGCTCGCCTCCGGGCAGTTCGTCGAGGAGTCTCCAGAACAGATCAAGATTCGCGCGCGCCGTTTCATCAACGCAACGATCTCCGCCAAGTGCCCGCCATAGCTGCTGGATCAACGTCCCGGTCGAAGCAGTCGACAGCGCCGCGCGCAACTGCGTCACCGAAGCAAAGGCGGCGAGAACCCGTTCGGCAGCCTGGCGCGATTCACCGGAGAGTTGATCAATGCGGCTTCGGAGCAGTTGCGGAATGGCTTCAGCCGAAAGTGATCCGTCATCCGTGCCTGCAATCGAGTGAAGTTCAGCAAGGCTGAGACCGCACCAGGGCGCACGCAGAACGCCGAGCCACGCAACACGATCCGGCGGATTGAAAAGAGCGCGGGTAAGCGCCACCGCATCCAGGATCTCGGCCCGGTCTGTCAGGGTTTCAAGCTCGACGGCGCGGAAGGGAATCCGCGCATCGCGCAATGCTTCTGCAATGGGAGCGAGCGCGGTACGCGCCCGCCCGAGTACAGCAATCCGGTATTTGCGGCCTGCGATCCGCGCGGCTTCCATGCGATCGAGATGACTCTGGATGAGGGCAGCGGTTTCCTCAGTGATCGCGGCACGCGCCGCTTCGCGTTGCGCCCGGTTTTCCTCTCGCTTGCGAAGTGCATCCGGATCGCTGGAGTTGCCGGCCCTTGGCTGGGGCGTGAACTCAAGGTGAAGTTCGAAGCGCTTCTGCGTACCGGCACTCGGAATTAGCGCCGGCTTAGCTTCTACGAATTCGATTCCGCTTCCGTCATCCACAGCAAAGACTGCCGCGAATGCGCCGTTCAGGCGCGAGACAAGCTCCGGCTCGGTGCGGAAATTCGACGTCAATTGCGCAGTGCCGAGCGGAAACGAGCCTCCATCGGTGAGTTCGAAGCCGCGCTCTCTTACGCGGCGGAAAAGCTCAGCCTCGGCGTCGCGGAAAAAGTAAATGGACTGCATGGGATCGCCAACCACGAAGATGGTGCGGCCGGAGTGTTCAGGCCAGGCCTCGATCAACGACGTAACAAACTCGTGCTGGCGGCGGCTGGTGTCCTGAAATTCGTCTACGAGCAGATGCCGGATATCGTCAGCGACGGCGAGCGCTGCGTCCGTCGGCAATTGGTCCTCACCGCGCAGGACCTTTCGCGCAATCTGCGCAACCTCAACAAAGTCGACGGTGCCCGCTTCGGCAAACACGGCTCTCAGTTCCGCTGCCGCATGACGAAGCAGGATGAAGCTTGCACGGACGATCTTCCAGTCTTCTTCGGTGTAGCGCGCAGGTGGCAGTTTTCTGACGCCGGCCAGTGCCTCTTCCAGCCCCGCCACCGCTGAGAGGTTGTCGATCATTTCTTCAAGGCGCAGCTTTTCGTCGACGAACTCCTTTGGAAAGCCTAAACGGTTGTCAATGCGCTGTCGGAACTCGCCGTCGCTGTTCAGTGTCAGATTCGCCAGGCAGAGATAAGCGCTGCGGGCGTCTTCCAGGGCTGTAGCGTCCGCATAAGGTCCCAGAGGAAATTCGGCTCGTTCAGCGAGGTCGCGATGCAGTTCGTTGCCATGACAGCAGGTAAATTGCGCCAACTCGATTGCGTCATTACAGGCTCCGGGAACCTGGCTGAAGAGTTGCGCCAGGTTCGTCCAATGCCCCACGCACTGCGTTCGCAAATGGACGCTCCAGGGTCTCGCGCACCACGTCCCAGTCCGGCTCCTGGCTGAGCACAAAATCGTGCATCCAGCGATCGCGCTGGCCGAGCATCTCAACCAGCAGGCTTTCCAATTCCTTCCATCCGTTGTCGCGCCACAGAAGCAGATCTCTGATTGCATCGCTCAGCTCCGTCAGTCCCCCATGGCCCAGCTTCGCAAGCGTGAGGCGAGCGGCGCGAAGATAGAGATCCGCAGGCCTCTCGTTGATCTGCAGACTGTTGCCGACGCCGGAAAAAATGGGCTGCTGAATCGCGAGGTCGCGGCAGAAGGAATCAATGGTGGAAATGCGAAGCTGCGATGCCAGGTCGGGCAGCCGCCAGTCGCGTTCCCGGGAGCGAGCGAGAGCCCGGACAGCAAGTGCCTCCATTGAAAAATCGCCTTCCGACTCAGTCGGCGAAGAACTCGTCGACGCCTTCTCAAGCTCGCCAAGGATGCGGTGACGCATCTCGGCCGCGGCGGCCTTGGTGAACGTGATGGCGACAATTTGTTTCGGATCGTCGACTTCTGCGAGCAAGCGCAGAAAGCGTCGCGTGAGCAGATCAGTCTTGCCGGAACCCGCAGGCGCTTGCACCAGGACGGAGCGCTGAGGATCGAGCGCCGCGATGCGCGCGGCCTGGTCGGGCGGCGGAGCAGCAAGCACCGGACTAATCTTCGGCGGCATTGTCATCCCCCGCCTCCTGGTCTTCAAATCGCGCACCGGTTCTCAGGATCCTGGATGCGGCATATAGATTGAAGACCGCATCGTTCGCAGGTTTTCGGATAGTCGCGCGGATCTACTTCGGCGCGGCCGTGGATGAAGTCTGTCGCTAATTGCTCGATGTATTCCTTCCACTCTGATTCCTGTGCGGCAGTGAGCTTGCGCTTGACAAGTGCGCTGTTACCGCTCAGGTCGGGCTCGAGCGTGGCAAGGGCATCAGTAACGCGGCCGGCAAAGCAGGCATCGCCAATGCGCACCTCCGCAAACACCAGTCCGCCGCGGGGCGGGCCGCCATGGCTTTCGAATAGCGATGGCTGGACCGGCGTAATCGCAAAGATCTTGTAGAGCGGCAACTGCACGTCGTCAGGCCGAGGGAGATCCCACGACTTGGGGTCAACGCTGCCGGTCTTGTAGTCAATCACCAGTTTGGAGGCATCGCTAAGTCGGTCGACACGATCCAGGCGCAGATTCATCGTCAGGCCCGCGATGGAGGTAGTGTGCTGGGTTTCGGTTTCTTCGACTGTGAAATCGGCGCGGCCTTTTTCATATTCGAGCCACTCCGTCACCAGTCGAACCAAACGCGTTTCCTCAAGATTGAGATAAAGCGCGGGCATCAGTTCGCGAATCGCCGGAGGAGTCTTCTGGGCCAGGGTCTTCCTGACGTGATCCCGGACGAAAGTCTCGAGGTCGTTTACAGCCTTCAGTTCAGTCAGGCTCCTGATCCCGCGCGGCGCGCCGGACCACACGGATCGCAGGATATCGTGCAACAGTTGCCCTCGCTGTTTCGCACTGAGGCCGGCTTCCGCCGCATCCCAGCTTTGGGCCGCGAGGCGTGCGCCCGCAAATGCTTTGAACGGGCATTGCGATTGCGACGAGAGAACGCCGGCACCTCCGCGAAGCTGCTTCGCACGAAAGGGAACTGTGCTCGAGTCGTAGTACTCGCCGGCAAGAAGCGGTTCGTGAACCGGCGGAAGCAGATTTTCCGGGAACGGCTGCGGTTCGCCGGCGATCTGCCTGACGAGCCGGGATGGCCGCGTCTCCACATCGTCCTTCTGCCCGGCAAAGCTGAAATGGACCTCAGGCGCGGATGTAAGAAGACGGCGAGTGATTGCGGAGGAAAACTCCCAATCGTGCGCATGCGACGAGTGCGGCATCGCGGCTTCGCGCTGGACGTGCGGCGGCAGAAATGGATGCATCGAACCGACGGCCGGCCATGCATCCTCGTCGGCGCCCAGAAACCAGATGGCATTCGCGGAGAGGCCGGCGGACTCGGCCGGACCGGCGATCTGAATGGGCGCATCCGTCGACTCCGGCGCAAAGAGTGTTTCTGCAGCGGCATTTTCGAGCTCAGTCAGAAAGTCGCGCCAGGGAATTCTCCGTCCGCTGAATCCAAGTGACCCCACGGTATCCAGCGCCTGCTGCCACCTGCGCTGGGCCTGGAAATCCGCGCTGGTCTGCGACTGGATGCCGGGCCATCCCATGGCCTCGAGCAGTCGCGGAACTTTATCGGCCCAATCGATGTGGATCTGCAACTGATCGTACCCCCGCAATGCAAGCCGGGCCTGACTGAGGCGACGCGCCCACTGCGGCGGGGGCGCAGCATCTCCGGTCATTTCCTTGAGCAGGCTTTCCAGCGTCCACTCCACGCGCTGCCGGTCGCGCGCTCGCACCTTGCGCATGCCGGCCTGAAGAGCCGCGGTCTCGTCAGGGCTTCCCGCCATGCCGCTCGAGAGGAGCCAGTCAAGCTCGTTTTCACTGAGGGTGCCGGAGAGCCATCGCAAAAGCAAAATCGCCGAGCGGGCCAGCGGTACCTGGTTCAGCGGCAAACCAAGAGACAACTCAAACAAGGGGAAAGCAGCCGGTGGGTTGAAGCGCAGAAATGCGCGCTCGATGTCGCCGCGATGCTGCGCAATGTCCTGCGTAACGACGAGGAGACGGGCATCCGGATTCTTCTCGAGTTGTCGATAGCACCACCATGCACATGTCTCCAGTTCTGTTTGAGCGTCGCGGGCTGAGTAGAAACTGATCTGCGCGTCGGTCGCCTCCGGCTGAATCTGTTCCCAGGCCCCCCATGAATCAAAGATTGCTTTCTGGATTGGAAGCATGCGGTCGAAACCGGCGATGCGGATCTCCGGTCGCGAAGATGAGTCCTTCTGTAGTATCGGGATCAACTCGAGCGGGACGGCTCAGGCTGATCAGTTGATTCTGCCGGCATTCTGATCGAATGCGGCGAGCCATTCGCTGAAGGCGTCTGTATCGCCGTCCCAGCCGATGGGCGCGGATTCACGCAGATGTGGAGCGTAGCTGCAGAGCAGATCGTGCGCTTCTATCGCCATTGCCGCAAGACGTCGGACGGAGGCGGGCAGGGTAGGAAGGTGCTCTTCGCTATGAATGATTTCAGACCAGAGGGGCTGCTCCTGGGCGGCGTTCAGCAGAGACGGCAATCGATCTTCCGTTCTTCCCAGGCGGTGCGCAGAAGGACTTCCAATCGAGGATGTTGGGCGAGGGCCATGCGGCGAGGCCCTCGGCGCGACGGCGGCGATGGTAGGCGGCTTGGAAGGCACGCGCGGCTCGTTCGCTCGAAGTTACGACCAGTCCTCCGGCGTGAAACCAGTTGTCGATCTCTTCCCCCGACTGAGAGCCCATTCCTGCGTTATACGCCGTCTGGACGCCGCAGCGCCACGGGCGCATCCTGTGGGAAACAGGGTGAGTTGTACACTGGGGAGTGATACGTCTATTCCTTGCACCTCATTGCGAGTTGCAGCGGTTGCGATCGCCGGGTGTCACAGCCACCAGGAGGCGGGGGTTCGGCTCCAACTTCTTCCCATTTCAAGGTGTACAGGCTGCGCGGGAAGGTTATTGCTACCAATCCCGCTACCGGCGAGGTCACGCTGAATCATGACGCGATACCCGGCTTCATGGATGCGATGACCATGCCTTACAAGCTGAAGGACCCGAGCATTCTCAGCGAACTGCATCCTGGCGATGTGCTCACGGCGGACGTGCTGGTTTCGCAGGATACGGACGCTGACGTGCTGCTGGATCACATTGTGATCGTGCACAGGGCAAGCCGGATTACCGGCCGACGGTCTTCTATCACGTGCCTGCGGAGGGCGACGAGGTGCCTGATTTCAGGCTGCGCAATCAGGATGGGCGCACGATTCATCTCGGTCAGTTTCGCGGCAAAGACCTGCTGATTACCTTCATTTACACGCGTTGCCCGCTGCCCAATTTCTGCCCGCTGGTGACGCATAACTTCGCTGTAATCGACAAGCAACTGGTTGCCAACCCTGCCCTGTACGCCAAGGCGCACCTGCTCTGTGTCAGCTTCGATCCGGAGCATGACACCCCCGAGCGGCTGCGAGCCTACGGCGCGAAGTACATTGGCAGCGATGCGAAAACCGCGTTTGCCGATTGGGATTTTGCGGTCCCTGAGAAGCCGGTGCTTGAGATGGCGAAATACTTTGATGTCGGAATTACGAACGGTCCCGATGAAACCATTACCCACACGCTTTCGACCACGCTGATTGGACCGGATGGCAAAGTCGTGCGGTTTTATCCCGGCAACGAGTGGACGCCGGAACAGGTTCTGACGGACGTGAAACAATCCCGGAGCGTGAAGTCGCACAGCGGTCAATTCCGCATCTGGGCGTCGAGATATTTGCGCAGAGGAGTCTCAAAGAGTATGAGTGACGGGCTGAAGATTCGGAAAGATGGCGAGCTGGATTTTCTTTCGCTCGGCGCTCTGGTGCATCGGCTCGACCCGGGCATCATTCCTTTTCGCAAGGCGACTGAGTGCCGGATTCACGTCAGCGGCGGCGAATTCAACGTCGCGGCCAATCTGTCCGATTGCTTCGGCATGAAAACGGCGATCGTTTCGGCCATGTCCGACTATCCCATCGGCGACCTGATCGCCGAGCGCGTGCGCGCCATGGGCGTGAAGCCGATTTACAAGCACTTCAAGCACGACGGCGTCACCGGGCCGAACATGGCCACCGTCTACAGCGATCGCGGATTCGGCGTGCGCGGCCCGGTGGTCTTCTACAACCGCTGCAACGAAGCGGCCGCGCAGCTGAAGCCGGGAGATTTCGACTGGAAGGCGATCTTTGCCGGCGGCGTGCGCTGGGTTCACTGCGGCGGCATCTTCGCGGCGCTCTCGCCCACCACGGCAGAACTGGCGGCGGAGATGATGCGCGAGGCCAAAGCGGCCGGTGCGGTCACTTCGTTCGATCTGAATTTCCGCGAGAAGCTCTGGAAGATCCACGGCGGCGACAAGCGCGCGGTAGAGACGCATCGGCACCATCGTTGAGAACGTCGACGTGCTGGTCGGCAACGAGGAGGATCTGCAAAAGGGGCTGGGCATTCCCGGGCCCGAGGTCGCCGCGAAATCGAAGCTCGATCCCAGCGCATTCTTCGGCATGATCGACCAGGTTGTGAAGAAGCATCCGCAGGTAAAGATCGTGGCCACGACTCTGCGCGAAGTGCATTCGACCAATCGCCATAGCTGGAGCGCAGTGGCGTGGATTGACGGCAAGACCTATCACCGCGCCGACCGCAGAGCTGGACGTGCTCGATCGCGTCGGCGGCGGCGACGGCTTTGCGGCCGGATTCATTCTACGGCCTGCTCACTGGCGAATCGCCCGAGGAAGCGCTCAAACTCGGCTGGGCGCACGGCGCGCTGCTGACCACCTTCCCCGGCGACACGACCATGGCGACCGTGGACCAGGTGCGCGCCTTCGCCAAAGGCGGTTCGGCGCGCATTCAGCGGTAAACGACCGGTAGAGAGATTCTTCGCATCGACGGAGCGAGGATGCGCATCTAGCTAAGATCGCCGGCTTCTCGCAATTGAGGTTCGATTCTGGACCAATTGTAAGAAGCTCCAGCCTCTGCCAGTCTCCATGAAACTAAGGGCTGAAGGCTGAAAGCTGACGGCCGATAGCTGTGGCTGGTATCCTGACCTCAGCCGCAGGGAGAGTCCTTGTTTGGCAAAAGTGACACTGGTGTTTGCAGGTCTATTGATTGCGCTTGGTTTAGTCGGTTATCTCGGCACGGGGACCCAGCATCCGACGGCGTTGATTCCTACCTGGTTTGGCGTTGCTTTAGGGGTATTTGGCTTTCTCGCCATCAGCCCCAGCGAGTCCCGCCGCAAGCTGTTCATGCACATTAATGTGACGATCGGATTGCTTGGCTTCCTCGGCGCCGGGAGTCGAGCCGTGCAGGGATTCGCTCACGCCTCGTCGGCCGGGCAAGCCTCGATCCGATTGCGATGGGCGCGCAGATTGCCATGGCCGGACTGCTTCTGATCTACGTCATTCTTTGCGTACGATCGTTCATCGCTGCACGGCGCTCGGGGAAGGTATAATCCATGGGGACGATGCGAGGCGGGATTGGGTATGAGCGGAGCGCTGAGCGATCACCGCGCGCGGCAGCACAAAGGCACGCGCGGCGGACCTGCCCAAACGGAAACCGAATTTGAAGAAGCTGTGGCCGCAGATACGGGGGTTGGTGGCGCCGCGCAAAGGACTCTTGTTAGCCGGCTTTTGCCTGATGGCCGTCAACCGGGTCGCAGGGCTGGTAATGCCGTATACGGCGAAGCCGCTACTGGATAAGGTCCTGAATGCAGCGCATCCCCAACCGAAGTTGCTGCCCATGAACATTGCGCTGGTGTTCGGCGCGATGCTGGTGCAGGCCATCACATCGTTTTCGCTGACCCAGCTGCTCTCCAAGGCCGGGCAACGCCTCATCGCGGAACTGCGCCGCCAGGTGCAACGGCACGTGGGCTTGCTGTCAGTTTCGTACTACGACGAAAACCGCACCGGCACTCTGGTCGCGCGCATCATGAGCGACGTGGAAGGTGTGCGCAACCTGGTAGGCACGGGCCTCGTTGAGTTCGTTGGCGGGTTGCTGACAGCGGGCATGGTCTTCATCTACCTCATGTACCTCAGCCCTTCCGTGACGCTCACTGTGTTTAGCGTCCTCGGCGTGTTCGTCTTCTTTCTGCAATACGGATTCAAGACTATCCGCCCAATCTTTCGCGAGAGAGCTAAGATCAATGCCGACGTGACGGGGCGCCTGACGGAATCGCTGGGCGGCGTGCGCGTGATCAAGGGCTATCACGCGGAAGAACGAGAGGCCACCGTGTTCTCAGGCGGAGTGGAGCGGCTGCTGAACAACGTGATGAAGTCGCTGACTACGACCAGCGTGCTCTCCGCGGCCTCGACGACGATGCTTGGCATCGTTTCCGGCCTGGTGATGTGGATGGGTGGCCATAACGTGCTCGGACACACGTGGACCACGGGCGCCTATTTTCAGTACAACCTCTTCCTCGCCTTTATGATCGCGCCGGTCTTCCAGGTGGTGAATATAGGCACCCAGCTGACTGAAGCTTTCGCAGGACTCGACCGAACGGGCGAGATCATGGCGGAACTCGAAGAGAACCGGGATCCGCGACGCAAAATGCTGATGCCGCCGATCAAAGGCAATGTGCAGTTCGAGAACGTCGAGTTCGCCTACGAGCAGGACAAGCCGGTGCTGCATGGGATCAGCTTCGAAGCGGAGCCGGGAACGGTGACCGCTCTGGTGGGCTCATCGGGGTCGGGCAAATCCACGATCATCAGCCTGCTTTGCGCGTTCCATACGCCGACCAGCGGCCAGGTACTGGTGGATGGGATCGACCTCGCCAGCGTGGATTTGAATACCTTCCGCTCGCAACTGGGCGTGGTTTTGCAGGACTCGTTCCTCTTCGATGGATCGATTCGCGAGAACGTGATGTTTTCCCGGCCCGACGCAACCGAGGAGCAGTTCCTCTTCGCCTGCCGTACGGCGCGCGTTGACGAGTTTGCCGAGCGCTTTCCTGAGGGTTACGACACCATCGTAGGCGAACGCGGCGTGAAGCTCTCCGGGGGCCAGCGCCAGCGGCTTTCGATTGCCCGCGCCCTGCTGGCGCAACCGCGCATTCTCATCCTCGACGAGGCCACTAGCTCGCTCGACTCCGAATCGGAGCAGATGATCCAGGCCGGTCTCAATCAGTTGATGATGGGACGCACCACATTTGTCATCGCCCATCGGCTGTCGACGATTCGGCGCGCAGACCAGATCCTGGTCGTGGAGCAGGGAAGAATCGTAGAGCGCGGCAATCACGCCGAGCTGTTTGCGCTTGGCGGCCGCTATTACGACCTCTACACCCGCCAGCACGGCCTCGAAGAGAACCTGTTCCTCGCTCCCGGCGAAGGTGACGAAGTCCCCGCTTAGGATTGACGTTGCGTCTCCTATTGAAGGCCACGGCTGGCCAGCATTGGCTTACTTCTGCCTTAACGACACCCTCGCCACCAGGCAATTCGCCTCAACCCCAGTGTGTCATTTCGACGACCGAAGCCGACCCGAGGGAATGCGCTATATTCTCTGGCCGCCTGCATCTCCTGAGACGCTCTTTTCGATGCCGGGGGAACGGACAACTTCTTCCCCCACTTTCAAGAGCCTGCGAGTCATGATTTGGAAGTGATATCCCATCACCGCCAGTGTCATCGCCGAACCAAAACAGCGGCGATAGCGTGTCGCCACGGTCATCAGAAACTTCCAGTAGCTCCAGCGATGACGGCCAAAGACGCCCTGGCGAAGGATCGACGTGATGAGGGCGCGTGCATTGCCTCGCGTCAGCCACTTCTGCTTCGACGAACGCTTCGCCGGCTTCGGCTGTGTGCGACTCAGGTAGAGCTTCACGCGCTCGTAGTAGGCGTCGCAGTTGTAAATCCTCTTCAACACCGAGCGGTACCCCTCCACCAGGCGTGTCGCGTCCATGCGGGGAAGAAAGTTCAGATGGTCGCCGGTGTTGTCGCCGTCACCCGCGTCCACAATCCTGCCCTCCCTGCCGCAAGCGCCGGAATAGTTGCGTTCCGGGCATGGCCTGCAGCAGCCCTACCATGGCGATGGGAATGCCGCTCTTCTGGATGAAATCCACCATGCGGTCGAAGATGTCTTCGTTGTCGGTGTCGAAGCCCAGGATGAAGCCGCCCATCACCTGCATCCCGTAGCTCTGGATCGTGGCCACGCTTTCAAGCAGACTGCGCCGCGTGTTCTGCAGCTTGTTGCTGGCAATCAGGCCCGACTCATCCGGAGTCTCAATACCCAGGAAGACCGGACTGAAGCCCGCGTCTTTCATCAATTGCATCAATTCCGGATCGTCGGCCAGGTTCAGCGAAGCTTCGGTGATGAAGTCGAAGCTGGTCTTGTATTGGCTGCGCCACTCGGCCAGCGCACGCAGCAGTTCCTTGGCTCGCGCCTTGTTGCCGATGAAGTTGTCGTCGACGATAAACACCGCTTCGCGCCAGCCGGCCGCGCGCAACTGGTCCAGCTCGGCCAGCACCTGCGCCACGGCCTTGGTCCGCGGCCGCCGCCCGTAGATCTCGATGATGTCGCAGAACTCGCAGTTGAAGGGGCATCCGCGCGAGTACTGCACGGTCATGGTCGAGTAGCGCTTCATCTTGATCAGGCTCAGGTCCGGCAGCGGGCTGGTCGTCATCTCCGGCCGTTCCGCGGCCTGATAGACGGGCCGCGCCGTGTCCCTTCTTCCAGGTCCCGCGCCAGACTCGGCAATCAGGCTCTCGGCTTCGCCGATCACCACGTGGTCCGCCTTCAGTTCCGCCGCCGGCACGCTGCTCGCAATCGGACCGCCCACCACGGTGCGCAGCCCGCGCGCACGGCAACGCTCAACAATCGCCAGCAGCGACTCGCGCTGAATGTGCATCCCGCTCAACAGCACCACGTCGGCCCACTCCAGGTCGCGGTCGCGCAAGCCGCTCCACGTTGGTGTCCACCAGCCGCTTCTTCCAGGTCGCCGGCAACAGCGCCGCAACCGTCATCAGTCCCAGTGGAGGCTGCGCTGCACGCTTGCCCACAAACTTGAGCGCGTGCTTGAAACTCCAATAGGTTTCGGGGAATTCCGGGTAGATCAGCAGGGCGTTCATCAGCCACCTCTCGGGAAGAAGGGCTGCTGGCAAGCATCGATCCCCAAAGCCAGCTACATGCATTATCGCTCGGATCGGCGCACTGCCTCGTTTACTACCTTGCTCTGCGTGCTAACCAAATCGCTGTGCAGAACGAGACACTTCTTGAAAATGATGCACGACCTTGCCTGGCATATTGAGATCGGAGAGGATGATGTCGGGCGTCTGCTTCCGAAGCTCAACGAGTGCGGTAAACCCGTCTTGGGCAGATCGAACCGAATAACCAATCTCAACGAGCACCTGCGACATCGAATTTCGAATCGAAGGCTCATCGTCCACGATCAGTAGCTTTGCCAGGGGGTCTTTCTGGAGGTCTCGCATCTTGCACCTCGCCGTTCGAATGCATGAAGCTTTGGAAAAATTCTGCACGAAGAGAATCCGTTTAGGCTGTACACTTTTGCTCACTACCGGATGATCGGGCCCGAAGCTTCACGCGCGGGTTGGTGTAGACTCCCACTTTGCATTTCTTTGGCCGACAGCTTTGGCATTCCCCGCCGCGTTTGGGCGTTGTAGGCAAGTATTTAGAATCTGGACGACATTTGCATGTTCAAGGCAGTGAGCTGCCGACCGCAAGCCTAACGCTCGAATCTGATGGATCAACGACAGTGGCAAATTTGCCGCTAGAGTTTGGAAAGACCGGCATTGAGCGGTTGGCTATAAGTCCCCCACGCATTCATTCTGAGATGTTCCGACTGCCCACTTTTTCCTTTTGGAGGAAGATCCAGTAAGTCATCAACGTCTGAACAGTACGCGTGGCGTCAGGAGATATCCATGTTCTTGTCCCTCATAGGTTCCTAAGCCGACGACCTGGCCCCAATTGTTTATGTCCGTTGCTGAATTCAAAATCCACTTTGAGTCATGACCCACAAAATCGTTGAGGTCCTCCATTCCTGAACGAGCGTTCCACACAAACGGACGACCACTCACCTGAATCCGATATTGATAGGGAGAGTTATCAAAGTTAAGAGTCACGCTATTTCCGGAGGATCCAATCACCTGACCAAAAAGGTTGATCTTCAAAGCCACGCTGGAAGAATCACCCGGCAAAGCGCCTAAGTCCTGCATGGGCGAGCCATTTTGGAAGACAAATGCGTGAACCGGCAGGTTTGAGTCAACAACGTCCATGCACCCAGAGTACTGCGAACCGACGGCAATACTCGACCAGCCTGCTATCTGACCCATATCATTGGCGCTGCTGGCGCCGCTGCACGATGCCCACGTCGCGTCGATCCCTGTCAGCGTGCCGATATCCGTCACGACGCCGTTCGACCATACTGCGGCGTGAGAATTATAGTAAAGCTGTGCATTCTTCGAAATCTGACCGACCACCAACCCAAAGTCACTTATGGCCGTGGCGCTGGTTTGATAATAGCCATTTATGGGATTCAGACCCGATGAACCCCAGACAAATCCCCATTTGTAGGTCTCTATGTCGGCGTTACTTCCGACCACTTGGTTGTATAGGTTGACTCCGGTGGCGTAATCAGCCTGAGCGCAGGGTACTACCAGGTCTGGAAAGGCCACGGGAATAGATGGCGCTGTCTCAAAGCCTTTGGTCGGCGTCCAGAGAAACGGCTGCGCGAGGTTTTCGCAGGTTGTGGCTCCGAAAGCGGAGCCGGAAATCGTGGCGAAACCGTCGGCTGTTCCAGCCACGACGCCGAGATCATTCATTCCGGCTGCCATGCTGAACGTCCCGCCTGGTAATACCCCTAAATCGTACACACCCGTCCGCGCGGTCCAGATAACCGCGTGTCCGTTGAGATTTCCTGCGACCGCGCCTTCCGAATTGATTGCGACGGGCGTCATCGGGCCCAGGTCGATGATTTTATAACCCTGAGCTTCAGCAGCGAAAACAAAAACGATCCACAAGGCAACAAAAAGAAAGCACTTCATAACCCTCTCCTCTTAAATGGATCCAGATTGGTCGGCGAATAATCACACTGATTTCCTCGAAGGGTAGGAGTCTGAGATCCACATTGTTAAGGTTGTGTTCTGACGAGGGCATGTTAGCACGAAACGGAATACCGTGTGATTATTTGGGTATCTTCCCCCATCACATCGAGATTTCAGCGTCCCAGTTGTAATCCGGAAATGATCCAGGGTTGGTCAATTTCTTGCTTTACTCCAAATGGGCGGCTAACGTACTTGGCAAGCCAGTCCGCCACGACTCGCTACTTGCGAAGATCGGAGAGTTGCTCACTGAAACTGGATCATCTTCTTGTTTTGGACAATTTCTAGCGAGAGAATCATCGAGCAGGCAAAGCCACCGCCGATACGAAGAACCGGTGGCAGCTAAGATTCGTTAATTTCGCAGTTCGTCTTGGCCCTTCTTTGAGCTTAGTTCTGTTTTCGTTTCCGACGCACATTGGTGATTTTCTCTTATGGGGCACGTATTCCACTGCATCCTTCTCACTGGCGCTCTCTTGGTCGACTTGTACGAGAGGGATCTTCGACTACGAAAGAGCGCACAGTCTCCCACGAACTAAACCCCCATCCGAGAATGCCTGATTTGACGAATCCAGCTGTTCCGGGCGAATCTCCGCCGATCCTTAAATTACTACTTGAGCACTAGGAAGGAGAACTGTTATCAGAAGAGTAATTTCAGGCTTGGCCAGTCAATTCGCTTACCCCAACGGTTCACATCACGCTGCACAATGAAAACTTTGCTCTTCATTGAGCTACGGTACGACGGAGACTCAGCGGCCTGATAGTACAACTGCGACATTTCCACGCCTACCTTCACTCCACATATCGACGAGGCACGCATCGATGTATTTGCGCCAGATTCGGGGTTCCGGGCGGACCATACATTCCGAATCGGCTACCACTCGGGAACCATGCCCGAATCTCACCGTGCACGCGGGCCTTGTCGAACAAAGGTATATGTGCACGCTCGACGGGTCAGGCGATCAGCTACGATTGGAGTTGTCGGAAGGTGACGCGGCGTGCAATTGTTCATCGGCTATGGTTACAATCCGCGGGATGCATGGGTCGAGGAGCTCGTCTTCCCTCTCGTTGAGACACTGGGCTGGGACGTCGTGCACGGCAAAGCGACCTATGGGGGCGAACTCGCCCCCGAGCTCAAGAACCTGCTACTTTCGTGCGACGCCATGATCGGGTTTCTCACCAGGAGAGATCTCACCGGAGACGTTTGGAGTACGCACCGATGGGTTATCGAGGAACTTGCCTGTGGATTTGGCAAGCTTCCGGTGGTAGAAATCCGGGAGGAAGGCGTTGATCTACAAAACGGCATGCTGGCAGGCATGCAGAGAATTCAGTACAGAGAGTCCGAGCGAGACAAGTGTCTCGTTCAGATCGCTCAGGCTCTCAACCGTATTCGGGAGAAGATCCAGCACCGCGTCTTCCGCCTTGAGCCCACTGAATTCATTACGCTTTTTCGGTCTATGTTGAAGAAACCAGGGCTGCGGTGTTCCTACCGCGTGATGCGCCGCAACCTCGAGTCCGAGTTTAGGGATGCGTCAATTTCGCCGGTAGCCGGTGGCCTTCAGATGTTCGTTGACGGTCTTCGGCCTACCGACCTCATCCAGGTCTGCGTGACTTACGGCGATGAGTCGTGGACCTCCGATTACGAACCGGTCGACTCCATCCGGTTGCGTCTAGCGAGGGAGCAGCTATGACCCCGATTTTGCGCAGTGCGACGGAGCAGATCGGTGACGGGCTGTGGAAATGGTCTGCATGGGTCGAAACAGATGCCCTGGAAGAAATCGAAGAAGTGGTGTACACCCTTGATCCGAGCTTCTTCAACCCGGTGCGAAGAGTCAAAAATCGTGGTTCGCGTTTTTTGGTCGAGGACACGACATCGTCGACCTTCACTCTTTTTGGCAGAATCAGATTTCTGGACGGCCGAGACCTCAGAATCGAGGTGCGGCTTGATGCAGCCACCGAAGAGCAAAGGGCGGCGAGTGCCGGCCTTAGGCGTCCCATCATCCTGCTCGTAGAGGACGATGACAGCGTTTTGGAAGCCTTGAGTCAGGACTTACGAAGACGCTATCGCCACTCGTTCAATATCAAACGTGCTAATTCCGGTAAAGAAGCGCTCGACACTCTCGGTGCTGCAAAAGAGGTACACGACCAGGTGGCACTGATCATCTCCGACGAGCGAATGCCGGAAATGCGCGGAATGGAATTCCTGGCCATTGCTGCTCAACTGCATCCGAACGCAAAGAAGATGATTCTCTCTGCGTATTGCGATGCCGAGACAGCGATCCGTGGTATCAACGTATGCAGGATCGACTATTACTTGGATAAGCCCTGGGACCCACCAGAAGAGAAGCTGTATCCGGTCCTCGATGAATTGCTGAGCGCGTGGCAGCCTACCCGGATTGTTTGATCACAGGTTAACAAAAGACATCCTGGGCATCTGCTGCGCGATATCCCCAGATCAGGTGTCAAGTGCCCCAACCGATCGTGTCGCCCTAACCCACTCATTTCACTCGTCAAAATGTTTGATCCGATTTGCATCCCATATCCTCGAAAGGCGCACAATGGAGCTATGAATCCAATCGCGTCTGTTTCGCCGTGCGATGCGTCTTGGGTCATCCTGATAAACGTCTTTCAGGCAGCGAATTCATGCAGGAACGAGCCAAAATCACGGCCAAAAACAGCCAGAATTCGCGAGCTCTTGAAGCCGTGTCCAGCAGAATCCGCAGGAGATCGTCACATTTTGATCCGCAGAAATTCTGCCTGTGAACTTGTGGTTCCGATCCAGCCCAGGAGAGTCCCTTTAAGTCCTTCGGCAGGAATAATCTGCAGCTAACTCCAATGGTGGGAATAATCCGGCCGCAACCATGTCCGTAAGGCGCTGAATACAGATACTTTGCATCCAGAGATGGGGGGTACACCCCCTCTCAAAAACACGCCGAATCAAGGAGTCCGTGCCAAATTCTTGACGCTGGGTCCCGCATCCTGAGAAACTGGAAATGTACTTACAGACGGAATAGAGGACCAAAATGCGAGACACTGCCCCTCAGGGGACATACAAGGTTCAGGCACTTGACCGTGCCTTTGCTGTACTTGATTTACTCGGCGAAAGTGAGGTTCCGCTGGGTCTCGCCCAGGTGGCCTCTTCGCTGCAATTACACAAGAGCACCGCGCACCGATTCCTGATGGTATTGGAGCGTCACCGCATGGTGGAGCGCACGTCCAACGGCAAATTCAGGCTCGGCCTCCGGCTGTTCGACTTCGGAAATCGGGCCATCGAACAATACGATCTGCGCGAGCGTGCCCAGCCGCACCTGCGGCGCCTCGTCGCCGAGACTGAGGAGACGGCGCACCTGTGCATCCTGGAACAGTCGCGCGTGATTTATATCGACAAGATTGAGCCGGCCCGTTCGGTGCGCATGATTACGCGCATCGGTTCCAGCAATCCGGTGCACTGCACGTCGGTGGGCAAGGCGATGCTTGCCTTCTTGCCCGAGGATCGAATCAACGACATCATACGGCGCACCCGCTTTGAGAAGTTCACGCATCGCACCATCGCGTCGGCCGAACTTCTGCGTGCCGAGATTGAGAAGACTCGCCGGCGTGGCTACGCTGTCGACGATGAGGAACTGGAAGAGGGGCTCCGCTGCATCGCTGTTCCGTTGCTCGATGCCCAGCGCCAGCCAGTAGCCGCGGTAAGCGTCTCCGGCCCTTCGTTCCGCGTCACCGCACAGAAACTGCCCTCGATTGCCAATCACCTGCTGCAGTGCGTGCGCGGCATTTCCATGGACATGGGCTTCACGGCAGCGGCTCGCGGCAATCGCGTAGCTGCGGCCTGGACAGCCTAAGGCTTCCAGTTCGGCCCGATCATGGCGCGAAGATTCTCCGGGGTGGCCAGGCCGCCGCCCCGGAGAAACATTTCACCCACGAAGCGCCCTCGCCGATCCGTACCCGATTCTGGGTGAATGTAAATGCGGGCGACAGCGCGTTGGCGATCATCAGTAAGCGCGGTTTACTCGGACTCATGCAGGCTGATTACAGCGAAAACACGAGACGCCGTATCCCGAAGCTGCGACCGTTTCCTCGGGTGCCTGAGACGAGCCTTTCTGTTACACTCAATGATGTTGCAGAGCCGTAAGCGTGCTTAAGCATTTCCTCCGCCCGGCGGTTTGTTGCGAAATGAGGCGAACGAAAATCGCCACAATTCGCAGCCTGCAACATGTATTTCCAGATTGATTCTGGGGACGTAGCTCAGTTTGGTTAGAGCGCTGCCCTGTCACGGCAGAGGTCGCGGGTTCGAGCCCCGTGGGGACGTAGCTCAGTTGGTTAGAGCGCTGCCCTGTCACGGCAGAGGTCGCGGGTTCGAGCCCCGTCGTCCCCGCCATACATTCCAAAAGGCTTCCTGGAATTGGCGGAATTCAATTGGGGTGCAAAAGAGCCACAGAAATGTCCCTTTTGCACCCCGATTCATTGTGCCCTCTATAAGGTTGCTGGATTCCTGGCTCATGCCTATCGAATGAGTGCGCTGGCGATGAATGCGCTCATCAAGAGAGCCGTAACGAGTCAATTGGCAGCGATTACTTGTCCGAGCACCCTGTTATACGGCAGCTTGCCAGAGGCATAGCCGATCCGACCAGGTGAATGAGTTACATGTCCTGATGGCAACAGATGACTCTGTACCTTTGCATCGAGCGTTTTTGAAACAGACCCTTTGCCTCGGTCAATAGCGTCCCTAACGCGCTGAGCGGACCCGGACAGCGGCCGCTAGATCGCGGGGAAGGTGCAGGTTCTTCGAAGCCGCGCTGGTTCGCAGAACAAGGTTGTCGGCGGAACCGTTTGTGACCTTTAGCCGAGCACCTGGAGTGATGCCGTGAGACTTTAGCCGCTTCAACAGTCGCACATCGTGATCCGAGATGCTGTCC
Organism: uncultured Acidobacteriaceae bacterium; assembly: GCA_963774175.1. Classification (GTDB taxonomy): domain Bacteria; phylum Acidobacteriota; class Terriglobia; order Terriglobales; family Acidobacteriaceae; genus Telmatobacter. The sequence continues at coordinate 158,739 of CAVZDT010000017.1, forward strand.
ACGGTAAAAGTTCCTTGTTCACGAAGATCTGCTAGGGAAATGGAAGCATGGTTAGGCATCTTCCCATCCATCGCCGGAATGCTATGCCCGTGTGGATCGAACCTCGGGTTGCCGAGCTTTGCGGCAATTCGCTCTTCGAAGCGCTCCGAGATGAAGTGTTCGAGTCGCTCGGCTTCCTCGTGAACCTCTTCGAGGGGATAGTCCAGCACTTGGTATAGGAATGTTTCGATCAGGCGATGATGGCGCAGCACCTCAAGCGCCCGTCGCTTGCCTGCTGTCGACAGGAGAACTCCGCGGTGTCTCTCGTATTCCACAAAGGGCGACGGAGATGCTGCCAGCTTCTGCAGCATGTTGGTGACCGAAGCCGGCGCAACGCCTAAACGGTCAGCTAGAGACGAACTCGATACGCGTCGTTCTTCAGGTCCACCCAGAGCAAGGATCGCCTTCAGATAATTGTCCACTGACTCCGTGTTCGCGTTCCCCTGACGTCTCGGCGGCATGACTGGCATCTCCTCCATGGGTTGACACTTCCGCTATTTTAGGTCAACCTAATACTTAGGCAAGCCTAAATATTGGCAGCCGGATAATTGTCTTCCCCGTTCCCCATCGCGCCATTCCCGACCTCAGGAGTTCATTGCTGATGCGAATCCGGACTACAGAGCTCCTCGCGATTCTCTTGATGTTAACTGCGGTTAACGCGAAGACTTCATGGGCGCAAAGTGGTACGAGCGGTGCACTCACCGGGAGTATCAACGATGCGACAGGGGCAGTTGTCCCCAATGCCACAGTGAAAGCTACGGAGGTAAGCACAGGAGCGGCACGAACTGCGCGAAGCAATGCTGAAGGGCGTTTCTTCTTTGCGCAGGTCAATCCGGGGACCTACTGGATTTCCGTGGCGGCCGAAGGTTTTGGACCGGCTGAGTCGCAACCTTCAACAGTTGCCGTGGGTCAGACCATCGCGGTGAACTTCACTTTGAAGCCCGCGGCCACATCGCAAACCGTCGAGGTAACAGCGCAGACCGGACTCCTGAGCCTGGAGAACCCAAATACCTCAACGACACTGGAAGCAACGGTCATCGAAAAACTGCCGAACCCAGGGCAGGACCTCACTTACATTGCACAATTTGCGCAGGGAGCGCTAATGAACACGGCCGGCTCCTCAAACGACGCTAAGGCAGCAGGCGGCTACGGCAATGTCGAGTTCAATGGGCTCCCTGCCACCTCGAATGGCTACATCCTCGATGGATACGATACGAACGATCCATGGCTGGGGCTGAACATCGGTCTTTCCACAAATCTCGTCATCGGACTCGATGCAGTACAGCAAGCGACCGTGAATACCAACTCTTTCTCCGTCGATCAGGGAAGGTACGCCGTAGCCCAGGTGAACTACTTCACCAAGTCGGGCACCAACGCGTTTCACGGCGACGCGTACGAAATTTGGAACGGGTCCCTCTTCAACGCGGAGGACTACTTTCTGCACGCGAATGATACGGCGGATAGTGTTGCCAAGAAGCCACGGTCCACGGTGAATGAATTTGGTGTAAGCGCGGGAGGGCCGATTCGCAAAGACCGGCTGTTCTTCTTCGGGCACTACGAGGGCATTCGCATCGCTCTGCCGCTCGTGTCGCAAATTACTCTGCCGACGCCGGCATACCAGCAATATGTGTTGGGCCAGCTCGCGATCGGCGGAACGGACCCAGTCACGGGTTCGACTCTTCCGGCTCAACCTGCAGAGATCCCCTTTTACCAGAAGATGTTCTCTCTGCTACCCGCTTCAGGCGGCTCCCCGGTGCCGATTGTCGGCTGTCCTCTCGGTACAGACGGGGATGGCTGCGCAAGTCAGCGCCAGGCTTCTTTGAACAACAGCGACGGCGAGAACCTGATTGTGGTGAAGATCGATCACATTATCAACGCCAACAACAGCGTTTGGTATCGCTTCCAGCAGGACACTGGCCTACAAGCGGCTTACACCGATCCCATCAATTCCGTTTTCAACTCCTATTCGCCGCAGCCACAGCGAACTCTCGTTACGGGTTACACTCATGTGTTCAGTTCGAACATCGTGAACCAATTCAACCCTGGCGCAAGCTGGTACTCCAGCATCTTTGAGCCGAACCACTATTCGCAGGTGTTAGAGACCTTTCCCATTGTGCTAGCGTCGGGCAGCGACAGTGTTCCGTTCACCACAATCGGTGGCAATGACAATACGTATCCGCAGGGCCGCAAGGTCACACAATGGCAAATCAATAACAACCTGACATGGACCCATGAGAAGCATACGTGGAGGTTCGGAATCAACACGCGTCGTTTGGACGTGAGCAACTACGACCTCGGCGAAGGCACTGCGCCAACAGTGACCTTCAATGACCTCGCGGAATTCACTTACGGCGCTGCTTACACAGCCAGTCAGAGCTTTCCAGTTTCGTTGAAGGAGCGGGTTTCGGCGGGCAATCTGGAATATTACGCGATGGATTCCTACAAGCCCACTGTCAATACCACGCTTACTTACGGCATGCGCGTGACTTGGAATACGAACGTCACGAGTGCGCGCGGTCTCTTCTCCAGGGAAGCGGGCTCTTTCCTCGATTCCTCGCATGAGACTGATCAGCCGCTCGATAGAGTCGTCCTTGGAAATGTGCACGATCTGTTCGCGGGAACCCCGCTGTTTGTTTATCAGCCGCGTGTATCGTTAGCCTATCAACTCATGCGAACCACTGCAATTCATGGCGGCTTTGGCGTGTTCAACGACATTATCCCCATGCAGATCGCCGATCTTGCAGCGATGAATGCTCCGAATGATCCGACGTTTGTCGGCGGCATCGGCGGGCAGGTTGGGGGGGACGGAATTACGCCCGGCGTCCCAGGCAGCGCAGTCGATGCGGCAGTTGGCGCCGACGATTCGTTTCAGACAACCTTCCGTTCCGGCGGCAACCCATGCGTGGGCATTCAGCTCGGCGCTCCGACCTGCCCCTTGGCGGTGAGCCTCGATACCTTCCCCAGTGGAACGCTCAAGACGCCTTATTACTACCAGTACAACCTCGGCATCGAGCAGCAAATTGGCACGCGGGGAAGCCTGCGCACCGACTTCGTTGGTACGCGCGGCTTGCATGAGCCTTTTCAGGTGCAGCTCAACGGCTATGAGACGGTCTGCGACGGATGCTTTGCGCCCTTCCCCTATCACCGACCACTCGACCAGCGATTCGGTAATGTGACCGAATTCCGCACCGACGCCGATAGCAGCTATGCCGGACTTCAGATCGCTTATGCACAACAATTGCGAGGGCTCACTCTGCACGGCAACTACACGTTCAGTCACTGTCTCGACGAGGTATCGAACGGCGGTTTGCTGGCGTTCTCAACACAAGGACTGATGTCGCCTCTGCCTGGAGAACTAAGCCGCCAGTATGCCAGTTGTGACTATGACGTTCGCCATAACGTCTCCGCCTATGGTCTCTACCAGGTGCCTTTCCACTCCAAGCACCCGTTCCTCCGTCAGCTGTTCGGAGGGTGGTCAGCCTCGGAGACCGTAATCCTGCACTCCGGCCTGCCGTTCAGCGTTCTCAGCCAGCCATACATTGCCAACGGGAACGGTGTCTTTCAGGCGAATGGAGCCAGCACCGTCCAGTTCAATGCGCCAGCTTACGCAAACCGGGTTCCGGGCGTGCCGGTGTATCGACAGAATTCTGTCGGCGGCGTCACCGTCGCGGGGACCAAACAATGGCTAAACCCGGAAGCGTTCATCTCGGTGGTCGATCCGACAACAGGAGCATGCACAGGGGGTGATGCGCCTTCAAACTGCCAGTTCGGTAGCTCAGGACGGAACTCCGTGCGCGGACCCCATTACACGAATTCAGACGTCTACCTCAGCAAGACTCTTCCAATTAAAGAAGGAATCACCTTCCGTTTCGATGCTCAGATGTTCAACGCATTCAATCATCCTAACTTCGCTCTGCCTAGCGAAGTCGAAGCCGGCGTTCCCGGCGCGTCGGTTCCGGCTCGATTCGGAACGCTCGAAAGCACGATTTCGCCACCTACCGGCTTGTTAGGTGTTGGCCTGGGAGGCGATAGTTCCCCGCGCATGATCACGTTTCAGGGAAGGATTGAGTTCTAAGGAATATAGGAAATGGTTGCGCTCGGATGAACACGGCATCCTGAGGTGACTTCATCCAAGACCGCGGTCAACGAGTGTGATATCGCCAATGCGCGTTTCCAGCTTGACCAGCATGGAAACGTGCTTTGCCCTGATACTGTCAATCCAAAGAGGCTGCGCTTCTCTGCTGCGACAACTGTAGTGAGGATATCATTCGGGCGGACGACTTCCGGCGTCGCTACATTGATGCGTTTTGAACGGCGACTGATCAGCGACAATTGAAATTCCCGATGGGCGACGATTATTTCTCCCTATCTGAAGTGAGTTGAGACGATTCGGAAGGTGTTCTCAGGAGAGCGCTTTCCGAATGGTGACAGAACAGCAGATAAGGAGGCTATTCAAATTGTTGAAGACTGAGGAAACGCAAGAGATGGCAGCGTCTAAGGCCGGCATGGATGTGAAGACGGCACGGAGATACCTGAAGGCCCGTCGTCTTCCGAGCGAGATGAAAGCCGGCCGCCATTGGCGGACGCGGCCGGATGGTTTTGCCGAAGTTTGGCCGGAGATCATCGAGCAGTTGCGCACCAATCCCGCGTTGGAAGGGAAGACAATTTTCGGGGCTTTGAGGCGGCAATACCCGGATCGGTTCGCGGATGGGCAGTTGCGGACGCTGCAACGCCGTATCAAAACCTGGCGTGCAACGGAGGGCCCGGCGCAGGAAGTGTACTCGTGCAGGAGCATAGGGCAGGCGAGTTGTGCGAGTCTGACTTCACTCATCTGAGCGAGTTGGGAATCACGATCGCCGGTGAGCCGTTTGCTCACGTGCTGTACCACTTCGTGCTGACGTACTCGAACTGGGAAACGGGAACCATCTGCCAGTCGGAGAGCTTCGCCAGCTTGAGCGAAGGGCTGCAGAATGCGCTGTGGGAGCTTGGTGGGGTGCCGCGGTTGCATCGCACCGATCGCATGACATCGGCGGTCAATAACCTGACGGAGCAGGCTGAATTTCAAAAGAACTATCAGTCTCTGTTGCGTCACTACGGTCTGGATGGGCGAAAGATCCAGACGGGGCAGCCGAATGAAAACGGCGACATCGAACAGCGGCATTACCGGTTGCAGCGTGCGCTGGAACAGGCCCTGCTGTTGCGCTGCAGCCGGGACTTCGCCAGCGTGGAGGAATACCGCTCGTTCCTGGGCAAGTTGTTTGCTCAGCTCAACAGCGGTCGCCGGGCTCGGCTGACCGAGGAAATGGATCTCTTGCGGCCACTGCCGGATCGACGTCTTGACAGCGCGAAGCGAGTGCGGGCACGCGTGAACTCTGGCAGCTTGATAGTAGTCGAGCGAAACAGTTACTCGGTGAACAGCCGTCTGACCGGTGAGATCGTCGAGGCGCGAGTTTATTCCAGCCATGTTGAAATCTGGTATGGCGGCCAAAAGGTAGATCAATTCCCGCGTCAGCGAGGCCGCACCAACTACAGAATCGATTACCGTCACATCATCGACTGGCAGGTGCGCAAGCCCGGCGCCTTCGCTAACTATCGCTATCGTGATCATCTGTTTCCGAGCAGCCGCTTCCGGATGGCTTATGACCTGTTGAAGGAACGGATGCCGAACCGCAGCGACCGGCGCTATCTCCAGATCCTGGAGTTGGCAGCCAAAGAAGGAGAAGCGCGGATCGAAGATGCTCTGAGGCTTTTGTTGGCAAGCGAGCGCGGCACTCAGACCATTACAGACAAAGAGGCATTTGAACAGTTCCTGGCTCGTTGCGAGCAGGCACCGACAATCAACAATGTTCCGATCCCCGAGGTGTCACTGAGCAGCTTCGATCAACTGTTGAGTGCAGGCGGTGTGCAATGAACCGCGTCGTGGATGTAAAAGCGGAGCTTACCCTAAGCCTGAAGTATCTGCACCTGCCCACTGTCCGGCAATGCTATGAAGAAGTGGCCAGGCAGGCCGAGCGCGAATCGCTCAGCTACGAACGATATCTTCACGAACTGGTTCAACGGGAGTGCGAAGAACGGCAGGAGAACCGTATCACCAAGATGTTGCGTGAGTCTCAACTGCCGCTGGAGAAGTCGCTGGAGGCGTTCGATGCGAAACGGCTTCCGCCGAAAGCTCGACAAATGCGCTCTCTGCTCGATGGCAGCTTCCTGGAAAGAACGGACAATGTCCTCGTGTTCGGGAATCCCGGCAGTGGCAAGACCCACCTGTTGCAAGCCGTCGGCCAGGAGTTGGTACGCCGCGGACATCGCATGCTCTTCATCACCTGCGAGATGCTGGTGCAGGAACTGCTGATCGCCAAGCGCGATCTGAAGCTGAGCCGGCTAATCAAGAAATACTCCCGCTATGAAGGGATGATCATCGACGATCTGGGATACATCCGGCAGACCAGGGAAGAGATGGAAGTGGTCTTCACGCTGTTGGCTGAACGCTACGAACGCGGCAGCGTGCTTCTGACAAGCAACTTGCCGTTCTCTAAATGGGAGGGCATCTTCAAAGACCCAATGACCACAGTAGCGGCAATCGATCGCCTGGTGCACCACAGCATCATCGTAGAACTGAACATCCCCAGTTACAGGATGGAACAGGCACGGAACAACGTCCGGGCACTCGACGACGAACTGACCCTCGCGCCGGGCACCGTTGAAGCAGCTTCCGGCTCCGGGCTTCGCCCTCCGCCTACAGCTGCTTCAACGAAAGAAGATGTAAATGTCGTCAGCGGTTAATCCAGCAGTTGTCGTTCATCGGGAGAAATAGTTGCCGTCTACCGGAATGGATAGTTGACGCCGATCAGGCGACTAAAACTCTATTCAGGCGGGCGGTTGCTCACTCGTGAACTCACACCGAGACGATATCGTGAACGGCCGGCCAATGGCTCATCCAGGTCACGCTTGCTGCTCAAGAGCCCCAGCAACGGATCCGAGCGCAGCTGCTCATGATCGCAAAGGTCTTCATAGCCCAGCGCCAGACCGTAAATGCGCTGGGCCAGCATCTCCGACAAACCGTGCTTGACCAGCAATGGCGCGCGGCCATCAAGAAAACAGTTCGCCAGCCGGCCCAAAAGGTTGATCCTGCGGTCTGCCTCCCGCAACAGCAGCGCTCCGCTGTCACTCGATACCCGCCCCGCGGTGAACTCGGCCTTTACACAACGTGAAAAATGAGTTGTAAATGAGAACGTTTCTTGGATACACTCTGTCATCAAAGGCCGCTCCTCTTCTCGGCATTTGGCTACGTCTCGACAACGCAGTTATGCCATAATCAGCGGCCTTTTGCTATTTATTGTTCTCGTTACCTTTACTCATCGAATTGCCCCGTGAGAAATCGCGGTTAGACCTTAACTTCCTGCCACGAACCGCGAGAGTACCGCATGGAGACGGTTCCACTATCGACGAGCAACTTGTAATTACCCTCTGGTAGTGGGTCCTGGAGCCAGATATCGAGCGTCCTATCGAGCGGGATTCCTTCCATTAACTGCGTGGCAACTTCGCAACTTTCACCCTGCACTTACATTCGACCTCATTTCCTATCAGCTCACCGTGTTTAATTTCTCTCTCAATTTGGATCCGCGGCATGCTCTTTCCCGTCCAGCGCTCATTATGCAAGGAATTCGCGACGAGAACTAAGAATTAGTCTTGTCACTCGGCGGCAGTTCTCAGCCCCAAAACCACCAATCCGCATGAATCATCAGTTTTGGTCCGACTGAGAAACACGGGCCGCCTTTAGTTGGCAATCACCATCATGGATGTGCTGTGGAGACTCAGTGTCTCCTTGGGAACAAATGGAATGCTCAGCGGAAAGCTGTATGTGACAGTCACCTGCACGGCATTACCGGGAGCTTCACACGGTGACCCACAAGCCGTCCAGGTTACGGGAGCGGCGCTCGGACTGAACCAAGTCGTGGTGACGGTCGTATTCGATGGATTCATTCCCGGATACCCCAGCTTCTGGATGTAAGTCTGAATCTGTGCTGCTGTCACATTGCAGTTTGTAAGAACATTACAAGAGGTACCGCGAACAATGGCGTACCTTGTGCCTTCACGAGCGGCGTCGGAAACGTAGTTAAAGGTGTAAAGTGCCAGAGAAAACTCAATGATGCCAAACAGCATGGCGAACAAGACCATGGAAACCAGCGCCATCTCAACGATATTTGATCCTTCATCGCAGTGAAAGATTCGTCGGACTTGGCCTGCACGCAAAGTGCAACCGGCGATCAACGCTGCTCTCCACCTTCCGAATAGCTTACCCTTCGTCTTTGACGTAGCTATTTTCATCATTGCAGCACTTTCTGAATCGCCTGGCCGTGGAGCGTGAATGATGGCGGAAGCCCTGGTAGATGGAACACCGGAGTCACAGAGGCTTGCGTTTGAACCGTGAGGATGGTCTCCGGTTGGCCAGTGCTGCAGGATGATGGCAAACAGCCTCCGTTCGCAGCGACCGTTCCAAGAGTGCTCCCGTCGGAGCAAACGCAGGAAAGCGTAGCGGTTGTGGTGCCTAATGTGACATTGGGCGCGTCCTTTATAGCAGTATTCTGAATCCCCGTGGTATCGGCAGCCGTAGAGGAAGTTTGACAGCCATAGGAGACGCCCGCTCTGGCTGCGTTCGCTACCTCGTCCGAGGCATATGTCACCCATCCAAACTCGGCTGCTCCCATCAGGAGAAGGACCAGGACCGGCATCGTGAGTGCGAACTCCACAAGGGCGCTGCCATCTTCCTCGCCGGTACTCACGCGAAATCGCGGAATGAAGCGCTGAGCTCTAAAGAGAAATCTTGAAGTCTTCATCATTTACTCCACTAGGGAAAGTCGTGAAAGGACCGAATTGGGGTTGGTTACAACCGAATAATTTGTATCCGTGATCGATCCGCTTCCGGTCTCGGTCAGAGTATCCACGATCATATCCAGGGAAACGTTGAGACTGCCGGAGCCGGTCAGGGTTAGTGGCGCCGAGGGTGCGTAAAGAATGCCTTTAATCTTGTCGCCACCGGATCCTGTGATTGCCATCGCTTGCGTATCGCTCCGTGCCTGGAAGGCCAGGACACCGCTGTACGTTCCCGAAGTCGGCGCTGTAAGGTTCATGTTGCCGCTTCCAGTGAGAGTGGTAGCGCCTTCTGTGTAGAAGGTGACCCCTGACCCAGTCATGGGTCCCGACCCGGTAAGTTGCAGATTGCCGCCGATTATGTAAAGTCCGGAACCAAGTGTCAGCGATGAACTCCCGGTGCTTTGGAAGTTCCCGGTGATGGTGTAGTTTCCGGCGCCAAGAACGAGACCCCCGCTCCCGGTATTTTTCAAGTCGCCGTTGATGATGTAGTTCCCGGCGGTGAGTGTAAGCGTGCCGCTTCCTGTATTGGAAATCGAATTATAAGTTCCGGGCCCAATTGTGTTGTTGCTGCTGCCCGTGAAACTCTGCGTGCAATTGGAGGAGCAGGTGCCGGTTGGAATTGAAGGTGCTGCCATGCCGGAAAGCGGGTCCGCCGCAGCTGAGAGTCCGGTAACGGGCGTCGGAGAAATGCTGCCGGAACCGGTTAGCGTGTAGCCGCCCACGATGCCGACCTCTTTGGCCGTTATCGAACCGCTTCCGGTCAGCGTCAATGCGGAAGAGGCACTGCTCGAGTCGTCGTAAATATCGCAATTGGAAGCCGTAATTGCTCCGGACCCAGTCAATGAGACGTCTGTGCCAGACCTGGCCAGTGCCCAAATGCATCCAACGTTGGCACCGGAGCCAGCCACCGCTCTGGCGCCTACCGTCATTGAACTGGCATGGGTAAACATATTCATGAAGACTGTGGGGCTCGGATCGATAACGATAGCCTCAATGAACCCGCTGTCTCCGGCGTATGGCCCATATGTTGGGGGAATGTTGATCGCGACCGTGGCTCCTCCGACTCCATTCGTAACCCCATTTGTGGCCGCAGCCGCCTTACCCGCTGCCTGGGCCGAAGCAGGCTGGCCTGTGGTGTTGTATTTGTAATCCAGCGCTGCGGCAATGGCTGCGGCATCGGCTGCAATCTGCACCTTTCGGTGGGCGCGAAATAAAAGACCCACGTCGACGGCCAGTCCCATGAAGGCCAAAAGAACCGTCATACACAGAGCGGTGAATACCAGCGTCTGTCCGCTATCATCTTCTCTCAACTTCACGGTGACTCCACACAATTCTCTGGTGCCGGTTCGTTTGCCTAGAGGGGATCACCCTGGGGAGTAAGGGACTTCAAGAGCAAAGAACTGCGAAATGTACCACCAAATCTATCTCAAGCGGAGCGGTTTTAGCTTCAACTCTTTGGTAATGAGTGATTGCTTTCATTTTGGCAATGACTGATTGCTTTCATTCATCCCGCTACGGGAGGTGCAACCCCTTGAGAAACTCCTGCAGAGACTCCTGATCCGACACATGATTTGGCTGGCGATCCGAGTTTTTCTTGTCCTCAGCTTCAGTGGTGACAAATGCAAAACCCACCCCGTCCGCCCCCCAGCGGATGACCTTTGTGTACACGGCAATTGAATCCCCGAGTTTTTCACCCTTCGTACCCGTTCTTTGCAGCGTCATCAGGATCAGGGTTCCTGGGTACGGCCGCTCGTCAGTAAGGAGATAGAATCCGGTTCCACTTATGTTGCCGAGAGGGTACGGCTGTGGTGTTCCGCCGCTCCAGTGATAGGCAATCAATCCAGGCAAAGGATGCCGATTCGATCGCTGGTTACTCGGCGTTTCGGCAGACAACCACCGCTTCACGCGTTCACCGAACGAGAGTTTGTGCTTGGGCTCCTCAATCGAGGCCTGCTGCGGCATGCGGAAGGAACCCGAATTCAATGGAGAAGGATCCACAACGACCGGCGTTTGTGTACTTGAATCTCCATCGGTTTCGGAGAGAGCTGTGAGCATGCCCTCGAGTTCCGCCGCGTCACAGATTGCGAGTTGATCTCCGGCGCGGATTTGAGAGGCAAAGACGGTGTGTGAAGGAAGAAGCAACGCGCTCGCAGGCTCTTCCTCTAAAACCGCAAATTGGGGATTGGGGTACTTATCCAATCTCTCCGCAACTCGGCACTCTCCGTCGAGATAGACCAGATCAAATGTTTTGGCCCCTTGCATGGCGGGAATTCCTCTGTAAGGGTTCAACCAAAGACCCGGGTCGGACCCGATTACAAGGTAATCAAAGAGCCTCTTCAAGGGCTCCGCAGTGGTGTCGAATACCGCGACTTCCATGCTGAAGAAGCTCTCCCTGGATCGGTTGTACACGCGAAAATGCTTTATTCTCTGCTCCTCACCTTCAGGCAGTTTTATATATGAGGGAACAGGTCCGCTGTTTCTTTACAGATGGCAAAATGGAGACAAGCAAACTTTAGTCACCTTTCATTGGGCCTCCATCCTGTGCCCGGCCCAAGATGTTTGCGCCATTTCAATAAATGAGCTTCAGGGCGAACTGCATGATGCGCGGGCCGCTGACGGAGGTGATGGAACCAAAGGAGCCGTCGTTGGTGTAGCCGGGGCCGCGAACGAGATTTCGTCCGGCATCGCCCGGAATCGGATCGCTGTTACTCTGCCCCGGCGTGTTGGTGAATGCCGCGTTGTTGAACCATTCCGTTATGGTGCGCTCGTGGCGCGGAAGCGTGGGGTTTTGACCGGTCACCAGGTTGGGCCTCAGGCCAGGATAGTTGGCGTATCCGGCGTTCGAGACGATGTTAACCGGTGTGCCCGTGTGAAATGAGGCGATAGAGTTCATGTGCCATCCGCCGACTAGGGCATCGATCAACGATCCTGCCCTGGGTGCGGGTTGAGCATCTGGCATCGCATCTGCTGGGCCGCATGGCGGCGCGGATCTCCGATGACTGGCAACAGATGTATGGGCATCCGATTTACTTCCTGGAGACGTTCATCGATCCGGAGCGATTCCGCGGGACCTGTTACCGAGCGGCCAACTGGGTGCTGATGGGGAGGACTACTGGTCGAGGCAAGCAATCCAACTTCTATGTTCCGAATCGATCGATCAAGGAGGTTCTGGGATATCCGTGCATCGAAGTGGCATTCGGGGCCTGAACGCGGATCAGTCGGCGCAGATTTTCGCATAACCCGTCGGTGTTGATTCCATGCCCGATCTTTAAACTGTGAGCGAAAGTGAACAGCGTTTGTGCATTCTTCAGTGGGATATTCGGTGCAAAGCTTCGTGCATTCGATCGATGAGGTGCAAGATGCCGGATGTACATCAAGACCCCTTACCAAAACTGTTGATCGTGGACGATGAGTCGTCGATTCGAACCTCGATGTCGATGTTGCTCACTGAGATTGGTTACTCCGTTCGATCAGCTCAAGACGGGTTTTCGGCACTGGTTGAGATTCGCGAGGAAATCACCGACATCATTCTCTCCGATCTCAACATGCCCAGCATTTCCGGCTTCGAGTTGCCCTCGGTGGTTCGCCGCCGTTTTCCCTCGATTCGAGTAACCGCGATGAGTGGTGCATTTTCCGGCCATGAGGTGCCTTCCGGAGTTAACGCCGACGCCTTTTATCAGAAGGGCAGCGGTATCCGCTCCTTGTTGAAGATCATTGGAGAACTGGCCGAACCGGAGCGGTTGCCCGGAACGCAACTAGCCACCTCGGCTCCTCTGTGGATCAAACGAAACGGACACGATGCCTCCGGAGAGCCTTACGTTTCGATGGACGCCCGGAGTGCCTGCGGACCTTCCAACAAACTGTCACTACCTCTCTCAGCCCGACGCGAGAAGCGCATTGCGTCCATTGCGGAAATACTGTTTACTGCGCAATCGTCGAGCCTGGCAACTGGTCGCCCGGACAGGTGCCCTAAAGACCCCATCGCGAGGCAAAATCAGCTGGTCAGGCCCCAGTTGCAGTACTGAGAAACAAGTTGGAGGTCCTCCTATGCCCATCATCTCTGAACGGAACGTGCTCCTGCGTGCTCGCGTTGAAGTGCCGGCTGGTTTGAAGCTGATGACAAAGGAGTTTCGCGAAGGTTGGACTTTTGTCGCGGGAGATTCGAGCCAGGTAGCAAAGAAGATTCGAACCGGCGGATGGAGTTTTGTAAAGATTGCTGATCCTTCTTTGAGAAGCGGCGTAGGAGAAACCTCACAGGAAGCGATTGCCGGCGCACTTGCATTGGCTCTTCGCCGCATAAGTGAACACTTCAATGCCGTGGAAGTGGAACATATCGAATTGACGCAATATCCATGGTTCTGCCTGGCGAGGATAAGAATCTACTCTTACCGCATTCAGCAAAGAGCGGTCACGTCTTTACCCGTTTGAAGCTGCTCCTGTTGCCGTGGCGTTTTATAGCCTAGGCAATCTCCCATCACTTACCATCCTCCGCCGTTCAGAGAAACCTCACTTCTCCACGAGAACTAATCCTTGACGGACGAATCCGAGATCTTGTTATCGAGTCCGACAGGCTGCGAGGTGGGTAGTCGGTTTGATCCGCGGCAGGACGATTGTCTGGACAGATACGCGCTCGGCGCATCGTTTCTGGAGGGCCACGTTCCCCAAGGACAGCTTTTTGCATCAGCGTTCCACGAGCCTGACTTCCAGTCGCTACCAGGGAATTTGGGACTGGGAAGCGAGCTAGGAAAACCTCCTGGGACCAGCGATCGAGATGATCCCTACGGCAAAGCCGTTCCTAATTTAGGGGCAATCAGATTCAGAATCAGTGACGATTTTCTTTACTTTTGCCAGAATGTAAAGAGTGGAGGATTTCGTGCTCATGGAAGCCACTCTTAGCAGTAAAGGACAAGCCACCATCCCCAAAACCGTACGCGAGCGTTTGCACCTGAAGCCGGGTGACCGGTTTAAGTTCTTCTTCCACCCGGATGGTGTGATCATTCTGCCGAAAATCTCAACGTCACGGTTGAAGGGGATCATTCCGAAACCGGCCAGATCAGTATCCCTCGAGGAGATCGACGCAGCCATTGAGGCTGGCGCCACGGAGAGATTTAGGCGGAAGAAATGATCGGGCTAGATACGAATGTAGTTCTGCGCTATTTGGTTCAAGACGATCCCGTGCAATCTCCACGCGCGACCGAGATCATCACACGCCGGCTCAGCGAACACGAACCTGGGTTCGTCAGCCTGGTAACGATTCTCGAAGTGGTCTGGGTCCTCAAGAGCCTTTACAAGCGTTCACGGCAGGAAATCGCAAATGACGTTGAGATGATCCTGGCGGCCGACACGCTCGAAGTTCAAAACGAGCAACAGATTTACCATGCCGTCGTAGCACTCCGAAATGGAGCCGGGGCCTTTGAAGACGCATTGATCGGCGCTCTGGGAATTTGGAGGTGTTCCGTGACCCTTACCTTCGACGAAAAAGCTGCACAAAGACTGCACGGTTTCGCGTTGGCCTGATCTTGTTCTGCTGAAATAGCGGCAACAGGATAATCCCAATACGCCGGAGCGATCAGCGTCACGTCGACTTACTCTTGCCCGAAACTTGGCGACATGCACGTCTACCAGTGCAGGCGCAATTCAGAAACTCTCACTAGTTAGGGCAGTTGATGACTCATCGCCAATGCGCGTTTCCAGGTTGCTCATTCCTGGAAACGTGCTGCGGCCTGTTGTCGCCAACTGAGTTTCCCGCTGGCTTTGCCGAACCACGCGGGATGAAGCCGATAGCCTCGGCGCGCGCGCCTTGCAGATTAAACTGAACCGCGCTGCCGCGTGTGAGCGGCCTCGATCGAATACGTGGAGTGGCCGAACCCGGAGGTCTCTCGGGGTTCGGCTCGGTGAATTGATCGTGCAGAACCACATTGAGCAGCGACTTATGAACCCGGATGCGGCCGTTGTATTCGATAAGGCCGAGCTTGCGAAAGCGATTCATGAAGAAGCTGACGCGGGAACGGGTTGTGCCGATCATCTCTGCCAGAGTTTCCTGCGTGATGGGAGGAACCAACGGTTCCGGTTTTCCCGGCTCACCAAATTCGGCCAGCAACAGGAGAATCCTCGCCAAACGCTTTTCGCTGGAGTTGAAAAGCTGATCGACAAGATCGGCTTGGGCTCGCATGCTCCGGGCCAGCAGAAATTTCAGGATACATTTCAGAGAGGGAATGCTCCTCGGTGCATCACGCGGATCATCTCCTCCCTCGCTATGCTGGAGCGCCGTACAGGCGGCAATGGCGCTGGCAGTGGCCATATGCAGCCCGCCCACGCTCGCCAGCGACTCCTCTCCAATGAATTCCCCGGCGGAGAGAAGCGCGATCGTGGCCTCCTTGCCCTCAGGCGAAACGACGGTGAGTCTTGCGCGGCCCGTCTCGAAGATAGAAGATGGCGTCAGCCGAACTTCCCTGCGAAAAGAAGACCTGCTTGGGCCGCAAGTGGACGAGTTCTTCGTCCCACTCCTGCTTGTTCCAGAAAGGTGGCGAGGTCAAAGGTCATGCTTCTCACCTCGATCTCTTGAATGAGCCGTTCCGGATGCGGTCCTTATCGAAAGCAGTTCGGAAGGGTATCCGGCATGTAGAGTCCCCCATCGCTCCTCCTATCGCGGCGGTGCAAGGCTGGGCCGCAATGAATCTGCGAAAAGCCTTCCCGGGCCAGGTGGCCGGGCCGGCTGAACTGGACCATCGTGCCATGATCCCGGTGATTGGCGCAGCACTTGAGAAGATCTCGTCCGAGGAGCCCATGGCCGCTAAGCAACAGATTCTACTCGCTTAGTCTTGCGATCTTTGTACGGTATCTGACACAACCCGAAGCTTCGTCAAGCGATCGTGAGTATTGGCGCATACTGATTGTGATAGGGTTTTGTCTGAAAGTGAGGATACCTTGCGCACGAGCGGCTTTAAGAACACTCTTTTGAAGGCTCTGGACGGGGACATCATTGAGCGCCTTCGTTTGCAGCCGGTCAAATTCGAGCTGAAACACGAAATCGAATACCCTGGCGACCCGATCGATCGCCTCTATTTTCTCGAAGAGGGGATGGCGTCGATGACGACAACGTTCAAGGATGGGTCTCAGGTCGAGGTAGGGATGTTCGGTTATGAGTCGGTCATCGGCGTCTCAGCTCTCATGGGAACAAAAAAGAGTCTGAATCGCGTCTACACCCAGATTGCCGGCCATGGCTATACCTGCCACGTGGAGGACGCGAGAAGAGAGTTCCGCCTTGGCGGCGACTTTCAGTTTCTGGCTCTGCGCTATGTTCAGGCACAACTGGTTCAGGCAATGCAATCCGCTGGATGCAATGCGAAACACAACTTCGAACAGCGACTCGCCCGCTGGCTGCTCATCTGTGCGGACCGCGCGCACATCGACACGTTCAAGATTTCGCATGAGTTTCTCGCAGACATGCTTGGGGGGCGCCGTCCCACTATTTCTACGACAGCCGGGATTCTCAAGCGAAAAGGACTTATCGAATACACCCGCGGAGAAATCCGCATCCTCGACGTCCCTGGGCTCACGAAGGCCTCTTGCGAGTGCTATCTGATCATCAAAGATCACCTCGACAATTACACAGAGTTCGACACCGCAATCACTGCGTAGCCGCTTCACCCGCCGCAGCCGCAGATGGGGCCAGGACTTCGGCAAGGTAGAGAGTGGGTTGGTTTCAACGGCGGCGTTTTCATTGGCGTTGGTCCGTGGTTTCATGCCTCCAACGACTTTCAGGGCAGGGTCATTGTGCCGTTCGCCTGGTCAGTTGATGAAAAATCTCTAGCTACAAAAGAGACAAAATCACACGGTCAGAGACCTAGAGGGGCTGAGGGACTCAGGATTTCGGTCCCGCAAGATCCGCCCCTGTCACTACGCCTTTTGTTTTAAGATATCGCCGGCATGAAGCCGGTGCGGAGCAGGATGAGCGTAGGGCAACTCCGCGCTCGGGCTTTCATCAGGTCCGCGTCCGTCGTCCTCAGCCTGTGGTGAAACGTTGGCTAGAGGCACGGACCACAATGTGCAAACGGTCGAAACTGGCAGCTTCAACAAAGACAAGCAGAAACACCGACCGGAGAAGATATCCGGTTCACAAAGAAGGGCACGCCGTCTACGCCTTCATAGGTAAACCGGAGATCGCCGAAGTCAAGGGGTTCGGCCTCTGGAGCCCGCAAGATCCCGGCAAGATTCAGCGAGTGCAAATCCTCGGCCGTAAGGGCGGGGCGAGGTCCTGTGGGTTCAGAACAATGCTGCGCTGCGCGTCAAAACCCCGCTGAGTGGCCGTCGGATATTGGCTTCACACTGAAAGTGGATTTTGCATGAAAGGCAACCGGCACGATCGACCGGGTCAGACTAGGTGTGGACATGGAGGGATGCACTGACAAGTCTCGCCTGGTACCAACAACTGGGCAGCCCGAGATCATCGGCGTGGCTATCCATTCCCTAACGCCAAACCCAATGTATTTATCGTTGGATTGCGATGGCGCGCTGCCTCAGCACATTTTCACGGTACAAAACATCGAATCGATCGATGTATCACCGTCGAAACAATTGATCGTCGCTCGAGTTCCTCTTGGGGTAACATAACTGTGCTCAGGAGAGTCTTGCACGAACTCCTCTCGACAGAATCAAGTCGCAGCGCAAGACGGTTTCTGCCCGAGCGAAAGTGGCCAGATTCAAGGGCTAAACGAAAAAACTTCGGAGTATGGTGCCAGATGAGTCTGGACACCCTCACGGTAGCGCGTTCAAAGGCGGGGCCCGTCGAATCTGCCGAGGAACTCGAAGAATTGGTGCGTCGTGTTGCATCCAGTGTGACCTTCGAAAAGTCACCACGGCTCCGAGCTTTCCTCCTCCATGTTTGCCGGTGCGCGATCGAGGACAAACCTGAGGAGGCAACCGAACAGCAGATTGCCATTCACGTCTACGGAAGATCTCCCGGTTACAACCCGACCGACGACAACATTGTCCGCTCACAGGCGCGCGTATTGAGGATGAAGCTCGAGCATCACTTCGTCAACGAGGGCAAAGACGAAGCTACAGTAATCACCATTCCAAAAGGCCAATACTTACCCGTCATTGAGCCTCGGCCGGGCGTGAGATTCACACAACCTCCGGTTTCCCCGCCGCTGGCGCCATCCGAGAATGCTTTCCCGGTTCACACAAATGCTGGCCGTTTCAGATGGATTCTTGCCGCGGCAGTCGTGTTCTTCGGGCTTCTCTTCCTCTGGAAGCTGAGAGAATTCGTGTTTCAGAGGAAGAATGTCAATCTTCCCTCGGCGGCCGTTCCAGTCGAACCTCTTCCGGCGGGCCGCCAGGAGGAGATATATACACAAACAGGCAGGCAACAACCAGCGCTTTCCTCCGATCTTGGCGCAGTGCGAATCGCGGCTGGCCACACGGGCGCTCCCTATGTGGACGCGTGGGGACATCGCTGGGAGGCCGATCGCTACTACGACGGTGGCTTGGTTCAACCCGGACCACGACATTTCTTCCCCCCTGTAGCGGATGAGGGCCTATTCAGAACGATGCGTGAGGCTTTTTCAGGAGACAATGGGGTCTCCCGCCGGGAACGCGGGTTCCAGTACAACATACCGCTGGCCCCAGGAACTTACGAACTGCGACTCTATTTCGCTGATCCGCTGCGGCAGCCGGATATCGACCAAAAAGAAGATGCGCAGAATGTCCGCCACCTCGAAGTGGTCATGAATGACCATCCGTTATTGGAAGAACTCGATCCGATTGCGGATGCCGGGACCGCCTCAGTAGACGTACGTGCGTTCAAGGATGTGCGCCCGGCTTCGGATGGAAAGCTGCATCTCGATTTTCGCTCGGGTTGGGGCGGTCCAGCCTTCGTGAGTGCGCTGGAACTGACGCCGGGCATCCCGGGAAAAATGAATCCGATCCGAATCGCGGCTCGTCGATCTGATTTTGTTGACGAAAATGGCACACACTGGAGCGCCGATCGTGACTTTATCGACGGGCGAACAGGGGTTTATACACCCTCTCGCACCGGTCAGAGGGTCTCTGCCTTATACGCTGTCGAGCGGCACGGCAATTTCAGCTACTCTATTCCCGTTGCACCGGGAAGCTACACCGTCAGGCTTCACTTCCTCGAGGCGTTCTTCAGTCCATTGATTCCTGATGCGTTCTGCCATGGCGCGGGCTGCAGAATCTTCGATGTGACTTGCAACGGGGTCACGGTGCTCAAGGATTTCGATATTTCGCAGGCCGCTGGCGGAGCTTTTCTCCCAGTGATCCGCGAATTCCATGGTCTGCATCCCAACGGCCAGGGAAAGCTACTGCTCTCTTTCTCGCCGAAGGTGAATTACGCAGAGGTCAGGGCCATCGAAGTCATTGACGAAGCGAAGTAAGGAATTACCGGCTTTCATTTGTTTTGGTTATGTGCTCCGAAGACAACGTGGCTGGCCTCTGAGCATTTCTCATCCCCGCGCGGTCTGGTGCGCCCCTCATCTTCCTGAGGTGCTCTTTCGCAATTCCAACACAGGAACGACGTCTGAATGGCGTTGGCTGGTGGTTCGTTCGCTGCAGTTGGATTGGGAGAGACAGTATTCTCCATCGTTCCGCCTGATTTCGTCGAATCTTCGCGTGAATCACGGTGGCGTTCTTTCATGGAACACCGTGAAACCCCTTCACAGGCCTCTTCCAGAGTGATCAGATGCGCGCGGCGATCTCAGGGGACCCGGCGCGCTGGGAAAATCAACGTCGAAATCTAGTAAATCGATTTTCGGCAATGATTGTTCCCCCCTTGATTTTCCGCCAATGTCACATTTTAGGAGGCACCACCTTGAAAACAGCGGCCGTTCAGTTAGGCATTCATTGGATGCGCGGGGTAACGTGGCTAATCGTGGGACTTGTTTTGTCAGGAACCGCGGCGTTTGGCCAGGGAACCGCTAGCATTGTCGGAACAATCACCGATCCGTCGGGCGCAGTTGTCCCTAACGCCAGAATCACGATTACGGATTTGGACAACGGTTTCATCCGCACGACCACAACCAACGGTACTGGCAACTACAACGCTCCGGAACTTCCCATCGGACATTATCAGCTTCAAGCAGAGTCTCAGGGTTTCAAAACCTATGCGCGGAAGGACATCATCTTGAACGTCGGTGACACGGTCCGTATCGACGCGGCGTTCGAGGTCGGAAATGTGGGGCAAAGCGTTACGGTTGAGGCCAACACGCTGCAGGTTCAGGCGGACACGAACGACATCAGCCAGACCATCACGAGCAACCAAATCGAGAATCTGGCCACCAACGGACGCAATGTTCTCCAACTCACCACGCTCGTGCCCGGGGCAGCGTCTAACATGCCAGATTTCGATTCCCCTGGGGCGCAGTTCCAGAACCGGAGCATCCAGTTCAATGGCATGCGTTCGGATGACAACAACTGGCTCATCGACGGCGGTGAAGCCTATGACCGGGGCGGCGGTGGCATTCTGCTCGTCTCGCCCTCTCAGGATGCGCTTCAGCAATTCACCATCACCACCAGTAACTATGCTGCCGATCTGGGCAACTCATCCGGCGGCATGATCAGCATGGCGGTTAAGAATGGCACCAAACGGTTCCATGGTGGCGCCTGGGAATACAACCGCAACGACGCTCTGGACGCGTACTCCTATTTCTTGAAACAGACACCGGGTGCCAAAAAAGCGGAACTTCGCTACAACGCTTTCGGATTCAACCTGGGCGGTCCGATCGAGTTCAGGTCCAGAAACCCGAGGACGTTTTTCTTCTACAACCAGGAATGGCGTCGCGAAATTAATGGAGGCAGTATTCACCAGCTGGTGCCCACTAGGGCGATGTTTGGATTCGGCTCTTCGAGCACGTCCGTAACCAACAACCCCGACATGACCGGCGAAGGCACCATTTATGTGCCCAATACCACCGATCCCGCTGCGATCGCAAAGTTCAATGCTGCTGGACTGACTCCGGGTCAACCGTTCCCCAATGATCAGATTCCCCTGAGCCTTGTCGATCCTGCCGCCGCGGCCTACCTCGCTGCCGGTTATATGCTGCCTCCCAACGATGTTTCGGGACAGTATTACAACTCATCGGCCAACACTGACACCTACTACCGCGAGGAGATTGCCAGGGTCGATCACCAGTTCAACGAGAAGTTCTCCATGTTCGCGCATGCGATCTACGATTCGCTCAGTCAGTCAGCACCCATCGTGGCATGGACGGGGAATACTTATCCGACGATCGGATCGCTGGAAAATGTCCCTTCCTGGGCTGGAGTTGTCCACGCCACCTACCAGATCAACCCCAACCTGCTCAATGAAGCTGCGTTCAACATGAACGGCAACAACATTCTCATTACCAACACTGGCGCCTGGCACATACCAACGGGTTTTGATACGACGCCGCTCTTCGATTCCAACACGATCAATAAGGTTCCCGGAATCGATTTCAGCGGGGGCGCGATCGGTGTAAGCATGGACAACGGAAACTGGCCATGGACGAATACGTGGCGAAGCTACCAGGGGAAAGACGACCTCTCCTGGATCAAAGGCGCGCACAATTTTAAGTTCGGTTTTGCATGGCTGCACACGCATAAGAACCAGAAGATCTTCACAGACACGGCCGGGACATACCATTTCTACGGGGGCGCCACTGGATGCTCTGGTCCTCCCAACTGCGCAACGTCCGCTAACGGTGTCGGCCTTGCGGACTTCCTACTCGGCGATGCGAACGATTTCGGACAGGCACAGACCCAGGATTTCGTCTCTATCGCTTTCAACACCATCGACGGCTATGTCATGGACGACTGGCGCGTCAGCCATCGGCTTACGCTCAATCTGGGTTTACGTTGGGAAGGGTTGCCCCACTCCTTTGACACAAACAATCGCTTGTCGAATTTCTACCCCAGCCTCTGGGATCCGACCCAGGCAGCGCAGTTCACGTCGCCCACAAGCGGCGCTCTGAACACCAGCGGCCCGGGATTCAGAACGGTTCCCGGCACCCTTCTCTCGAACGTCCCGTTTTACCTGAATGGGGTCGGCCTCGCCGGGCGGAACGGAATTCCGCAAGGGCTGGTGGATAATCACTGGGCCAACCTGGCTCCACGCATCGGCTTTGCTTACGATCTGTTTGGAAACCAGAAGACCGTTCTGCGCGCTGGAGGCGGAATCTTCTACGAGCGCAATGCGGGCAACGAAGAGTACAACATGGGCGCCAACGCGCCGTTCAGCAACAGTGCCTCTACCACTTCTCCTTACATCGAAACCCCCACGGTAAGCTGGGTCAACGGCGCGGGCGCTGGAAAGTCGCCCACCACACCGCAAGGTTTCACCGGTGTGGAGAAGACTTTGCCGATTACAACGGTGTATCAGTTCAGCTTCGGAATCGAGCAGCAGTTGAGAAGCAATGTGGTGGCGACCCTGGGTTATGTTGGCAACACTTCCGATCACATGTCGCAAACCGTCGACAATAACACCATTCCACTGAGCGATATTGCTGACCGGACGAACGTTTGCGGCAGCGCTTGCGGCGGCAAAGCCGGTACAGATGCCGACTACTTCCGCCGGTATGTGGGCTTTCAGAGCATCAACCTGGTCGAAAACGAAGGCAACGCCCACTACCATAGCTTGCAAGGTACGATACGGGCGACTGCGTGGCACAACTTGACGCTTGGGGCTGCCTACACCTACTCGCACGCCTGGGATGTGATCGATGCCCAGCTCTTCAATAACATCGACGATCCTTTCAACCCACGCTACCAGTACGGGACGTCCGGCTTCGACCGCCGGCACATCGCGGTCGTCAACTTCGATTACGACCTGCCGGTCTTCCAACATTCCATGGGAGCAGCCCACAATCTGCTCGGAGGATGGACGATCTCGGGTATCGCGCTGATGCAGGCCGGAAACCCGCTGAGCGTCAACGCCGGAAACAACACCCTCGGCTTGAGCGGCAGCACCACCGACCATGCGGACCTGGTGGGAAAAATTACCTATCCGCATACCGCTCAACAGTGGTTCAACCCAGCCGGCGCATTCGCGCAGCCGGCTCCGCTAACCTTTGGCGATTCGCCCAAGAACATTGTGAAAGGCCCCGGACGCGACAACTGGAATCTCTCTCTCTTCAAGGATTTCCACATCACAGAAAAGGCCGGAGTTCAGTTCAAGGCGGAAAGTTTCAACACCTGGAACCATACCCAATTCACCGGGGTAAACACCGGGGTGCTCAACGGCACGCTCGGCACCGGCGGCAACGCTTATAACTCCACTGCCGGAGCCATCACCGCCACGGCGGATCCACGGGTCTTCCAACTCGGCGCGAAGGCTTACTTCTAGTCGATCGCGCTGGGATCGGTGCAGGTACCTGGGGGGCGGGGGCGGGTCTCTTATAGGACCCACCCCCGTGCACTTGTCCGCTCGAAACCAGACCCGCACAAGTAAGCGTGCGGGCCGTGGGAGTGTGGCATTCGTTAAGATCATGCCTTCCGATTGCGAAATATCCGGCGAGAGCCAACTGCAATACTCCCCCAGAACACGCGCGAATTGCGAGAATGCGCGCCGCTGCAGGTGGTTTACAGCGGAAGCGTCACTTCGTCTGCGCAGTGCCAGCTTTTTGACCGAAGGGATGGAAGAGGCGGGGTGCGAAATCCTTAAGATCGCGGCGCCACGTCTGCCATTCGTGCGAAGTGCCGGAGGACTCGTAAAACACGTGCTCGATCTTGCCCTCGTCAAGAGACGTATGCAGCCTCTCCAGTCCGGTCTTCATACGGTCCGGCTCGTCGGTTCCCACGCCGATCCATAGAAGATGCACTCGCTTGGCAAACGCCGCCGGATCGGCCATCGCGCCATGAAACGCGGTCTTCGTATCCAGCTTGTCGTTTCCCATTGCAAACACATTGGCCGCTCCGCTGAACCCGCCAATATACGAGAACAGATCCAGATGATCGAACGTCACCTGGAACGTCTGCATCCCTCCCATTGAAAGCCCGGCCATGGCGCGGTGCTCCCGATCGGGCGTCGTTCGAAAACTCTTGTCGATGAACGGAATCAGCGCCTGTGTCATGTCGTCTTCAAAGGCACCCATCCGTTCCTGCATCACTTTGATGAACTCCGGTGAGCCGAACGGCTTTCCTGTCAAGTCGGGAACCTGATATCCGGCGCGGCTTGCATAGCCATTCGCCATCACGATGATCATCGGCTTCGTGCTTCCGCTGGCGATCAGGTTGTCGAGAATGAAATTTGCTTTGCCCTGCCTGATCCACCCCGTCTCATCCTCACCTCCGCCGTGCTGAAGATAGAGCACCGGATATCGAGTCTTCGTTTGCGCGTCATAATCGGGGGGCAGGTACACGAGCGCGTGCCGCCACGTTGCCGTCACGCTGGAGTGATACCAGATCTCACGCACCTGGCCATGCGGAACATCCCTGGGCAAATAATAATCCGTTCCTGCCTCAGGCACTTCGACGGCGCTGGCCCACTTGCTTCCGCCGAAGTACGCCGTGCTGCCCGGATCGCTCACTTCTGCGCCATCCACGATCAAGGTGTAGTAGTGAAGTCCCGGGGCCATCGACGGCGTCGTAAACGTCCAGAATCCGTCCGCCTGCTTCTCCATGTCGACCTTGAGCCCGCTCCAGAAATTGAGCTTCACCTTCATCGCGTCTGGTGCCTTGAACCGGATCTGCACGCGTGAGTTGTCGTCCACCCTTGGATACTGCGCATCCAGAACATTCGACGTCGCAGGTTTGAAGTCACCCTGCTCTTGCGCAGAACAAAGGCACGCGCCCAGCACGATTGCGGTCAATACCAGCTTCATTCGATTCCACTCCTGCATCGATTAGGCCCTTGGCTGGGGCGGGCTTGTGCAGACTCAACCCCAAGCCGGGCAAAGGCATACTACGCCGTGAGAATTTGGAAGCGAAAGTCGCATTTTTCCATCTAAAACATCGATTTACTAGATATATTGATGGGGTATGCATACCACCCTCGACGAATGGGAAATCCTGCAGGCTGTAGTTCAGTTGGGTGGTTTCGCGCCAGCAGCCAAACAGCTCAACCGATCTCAATCCACGATCAGCTACGCCATCGCCCGCCTGCAGGATCAGCTCGGCATCAAGCTCTTCGAAACCAAGGGACGTCGCGCGCATCTTACCGAACTTGGTCGCATACTGCTGGCCGACGTCGAACCGCACCTCGCAGGTTTCCATCAACTTGAACAGCGCGCGCACTCGCTTGCATCCGGTGGCGAATCCGAGGTCCGGCTCTCGGTCGACAGCATCTATCCCAACGGTCGGCTTTTTGCCGCAGTGTCCGAATTCACCCATGCGTTTCCCTACGTTCAGCCCAAGCTTCGCCAGAGCACATTCCTTTCCGCCGACTCCGAGTTCTCCGTCCACAAGGCTCATCTCTGCATTACCGGTCTGGTCTCCCGCGAGTTCTTCACCAAACCCGTCCTCGCCATCCGCATGATCGCTGTGGCGTGCCGCGATCACCCGCTCCACACCATCAAGCACAAGCTCAATCGGCCTGACCTCATGCAGCACATCCTCGTCACGATCGAAGGCTCCGAATCGGGGATGCTCAAGCATCAGCCGCGGGTTCCCGCTCAGCGCGGACTGCAAGTCACTTCCATCGACGCCGCCATCGACGCCGTGCGCAGCGGGCTCTGCTTCGGCTGGCTGCCAGCCTACCGAATTCAGTCCGATTTAGCCTCCGGCGAATTGCTTCCTCTGCGCCTCCCCGCCGGCGGCACACGCGAAGTTCGGCTCAATCTGGTCTGCAAGGACGTGAACTCGCTCAGCCACGAGGTGAATGTCCTCGCCAACCTGCTCGGCTTCAATTGCGATCTCGAAGAAGTTTGATATTTTCCCCCTGGCCCGCCTCTTTGCGCACCCAGCCCCCTTTTTTACCCACCGCACCGGTGCCAGACACATCGAGTGATTCGATGGGAATAAAGCGATTTATTCCTGTTGTCGATCGTCGTTATAGCTCTATATATTTTGAGATTCCGGAGGGCGATCAGGGAATTGGCAGCCGAACCGCCGGTGAAAAATCTCTTGGCCATTTAGGTTGCTCCGTCCAGCCCTGCCTGCTCTCTCTCTCAGGAGGCAAGCTCCGTGCGTCGTATCGTCCTCTTTCTTGGCCTCATGACCGCCTTTTTCTCTCTGCCTGTTCTTCGTGCCGAGAACGTTCATCTCCACATCGACGCATCGAAACCCGGCCCAAAGATCAATCGCAATATCTTTGGCCAGTTTGCCGAGAATCTCGGCCACGGTCTCTATGAAGGCATCTGGGTCGGCCGTGATTCTCCGATCCCGAACACCCGCGGAATTCGCGACGACGTGGTTGCCGCTCTGCGGGAACTGAAGGTTCCGAACGTCCGCTGGCCGGGCGGCTGCTTTGCTGACCAGTATCACTGGCGCAAGGGGATTGGTCCGCGCGAGAAGCGCCCCGCTACCGTGAACTCGGCATGGGGTGATGTGATCGATACGAATGCCTTCGGGACCGATGAGTTCATGGACTTCATCCAACAGATCGGCAGCACGCCGTATGTCTCCATCAACCTTGGCTCCGGAACTCCGCAGGAAGCGGCCGAATGGTTGGAGTACATGGCCGCAGCGGCACCAACGGCCCTTGCCAAAGAACGTGCCGCCAACGGCCATCCCGAGCCCCAAAAAGTCGGCTTTCTCGGCATTGGCAACGAAAGCTGGGATTGTGGCGGGGCGATGACGCCCGACTATTATGTGAGCTTGATGAAGGTGTACAGCCGGTTCGTGCTCAACATGAATCCGGCGCAGCGCGATGACAACCAGATGCTGAAGATCGCAGTCGGTCCAGGTACGCAGGACACGGAGTGGATCGAAGCCGTGATGAAGGCGTGGAAGAAACACACATGGGCCTGGGACATCAACGGAGTTTCGCTGCACTGGTACACAGTTCCCAACGGCTGGCCACCCTCGACCGCCTCAGAGAAATTCGGGTTGGACGAATACGTCAAGACCATTAAATCCACACTCTTCATGGACGAGTTCCTGCACAAGCAGGAAGCCGTGATGGACAAGTACGATCCGGAGAAGAAGGTCACTTTGACAGTAGACGAGTGGGGCGCCTGGCATGCGCCGCTGCCCGGCTCAAACCCCGCTTTCCTCGTGCAGCAGAACAGCATCCGAGACGCCGTTCTCGCCTCGCTCAACCTGAATATCTTCGCCCGCCACGCCGATCGCGTGCGCATGGCCAATATCGCCCAGATGATCAATGTCTTGCAGGCAATGATCCTCACCGACAAAGAGAAGATCGTCCTCACGCCCACTTATTATGTCTTCAAAACGTACGTTCCGTTTCAGGACGCAACATCTCTCCCAGTCTCTTTCAACGCCGGCACCTACGCACACGGCGCCGTCACCTTGCCTCGCGTGGATGCCATCGCCGCAAGGAGCGCAGATGGGAAGGTGTTGCTTGAAATCACAAACCTCGACGCCCAAACACCGGTCGACATTGATGCAGATCTAGCCGGCATCACGATAACGTCGGCCAAGGCGGAGACGTTAACCGGAGCCGCGGTGGACAGTATCAATACCTTCGACACGCCGAATGCGGTTGCGCCGAAGCCTGCGACGGTCAAGGTTCAGAACGGCATGCTATCGCTGACCGTTGAGCCAAGGTCGGTGACTGTGATCTCGATCGAGCCGTAACTTCGAGCCGACGTCGGCGGGTTCGCAGGGAAGTTCACGCTCGCCTGAACAGGGAACTGACATCCAACCCACCGGCGGTTCGTGTTCCGCGCCGGCATTCTGTTCAATGCAGTATTCGGAGAAAAGGAACCATGCCCACGTCAAGAAACATTGCTGCACTGAAGAGATTCTTGCTGCTTCCGGCGTTGTTCCTTGTTTTCTTGCCCGGCACGCCCAACGCAATCGCTGAGACCCGAACAGTGAGCGCGACGATCGACACCTCGAAGACCGGCGCTCCAATCTCCAAGTACATCTACGGCCAGTTCCTCGAGCATGGTGGAGACATCGTCAACACCGGCGTCTGGTCTGAGATGTTGGTCGATCGCAAGTTTTTCTTCCCGGTTGCCACCACCGCGCCCACGCCACCGCCTGTGATGGGCATGCGGCGGGGAATCCGCGGTTCCGCCGCACGCCCACGCGGTGGTGGGCCCCTATTGGCGGCGATGACGTTGTCATCACGGACACCAAATCGCCCTACACCGGAGACCACACGCCGCTGGTCAAACTGAATGGGAAAGAACCGCACGGCTTCAGGCAATCCGGAATCGCGGTTCGCAAAGGCAAGTCTTACACCGGTCGCATCGTATTCGCTGGCACGCCGGGCGCGGTGGTCAAGGTCACGCTTATCTGGGGCAAGGAGCCCGCTGATCGTCAGACGATCAATGTCCATACGATCGGCGTGGGGCATCGAAAATTCCCATTGCGCTATACCGTCGCAGCGGACACTGACAACGCAACGCTTGAGATCACCGGCACAGGCACAGGCTCCTTCCACGTCGGCGCGGTTTCCCTCATGCCCTCGGACAACATCGAAGGCTTCCGACCAGAAGTGATTGCCGCGCTCAAGCAGTTGCGCTTTGGCGTTCTGCGCTTCCCCGGCGGCAACTTCGTCTCCGCGTATGAATGGCGCTACGGCGTCGGCGACATCGACAAGCGCCCGCCCATCTTCGATCCCGTCTGGCACGCCGTGCAGCCCAACGACGTCGGCACCGACGAGTTCCTCACGCTTTGCCGTCTGCTCGGCGTCGATCCCTATATCACTGTGAACGCTGGATTCGGCGACGCGGGGTCTGCACGCGACCTGGTTGAATACACCAACGGCTCCGTAACCACTCCAATGGGCAAATGGCGCGCCGCAAACGCCATCTCGGGCCCTACTATGTCAAGTTCTGGGGCGTCGGCAATGAACCCTGGGGTGACTACTAGATGGGCGCGATGTCGCTTCCGCAATTTGAGCTGAAGCACAATCTCTTCGCAAAGGAGATGCGCAAGGTTGATCCATCGATCAAGTTCATTGCCGGCGGCGCCATGTCCGACGTGATCGAGGGTGCCGATCAGGAGCGGCGAATCGACGGCCAGTATATTCCCGACTATCTATCGGCAGCGGATTGGACCGGTCAGAAGTTGCTGAACTGTCTCGACAACATCGACATGGTCAGCAGCACTATTATGCTTCTGGCACGCAGCACACCGACATGAAGCTGCAGAAGAAGGTCCCTATTGTTCCTCCTTTGTCGCTCATCGAGTGGGAACGCGCGCCTGCCGTCCAGGTCCGAGCGAAGTATGAGCACTACCAGGAATACCTGAAGCGCATTCCTGCACTCCGCGCTAAGCCTGTACCGATTGCAATTGATGAGTGGGCGTACTTCGGTGGCAACCGCGACGGCTACAAAGTGGTTCCCGCCTACGCGTGGGAATTCCACGAGATGTTTCGCCATTCCGACATATTTCAGATGGGCGCCTTCACCTTCGCAACCGCGATGATGAGCTCAAACCGTACCGAGACCATCCTCAACCCTACCGGCATGCTCTTCAAGATGTATCGCGATCGGGAATGGCGCCGAGTTCACGAACGTCTTCCCGCTCGCACACAGCCTCGGAGTACAAGATCACTGGAAGGCGCAGAACCCGAGTAAGCGCGTCTTTCTGCTCACGCGCTCGGCATTCCTCGGCCAGCAGCGGGTAGGCGCCACTGTCTGGTCAGGAGACGTCTATGGCACCTACTGGGGCCTGAGCCACGAGGTTCCCGCCGGGCTCAATTTCGCGCTGTCTGGGTATCCGTATTGGACCACCGACATTGGCGGTTACTGGCCGCCCCACGACGACCCTCTCGCAGACCCTGCATTCCAAGAGGTGGCGATAACAAGACGACGATTAACAGTGCGAGAGGCCTACGATCCGGATGACGATCTTCGACTATTGCTCGTCCTCTGATGGAGAATTCAACGGAATGGGTCGCAGGGCTTGCCGCCGCACATCACACTGGTAACTCCTTTGCCTTCGGTGATGTCGTAGATGCGATCAACAAAGGGAAGCCTTATCTTTTCGACGCTGCCGCTGGGCCAGTGAATCTCCAGCTGATCAACATTATCTGCGTCGCCTAAGCCGAAGTGGACGCGCATGTCATTCGACGAGATATAGCTCCCGCCACTCAGGACGTCTCCCCGCTGCCGAATTCCGTTTGCGCTTAGATAGACTGTTGCACCAACCGCATCGCGGGGACTCTTCGGCCCGCCGATGAGTTTCATCTCAACCCAATGATGATGGTCGGGATACACGTTGCGGAGCAGAACTGGGCTTCCGTCCATGCTGTTGATGACTACGTCTATCTTGCCGTCGTTGAACAGGTCGCCAAATGCGGCGCCGCGGCCGACGGTGACAACCGCCAACCCTGTTCCCTCTACAGCAGGCACAAGCTCGAATCTGCCGTTGCCCAAGTTGTGATAGAGCAGAGGCCGCTGAGCATAGCTTTGGCCCCATTCTGGATGCTGATCGACTTGGGGATAGACGTGGCCGTTCACGATGAACAGATCTTTCCAGCCGTCGTTGTCGTAATCGAGGAACCCATCGCCAAATTTCACAAAGGGGATCGATGACCCGGCAATCCCAGCCTGGTAACTGACATCTGTGAATGCCCCCTTGCCATTGTTCTGGAATAGTATCGGGAAATCGTCCGAAAAGGTCGTGCTCACCACCGAAAGATGTCCGTCGTTCTTGTAGTCGCCGACGGCTAGCCCCATATTGGCGGCTTCCCGTCCATCCCCATTAAGGGCAAACCCGCTTTCGTAACTCTCGTCCTTGAATGTGCCGTTTCCCTTGTTAATGTACAGATAGTTCGGCGTCGAGTCGTTGGCCACCAGAAGGTCCGGCTTGCCGTCGTTGTTGACATCGGCAAACAGCGCACCGAGTCCGTAATAACCGTTGGGACCGTCCATGCCCAGCTTCGTGCTAACGTCGGTAAAGGTGCCGTCGCCGTTGCTGTGGAAGAGATGATCGTGTGCTCCTTGAAGGCCGCGCGGGCCGCACATTACCTTCACGCCGCGGTATTGGCAAAAGTCGTAACCGGCGGTCTTGGAGCCGGAGAGCGGAGCATTTTTCAGGTCCAGATCAATATAACCGGCGACAAATAGATCGAGATTACCGTCGCCATCGTAGTCCCCGAAGGTGGCGCCGGTGTGGTCTGTCGCCACGTCGGCCAAACCTTCGTCGAGAGCCACACCAGCCTGCACCGCGACATCGGTAAAGGTGCGGTTGTGATTGTTGTGATAGAGCCGACTGGCACCGACATTGGTCACGTAGAGATCGGGCCAACCGTCGTTGTCGTAATCGCCGACAACGCAACCCGTTCCCCAGCGGTCGTTCGCCACACCAGCGCTCGCGGTCACGTCGGTGAACGTGCCGTCATGATTGTTATGGAAGAGAGCCGCATGCGGTGAAGGAGCTTTCCCCGCCAGTGCGTCCGGCGTCGACCCGTTCACGAGATAGATATCGAGCCAGCCGTCGTTATCGTAATCAAGAAGGCAGATGCCGGAGCCCTTCGCTTCAATGATCACTCGTTTTTCCGGCGCACCGGTTACGTTCCGCCATTTCGAGAGCCCCGCCTTTCCGGCTGTATCGATGAACACAACCGGACCGGTCTTCACAAAGCCACCGGCCGTGATGGGACGGTGCAGGCTGTCAAATACCGCCGCCTGCGGGCCGGCGTTGGTCATTTCTCCGCCTGATGCCTGCCCCTGCTGGCCTGCGGCAATTACCGAGGCTGGAGCGATGCGCTGCACGAGCGCAAGCAACGCGCAAACCGCTGACAGCAGAAGAACGGACGGGAACCACAGGCGATCAATGTATTTCCCAACGTAGCCACACAGGACGGAGCGCATGAGGTAAACACAGAGCCGGCAGAATCGCAACTATTTTTTACCTCTTCCGGACATGGTACAACGGCACGGCGTATCGATTTGCGAGTGTCTATGCGGAGGCGCTACCTAGACCGTCTCGGCGCCAGATCGCATGCGCACCCCCAACGCGAGCTTCGATACAACAAGCCGCAACCCCGGCGATTCGAGACTGCCCCGTCAATATCTCCGTAGCCAGCGAAATCACTAGCCGTGAGTCCATTCGCATTCAACGCCACGCTCCCGGGGAAGGGATGCGTTGCCTGCTTTCATTCGAGACCTGTGTCACCCAGCCAAAGGAGCTTTGTCCGGGGGCCGGAGTAGTGTCCCTGACTTCTTAACGGGCATTGGATCAATCATCTACATCAGAGACGATTGACCAGTAGCTATTTTTGTAAAAGTTCTTGACAGGCGCTCGACCGACAAATATCGTGAGAACCGATTAAGTAATCGATAACTTCCCAAAAGTTGACAAATGATCGGTAAACGTTATCCGGGACGTGCACCTGCAAGTTCAGGGAGGCGGTAATGGAGACTCTAGTCAGGAGAGTTCGGATTAGGCACCGGCATATTGGGCTGCTTGTGATGCTTTTGATCGTTGCAGGTTTGATGCCCAAAATCGCCATGGCGCAAGAGGCAACCGCTAACGTTACGGGCGTCGTGAAGGATCAAAGCGGCGCTATTATTGCAAACGCCCGGATTGAGCTCGCGAACGTTAATACAGGAGTCGTGAGGAAAACAGCCAGCAGTAGCGCCGGAATATACAACTTCCCAAGCGTCGTGCCTGGCGTCTATAGCATGCAGGCGTCCGCCACCGGTTTTACTTCGGTGTCGCAACCGCCGGTCACCCTTCAGGTTGGCGAGACCGCGACGTTCGATTTTCAGCTCAACGTTGGCTCAACGTCGAGCACCATCACCGTCAACGCCATCGCGCCTACATTGGAAACTTCGACTTCGGAACTGGGGACGGTTGTCTCGCCGAAGGAGATGAACGACCTACCGCTAAACGGCCGCAACTTCACCGAGTTGTTAACGATCCTCCCGGGTACCGTGAACCTCAATACCGACCAGAACAGCGGCGGAGGCGGTGGGTGGAACGGTGCGTCGATCGGGCAATTCAGCTTCCCGGCAGTGAACGGCGCCCGCAACCGAAGCAACATCTTCATACTTGACGGTGCGAACGACCTGAACACGCTTTCCGGGACGTACAACTATGCGCCAATCGTTGATGCCATTCAGGAGTTCAAGAGCCAGGGACACAATGATCTGGCCGAGTACGGTGGGGCGGCCGGAGCCCAGGTAAGCGTAGTCACAAAATCCGGAACCAACCGGTATCATGGCACGCTGTGGGAGTACCTGCGCAACGAGCAGATGGATACGCGCGGCTTCTTCGAGTCAGCCCGACAGCCCCTGCGGCAGAACCAGTATGGCGCTTCGGGCGGCGGTCCCCTCTCGATTCCAAAGCTCTATAACGGCAAAAACCGCACCTTCTTCTATGTCGCATGGGAAGGCTATAGGTACGCTTCCAAATCTGAAACTGGTGCGCTGGCGCCGACAGCCGCGATGGACGCCGGCGACTTCAGCGGAGTTACCGATAGCGGTGGGAACATGATCCCCATCTACGACCCGCAAACAACAACTCTCGTCAACGGTAATTACACCCGCGAAACCTTCACCCAGGAGTACAACGAAGGACCAAACAACACTTCTTTGTGCAACGGCCACATTAACTGTATCCCGACGAGTCGAATCAGTCCGATTTCGGCACTCTACCTGCCGCTCATCCCGACAGGCAGCACGAACATTGTCAATGGTCAGAACCTCTTCTATCCGCAAAACAACGATGCTACCCAGAATTCAGGAACACTCCGGGTTGACCAGAACTTCGGCAACAGTAACCAGGTCAATTTTCGCTACAGTCAGTTCGACCTGTTCAAAACACTGCCGTCGGGGACAATCGGCAATGCTTTCATTCACGTCCCCGGTCATAACTACATTGGGCACTGGACCCACGAATACAGTCCGACAACCTTCTCGGACGTGTACTTCGGCAGAAACTACGGATTCACCACGACCGGCACCGCGTGGCCGGGTGAAACTTCGGCGTTCTTCTCGCAGCTGCAGCAAGCGGGAATGTCCAGCTACTTTATGACCTTGGACAACAAAACCTATGCGCCGCAGTTTTCGGCGAGCAGTTATGTCGGTTTGACCGGTTCGCAGTTGCAGGGCTCCGGGTTGGGGGATGACTGGCAGTTTGGCGGCTCATTCTCGAAGATCCTGGGCAGGCACGCGATCAAAATCGGCGCCGATTTTGAGACCAACAACTTTACTTCGCCGATCGCATATTCAAACATAGGCTTCGACGTGCCGCAGACCTCAAGCCTCGGATCGAGTAGCACAGGCGGCATTAGCTGGGCCTCGTTACTGCTTGGTGTGCCCAACTCAGGTGGCTATCGGAACATCTTCGAGGATGTTCACAACGGCTGGATCAATGGGATCTACATCGAGGACCAGTTCAAGGCCACTTCCCATCTCACCATCAATCTCGGTTTCCGCAATGACATGGTCTTCACGCCCATTTACGGCACCGGCAAGGGCGGGAACTACTACACTGGCAATGCCGATCCTGTCACCGGCCAGTACCAACTAAATGCGCTTCCGCCCAACTGCTCGTCAACCCAGGGGGCGCCATGCATTCCGACCGGCATCTACACCGCGTCGAGCACACCGGCTCCAGGCGGGCTTCCTGCGAACGCTTACGTCAGTAAGTCTCTTCGCGTGGTCAAAAACTCGCTGGCAGACTGGGCACCCCGGATCGGCCTGGCCTACCGCCTGAACGACAAGACAGTTATCCGTGCTTCGTATAGCCGCTTCTTCGACGAGTGGGCCGACATCACTCAACTCTCGCAGAACTTCGGCGGGAACTGGCCGGCGGTCAATACCATCCAAAACAACGGTCTGAACCCGGCTATTCCCGCCGTGACGGCTGCCGATCCCCTGCAGCTTGGCGGTGGCGGAGCCATCGTCTACCCCATCAACGACTTTAGCCAGGTAAGCCAGTGGATGGTGGATCCGAACTTTAAGACTCCGGTCTTCGATCAGTGGAACGCGGGCATCCAACGGGAATTACCGGGCAATATGACGCTCGACGCGAACTATGTCGGTTCGAACGGCAGGCATGAGGACTGGGGTCCGACTCTGAACGTCCCTTCGCCTGGACCCGGCGACCAGCAATCTCGCCGGCCCTATCCTTACATGCTTCAGCAATGGTTCGATCAGAGCGTGGGGGACAGCCGCTACAATGCCCTGCAGGTCACGGTCACGGAGCATGCCAACCACGGTGTGACTTTCTTGGCCTCTTACACGCTGGCACACGCGAACGCCGACGGCTGCAACCTGGGTGCAAGCTGCGAATCGCAAAATCCGTATAACCGCCATAGTGACTACGGTACCTCGGACCTTAACGAGGCCAATGTTTTCTCCGTGGCATTCACTGCTGCATCGCCGTTCAACAAGTCACCGAATAAGCTCATCGCCAACGTGGGTGGCGGATGGGCGCTCAACGGTATTGTGCAGGAAACTTCGGGGCAACCCTACCAGGTAAACGCCGGGGGCGATCCTTTGAACATAGGTTGCTGTCTCACGGAACGGGTGAACATTGTTGGCAAACCGTTTGGACCGGGTACCGGTACGCGACAGAAATGGTTTGATCCCGCAGCCTTTGCGTCGCCCAGCGGGTACACCTATGGCAATGAAAAGGTGAACTCCTACGTTTCGCAACATTTCAACGATGTCGACATGTCGCTGTTCCGTGACTTTCACATCGGACTCGGAGAGGAGCGCTACTTCGAATTCCGAGCCGAATCGTTCAACCTCTTCAATAATGTTGTGTGGGGCACCCCGGACTCGGGCGACACCGACCCGAACTTTGGCCAAATCACAAGCCAACGAAATAGCCCTCGTCAGTTGCAGATGAGTCTGAAGTTCTTCTATTAGTGCCGCGACCTCGTGGTTTCGTAAAACGATCCACGAATCGCGTGAGACCCAGAGTCTCGTCCGCAGTGGCGGATGCAACCCTGGGCAATCTCAAATCGACGTGATAATCTTGGGCCTCGCCGCGAAATGACTGAAGCCGAAAAAGTAAAATGTCGTGCCGCACCAAGCTCGCGGCGGTGACGTTACATTCGAGCGTCGAACTATGCGAAAAGATGAAGTCACAGAGGAACGCATTTGGCGGTGTTGATTCTATTGCTTTGCTCTTTTGTGCTCGGCGGAATCGTATTCGCCCAGATTTTGAGGTCGCCTCGGGCCGTTGATCCGGCTTCGATGAGAGATGATTCCCGTCGAACCTTTTTGCGCGGGGCTGGTTTGCTCGTCCTCAAAGTTTTGTTTCCCTGGTTATATTCGCCCCGGTGCGAAGCACTCCAGCATGCCACCACACAAACGGCGTCTCAAACGGCCATCCGATTCGAGGACATTGCTCAAAAAGCCGGCGTCCAGTTTGTTGTTGAAAACTGCCCCACCCCGGAGAAACACCAGCCGGAGACAATGCCGGCCGGCATCGCGTTGTTCGATTACGACGGAGACGGTCTGCTCGACATTTACCTGGTCAACGGCGCCGAGATGCCATCCATGGTGAAAACGGGCCCGAAGTACTCGAACCGCTTGTTTCACAACAACGGCGATGAGACGTTCACCGATGTTACCGGACGCGCCGGTGTGACAGGAGCGGGTTATGGGATGGGCGCGGCAGTCGGCGATTACGACAATGACGGGCGGCCCGACTTGTTTCTCGCCAACGTCACTGGAAATCAGCTTTTTCACAACAATGGCGACGGCACCTTCACCGACGTCACGACGAAAGCTGGTTTGGGCGGAGCACTGTACAAAGGCCGCAAGATGTGGTCCATCGCTGCCGGTTGGTTCGATTACAACAATGACGGGTTGCTTGACCTGTTCGTAGCGAATTACTGCCAGTGGGACCCGAGCTACGAACCCGTCTGCCAGGGTTTGAATGGCCGCGGTTACTGTCACCCCGACAGCTTCGCTCCACTTCCCAATACCCTTTACCGTAACAACGGCGACGGGACGTTTACCGATGTTTCGGCGGAGACTGGGATTTCAGCCGTGCTGGGAAAGGGAATGGGGGTCGTGTTTGCGGATTACGACGGCGACGGCCTTCTAGATGTATTTGTGGCCAACGACAACAGCCCGAACCAGCTATTTCACAATATCGGAGGAAAGCGATTTGAGGAGGTAGCTTTTCAGGCAGGTGTTGCCTACAACGACGAGGGGACGGCACTCGCAGGTATGGGCGCTGACTTCCGGGATCTGAACAATGACGGCTTACCTGACATCTGGCATACCGCGATCGAAAACGAAACATTTCCATTATTGATAAACCAAGGGAAAGGTCTGTTTCGGAACGCAAGTCGTGAGAGCCGACTTGCGAATCTCACCAGGCCGATGTCCGGTTGGTCGAACGCCATCGTCGATCTCGACAACGATGGTTGGAAGGACTTAGTGGTGGCCCGCAGCAACGTGATGGATAATATCGGGGAAATCTCGCGGCATTTTCGCTACGCTGAACCGAACGCCGTCTTTCGCAACCTCGGAAACGGGCGGTTCGAAGACGTGAGCGCTACTGCTGGGGCCGACTTCACACGGCCAGCCCCGCATCGCGGGTTGGCATTCGGCGATCTGAATAACGATGGACGCATGGACCTCGTAGTGACCGCTCTGGGCGCTCCGGTCAGCGTGTTCCGCAACGTCACGCAAACGGGAAATCACTGGATTCTGCTGAAGCTCGTCGGAACAAAAAGCAACCGCATGGGCATCGGTGCGAGGATTCGTGTAACCACCGATGATGGCCGGACGCTTTACAACGAGGCGACAACAAGCACGGGTTATGCGGCTTCAAGCGACCCTCGCGTCCATTTTGGCTTGGGAAGTTCGCACGTGGTGAAGGAAATCGAAATTCGTTGGCCATCGGGTACGAGGCAGTTGTTGCACGATGTGACTGCGGATCGCATACTCGAAGTAACCGAGCCCCGCAATGGCGCTCAGCAATGAATATGGCTACGGTGGAATGATTCCCGGGACGGATCCATCATGAAGAGATCACTCGTTTGCTGTGGCGCATTTCTGGTGTTTATCGCATGCGCCGCAGCGCAGCTGCCGGATACCTGCAAACCTCCGACATCGGCCGCACACGCGCCGCCAGGCGCGCCGCCTGCCAGAGTCTATGACGCGGTGGGCGTATGGTTTGCCCAAAAAGGGGATCTCAACTGTGCAGCCGCGGCGTTCAAACAGGCATTGCGGCTGGAGCCGCGTTTGGCTGAGGCTCACTTCGATCTTGGGCTTGTTCGGCAAAGTCAGCAGCAGGCTGCGGCCGCAATCAGCGAGTTCCGCCTGGCTCTACAGTACGATCCTGCATTGTTGCAGGCGCATTGTGCGTTGGGATCGTCTCTCAGTGACCCGAGCGAGGCGGAAGTCGAATTTCGCAAAGCGCTCGCATCGAATCCGCAATTAGTCTGCGCCCTGGACGGGATAGCGCAGGTTCTGGTGAAAGAGAGACGATACGATGCCGCGATGGATTACTGGCAGCAGGCTCTCCGGATTCTACCGGACTCCCCGGATATGCAGCTCGCTTTGGCAACGACGACATACAAGGCAGCCAAGGCGAGGCAAGACGCTGGGCTGCCGCCTTTGGATGGCGCCGGAGTGACTGACGCCATTCGGCTACTGACAGACTTGCTCACAAGCGATCCCAACAATACCGCTGCTCACTTTACTCTTGGCAACATTTATGCAAACGAACGCCGTGATCGCGAAGCCGCAGATGAATACCAGGAGGTGACGCGCCGGAATCCCACCGATACGGTCGCGCTGGCTGCGCAGGCTAAGGCGCTGATCGACACATCGGCATATGCCGAGGCCCTTGCGCCAGCCCGTGCTTACGTGAGCCGGAAGCCGAACGATCCCTCAGGACACGTTATGCTCGGCACTGTGTACCAGCAACTGGGGGAATACGCGAAGGCAGAGCCGGAGCTTGAGCTTGGGGCTGCCAAGGCGCCCGATGACTTCGAGGCTCGATATCAGCTCGGGCTCGTTTTGGCGCGTATGGGAAAGCCAAAGCAAGCCTTGCCCCATTTGCGAAAGGCGATAGCACTGAAACCCGATGATCGATCCGCTCAATACCAGCTGGTCGCGGTGCTGCGCTCGCTTGGTGAAACCCAGGAGACAACGCAATTCGTAGGGATGTTGCGGAAGGAACAGAACCAGGAATCCCTGAATAGCCAGCTGGCGGCCGAGGGAACCAAGGCGAATGACTTGCTACAGTCCGGGAAAGCGGCCGATGCCGCGCAGATATATCGACACATGCTGGAAGAAAAGCCGGACAGCGCCCTGACGGCTTATAATCTCGCGCTTGCGCTTGAGGCCACTGGCGATACGAAGGGTGCTGAAAACACCCTCCGCGATGCGATCAAGATCGATTCGAAGCATGCGAACGTTCAGGCTGAATTAGGCCGGCTGGAATTGGCGGAAGGCAACTTGCCGTCTGCTGAGAAGCAACTCCAATCCGCGCTTGACCTGGAACCTCAACTTGTGGAAGCGCGCGGAAACCTGGCATCGATCTACGCCAGAATGGGTGACCTGCTGTCGGCCGAGAAGCTTTTTCGTCAGGCCCTTGAAGACGATCCGAATTACAAGGAAGGCCATTTGAATCTGGGATTGATTCTCGCCCAGCAGAACAGGAAAGGCGACGCGGAGAAGGAACTGAACAAAGCGGTTGCACTGGCCCCAAATGATGCGGCCACGCTGTCGGCAGCGGGAAAAGCAGAATTGAAAATGGGCAAGGTCAGCGAAGGGATTGCGCTTCTTCAGCAGGTCGTGGATCTGGCGCCCGATCTGGCCGCAGCCCATCTGGACCTGGCGCTTGCGCTCGCCGAAAGCTATAACCTGCCCGCGGCGGTGGATCAGGTCAGCGAGGCGGTCCGTCTTGCTCCGCAGTCCGGTGTCGCCCACTTCTATCGCGGGCGAGTTCTGTTCGATATGGGCCGCGGCAACGAAGCGCAGCCCGAGTTTGAAACCGCCTGCCGGCTGGATGCACAGCTGCCCGGGCCACGATATTTTCTCGCTCTGATCGACAAGGAGCAGGGCAAGCTGCCGCTTGCTGTCAGTCTGTTCGAAGAGACCGTAAAGCTGCAGCCAGGCAACGTAATGGCATGGTATGAGCTTGGCCTCTCTCTTGAGCAGGAGTCTGAGACCGCAAAAGCGCAAGCGGCTTGGCGGAAGGCAATCGAGATCGACCCGAAGTTCAGTCAGGCGCTATTTAGCCTGGCGCTAACATTGCGATCGACAGATCAAGCTGAATCGGAACAGTTGATGAAGCGGTACCTCGCCGTTCAGAAGGAGCGGAGTATCCTTGATCGCGCCGACACGCTGGCAAACAACGGCATTGAAGCAGCCTCCGCTCACGACTGGCCCGAAGCGATCCGGCAGTTGAAAGAAGCAATCGCCGCGTGTGGTGACTGTACGGCGAAAGCTGAACTTCACAGGAAGCTCGGCATAATCGACTGCCAGGCCGGCGACCTCAATGACGGTGAGAAGGAGTTGCTGGCCGCGAACGCACTCAATCCGGATGATCCCGTGACCCAAGCCGCCCTCGCGTTGATCGCACGGGCTCGAAGCCAGAACTCCGAATCCGCCACCGGGAAGTCGCATTAGCGCAGCGACATCTTCCTCTTGCGCCGTTGAGCAAACGGGGCAAACCGGGGCATTCAGAGTGATTGTTCCTCCGATAAAAAGACGCCGACCTCCTGCTTTATCGTTTCAAAGCAAGTGCAGAGGTCGCCGCTTTCGCCCCAGTTCAGCTCAGCGCGATTCTCATCGCAGCGCCGTAATCATTGACTGCTCTTGTGTGCCGTGGGAATTCCACGTGCAGCGCGTCTGGGCCTTGGGTCCACTTGATGTTTGCCTCGGAACCGAGAACGGTCACATTCTGTACCTTGCCCGGCTTGGCTTTGCTGGATAATCCGAGCGATGCAATTTGCGTGTCTCCAGACGGCCATCCAAGGCAGATCGCATAAATCACGGTATTGGCCTTGTTACGCGTGATGCGGAAATCTTTGTTTCCCAGAGCCTTGATGCTAGTGCCCTTGAACGGTCCGCTCTCTATCTGGTTCGGTCCTTCGCCGTAGACTGTCCATGGCCGCGTTTCGTAGATTGCCTCACCGTTCACGTTTAGCCAGGCCGCAATCTGGTCGAGGACAGCGATTTCTTTACTATCGATCGTCCCATCCGGCATGCCAGGCAAATTCAGGATGAAAGTACCATTTTTACTTACCGTATCGACAAGCCAGTGAATCACATCACGTGGTGGCAGATAGCCCCCATATTCACCGGGTTCGTCAAAAAGGCTGCGTTTGTAGTGCCACTCGCCAATGCATGTCTCCGACTGCCACGCGTATGGCATGATTCCGCTTGTTGAACCACGTTCGTAATCTGCAACCAACGCTTTTGCCAACTTGTCCGGCACTTGCTTGCCATTGAGGATGGCCTCCATCTTTCCGCGCGTCTTCAAGTTATGGTTATAAAAATATGCGCCGATGTTCATGCCTCCCCAACCCAGTGGGAGCAGTGAATTATCGAAGTAGAGGAGGTCGGGATCGTGTTGATCGATGAGGTCTCTTGTCCGGTCGTAGAAATGCTTCACGTAGGAAGCGTCGGGCAGCGCATCCTTTGGATGCTTCGCGGCATAGAGCATTTGCGGGTCGAGCCCATCCCACCACTGCCCTTTTCCCTCGGCCTTCGTCATACGGCCGTCGTATGACACACCCGCGTAAGATCCGCTTTTGT
Source organism: uncultured Acidobacteriaceae bacterium (assembly GCA_963774175.1). Classification (GTDB taxonomy): domain Bacteria; phylum Acidobacteriota; class Terriglobia; order Terriglobales; family Acidobacteriaceae; genus Telmatobacter. Next base: position 200,414 of record CAVZDT010000017.1, read on the forward strand.
CGGCGCCGTGTGCCGTCTGGAACCACCACCAGTTTCGCGCCTGGTGTACGGTTACGCCAAAGCGCATTCCCTGTCTCCGCGCAGCGGCAGCCCACTCGCCCACCACATCACGGTGCGGACCGTGATTCATTGAATTCCACGGTTGATGCATTGAGTCCACGTGTCAAATCCATCGTGGTGATTCGCGAGCGCAATAAACACACGCGCTCCGGCATCCTTGAAGCGCTGGATCAGAGCCTCAGGTTCCCAATTGAGAAGCGTCCACTGTGCACAAAGATCCTTGTAGCCAAACAGAGAGGGGTGCCCATACTTCTGCATCTGGAATTTGTAGTCGGGAGAGCCTTCTGTATACATTGCTCGTGCGTACCAGTCGCCAAGTTCAGGAACGCATTGCGGACTCCAATGCGCCCAGACGCCGAACTTTGCATCGCGATACCATTCGGGTACGTCGTATTGCAGCAGGGAATCCCAGCTGGGCTGATAAGGCCCTTCACCACTCAGCTCACTTAGGGGAGCCTGCATCGGTACGCCATCCCAGGAGCCGCCGGGCAACTCTGGCGGCTCACCCCATGCTGTTGGTGTCCAGTTTGCACTGTCGAGTTTGGTCTCAACGATCTTGCCATCGACAAGCCCGTAGAAAATGCGATTGTTCTCCGGAGTGGCGCAGAATTCTTCATAGGTCTGTTGAGGTTTGGTGAAGCCATCAGGCGCGTTCAAAGCTGGCTGGCCTTTTGTGGGAATTGCTCGGGCCGCCGCGGCAGCCGCGATCAGCTTGCAGAAGTCTCTTCGTAGCATTTTGTCATCGCTCCTCTTGGCCCTCGCAGACCGGCCAATTGACCAATGTGGTTGTATCAGGTATAGCAGCCGAATTCAGAGCCTTGTCGGGGGGATATAAATCATGTGGCGCTTTTCCCATTGCCAGGGAATGTCTTCATCGCTTCTCAGTCGCATCGCTCCAATACCCGCAATCCAAGTGCATAAAGACCGAGGTGTAAGGAATCGTGATGTTGTTTTGAGGATGAGTGTCTGATACAACCGCGAGCCCTCATCCAGCTTTGCAATGAGCTGTTCATGCCCCACTTCGCTGGCCTTCTCATTCGTCAGAAGACAATCAAGTTGACGCCGCAAGGCATCTTCCGGCGTTCGGTCTCGTTCCGGACGTCCCGGTGATCCGACTGGCGAGTATCAATCGGCTGAATGCCTTTATCGAGCAGGTAGCGAAGAAAATCTGGCTGCTGAAAGTGAGGATGAAGCTCCATTTCGTTGGCGACCGGTTTGATGCGTGCGTCACGGAGAAGCAATTCCATCTTGGGGATGGTCATATTGGATGTCCCAATGTGACGGACTAGTCCACGATCGACCAACTCTTCCATCTTGCGCCAGGTCCGCATGTAGTTCTCGTGGATGTAAGGCACTGCATGCGCGTAGCGCGTAGAAACATCACAACCGGGAGGATGATGATTGGGGAAGGGCCAGTGAACTAAATAAAGATCAAGGTAGCCAGTCTGAAGGTCGGACAATGACTTTTCGCATGAGGGAATTACGTCATTTTCTCCGTGCTTATCGTTCCAAAGCTTGGAGGTGATCCAGGCTTCATTGCGGCGAAGTCCTTTCTGAAATATCGCTCTGAACGCTCTGCCGATCCGATCTTCATTGCCATAGACAGATGCGCAATCAAAATGTCGATACCCGATAGAAACAGCGTATTCTACCGCTTCGGCCACCGAATCGTGCGAGACATGGTCGGAGCCAAAGGTTCCCTGACCGATTGCAGGCATTCTGGTCCTTGAACTCAACGTGCGAAAAGGCACCAGCGCAGGATCGACACCGGCGACCGGTTGGTCGGACTGGGCAAGCGTGGAAGTCATGAGCTGTCACCTCGCAAAAACCAGATATTAATCGATAACTTAATCGATAACCGTCCTAGTTTTGTGTGGAGGAGGGAGTCAAGGGAAAGGGAACAATCGCTGGGTTTCTGGGAATGTGCTTCTTGAAGTTGGCGCGAAGCACTGGAAGCGAGGTCGTTCAGATCCCTGCTCAGTGTGAGCCATTCGTTGGTAGTTCCGGACGGGGCGAAGTGGACATACTTGCCACTCGCTCTTGTCGAGCATCGTGCGGAATGAGCCGATGGCTACCCGAGATAGCTCGGCCTCCCATGTCTGTCCCGATGCCGAGCCACAACAGCTCACGGTCTCGTTAATGGCCGCGCCGTCTTTCAATACTCCATTGGTAGCGGTACTCAGGTCTGGTAGTCTGGAGAACTCAGATCAGTCACTACAGCTGAATCCGGCGATATTCGCAAACTTGTGCAGGTGATCGGTTGCGATGTGGAGAGCTTCATTGCCCCCCATAGAGATGCCGGTAATCGCCTAATGATCTGGGTCGCGGTTGCGACAAGCGACTTGCCATCCCGCTCGGTACCCACGGGCAGTTTCATTTTCTCGTCGGGGTGTTACTACCGCGTTTCCCTGACCTTCGCTGCGTGGATGCCCTCACGATTAGCTCCGGCGGAAGGAGAACGGCCTCGGGTTTCGGCACTACCTTGGATTTCAACCTTTCCAGCACCAGCCGGGCAGCCTCGGCCCCAATCTGGCGACTATGCTGGTCGATGCTCGAGAGAGGTACCCGCAACGAATCGTCATAGTGAAGATTGCCACAGCCAATGATGGCAATATCTTCGGGTATCCTGAGGCCCTGATTCACTGCTTCGTTGATGGCTCCCATGGCCAAGGGATCATTGAAGCAGAAGACACCATCGGGAATGCGCTTGCAGCTAAGGAGCTGGCGCATGGCATCGGCCCCACGCTGTCTAGTCCCTACGTCGCCTTTGGACTCGAAGATCACGTACTCATCGACCACGTTTCTCCCATTTTGCCCAAGCGCCCTCTTGTATCCCTCAAGCCGCTTTATTCCGGGACTCGTCTCCGGTCCGCGAATATGAGCAATTCTTTTGCATCCGATATCCACCAGATGCTGAGTCGCCAGCATCCCGGCCGCAAGATCGTCGGCGCCAACGAAGTTAGAGGCGAGTCCAGGAAAGCTTCTGTCTATCAATACGTAGGGAGTCTTTTGTTTCTCTATGCGGGAAAAAACTTCAACGGTGGATCGGCAGGATGCGATGATCAGCGCGTCGAGCCGTCGTCGCCAAAAGCTGGCTGATTTCTTGCTCTTCAAGATCGGGGTCTTCTTCAGAAGACGAGACAACCAAGGTAATAATCGTCTTTGCGAAGGGTGTCTGAAAGGGATGCGGCGATTTCCGCAAAGAAGGGATGAAGTAAATCGGGAACGATGAGTCCCACCAGATAAGTGCGGCCAGTGACTAAACCGCGCGCGGCGAGGTTCGGTCGGTAATCCAGCTCTTTTACGCGCGCAAGAACGCGTTGGCGCGTTTCCTCGCCGACATCCGGGTGGTTCCGTAATACCTTGGAGATGGTGACTGTGGACACGCCAAGATCCCTGGCTATGTCCTTCATTCGTACGCTCATTGGCACCGGCTTAAGTATACATATGCATGCAATATGATCTCACAAACGGTGGTCAAGAAGGAACTTCGGACTTTGATTTGATCGCATCGGCTTCCACTTTTGTGCCCAGGTGTGCCCACGGCAGATCGCGCCGCGTGCAAGGTTATAGTCGATATCCTTGCTCCTGATCGAGAGCACGGCAATGATCGAAGGGATGGTCAGCAATCCGGCGAGTGAGCCGGTTTCGGAAATTCGGACAGGCGGGATAAGTGGAAGGGTTGTTCCCTGACGGCCATTAAGATGGCAGAAACGAGGAGCAACGATGACACGACGTCCAGGGCGGAACCACACAGCAACCTTCAGATCCGCTTGTGGCGTTGAATAAAGGCATACTTCACTTCTGACGCTTTGCGAAGAATGCCGTCGCTTTTCCCAGGATGTCGCGCTCCATCGTCACCCGTGCCAACTCGGCACGCAAACGACTGATCTCCATTTGCTCGGCTGTCACTGCGCTTTTCCCAATGACGCCTTTCAGTTTTCCGGCTCTATGCAACTTCACCCAGTTGGCCAGCCTGCTCAACCACCCCCAGGCTACGCGCCGCTGCCGCCACCGTCTGGCCTGACTCTACAAGCCGAACCGTCTCCAGCTTGAACTCACGCGTGTACCTGCCCCGCTTCCCATTCCTCATCGTCGGTTCCCTTTCGCTATTAAAGCAGCTAGCTAAGGGGTACGTTTTGCGGGGGCCAGGTCACTCTTGGTGTTCACGCTTTTGTATTTTGAAGCATTTCTTCGTGAGGCAGCCCAATCCGAACGCTTTCCGGCAGACGCGACGCTGTTCGGTGCATTCTCTCGCACGCACCTTACAAACTTGATAATGCTTCTCGCCCTGTTTGTTCCACCCTTATCGTCACTTGCAATCGCGATCGCATCGAAAATCTGGGTTCTCTACGTTGAGTTTGTCTTGGTAGCCTTTGCCACCGGATGGGTATTCGTGGGTTTCCAGCGAGGGTCATACTTCAACCGCTCCCCTGCATTCATCCGGACAAAACTGGACCTCAGATGGAAGCGAAAACCAAAGCCAGAAAAAGTTGCATCCTACCATTCGATGTAATAGGCGCCTTCTTTGTGCTGTTCTTCTTGGTCGTTTACGAGCACGACATCAGGCTTCACTCTGCCCTTCTTCGCAAGGACAGCAGGGCAGTACCGCATGCCCGTTTCAGTGAGAACTCTTTTGGTGAGGTTTACGCTTACCATGCCGTGCATGGTATCACAGCAAGTATCGCATGACTATAAGTTATAGATTCTAATTATGCTGGCGGAGAGAGTGGGATTCGAACCCACGTTAGAGTTTCCCCTAAACACGCTTTCCAAGCGTGCGCCTTCAACCACTCGGCCATCTCTCCTGGGCAGTGGTTCTTCTTGAATTTAACACACGGCGGGAGTTGAGATTCGCTGCGTGGTGGCGGGGAGAGGTCCGCGGACGATCGCCGCAGCAGGCGGTGAACGCGGCGAAGGATGAAATCGTTTACTTTGCGCCGGAATACCATTTATAGTTTCGCTTTGCTCGCGAACAACCGATGGGAGCGAGCATAAGAAAGAGGACTGCAAATGGCCGGTATTTCCAGGCGTGATCTGCTCCTTTCAGGTTTGGCGATTTCAGCTTCTTCTCTCGCGGCGCGTTCGGCGTGGGCCCGCTCTGCTGCGTTGCTTGCGGGATACCCGGAAGCTGCTTCTGCCGAAGCACTGGCGGCGGTTGCACCGCGTGAGCACTTGCTCTTCGACTTTGGCTGGAAGTTCATGTTCGGCAATGGCGCCGATCCGGCCAAGGACCTGGGGTTCGGGTATGGGCAGGGCGATTTTGCAAAGACGGGGGAATTCGAATTCGCGAAGGCCAAGTTCGATGACTCGAAATGGCGCAGCTTGAACCTGCCGCACGACTGGGCGGTGGAACTCCCATTTGTGCGTGATAATGAGCAGGCTTCGCATGGCTTCAAGCCGCTGGGACGCCGCTATCCCGAGACGAGCGTGGGCTGGTATCGGCATGCGTTCGATATTCCGGCGAGTGATAGGGGGAAGCGCATCTGGGTGGAGTTTGATGGTGCGTTTCGCGATGTGCTGGTTTTTGTGAATGGCTGCTTTATCGGGCGGAATGACAATGGATATGCACCTTTCCGATTCGAACTGACCGACTTCCTGGCATATGGCGCGAAGAACTACATTGTTGCGCGCGTAGATGCGAGCTTTGGGGACGGCTGGTTCTACGAGGGCGCGGGCATCTATCGGCACGTGTCGCTGACCAAGACGGATGCGCTGCACCTGGGCAAGTGGGAGAGCTATGTTCGGGCGGAAGTGAACGGGAATGGAGCCACGCTGACGCTGAGTACGCTGGTGAAGAACGAGAGCAACCAGCCGGAGACCGCGAAGGTGAAATGGCAGATTCTCGACGGGGCGGGAAAGGCGGTTGCGGCTGTTGAAGCGCCGGCGCAGGCGGTCGCGGCGGATGGCTCGACGACGTTCTCTGCCAGCGCAAAGCTGCCCAATCCTGCGCTCTGGTCGGTTGAAACGCCGAATCTCTACCAGGCAATTGTGACCGTTGAAGCAGGCGGTAAGACACGCGATGCGGAGCGGGTGAGCTTCGGCGTGCGCACGGCGAAGTTTACTGCAGACAAGGGGTTCTTCCTGAATGGCAAGCCGGTGAAGATCCAGGGCACATGCAATCACCAGGATCACGCGGGCGTAGGCGCTGCGGTGCCGGATGCGCTGCAGTGGTTTCGGCTGGCGGTGCTGAGAGAGATGGGCGGAAACGCGGTGCGCACATCGCACAACATGCCGACACCGGAGTGGGTTGAGGCCTGCGATCGCATGGGTATGATGATGATGTGCGAGACACGGCAGATGAGTTCGAATCCCGAAGGCATGGCGCAGCTTGACGTGATGGTGAAGCGGTATCGCAATTCGCCGTCGATCATTTTATGGTCGGTTGGGAATGAAGAGGGGCAGTTGCAGGGGCCGATGGCGGAGCAGGGTACGAGGATTGCGGGGGACATGGTGCGGCGGTGCCACGAGCTGGATCCGACGCGGGTGGTGTCGGCGGCGGTGAATGGAGACAACCAAAAGGGCGTCTCCGATGCGTTCGACATCATCGGGTTTAACTATAACCTGAAGGGTCCTGATGGATATCACAAGGAACATCCGGAGCGACCGATCTATGGATCGGAGACATCGAGCGCGATCGGCACGCGTGGTGTTTATAGCACCGATCCGCTGCGGAATACGGTGAACTCGTATGAAGGCGTGGTGCCGTGGGGTGAAACCGCAGAGGAGTGGTGGAAGTTTTATGGGACTCGCGAGTGGGCGGCGGGCGGGTTTGCGTGGACGGGGTTTGACTATCGCGGCGAGCCAACGCCGTATGGATGGCCGTCGATCAACTCGCAGTTCGGGATTGTGGACATGTGCGGGTATCCGAAGGACAACTTCTTCTACTATAGGGCCTGGTGGGGCAAGGAGCCGGTGGTGCACCTGTTTCCGCACTGGAACTGGGAGGGGAGGGAAGGCGACGAGATTCGGGTTTGGGTGTACTCGAACATGGATGAGGTGGAACTCCTTGTGAACGGCAAGAGCCTGGGCAGCCAGAAGGTTCCGCACCTGGGACATGTGGAGTGGAAGGTGCGCTATGAGCCGGGAACGATTGAGGCGCGAGGCAGCAGGGACGGCAAGGTGGTGCTGAGCGACAGGCGCGAGACGACGGGGCCGTGCGCCGCGATCCGACTGAGCGCGGATCGGACGGAGATCAATGCCGATGGCGAGGATGTGGCCGTGATCAAGGTGGAAGGCCTGGACAAGGACGGACGGCTGATGCCGATTGCGGACAATCACATAGGGTTCAAGGTCACGGGGAACGGGGCGCTGATCGGAGTGGGCAACGGCGATCCCAATTGCCAGGAGAGCGACAAAGCGTCGAAGCGGTCGCTGTTCAATGGCCTTGCGCAGGTGATTGTGCAGGCAACGAAGGAACCCGGCGAAATTCAAATCGAAGCGCACAAGGACGGCTGGGGCGGCGCCAACCTGACGCCGGCGATGATCACGATCCGGACGAAGCAAGTGGAACTGAGGCCGGAGGTGGGGTAAAGGCAGGGATTAGGGACCAGGGATTAGGGATCAGGACATGCAACCGATTGGTTGCATGTCGGTACTCCCCCCCCCATACTCTGTACGGAAAGTGCTTGTTATCATTGGTTTACAGACGGCTTTGGCTGTAGATTATTCTCTTGATTAGACTTGTCCGTAGAGTAATCTCCAGAAATGACTTAGCGCGGCTCTTGGGTCAGGAGAATCGCGGCCGGGGGTTTCTTTCCTCCTTTTTTGATTTCCTTCTTCAATTATGGTGAAACCGACGAAATAACCTGCAAAGTTTTGGGAATTATTTTTCAGGCGACCGTTGCCGGCGCGAGACGGCGGGCAGGTTGGAGAGTGCTGAAGGTTCGGGAGCTTTTCCGCAGGACATTTGGGGATTGCTGCAACTGATGGCGCGGATAGACATCTTAGGAGCAGAGGAGAAATGAATGGCATCCACCCAGGAACTCGTCGAGCGCCAGAAGGCTCCGTTGGCTACCCCCTCGGACATCGAACCCAAGTATGTGAAAGACATTACGGGAGCGTTGAATGCGCTGCTGGCCGATGTTCTCAGCCTTTATTTGAAGACCAAGAACTTCCATTGGCACATGAGCGGGCCACATTTTCGTGATTATCATTTGCTGCTGGATGATCATGGGGACCAGATTTTTGCCATGACGGATGACATTGCGGAGCGAGTGAGGAAGATCGGCGGCACAACGATCCGGTCGATCGGGCACATTGCGCGTTTGCAGCGAATTCCGGACAACGATGCGGAGTTTGTAACTCCGGAAGACATGCTTGCGGAGCTTGCTGACAATGAGAAGACTTTGATCCTGAGCATGCGCCAGGTGCATAACCTGTGTGATGATGCTGGGGACGTGGCGACGGCAAGCCTGCTGGAGAACTGGATTGACCAGACGCAACGGCGTCACTGGTTCCTGTTTGAGACGACACGTCGGGCTATCTGACGACTGTCGGCGAGGTCAAACGACAGCTGAGCGCGTTTGTTCATCAAATGCTTTCCACGAGCGCTGCAAGCGACGTTGTTTGTTCTCGTGGCGCAAGCCGGCGCGGCACTGGCTTCAATGGCAAAAGTCTTCCTATTGAGTCGTTGAGAGCGGGACGTGCAGTAAGATGCGGTTCATGAAGTTGGCGCTCAAGATCATGGTAGGGGCAGTGCCGTCCGGTTTGACCGCGATCGCAGTGTTGCTGGGAGTGCTGTGGCTTGATCATACGCGGTCGACTACGCTGCCGACGCCTTCAGGGTCATTTGCCGTGGGTCGAACAACGCTGGCTTGGAGAGATGCTGATCATTTTGACCCAATGGCTCCGCAGCCCAATACCCAACGCGAGATCTTTGTATGGATATGGTATCCAGCCGCGCGCCCCGAACGGGCTCAGAGGGTCGATGACTATCTTCCCGCCGAGTGGCGGGAGGCCATTGACCACAATGCGGTTCCGATATTCCGGCTCTTCGTTACACGGGATTTGTCCCGGGTTCACGCCCACAGTTACAAGGATGCGGTAGTCTCGTCCTCGCAACGTACCTATCCAGTTGTCTTCATGAGAGCGGGAGCCGCGGCGCAGACAACGCAGTACACCTGCCTCGGTGAGGACCTAGCGAGCCACGGCTATGTCGTTGTGGGATTCGATGCGCCGTACCGCAGCATCATCACCGCTCTTCCCGATGGAAGGGTAATCGCAAGAACGCCTCAAAATAACGTGGAACTCGTCGCCGGCTCCCAGCAAGTGCAGCTCGCCACGAAACTGACCCAAACGTGGAGCTCAGACATGAGCTTTGCGCTTGACCAGTTGGTGCGATTGAACGATTCGGATCCAACGGGCAGGTTCACCGGGCGACTTGATCTGCAACGGGTCGGTGCATTTGGGCACTCTCTTGGCGGTGCCACTGTCCTCGAGTTCTGTCACGACGATTTGCGATGCAAGGCGGGGATAGACATCGATGGTCTTCCTTTTGGGGATATAGCACGCGAGGGCGTGACTCAGCCATTCATGTTTGTGTTGAGCGATCATAGTCATGAGCCGGAGTCGGAAACTCGCCCCGTCCTGACGGACATCCGTTCCATATACGGTCGGTTGCCGGGCGATCAAAGGTTGTGGATTTCGATCCGTGGATCGGACCACTTTCGCTTTGGCGATGGAGCGATGCTACAAGTACCGCTCTTGGTGGGTGCATTGCACCGATTGGGCGTTGTGCGCCTTGATGGTCGCCGTCAGGTGGAGATCACGGAACATTTCATCTCCACTTTCTTTGATGTTTACTTAAAAGACGCACCTATTTCTACATTGACGAGCGCATCGGCGTATCCAGAAGTCGAATACATCCATTGAGCGCAGCAAGTCTGGCCACCGGAATTGGAGGCACAATTGGGTACAAGCGAAGCGATACAACAATTGCTTCTGATCGTGATTCCGTTGTTGATACTGTCTCTCATCAACAGTGAACCGGCCAAGGGAAGAGACTGATGTATCCTGCGCATTTCGCTGCCGGGCTCGCGGTCAAAGGGAGTGTTCCTCGAGCGCCTGCCTGGGCGCTGCTGACCGCCGCTTTTGTTCCTGACTTTATCTGGATTCTTCTTTCCAGAGCCGGGATAGAGCCGGAACTCCCGCCGCGAGGGTTCTTTGATGACTGGTCGCACTCACTGCTGATGATCGTTCTCTGGGCCACGATTTTCGCGTTCATGTTTTGGAAGCGGGGCAGGTTGGTTGTATTTGCGGTATGGATTGCAGGCCTCTCTCATGTTCCACTCGATTTCCTTATTCATCCGAAGAGGCTCGGGTTATATCCCCACTCGGGCATTCGCCTTGGTTGGGAACTCTGGGAATTCGGACAACGCAAGAGCCGGTTCGGGCCAAGCTACTATTGGTGGATCGAAGGGGCGGCGATTGTCGTGTTACTCGCCTGGTACGCCTGGTTCTCGAGAAAAACTTCGCTGAGACCAGCACTGGTTACCGCATCCTGCTTGCTGGTGGCCGGTCTCCACCTGTTATCCCTGTAACTGACGAATGCAGGAATAGTGAGATGGCGCTGTAGTTCAACCTTTGACGCATCTCACCAGACGCGGCAGGTTGTTGCGTGGACCATGGGCTGGCCGGCTTTGCAGCTGAAGGCTTTTTCGAATTCGGGCATGTTGCCGACGACGTTGTTGACGCGCAGCCACGGAACCGAGTGGGGATTGGTCATGATGAGCGTCTTGGCCAGTTCCGGCCGTATCTGATCACACCAGGCTGTTCCGTAGGCGATGAAGAATCGCTGCAGGTTGGTCAATCCGTGCGCATCTTTGTCGTCGAGGGTCTTGCCTTGCTGCTTGAGGTCCTGGATAAGTGCGGAAAGGGCAAGATAGATTCCGCCGTTGTCGGCAGTGTCTTCGCCCTGGGTGAGCTTTCCATTCTGTTCCGCTCCCTGGATGCCGGGGACGGGGCCGGTGTATTCGTTGGCGATACAGGCGCCGCGCTGGTCATATTCTTTCGCATCGTCGGCCGTCCACCAGTCGCGCAGATTGCCTTTGACGTCGAACTTTCGACCCTGATCGTCGAAGCCATGGGTCAGCTCATGGCCGACGACAGCGCCTTCTGCGCCATAGTTAATGACGTCGTCCTGAGTGGCGTCGAAGTAGACCGGCTGGAGGATGCCGGCGGGGAAGTTGATGGTGTTTGTCTGCGGATCTTCGTATGCGTCGACGGTTGGCGGAGTCATTTGCCATTGGGTGCGGTCGAGAGGATGGCCGATCATCGCAAGCTGGCGCTTGAATTCGAATGCTGTGGCGCGTTCGACGTTGGCCGCATAGCTCTCTCGCGTGATGGAGAGGGTGCTGTAGTCGATCCACTTGTCGGGGTAGCCAATTTTGTCAACGACCGCAGCGAGTTTCAGATGGGCCTCGCGCTTGGTGGAGGGCTGCATCCAGGTCACGGCGTCGATGTCGCGTCCCATGGCCGCTTCGATGTCCTTCACCATTTTCTCGGCGCGCATCTTGCTGTCTGGCGGGAAGACTTGCGCCACGTAAACCTGGCCAAGCGCTTCGCCGAGGTAATGATCAACGGCGGTGGAACAGCGGCGCCAGTCGGGCGGCTGTTCTTCCTGACCGGTCAGCACTCGCGCGAAGGCAAAACTGGTGTCGCGCCACTGATTACCGAGCGAGTTGGCAGCACTTTGCAGCAGATGCCAGCGCAGATAGATTTTCCAGGTGGCTAGATCCTCCTGGGCTAGTTGCTGGTTCAATGCGCGAAAGAACTCGGGTGAAGTGACCTCGTAGAGCGGGACCGCGGGAGACCCGATGGCGCTCATGTAGGCATCCCAATCGAAGTTGGGCATGAGGGACTTGAGCTGGGCGGGCGTGAAGCGGTTGTTGATCTTGTTGGGATCGCGGCGCGTGATGTTGTCCATCTGCGAGTTGGCCATTGCGGTTTCGAGGCGCAGGATGGTGGCGGAGTCGGTGGCGGCTTCGGGTGCGCCTGTTCCGCCGAGTTGAAGAAGCGATTCGATCAGTTTTGTGTATTCGCCGCGAATCTTCTTTGTTGGATCGTCGTCTTTGAGGTAGTAGTCGCGGCTGGGCATGCCGAGGCCGCCCTGATCGAGGCCCCCGACGACGTGGCTTACATCGTTAAAGTCAGGCTGCTGGCTGTAACCAAAGAGCGGGGCACGGGTCTGGTTGTTGTCGCCGTTCCATGCTTGTCCGAAAGAGCTGTGGATTGCTGCCAACACGGCAGCGATGTCGCGCTTGTCGCCCATGGCCTGGATGCGCGCGAGGAGGGGCTGAATGGAGGCCAGGTCGTTCTTCTTTTCTGTGGACTGATCGATGCAGGTCGCGTAGAAGTCACCGATCTTTTGCTCGCTGGCTGTTCGCGAAGGATTGGGAGACTGGTTTTTCTCGAGAATGCTGCGCAGGACCTGGTCGTTCCACTTCTGCAGCTCGCCAGCGACACCCCAGAAGACTTCATCGGGGGGGAAGGGGTTGGCGGCGTTGAGCTTTCCGCAGGCGTATTGGTAGAAGTTGTCGCAGGGGCTGACGGAGGTGTCCATGTTGGTGACATCGACGTGCTGAAGTTGAACCGGGGCCTGTTGCGTTTGCGCGGCAGAGAGAGCCGCTGACGCGGCAAGTGAGAAAATGACGGGCCAGAACTTCATCGGTTGCTCCTGGTAAAGGGGTGGGACAGCGCCGGACTACCTGCGACGACCGGGGGGTTGCGGAGCGAGGGGTCGCCTCGGACGAAATGGGCCAAACCATCGTAATGGAGTGGGCTGGGGTCTGTGGAGAAAATGTGGCGAGGGGGTCCGGTTGGGGGACGAGTGGACAGCGGATAATGATTGCAATTATTTCGGGGCAGTTTCTTTGCCTCTGAAAAATCCAGATTCCTGCGGAGCGAGATCAATGCGTCGGTTAGCGGTGGGGTTGTCAGTGATGTGTGTTTTGTTTTCGGTTCGCGTAAACGGCCAGGGAGCGGCGGCAGGGCCGGTGCATCTGCAGGTGGATGAGTTGCAGCATCCGCTGGGGATTGATGATGGAGCGCCGCGGTTCTCGTGGCAACTGCAGGATCCGGCTCGCGGTGCACGTCAGACGGCGTATCGCGTGCTGGTGGCAACGCGGGCGGAGTTGCTGAGCGACGGCAAGGCGGACGTGTGGGACAGCGGGAAGGTGAATTCGAGGCAGTCGCTCAATGTGAAGTATGCGGGACCGGCGGTGAAGGCCAGCACGCGATATTTCTGGCGGGCGGAAGTGTGGGGAGCCGATGGACAGGAGTATCCGGCGAGCGCGGTGGACTGGTGGGAGACGGGACTGCTGAATCAGGGTGAGTGGCGTGGGCAGTGGATCGGGTGGGAAACGGCAGAAGAAGCGGCCGTGCGCAAGGCGCCTGCGAAGTGGATTGCGAACCCGGACATGGTGCCGGGGACAGGAAAGGCAAACAGCGAACAGATCTACGCATATCGAGGGAGTTTCAGTATCGAGCGGCCGGTGGAGCGGGCTGTCTTGTTTGCGACGGGGGAGGATACCGTCTGGGCGTGGGTAAACAGCGAGCAGGTGATGACGGCGGCGGCGTATCCGGCGTATCACCACCTGCCATGGCAGAAGTTTGTGCGCGCGGATGTGACGGGACAGGTGGCGCAGGGCCGGAACACAATTGCGATCAAGTGTCTGCACTATATCGGCAAATACGGGGAGAAGAAGCGGAAGGATGCGCCGCCGATGATGGCGACCTTGTTGCTGTTCTACAAGGATGGAACGACAGGGACGGAGGTGAGCGACGGGACCTGGAAGAGCGCGGTACTTCACCCCACGGAGAGAGACCTGTCGATGGGGCCACCCGATAGCCACCCGATGGGGAAGGGATCGTCCGCCGGACCGCCGGAAGACTGGCAGAAGAAAGAGTTTGACGATAGCGCGTGGAAGAACGCAGTGGCCTGGGTACAGCAGAAGGGACCGGAGGAGACGCCGGTGCTGAATCCGTGGATTCCAGACAGCGTAAAGGCACTGCGGAAGACATTTGACGTGGACGGGGCAGTCAAGTCGGCGCGGTTGTACGCGACGGCGCTGGGGACGTACGAGATGTTTCTGAACGGCAAGCCTGTGAGCGAGGATCTAATGGCGCCAGGATGGACGGATTATCGCGAGACAGGTGCTGTACCAGACGTACGATGTGACGGCACTTGTGAAGAGCGGGGCGAATGCAATGGCAGCGTTGCTGGCGCCGGGCTGGTATTCCACTCCATTGGAGTGGCTGGCAGCAGCCGAACAACTATGGCGATACACCTCCGGCTCTGCGGGCGCAGTTGCGAATCGAGCACGACGACGGAAGTGTGCGAGTGGGTGGCGACGGATGCGAGTTGGCAGGCAAATGCCTCCGTATATTGTGCAGTCGGAGTTGTACGACGGAGAGACGCAGGATCTGCGGCGTATGGAGACTGGATGGGACACTGCGGAGTTCGCACTGCAGGGATGGAAACCGGTCAAGCGATGATCCGTCCCAGGGAGATCAGGATTGAGGCGCAGAAGTTTCGAACCGATTCGGGTGGAGATCGAATGTCACCATGCCGAAAAAAATGACCGAGCCGACGCCAGGGGTTTACATCTACGACTTCGGGCAGAACATGGCGGGCGTGGAGCGACTGCGCGTGACCGGGCCAGCGGGACGGATGTGCAGGTGCGTGCGGGTGAGGTGCTGAATCCGGATGGCACGTCTGTATACCGACAATCTGCGAACGGCGAAGGCCACGGATCACTTCATTCTTGCGGTAATGGGGACGGAGGCACTTGGTTCCGCATTTCACGTTTCATGGGTTTCGGTACATCGAGATGACAGGACTGAAGAGCGCGCCGGAGCCGAAGTGCGGTCTCGGCACTGGTGCTGCATACGGATTTCCCGTTCACGGCGAAGCTGACGACCGGCAACAAGATGGTGAACAAGCTGTGGAGCAACATTCTCTGGGGACAGCGATCGAATTTTGTGGGGCTACCGACGGACTGTCCGCAGCGGGATGAGCGGCTGGGATGGACGGCGGATGCGCAGGTGTTCTGGCGAGCGGCTTCGTACAACGCGGACCTGGCGTCGTTTACGCGAAAATTTGCGGCGGATCAGCGCGGGACGCAGGTGGGGACGCCGTACTACGGGATCATTGCACCGGGGACAGCGAAGATTGCGCCGGGCGTTGCGGCGGCGTGGAGCGATGCGGGGGTGATCATTCCGTGGACGTCGTGGCTGCAGACGGGCGACACCAGCGTGATCGACGAGAACTGGACGGCGATGCGGAAGTATGTGGATGGGATCGATGCGCGCAATCCGAATGGGATATGGCACAACGATTCGGGGATTCCATTCGGGGACTGGCTGTCGATGGAGGGCCGCACGAAGGTGGACCTGGTGGCGACGGCGTACTGGGCGTACGACGTGAACCTGTTGCGGCAGATGGCGCACGCGACGGAGCGCGGGGAAGACGAACAGCGGTACGCGAAGCTGGAGGAGAAGATTCGCGCGGCGTTCGAGAAGAGGTTTGTGCAAGGGCGTGCGTACATTCCGGGAGCGGATTACGGTCCTTCGCCCTTCGAGGACGTCGTTCCCAATGCCAGGCCGAAAGGAGGTGACACGCAGACGAGCTATGTGCTGGCGCTGCATATGAATCTGGTGCCGGAGGATCTGCGGGCGGCTGCGGCCGACAGGCTGGTGAAAAAGATCGAGGACAACCATGGACTGCTGGGGACGGGGTTTGTGGGGACACCGTATCTGCTGGAGGAGTTAGCGAAGAGCGGCCACACGAAACTGGCGTACGATCTGCTGCTCAACACGGGTTTGCCGTCGTGGGGATACCAGATCGACCACGGCGCCACGACGACGTGGGAGCGATGGAACAGCAATCAGAAGATGGACGATCCGCAGATGAACTCGTACAACCACTACGCGTATGGATCGGTGGCGGACTGGATCTATCGCTATGCGGCGGGTGTGGATGCTTCGCCGCTGGATGCAGGATTCCACACGGTGGTGCTGCATCCGGTGTTCGATGCGAGGCTGTCTCCGCTGGAGTTCAAGTACCAATCATCCTTTGGCGAGATCAAGTCCGACTGGACGGTGAAGGGCAACAGTGTGGAGTGGAATGTGACACTGCCGGCGAATACGACGGGGCGGCTGGAAGTGAAGGCGGCTGATGCCACGCGGTACAAATTGGATGGCGTGCCGCTGAGGGAGAGTCCGCTGGTGAAGAAGGTGGATGGCGGGTTTGAATTGACGGCCGGGAGCTATCGATTTGAGATAGAAGGACCAGGGACCAGAGACTAGAAGCGGTCTCATCAATGCTTGAGGGACGTCTGTCGGCACGCGAGGTGGACAAAGCCGAGGAATTCTCGATGTGGTATTCCTGACAGGTGACCATATCATCGCCTGTCGATCAAGGACGGCGTATGGACTCTTCGTCGCAGGCGGAAGCTGTCATCGGTGCAGGCCGCAGCGCATTGATTGGCGCGATGTTTGGAGCGGGCTGGCTCGGGTGGGGCTTGGGGAGGGCCAATGCGTTCAACGGATTCACGGCTCCCACCTTTGGATTCATGACACTGCTCCTCATGACCGGCTCAATCTATTTCATTCATAATGGCCGCCAGCTCCGTAAAAAGTGCACGGCTCGAATTGATTCCACGCGGCAAACTGTCCGCAAATGGTTTCTCTTGATCGTGCTGATAGAGACCCTTGCAATCGCGCTTGTTTCGATCCTGGCGTATCGACTCCATCGTGCCGACCTCGCCACCAACTGGTGTGCGATGATCGTGGGGCTCCATTTTCTGCCCCTTGCAAGGGTCTTTCGTGCGCCTCAGCTCATCGTCCGCGGCATCTTGATAACCGTTTGGTGCGTCTTTTGTTGGGCGTTCTTTCGCTCCAATGCGCTCGTGATCTCAACCTCGCTTGGGACAGGGATCCTGCTTTGGGGTTCTTGCGTCTTTTCATGGTTTCGAGCCCGAAAAATCGCGCAATTACTGTGTGCGTGATTTGCGGTCGTCCAGGAGCGCTCTAATTCTCAGGAACGCGGATCAACGCATGAATTCGTTTTTTGGGCTGGTTTCGAGTGCGGCGTCGCAAAGCGGTCGGGGTTTGTGAGACCGTTTCCAGGGATAAGGGATTAGAAGTGGGAGTAATAAATGGCCGGGGAGGTTTGATGAATGGATGGGCGCTGCAAGGATGTTGGAGGGGTTCGCGTGTTCGAGTGCGCTGAGGACGGAGCGCAACTTTCGACAGAACG
This sequence comes from uncultured Acidobacteriaceae bacterium, assembly GCA_963774175.1. Classification (GTDB taxonomy): domain Bacteria; phylum Acidobacteriota; class Terriglobia; order Terriglobales; family Acidobacteriaceae; genus Telmatobacter. Next base: position 217,734 of record CAVZDT010000017.1, read on the forward strand.
CGACGCTACGGATGTTCTGAGTGCGGCATGGGGAGAGCGCGCCGCACTTGTCACGATACCCACGGCGCGGCTGCATCCGGATTTCTTCAGGCTGGAAACGCGCACGGCCGGGGCTTTTCTCCAGAAATTTGTGACCTATCAGATGCGGGTTGCGATTGTTGGCGAGATGACAGAGCATCTGCAGCGCAGTACTGCACTGCGCGATTTTGTTCGGGAGAGCAATAAGGGCAATCAGATCTGGTTCCTCGAGAGCATGAATGAGCTGGGCATGCGCTTCGAGAATCGGTGACCCGCGCCGCCCGGTATATTGGGGCTGTCGGACGCGCGCCCAGGAGACCTTGAGTCGCCTCAGTCCTGCAGTGTGCCCTCGAAGTGCAAGGGGCGTTCGGTCAACTCCGATTGTTCCAGTTGAGCTTTGATCAACTCCAAAAAAGCGGCCATGGCGGGAGAAATCCATTTGTCTTTATGCCACAGCACGTGCGTGTCGATGTCCAGGCTTGGTCCGTCCCAGTGCAACGCCTTGAACTGATTCTGGCGCAGCTCGCGAGCTACGACGATGGCGGGCAGGAGCGCGAGACCCATGCCGACGCGGACGCACTGCTTGATCGCTTCAACACTGGAGAACTCGGTGATGTGGCCAGGACGAATGTTCTGGAGCGCGAGCACCCGATCGAGCTTGGCTCGATAACCGCAGCCGGCCTCGGTAAGCAGTAATGTCTGGCCGGCCAGATCGGCGGGCTTCACAGTGCGGCGTTTTGCAAGTGGATGACTGGGCTCGCCCAACAAAAAGATCCTTTCGGTGTGGAAGCGGATTGATTTGTGCGCCGGATTGTTTGGAGCGTCGCACATATTGATCACGAGGTCGAGCTTGCCGGTTTCAAGTTCAAAGGCCAATGTCGATTCCACGTGCGGCGCGAAGGATACGTCGACATGCGGAAACCGGCGATGAAAATTGCGAAGCACCAGCGGCAGACGATAGGTAAGAACGGATTCCGGCGAGCTGATCCGCAGCGGCCCGCTTGGCTCATCGCCGTTGCGGATAGAGCGCTCGCCCTGCTCCATGGCGGAGAGCGCCTGTTCGGCAAAAGGTTGAAAGCGACGGCCCGCGTCCGTCAGCGTCACGCGCCGGCCGAGGCGATCGAACAGCGGCGTGCCCAATTCTTCTTCAAGGGCTTTGATCTGCGCAGTCACATTCGACTGAACTGTATGCACCCGTTCGGCGGTGCGCGTGAAGTTCAGTTCCTCAGCCAGGATGCGAAATATCTGAAGTTGGCGCACTTCCATCGAGTATCTCCAATACAGATAGGAATGATCATATCAATCTATTGGACAGATGTTCGCATCGACTCCAGACTTCAGCCATGAGAGTAGTTCTTCCCCCACCGATTGGCAGAACGCGTCGAGCGTACTGGGTCTGGACGCGTCCCGCTCTTTCAAAAAACCGCTGATTATGCGCAAGAAACGGATAGTGCGCCGACCTGTCTGGCGGCAACGATCATACACGTGAATACCATGACGGCTTCCTCCCCGATCCGGTCGTTCAATGTTCGCCCCGTGCGTCCCCTGTTTCTGGTTTTGGCGGCGTTTATCGCCGCGCCATTCTGCGGCGGACAGGTGTTTCTGGACATTCCGGCGCCGCACACAACGTTCGTTGTCTTCGCGGACCACCATCTGGATGACGACCAGTGGATGGCGCTCGTGGCGGAATTGCGAAGAAGCCAGGAAGATCCCGCGACCAGGGTCCCCACGTTGGCTGGGGACTTCGAAGTGCTTCGCGGTGAAGATGTTGTTCCAGGCATCCACGTAGAGAACGGCATCTCAGTCTTTCTACATGGTGACTGCACTTTGCTGCCCGCCAAACGCCAGTGGGTGACGGGTGCGCTTGGGTGGGTGCCGGTGGCGAACGGGCGAACCCAGCCGTTCATCCATGTGGAGTGCACCCGGATTGCGGAGATGCTTGGGCCGCTGGTTTTAGGTATGCATCGTGACCGGCGGAATAGCGTGATGGCGGAGGCCGTGGTGCGTGTCCTTATCCATGAGTGGATACACGTTGCCACGCAGACGGTGAAACACACGAAAGAGGGAATCACAAAGTCCGGGTTCACCGCTGCTGATCTTCTTGCAGAAGACAACGAAATCCACCCGCGACCACAGACTGGCAACAGCAAGAGGAGGCAGGCAGGCCTTTGAGTGATCCCGCCTGGGCAGGTGCGCCGCGGATTCTCTTAAGGCCACAGTAAATTAGAAAGATGGGTCGGACACGCGCCAGGTGGAGAGGCGAACTTGCAGCGATGGTATCGCTGGCGCTGCCTGTGGTTCTGAGCGAACTGGGCTGGGTGGCGCAGGGCGTTGTGGACAACATCATGGTGGGGCGGCTGGGGCCGGTGGCGATCGGCGCAGTGGCGCTGGGGAACGCGGTTTACTATACGCCGACCTTGTTTGGAATCGGACTGCTGCTGGGGCTCGACACGCTGGTTTCGCAGGCGTACGGCAGGCGCGATCACGATGAGTGTCATCGCTGGCTGGCGCAGGGCGTTTATCTTGCGTGCATTGTTACGCCGCCGCTGATGATTCTGATTGCGGGGCTGAGCTACGGATTCACGAGATTCGGCGTTATCCCCGAAGTTGCGATCTTGTCGGGCGGGTATCTGCGCATCATGAACTGGGGCACGCTTCCGCTGCTGCTGTATGGCGGGACGCGGCGGTATCTGCAGGGCGTGGGACAGGTGCGGGTGATTACGCTGACCTACGTGCTGGCGAACCTGCTGAACTGGTTTGGCGACTGGCTGCTGATTTATGGGAAGTGGGGTTTTCCGGCGCTGGGCGTGAATGGATCGGCCATTTCCACTTGCTTTGCGCGCGTGGCGATGGCGGTGGCGATGCTGGCGTTTGCGTGGAGATATGAACGCAAGCGGGGGCATCCACTGTTTGCGCACTGGGCAGGGCCGCAGCTCGATCGACTGAGGAAACTCGTGCGGATTGGCGCGCCGGCGGCGGGGCAGATCCTGCTGGAAGTGGGAGCGTGGAACCTGAGCACTTTTGCCGCGGGGTATCTGACGCCGGTTGCACTGGCCACGCACACCATTGCACTGAATTACGCGAGCATCTCGTACATGGTCCCACTGGGCATTGGTGCGGCCGCGGCGGTGAGCGTAGGCCATGCAATCGGCGCGGGCGATCCAGCGCGAGCACGCAGAGCAGGGTGGCTGGCGCTGGCGCTGGGATCGGGATTTATGTTGTGTGCCGGGGTTTTGTTTCTTGTTGCTCCAGGGCCGCTCATCACGCTGTACACGCGAGATCCTCGAGTGCTGGCGCTGGGGCCGAGCCTGCTCTGGATTGCGGCGGCATTCCAGATTTTTGATGGAATTCAGACGGTCTCGACCGGTGCGCTGCGCGGGCTTGGGGAGACGCGGGTTCCGATGTTTGCCAACCTTGTGGGTTACTGGGTGATGGGGCTGCCGCTGGGATTCATTCTGTGCTTTGTGCTGAAGTGGGGGATCAACGGGATGTGGATCGGGCTGACACTGTCGCTGATTGTGATTGCGGCGACTTTGCTGGTGCGATGGAACAGGGATTCTGTGCGGGTAGGGCTGGCACACTCAAAGATATAGGGTTACGACCACCCCAGCGACTTGGACCTGTCGCTGGGGACCCCGGTTACGACCACCCCAGCGACGTGGACCTGTCGCTGGGGACCCCGGTTACGACCACCCCAGCGACGTGGACCTGTCGTTAGGGACCCTGGTTATAAGCACCCCAGAGACGTGAACCTGTCTCTGGGGATCCCGTGGACCAGTCTGGCGACTCAGATCTGTCGCCTGGACTTCGACGGGTGTCGCCTTATGCCCCGGAATGTGAGCCAGATCCGCCTCGAAGAGCTCGGCCTTTTGGTCTGATGAACAAACCAGTGCTGCGAAAGGTACTTACGGCACAAGTTCCAGTGTCTGGAAGCGGTACGGGTTACCTCGCAGGTGACTATAATCACAAGTGAGCGAAGTTTTTGTCGCTTTCCATTGCGTCTTCAGGGACTCCGAAGCCATCGTCCGGTGGTCAACGCGACCGAACAGGTTGCAACGATGTTGGACGGCCTTTGGGAGCGAAGTTATTGATCCTGGGCGCGCGGAACTTCATTTGAAGGGAATCCCGCCAAATGGCGACAGGAGACCTGGCTCTGGGTCAAGAACAGAGCTCAACGATCGCGCAGAAGCGTGTAGTAAACAATTTCAGCATCAACGTAGCAACGGTGAACGGGTCCGGCTCGCAATCCGCCAATAGCGTACTGCTGAAGAGCATCTTCGGAATGGGCGTTCCCGTCAGCGGGAAGAACCTGTTTCCCTCGAACATCGCCGGACTTCCCACCTGGTACATCATTCGCGCCAACAAAGACGGGTATGTTGCCCGCACGCGCGACTTTGAGTTCCTTGTGGCTTTGAATCCCGAGACCGCGAAGAGCGACGCGGAGGCACTGCCGGCGGGGGGCGTGGCGATCTACGAAGAAAACATGAACCTGAAGCAGTACCGGAACGACATCGTCTGCTACCCGGTTCCGTTCGACAAGATTACGGCGGCCATTTGTCCCGAGGCCAAGCTGCGCAAGCTGGTGAAGAACATGGTGTACGTGGGGGTTGTGGCGCACCTGCTCTCGATCGATCTGGAAGTGGTGGAGCACGGCGTCAAGAAGCAGTTTGCGAAGAAGCAGAAGGTGTTCGATCTGAACTTCGGCGCAGTGAAGGCCGGGTACGATTACGCGCAGCAGAAGCTGGTGAAGCAGGATCCGTTCGTGATCGAGCGGAGCAATCAGACAGCCGGCAAGATCATTATCGACGGCAACGCTGCGTGCGGCATGGGCGCGGTGTTTGCAGGCGTGACGGTGGTGGCGTGGTATCCGATTACGCCATCGACTTCTCTGATTGAGGCGACGACAGATCTGCTGAAGAAGTTTCGCGTGACGCCAGAGGGCAAGTCGACCTTTGCGGTGGTGCAGGCCGAAGACGAACTGGCGGCGATCGGGATGGTGCTGGGCGCGGGATGGGCCGGCGCGCGGTCGATGACGTCGACTTCGGGTCCGGGAATCTCGCTGATGGCGGAGTTTGCAGGTCTTGGATACTATGCCGAGATTCCTGGCGTGATTTTCGATGTGCAGCGCACCGGGCCTTCGACGGGCATGCCGACGCGCACGCAGCAGTCAGATCTGCTGTCGGTTGCGTTTCTGTCGCATGGCGATACGAAGCACGTTGTGCTGCTGCCGGGTTCGGTGAAGGAGTGCTACGAGTTCAGCATGGAGGCGTTCGACCTGGCGGAGCGGTTGCAGACGCCCGTGTTTGTGCTGTCGGATCTTGACCTGGGCATGAACAACTGGATGTCGGAACCGTTCCAATATCCTGAAAAGCCACTTGACCGCGGCAAGGTGCTGAGCAAGGAAGACCTGGATCGGCTGGGCGGATTTGCCCGCTACAAGGATGTGGATGGCGATGCGATCGGCTGGCGTACGCTGCCGGGAACGATGCATCCGAAGGCGGCGTATTTCACGCGCGGCTCGGGACACAACGATGCGGGTGGCTATACGGAAAAGCCAGATGAATACCAGGAAGTGATGGACCGGCTGGCGAGGAAATTTGACGGCGCGCGCAAGCTGGTTCCAGCGCCCTTGGCAGTAAAGAACGGCACATCGCGGGTGGGATTCCTTGCGTTCGGCACGACGGACTTCGCGTTGCGCGAGAGCCTGGATCAAATCAAAAAAGAACATGGCAAGGATGTGGATTACATGCGCATCCGGGCGTATCCGTTTGCACATGAGATCCATGACTTCGTCGCGTCGCACGAACGCGTCTACGTGGTGGAGCAGAACCGCGACGCACAGCTCGAAAGCCTGCTGAAGCTCGATCTTCCACCGGACCAGGTGGTGAAGCTGCGGAGCATTCTGAACTATAACGGGCTGCCCATTGATGCCCGCACAATCACAGAGGAATTTGCAACCAAGGAGGGCCTGTAACGATGGCAACTCAAACTTCAACGCCAGGTCAGGGCCCCAAGGTCAATCACATCGGGCTTCCGGTACTGGAGTATCGCGGCGGCAAGTCGACGCTGTGCGCCGGCTGCGGCCACAACGCAATCTCCGAACGCATCATCGACGCCATGTATGAAATGGGCGTGCAGCCTGAGCGGGTGATGAAGATGAGCGGCATCGGCTGCTCGTCAAAGAGCCCTGCTTACTTCATGAGCCGCGCGCACAGCTTCAATTCGGTTCACGGGCGCATGCCGTCGGTTTCGACGGGAGCGCACCTGGCGAATCATCAGAATATGATGCTGGGGGTTTCGGGTGATGGTGACACGGCATCGATTGGCATCGGGCAGTTCGTGCACCTGATGCGGCGCAATCTGCCGATGATCTACATCATCGAAGACAACGGCGTGTATGGACTGACCAAGGGGCAGTTCTCGGCGACGGCGGATATCGGTTCGAAGCTGAAAACGGGCGTGATCAACGATCTGCCGGCGATTGATACCTGCGCGCTGGCAATTCAGTTGGGCGCAACGTTTGTTGGACGTTCGTTCTCGGGCGACAAGAAGCAACTGCTCTCGATGCTGAAGGCGGCGATTGCGCACAAGGGAACTGTGATGCTCGACGTAATCAGCCCTTGCGTGACGTTCAACGATCACGAGGGGTCGACGAAGAGCTACAAGTTCATGCAGGAGAACGACGAGCCGATCAACGAGATTGGCTTTGTGGCCAGCTTCGACGATATCGACGTGGACTATGACTCGGGCCAGGTGTACGAAGTGGAGATGCACGACGGCTCGAGCCTGCGCCTGCGCAAGCTGCACGAGGACTATGATCCGACCGACAAGGCCAACGCGGTGCGCACGCTGATGGAGGCGGAGGAGAAGAACGAGGTTCTCACCGGGGTGTTCTACATCAACACGGAGAAGCCGACGTTCGACGATCTGCTGAACCTCGTGGATGAGCCGCTGGCGACGCTGCCGGAATCGCTGACCCGGCCGCCGAAAGCGGCGCTGGATGCGTTGATGGCGAATTTGCAGTGAACAGTGAACAGTGGACAGTGAACAGAGAAAAGTGGACAGTGAGCAGTGGACAGAGAAAAGCCCCGCGAAATGCGGGGCTTTTCTCTGCTTGTTCTTCCGTATCAGCGCTGGGCGGAAACGTTGTGCACGCCCATGGCGGTGAGTTTGCTGCGGGCCTGGGCGGCTTCGGGGGTTTGGGGATGACGCTGGACGAGCAAGCGAAGCTCGTGGATTCCAGCGTCGCGTTTGCCTTGCTGAATGAGTGCGTATCCCTTGTGAAGCTGCGCAGCGGCGGCTTTGGGGCTTCCGCTGAAACCCTCGAGGACGGCGTTGTAGTCTTTGATCGCGTCGTCGTAGTGTTCCTGCCGGTATGCGATTTCGCCGAGATAGAATTGCGCAGCGCCGGCAAGATCATCCATCGGGTAGTAGTGAACGACGTCCTGAAACTCTCCGTCTGCGATGGAATATTTGGCGGCATTAAAGTCGCGCATGGCGGCCTGATAGGTTTCTTTAAGCGGAGGAGTCGCACTGGGCGGCGGTGTATTGCCGGCCGCGGGCGGAGGGGCCGTGCTCGGACTGGGCGCCGCACCGGGAGTTAACGCGCCGTCAGGCGAGGGAGCGGTGCCGCTGGCGGCAGGCTGGGCGCCAGCAGGCTGCCCGCCCTGGATGTTCTGCAACTGGCTTTGCAAGTCCTGGATGGACTTGTCGAGCTTGGCGATGCGGGTCTTCAATTCGTCAACCGAGTCGTTGAGCGACTGAACCTGGCCGGACGTCGTGTCGATTTTGCCGCTGAGGGCATCGCTCTGCTGATTGAGTTTCTGCTGCAGGGCGTTCACCGTTTGGCTCATCTGGTTGGCGTTGTCGGCGGTTTGCTCAATCAAATGCTGCAACACTCCAAACTTGGTGTCGAGCGTGGACTGCATGCGCTGGACCATGTCGAGCAACTGCTGCACCTGGGTTTGCAGTGCGATGATTTCCTTCGAAGCCGCGTGTGCACGCACCGGCGCCAAGGCGAGGATTGCGGCGAGAGCTATCGCCGCAATAAAACGATGACGAAGTGTGATTATTTTTTGCATCGATCACCTACAGGATTTATTTTTGCGCCAGTCAGCCAGATCGAACAGGGCTCTGCGTCTCTTATTTAGATGAAATCCGGCGACTACGGCGCTGCTTCAAGCCCGAACTGGCACATGCCGTGACACTTACTCGCGTTCCCTAGGAGTCGTAGCGAGTGGAAGACCGGGCGGCAACGGATTTGCCGCTGCCGCCCGGACGATTACTGGTCGATAGAGAAGCCGGCACGGCGGTTTTGCTGCCAACAGGCCTCAGTAGACTCCGAGCAGAACGGCTTTTCCTTGCCGTAGCTGATGACGCGAATGCGGCCAGTGGCGACACCTGCAGTGACCAGCGCATTCTTTGCTGACTCGGCGCGATTCTGCCCGAGGGTGAGGTTGTACTCATTGGAGCCGCGCTCGTCGCAGTAGCCGCCAATGACAATCCGGATATTCGGATGGCTGTTGAAATAGGCTGCATCCTTGGAGAGGATGCCCTGGGCATCCGGACGGACGTCGTAAGCGTCGTAGTCAAAGAAGATGTCTTGCACGTTGGCCTTGAATTCTTCTTCTGCCGACATGGTGTTGGTTGGCTGCTGGACAGGCGGAGGAGCCGTGACAGTGACCCTGGCTGTGTCTTCCGCATTACCACCCTCGCCGCGCGCTACGAGATGGTAGTTGGTTGAGGTAGTGGGTGTAACGGTCTTCGTGCCCGTAGTGGGGACATCGCCGATGCCGTCGATGGAGACGCTGGTGGCGTCAGTGGTTTTCCACGTCAGCGTCACCTGGTCGCCCGCACTGATGGCGCTGGGGTCGGCGCTGATGTGTGCTGTAGGAGCGGGGGCAGTGACAGGTGGGGCCGTCTGAGGCGCTGGGGGTGGTGTCTTCTTTTTACATCCGGCTATGGCAACCAAAGCTATAAGCAATGCTGGGACCAGAACGCGAGTGCAGTGTTTCAATTCGTAACTCCTTCCGCAGGTTAAATGCGAATTCTATTGACGTTTCCATTTTAGACCCGTGACCTCGGCCTGCAAGAAAACGCGTAGAGATCTCCTGTAATTTGTGGATGTTCGCGGAATGAGGAAGTTGCCGCAAATCCCGAATCGGGCAGGCTTGCGAATATCGAGAAACAGGCACCGGGGACCCGTCGTCACGGGCGTCCGGCGGCAGTGGGTTCAGCCGAGGTAAGGTAAGCGGTTTAAAATCAGTCGTCAGGAGATTGATCGAGGATTTCTGCGCACCGTAGCGGCCAGGGGGTGCAAGAGGCCCTGACGATCATCGATTGCAAACCATGAACTTTCGTCATTCCCAATTCGTCGCGTTGCTCGTCTTGATTCTCTTTCCGGCATTCGCGCCGGTTTCTCTCCATGCGAGGGAAATTGAGCATGATCACGCGGATGAAGGGGTCACATTCAGGCACAACGGGCAGAGTTTCGCACTACAGAACGGCATGATTGGAGCCAGCTTCTCCGTGGCAGGCGAAGGGGTGAGCGGGTTTGCAGTCAGCGACCGGATGCATGGGTCCGATCTTCACTTTGGGTCGCCATTCAGGATTCTCCTGGCGGATGGGGGCGTCTTCACGACCGGCAATCTCACGCTGCTTGGCCAGCCGACTGAAACAAGCGTTGCGCCGCTGCCTCACTCCCCACGGCTGGCTGACACGATCGCGGGGAAGATGGTGGAGGTTCATCTTGAAACGCGAGACCATGCGATCGAGGTCGTCTGGTCCATTGTTCTTCTGGATGGTTCCAACTACGTGCGCCAGCTGATATCGATTGCGGCGGCAGGCGAGAAGGACCTGGCGATTAGCCGCGTGGAACTTGTGGACCTGGAACTGCCGGGGGCGCAGGTGGTGGGAAGTGTGTCGGGATCTCCGATTGTGGCGGGGAACCTGTTTTTGGGATTCGAGCACCCGCTCTCGCAAAGCAAGGTGACGGGCGAGAGGGCGACGGCGTGGATCGATCGTGATTTGCCGCTGCGGGCGGGACAGAAGGTGACGTACTCGTCGGTGATTGGTGTGGCGCGCGAAGGGCAGATGCGGCGAGATTTCCTTGCTTATATCGAGCGGGAGCGTGCGCACCCGTACCGGACGTTTTTGCATTACAACTCGTGGTACGACCTGGGGTACTTTACGCCCTACAGCGCCACAGATGCGGTGGACCGGATCAAGGCGTTTGGACGGGAGTTGACAGAGAAGCGCGGCGTGAAGCTGGATTCATTTTTGTTTGACGATGGGTGGGACAAGCACGATTCGCTCTGGAAGTTCAACAGCGGGTTTCCGGAAGGGTTTACGCCGGTTAAGGGGGCGGCAGAGAATTATGGCGCGGACCCGGGAGTCTGGATGTCGCCATGGGGAGGGTATTCGAAGCCGAAGCAGGAGCGAATTGCGTTCGGACGCAGTGAGGGATACGAGATTGTGGGCGGCGGGTACGCGTTGTCGGGGCCGAAGTATTATGCGGCGTTTCGCGATGTGGCTCTGAACATGATGGAGAAGTATGGGGTGAACCAGTTCAAGTTCGACGGCACGGGAAATGTGGACTCGGTGTTTCCGGGGAGCCGGTTCGACAGCGATTTCTGCAGCGATGATTCACCTGATCGGCGAGCTGCGCGCGGCGAAGCCGGACCTGTTCGTCAATCTGACCACGGGGACGTGGCCTTCGCCGTTCTGGTTGATGCATGCGGATTCGATCTGGCGCGGCGGAGAGGACGATTCGACGGCAGGTGCAGGGACGTATCGCGAGCGCTGGATCACCTACCGCGACGCGCAGACGTATAAGAACGTGGTGCAGATGGGGCCGCTGTATCCGCTGAATTCGCTGATGCTGCACGGCATGATTTTCGCGCGCGATCACAAGGATCTGGACAAGGATCCGGGCAACGATTTTCGCAACGAGATACGGTCGTACTTCGGCACGGGGACGCAATTGCAGGAGATGTACATCACTCCGTCGCTGCTGAGCCAGCAGAACTGGGACGATCTTGCGGAGGCGGCGAAATGGTCGCGCACCAATGCCGACGGTGCTGAAGGATACGCACTGGGTGGGCGGCGATCCGGCGTGGCTCGAGGTGTATGGGTGGGCTGCATGGACGCCGCAAAAGGGAATTCTGGTACTGCGGAATCCCGGCGATCGCGAGCAGGTGATCCGGCTGCGGCTGGAGGATGCGTTTGAACTGCCTCGGGATGCCGCAAGGGTGTATAGCGCGCGAAGCCCCTGGAAGGAAGATGCAGGACGCCCTGCGATTGTGCTTCAGGCCAAAGAAACACATGAGTTCCACCTCGCGGCGTTCCAGGTGCTCACGCTCGACATCCTGCCGACTCAGGCCGAGCATCACTGAGGATAGGAAGGTGGATGCCATGGTTAGTCCTACACTTCTTGTCCTGGCCGCTGGAATGGGCAGCCGCTATGGGGGATTGAAGCAGCTGGAGCCGGTCGGGCCGGAAGACGAAACCATCATGGATTACTCGATCTTCGACGCTCGGCGCGCGGGATTCGGGAAGATTGTTTTCGTGATTCGCAAGGATATCGAAGAGCAGTTCAAACGGGCGATTGGGGCGCGGTTTGAAAAGCGCATCGCGGTGGACTATGTGTTCCAGGATGTGGGGAATCTGCTTCCCGGATTCTCACCGCCGAATGGGCGCACGAAACCGTGGGGCACGACACACGCGATCCTGATGGCTGCGAATGCGATTCACGAGCCGTTTGGGGTGATCAATGCCGATGACTTCTACGGAGCGGGCAGCTACCGCGTGCTGGTGCAGCATCTGCAATCGGGTACGCCGGACTACGCGATGGTGGGATTTGTGTTGCGCAACACCTTGTCAGAGTTTGGAACAGTGGCGCGGGGAGTGTGCCACGTGTCAGATGATGGCTACCTGAAGGACATCACGGAACTGACGGCGATTGAGCGCGAGGGGTTGCGGATCACGAACATCGAATCCGAAGGGCTGGAGACGGTGCTGAGCGGCGCTGAAGTTGTAAGCATGAACATGTGGGGATTCGGGCCGCAGGTTTTTTCGCAGCTGTATGAGCAGTTCGAGCGGTTTCTGAAGCGATATGGAAACGACGTGGATGCGGAGTGTTATATTCCTAACACAGTGAACACACTGATCCTGGAAAGGCAGGCGCGCGTGAAAGTGCTGCGATCGGGGGATTCCTGGTTCGGCGTGACGTATCGCGAGGATCATCCGCGCGTGGTCGAGAGCATCACCAGGCTGATTGAGGCCGGAAGCTACCCGAGGCAGCTCTGGCGATGAGCGAGGAACATCACGCAGCCGCTGCGGCGACCGCGTTTCGGGTGAGGGGATTCCGGAGCGCAGAGCGCTACGGCACCGGTCACATTCACGATACGTATTGCGCAACCTTCGACGACGGCGGCAAGACGGCGCGGATCATTCTACAGCGCATCAACACAGCGATTTTCAAGAACCCAGTTGCGATGATGCAGAACATCGAGCGCGTGACGGCGCACCTGCGAACGCATCTTGAGGGTGCGGATGCCGACCGCCGCGCACTGACGCTGGTGCCGACGCAGGATGGACGGAACTGGCATGTAGATGCGGAAGGGCAGTTCTGGCGAGCTTACCGGTTCATTGATGGAGCGGGGACGTACGATGCGGTCAGTTCGCCACGACAGGCCTTTGAGGCGGCGAAGGCGTTCGGAGAGTTTCAAAGATTGCTGGGAGATTTGCCGGGAACGCGGCTCGAGGAGAGCATCCCGGAGTTTCACAAGACGGCGAAGCGATTCACGGCATTCGAGGAGGCAGTTGACCGGGATGTTGTGGGGCGTTCGAAAGATGCGGAGAGGGAAATCGAATTTGCAGAGTCGAGGCAGGCGATTGCGAAGGCGCTGCTCGATGTGGAACTGCCGGAGCGCGCGACGCACAATGATACGAAGTTGAATAACGTGTTGCTGGACGATGCGAGCGGCGTGGGAATTTGCGTAATCGATCTCGACACGGTGATGCCAGGGCTGGTGGCGCACGACTTTGGCGACATGGTGCGAACGATGACCTGCGCCGCGGCGGAGGACGAGCCGAATCTGTCGCGTGTGAGGATGGGATTTCCCTTGTTTGAGGCGGTGCTGCGGGGATACCTGGCGGGCTCGCGAGGATTCTTGACGGGAGCAGAGCGCGAGTCGCTGATCACGGGCGCCAAGGTCATCGTCTTCGAGCAGGGGATTCGTTTCATGACGGATTTTCTGGCGGGGGATCTCTACTACAAGGTCAGCAGGCCTGGGCAGAACCTGGACCGGTGCAGGACGCAGTTCAAACTACTTCAGTCGATTGAGCAGCAGGAGACAGAAATGATGCGGCTGCTGCGATCACTGGCATAGGCTGTTCGTCCGCGGCCTTGAATTTTGTTACGGATGCGGAGCGTTTGATCGCTATTGTTTGGTATCGAGCGGATGTTTGGCGTCTTCGAAGAACTGGTTCTGAAGCTTGAGGCTTTCGTCGTCGGCTTTGATGGCTTTGATGGCGTCGGCGATTTCCCTGGACCAGGTTTTTTGATCGAATTCGCCGAGTTCCTTATTTGCTGCTGAGGCGTCACCCGCATAGTGATTGGGGAAGCGCGCGTACCACCAGATGCCGGTGTAGACGGAGCCGGGAAGATTCAGACGATGCTGGTCGGCGCCGGACTGCTGGCCGGCGCGATCCTGGTGCACGAGGTCGGGTCGGGCGATGAGCATGTTGGAGGTTTCGACCTCGCCGGCATGCATGTCGAAGGGCGTTTTGAGCGCGGGGCGGCCGGGGACGTTTTCGTTGGGCAAGCCGAAGACGTAGACGACGTAGTCGCGCTGGCTGGCGAGCTGGGCCTGCGCGAAGAGCGGCAGGAGCGAGCCGTTGCCGCCATGGCCGTTGACGATAACGATCTTGTTACAACCGTTGCGAGCCATTTCGCCGACCGTTTCCTGCAGCAAGGTGAGCTGGGTAGAGAGGCTGTAGGCAACAGTTCCGGGCTGCTGGCGGGCCTCGAAGATCTGGCCGAAGTAGTACTCGGGGAAGACGACGGCGTATTCCTGCTTGACAGCGTTGGTGACGGCGAAGCGCACATCGAGAAGGTCAGTGCCAAGGGGCAGGTGAGGACCGTGCTTTTCGATGATGCCGAAGGGGAGCACACAGACACCCTGGGATTGGTGGATGGCCTGGACGAAATCGGGTGCGGTCAGTTCTTCCCATTTTGCGGAGAGGGTCGACTGAGAAACTGCGCGACCGGCAAAGAGTAAGACAAATAGAGCAACAACGATGAGACTGCGAACAGGCTTCATTGTTCACCTCGGATTTTCAACCATGCGAATCTTACACCAGCGATCTCGATGAGCCGGTTGTACGGCCCTTCCCGTTGAGAACGGCGATCCGTCATCTGCAACCTTTTGGTTGCCGGTCGCCACCCCCCCCCGTCTCTGGAAGGAAAGGTACTTGTTTCCAGTGGTTTACGGCGAGGATCGCTGCAAAGTATTTCTTCCAATTGAACTTGGTCGCAGATATTTCCCAGCAAAGGATTTACAAGATCATCAGGAAGATGGTCAAGGGTTCGTCTGAAACCATTGTGCGACAAAGTGGGGAAACAATCTGCAAATGGAGAGGAAGAATTTTCGATTTGGATTCAAGTGATTAGAGGAGATTGAGCATGGAGAGTACTTGACAATGGATCTTGCCGTCTGCCGATTCCGCCGCGAAACTTCGGCAAAGGTCGGGATTGGCGATGACTCGACCACAACGAGTGCACGCCACACCGGAGACACAAGACAATCCAACTATATCTAGCTATTGAGCTGAGTCGGAGTCGGGCTTTAGATCGACCCGAGTGAGGCGTAGATAATGATCGACTGCAATCTTACCCGGGCCGAGCGGGAGCGTTGTGAATGCAATTGCACCGCCGGATTTGATTACGAAAGGAGTTAGATCGCCCGGAAGGGCCACCACTGGGAAGCTCTTGTCGCGGGTCCACGCGGTTTCGGGTACTTGGTCGGTATCGGTAAGGGCGCTGAATGTGCACCTGATCTCATCTGTGCCTGGGATTGGCTCGACGAGCAGGTCATACGCGAAGACCACATTTAATTGGTTGTATTGGAAGTAGTAGTGGAAAGTATGGGCAGGTTTTTTCTTGTCTACCCACGAATTGATATTCCAGCCTCGGATTTCATCGAAATTTGGTGACGACGACGAGTTCGACATTGAAAGATCGATCACGACGCCGTTTGCCTTTAATGCTTCCGTGCGCCCATCCCTCGGCAAACGCCGTCGATGGGACGGCAGAGATGAGCCTGTAAAAAGGTGTGCCTGCATAGCTCTGGCATGAACCGCACATCGGAAACGGAATAATGAGCGCAAACGCCAGGATGTACTTGAGCATGCGAATCTCCGAGCGTCCGGTCGCGGGATGGCCGAGTGTTTTACTTCCAGCTCCAGTTGGGCATGAAGTTCTGGCCGGTGGTGGTGAGCTGCTTCTGCTCAGTCCCGTCGGAAAGCATGGACCAGATCTGAGATCGGCCGCCGATAGTGCGCTCGAAGACGATGTGGCGATTGTCGGGCGACCACGAGGGATAGTCGCAACTGCCGGACTCGTGCGTGAGTTGAATCCACTTCCGGTCGGAGACGTCCATCACGTAGATGTCCTGCCCGCCGGGAGCGCCAGGGCCGTACTTGCGGTTCCATGCGAAGGTGACGAACTGGCCGTTGGGCGCCCAAGTGGGCGAGACTGCGTAGCCTCCATCGGTCAGGCGCTGAACGCTGGCGCCGTCCTGGTCCATGGTGTAAATCTGCGGCAGGCCGGTGCGGCCGCTGACCCAGGCGAGTTGCGTGTTGGTGCGGGGATTCCATGTGGGCGCGACATCGGGGCCGCGGAAGGACGTGATCTTGTGCGCGCCTCCGCCGCTGGCATCGCATATCCAGATTTCCGGGTCGCCGGAACGCGAGGACGAGAAAGCGATCTTTGTTCCATCGGATGACCAGGCCGGGGTCACGTTGCTTCCGCCGACTGTTCCGGCGGGGAAGGTAACGAGGCGACCGAGATCGAGCGAATACATGCGGATCGCCCAGCCTTCACGCCCGAGGGTCTCGAATGCGATCCGCGAGTTATCAGGCGATATGCGCGGAGACATCGAAACAGTGCCGAGATGGGTGATGGCGTGCTGGTTCTGGCCGTCGTAGTCCATCACCCAGATTTCCTTTGATCCGTTGCGCGAGCTTACGAAGTAAATCTTGGTTTCGGCGATGCCGTTGACGCCGCCACCGAGCCGATAGATGATTTCGTCGGCGAAGCGGTGAGCGATGGTGCGGGCCATGTCTTCGCTGGCCGCTTCGTTGTATTGCTTGCCGAGGACCTGCGGATTGGCGGTATTGCGCGCGTCGTCGAGCCAGCCGTAGACGACGAGGCGGCCGTTGGAGGCAGAGAGAGCGCCGAAAGCGACCATGGCGGCGTTGGCGGGATCAGTGGACCACTGCGAAAGGTTGATCTCCTGTGGCGAGCCGGGCGCGGCCTGCGGATTGAAGCTCTTCGACACCAGGTCGAAGATGCCGGCGTTCTGAAGGTCGCCAAAGAGCGTGGAGTCGAAGGTGGCTTTCAGCGCGGGTGTTTGCGGATCGGCGCCGACCTGCTTGAAGTCGGCGGCGGCGAGACGGATGCGCGCGTTGCCGAGATTGGAACCGGTGTGAACCCAGTCCTGGGCCCGGGCCGGCAAGGAGGTGAGGACGCTGAGAACGAGCAGGATGGGAAAACCAAATCGCAACGTAAGTTTCATGAAAACGCTAAACCCTTCCTGGGAGAATTTTCGGGAACTCTGCGTATCTCGAACTTGTCTGATTCGTGCCTGGCCTTTGGCCGGGGTGGCCATCTGTCTTGATCCATTTTATTTGACTGCGCTTTGCCGTCCTAATATTCACAGTAGTACGACACATTGAGGTCGTTCCCGCGGTACGGTCCGGGCAATGGACCAAAGGTATCAACGCGCTGTGCTGCGCGAACGCAAGTTGTGTCCCACGTGGGGCTGCCGCTGGAGCGATCGAGCCTTACCTGGCTGACGGAGCCATCGCGTGCGATCGTGAACGAGATGTAGGCACGGGCTCCCTTCGGTGTTCGCGGGTCCGCGAGCGAGCGGTAGCCGTTGGTCTCCATTTTGCGATTGATATTGTCGACATACCAACCAAACAGACTGCCGAAATTGGCGTCGCTGAGGGTGGTTGGCCCATTGGCAACGCCAGATTGGGAGGTGCGGGGCATAGACGTTCCAGCCTGCTCGCCATATTGGGCGCGATTCTGCGGGACGGGCTGGGGCTGGCGTTGCGGAGTTTGCTTGATCTCCTGCTGCTGCGGCTTCTTCGGCTTACCCAGGATGGGAATGGCAGTTTCATCCACCGCCTCCTTCGGTTTCGGTTCGGGAGGAGCGGGAGCTTCGCTGGGCTTTTCAGTGGCGAGGACGTTTTCGTTTGGCGGATGATCGGAGGGAAGGGGAATCGCGCTGGTGATATTGACCTGGATGGCTCCGCCGGGGCCTGCGCCGCCCCACAGGTTGTGATGGAAGAATCCGCCGACGATGCCATAAATGACAATGGCGATGACGAGTCCGCAGTGGAGCAGCACCGCGCCGGCAGCCGGCCTTGCGAAAGGCTCCGGGGCCAGCCCTTCCTGGAAATGCCCGCCGATTTGGAAGAAGCTACTCATCGTTTCTACTTCGAATTTGACCCAGGGGCTAAAGCCCCATACTCATTTTGTTGCGTTTATGGCCTGGCTCAAGCCATGCCCTTGTTACAAAACCTCGGTTTCATTGCTTTTTCTG
The DNA here is from genome assembly GCA_963774175.1 of uncultured Acidobacteriaceae bacterium. Taxonomy (GTDB): domain Bacteria; phylum Acidobacteriota; class Terriglobia; order Terriglobales; family Acidobacteriaceae; genus Telmatobacter. The sequence continues at coordinate 235,586 of CAVZDT010000017.1, forward strand.
CAAAGTCAGAAGTCATGCCCTGACACAAGACCCGTCATGCCCAGATACAAAAACCGTTATGCCCTGTACAAAACCCGTCATGCCCTGGTACAAAACCAGTCGCGTAGCGCGTTTTTTTCCGCAGTTCCCAATTCATCCCCGTCCACATTTACTTTCCTTTTTCTTCAACGGGCCGGGTCACGATGGAGATGTTCGTGATGCCGCCCTGTTTCACTGCATCCATCACGTTGGCGAATGCGCCGAAGGGCACACGCTCATCGGCGCGCAGATAAATGATCTTCTTGCTGGAGTCTCCGCCGGCAGCGCGCAACTTCTGACCGAGGTCGTGCACGTTGACGGGGTTGTCGCCGAGGAAGACCTGCTGATCGCGATCGATGGTGACCACCAGACGCTGCTCGGTGATCTCCTTAACGGTGCGGGTCTTGGGGATGGCGACCTCGATGCCGGACTGGAGAACTGGCGCGGTGATCATGAAGATGACCAGCAGCACCAGGACAACGTCTACCAGCGGCGTGATGTTGATATCCGCGAGCGAGGACTGCGTCTTGCCGCTGTTAGTCGTGAAAGCCACGTCCAACCTCTTGAGGTTCATCGCGCCCAGGCGCTGAACTGCGCGCCGGAATTTCTTCAAGTGAGTTCAGGAGTTCGCGGCAGAAGTCGTCGGTTGCCGATGCGAAGACGCGAATGCGGGCGGCGAACTGGTTGTATGCGACCACGGCCGGCACGGCTACAAATAGTCCGGCGGCGGTGGTGATGAGGGCTTCGGAGATGCCGGGCGCGACGGCGCGGAGGGTTGCGGCGCCGGCGGTGCCAAGGCCATGAAAGGCGTCGACGATACCCATGACGGTGCCGAAGAGGCCGATGAACGGGCTGGTTGCGGCGATCGTCGCCAGCCACGGGAGGCGGCGTTCAAGGGAGGTGACGGCTTCACTGGCCGCGGTCTGCGCGGAGCGTTCCAGAGGAGTGAGATTCCGGGGCGGACCGGAGCCGCCTGTCTGGCGCTTGTAGGTCTCGTACACGTCAACGTAGACCTGAGCGAGCGGGCTTGACTTGTAATTGTCGGCAAAGGCGGCGACTTCCTGAAGGCGCGTGGCGCGGCGGAAAGCATTGATAAAGTTGCGGCTTTCGCGGGTGGCCTTGCCGAATGCAGACATTTTCCCGAAGATGATGGTCCATGAATACAGGCTGGCAATCAGCAAGAGGATGAGTACGGCAAGAGCTACGCCTCTAATGTTGCCCAGCATCTCCATCAGCGCGCCGGTTCCTTGACTTATAGGGCTGGGAACTCCCGGAGCGCCACCATCAGCTTGTAAAGCTAGGAGTAGAGTGGCTGTAAAAATCGGTTTTCACCTCAATATTAACGGTATCAGACGCGTCAGGGGGCTCCAAGTTATCGTTGTGGTGCATTCCAAAGTGTGCAATTCCTGAGGGTTAGCCGTAAGCCGTGCCGTTCGTGCTATGCTGCGCTCGGATTCACCTCTCATGCTTGTCGAGTTACGAGCCGAAAATTACGCAGTTATCGATCACGCTATCGCCGTCTTCGGTCCGGGACTGAACCTGCTTACCGGCGAGACGGGCGCGGGCAAGTCCATTCTGGTAGATGCGCTGGCGCTGCTGATGGGCGGCAAGGCATCGACGGAAATCGTGCGCCACGGAGCGGAAAAAGCGGTGGTTGCGTGCGTATTCGAGTCCACGCCTGCTGCTGAAGCTGTTCTTGAAGAAAACGGCATAGATGCGGAAGGGAATGAGATTATCCTGCGGCGCGAGATTCTGTCGACGGGCAAGGGGCGGGTCTTTGTGAACAACCAGCCGGCTACGGTAGCCGTGCTGCGGCAGCTGGCGCCAGAGCTTGCGCTGGTGCATGCGCAGTCGGAGACGCTGGAGAGCTTTGACCAGACGCAGCAGCGGATTCTGCTGGACCGGTTCGGGACGATCTCGACGGATGAAATGGCCGCCGCGCACGAGGCCTGGCGCGCTGCGCAGGCGAGGCTGGAGGAGTTGCTGACCAACGAGCAGGATCGACTGCGAATGGTGGACCTGTGGAGCTACCAGGCAAAGGAGATCGGCGCCGCTAACCTTGTGGCGGGCGAAGACGAGGCGCTGGAGACGGAAAAGCGCGTCCTGGCAAATGCGGAGAAGCTTTACGCCGCGGCGATGAGCGCGTTCGATCAACTCTACGAGGGCGGAGCTTCGGCAGAGGCGGCATTGCGTGCGGCGGGGAAGAATCTGGACGAGCTGGCGCGATATGACGAGAAGTTCAACGAGGCGGCACAGCAGATCGCTTCGGTGCGGGCGATCGTCGGCGATGTGAGCGAAGCGGTGCGGGACTATGCCGAGCGCATCGATGCCTCGCCGGAGCGGCTGGCGGAGATTGAGGACCGGTTGGCTCTGCTGGATCGGTTGAAACGCAAGTATGGCAAGACGGTGGCGGATGTGATGGCCGCGGGCGAAGAGGTTGGGCGCAAACTTGCCGAAGTAGAAGATCGCGACGAGACGCTGAAGGTGCTGCGTGCGGCGCTGGGGAAGGCCGCCGAGGAATACAAGCGGGCTGCGGCGTCGCTTTCGTCGCAACGGAAGGCAGCGGCTGCGAAGCTGGCAAAACTGGCGGAGACGCAAATCAATTCGCTGGCGATGAAGGTGCGGTTTGAGATTTCAGTTGCGAGCAATGAGCGGGAATCTGCATGGACGGCGCACGGATGGGATGAGGTGGAATATCGGATCGCGACGAACCCGGGTGAACCGTTGAAGCCGCTGCACGAGATTGCGTCGGGCGGCGAGATGTCGCGCGTGATGCTGGCTCTGAAGGTCGCGGTGGAAGAAGCTTCGCAAAAGACCAGGAAGAAGCTGCCTACGCCGCGCACGCTGGTCTTTGATGAAATTGACATTGGAATCGGCGGACGGGCCGCGGACTCCGTTGGGCAGAAGCTCAAGGCGCTGGGACGCGCGCAGCAGGTGTTGTGCGTAACGCATCTGCCGCAGATTGCCGCGTTCGCCGATCAGCACTTTGTCGTCGAGAAGAAGGAAGATCACGGGCGAACAAAGATGCAAATCCGCCTGCTGGACGATCGCGCACGTACGCACGAGGTGGCGCGGATGCTCTCCGGAGCGAAGGTGACGGAGACCAGCTTGCAGCATGCGGCGCAGATGATTGCGACGAGCCGGTGAGTTCCAGAGCGGTCATCCTTAGCTGAAACGAACGTCCCAAGAGCGAGGCCGCTCATGGGGCGATTCCTTTTCTGTACTCATCCGGGACAGATTTTATCGATCGTGGCCATGGCCGTGATCGTCGTCGTGCCCGTGGCCGTGATCGTCATGCCCATGACCGTTGTCGTGGTGGTCGTCGTGGCCTTTGCCGTTTCCGTGGTCGCCATGGTCCTTGTATTGACCATAATGATTGCCATTATCGTGGCGAACCTCGTTGTGGTATTCGTTGCCGTGGAATTGTCTTTCCCAACCTGCGTGCCGGCCCCAGTCAGCGTGTTCGCCGCGCCCGGGGAACGGTCCCCGATAGCCATAATGGGGATCGAAGTCGTGGTTGATGTAGCCGTGAAAGCCTAACGGTCCGCGGAACCAGGGTCCCGCGCCAATGAATATGCCGCCCGTAAACCACTGCGGGCCGTAATAGCCGAAGGGCGCGCACTGGTACGGCGCGTAATTGAAATAGCCATACGGGCAAACCGGTGCAACTCCGATGCTGACGGTGATCTGCGCAGAGGCTCTTTGAGAGGGTGCTGTGAGGAAGGGAGCAGCAAGAGCGGGTAGAGCGAAGAGCCGGAACCACTTCATTGACATCCTCCTTGCGGATGATTTCTGTTCGGAGTCTATGGGTAAAGAGCTCATACACTGCATGAAACCCCGTTCCCGGGCTCTCCAAAGTCACGTTGCGCAATTTCCGCGAAACCCCAATTTATTTTGCCGAGGAAGCAACGCGTGGAAGGTACAGATCTTATCGGGCTGTGCCAGTTCTGAGAGGCAACCTGCAATTGCATCGAGGGTTCCAATCAGGGGACACAATGCGCATGCGCGTGGATATGCGCCCGGTGATCGGGCACTCGAATTGGCGTCGAGGCCAAAGATAAATACAGGAGGGCTTAAAGGCTATGAACTTGCAGGATCTTACAACCACCCAGATTGCCATCATCGTCGCGGTCATCGTGGTGATCGTCGCGGCCGTCGTGCTTTACCTGCAACGGCGCCGCTCCGAGCGGCTCCGGCAGCACTTCGGTGCGGAATATGATCGTGCGGTTACCGAGGGAGGTGGTCGACGCCATGCCGAGGCAGTGCTTGAGGAACGCACCGAGCGCGTGAAGAAGTTTCACATTCGGCCACTGACAGCGGACGACAAGGCGCGGTTCAGCGAGCAATGGGCGCAGGTGCAGGCCCATTTTGTAGACGCACCGGCGGGCGCGGTTGCCGAGGCCGATCAACTTTTGGGCGATGTCATGGCGACCTGTGGATATCCGATGGGAGACTTCGAGCAGCGCGCGGCGGATATCTCAGTCGATCACCCGATTGTGACGCAGAACTACCGGGCGGCCCACGAAATCGCAGTTCGCCAGGCCAAGGGGCAGGCGAGCACTGAAGATCTGCGAAGGGCGATGATTCACTACCGCGCGCTCTTTGAGGACCTGGTTAACGAGCGCAAGGAAGCAACTGTGGTCGAGCGAAAGCCGGCGACGGCAGATCGCGCAGAGTACGACAGGCCGGAACTGCGCGCGAGGCGCGGCTAGGCGGCGATCGCGGCAGCAGAATTAGAATTCAAATCGAGTGATCCATGAGAGGTGTGGCCCTGCGAAGCAGAATTTGCGAGCCGCACCTCCTTTGCTTGTTACAGCAAGATGACGAAATCTTCATGTCTCCAATCGATGTCCAGCCTTCCAAAGTGCACCTTCCATGCGGCATACTCGTTTTCGTCTGAGTACGAACACGCGTCTCTTTCCCGACGGCGACGAGGAGAAGCTTTCATGTCAATCAAGGAGGGGATCCTTGCCACGGCGATGGGCCTGGTGGCGCTCTGCGGTCTCGGAGTTCCGGCGATTGCGCAGACCTATACGCTGTCGGGTACGGTCAGGGATTCTGCTACTCACGCTGTTCCCAGCGCTACGGTCACGGTGAAAAGTGTGGCGACGGGAGAAAAGCACACTGCTCAAACCAACGGCGATGGGATGTACTCGATCGCGGATCTTGCAGCGGGAGATTATGAGGTGTCGGCGGTGGCAGGGGAATTGCAGGCTCCGCCGATCAAGGTGACGCTGGCCGCTGCGCAGACGACGGACCTGACAGTGAGCCCATCGCCCAGCGGAGAACAGGCATTGCCGAATGCGCCTCAGCAGCAGAGTGCGCCTGCGAATCCCACTGCCCCATCGATGTCGGACCTTGGATTTTCGCCGGAGCAGACGCAGTCGAATGCGCAATTGCAAGCGAGGCTGACCAAACATACCGAGATGCTGAAGATCCACCAGCGGCTGGGGCTGATCACGACGATTCCCATGGCAGCGGCCGTATTTACAGGACCGCTTGCGAAAGCCAAAGGAAGAAATGGACAGGTTGTTACGGAGCCGACCGATGCCAACCTGGATTTTCACGCGGCGCTCGGCGGATTGACGACAGCGCTCTATTTCACGACGGCTTCGTACGCGATCTTCGCTCCGCGGATTCCCAACAATCCCAAGCATGGCGGGATCAAGTGGCACGAAGCGCTGGCCTGGGTACACGGGCCGGGGATGATTCTGACGCCGGTGCTTGGCTACATGGCATACAAGCAGGAAAACTCCGGCGAGAAGGCTCACGGCATCGCCGCGCAGCATGGCACCGTGGCCTATGTAACGGCGATCGCGTATGGGACTTCGATCGTGGCGGTCTCGTGGCCGATTCATCTTAAGTTCTGGGAGAAGAAATGAAGATCGGACCTGGATTCGCTCTGCTGCTTGCTTCTTTGTGGATGAGTGCGCCGCTCCTGGCCCAGGCCGACACGCAATGGATCCTGGGGCAGTCGACGCTGACGTACCACATGTCGCATCCGATGCACGAGGTGGACGGCACAAGCCACTTGGCAAGGGGCAAGGGAATTTGCCATCTGGAGCAGTGCGATTTTCTGATTGCGGCGCCGGTGAAGTCGTTCGATTCCGGGGACACCAATCGCGATCTGCACATGCTGGAGGCCACGCGCGGGGCGCAGTTTCCGATGGTCCTGGTGCGCACGCAATTCCCGCAGTCGGAGACCGCGACAGCGACGGTCTACGCCGATCTCGAGGTGCAGTTCGCAGGGCAGACAGCGCACTATTCGCACGTGCCGTTCCAGCGAACGCAGCTGGGCAACGCGGTGCATATCACTGGAACCTTGCCGACAACATGCTCGGACTTCAAGATCGAGCGCCCATCGTTTCTGACGGTGCCGATCAAGAACGAGATTCCGGTGCGCGTGGATATGACGTGGCAGCGACAGTAGCCGGCCGTTGTTTACAAGGACTCCCGATGCAGCTCGTGGGGCTAGCTTCTGATTGATGATCGTGCCCGCGATCCCATAGAATTCACCCACCATGCACATTCTCCGAAAAGCACTTTTGATACTGACGGCAGTCGTCTGCACGATTGCCAGCCTGGGACAGCAGCCGCAACGCCTCTTCTTTCGCGTAACGGCCGGGCACGAGGTCACCGCGCCGGTATCCGGGCGGATGCTGATTTTTCTCAAAGCGGGGAATGGTGCGAAGGAGGTCGATGAGGACCCGTTTTCGCCGACCGCGGTGTACGTGGCAGGCGAGGAAGTCTCGGATCTCGCTCCTGGCGCGTCAGTCGATGTCGATACCGATAATGTCGCGTTTCCGGCGGGCTTCTCATCGCTCAAGCCGGGCGACTACCAGGCACAGGCTGTACTCGACGTGAACCACACCTACAATTACAGCGGCCGCGGCGCAGGCGATCTTGTGAGTGACGTGGTGCCGCTCGATTCATTCACGCCGGGGCAAGGACCCGAGCCGGAATTGACGTTGAGCCAGGTGGTGCCGGAACGACCCGGACGGCCTGTTTCGCCAGATTTCGAAAAGAACGCGCATCTCGAGGACTTCGTTAGTCCAGCCCTGACAGCGTTTTCGGGACGCGAGACGCATGTGCGTGCGTGGGTGATAACACCGCCAGACTACGATGAGCACTCGAAGGACCGATATCCGACCGTCTACTGGACGCATGGATTCGGAGGGGATTTGGCCGGGGCGAAGTTCTTCGGCGGCATGATGCTCGACCTCATGAAGAAGAACAAGCTTCCTCCGATGATCTGGGTGATGCTCGATGAGTCATGCCCGACGGGGACGCATGAGTTCGATAATTCGGTCAACAACGGTCCCTGGGGAACAGCGCTGACAACTGAGTACATTCCATATCTCGAGAAAAAGTATCGAATGGACACGCGGCCCAGCGGGCGGTTTTTGCAGGGCCACTCTTCTGGCGGATGGGCTACGTTGCAACTGCAAATAGACTATCCGAGCGTGTTTGGCGGCACGTGGTCGACGTCGCCGGATCCCAGCGATTTTCACGATTTCACGGGAGTGGACTTGTACGCGCCGCATGCCAACATTTACAAGCGCCCGGATGGAACGCCTTATCCGCTGATCCGCGATCACGCCAAGGTGCTTGGCACGTTCGAGGAATTTGCGCGCAACGAGCGCGTCCTTGGACCATATGGCGGACAGATCGCATCGTTTGAGTGGGTGTTCTCGCCGCGCGGAAAGGACGGGCGCCCGGTGCCGCTGTTCGATCGCGATACTGGCGACGTTGACCCTGCGGTTGTGGCGTATTGGCACGATCACTACGACCTGGCGCATATCGTCCAGTCAACCTGGACGGAACGGGGACGCGATTTACGCGGCAAGATCCACGTGTTTGTGGGCACGGCGGATACGTTTTACCTGGACGGGGCGGCTCACAAGATGGATGCGGTTCTAAAATCGCTGAACGCCGACGCCCATTTCACATATATTCCGGATCGCACTCACTTCGATCTGTACACGACGTATCCAGCAAACGGCGGCGCGAAGGGAGAACGACTGGGGCTGTTTTCGCAGATCGGCACGGAGATGTACGCGGTTGCTCGTCCGCATGCGAACTGGAAACCTTCGGAATAGACGGGAACGTCCAGGAGGCTTCGCCTGTTCTTCAAGCGAGCCTTCCTGGACGTTGCCCTGCTGAATCAGGACGGATCAGCGAGGGTGTCCGCCGTGCTCGTGTTCGGCGCCGAGATTCGAATGCCCATGACCGTCGCGCCTCTCGTTGCCATGGAAATTCTCAACGTGACCAGGATGGCGATCGGGAGCGAAGTGTTCGCCGCGCTGGGGGTAATCGCCATGGTATCCGTCGTGACGATCGAAGTGATTGTCGACGTGTCCCCAGAAGCGCCGGTCACCGTGGAACCATGGACCTGCACCGATAAAGACGCCGCCTGCGAACCACTCGGGCCCGTAGTAGCCATAGGGAGCGCATTCATAAGGCGGGTAGTCGAAATAACCATAGGGACAGACTGGCGGCGGCCCGATCTGCACCGCAATTTGCGCGTGCGCCTTTTGGGGCGAAGCCGCGAAACATAAGACGGCTATTGGAAACAACAGAAGTAATTTAAGTCTTTTCACCTATCCTCCTCGCGTGCCGTGGAGCGCAAGACGCTCCACGAGGTGTTGTCGGACTCGACCGCGAGCAAATACGAAGCTTCACGCCGGACAACGAGGGCTTAGATGAAGGCCGCATAGCAAAAGGTTTTTCAGAGAGAGAGCGCGAGCCGGCAGGCCATTGGAGAATACGGAGTTGCGGCTTGAGGGAACAGCCGGCTCATGGGGAGACGCGGGAACGTCTCAGGTATTCTGTTTCGCGTCCTTCGAAACCCACCAAAGAACTTCTCCGAAGACCTTCCAGCGGGTTACGTTGCTGACGTCGAGCGGCAGAAATTTCGGGTTTGCGGATACCAGGAGGTCAGATCCGGCGAGTCGCTGCAGACGCGCGACTTTGAATCCCAGGTCGCGATGAGCAACCACCACGAGTTTCTGGTTAAGTTGATTGCGATCGGTGACCGCCGTATCCAAAAACAAAATGGAACCGGATGGAATCGTCGGATACATGGAATCGCCGAGGACATGCATGCTCATCATGTTTTCGGGATGCGGGCACCAGGATAGCGGCGCAAGCAAGACGTCTTCGACGACCGCCTGGGACAGGCGAATATTCTCATGCGGAGGCACGCGATCGCCAAACGCGGTTACATTCATCAGTGGGATGGCAACCGCATTGCTTTTGCCTGCGATGTGCTGAGATATCTTCCTGCTGGTGATGAGGTGGAAGTCTTCGAGAGTAACGCGAATCGAGGATAGTGTCTGGCGAAGGCTGGCGTCGGGGAGTTCCGACGTATTGATGCCGGCACGCTCCCAAAAGTATGCGCCGTCCGGTCTTCCGGCAAGGTTGCCGAGGGCGACATAGGTTTCGGCGGTGGGTTCGTTTTTTCCAGCAAGCCAGCGCGAAACCGTAGCGGGGGAGACACCGAGTCGCTCCGCCAACCCAGCCTGGGTTAACTGCAGCTCCTTGAGGAGTTGCCGCAGGCGGTCGGACCATTCCGGAGTTGTCACTTCACGCTCAACCATTGGCTTTCGCTATTGGGCAATTTATTTCGTCGATGCAATTGCTTCAATGAAATGAAGGGTTTGTCGCCGTTCGAGGTATACTAGCAGGCTTTCCGGCGCATCGTAAGTCGGTATGGTGAACAGAGTTACAGGCCCGGGTTTCGCAGCACGAGAAAGGCAGGATGCAGGAGAAGAGAGGCGCCTGCCGGGGCAAGACTGCGACACCTCGCTTGGTTATTCTGTCGCATTTAATTCGGATTCGTCCAACCCGGGCCAACTCACCACAGGATCTGAGGCGTGCAAGGTGACCGGTATGCCCATCGTACAGGGGCGGCGCAGAATTCTGGTCGTTGACGATGAAGCGTCCATTGCCGATACCCTGGCGCTTATCCTTCGAGCGCAATTCTATGAAGTCCGAGTGGCTTACTCGGCTGAGCAGGCCATTGAAGTGATCGCCGAGTGGCGTCCTGACCTGGTGATCATCGATGTCATTTTGCCGCAGATGAACGGAATTGACCTGGCGATTGTAGCCAAGGCCAATTATCCCGGGTGCCACGTGCTGCTTTTCTCGGGACATTCGAACACGACGGTGCTGCTGGAAGAGGCGGGGAGGAAGGGGCATCAGTTCGAGGTGCTGGCCAAGCCGGTGCATCCGACGCTGATGCTGGAACGCGTTTCGACTCTCCTCGACGGACCGGAAGGACCGGTCTACGACTAGTCGGGAACCAGACACTCAAACCAAGGGTGATTTGTGGAGCGGCGCGCTACGCCCGCTGTGGCCCGGCTTGCGAGCCGCGGGTCTGCCTGGGCAGAAACCGGCCCTCGATGTGTGCGATCGCGTCGCAAAGGGTTTGTGCTTGACAGGATCGGCCTAAACCACAGGCCGACGGCCCGTGAACAGCTGAATTACGAGCACAATCAACGCAAGGATAAGCACGATGTGAATGTAGGCTCCAAGCAAGTGGAAGCCGATCCATCCGAGAAGCCACAGCACGAGAAGAATCACAAAAATTGTCCAAAGCATGGTGACACTCCAGTCAAATCATTCTGTTCATTCCATTCCCGGAGTGTGATGTCCTTTGGATATTGAGGGTTGCATTCTAGCGCTTATGCTCCGTGCCTGGCGCGACGGTCGAGTCGAGATGGCCTAATTGAATTCGGGGCTTCGACAGGTTATTTTGCGTTGCTCAGAGCTTTGCTGGTGAGGCGCTGCTTTACGTGCGTCATTTCAGCCCAGGGATCGGAGTCAAGGCGCGTCTTCCACGAGTCGAAATCGGATACGTGGAATGTCGGCCTGGATCTTGGCATCGAGGGTTTTCCAGTCGAGCGGCAGGGCGACCGGGGCGCCAGAGCGCGCGCGGGGCGAGAAGGGAGCCACCGCGGTTGAACCGCGATCATTGCGGAGATAGTCGAGGTAGATGCGGTGTTTGCGCAGGGCTTTGGTCATCTTGGTGACATAGAGGGCAGGGTTCTTCCGCTCCATGCCAAGCACGATCTTGTGAGCGAATTCCTTGACGATGGGCCATTCATTTTCCGGACGGACGGGAGCGACGACGTGCAATCCTTTGCCGCCGGTTGTTTTGAGAAAGCTTTGCAGGCCGAGTTCGTCAAGGCGAGCGCGAAACTCTTTCGCAGTTGCGGCCAGCGTGCGCCACTCGATGCTCTCGTCGGGATCAAGGTCAAAGATGATGCGGTCGGGGGTCTCGAGGGTTTCGTTCCTGGAACCCCAGGGATGAATTTCGAGCACACCGATTTGCGCCATGCCGACGAGCCCTTCGGGGGTGTTGAGGGTCAGGTATTGTTCCAGAGCCCCGCTTTTCTTGTCCCGCACCGGAACGCTGCTGATACCTTGCGGAAGGCCCATACCGATGTGCTTCTGGAAAAAGCAAGGCTTGTTGATACCTTCGGGACAACGCACGACGCTGAGCGGGCGGTCGGCGACGTGGGGCAACATGTGGCCTGCAACAGCAAGGTAATAGTTGGCGAGGTCCAGCTTGGTCATGCCGGATTCGTGGTCGAGGACCTTGTCGGGATGAGTGAGGGGCAGCTTCGTTTTTGTCGGGCCGACAGATTTGCCCGCGATCTTGTTTGCAGTGCGGACAGGTTTTGATTCAGGCATGGTCTCTGCGAGATCGGCTTTGGCTTGCTCCGGCGGCGCGGCTTTTTCGCGCACAACTTCATTTGCGGGTTTGTCTTCGCGGAGTCCCTTGAACGCCGCCTGGCGCGCAAGATTGTCCCGCGTCCAGGCGGTGAAGGATATCTCGGCGACCAGTTGCGGCTTGACCCAATGGACACCACGCGAGACGCCTTTCGGCAAATCGGCAAAGGGCGTTTGCGATTGAACCAGCTTGTCGAGCTGCTTGCGGATTATTTGCTGGGATTTCTGGGTGAAACCGGTTCCAGATCGTCCCGCGTAGCGGAGCTTGCCGTGATCGTAGTAGCCGATCAGCAGCGCACCGATACCGGGACCGCCTTTGGAAGGATCGGTGAAGCCGCCAATGACGAATTCCTGCTCGAGGAAGCACTTTGCTTTTAACCACGAACTGCCGCGGGTGGAGTTGTAGGGCGCGGAGGCGAGCTTGGAAACGATGCCTTCTGCTCCCAGGCCGCAAGCCTTATCGAAAACTTCCTTTCCATTGGCTTGGAAATGCTCGCTGAGGTGGATGGGTGAATCGCCATCGAGGCTGGCGAGAAGCTTCGCGAGGAGTTCCTTGCGCCGCAAGAGCGGGAGGCCGCGGAGATTGTGTCCGTCGAGATGAAGCAGGTCGAAGGCGAAGTAGGTGAGGTGGACTTTTGCGCCTTCCTGAAACGCCGCCTGCAACTCGGCGAAATTCGTAGAGCCTTTCTCGTCGATCACGGCGGCCTCTCCATCGAAGATTGCGCTCTCGACGGGGAACCGCGCGGCCGCGTTGGCGAGATCGGGCATGCGATGGGTCCAGTCGAGGCCCTTGCGCGTGAGGAGCGAAACCTGTCTCTTCCCGGAGCCAGTGCCGGGACGCACATGGATCTGGATTCGGTAGCCGTCGAGCTTGAGCTCGTGAACCCAGTCGTCGCCTGTGGGCGGAGTGGTGGCAGCCTTTGCCAGTTGCGGAGTGATGAAGCCGGGAAACTTTTCCTTCGGGACTGACTTGAGTGCGCTTGCGAAGGAGGGATTTCGATTTTTCTTACTCGAAGGGGTTGGTTTCGCTTGCGGCTGCTGATCCGGGGGGCGATTGCTGTGCCATACCCGGTCGTTGTCGGCGCCGATCTGCTCGATGGTGCGGCTGGTTACAGCGCTCTGTGGAAGTCGCTCGGTAACGGAGGGCTGGTCTTCGGTTCGTGCGTACTCGTCGCGATCCTTGATGAGCAGCCAGTTGGGCTTGCCGGGGCGGGCGTCGCGCGTGTGCATGCGAACAAGGGCCCAGCGGCCGTGCAATTTCTGGCCTTTGAGGTTGAACTTGAGATGGCCCTCGGCAAGTCCGCGATCAACGTCTTCGAGCGGCTCCCACACGCCGAAATCCCAAACCATGACGGATCCCCCGCCATACTGTCCTTTGGGGATGGTGCCCTCGAAGTCGCCGTATTCGATGGGATGATCTTCAACCTGAACGGCGAGACGCTTGTCGGCAGGAAGGTCACTGGGGCCCTTGGCGACGGCCCAGCTTTTCAGGACGCCGTTCCAGGCAAGGCGGAAATCATAGTGGAGACGCGTGGCGGCGTGCTTTTGAATGACGAACGGGAGCGAGCCGTTGTCGGTGGCAGACTGGATGGCGCCTTTGCTCCCACGGGGCTCCGCGGTGACGTTGAAGTCGCGCATCTCGCGGTAGCGTGAGAGCTGATCTTCAAGCGATTGGGCAGGCGTTTTGGCAGGGTCTTTGCGTCGGGCGGTGGTTCTTGCCATGGCTATGCGGCCCTATGCGAGCGCTTTCCAGACTTTACCAGCGTAGGACCCTTTTTGGCAGGCCGTTGCACGGTTGCGGGCTTCTTTTTCGATTCGTCGACGCTGCGCTTCAGGGCATCCATGAGGCCGATGACCTTGGCACGGGGTTTCTCTTCAACGACCGGCAGTGGAGTGTCAGCGCGCCTGGCTTTGATCAATTGGCGAAGGGCATCTTCGTAGTCATCCTTGAAGTCTTCGAGACGGAACGGAGCTGTATGCGACTTGATCAAGTCGGCGGCGAGGGACAGCTGCTTTTTGTCGATTGCGTGTTTCTGAATTCCGCTGAAGTATTCTCCGGCATTGCGGAGCTCTTCGGCATAACGCAGCGTGTAAGCCATCAGGCCTCGCTGGGTTTTGTCGGGATACGGGGCGATGGCGACCAGATGCTCGCGGCCGGCGAATGCGACTTCGCCGATGGCGACTTTGCCGGCTTGCAGCATGGCTTCGCGGACAACGGCAAAGGCTTCGAGAGAGTCTGACTTCGGATCGGGGACGACGAAGTAGGCCTTCTCAAAGAGATACGGGGGAAGCTCATTTGCATCGACGAACTCGGAGATTTCGATCGACTTTTGTGTTTCGAGTCGGAGCTGTTTGATCTCATCGGGCTGGAGGAGAAGGTATTTGCCCTTGCTGTATTCGTAGCCTTTAACAATGTCCGCATTGGCGACAGGCTCGTCGCCATTGATCACGTTGAGGTGGTGAATGCGCTGGCGGGTCTTGCGATCGACCTGGTGGAAAGCGAGGCCCGATGTGGCGTTGGCAGCAGGGAACAGCTGGATGCCGAAGGATACCAGGGAGATTCGCAATTGTCCTGACCAGAATGGACGGCCCGCCATGCCTTGTCCTCCCGCGTGCGCAAAGAAAAGCAAACAGCCGGATCGCGGCCGGTTTTCGCACGCCCTGGGTCGTTCGATGATGCGGCGCAAACCCAAGTTGTCCCAGATGGAATGGAACGATTTACCGAAGGCGGCGAGCGTTCGAGAGAACGCGTGACGGCATCAGAGCTGAAGTATGATTCGCAAACTCAAATCCGGAGAGTATCGCCTGTATTCGCGGAAGAAGGACGCAGGCACGGGCAAACGCCGCAACCTTGGCACCTTTTCAACCCTGCAGAAGGCAAAGCAGCATGAGCGCGAGGTGCAGTACTTCAAGAAGCATTGACGTTCGCCACTCGACCGCTTGGAGTGGGCGGGATCAGCAACCGGGGACGGTGTGCACGGCATCCTAACCGCAACATGGCGATCGAAGGAAAGAATCGATATGTCTGATGTGGCGAAGGGGCGGTGTCGGAAAAGCGGCTCAGCAGAGTCAAGGCAATATCGACTTTTCTACCCGAGGGTCTGTCCACCAGAGATGCAAATACGACTGCGCTGCCGCATGCGTCGAAGGAGATATCTCCGAAAGGTCCCGCACCGGGGATAAGCGCTATTTCATAATAGGCGAATTCATTTGAGTGGCTGCATGAATGGACATGGGGCCGGCCGGTGCGGGTGTTGCTGTAAAAGCATGGAGCAGGGAGTAAAGAACACTCGCGATTTTCTAAACTCTCGATTCTCTCGAGATCGGCGCGCACCACGGGGAGCGAGGGCGATGCTTTACCATGCCTTTGTACGTGTCGACGGCAACCCCATCTACGGCGACGGCTGTTTTGAACGGCTCCGTGCTGGTGCTGATCCAGTTTGACGTGTGTGAGGAACTTCGTCTGGATCGACTCCGGAACGTCCGAGAGGCCGCGGTTCAGGAGAAGCCAAACATGAAGCACGCGGCGCCGGCTTACGTGCGATATGAACGACCTCCTGTTGTTGAGCCGCTGGATGTCATCCAATTGGAGAGCGGCGAGTGGCTGGAAGGCGAAATCAAGTACTACGATTACGGGGTTGTCAGCGTCATATTTCACCTGCCGTTTGCGGGCGACTGGAGCAATCTTGTCCATCTGGCGAGCCGCTGGGTGTGGGATATCGATTTCGCATCGCGCGCCGAGCCGGTTGTGAAGCAGAGACTGGCGCAGTGCAAGGATGCCATGGTGCGACCCTATTCGCGCTGGCTGAGCGAGGACTACTTCATCTTCCACGTGAGCGATGCGGCGGGTACGCCTTCGGCGGTGGACCTGATTCGAGATCACGGAGCGGAGATAGCCCAGGTGGTGAGGGGAGACAGGATTCAGCTGGCTGCAGGAGAGTGCAACGAGGTCCTGCACTCGCAGATTTCGTATTACGCGAATGATGTTACGGTCATCGGGTGGAATGCGGCTTTTTTGTATGACTCGGCCAGTGGGGCCGAGACCGCGATTCAGCTTCTGGAGTACGCGAATTCGCAGCTGCTCGAGTTCCGGCATTATGACGAATTGCTGACGGAGATTCTCGACCGCGCTTACAAACTACTGGAACAGAAGACGGGATTCCTGGCGCGATGGCAACTGGCCAGGTCGGCGCGCAACCTGCACACCACGCTGCTGGATGTCGCGGAGCTGACAGAGCGAGCTGACAATGCCATCAAGTTCCTCAGCGACATGTTTGCCGCCCGGTTGTACAGACTAGCGGCTGCGAAGGTCGGCGTTCCGGACTACAAGGAGCTGGTGTCGCGAAAAGTGAAAACCGCCGACGACCTGTACAACTACATGGTGGATCAGTTCAACCAGAGCCGCGCCTTCTTCCTGGAATTCACGGTCGTATTGATTCTGCTGATTGAGCTGTTTTTTCTGTTTCGCGGCAAGACGCTTTAGAAACCTTTTTCTTGATAGAACGACACTTCACTATGACCTTACTTGCTTTCTCCGGTCTGCTCTTCCTTGGTTCCTTGTTCGCCGGATTGCTCGGCGCCCTTACCGGTCTTGGTGGCGGAGTCGTCCTGGTGCCGCTGCTTACGCTTGGCTTTCACGTCGATATCCGCTATGCAATTGGGGTTTCCCTGATCTCCGTGATCGCAACTTCGTCGGGAGCTGCGGCGGCGTACGTCCGCGAAGGCTTTTCGAGCGTTCGGATCGGCATGTTTCTGGAGATGGCGACGACTGTGGGTGCGATCCTGGGAGCATTCCTGGCAACGGAGATTCACACGCAGCTGCTGGCCGTCATCTTTGGCGTGGTGCTGATTTATTCGGCTTACCTGTCGTGGCAACAGACGCGGAATCCCTCGCCGGAATTAAAGAAGGGAAGCCCGTGGTCAGACAAGCTGGAGTTTTCGGGCAGTTATCCGGGGCCGGATGGCGCGCCTTGCCGCTACGAGGTAGAGAACATTCCCGGCGGTTTCGGCATGATGTTCGTTGCCGGAACTCTTTCGGGTTTGCTGGGAATCGGCTCGGGAGCGGTAAAGGTGCTGGCGATGGATAGGATCATGAAGGTCCCCTTCAAAGTGTCGACCACGACCAGCAATTTCATGATCGGCGTGACTGCGGCGGCTAGCGCGGGCGTCTACCTGCATCGCGGGTTGATTGCGCCCGGGCTCGCGTTCCCGGTGATGCTGGGGGTGCTTTGCGGATCATTGGTGGGCGCCCGCTTCCTGGCGCGTGCGCATGTTTCGCTGCTGAGGACGGTGTTCACCTTTGTGATCCTGGCGCTGGGGCTGGAGATGATCATCAACGGGGTGACGAAATGGTTTTGAAGAAGGCGCCGGAAACTGTCGGGAATACGGGTCATTTTGACGATCGCCGGATGGAAACCATCATGGGCCGGCTGCTGCAATTTGGCGTTTTGCTGGCGTCATGCGTCATGTTGGTCGGCGGCATCCTCTACGTGAACGCGCAGCACGACGCGAGGCCGGATTATCACGTTTTCTCAAGCGAGCCGCAGGCCCTGCGTCATTTGAGCGGTATCGCGCACGGCGTGGCTGCTGGCGAGCCAGCCGCAATCATCCAGTTGGCGGTGCTCTTGTTGATTGCGACGCCGGTGGCGCGGGTTGTGTTTGCACTGATTGCCTTCGGAATCGAGCGCGACAAACTTTACATTATCGTCAGTTCCGTGGTTCTTGCGGTTCTCCTTTTCGGTTTTTTCCATTCCCGATAGGCAGAGAGCGCTGCGGCTCAAATGGGTTCGTTTTCCGACGTGGAACTTAAAGACCCGGCACGCATGGGAGTCGTCAGGTGAAATTCAAACGGTTGATCAGGCTTGATTTGCATCCAAGATGAAGAGCGTATGTGTGTTTGCGGTTCGATTGAGGAGTTGTATGCACCGTTTTCAGGGGAAGGTTGCAATTGTCACAGGGGCCGGCTCGGGCATTGGGCAGGGAATTGCGAAGCGCCTGGGTTGCGAAGGAGCCAGGGTAATTGTGGATTATGTTGGCAGCAGCGACGGGGCGAGAGAAACGGAGGAGGCGATCGAAAAAGCAGGCGGGGAGGGAAAGATTGTGCAGGCCGACGTGACGCACATGAATGACGTCAAGTGCCTTGTCGATACAGCCTGGGACCAATTTGGCTCTGCGGACATTCTGGTGAATAACGCGGGGATGGAAAAGAAGTCGGATTTCTGGGACACGCCCGAATCGGAATATGACCAGGTGACGGCTGTGAACCTGCGCGGGCCGTTCTTCCTGACGCAGGCTTTTGTCCGGCGACTCCGGGATGCGAAGAATCCCGGCCGCATTATCAATGTCAGCTCGGTGCACGAAGACATGGCTTTTCCGGGCTTTGCGACCTACTGCTGCAGCAAGGGAGGCCTTCGCATGCTCATGCGCGATCTCGCTGTTGAGCTTGGGCCGCTTGGCATAACGATCAACAACGTCGCTCCGGGAGCGATTGCGACGCCGATCAACAAGTCGCTGCTTGAGGACAAGCCGAAACTGAATGCGCTTCTGCGAAATATTCCGCTGGGCCGCCTGGGCACGCCGGAGGATGTGGCGGGGCTGGTTGCGTTTCTGGCGTCTGACGATGCGGCGTACGTGACGGGGTCGACGTTCGTGGTTGATGGCGGATTGATGCGCAATTATCGGGAGCAATAGTGGACTGATATGGCCGCGACGATTGAGGACTACGCATTGATTGGCGACTGCCAGACCGCCGCTCTGGTGGACAAAGGTGGTTCGATTGACTGGCTATGCTGGCCGGCATTTTCTTCGGAAGCGTGTTTTGCGAAGTTGCTGGGCACGGATGAGAACGGCTACTGGAAGATCGCGCCGTGCGAAGGCGAGTGGAAGTCGACGAGAAGATATCGTGAGCACACGCTGATTGTGGAGACGGTCTTTGAGAGCGCCGAGGGCGCGGTGCGGCTCATGGATTTTATGCCGGTGCGGGGCAAATATTCCGATGTTGTGCGGATCGTGGAGGGGATTCGCGGAACGGTGCAGATGCGCATGGAGCTATGTCTGCGCTTCGATTATGGGCGGACGGTGCCGTGGGTTACGCGTTTGGAGAACGGCGTTCGCGCAGTGGCAGGACCGAACCTGGCGATCTTGCGCGCGTCGGTGGCGACGCATGGCGAGGACTTGAAGACGCTTGCGGAATTTTCAGGTGACGGAACGGAGAACGCGAATGGTTCACGCTGACCTATGGGCTCTCGCATGAGGCCGATCCGGAGCCAATCGATGTGGATGAGGCATTGCAGAGATACGGAGACGTTCTGGCAGGAGTGGACCGGGGCTCTTAAATATGAAGGGAAGTATCGAACGATCGTGGAGCGATCGCTGATTACGCTGAAGGCGATGACGTATATGCCGACCGGGGGCAGTGGTGGCGGCCGTGACGACATCGCTGCCCGAATGCATTGGCGGGGTGCGGAACTGGGATTATCGCTACTGCTGGCTGCGCGACACGACGTTTACGCTGCTGGCGCTTGCGAATGCGGGCTACTATCGACGAGGCGGTGGCATGGCAGGATTGGCTGCTGCGGGCGCTGGCGGGAAGTCCCGACCAGGTGCAGATCATGTATGGTCTGCGCGGGGAGCGGCAGCTGCTGGAGTGGGAAGTGGATTGGCTGCCGGGATATGAAGGGTCAAAGCCGGTGCGAATCGGCAACGCGGCGTCGATGCAGGTGCAGCTCGATATTTACGGAGAGATGCTGGACTGCTTCTTTCACGCTCAGCACAAGATCGGACGGCATACGGAAGACGATTTCCGGGTGCTGGCGCGGCTGCTGAAGCATCTGGAAACGATCTGGCAGGAACCGGACGAAGGCATCTGGGAGACGCGCGGAGGACCGCAGCAGTTTACCTATTCGAAAATGATGGCGTGGGTGGCGTTCGATCGCGCAGTGCTGCTTGCGGAGCAGATGCAGTACAAGGCGCCGATCGGAAGGTGGACGGAGATTCGGGATACGATTCATGCGCAGATTTGCGAGAGGGGATTCAACGCCAAGAAGAATTGCTTTGTGCAGGCGTATGGGTCGGATGAGCTGGATGCGTCGTTGCTGCTGATGCCGCTGGTTGGATTTTTGCCGGGAACGGATCCGCGTGTGCAAAGCACTGTGGAGGCGATTCGACGGGAACTGATGCCCGATGGGCTTGTGCTTCGCTACGACACGTCGAATGTAAACGATGGACTTCCACCGGGTGAGGGTGTTTTTCTGGCGTGCAGTTTCTGGATGGTAAGCAGTCTGAAGGCCGTTGGTCGCGAGGACGAGGCGAGGAAATTGTTCGATCATTTGTTGACATTGACCAATGACCTGGGATTGCTTTCGGAGGAATACGACACGAGAGAGAAGCGCCTGGTAGGGAATTTTCCGCAGGCGTTTTCGCATATCGCTCTTCTCAACGCTGCTTTCTATCTGGAGGAGGGTGTGGGAGTGCGCAAGCGGGCACGCAGGCAGGGACAGCATTGAAGCTTGCGCGGGCCCCCGTTTCGGCTCAGTGGCCGGCATTTGTGGCTTCAGTGCTGGATACGGCGCCCGACACGGCAGGCGTAGGGGGAGCACACTCCCATGCGCTTCGCTGGTTGATACATCTTGGCGCCGTAGGAATATTTGCGCTGGCGGTGGTTGATTCGTCGATGGTCCCCCTTCCGCTGCCGGGCAGCACGGACTTGGTTTTGCTCCTGCTCACGGCGTTCCGGTCGCAATCGATTGCCTCGCCGATCATATTTGGATGTTGTGCATTTGCTGGTTCGGTGATCGGCGGATATATGACGTGGGCCACCGGCAAAAAGGGAGGAGAAGCTGCGCTCGACAGGTTGGGGCGGGGGCGCTTTATACGCCGCATACAGGGCTGGGTAAAACGGAATGGATTGCTCTCGGTGGGCTTGGCCTCCCTGCTGCCGCCTCCGGTGCCGCTGATGCCGTTTCTGCTGGCGGCGGGGGCTGCGGGACTCTCGCGCGGACGCTTTTTGATTTCGTACTGCACGGCGCGCGCGGTGCGCTATGGCCTTGTGGCGTGGGTGGGCTACAAGTATGGGCGAGCGGTGATTCATTTTTGGGAGAGGGATCTGAAGGGCTGGAGCACGCCGATCTTGTGCGTCTACTTCTCGCTGCTGGTGTTGGGAGTGCTGTATGGAGTGTGGAAGTACCGGCAGGGAAGTCGCAAGGGAAAGTAGCGGTCGGCACAACGAAGGAATACCGGAATAGACCGGGATTCCTTCTGGAATTGTGGGCTGCAGCTAAGCTCGCGCGTGCCTGAGTTGCGGTGCAGTGGGCTGTTTGGTGGCGAGGTAGGCATCGACGGCTGCTGCGGCTTTGCGGCCTTCAGAAATGGCCCAGACAACGAGTGACTGGCCTCGACGCATATCGCCGGCGGCGAAGATGCCTTCGACTGAGCTCATGTAATCGCCGTTGGTGGCAACGTTGCCGCGCTGATCGAGGGCGACGCCGAACTGCTCGATCATGCCGCCTTTCACCGGGCCAAGAAAGCCCATCGCAAGCAGCACGAGATCGACATCGAGGGTGAACTCAGAGCCGGCGATCGGTTCGAACTTTGGCGGTGGGCCGACGCGGACGGCATGGATCTGCTTCACGTTGCCGTTTTCGTCGCCTGTGAAGCGAACGCTGTTGATGGCCCAATCGCGGATGCCGCCTTCTTCGTGAGCGCCTTCGGTGCGCAGTTGCAGCGGCCAGAGCGGCCACGGAGTCGAGTCCGCACGGGTTTCGGGCGGTTTGGGCATGATCTCGACCTGGTGCACACTCTTTGCGCCCTGGCGATGGGTGGTGCCAAGACAATCGGCGCCAGTGTCGCCGCCCCCGATGATGAGCACGCGTTTGCCTGCAGCACTGATGGAAGTTGCCGGGTCGACCTTGTCTCCCTCGCAGCGGCGGTTCTGTTGCGGCAGGAACTCCATTGCGAAGTGAATGCCCTTGAGCTCGCGGCCGGGTATTTTGAGGTCGCGCGGATGCTCTGCGCCTCCGGCGAGAAGGATGGCGTCGTAGTGGCCGGTGAGCGTATCGATGGGGATATTGCCACCCACATGCGCGTTGGTAAGGAAGGTGACGCCTTCCGCGCGCATCTGCTGAAGCCGGCGGTTGAGGACGTGCTTCTCCAACTTGAAGTTGGGAATGCCGTAGCGGAGCAGGCCGCCGATGCGGTCGTTCTTCTCGTATACGGTGACGGAGTGTCCGGCGCGGCGGAGTTGCTGTGCGGCGGCAAGACCAGCAGGGCCGCTGCCGACGACCGCAACGCGCTTGCCGGTGTTTTGCTCGGGCGGCTCCGGATGGATCCAGCCTTCGTCCCATGCGCGTTCCACGATGCTGCGCTCGATGAGCTTGATGGATACCGCGGGCTGATTAATGGCGAGCACACAGGATGCTTCGCAAGGCGCCGGGCAGATGCGGCCGGTAAACTCAGGGAAGTTATTGGTGGCGTGAAGGCGACGGATCGCACTCTGCCAGCGGCCGTTGTAGGCGAGGTCGTTCCAATCAGGGATGAGGTTGTTGACCGGGCAGCCGGTGTGGCAGAAGGGAACGCCGCAGTCCATGCAGCGGGCACTCTGCTCGCGCTGCTTTTCCTCGGGGAACGGCTGGTAGATTTCGAACCAGTCCTGCACGCGCTCTTCTATGTTGCGCCGGACCGGTTGTTCGCGTTCGATTTCGAGAAATCCCGTGACTTTACCCATGCTGCACCTCGGCTGCTGCCTCAACCTGAGGCGCCGTATTGGTTGGAGGACAGTAGACGGTGTCGACGCGTTCTACGCCGAGGACACGCTTGTACTCGTGCGGGAATACCTTGATGAACTTCGGCTGCGCATCCGCCCAGTGTTCGAGGATCCAGGCTGCACGCGGGCTGCCGGTGTAGTCGCGATGGCGCTCGAGCAGTCCGCGAACTTCGGCGACGTCCTCATTCGTGGTGAGCGGCTCGAGGTCGACGTTGGCCTTGTTGCAACGGCGCGTGGAGAAATCGCCCTGATCGTCAAAGACGAAGGCGCGGCCGCCACTCATGCCCGCGGCAAAGTTGCGACCGGTGGCGCCGATCACGACAACGGTGCCATTGGTCATGTACTCGCAGCCATGGTCGCCGACGCCTTCGACAACCGCAATGGCGCCGGAGTTGCGCACGGCGAAGCGCTCGCCGGCGATGCCGTTCAGGAAGACTTCGCCGCTGGTAGCGCCGTAGAGAACGACATTTCCAACGAGGATGCTTTCTTCCGGCAGGAAGAACGAAGTCTTGGGCGGGTAGGCGATGATGCGTCCGCCGGAGAGGCCTTTGCCGAGGTAGTCGTTGCTGTCGCCTTCGAGTTCGAGCGTGACACCGGTGGGCACGAATGCGCCGAAGCTCTGGCCGGCGGAGCCTTCGAATTTGAAATGGATCGTGCCATCCGGGAGTCCTGCTGAGCCGTAGCGGCGCGCGATCTCGCCACCCAACATACCGCCAACGGTGCGGTGCACGTTGCGAATGGCGAAGCTGGCAGTGACTGGGGTCTTTGATTCGAGAGCCGGCTCGGCTTTCGCGATCAGGGCATGATCGAGCGCCTGGTCGAGTCCATGATCCTGCGCCTGCACCTTGCGACGCGCGACGCGCGAGGGGACGGTTGGAGCATAGAGAATCGACGACAGGTCGATGCCCTTGGCTTTCCAGTGCGCATCGGCGATCGCGGCATCGATCTTGTCGACGCGGCCGACCATCTCATCGAAGCTGCGGAAGCCCAGTTTCGCCATGTGCTGGCGGATTTGCTCGGCGATGAAGAAGAAGAAGTTGATGACGTGCTCAGGCTGACCGGTGAAGCGAGCTCTAAGGACCGGATCCTGCGTGGCAATGCCCACCGAACATGTATTCAAGTGACACTTGCGCATCATGATGCAACCCATTGCAATTAGAGGGGTTGTCGCGAAGCCGAATTCTTCGGCGCCGAGCAGGGCGGCGATGACGACGTCACGGCCGGTTTGCAGCTTGCCGTCGGTCTGGACCTTGATGCGCCCGCGGAGATCGTTGAGCAGCAAAACCTGTTGCGTTTCGGCGAGGCCAAGTTCCCAGGGCAGGCCGGCATG
Source organism: uncultured Acidobacteriaceae bacterium (assembly GCA_963774175.1). Lineage (GTDB taxonomy): Bacteria > Acidobacteriota > Terriglobia > Terriglobales > Acidobacteriaceae > Telmatobacter. The sequence continues at coordinate 259,429 of CAVZDT010000017.1, forward strand.
CTTGATGGAGCTGAGCGGCGATGCGCCGGTTCCCCCACTGTCGCCGGAGATAAGCACGACATCGGCATGGGCCTTGGAGACGCCCGCGGCAACGGTGCCGACGCCGACCTCGGAGACAAGCTTCACGGCAATGCGCGCTCTGGGGTTGACGTTCTTCAGGTCGTAGATCAGTTGCGCCAGATCTTCGATGGAATAGATGTCGTGATGCGGAGGGGGCGAGATCAACCCGACGCCGGGAATGGAGTGGCGCGTTTTGGCAATGATTTCGTCGACCTTGTGGCCGGGGAGCTGGCCGCCTTCACCGGGCTTTGCGCCCTGCGCCATCTTGATCTGCAACTCGTCGGCGTTGACGAGGTAGTTAGTGGTGACGCCGAAACGGCCGCTGGCCACCTGCTTGACAGCACTTCGGCGCGAGTCGCCGTTCGGGTCGGGTTTGAAGCGCGCTTCGTCTTCGCCGCCTTCGCCGGTGTTCGACATGCCGCCGAGGCGATTCATGGCGATGGCGAGGGTTTCGTGAGCTTCCTTGCTGATGGAGCCGAAGCTCATGGCGCCGGTGGTGAAGCGCTTGACGATCTCTTTGGCCGGCTCAACCTCTTCGATGGGGATCGGGTTGTCAGAGTATTTGAGTTGGAGCAGCCCGCGCAGAGTGCAGAGAGCGCGGTTTTGCTGGTCGAGAAGGTCGGTGTATTCCTGGAATGTAGCCGCGTTATTGGCTTGAACGGCGTGCTGGAGTTTGCTGATGGTGAGGGGATTCAGCAGGTGATACTCGCCGCCCTCACGATATTGGTAATGGCCACCGACGACGAGTTCTGTCTCAGAATCTGTGAGCGGCTGGAAAGCGTAGGTGTGCTTCATCTGCGCTTCGAGGGCAAGGACGTCGAGACCAACACCCTCGATGCGCGATGCGGTGCCGGGGAAGTAGGTTTGCACAAGGTGTTCGTTCAGGCCGACCGCTTCAAATACTTGCGCGCCGCGATAGCTTTGCAGGGTGCTGATGCCCATCTTGGAGAAGGTCTTGAGCAGGCCCTTGTTGATTGCCTTGATGAAATTCTTCTCAGCGTGAACCGCGGAGACGTTGTGGGGCAACAGTCCGCGACGCTTCAGATCGTGCAGCGTTTCGATGGCGAGGTAGGGGTTGATGGCACTGGCGCCGTAGCCGATGAGCAGGGCGAAATGCATCACCTCGCGCGGTTCGCCGCTCTCGATGATGAGAGCGACCTGGGTGCGGGTCTTTTCCTTGACGAGGCGATTGTGGACAGCGGCCATCGCCAGCAGGCTGGGGATGGGCGCGTAGGTTGCGTCGACTCCGCGATCGGAGATGATGAGCAGCGTGTATCCGGAGGCCACCGCATGGGAGGCGCGGGCGCTGAGGTCCTCAAGTGAATGCCGCAGACCAGCTTCGCCGTCGGCGGCGCGGAAGAGGGCGGGAAGTGTGGCGGCTAGCAGGTCGCCGGAAGAGACGCGGCGCAGCTTTTCAAGGTCGCGATTGGAGAGGATCGGATGGGGCAGCTTCAGCGTGTGGCAGTTCTCCGGCTTCTCGTCGAGAATGTTGCGCTCGGTGCCGATGTAGCTGATGAGCGACATGACGAGTTCTTCGCGGATGGGATCGATCGGCGGATTGGTGACTTGCGCGAAGAGCTGCTTGAAGTAGTTGAAGAGGGGCTGCGGGCGATCGGACAAGCAGGCGAGCGGCGTGTCCGTTCCCATCGAGCCGACAGGCTCTTCGCCGCGCGCGCCCATGGGTCCGAGGAGGATGCGCAGATCCTCTTCGCTGTAGCCGTAGGCACGCTGGCGGCGCAGCAGGGTTTCAGGATTCGATGCGATGACGCGCGACGGCTCGGGCAGGGAATCGACCAGAACCTGCTGCTCCTGAAGCCACTTTCCATAAGGCTGGCGTGCCGCGAGGCTCTTCTTGATTTCAGCGTCGGAGATGATGCGCTTCTGCACCGTGTCAACCAGGAACATGCGGCCGGGTTGCAGGCGGCCCTTCTTGCGAATATCCTCCGCAGGCAGATCGAGAACGCCGGCTTCCGAAGCAAGCACAACCAGGTCATCTTTGGTGACGAAGTAGCGTCCGGGACGCAAGCCGTTGCGATCGAGTGTGGCGCCAACGACGCGGCCATCGGTGAAGGCGATCGCGGCGGGACCATCCCAGGGTTCCATCAGGGAGGCGTGGTACTCGTAAAAGGCGCGCTTGTCTTCGTCCATGTCAGGGTTGCCGGCCCATGCTTCGGGGATGAGCATCGCCATCACATGCGGGAGCGAGCGGCCGGACTGGTAGAGGAACTCCACAGCATTATCAAGGGAGGCAGAGTCGCTGCCTTCAGGCATGATCACCGGGAAGAGTTCGCTGATCTTTTCGCCGTAGAGTGGGCTGTCGAACACCGATTGGCGCGCACTCATCCAGCTGACGTTGCCGCGGATGGTGTTGATCTCGCCGTTGTGCGCGACATAGCGGTAGGGATGGGCGAGCTTCCAGCTTGGGAACGTGTTCGTCGAAAAACGCTGGTGGACGAGGCAGAGAGCGCTGGTGACGAGTGGATTGGCAAGTTCGAAGTAGAACTTCTCGATCTGCGGCGCCAGCATCAAGCCCTTGTAGATGATGGTCCGGCAGGAGAAGGACGGGATGTAGAAATCTTCCTTGCCTTCGATGTCGGAGGCTGCCATCTCGTTCTCGGTGCGGCGGCGCACGAGGTAGAGGAGGCGTTCAAAATCTTCCTCGTTCATGCCGTCCGGCGCGGCAACGAAAAACTGCTCAATATATGGCTGCGAGGCGCGGGCTTCGCGGCCTATGGCGTCGCCGTTGACCGGAGTGTCGCGCCAGCCGAGAACCTTCAGTCCTTCGGCGGCTGCAATGCGCTCGACGACGCCTTCGCACTGCAGGCGGCTGTGCTTGTCTACCGGCAGGAAGGCCATGGCAACGCCATAGCCGCCGGAATTGGGCAACTGAATGCCGAGTTCGCCGCATTCGCGCGCAAAGAAGACGTGAGGGATTTGAATGAGAATGCCGGCGCCATCGCCAGTCTCGGGATCACAGCCCGCAGCTCCGCGATGGGTGAGGTTGATAAGAACCTCGAGTCCTTTGCGGATGATGTCGTGGCTTTTTTCGCCGCGGATGCTGGCTACCAGACCCATGCCGCACGCATCGTGCTCATTGCGTGGATGGTAAAGACCTTGTGGATGCGGAAGGTGATGACGTCGATCCGATATCTGCATGGCTACCTTCTTATGAATGAGGTCGGCTTGCGATTTCAGTTGTAGGAAACGGCAAAGACACAATCGGTGAGGCATTTACCAATCGGAAAAACGCCAAAGCATTATCAGGTGGACCCGTCGTGGCAGGTCCGGCACATGGGGATAGTGCTGAACTCTTTATGATAGCCGAAATCTGGTTCGCTCACTCTCGAAATGCGGAACAAACTATTTCGACTCGATTTTCCACAAGCTGGATGAAGCAATCGGCGCGAAAGTGATCAGAGTTTGCAAATGAGCAATTCGCGCTCATAGATCATCTCGGGCGGAAGATGATCGTGCAGCTCAATGAAAAGTTCCTCATGCGCGATCAGTTCTTTACGCCATGCTGCGCGGTCAACCTTCATCAGTTCTTCGAAATCTTCGCGGGAGAAATCGAGTCCGGTCCAGTCGATGTCTTCGTAGCGAGGGACCCAGCCGATTGCAGTTTCACGGCCACGGCCGTGGCCCTGAACGCGCTCCACGATCCAGCGAAGCACGCGCATGTTTTCGCTGAAGCCGGGCCAGAGGAACTTGCCACTTTCGTCTTTGCGGAACCAGTTCACCTTGAAGATGCGCGGCGTGACGTCGAGTCCGCGCTGCATTTTGATCCAGTGACGGAAGTAGTCGCCCATGTGATAACCGCAGAAGGGGAGCATGGCCATAGGGTCGCGGCGAACCTTGCCGACTGCGCCGGCGGCGGCTGCGGTGGTCTCAGAACCCATGGTCGCTCCGATGTAGACGCCGCTCGACCAATTGAATGCCTGGTACACGAGCGGAAGCGTGTGTGACCGGCGGCCGCCGAAGACGATGGCGCTTATCGGGACTCCATCGGGAGACTCCCAGTCAGGATCCATGGTGGGACATTGCGAAGCGGGTGCGGTGAAGCGTCCGTTGGGATGGGCGGCGGTAGTACCGTTCTTCTTGCCGATCGCAGGAGTCCATCGATCGCCGCGCCAGTCCTGGCATTCCGAGGGTGGCTTCTCGGTCATGCCTTCCCACCACACCCCGCCGTCGGATGTGAGGGCGACGTTGGTGAAGATGGTGTTGCGCGAGAGCGCTGCCATGGCGGCGGGGTTGGTCCTGGCACTGGTGCCGGGAGCGACGCCGAAGAATCCATTTTCCGGATTGATGGCCCGCAACTGGCCGTTCAAGTCAGGCCTGAGCCATGCGATGTCGTCGCCGACGGTCCACACCTTCCAGCCGTGCATCGACTTGGGCGGAATCATCATGGCGAAATTGGTTTTGCCACAGGCCGATGGAAACGCAGCGGCGACATAGGTTTTTTCGCCTTGAGGACTCTCGACTCCGAGGATCAGCATGTGCTCTGCCATCCAGCCTTCATCGCGGGCGATGTTTGAGGCGATGCGCAGCGCGAAGCACTTCTTGCTCAGCAGCGCATTGCCGCCATAGCCCGAGCCGAACGACCATATCTCGCGTGTTTCAGGGAAGTGCACGATGTACTTGGTGTCGTTGCATGGCCACGGCACGTCCTGCTGGCCGGGCTTCAAGGGCACGCCGACAGTGTGCATGCATGGCACGACGCGCTTCTCGTCCTTGTCGATTTCGGCGAAGACCGACGCGCCGATGCGGGCCATGATGCGCATGTTCACGACGACGTACGGCGAGTCAGTGAGTTGGACGCCGATGCCCGACATGGGCGATCCGACCGGGCCCATGCTGAAGGGCAGCACATACATGGTGCGGCCCTGCATGCATCCTTTAAATAGCTGCTTGAGGCGGCGGCGCATCACGTAGGGATCTTCCCAGTTATTTGTGGGGCCGGCGCCATCGCGGGAGAGCGAGCAGATGAAGGTGCGGTCCTCTACACGAGCCACGTCGTTCGGAGCCGACCGGGCATAGAAGCATCCCGGCCATTTTTTCTGATCGAGACGCGTGAAAGTGCCCGCGGCTACGAGCCGATCGCAGAGAAAGTCGAACTCCGCCTTGGAGCCGTCAACCCAGTGAATACTGTCGGGCCGGCACAAGTCTGCCATCTTCTCGACCCAGCGAATTAGATGCTTGTTGGTCGTGGGCGGCGCCTGGACAAAAGAGGGCTCATGATTGAGAACGGAGTTCTTCATATTTTCTAAGATGCTCCTATTTTAGAACATTACAGGCTATCGAATATTGCGGGGTGAATGGAAGGGCAGGCCTGCAAGTCATGGAATCTTCGGTTTCTGCGGCGAAGAGCGCAGTTCATTGCGGAAAATGCAAATATCTAGAACTCATGATGGTGGTCGATGACTTCCGCCAGGTTGTGAGCTTCGGCTAATACGGGGTTGGCGGCTTCTGCCTGGTCACGCACCTTGGCGACGGCGAGCCAGTTGTCCTTGTGCGGTTGTTCCGTCATCCATGGCGGCAGCGGCATGCAGAGATGGTTGCCGAGCCCGGCGGCGTAACCCTCATACAGTGCACGGAGGTTGCGTAGTCTCTCGTACGATTCACCGTCACGGCAGACACTGACTCCGCTCTGGCAGAGCCGTTTATAGAGTTGCTCGTAGCGCTCGGGGGGCAGCCTGTCAGGCAGGTCCTGGACGGGGCGGATCGAGAACACCTGTGCAAGATCGACCAGAGCGTGACGAGCCATCGCAAACGTCAACTGCGCCTGGCGAGCCTCATGGCCTTGAACTCCGGCGATCAACAGAGCCGATGTGTCGAGAATGCAGGTGAGTGCGCCGATCCAGCTTTGGTTGGTGTGCTGGGAGCGAAAATAACAAAGCAAGCCGTAGGAGATGTGGCTTTCGAGTAACTCGGCCGACCAGCGCTCCCACTCGGAAAGCAGGCTGGATAGAGCGCTTTCGGCTCCATCGTAAGAATGGCGCCGCAAGAGTTCGGCAGCGGTGGGCGGCGATCCGGCCCGTGCGTCGAGGAGCGAAATGCTGACCTCGCGGCGCGAGAATGCCCCGTAGAGTACCGGGAAGTAACCCATGACGGCTGCGAGGAAACCGAATCCGGTGCCTGCTTCGAAGGTGGAAAGGGCCCGAACCGGGTTGGTGTGAGGCGTTACATCACCGAGTCCAAGGGTGAAGAAGTTGGTGCCGCTGACATAGAGATCGGTGAGATATCCGGGTGTACGTAACCCATCGACGAAGGGGCTGCCGAGGGAGTAATAAATCAAAGAGAAGCCAAAGACCATACCACAGGCCCAGACCACCAGAAGAAAGATCAACGATAAAGGACCATAGAAACTGAGGGCGGTCTCTCGCTTGCGAGGGTGCCGGATCCTGACAGCGATGAATCTCCACGGCATCCATGTAGCAATGTAAAAGACGCGGGTGAGGCGGAGCCGGCCGGCAGCGCGTCGCGGCAGGATGACGGTCTGGAATGCGTCGAGCAGCACCACCAGGATGCACAGAATGCCGCAGATCATCATAAAATTCGCATCGACCCCTTCGTCGGTTGCGCGCCAGGATCGAGGGATGCGCACAGACCGATCCTTGTATCCTAGCTTAGGGCAGATGAGGGCTTTGGGCCCAATGGCTGAACTTGGAAAAGCGCTTCTCGGTCTGGGACTCCTGTTGGTTGTGATCGGCGCCCTTCTGCTGATTGCATCGCGGTTTGGACTGCCATTGGGCAGGCTGCCCGGCGACTTCTCCTTTCGCGGCAGAAACGTCTCGGTTTTCTTCCCTATCGGAACGTCGATACTGATCAGCGTTGTGCTATCGGCGATTTTCTACCTGATCGCGCGATTCCGTCGCTGAGAACTGGTGCCCCGGAAGGGTAAACCGGCACGGCGAGGGGGTGAATTGTACTCAGGTTTCATCCGGTAAACGTTATCTCAAAACCTGCCCAGAAGAGCCTTCGAAGGGAGCTCGATTTAGCGCAAGTCGACGGGGTTAAAAGAGGAGAGGCCTTCATAGACAAACGATTGTCGTGAAGCGCAAAATTCCGCGGCCCCGGCGTTCGCAGGAGAAGGGCAAGAAGACGACACCCAACCCCGACTGGTTGCCGGGCCCTGCTGCCGCTGGACATTCTGCGAATGAGTGGGAAAGCGCGTATTGCCGATGGTTTGAGGAGCGGACGGCACTTCGCAGCGAGGCACTGGACCGCGCAGGTCTGGCATGAGGAGAACGGTGCTGCCGATGGGTAATTTGGTACGGTTTCCGGCCGCTGACGTGAGCCAAAATGGGACCCGATTCGAGGCTGGCGAAAGTTGCGAGTCGAAGACAGGCGCGGCTGAATTGAGCGTGAGCCGCGAAGACGTTATCTCGCGATCGCCCGAGTCGGTGACCCGAGGTTTAAGGGGGTGCGTTTAGAGCAATTTTTTGAAAGAGACGTTGACTCCGCCAGTTGGCTGAGGTAGGGTTATTGCGGTTTACTGAATCGTTTTAGCCGACTCGATCGGGATTGACCGCAGGGAACTCCCACGGTTGTGGGAAGAACTTTGCGGGCGGCTCGACCATGTCAGATTTGTGTACTGGTAGCCGATCACAGGGATGGGCTCGAAAGGCAGAGCTGAACCCAGATGACAAGACACCTAGCGGTTTGGGGGAGTGCAGGTCAAAGAGTCTCCGATAAGAACGGCAACAAGCCGAGCTTTCCGATAAAGAGGAAGCAAGATTGCACGTTCCCAGGCTGCAGTAACCAAGCGGTACCACTTTGGAATAGGAGAGTCAGATGGAAGTGAAAAGAAAGCAACCAAAATACTGGTTGTTGCTGTTACCTGTGTTCATGATTTTGGCGTGTGCAGGGGCATTTGCACAGGCCAACTCTGAGGTCACCGGTATCGTTACAGACCAGACAGGAGCACTCGTCGCCGGGGCGGACATCACATTGACAGACCCCGCAACGGGTGTAACGAAGTCGACCATCAGCAGCGGAACCGGACTGTTTGACATTTCCGGTTTGAACGCCGCCAACTACAACATGAAGGTTACGGCGAAGGGATTTCAGACCTACGAGCAAAAGGGCATCGTGGTCGACATTTCCCGTTCATTCCGTGTCGACGTCAAGTTGACCGTAGGCGCGGAATCGTCGACCGTGACTGTCCAGGCAGATGCGCTGGCGGTTCAAAGTGACTCCAACGTCGTCAGCACCCTCATCAACGAGCAGCAGATCACTGAGCTAGCGACTAACGGTCGCAACGTAGTTTCGCTGGCAGCATTGGGACTTGGCGTGAGCGGCAACCTGCCCGATTCAAATACGCCAACATCGGTGGGCGCCAGTTACGCCATCAGCTTCAACGGACTGAACCAGGCCCACAACATCTGGATCATCGACGGCGGCGAAGCCTATGACCGCGGCTCCGGCGGCAAGATGTCGATGATGCCCTCGCAGGACGCTCTGGGCGAGTTCCAGGTGCTGGCTAGCAACTATCCTCCGGATTACGGCATCTCGTCCGGCGGCACGGTCACCATGTCGATCAAGAGTGGCACCAAGAGCATGCACGGCGAACTCTGGGAGTTTGGCCGCAACGATGCTTTTGATGCACACAACTATTTTGACAACAACACGGGTCAGCAAGCTGCGAAGCAGGAGCTTCGTTACAACGTATTCGGCGGCAACGCCGGAGGCCCGGTTTTCATTCCACACGTTTACAACTCGTCGAAGAACAAGACGTTCTTCTTTGTGAACGAAGAATGGCGCAAGGAAATCACTGGCAACCCGCCGAATCCGCTGAACGCGATCCCGACCTCCGATCTGGTGACTTCGGCTCAGACGTTCAATTTCGTGGTTCCGGCGTTCAACTCTCCTCACCAGTTGGCCAATCCTGTCGGGCATCAGATTTATGTGCCGCAGACAAACGATCCGGTGTTCAATGCCAAGTTGGCAGCCGCTTTGTTGACACCCGGCCAGCCCTTCCCGAACAACACCATTCCCGGCAGCTTGCTCGATGCGAACGCATTGCTCTTCAATACGCTGAAGAACATTCCAGCCGCGACCAACAATGCAACCGACCAGTTGACTCCTCCGGCAGTCAAGGTTCCGTTGAATGTCCGCGAGGATCTGTTCCGCATCGATCACACCATCAACGACAAGTGGAGCATCTTCGGCCACTTCATCCATGATTCGGTGAGCCAGAACTATGCCACCGTGTTGTGGAACTCCGACAACTATCCGTCGGTGGGGTCCAACTTCGTCAATCCGTCGTACAGTTCCGTCATCAAGCTGACCGGAGCACTGAAGCCCAACGTTCTGTTGGAAGCCTCTTTCAACTATGACGGCAACAAGATCGTGATTGCACCGGTAGCCGAAGGCGGCGGTTCCTTTGTACAGCCCTCCGGCTGGAATGCAGGGAACTATTTCACGGGTCAGAATCAGCTGAACCGTTTGCCCAACGTCACACTGAGCACCTTTGGAACGACGTGGGGCCCGGGCAGCGATCCGTGGCACAACGGCGCCGAGGATTACAACGAGATCGTCAGCCTGGCAATCACCAAGGGCCAGCACCAGATGAAGTTTGGTGGAGGCTACAACCGGTATACGAAGAACCAGATCAATGGTTCAAGCACCGAGGGCAGCTATACCTTTGGCGACGGCTGGAACACAGCAAGCAACACCCCGTCGGGTCTTCTGACCGGCGATTCCTACCTGGATTTTCTGATGGGTCTTGGAACGTCCTATAGCCAGGCGAACCTGGATCTCGTCTTCCACTACGTCAACAACACGATCTCGGCCTACGCTGAAGACAACTGGCACATCAGTCCGCGGTTGAGCGTGCAGTATGGAATCCGCTACGATGCTCTGCCGCATGTTTGGGAGCGCAACAACGCGATTTCAAACTTCATGCCTTCTCTTTACCAGTCAGCTCTTGCACCGATCTTCAACGCAGACGGTTCGATTGCATCGAATAGCCCGGGGCTGCAGACCATCAATGGATTGCAGTTCTATATGAACGGCATCGCGATCGCTGGGCAGGGAGGAATTCCCCGCGGTATCGTTCACAACGACTTCAAAACATATCAACCTCGCGTCGGCTTCTCGTATGATCTCACCGGAAATGGCAAGACCGTCGTCCGCGGCGGCTTTGGCACCTTCTTTGAGCGCATGCAGGGCAACGACATCTACGACATCGCTGGTGGCGCGCCGTTTGAGAGCACACCCTCGGCGTCGAATGTCGAGTTGACAAATCCGAGCTATAACTGGCAAAGCGGCGGCGCGGCAACTAAGCCGTTGTTCACGCAGGGACCGAACAGCGAAGCCGTGAATTATCCTAACCCTGGCGTGGCGCAATACAGCTTGGGAATCCAGCATGAACTGGCCCCCGCGCTGATTATGGTCACACAGTATGTCGGAAACATTGCCTGGCATCAGAACACGTTCGACCCGATCAACAATTACCCCCTCAGCACTCCGATGGCGACTCGGCAGGCGTCTGCAAACGGCAGCCTGTCAACAGTTGCTGCCCTGGAATCAAGGACGTATCCGGGCTTCGGTGGAATGAACCAAATCACCAATCCGCTGACGGGCAGCTATAACAGCCTGCAGGTGGGAGTACGCCAGCAGAACCGGCACGGTCTGAGCTTCGAGGTGGACTATACCTACGCCCACGAAATCGACGACCAAGTCGGCAGCTCTGACTTGAATACCTCCAGCAACCCCTGGGACTTGAAGTATGACAAGGGTTCTGGCTCCTTGGATCGACGCAACACGCTTAGCGCCAACTACGAGTACGCACTGCCCATCTTTAAAGGGTCGAGCGGACTCGTGCACAGCGTGCTCGGCGGCTGGGAAATCTCCGGTACCGTTGTCTCCGAGTCTGGTCTACCCTGGGCGGGCAACAACACCCCGGGCAGCGGTTTCGCGGATACGGTTGGATTGGGCGGTGGCTATACGAACCGTGCCAATCTCTCCGGCAAGCCGCAATACGTAAAGGCAAAGGCCACGGTTGGAACGACCTCCGGGTACCAGTGGGTAAGTAACGCCGGCTTCTCAGCCCCCACTGCCGCCTGGGATGGGGGTTCGAACCTCGGCTTCGGCAGCGAGGGACGTGATGCCGTTGTCGGCCCCGGCCGCACCAACTTCTCAACCTCGCTTTACAAGTCGTTTGCTCTTGGTGAGCGGACTCATTTCGAGTTCCGCGCCGACAGCTTTAACACGTTCAACCACACGCAGTTCAACGCGTTCAACAACTCGGTCGCAAACAGCAACTTTGGTTTTGTGACCGGGACGGCGGACCCGAGAGAATTCGAGTTCGGCGGGAAGTTCGTGTTCTAGACTGTACTTGAACTTGAATACAGGGCGCGATGGCACCAGCCATCGCGCCCTTTCTTCGTGTTCGAATGAAAAGGCTTAGATGCGTTTTGCCGGTCCCGAGGTTCGCAGTTTGACGGGACTCGAACATTCGCAAGATGTTATGCGCTTCAAAAATCTCCAAATCAAGTCCGATCCTGCGACAAAGTCGACCTGATCGCCGTCTTATAGAACGTCTGTGATCGAGATCCGGAGAGAAACAGAGTTGCGACAGCAGACTCGGCGGCAGTGGCGCGGATTGCCGTCTCAGTCCGTGGGCTAGAGAGTTGAGCGGTTCAAAAGAACAATTTAAGAGAGAGAAAATGGACCAAGAACGATCCCCAATCCATGCCTCGGCATCGGACCCCAACCCAGACCCAGTAGCAAGGCCGGCGCGAAGCAGGCATCTTTGGGTTTGGATCGTCATTCTCGTCCCATTCGGGCTTTTGTTCTATTGGGTGATCCACCAGCACGGCAAGGCGCAGGCTGCCACAACCGGCGGACGACACGCCTTCACTGGTGCGGTGCCGGTGACTACGGCCACTGCCCAAAAGGGATCGATAGGGGTGTATCTCAACGCGATCGGGACCGTGACGCCTGTCCATATGGCGTCGATGACGGCCCAGGTCACGGGTGTAATCACGGAGGTGCACTATCGCGAAGGCCAGTACGTGAAGAAGGGCGATCCGCTGATTGATATCGATTCGCGGCAGTATGCCGCACAGGTCCTCGAGGCACAGGGACTGCTGGAACGGGATCAGAATCTGATGGCTGAAGCCCAGATGGATCTGGACAGATACAAGCAGGCATGGGCAAAGAACGCCATTCCCCGCCAGACGCTCGAAGACCAGGAGAAGCTGGTCCTGCAGGATCAGGGCACCGTGAAAAACGATGAGGGTACGCTCGAGTACGACAAGGTGCAGCTCTCATACTGCCACATTACCTCGCCAATCAACGGGCGAGTAGGATTGCGCCTTGTTGATCCCGGCAACCTGGTCACCGCGAACTCGACAACAACGCTTGTGGTCGTAACCGAGGTGCAGCCGATCACAGTGATCTTCACAATTGGCGAAGACGATCTTCCGGAAGTGTTGAAAAATTCCAAGGGCGGCAAGCAATTGAAGGTGGAAGCGTACGACAGGACTCAACAGCAGTTGCTGGAGAAAGGCACGCTGGGTACCGTCGACAACTTGATCGACACCACGTCAGGTACGGTGAAGCTCCGTGCGCAATTTGACAACAAGGCCGGGCTGCTTTTTGCAAACCAGTTTGTGAACACCAGATTGCTGGTGAATACGCTGACGGACCAGACGCTCATTCCTGCATCTGCCATCCAGCACAACGGGAACACCGATTTTGTCTATGTGATTCAAGGCGGCAAAGCCACAATGCGTACGGTGAAGGTGGGCTATTCCGATCAGGGCAATTCCGCGGTGCAGGGAATCAATCCGGGCGACGTCGTGGCGAATAGCAGCTTTGAGAAGCTCCAGAACGGGTCTGAAATTACGATATCGAAAGTAAAGCTGCCAGCGGCGTCAGACTCGCCTGAGAACAATGTTCCATGAATCCGTCTCGAATTTTCATAATTCGGCCGGTTGCCACGGCGCTGTTGATGGCTGCGATTTTGCTCGTCGGCGTCGTTGCGTTTTTTCAATTGCCGGTCTCGGCGCTGCCTGAGGTTGACTATCCAACGATTCAGGTTCTGACGTTCTATCCTGGCGCCAGTCCGGATGTGATGGCGACGACCGTTACTGCTCCGCTGGAGCGACAGTTTGGGGAGATGCAGGGTCTCAGCCAGATGACTTCGACCAGCGCCGGCGGAGTTTCGGTGATCGTGCTGCAATTCAATCTCGCCATGGGGCTCGACGTGGCCGAGGAGGAGGTGCAGTCCGCGATCAACGCTTCGCAGAGCTTCCTTCCATCTGATCTTCCTACGCCGCCGGTTTACAACAAGACAAACCCTGCCGATGCGCCGGTGCTGACCCTGGCGATCTCGTCGCCGACGACGCCGCTGTCTCGAGTTGAGGATCTCGTCGATACAACCCTGGCGCCGAAGCTCTCGCAGCTGAGTGGGGTTGGCCTGGTGAGTATCAGCGGCGGCCAGAAGCCCGCGGTCCGGATTCAGGTGAACCCGGTGCAACTGGCATCGTACGGGCTGAACCTGGAGGACGTTCGTACCGCTTTGACGCAGGCCAGCGTGAACTCGGCAAAGGGAAACTTTGATGGTCCACGGCAGGATTATCAGATCGATGCCAATGACCAGATCACGGATGCCGAGGGGTACAGCGATGTGGTCATCGCTTATAGCAATGGCGCGCCCGTCTTCGTCAAGGACGTGGCAAAGGTCGTAAATGGGGTTGAGAACACGAAGCAGGCGGCGTGGATGAACACGACTCCTGCTGTGATCCTCAACATTCAGCGGCAACCGGGCGCAAATACGATTACGGTCGTCAAGCGGATTCGACAGATACTTCCGCAGCTTGAGGCCAATCTGCCGGCGTCCATCCAGGTCACGACGATGACCGATATGACCACCAGCATTCAGGCATCGGTCAACGACGTGGAGTTCGAACTGATGCTCACGATCGGCCTGGTTGTGCTGGTGATTTTCCTGTTTCTGCGCAGCCTGCGCGCGACCGTTATTCCCAGCGTGGCTGTTCCGCTTTCGCTGGTGGGCACGTTCGGCGCGATGTACCTGCTGGGGTATAGCCTTGACAACCTGTCGCTGATGGCGTTGACAATCTCAACCGGCTTTGTTGTGGATGACGCGATCGTGATGATCGAGAACATCTCGCGTTATCTGGAAGAGGGCCTGCCGCCGATGGAAGCCGCGCTCAAGGGCGCCGGGCAAATCGGGTTCACGATCGTTTCGTTGACGGTCTCGCTGATCGCAGTGCTTATACCGCTGCTGTTCATGGGCGATGTCGTGGGAAGGCTGTTCAGAGAATTTGCCGTGACGCTGGCGGTGACGATCGTGATTTCTGCCGTGGTGTCGCTGACGTTGACCCCGATGATGAGTTCGCGCATCCTTCGGCACACTCCGGAGGAACAGCAGTCACGCTTCTATCATGTGTCGGAACTGATGTTCAAGCGGATGATCGAGTTTTACGGTCGGACGTTGAAAGTCGTGTTGCGTTATGAAACGGTCACGCTGCTCATTGCTCTCGGAACGCTCGTATTAACGATCGTCCTCTACATCTATATTCCAAAGGGATTCTTTCCCGTGCAGGATACCGGCGTCATCCAGGCGATATCGCAGGCATCGCAATCCATTTCATACACCGACATGGCCGCGCGACAGCAGGCGCTTGCGCGCGTCATCCTGGCAGACCCGGCGGTGGAAAGCCTCTCGTCATTCATCGGCGCAGACGGCATCAACACCACGATGAACAGCGGGCGCATATCCATCAATCTGAAACCACTCAACGAGCGGCACATCAGCGCATCCGACGTGATTCGGCGATTGCAGACAAAGCTCCAGGATGTGTCCGGAGTCCATCTCTACATGCAGCCGGTGCAGGATATCACTGTCGACGACCGGGTGAGCCGAACGCAGTATCAGTACACGCTTGAAGATCCCGATACTGATGAGCTGAGTGACTGGACCGGAAAGTTCGTCGCGGAGCTGAACAAGCTGCCTGACCTTGAAGACGTGGCCACCGATCAACAGATGGGTGGGAGAGCAATTTCGCTGGTGATTGATCGCGTCACAGCTTCACGCCTGGGAATAGCGCCAACAACCATCGATAACACGCTCTACGACGCGTACGGTCAACGTGAGATCAATACGCTTTACACACAGCTGAACCAGTACCACGTGGTGCTGGAGACTGAACCCGAATGGCAGCATAATCCGTCGAAGCTGGGCGATCTCTATATTCAGTCGAATGCATCCTCGGGCGCCAGCGGTGCGGCTGCTGCAAGTTCGTTTTCGTCATCGGCTTCGGCGGCCGCCGGATCGAACGCCCTCACCACTTCGGTGCGATATACGCCGTCGTCATCAGTCTTGACGCCCCCGGCGAGTGCCCTGGCGACGAACGGGGCCGGAGGTGGATCCTCGCAGAACGGGGGAATCAATGCGGGCACCACACCAAATACGACAACAGTCTCAACCAGCACAAATGCCGTTCCGCTCGGTGCCTTTACGAAAGCGGTGCCCACAACCGAGGCGCTCTCGATCAATCATCAGGGCCAGTTTCCCTCGGTGACGGTTTCATTCAATCTGGCGCCACGTGCGTCCCTGGGCACCGCCATTACCCAAATCGACAATGTTGCAAAGAAGCTGAAATTTCCGGCGAGCGTCCAGGCTGATTTTCAAGGAACCGCAGCCTCGTTTCACAACTCGCTGTCCAATGAATTCCTGCTGATTCTGGCTGCACTGGTGACCGTTTACATCGTGCTCGGTGTTCTCTACGAAAGCTTCATTCATCCGATCACGATTCTTTCCACGCTTCCTTCGGCGGGTGTTGGTGCGCTGCTCGCATTGATGATTTGCGGACAGGACCTGTCGGTGGTTGCGATCATCGGAATCATCCTGCTGATTGGCATCGTGAAAAAGAACGGCATCATGATCGTCGACTTTGCGCTGGAAGCC
The DNA here is from genome assembly GCA_963774175.1 of uncultured Acidobacteriaceae bacterium. Classification (GTDB taxonomy): domain Bacteria; phylum Acidobacteriota; class Terriglobia; order Terriglobales; family Acidobacteriaceae; genus Telmatobacter. Next base: position 275,429 of record CAVZDT010000017.1, read on the forward strand.
GAACGCGAACACGGTAAGTCCTCGACCGACGCAATCTACGAGGCCAGCCTGCTGCGCTTTCGGCCGATCATGATGACGACCATGGCTGCGCTGCTGGGCGGCCTGCCGCTTGCGCTTGGCACCGGGCTCGGATCGGAACTGCGGAGGCCTCTGGGAATCGCCATGGTGGGCGGACTTCTGCTGAGCCAGATTCTGACGCTTTATACCACGCCCGTCATCTACATATTCTTTGACAGGCTCGGCCAGCGACTTACAAATCGCAGGCCGTCGCAGCGATCCACGGGAAATGAGCAGCAACCGTCGCCGGGCCGCGCATGAATATTTCGTCTCCATTCATCCACCGTCCGGTCGCTACGACGCTGCTGACCATAGCGGTCGGCATAGCGGGTGCGATTGCGTTCACGGTGCTGCCGGTGTCGCCTCTGCCGCAGGTAGATTTCCCGACTATCAGCGTATCGGCGGGCCTGCCCGGAGCGAGTGCGCAGATCATGGCGGCCTCGGTGGCGACGCCCTTGGAACGGCAGTTCAGCCACATTGCCGGAATCACGGAGATGACGTCGTCAAGTTCGCTGGGCAGCACCAACGTGACCCTGCAGTTTGACTTGAGCCGTAACATCGATGGCGCGGCTCGCGACGTCGAGGCGGCCGTCAATGCGGCGCGCACTTATCTGCCTATTAACTTGCCTTCGAATCCGTCGTACCGCAAGGTGAATCCTTCGGACGCTCCGATCATGATTCTCGGATTGACATCGTCGAAGTACGATGTGACGCGTGTTTACGACCTGGCGTCGACAATCCTGGAGCAAAAGCTGTCACAGATTCAAGGCGTTGGGCAGGTGTTTGTCGGCGGAGGCGCCACGCCCTCGGTGCGCGTTGAAGTTGACCCGAGGAAGCTGGAAAGCTTTGGGATGACGCTCGGGACTGTGCAGTCGGTTCTCGGTCTGCAGAATTCGCACGAGCCGCGCGGGCAGATCAGCGATGGCCAGGTCAGCGAAGACATCATTACCAATGACCAGATCTCGCTGGCAGAGCAATACAGGCCGTTGATTATCGGCTATCACAAGGGAGCGGCGGTAAGACTATCGGACGTTGCCGATGTGGTGAATTCGACCCAGAACATTCGCACCGCCGGATACATGGATGGCACGCGTGCGGTGTTTATCATCATCTTCCGCCAGCCTGGCGCGAATATCATTCAGACCGTCGACCGCATCCGCAGCCAGTTGCCGTTTCTTCAGGCAGTGCTTCCGCAAGGGATCACTACGACGATTGTTCTCGATCGGACGAATACCATTCGTGCGTCGGTGGACAACGTGGAGAAGACGCTGGCGGGTTCGGTCGTACTGGTCGTGCTCGTGGTGTTCGTCTTTTTGCGTCGCGTTCGGGCAACATTGATTCCCACCGTTGCTGTTCCCGTTTCGCTGATAGGCACCTTCGCAGTGATGTACTTGCTGGACTACAGTCTCGACAATCTTTCGCTGATGGCGCTGACGATTGCGACGGGCTTTGTGGTGGATGACGCGATTGTCGTGATGGAGAACATCACGCGCCACCTTGAGGCTGGGATGGACCCGCTCAGCGCCGCACTGCGTGGCGCCAGGGAGATCGGGTTCACAGTATTCTCCATCAGCGTATCGCTCATTGCGGTGTTTATTCCGATTCTGATGATGGGTGGGATTGTCGGACGGCTCTTCCGGGAATTTGCAGTGACCCTGTCGACGGCTATCGTCGTGTCGATGGTGATCTCGTTGACCACGACGCCAGCGATGTGCGCGCATCTGTTGAAGGCGCACCAACCCGACGAACGGCACAACTGGTTTTATCGGACCAGCGAGCGCTTCTTCAATGGGTTGATATCGATCTACCGGCATTCGCTTACGTGGGTTCTCGACAATCCGGCACTGACGATCATCGTATTGCTGCTGACCATTGCGCTGAACCTGGTGGTCATCGTGCGCATCCCCAAGGGGTTCTTCCCGACGCAGGATACCGGCGCAGTGGTTGGCATGGTGCAGGGACCGCAGGACGCGTCGTTTCCGTTCATGAACTTCTCGGTGCAGAAGCTGATGAGCATCATCAAAGCCGATCCAGCGGTAGCCCACGCGAATGCCTACACGGGAGGGAACGGATCGAGCAATGGCGGATTCATCTACGTTGCGCTGAAGCCGCTCGGCCCGGAAAGAAAAGTATCAGCCATGCAGGTGATCAGCCGGCTACGGCCCAAGATGAACAGCCTTCCGATTGCATCGGCATTTCTTCAGCCGGTGCAGGATCTGCGCATCGGGGGCCGCTCCAGTGCCGCGCTCTACCAGTACACGATTCAGGCCGACAATATTGCGGATCTTTATCATTGGGGGCCAATTCTGCTGGCCAACATGAAGAAGTTGCCGGGTCTACAGGATGTGAATACGGATCAACAGAATGGCGGATTGCAGGAGATGCTGACGTATGACCGCGTCACGGCTGCGCGCCTTGGCCAAACCGCACAGTCGCTGGATCAGTCGCTCTATAGGGCATTCGGGCAGTCCGAGGTCTCGACCATTTACACGCAGCTAAACCAGTACTACGTGGTGATGGAGGTTGCGCCGAAGTATTGGCAAGATCCCTCGGGCTTGAAGAACATCTATTTCGCTCCCGCGCCTTCATCGGGATCGTCCCTGGCCGGGATCAGCACGATATCGCCGCTGCTGAGCACCGTGAAGCCGAACACCGGGACGACGCCGTTGCAGGTGAATCACACCGGCTTGTTTCCTTCGGTAACGGTTTCGTTCAACATGGTGGCGGGAATGTCGTTGAGCGACGCGACGCTTGAAGTGACCCGGATGGAGAGCGAGCTGGGTATGCCTTCAACGGTGCATGGATTTTTCGCGGGCACGGCACAGGCATATCAGGATTCGTTGGCGACGGAAAAATACCTTGTGGTAACGGCGCTGCTCGCGGTGTTCATCGTGCTGGGCATTTTGTACGAGAGCCTGATTCATCCGCTCACAATCATCTCGACGCTGCCGTCGGCCAGCGTCGGAGCGATGCTTGCGCTAATGCTGTTTCATATCGATCTCAACGTCATTTCGATCATCGGGATCATTCTGCTGATCGGGATCGTAAAAAAGAATGCAATTATGATGATCGATTTTGCGCTGGTGGCGGAACGCGAGGAAGGGAAGAGTACTCGCGAGGCGATTTTTGAGGCCTGCATGCTGCGCTTCAGGCCCATTCTGATGACGACAATGGCCGCGATCTTTGGCGCATTGCCGCTGGCTTTTGGTACGGGTACCGGTTCGGAGCTGAGACAGCCCCTCGGTATCACCATTGTCGGAGGCCTGCTGATGAGCCAACTGCTGACGCTGTATACCACCCCGGTCGTGTACCTGGAGATGGATCGGATGCGTCTGAGAGCGCTTGGAAGACGACACGATTTGCTCGCTCGGGAGCCGGCCGGCGCCGACTAGGAGATTGACGATGAGGATTAACAGAGATCTGACGCTTTGCTCCGTGGGGGTGGCTGTGGTGTTTTTGTCGCTGGCGGGATGCCGTATTGGACCGGCGTACCATGCGCCGACGCCGCCCGCGGTGACTGCGCCGAATTACAAGGAGTCCACGGTCAACTTCAAAGACACGGAGGGTTGGAAAGTTGCCGATCCGAAGGACGCCATGATTCGTGGCAAGTGGTGGGAGGTTTTCAACGAACCGGAGTTGAATGCGCTGGAGGATAAGCTGAATGTGAGTAACCAGAACATCCAGGTTTCGTTCCAGAACTTCATGGAGGCGAGAACGCTGATCGCCGAAGCGCGTGCGCAATATTGGCCAACCGTCTCCGTGAACCCCGCCTGGAGCCGCTCCCGCAGTTCGGGCAACCTGCAGCATTCCTCAACGGCGAACACAGGGCAGGCTTCGACCCTGTGGGCTGCGCCGCTTGATGTTTCGTGGACGCCGGATTTCTGGGGCAAGATCAGGAACGAGGTTAGAGAAGCTCAATTCAGCTCGCAGGCGAACGAGGCTGATCTGGAACTGGAAAAACTGACGGAGCAGGCAAGCCTCGCGCAGTACTACTTTGAAATACGCGGGCAGGACATGCTCCAGAAGATCCTGGATGACACGGTTGCCGCGGATCAGAAGGCCCTTGATTCGGCCCAGGGCGCATACGATGCAGGAACGGGCGATCAAATATCTGTGGTCGAGGCGCGAGCCACATTGCAGTCTGCGCAGGCCTCCGCTGTGAATGTTGGGTTGTCGCGGGCGCAGTTTGAACACGCCATTGCAATGTTGACCGGAAAGGTGGCAACGGATTTCTCCATTCCTGTGAAGCCGATGGTCTACGCTGCGCCTTCGATACCAACCGGCGTTCCATCGCAGCTTGCCGAGCGACGTCCGGATGTAGCCGCGGCGGAACGGACTCTGGCTGCCGCGAATGCGACAATCGGGATCGGCTACGGCGCGTTCTTCCCGCAGGTAACGATCTCGGCCGGCGGCGGTTTTGAGAGTTCGACATTGAAGCACTTGTTTGACTGGCCAAGCCGCTTCTGGTCCATCGGTCCAACCGCGGCGCAGACGATCTTCAATGGCGGTCTCTACCGCGCGCAGCTGCATCAGTACGAGGCGATCTACAACGGAGATCTTGCAACCTATCGACAGACAGTGCTGGTGGCGTTTCAGCAGGTGGAAGATGCGCTGGCGGCGACGCGTGTCTATTCGCAGCAGATTCTGAGGCAGCAGGAAGCGGTGAAATCGGCGCAGCAATTTCTCGAGATGGAAATGCAGCGCTACAACACGGGCGTCGATCCATATGTTGACGTGTTAACCGCGCAAACAACTTTGCTGGGGAATCAGGAGACGCTGAATTCGCTGCAAGTGGAGGAGATGCTTTCCGCGGTGCAACTGGTCGAGGCCCTGGGAGGCGGTTGGGATCGGAGCCAGCTTCCGACACCGGCGCAGGTGTCCGCCAAGGTGCCGGAGTCGACGTACAAGATGCAGCAATGAGGGACAGCGCTGCGCTTTATCAGTCCGGATACGATTCGCCCGCGCGAAGTATGCGGATGTAGTGATCGGTAAACCGCGCATTTCCGCCCGGCAGTTCCACCTTCGGCATGTGACAGCTGGTGCAGTTAGACTTGGCAACTGGGCAGGTCTTTGCCGCGGCTGCAGCCGATGCCGTCTTGCTTTCAGTGTGACATGCAAGACACTTTGCGTCGTAATAGGCCATGTTGTGATTCAGCGGCTGGTGCGGGTTGTGGCACGCGATACAGCTGATGCGCGGGTCGTTGCCAATGAAGCACTTGCTGTTCTCAAGACGGTAAGGCTGAAAGCGCACGAATGCAGGACCGTGCCATTTGTTGCGCATCACGGTGTCCCAGGTGCGGTGGCACTGTCCGCAGAAGTCAGAGATCTGCTCGGCATCGAGATGCTTCAGCGATTTGGGAAGCGTTTTGAAGTTTTCCTGCGCGGCATCGGCCATGTGCTGCTGCGCGCCGGCATGACAGTGTTCGCATTCAAGGCCGGGAATCACCTTTGCCGGATCGAGTGTCTGTCCCGCGGTGACGCCGCTGCCGTGGCAGTCGAAGCAGGTGCGGGTTTCCCAGATGGGCAGTTGGCGGCCCATGGCCTCGGTGAGATTGTGCGGGGTGATCTTCTGGTCGCCGGGCGTGATGGCGAGGCCGTTCGCGCGGGGGAAGTAACTGACGAGGCTCTCGTAGTAATGGCCGTCCTTCTCCAATACCCATGTCTGCGAGTGCTGGCCGAAGATCCAATGGATGGGCAGCGTCATGGTTTCGGTCCCGTCGGAAACCGTGTAGGTGCTCTTCCCATCTTTGGTCTGCACCTTGAAGGTGTACGACCCGACCTGGACGCTCAGATCGGGATGGGCGTCCAATGCGGGGTTTGCGCCTTGAGGCTCCATCGCGTGGCGCATCGGCGCGATTGCGAAGGTGCTGGTGACGCCGTTGTGACAGGATGCGCAAGTGACCGATGAAACAGGCTGCCTGGCCTGCTGAGCGAGAGCGATGGGCGGCGAATGAGGTGCGCAGAGCAACGCGACCGCGGGGAGTGTGGCTAGGAGTGTTCGTGCGCTATTTCGCCAGATCACGGCAGACCTCTCGTTCGCGAGTGGCTTCTTCGCGGTTTCCGCTTTGGGAGTAAATGGACAGAAGCCCCAGGTGAGCTTCCAGGCTTTTCGGGTCGTGGACGATGACCTGGTTCAGCAGTTCAGCGCCTCGCTTCATGTCTCCGGTCTCGGCGAGCGCGCGTCCGAGGGCGAGCTGGGCCATTTCCATGTCGGGTGCGTTGTTGTAGGCACGCTGTGCGGGTTGGAGAGCCTCCGCGTAGCGACCGGCGACGACGAGGGTGAATGCCAGGAGCGCATTTGCGGTCTCATTGGTCGGGTTGACGGCGAGTTCGCTGCGGAACTGGTCGATGGCAAGTCCTGGATCGTGGGGGAAGAGCAGGAAGCCATAGAAGAAGTGCAGATTCGGCGTGGAAGGGTACTTCGCGAAGAGCTGCCCAAAAAGGTCGTCGGCCTGCTCGTTGTCACCGGAGAGAAAGACATATCCGGCGTTGCCTGCGATCTCGTAAAGCGCGCGATCCTGCTCGGGAACGTCCTTCGGAAACAGGGGAATGCGCATGCCTGCGAGGCCGATGGCGATCTTGAGATCGGGCGCATCGACATGCTGCTCGGCGAAGAATTGGAGCTGTTCGAGAGCATCCTGAAAACGGGACGCATGGGTCAGCAATTGCGCCAGGTGATAACGAATGATCTGCTCATTGCGAGGTTCGTTGAGCGCTCCGTGGGCGACCGCTTGCTCGAGATCGCGAAGCGAGTCGTCGTAGGCGCCGGTTTCAAATTCGCAAAGACCGCGCAGCGCCATGGCGGGGACAGCGGTGGGGACGAGCTGGAGAAGGTGAGTGAAGGCGTCGATGGCGCCGGCGTACTGGTTGGTGCTGTATTGCAGGGTGCCGAGGTACCACCAGCCCTCCTGCCAGTCGGGTTTGAGCTGCTCGGCCTGGGTGTAGAGCTGGATGGCGAGGGACAGGTTCTGTTGGTCGCGGGCGGTGGCGGCGCGGGCAGCCAGATCGTCGAACTGGGCGGCCGGAGCCTGCGCAGCGACGGGCACACGCGCAAGGACCAGCGTGGGAATCAGCGCAAGGAACAGAAGGCCGCGAGCGGCCGCATTGGGGAAGACGGAGATTGCCACGTTCTGCCTGAGATGCCGGACGAAAAGTGTGAGGAAGGACGAATCTGGCCAGGAAAAGACGTCAGCGACTGTATCCTGCAGAATACAAGTTCCGCCGCACAGCGTCCCGCACCCCCAAACAAATGGTAGCAGGTAAGCGGAGCAGAGCACTCTTTCGGTTGATTACGCTGCCCAAAGGGTGCAACTGGGATGGGTCGAAGGGTGTATATGCATGATGAACAAGGAGATTACCCTATAGGCAGAGCAAGTGATGCAATCAGGCCCTGAGTGGCGCTTCCCGCGCCACCTGAAGATTTGAAGTCCGATTCGCTCGACAGCCCGCCTTTGGCGGGCTGTTGCTTTTCTAGCGCGGGAGGGGGTACCCCCCATCTCTGGCTGCAAACTCGGCATGCTCTATGGGTTATGGAACGGCAGGGCTGTAAACTCTTCGCGTGATTATGGTTAGCCACAGAGTCCTCTCTGCAAAGGAGTTAGAAGGAGAGACGGCGGAGTTGGCGGGGTTCGTCCGCGGATGGCCCTGATTATTGGAACTGGCACCCACCCGGATCGAAGGGCTCGTCTTACAAGATTATTCTGCGCCTTATGCGGGAAATTACCTGCAAAAGGGCGACCGGATTTTTCCGTTTGAATTCAGAAGTTTAAGGATGTCCTACAAGAAAACTCACTTGACGGACGGCGGTATGCCATTGAGCGAAGCGCTACGTTTCCGGCAGATGAGGAACGGTTACCATGCCGACTCGTGTTCGAGCAGGGCATGGTTACGCGAGTCGAGTTCTATGGCTCGGCATTTGAGATGCTGTGAGCGAGCGGTCGGCCTTCGTCGATAGAGATTACCTGGTCTCCAGCTACATTCTTCAGTGTCTGGACTATGCCGCTTGGCCAGCGAATCTCTATAACCTGCGCAACGGCGCTGCTCCCGAGCCCGAAGTGGGCCCGTGGATCGCTTGAAGATAAATACCCGCGCGACGTGGAGACCGTTTCCCATTGACTACCTGCCGGTGTGGTCACCTGAATCAAAGCACCGATGCCATCGCGGTTGCTCTTATGACCCACCAGCTTGAGCGTGACCCAGTGATTTGCAGTCGGCGTCTCGTTGTGCAGAATGTGCGGCGTGCCGCCATTGGTCGTGACTACAGCGTCCACTCGACCGTCGTTGTCGAGATCGCCAATCGCCATGCCGCGGCCCACCCACGGCTCCTGCAGTCCCGGACCGGAGGATGCAGTCACATCGGTAAGTTTGCCCGCCGCGTTTCGCACCAGCATCATCGGCTCGCGGTAGTGCAATTGTGGAAAGCTCTTCTCCACGGTATCGAGATCATGCCCCTGCGCAATCAAGAGGTCCTTCCAGCCATCGTTGTCGTAATCGAACCAGAGGGCACTCCATCCTGAGTGGAGCAAAGTCATACGCGCAAAGCCTGTCTTGTAACTCGCGTAGTCGAAGGTTCCATCGTGCTCGTTGTGGTAGAGCGCGTACTTCTGATTCGCCAGTGTTGATACAACGAGATCGGGCCAGCCGTCGTTATCGTAGTCGGCAAAGTCCACGCCCATGCCGGCAAACGTGCGTCCATCGCCGTCCACCGCGACTGCTGCTTCGAGGCCAATCTCTTCAAAGGTGCCGTCCTTTTTCTGATGAAACAGGAACTCAGGCATGGAATCATTGGCCACGAAAAGATCGATGCGCCCATCGCGGTCGTAGTCGCCAATAGCAATGCCCAGCGCTTTACCTGGCTTATCAAGACCGAGCTTGTGCGACACTTCCGTGAAGTGCCCGTTGCCATCGTTGTGATAGACCAGCATGGAGATCGGATCGAAGACATCAGGATGGCAGTAGCCGCGGTTTTCCGCCGGCCCGCACCACTTGTCGTTCCAGTCCCACGTCACGTAGCGCAGAACGACCAGGTCCAGCAGCCCGTCGCCGTCCAGATCAACCCATGCTGCGCTTGTCGACCATCCGCCGCCCGCTACACCCGCTTCCGCCGTCACATCTGTAAACGTGCACTTGCCGTTGTTGTGGTAGAGATGATTCCCTCCGTAGCCGGTAACGTATAAATCCTCATGGCCATCATTGTCGTAGTCGCCGGCGGCAACGCCCATGCCATATCCGACGCCGGATAGGCCGGATTTCTCCGTTATATCCTCGAAGGTTCCGTCGCTCTTCTGGTGGTAAAGGCGATTCCAGTAAGCGGGGCCTGTTTTTTCGGGAATTGTGCCCTTCGGCGTGGGGTCTGAATAGGGAGCGCCGTTCGCCAGGAATAAGTCCAGTCGTCCGTCGTCATCGCAGTCAAAGAGCGCCAGGCCGGAGCCCATCGTTTCAATCAGGTATTTGCGCGAGGTGTGCGGCGCCTGATGCAGAAAATGGACGCCGGCCTGCGCCGTAATGTCCACAAATCGACCCGGAACAAATGCACCCGGAGATATCGCCTGTGCGCACAGCCATGCAAGGCCAGCGGCGGCAAGTACACCCCATCCAGGAGCCAGCCGAAGATATCTCACCGCGCTTATTTTGCCTCTCCCACTGTGCCCAGCGCCGCTTCAGGCCAGCCGTTTTTCCATACCAGTGTAGAAATCTGCAACGCGGGCTTGCCTGTTGTAGCGTCGTAGGCGTGAAAAACAATCAAGTCACCCTCAGGGCGCTGCAACACGGATTCGCCTCCAGGTCCGAGCCAACGGTTGTTGGCCGTCAGCAATTCACTTCCGCCGCCCTTGATCATTTCTCGGCCGTCGCGGTCTACGTACGGTCCGTTCACATTGCGTGAGCGGCCCACCATCGTGCGATAGGTACTGTGCGTACCTCGACAGCACAGATCGAAGGAAACAAAGAGGTAGTAAAAGCTCCCGTGGCGTACGATGAAAGGCGCTTCAATTGCCTGCCAGTCCGGCGGAAGTCCAGGCTTGGATGGCCCTGGATGCTCCGGGCGCGACCTGCCGGCAAGAGAGTAGAGCTTTGGGTCCTCCGCAGTCGGCTTTCCCGTCGTCGGGTCGATATGCCGCATCTTGATTCCCGACCAGAAGCTTCCGAAGCTCATCCATGGCTCACCCTTTTCGTCGAGTACGATATTTGGGTCGATCGCGTTGAAGTCATCGTTGGCTGTGGACTGCAGGACCAGTCCCTCATCCTGCCAGTGGTACTTTGGGCTGGCATGGTCCAGCGTCTGGTTGGTCGCGAGTGCGATGCCGGAAAGATTCGAGCCAAAGAGCGAAAATGCGTAGTATAGGTGATATTTCCCATTGAAGAATGATATGTCCGGCGCCCAAAGCTCCTTTGTTCCGGGGCTCGATTTATGGATCCACTCGGGGATGGAGTCAAAAACGTGGCCGCAGAGCGTCCATTCGGTCAGGTTGTGGGAGCAACGGATGGCAAACTGTCCTCCGCCCCGTGCAAAGCCTGTGGCGAAGACATAATAATTGTCACCTTCCCGGCCAATCGAAGGATCGTGCGTACCAGCATAGTCGCCGCTTAGTTGAAACGCTTTGGCCTCTTGCGAATGGGCGGCCTGGAAGGGCACGCTGAATGTAATCAATGCGGCAATCCATGGCAATTTACGCATGAAACTTCTCCTGTTTTTGCTGTTCGGTTACTCTTTCAGAAAGGGAGCGCTGGGTAAACCATTTTTTGGACTGGAACTTTATGCTGTTCTGCGCAACTGGGATGGCGTCCGAGAGCGACACAACGACGCCTGGCATCAACGACCGCATCCCATTAGATGCCGCGCGGAGGGCTGTCCGCAATCGTCCTCCGCGGAAGTATCAGGCGACGCAACGGCAGGAGGCTATGACAATTCGGTTCCCATGTTTACTCAGAACCGGGCCGGCGCTACTGGTGGCCGCCTTGATTGGCGCCGTTCTAACGCGCTATGCCTCGGCGCAACAGACGCCGGTCAAGGGCGCACAGCCGGGAGGTATATCTCTCGGGCATGAAGCCACGGCGGCGCCCAATCCGTCGTTAGCTGAAACGGAAGTACGCTTGCGTACCAGCCTCGAGCGCAATCCGCAATCCGCCGATACGCTCTATGAACTTGCGCTGGTGCTGCAGCAGGAGAACAAATCTCGCGAGTCGCTCGAGACTTACACCCGCGCCGCGCAGATCCAGAAGCCCAACGTTGCGCAACTCCGATCGGTCGCACTGGATTATGTGTTGCTCGATGACTACGACGATGCCGTGCGCTGGCTGCGCGTCGCCCTCGGCATGGAACCAAACAACACGGATGTTCTCTATAGCCTGGCCCGCTGTCTCTATACGAAGAATCTCTTCCCCGATGCCGAAAAAGTTTATCTTCGACTGCTTGCGCTCGATCCTGCAAATCTCAAAGCAGAAGAAAACCTGGGACTGACTTATGACGCGCAAAACGATCCGCAGAAAGCAGAGAAAGCTCTGCGAACCGCGGTGCAATGGGCCCGAGAACGCGGCCTGAAGGACGCGTGGCCCTATCTCGACTTGGGAATCTTTCTTCTCGATCAGGCTCGCGAAGAGGATGCACAGCCCTTTCTCGAAACGGCTGTGGAACTGGACCCGCAATCTGCATGGGCGCACGAAAAACTGGGCATGGCGTTGGTTGCCAACGGCGATTCCCCACGGGGTATTCGCGAACTGCAACTCGCCGTCGGTCTTGCCCCCAAAGATCCCAAAGCCCACTTTGAATTAGGTCACGCATATCGCGTTGCCGGCCAACAGGACAAAGCCCGCGCTGAATTTGAGATCAGCAAGTCTCTTTACGGAGAGCACAGCCAGAATTAAGAGCTAGCGCCGGTTATCGCGACGGTTTTGCGAGCGGCCGGCCGGCGGGAAGCGCGGGGCCGAAGTTGGGCGTTCCATCAGGGTTCCATGTGAATGGCTGGATGCGCGGAGAACGTTGCGGGCCGCACCCTTGACCCTTCTGCGAATTGGCGTGGTAAATGATCCAATCCTGACCACCCGGCGACTGGAAGAAACCGTTGTGGCCGGTTGCGTAGACGCCGGCTTCCGGGTTCTGATGAAAAAATGGATGATCATACCTGTGCCACGATCCAGCGTCGAGCAGATTGTCACTAACACGAGCGCGAAGCACCCCGAGAGCGTAGTAGTCGGTCCAGCAGGCGGAGGCCGAGTAGACAAGGAAGATGTCCTGTTTGTGGATGAGGATTTCAGGACCTTCGTTCACGTTGAGATGAGGCATTGACGGGCGGTCGAGCAAGTCGCCCACCTCTTCCCACGGATACTTCGGGCGCGAGAGCAATGTGCGCTCGGAGTCGATCGTCCAGGGATTTTTCATGTGCGCAATGAAGATGTCCTGCTCGCCGTCGTGGTCGCCCTGCCAGCCGGACCAGATCATGTACAGCTGGCCGTTAAGTTCGAAGGCGGAGGCGTCGATGGCCCACTTGTCGGTGGGATCGGTGACTTGGCCTTTGAATGTCCATTCTCCCTGCATGGGGTCTTCGGCGGGGTTTTCGAGGACGTAAATGCGGTGGGTCTCGTTGGTGCCGGCGTCGGCTGCGAAGTAGATGTACCACTTGTTGTCAAAGCGATGGATCTCAGGCGCCCAGATCTCATGGCTGTATGGGCCGGTGGCGGGCGGGGTCCAGACGATGCGCTTCTGCGCGTGGACTAGATCGGTGATGTCCGGCGTGGCTCGGAGCGTGAGATTGATGCCGGTCGTGGCCATGAAGTAGTAGGTGCTTTTGTAGGACATGACCCAGGGATCGGGGCCCGAGGGAAGTAGGGGATTGGTGAAAGTCTCTGAGGGGGAGGAGGCAGGGGTAGCAGACTGCTGCGCGGTAAGGAAGATAGGCGAGCCAAGGAGCATAACCATGAGAGCAGTTTGAGAAAAGCGATTCATACGCGTGCGAATAGTCATGGCTGAGCACCTTCTTTGGAAACGTGAGAACAGAGAGCGAAGGCATAGGTCTTGTCAAGGCGGGGATTGGGGCGTGTTGACTGGTGACGCAATAGCATGGGCGCGGCCATCACTTTGTTCAAGCTCATGCTGGGCTTCTTCATTACGGCCCAGGCGAGCGAGAGAGAGACCGCGATAGTAGTGCGGCCGAGTGTAGGTGGGGTCGGATTTTTCAGCGTGCGCAAGAAGCTGCTCGGCTCTGGAGTAATCCTTTTCGCGGAAAGCGAGTTCGCCGAGGCCAGTGAGCGCGCCGGCGTGGTTAGGATCGCGGGCGAGGACACGCTCGAAGAGAGCTTTGGCTTCGTCATCGTGATGGGCGTCGAGAGCGATCTGGCCGAGCTGAAAGTAAGCTTCGGTCTGCTGGGGCTGCAGGCGGATGGAGGTTTCGAACTCGCGGCGGGCCTCTTCGGTATTCAGTAGCGCGGCATAGACATATCCGAGGCCGTAGTGCGCGGTTGCATCGCGGGGGCGAACAGCTAGATAGGCTTTGTAGTCGCGCTCAGCCTCGGGCATCTTTTGCTGCTCGGTTTCGAGACGCGCAAGTCCGTAAAGGATGGTGGGGTTGGCCGGATCGAGTTTCCGTGCAGCGTGCAGAGCTTCGTCGGCTTCGGGAAGCTGGCCAAGTTCGAACGCCTGGAGGCCGCGGTCAAGCTGGAGGTCGGGAGAGTCTGGGAGCTTTTCGCATGCATGACGTAGAGCAATGAGCGCGCGGTCTGGGTGTTTGTCGCGACGACTGGAGACAGCGAGTTCGGTGGCGGCGGCGACTTCTCCTTTGCGGGCAGCAACGTGATCCGGGTCTTGATGCGAGCCTTGCGCGAGGATGGTTTCAAAGCGGTCCATGGCTTCGGGATAGAGGTGCTGCGAGAGCATCAGATTGCCGACGGCAAGGTTGGCAGGAATGGAGTTGGGCTCTGCGGCGAGAGCGCGAGCAAAGGTCTGGCCGGCTTCTTCAGTCTGATGAAGGTCAAGCAGAGTATTGCCAAGAAGCATGAGAGCGGGGACGTCGTCGGGGTGCTGCTCAGTGTAAGGGCGGAGAAGCGCAGCGGCTTCGGCGGGCTTGTGCTGCGAGCGGAGATGCCGGGCACGAGCAAGGATCGGATCGGGGGCGGGGTTGATCTGAGCGTGAGCCGCGGTCTCCAATCCGATGAAGGCCAGCAGGAGAAGAACGCGGTAAAGTGGTGGACCGGGCATGGAATTCAGTTATAGCTCGGGAATAAGGCCGCGGTCGAGCAACGCGGCTTATCTGCCAGCAACTAAGAGTGGAAGCTGCATAGGCTGCCCCCGCCATGGTGGTTCGTCAGAAGGTAATGCGGCCAGTGATCTGCAAGTTGCGAGGGCCATAGTCTACGGCCGTTGGAATACCGAACCCCGTGCTCTGTGAGGAATCGTTTGGCGCAAGATCCGGAAGACCCATCCGATGTCGATTGAAGAGGTCAAATGCTTCGCCTTTCAGCTGGAATGTGACTTTCTCGACGATGCGAAAATCCTTCATGACGCTTAAGTCCTCAGCCAGGTAAGCCGGACCGGTGATGGCTTCCGTGACTCGGGCAATATTGCCCAGTGCAAAGGGAGCAAAGGAGCAGGGTGCGGATGGAGTTCCACAACCCGGGGTAAACGGACGCGCCCAGCCAACCCCTTCTCGATTCTGGTCAACAAAGGCGGCTTGCGACATCGGGACACCCGGATCCGATCCACCGTTTGTACCAGGCACACGGTACGCGGGCTTGAACCAGGATTCTCCATTAAAGACACTGGGGCTGTTCTTGTTGCTCCTGTACGCCGTACTCGCAAAACTCACTGCGTTGTTGGAGGCGGGTCCTGCGGTAAAGGTTATGCAATTCTGGTAGTAGGGGATACCAGAGGCGCAACCGAAATCGATCGGCTGCCCGCTGGAGTAGCGCTGAATGGCGCCGATCTCCCACCCGCCGACTATGTAATCCAGAGGCCTGCTTTGATTGAGCCACTTGCGACTGTGTCCAAACGGAAGCTGGTAGAGGTAGCTAAGTGAGAACTGATGCCTCAGATCCTGAACGCTGACGGCTTTGTCACCTCTTAGATTTTGAGAGTATTGCGCCTGCTCGCGCTGGTTGTTACTCGTATAACTGAAAGGGATCAGCGAATCGGCATCCGTGAGGATCTTTCCCCATGTGTAGGAGGCTTGTACGTTGACACCATTCCGGAAACGACGCTCCATCGAAACCACCATTGCGTTGTACGAGGAGTGACCGAGGTTCTCCAGACAGCAATCATCCGCGATGTAGTCATACTGCGGGAAGGGACGAATCGACTGACCGATCGGACCTGTGAAGTTTGCATAGGGCGCGGAGTATCCCTGGCTGGACCCACCCAGCGGAATGTTGTATTGCGGGTTGCTCAAGAGATCTCCAAGAGCGAAATCACTTGTGGAGATATTGTTGAAGTTGGTAAGGAATCCGGAGCGGAGGTCCTGTGCCACCTGGCCGATGTAACCCATTGAGAAGATCAGGTCCTGGGCAATCTGGTCTTGAAGTTGAAGGCTCCAGTTGCTGGTCATGGAAGGACGGCCATCCCTTGCCAGAATCAGGTCGCCCGCGACAGCGCTGAAGCTGCCGGGGCCGTTGACCGCTGTCAGCTGTGTCGGATCGGTATTGGGGGCGTAGCTGTAATTTGGAAAACCAACGTTCGAGTTCTGCGGATCGGCAAGTGAAGCGGAGTCAAGCCGGAACGCGGGAGTGAATGCACCGCCCTGGGTAGCAGTGCCCCCCAGCGCAACTCCCTTGCTGATGTTGTAGCCCTGCAGCATGCTGCCGCCAAAATCGTTGTATTGCAGTGGGCCATAAATGATGGATCCGCCGCCCCGCAGAGCCACCTTGCCATCCGTGTTTGGAAGCACGTAGGCGAAACCCAGACGCGGAGCAATATCCTTGTACCAGGCATTCGCCCACGCCGTGTTGCAGTGGCAGTTGGTGCCGAAGACCAGTGCGCCCGGCAGATTGCCTGCAGCCGCGTCAGGCGCCGTGAAGCTGAAATCCGAGGTGCGATTAAAAGCTTCATGCCGAGGGAGGTCGACGTCATATCGCAAGCCGACGTTGATGGTCAGGTTGTTCGTGAGCTTGATATCATCCTGAGCAAAGCCCGCCAGGTACCAGGATTTCCAACGTGGATTCACGTTGTATACGGTCTGGCCGCCAAAGCCCACTTCTCCCAGAAGGAAGCTGGCGAACGGGTTTCCCGAGGAGCAGCAGCTGTTGCTGACAGCTGCTGTCTGATCACGGTAGAAGTTGAAGTTATCCACGTTATACAGGTTGGTGGAATATACCTGGTGTCGCCAGTCGACGCCGACCCGGATGCTGTTTCTGCCCTTCTGCCAACTCACAATATCATTCACGCGAATGCCGTTATCGATATTGACGCCATTCTGCTGCTGGCCCCAGTTTGAAGGCGCATCCGGACTTGGAAATGAAATGAATGGATAGAACTTGGAGTAATCGTTCGCGAGCCCGGCGGCTGCCGCCGTGTCCGACGTGTTGAATTCCTCCGACAGGTTGACGCTGTTCGTTCGGTTGTACCCGAGATTCAGATGGTTCAGCACGTTGGGCGAGAAGGTGAAGTCCCAGCCCCCGCGGATGTAATGGGTAGTAAAGGCTTGAGCGTACCCGCTGTTATTGAACGGTTCAGGAAAATCTGGAGCGGCGGTCAGCTTTGTATTCTGACGCGTGTTGTAAGTGCCGAACACCTTGTTTCGATCGCCAAGGGTCTGATCGATACGAATCGTATAGGTCGTATTGTTGTTTGGGGCCACCCCCGTGTACGCAAAGTTGCCGATGTAACCAAAGACGTCTGTGCTCTGAGGCGCCTGGTTTGGCAGGGGCAGCCCTTTGGACAGCGCCGCCGCCGTGGGGCTGAAGAGGGAGGTTGGGATCTGGTTGTTCGCAAACGGCGTACGGCAGAAGACGCCCGGGCTGATCTCGGTCGTCGTCCGGGGATCATAAATCTGGTTGAACTGCACGGGTAAGCCGGTACAGGGATTCAAAAAGACATTTTGCCCGTTGTAGGGCGTTCCGCCCGGAACGAATCCGCCGAGGATATCGCTGAAGTCGCCGCCGCGTTCCGCTTGTGTGGGCACAGTGGAGACGATCACCGATCCGGGAGTGAATTGATATTTCTCCCACGCGAAAAGGAAAAACGTTTTGTTGTGGCCGTTCCAGACGTGTGGAATCCAGACAGGGCCATCGAAGACCCCACCGTAGTCAAACTTGCTGTCCTGAGGTTTTGAATACGGACAGTCGATTTCGGAGAGGGTTTGGCAGTTGAGCACAGTGTAGCCGTCGTTGAACCAGTTGTTGGCGTCGAAGGCGCGGTTTTTGATGATCGTATAGGCGGTGCCGTGGAAATCGTTTGTGCCGTTCTTGGTGGCGAAGCTTTCAATGCCTGAAGTGGTGCGTCCGAACTCGGCGGAGGGATTAGAGGTGGTGACTTTGAACTCCTGCAGGGCCTCGATGGAGGGTGAGGTCTCATCGAAGGAGGAGCCGTTCTCGCTGCGCTGAATACTTGCGCCGTCGAGCAGCACCTCGGCGCCGTAGGCCTGGCCGCCGGAGAGACGCGAGAAGAATACGCCGTTGCCAGTGTTGCCGCTGGTTCCGCTGCCGGGACCAGTGGTGCCGGGAAGGAGAAAGACGAAGGTCTCCGGCGAGCGCAGGCCGCCGATGCCTGCGGCGAGCGAAAGCGGGAGGTCTTCAATCTGCTTGTTAGAGACTGTAGCGTCAATCTCCGATGTCTCCGTTTCAATTCGCAGGCCACTCGCGTCGACGGTGACGCTCTCGCTGACTTGGCCAGGCTTGAGTTTGATGTCCAATGCCGTGGTGCTGTTGATCTGCACAATCACGCCGGTTTCCGTTGCCGTGGCAAAGCCGGAGGCGACAGCAGTGACTGTGTAGGCGCCCAACGGGAGATTGGGAAAACGATAGGCGCCACTCGAGGTGGACTTGGTCACGCTGATCGCGTGGGTAGCGTCGTTTGTCGCGGTTACAGCGGTGTTCGCAACAAGTGATCCACTTGTGTCCTGAATGCTGCCGGCAATAGCACCACTCGAGGTCTGTGCAGACAGATCATGAGTTGCGATTCCGGCTAACAGGAGCAGCAACAAACAAGGGAACGGACGTCCTGCAATTCTGAGCATTTAGGCCTCCAAAGTACTACGGTAAAGTCGTTCAGAGAAAACGCTTTCTCGCTAGTACGGCAAACTCCTTCTGTCTATCGTTAACCTGCTTAATTGCTGCTCCTGCAAGTCTCGAAAACAGCTCGATTGCGCTCTTACGATGAGTTGGGAAGGTCTGGCAACGTGCTCCAAAAACTGGGAAGAGGCGGAAGAGGCGACAGATGCAAGCCCTCAACTGCCACAATCGGACATGGATGCCGAATCAGCGAATTGGGTTGCTTATCGATGCGGCAGTGACGATTCTCGTGAGAAGGAAATCTCCAGCGATTCATCAATTGCAACATCTGCCAGCTGAATGGAACGAAGTCTGGGCATCTGATGCACTGGGACCTGTAACGGAGTTGTCAGCCTGACTTCAACCTTGCTACACTGTGTGTCGCCTGAGCACTGCGGCTTACGGGATTGGCCTGCAAGTCCGGAACAGCCCAGGGAAAATATCTTCAATCGGTCTTCGGCAATACGGATACTGACACCCACGTCTTCGACCCGTTGGGCCGGAACTGCATCTAAAGCGCCGATTTCAGTAAGTGCGAAGGCTACGCCAGTGTGCTCCGCGGGCGCTCCAGATGCAGCCCAAAGACTTCTCGTTACTAATCTTTGGGGACGCCCTCATCGCGCCGCGACCTTTCGCCGTCGCTTCTCGCTCTCCCGAATCATTTCACTCATATCGAAAGCTGGACGTATCTCGAACAACGCCCCATACTTCAGGGACGGATGCTGCGAGATGAGCTGAATGGCGTGATTCATATCCCGCGCCTCAAGCAAGCCAAAGCCTCCGAGCTGTTCCTTGGTTTCTGCGTATGGACCGTCAGTGGTCGCGACTTTGCCGTTCTTCCAATACAAGGTCAACGCAGTTTCAGAAGGCTGAATAGCTTCCCCAGCAAGCGAGTGCCCGCTGGCGCGCAAATGGTCGTCGTACTCAAAGCATTCGTCGAACATTGCGTTTCGCTCGTCTTCGGTCATGGCCGCGTGTTTTGCCGGCTCGTAGTATCCCAAACAGATGTATTTCATGCGAATCTCCTTTTATTGTCGGTGGCTGGCAGCACAGCTATCGCAAATGTTGCCGTCACTGTTTCAAGTAACGAAGCAAAACAGATCCAGATTTAAAATTCTTTGACTCAACAAGTTTTAATCGCAGTCTCTCCGGCAGGCTAGTGTCTTCAAACAACCGTCTTCCTTCTCCTGCAACGATTGGACCAACGACAAAACGATATTCATCGACCAGGCCCAGCTCCATAAGCTGTGAAGGAATGCTTACGCCGCCCACCAAAATGTCT
The DNA here is from genome assembly GCA_963774175.1 of uncultured Acidobacteriaceae bacterium. Lineage (GTDB taxonomy): Bacteria > Acidobacteriota > Terriglobia > Terriglobales > Acidobacteriaceae > Telmatobacter. The sequence continues at coordinate 294,957 of CAVZDT010000017.1, forward strand.
TTGCCTTCTTCTTGTTTCAGTTTGAGTATTTCGTCGCGAAGGTTCCCGCGAATAATTCGCGTATTTCGGTCTTCAATACTATCTAATGATCGTGAAAAAACAATCTTCTTGATGGAGTCGAATGCCCGGGCAAATTCGGTATCTGCTTTTGTCGCAGACTGATCTTTTGCGACCTCAGGCCAATAAGGAACCATCAATTGATAGGTTTTACGCCCAAAGACCTGCAAGTCAACCTCTCGCATAAGGTGAGTAAAATATTCAAGTTTTTCTTCGTCGACAGATTGTTTGGTGTGGTCGCAGCAGCCATCCAGGGTAATGTTGATTGCGAAGATCACATTTCTCATTGATTGTCCTGCCCTCCATTCATATGTACCAGTGCTTATGAGGATTTGAGCCTTGCGCGCCGGATCGCTCATCCTCTCGGCTGTTCACCCTATAGTCGCCGGGCGTAGTGAAAATCGACAGCAGGCAAATTTTTTATTTCAATTCCCGCAGGCGCCCGGCAAGGAAACGGCGTTCCGGCTCGTGCCCGGCCCGGTCTCGAATCAGGGCAAGCGCCTTTTCATAGGAATCACGGGCCTCCGGCAGCCGTCCGAGTCTGCGGCACAGATCTGCACGGGCGGAGTGCGCGAGGTGATAATTGGCGAGTTCGTCGCGCGCCAGCAAGCCATCGATGAGACGAAGACCCCGCTCGGGACCTTCGAACATGGCGACGGCAACTGCACGGTTGAGCTCCACGACCGGAGATGGCTGAATACGAATCAGCCGATCGTAGAGAAGGATGATCTGGCGCCAGTCAGTGGATGGCGCCGAAGAGGCCTCAGCGTGAACTGCCGCAATGGCCGCCTGCAGGGTGTAGGCGCCGAAACGGCGAGATCGAAGAGCGCTCTCGGTGAGCTGGATGCCTTCGGCGATCTGATCACGATTCCACAGAGAGCGATCCTGCTGCTCCAGCAGGATTAGGTCTTTCTCGGCAGAACTTCGGGCGGCGCGGCGCGATTCCTGCAGCAGCATCAGTCCCAACAGACCCATCACCTCGGGTTCCGGAAGAAGGTCGAGGAGCAGCCTGCCCAGTCGGATCGCTTCGCGGCTCAGTTCAGCTCCCGTTACTTCCGCCGAATACCCCTCGTTGAAGATCAAATACACAACCTGAAGTACGGCTCCCAACCTTGCCGATAATTCCTGAGACACGGGCACCTGGTAAGGAATCGCCTTATCGCGGATGACGGCTTTCGCGCGAACGATGCGCTGTGCGAGCGTCGCCGGCGTGACCAGGAATGCCCGAGCAATCTCCTCTGTTCTCAGGCCGCAGATTTCACGAAGTGTGAGCGCAACCTGTCCCTCCGGTGGCAAACAGGGATGGCAGCAGGTGAAGATGAGACGCAGGCGATCGTCCTCAATCTCCTCCTCCTGGGGCGCTTCCTGAAGCGCTTTGGTGACATGCGCTTCAAGGTGCAGAGCAAGATCTCTCTCTACTCCGTCGAAGCGCGCCCGCCGGCGCATCGCGTCAACGGCCTTGAAGCGTGCGGTTGAAATCAGCCAGGGGCGCGGCTTGTCGGGTATGCCATCCTGAGGCCATCTGTCCAAAGCAACGGCAAAGGCCTCGTGCATCGCCTCCTCGGCGAGATCAAGATCGCCGAGCAGGCGCAGCAGGGTAGCCAGAATCCTACCCGATTCAGACCGGTAAAGAACCTCTATCGTTCCGCTCAGATCTTCGGGCGCATTCGGCGGCATGAATGTCAAACTAGCAAACGGACTGACTCGATACAACTGGCTCGACAATGCGCTGACCGTCGATGGCAGGTCGAGATTCAGCCGCCTGCGCCCGGCGACCCGTACACGCATGCACTGCCAGAGGGGAATGAATTTGGTACCGTGCCTTTTGGGTGGATGGGTTGTAGCAACGTCGGGATATAATTCGCCAAAATGCGAAGCTCTTCCATTATTGGGGCGATTCTTCTGACGCTCTTTGGCTTGCCGTTCCTAGCCATGGGGCTGTTCTTCGCCTATGCATCCGCCTCACGAGGGGGACCGCAAGCCTGGATCGGCGTGGTCTTCGGGCTCTTCTTTGCCTGCATCGGACTCGGTCTGATGAGCGCGTCAATAGTGGGAGTCAGGATAAGCAAGCAGCAGGACGAACTGAAAGCCGCGAACCCCGACAAGCCCTGGCTATGGCGTAAGGACTGGGCCGAGGGAAGAGCCAATGGTGGCGACCCACGCGCGAACATCACTGCATGGGTGTTCACGGGCTTCTGGGATTTTGTCAGCATATTTGTTGCATCCAATATTCTCCCGAAACTGTTGAAGGATGGCGATCCGAAAGCGCTGCTCGTCCTTATTTTCCCACTCGCTGGTGTATTCATCACCGCACTTGCCGTACGAGGGACGCTTCGCATCTGGCGCTATGGGAGGACCTCGTTCCAATGCGGCACGGTGCCTTTCTGCCCGGGCAGATACCTGCAGGGTGTGATTCATCTAAAGCTTCCCTCCTCGATTCCGCACGGGACCGACCTTCGCCTCTCCTGTAAGCGGCGCATCGTGACCGGCTCCGGAAATAGCCAGAGCGTCAACGAAATGGTCCTGTGGCAGGATGAGAAGAACATTCCGGCGGAATCGGTGACGCGCGGCTTCACGGACGCGGAAATCCCGGTTGACTTTGCGATCCCGTTGGATGCGTACGAAACAAATGGGGACAACCCCAACGATCGCGTCTACTGGCAGCTTCATGCAAAGGCAGATGTACCCGGCGTCGATTTCACCGACAACTACGAGCTGCCGGTGTTTCGTACCGGAGCCACATCGCCTGCGGTCCGCCAGCCGATGACGTTAGAGAATTCGCCTGCGCGTACCATCGCGCAACCGCAAACGGAGTTTTCGGCGCCAGCCCCGGCCTCTACGCACGTCGTTTTCCGGGACGACCAGGAGGGGACCTGCTTCTACTTTCCGCCTTTACGAAATCACGGACAGGCGCTGGGCGTGTTAGCGTTTGCGATTATCTGGAGCGTGGTCGTCTATTTCCTGTGGACGCACAAGGATGCGCCCTGGCTATTCCGTATTACGTTCTCACTCTGCGAAATCCTGGTCGGCTATATGCTTCTGAGCGTCGTTTTTGGGAGCGCCCTGATTCGCGTTCACGAAGGCATGCTGCAGGTTCGAAGCGCCATCCTTGGGCTTGGAGCGTTGCAGCAGATCCCGTTCGCGGAAATAGCCTCGATCTCGTCGCTGAGCCAGGGACAAGCCAATGCGTCCGGCGAAGTGCTCTACGGAATCAGTATCAAGAAGAGCGACGGTCGTGAGATCAAGATTGCTGCCAGTTCGCTGACGCAGGTAGAGGTGCGCTGGATCGTCGCATCCATAGAACGCGCCATGGGGCGCAAGCAGGACACGAGCGTTGACTTCCAATCGATCTATGGTGCGCCTCCGCAGTCGAGCGCCGGATTTGTCGGCGCAGCATCATCGACAATCCTTCCGCTGAAGTTCCGGACCGCGCAAAAGTCCGTTGGAATAGCAGGCTTCGCCATCTGGCTGGCATTCGCGGGTTTTATGTTTGCTAGAGTCTTCACTGGCGTGAAGACTGTGCATCGCACGCCTCCCAAGGCAGAGGCGCCTGTCTCGATCCCGACCACTGCGATGACCGACGAGGATGCTGCGCGCATTGGCAGGTTGCCCAAACAGCAGCAGGCGGAGGAACTGCTGGCGCGGAGCATCGGACACGACAAGCGCGCTCTGGATATGCTTGAAAATGACGTAGAGAGTTGGACCAGCGAGGTTCGACTCACCGACAGGATGAAGCAGTTAGATTCTCGCGCTGAATATTCGACAGATCTCCGTGTCCGACAGGCGGATGCCGACCTGTGGCTGGCTATGGAGGGATGGCATCACAACCAGGAAGCTGTCGGTCTGCTCATGAAGCGTATCGAACGGGACAGGCAATATCGCCCGAGCGCGTATTACTTCCTTGGGATGGAGGGGGCACGCGGTATTGATAGCGAGCACGCGTTTGCCGAGCTTCGCGACGCGGCACTAAAAGATCCTGATCCTGTTGTCCGCCAGTGGGCCGTGGAGGGTCTCCGGTTCTTCAAAACTGACGATGCACTCGATGTTCTCTTCGAGTCTTTTACGCACGACTCGACTTACAGTGTCCGCGATCGCGCTGGATGCAACCTATCCGACTGCGGCGTCTTTACCCGCTCACAGCGCATGCGCTTAGTGCCGAAGCTGATCGAATTAGCCGACGATCGAAGTCTGAATTCGCAGATGCGCAACTGGGTTTTCATGGCGCTGCAGGAGATCACCGACGTTTCGTTGCCGGCAGATGCTGCTGCCTGGCGAACCTGGTACAAGCAGCACGGGGCGGAGAAGACAGCGGAATTCGAAGCATTGCCCTGGTACGAGGTGCGCGGCGAGCGGTGACCCCGCGCGCTCCCATTCTGAGTCAGTCCGAAACAGAATTGAGTTAAGTCCGAATAGCCGGTCTGAGTTAAGCCGCAGGCGCCGCGCTGAGTTCCGCTTTCATTGAGTTCCAGCGGTCCGCGCCGAGAACATTGATCGACTTGAATAGCTAAATGGGCGCTTTGCCCTGTTGGCAACGGACAATGGTGGAGTCCGCCTTGACAATTTACCCATACTTGTTTAGTCTATGCCTGTCGTGAACAAGGCTATGACGGAAACCAATTCACGCGATTTGTTTCCTGGCGCGCTCGAGATGATGATCCTCGAGTCGCTTCGCCGTGAGCCGGCCTACGGATATGCGCTGGTGCAGCAGATCCGGCAACGGTCCAACAACGTGCCGCAAGTAGAAGAGGGTTCGCTCTATCCCGCGCTGTAACGGTTGCTGAAGACGAAGCTGGTGAAGGCGGAGTGGGAACTCTCCTCGACCAGTCGGCGAGTGAGAACCTATCAGATAACTGCTGCGGGCGTGCGCCGCCTGGAGCAGCAGATTTCCAGCTTTGAGCGCATGTTTCAGGGCATCTCACTGGTCCTGAACCCAGGTAAAGCCACAACAAGTTGATGGGCCAGCTGAAAGGAATCTCCAATGGACTGGATTCCGCAGATTTTCCGCCGCCGTAAGTTCTACGAAGATCTCTCCGAAGAGATTCGCCTGCACATTGAAGAGCGTACCGAGCAGTTGATGGGCGAAGGGATGAGTGCCGAAGAAGCGACGCGGGCAGCGCGGCGGGCTTTCGGCAACCGGACGCTGCTTGAGGAACGCAGCCGCGAAGTGTGGCAGTGGCCGACGCTGGAATCGATCTGGGGCGATGTGCGATTCGCTACTGCGGCAGTTGCGCAAGTCTCCCGGCTTCACCATCACTGCCGTTTTGACACTGACGCTGGCCATCGGCGCCAACGCAGTCGTCTTCGGCGTATTGAACGCGCTCATCCTGCGTCCGCTGAATGTGCCTCAGGCAGAGAGCCTTTTCGTCATCCAACATGGAAGCGACGTCGCGTCCCACTCCTATCCCGATTATCTCGATCTTCGCCAGCGCAATCGCAGCTTCGACGATGTGGCTGTTTTTGCTATCTCTCAGTCAGGGCTGGATACGGGCAAAGATCCATCCAATGTCTGGGAATACGAAACCAGCGGAAACTACTTCGACGTATTGCGCATTCAACCGTACCTTGGGCGATTCTTCCACGATTCCGATGAGCATGGCCCAAACAGCGCGCCGTATGTCGTGCTCTCCTACGCCTATTGGCACAGCCATTTTCAGGACGATCGCGCCGTGGTGGGCCGCATTGTTCGGCTCAACAAGCATCCATTCACGATCCTTGGCGTGGCGCCTCCAGGGTTCCAGGGGACCATCTTGTTTTTCGCTTCGGATGTCTTCGTGCCCATCGTGAACCATGAGCAGTTATCCGGCGACAAGGTGATATTGAACGCGCGCGGGATCCATTGGATGTTTGAGATGGTGGGACGTCTGAAGCCGGGAGTCACTCCGGCGCAGGCCACTGCCGATCTGAACTCCGTGGATTCGTATCTGAAAAAAAGCTATCCCAAAGAAGAAAGTAATGACCCTTATACGCTGGCGCGGCCTGGTCTTCATGGCGACTATTTGAACGGGCCAACGCGGGCTTTTCTCACCGGGTTGATGCTTCTTTCGGGTTTGATACTGTTGGCGGCCTGTGCCAACCTGGGCAGCCTGTTTGCGGCGCGGGCCGCCGACCGTTCTCGCGAAGTGGCCTTGCGCCTGGCTCTTGGTTCGAGCCGCAATCGCATTTTGCGCCAGCTGTTCACCGAATCCGTGCTGCTTTCGCTCGCTGGAGGCGTAGCGGGACTCGTGGCGAGCATTCTGCTTTTGCGCCGGTTGAGCGTGTGGCAGCCATTTCCGCGATTCCCCCTCCATGTGCCGGTAAGTCCGGATGCTAACGTTTATTTGGTAGCTTTGGTCTTGGCGTTGGTCAGCGGAGTTCTATTCGGAATTGTTCCCGTGCGCCAGATTCTCCGGGCCAATCCGTACGAGATCGTCAAAGCGGGATCGACAGGCGCGTTCGGGCGCCGAATTACCGTGCGAGACGTATTGCTTGTCGTCCAAATTGCGATCTGCGCCGTGCTGGTCACTTCATCGATGGTTGCTGTGCGTGGACTCATGCGCTCCATGCACAGCAACTTCGGTTTTGAGCCGCGGAACGCGATGTTGGTAGATACCGATCTGACGACAGCAGGCTACAGCGGCGAAAGAGTACCCGCAATGCAACGGCGCATGATCGATGCCATACAAGCGATTCCTGGCGTAGATTCCGTAGGATCGGTGAATTATCCGCCGTTAGAACCTCCCGGTAGTTGGCAAGGGATCGTCTATACCGACACAACCACGGATCTGAGCCCATCGAATGCCGCGGCCGACCCGTATATGTACAACGTAACTCCAGACTACTTCCGCGCATCCGGGACATCTTTATTGGCGGGCAGAGCCTTCACATGGCATGACGACACAAACGCCCCGCGCGTAGCAGTGGTGAACCGGGAGTTCGCAAGCAAGATACTGGGCTCCGTACCGGACGCTGTCGGCCGGTATTTCAAGCTGCGGGATGGCACGCGCGTGCGGGTGGTGGGTCTGGTCGAAGACGGAAAATACGTGAACCTCACCGAAGACCAGCAGCCCGCGATGTTCTTCCCCCTCCTGCAATCGCCGGCTAGTTGGACATGGCTGGTGGTGCGCTCGAGCCGCGACCCGCAGGAACTTGCCGCGGCCATGAGAAGTGTGCTCCGGGACATCGACCCTGGGATGGTTCTGGCGATTCGACCGTGGAGCACAGAACTGGGTGGAACTTTGTTCCCCTCGCGCATGGCGACAGTGTCGCTGGGTGTGCTGGGCATGATGGGCGCCATGCTTTCGATCACCGGCATCTTCGGAATGGCTGCCTACTCGGTGAGCAAGCGGCTCAAGGAGTTGGGAATTCGCGTGGCTCTCGGCGCGCAACACAAGGAAGTGTTGCAGGCCGCGCTGGGACGTGCGTTCAAACTGTTGGCGATTGGCTCGGGGGTGGGATTGGTTCTGGGCGTCCTGGCCGGCAAGGTGCTCGCTTCTATCGTCTATCAGGCCACACCGCGCGATCCAGTGGTGCTGGCCGGCGTTGTTCTGGCAATGGCTGCGCTGGGCCTGCTGGCCACTTGGATTCCGGCGCAGCGCGCGCTTTCGGTCAATCCTCTGATCCTGCTGCGCGAAGACTGAGGCAGCGGGGTTCCGCCTCGAATGGGCGGATCCTCGATGGAGTCAGGACTACCGCAATGCTATATTTAAATGGAATCTGACGAACCGTTTATATGAACTTAAGTATAGCTCTTCAGGCACTCGCAAACGATCGCAGACTACAGGTCCTGACCTGGCTCAAGAATCCGACTGAGAATTTTCCGCCTCAAGTTGATGGAGATCTCGTCAAGGACGGCGTTTGTGGTTGTCTGATAGCCCGCAAGCTGGGTGTCAGTCAGCCAACCGCAAGCGAGCATCTTCGCATCCTGTGCCAGGCCGAATTGATACGCCCAAAACGAATCAAGAAGTGGATCTTCTACAAGCGAGACGAGGCCAAGATAAATTCACTAAAGAAGACGGCCTTGGCGAAACTGTAGGAATGCGCCTCCCCCGGCGCCCTCCGCGCCAAGAGCTATTTGCGCGACAGTGTCCCTGACTCAGTGGATTTCGATTGGACTGGATCTTCCCAGAGAGTGATTTGCCAAGAAAGAGCTTATCGCTGGGGATAGATATCCGTGCGGAAGTCTCGTGTAGCGCTGACCAAACCAGCTCCAAGATGGTTCTGAAGAGTCGATCGGCCTGAAGCCACGGTTTCTTACGCGAGAGCCGGGTACAGAGCCTCGAGATGATCCTTCTCGAGTCCGGCCCAATCTCCACACTTTACAAGTGGACGAACTTGTGGCACGATTAATCGTCGATTAGCTAAGTGTCGATTTGTCCAACGACAAATGGCTCGGCGCATTGTTGGAAGACGTCCAAGGGAGTTCCAATGACTTTATGGCAGGATATTCAATTCTCGCTGCGAACAATGCGAAAGTCGCCACGCATTACTTTGACTGTGCTGGCCACGCTCGCCCTCGGAATCGGCGCCAACACCGCGATCTTCAGCATTGTCAACGCCACTTTGCTGAAGCCGCTCCCGTTTCGCGATCCAGGTCAATTGGTTGATTTGAACGCGGACTTGCGAGGGCTGGGCGCGCGGGATGTCGGCTTTTCAGTGCCCGAGCTAGAAGATCTGCGCAACAGGGCCGGTGTTTTCTCTGCGGTATCAGTCGTCTGGCAAGGTCCTGCGAATCTTACCGGTGGAGATCACCCGGAACGGCTTGAATTCCTCGCCGTCAGTCCTAACTACTTCAGCATTCTTGGCGCGCGGCCACAACTTGGCAGATTGATCGATTCCCGCGATACCGCGGATGGATTTGCCGACGTCGTGGTGATCAGTGACGCCCTCTGGCACAAGGAATTCGGTGCAGAGCGGACCGTTGTTGGCCGAAGGATGAGGCTGGACAACGACCTTTACACCATCGTTGGGGTTCTTCCTCCGCAATTTCACCATCCGTCGACTGCGGGTCTGCACCCAGTCGATATGTGGATCACTGCGGGTTTTCGTGCAGATCCGTTCCCGGCGCCGCAACGGGGCGTGCGCTTTATTCCCGGTATCGTCGCCAGGCTGAATCAGGGAATCACTCTCGAACAGGCGCAGGCAAAATTGGCGGTCCTCAGTGACTCACTGCGCCACGACTATGGCAGCGACTATCCGGCAACCGCCGGCTGGACGCTTTCGATCACACCTCTGAAGCAAGTGGTCGCAGGTGGTGTAAGAACGCTGCTGATATCGCTCCTGCTCGCGGTTGGACTGATCTTGCTGATCGCCTGCGTCAATGTTGCAAATCTTCTTTTGGTGAATGCTACCGCCCGTCAACGGGAGATCGCTCTCCGGCTTGCTCTCGGTGCGACCCGTGGCCGAATCATTCGGCAACTGCTTACTGAGTCGGTTCTGCTGAGCTTGATTTCGGCGGCCGTGGGGGTCGGCGCTGCGTCGGCAGGCGTACGGGTGTTGGTTCGAGTCTTGCCTGCGCAACTGCCGCGACTCAACCCGATTGGTTTGGACGTCCGTGTGCTGGTCTTTTCTCTTTCTGTCGCGTTGATGACTACGCTTGTCTTCGGGCTGATCCCGGCGTTGCAGGCATCAAAGACACGTCCGGGCATAGAGGATTTGCGGGAGAGAGGAAGCTCCGTATCTCGGCGCTCCACCAGGCTCGGTAAGTCACTGATTGGCGCGGAAGTGGGACTCTCGCTGATGCTGCTGGTTGCCGCCGGCTTGTTGCTCAGGACCTTTTGGAACCTTCTTGAAGTCAATCCTGGCTTCAATTCGCATCACTTGCTTGCAGGAAGTTTCTGGCTTCCGGTGCCTAACGATCCAAAGGCTGATTTTTACCGCGATCTCGATCGACGGACGCAGTTAGTGCGCGAGACTATTCGCCGCTTACGCGCCGTGCCCGGCGTCGAAAACGCTGCCATGTCGAGCATCGTCCCACTTAAGGGTCCGCTTATTCCCGGTGGATTCCGCGTGGAAGGCGCATCCGAGAAGGGAGACGCTCCGACGGCGGTCGCTGTGTCTGTCACCCCGGGCTTCTTCTCGGCCATAGGTACGCCCCTTGTCCGCGGACGTATGATCCAAGATACAGATGACTCGACGTCTCCCCGAGTTGTGATTGTGGATGAAGCCGGCAGCTCGTCATCTCTGGGGTGATAGCGACCCTGTTGGACGCAGAATTCGTTGGTCACGGGATAGCATTGTCAACGGAAAGCCACAACCTGCCCCATGGCTAACGGTTGTCGGCGTTGTTGGCAACACCAAGCTATCCAGCCTGGATGAAGGCGATGCACCTCACGTCTACACCAGTATGTATCAGTCTTCCAGAAGAGAGTTTTGTGTCCTTGTTCGAGCCACTGGAGACAAAGCCGCGTTGACCCGTTCTGTGCAGAGCCAGATACAGACTGTCGACGCCAATCTGCCGGTTTCCGATATGACTGCGATGAGCGATTTGATCAGCAATGGAGTGGACGATCGCCGCTTCGCGGCATGGCTGCTTGCATCCTTCGCACTGGTCGCATTGCTGCTCACGAGTGTGGGTGTCTACGGTATTTCCTCCTACGCAATCGTGCGCCGTGAAAAAGAGATCGGCATACGATCGGCCCTCGGAGCCAGCCGCAGCCAGTTAGTCACGATGATCCTGCGAGACGGAATGGTTCCAGTCTTGGTGGGGATGGCCTTTGGCGCCCTCGCAGCGGCTTTCTCCGGACGCCTGCTCGCAGCTCTATTGTTCGACGTCAATTCGGTAGATGGCATGGTCTTTGCGTGCTCGGGAATGACACTCGTCGTCATCGGAATCTTGGCCAACTACATTCCTGCACGTCGTGCCGGCCGCATCGACCCGGTTGTGGCACTGCATAACGACTAAAGTTCACTCGATGAAACAAAGCAGACTGGCGATTGAAGATGCTTGATCACTTTCGGCTGGCATCGAAGAATGGAAACCGGAGCAAGTGCACCAGTGCCTGCGGGGATATTAGCAAAAACTGTGTGGTCGTACTGACCGAGTGATAGCGTGTGCTCGCCGAGGGAATGCTGGCCCACCAATTGATGGATTGGCGTCGCCGGTCCCTCCGCCGTATTCAGCGGAGCGCGTTCCAAAGTGGCTCCCCACGGATATGCCGCGTTCACGGCCCCATCATGGACTCAATTACCGTACGAGGCAGGCGCGACAGGCAATGGAGCGGCTGACCGCCGCCGTAAAGCAACGGTGGAGTTATGGGAAGTGCGATTTCAATCACAGCCTAAGTTGCGGCGTCGCAGTGTTTCCAAGCCTGTATTCAACGTTTTATTCTTTGAAAGACTTTCGGATCGACCCAAACTTTCCGGGCGGAAGGTGATGCGAATCACGTGGTTACATGCGATTACTAACGATTCATTCTTTCTCAAACCAAAGGTCTTGAACCGCTCCTCATAAGCGCGGAAAGTTATTCAATGCTCGCCTATCTGTTCGGTCGTTGTCTCCACATTCTTGCTTTCATTGGTCCAGGTGGCAGCAGTTTGCGGCCCTGGCTCCATCGGTTGCGTGGCGTCCACATCGGCAGGCATGTCTGGCTGTCTCATTTCGTCTACATCGATGATTGCCATCCCGATCGCATCTCCATCGGAGACAACTGCACCATCGGGTTGCGCACCACTATCTTTTCCCATCTTTACTGGGGGCCTCGCCGTGTTCAGCACAAAGGCACCGTCATTATCGACAAGGATGTCTTCATCGGACCGCATTGCGTCATCCTGCCAAACGTGAGGATTGGCGAAGGCGCCGTGATCAAAGCCGGCACGGTGGTCAGCAAAAACGTTCCCCCGCACGCTCTCTGGGGCCCGGCCGCGCCTGAGGTAATCGGCACGGCAACCGTGCCGTTAACCGCCGACCATTCCTACGAGGAATTCATTCAGGGAATGCGCCCCTATCACAAACCCGAGCAGTACGCTCGCGAGTTCAACCATGAGCTCCGATAACCGCTGTTTCTGGACCACCACGACTTTTGCCGTATACCACGGCCGAAGCCGATCAATTCCGGAAAGAAGGGCCCCGAAATGTGCGGCATATGCGGCGTCCTGAATTCGGACACACGTCCCGCTGACCGCGGCCTCATCACGAACATGGTCGCGGCAATCCGACACCGCGGACCCGATGATTGCGGAGTCTTCATCGATTGCACTGTCGGCCTCGGCCATGCGCGGCTCAGCATCATCGACGTTGCAGGCGGTCACCAGCCGATGACCAGCCGTGACGGAAGCCTGACCATCACCTTCAACGGCGAGATCTTCAACTACCTCGAACTCAGAGACGAACTCGAACAGCGTGGTCACCGCTTCGCAACTTCATCCGATACTGAAGTGATCCTTCACCTCTATGAGGACGAGGGCGAACAGTGCGTCCACCACTTCAACGGACAGTGGGCCTTTGCAATCTGGGATCGTAAAACCCAGAAGATCTTTCTCTCTCGCGATCGCATGGGCGTCCGCCCCCTCTACTACACGCAAACTCCCACCGGATTCCGCTTTGCCTCCGAGATCAAAGCGCTGCTTGCCGATCCTTCCGTTGCAGCCGAATTCGATCTTCATGCGCTCGACGAAATCTTTACCTTCTGGTCGACGATTGGACCCCGTACGCCCTTTAAAGACATCTCGCAGCTTCCGCCCGGCTGCTCCATGGTCGTCGATAGCCACGGCCTCCGGCTTCAACGTTATTGGTCGTTATCTTTTCCGTCCAACCGCGATGTCCTCCCGGGAAAAGAGGAAAACCTGGCTTCCCAACTTCACGATCTCCTCCTCGACGCAACACGTATTCGCCTTCGCTCCGACGTCCCCGTAGGCGCATACCTGAGCGGAGGAATCGACTCCACTGTTACAACCGCTTTCGCCGCCGGCATCGTTGGCGACAGCCTTCGCAGCTTCTCTATTGCTTTTCAAGACTCCGATTACAACGAGAGTCCGTTCCAGCAGGAAGCCAGCACTTTCTTAAGAACCGACCACAGCAGTCTCGTCTGCCCAAGCCAGGAGATCGCCGAAATTCTCCCGCAGGCCGTCTGGCACGCCGAGCAGCCGTTCCTCCGCACGGCGCCCGCTCCCATGTTCCTCCTATCCGGGCTGGTGCGCGACAGTGGTTTCAAAGTTGTCCTCACGGGCGAGGGTGCAGACGAGATCCTGGGCGGCTACGACATCTTCAAAGAAGCGAAGATCCGCCGCTTCTGGGCACGCGATCTTTCATCGAGGATGCGGCCGCTGCTTCTCAAGCGCCTCTACCCCTACATGGAAGGGATCCAACGGCAGTCTCCCATTTATCTCCAGCATTTCTTCGGGATCAGTGAGCGCGAACTTGCCAGTCCCTTCTTCTCCCATCTTCCGCGGTGGGAACTGACGGCGAGGCTAAAACTTCTCTACTCCGCGGCCGTTCGCGATCAACTGCGAAATTTCGATCCGTTCGATGAACTTGCCGACGCTCTACCCAGCGACTACACCTCGTGGAGTGCATTCAATCAGGCCGAATACCTTGAAGCCACAGGCCTTCTTCCCGGCTACATTCTGTCGTCCCAGAGCGACCGCATGGCCATGGCTCACTCGGTTGAGGGGCGATTCCCGTTTCTCGACCACCGGGTCGTCGAATTCGCCGCAAAGCTTTCGCCAACTCTCAAGATGAAAGGGCTTGGCGAGAAATACCTGCTCAAGCGGGCCTGCTCAGACCTGGTCCCATCTTCAATTCTGAATCGCCCCAAGCAGCCCTACCGCGCACCGGAAGGGAAGTGCTTCTTTGGTGCCAATGCACCGGACTATGTCGACGACATCCTTTCAAAGAACGCTCTCCACGACAACGGCATTTTCGATTCCTGTGCCGTCCATGTCCTAATTGACAAATTCAAATCCGGCCGCATCACTAGCGTCAGAGACAACATGGCTCTCACTGGAGTGCTCTCAACACAGTTGCTCCTTAACCAGTTCTCTCAATACAAATGGAGAAATCTCGACAAATGCAACCATGGGACATTGAATCCGAGATTCGTGACTTTGTCATAAACAATTTCCTGTTCGGCAAGGCTGACGGGCTCACCGACGACGAGTCACTTCTTGAAAACGGCATCATCGATTCCACAGGCGTACTGGAACTCGTCGGCTTCCTTCAAGAACGGTTCGACATCCTCGTCGAAGATGACGAGATCGTTCCTGCCAACCTCGATTCCATTCAGAATTTGGCACACTACCTCAGCAGAAAGACCGGTGCGCACATGCGCGAAGTTCTTCGCGTCGGGGAGGAATGATCGATGCTGGTGCAGGAGTTTCTGGAACAGAGCGCTGCGCACTTTCCAGACAAGACGGCGCTCGTCACAGAAAAGGAACGCTTCAGCTACTCGCAGATCGAGCAGCAGGCAAACTCCCTTGCGCACGCCCTCATCTCTGCCGGAGTCACCCGCGGTGACCGCGTCGTTATCCTCTTGCCGAACTCCGTCGAAGCCGTTCTGGCCATCTTCGGAGCACTGAAGGCATCCGCGGTATTCGTCGTCCTGCACCCGACAATCAAAAGCGACAAACTCGCGTACGTACTGAACAACTGCCGCGCCTCTGCAATCGTCACGTCAGCCGCCAAACTCGAATTGGACCACCAGTGGCTAAGCGATACCCCGTATCTTGGCTCCGTAGTTCTCGTCGGAGGTGAGCGCCCCCAGTCCGATCTCATCCGTGCCTCCGGAAAACACTCCCTGTCCTTCGATGCCGTCCCGGGGAACTCCGCTACCCACGTGCCGCCCTCTAAACAGTGCATCGATATTGATCTTGCGGCCCTCATCTATACATCCGGATCAACCGGCCGCCCCAAAGGCGTGATGATGACTCACCTCAACATCATCTCTGCCGCCACATCGATCACGACTTACCTCGAAAACTCCGCCGACGATGTCGTCCTCAACGTCCTGCCGCTGTCGTTCGACTACGGACTCTATCAATTGATCATGATGTTCAACGTCGGTGGCACCTTGGTTCTCCTCAACTCGTTCGCATTCCCTCATCTTGTCCTCGAAAAGATCGCCGCTGAAGGCGTCACCGGATTCCCGATCGTTCCTACGATCTCGGCAACCCTCCTCGGCATGAATCTTTCCCGCTATGTCTTTCCGCGCCTTCGCTATATCACCAACACGGCGGCGGCCCTGCCAGTCGAGCACATCCGCAAGCTGCGCGCGGCCTTTCCGCACATCGAAATCTACTCAATGTACGGCCTCACGGAGTGCAAACGCGTCTCGTTCCTTCCCCCCGATCAGATTGACATCCGTCCGGGCTCCGTTGGCCGCGGAATGCCGAACGAAGAGGTCTACATCGTCGACCCGGACGGCAATCGCGTCCCACCTGGCGTTGTGGGCGAACTCGTGATTCGTGGCTCCAATGTGATGAAAGGCTACTGGGAGATGCCCGAAGAGACCGACCGCTGCCTCAAGCCGGGTCCTTTGCCGGGTGAGAGGGTGCTCTTGAGCGGCGACCTCTTCTATGCGGATTCAGAAGGCTACCTCTACTTCGTTGGCCGCCGCGATGACATGATCAAGACGCGCGGAGAAAAAGTTAGCCCCCGCGAAATCGAAGACGCACTCTACTCCCTCGATTCTGTTGGAGAGGCTGTTGTAATCGGCGTTTCCGACCCAATTCTTGGAACTGCGATCAAAGCCGTGATCGTTCCCAGGCAGGGCACTGACATCACAGCGCAAACCGTTCTTCGTCACTGCTCCGAAAGACTCGAAGATTTTATGATCCCGAAGATCGTCGAGTTTCGCACATCCCTTCCGAAGACGGATTCAGGAAAGATAAGCAAGCGCGCCATCGCGGAAGACTCCAACCCGGAGAGCGGAAAGCCGTTGAGGACTGTTTAGGAAGAGCAAGATTTCACAAGGGGCGGAGAGACGTCGGTTTTAAAAGGGCACGACTTCAGTCGTGCCGAGTCGAGCAAGAAATGACCTCAGCTCTAGCCGCTGAGAGAATGATTGGCTCCAATCTGATCTGTTGTTTGGTTCAAAGACTTGCGTTCTGCGGTGAAAACACATGGACGTGACCGCAACATCCCGAGAGCTGCTCCTTCACATTGCTCCCGAAAAGGAAGTGCAGCGCCTGACCGCTTCTATTCGCGAACTCGTCTTTACCCAATTCAAAAGGAAAGGCACCGTCGTCGGCGTTTCCGGCGGCGTCGACAGCAGCGTGGTTGCCGCTCTGTGCGCTCGTGCACTCGGGCCGGAACACGTCCTCGCTCTCTTGATGCCAGAGGCCGAATCATCACCCGATGCCCTGACTCTGGGACGCAAGCTCACTGATTCTCTCGGAATCCGCTCGGAGCAGGTGGACATCACCTCCATGCTCGGTGCAGCAGGTTGCTACCAGCGTCGCGATGACGCCATCAGGACGATAGTTCCCGAGTACGGCCCCGGCTACAAGTGCAAGATAGCCCTGCCCGATCTGCTCTCGCACGATCAATACGCCATCTTCTCCGTTGTCGTCCAGTCCCCCTCGGGCGAAACAAGAAAGGTTCGTTTAACGCTTGACTCCTACCTAGGCATTGTCGCCGCCACCAATTTGAAACAGCGTACCCGCAAGATGGTTGAGTACTACCACGCAGACCGGCTCAACTTCGCCGTCGCCGGCACCCCGAATCGCCTCGAGTATGAGTTGGGCTTCTTCGTCAAAGGCGGCGATGGTCTCGCCGACTTCAAGCCCATCGCCCATCTATATAAGTCCCAAGTCTACCGTCTCGCTGAGTATCTCAATATCCCTGAGGAGATCAGAAGCCGCCCGCCCAGTACTGACACCTATCCGCTCGAGCAGTCGCAGGAGGAATTCTACTTCTCCATGCCCCTCGACCAAATGGACCTCTGTCTATACGGGCATGATCACTCCCTGCCCCCTGGTCAACTGGCTCTCTGTGTCACCTTGGACATCGAACAGATCCGGCGTGCCTACTCAATGATCGACCGTAAAAGAGCCATCGCCCGATATCTGCATTCCGCCCCGGTCGTCTTCCCCGCTCCGGAGGAGGATTCCTGATGGATCTAGCACGCAAGCTGAAACTATTTCGCCGGAAAGTTTACTCGCTGCGAGCCTATGTGCCCGGATTGCGACATCGACACAAAATTGAATCACTTGTTGGGCCGCTCGGCTATTGGGAAGCGTTGCAGAGATATCAGCTCCGTGCTGTTACCGACCTCGGCCTCCAACCCCACAATTCTCTTCTCGACGTCGGCTGCGGCCCGCTTCAGGGCGGCACAACTTTCCTCCGCTATCTGGCTCCCAGCATGTATTTCGGAATCGATTGCAATCCACTGGCTATAACCGTCGGCCGCGATGAGATCTCGCGACACCATCTTTGGTACAAGAAACCGACCCTGCTCGTGACCAGCTCCTTCGGAGATGATCAACTGGGAGACGCGCAATTCGACTTCATCTGGCTCTCGCAGATTCTCTATTACTTCGACGAACCGGCTCTTCGGCGTCTATTCGCTATGGCGTCTCGTCGCTTGCGTCCTGGTGGCATTCTGGCCGGAGACATTCTGGGGCCACGTAGTGACTCCTCATTTCTGCAGTGTCGTAATCCGCGGCCCCTCGCCCACACCCCCGAATCCATAAAAATGCTCGCGGCGGGGTATGGCCTAAGCACCACTTGCTTGGGAACGCTTGATCAGTTCGGATACCCCAAACGCTTGAACCTCAGCCACAACCTGCTGCTTAAAGTCACGCGCCGACCTGCTTGATCGTCTGCCGAATGTGGCATTATTACGCTATTCCCCAAACGGCATCCGCTCTCGCCCGGTCCAGAACACACTGCTGCGCCTAGCAATGAACCCTGACGCGCAACCCTGCAATCGAGATTGCGCCTCCTTGTACGGCTCCACAAACCGTGGATCAGGCTGATCTTGCGTTCTTCTGCCCGGCCCAACATGCGCGGCGACGTGAACTCCGGTCCGTTATCGGAGCGTACGCCTTTCCGACCAATACCTCCCCATACCGGAAAAGTCTGGCTAAGACAGCGTCAAATCCCCTTGCTTGCTGCTGACGGATAGCCGGCCCCACCGAAATAGCACTCAAGGGCCTCGACCTTCCCATCTCTGACGCGAAGATATTCCACATTCCGGAATGATTTACCGTTCGTCGTGTGGCAAAGATACTTCACAAATGCCTCGTCGCCACTTGTGATCACTCGCTCCAGATCGGATCGCTCGATAAGCTTAGCCTGTGTATCCCAGCATTGCGTTTTGAAAGTGCTCCTACTGATGTGGTCGTCGCCGGCCGCGCTAGTGAAGGTAAAGTTATCGGTCATCAGGGCCTCGAATTGACCCTCGTCCTTTTCTACCCACGCCTTATACCACTTCCGGATGATTTCTTCGGTTGCGGTACTCGACTCCGCTCCTGCGGGCGCGCTCGCCATTACCAAGAGTCCCGCCGCTCCGGCCAGTGCGCAAGCTCCCGCTTCAAGGGCCTTCCGCCGTGATACTCCGATTCTTGTCATGTCCATTCTCCTGTTCGAGGTTCTTGGGTTAGTGGCCTCTGGGGCCGTCTTGAGTGTTCAGAAAGTCACTGCACCTGGCGCCTTGTGCCTGCACATACCGGGTTGCGCCTAGTTAGTACAGACCGGTCTGTATGCTAGAACATCGACTCATCTTGCACGATCCGTTCAGCCCCGCTTGCGGTTGCCTGGCGGGCGCAAAGACCGCAGCCACTCCACGATGTTTCTGATCCCATCTTCCATCACTTTCGCATCTTGGGCATTCTTGGCAAGCGCGCCGTAACCTTCGACCATGGCAATCAACAATCCAGCTGCTTGAGCGGGTTCCAGGTCGCGGCGCACCTTTCCGTGCTTCTGACCATCTCGCAAAGCAGCGGCAACGCCGTCCTGCCAGTCACGAAATATTGTTGCGAGCCGTTGGCGGAAACCCGCGTCAAGAGGAGACATTTCCTGCGCAAGATTGATCAAAGGACAGCCGCCGCGTACAGCCTCGGGCCGAACCGATAGCTCTTGAACAGTGCCGATCAAAGTCTCGACAGGGTCGTCGCAGTCCTCGAGAGGACCCAACCACTGGCCGCGATTGTCGGGAGCGATGATCTCTTCGACGATGGCGTATCCCAAGGCTTCTTTGCTGCCGAAGTGGTGGTACAACGCGCCCTTCGTGACCCCGGCCGCGGCCAGAATGGCATCCAGCCCGGCACTCTGGAAGCCCGATCTGTACACTTCGCGGAACGCCGCAAGCAGCAAGCGCTCCCGGGTGCGCTCCGGATCGCGCGGTGTAGGCCCGCTGCGTCTCGGTCTGTTTCTACCCACGAGCAAATCAACTGTACCCGGTAACATACCAATCAGCATGCAACTTGCGGCTCAATTTGTCGAGGCCGATTTTATGAAAAACTTGATAAAGTGGGGGACTGGGATCTCTTTCCGGCCGTTTCTACTACTTTTCTGATTGACTTTGAACCGATCAGCGGACAAACTGGTCGGTATGTTTGCGAGTTCGCACGCTTCCTCCGTTGTCGCTCAACAACGATCTGTCAGGCTGTGACCAATTCTGCTCTCAATTCCACGCAAACTCTCACAACGGCGAGTCGAATCGGACGTAGGTTGCAAGCAATTTCGGCACCACGACTCTACTGGAGAGAAACGAGAGCTGCCAGATCGAAGCACACGCTCATCACTGAACGAATGGACGCTTTCGTGCTCGCGGCAACCTTTACGCTTTTGATCCAAGTGTCAATGGTTAGTGGTTTTACTTCCCACATAGGAGTTCGGCGGAACTCCGCCTCGATATAGTTCCGAAGCAGAGGTAGGAATTGGATTGTTGAGTTGGGTGTTCCAGCCCCGGAAGGTGGTCCTTGCGGTAGATCGCAGTGATCGTGCCAAAGGTGGCGTCTTTTTTTCACTTGCGGTCCCCGCGTTGATCTGAGATACGGCCAGCTCGATTGCTTTTCTTACCGAGACTTCAGTGGGGTATCGATCTCCGTCATACGTCTGGCAGCGCTGGCGCCTTTTACCATTCACGGTTTTCGCTGAACCGGACTTCCCAGGCATATCCATGGGCTCTGACTACTCGCTTGATGCTACCCTGTTGATACCGTGGTCTTTCTCTTTTTCATCCCGCACCTGCTCTGTTCGCCGGAAACACAGAACGTATATCGGTGAGGTATAGTGAAGGGAAGATCTGGATGATGTCTGTAAGTATTGATTCTAAAGTGGCCCCGTAGCTCAGATGGATAGAGCAGCAGTTTCCTAAAACGTCTATTTTCAATCATTTAAAAGAGATGACCGGAAGGCGTGGGAATCCAAAACCCACGCCAGCAAGGGGTGAGAACTTTGCTGTGAGGGAAACTGTGAGGGAAAATCTGGACACATTGTATCGAGCCTGACGTTCCGTCTGCGGCCTGACGCGGCTGATTGATCGGTCGACCATAAGCGCTCCCGATGTTCGGCGGTGCGCCGAAGATAGACGCGCCCTGCTGCCAAGTAATTCCGTCATGCGATCAAGCAGAGGCGTCAAAGAAACCACCAACGAGATTACACTAGGGTCGGGTTGCAAGTGAAATTACGGCGCGATGAGCGACTCGGCGGGTTTACCGCTCGTCGAATAAGCGACGCGGTTCTGTTGCGGCGACCATTTGTCTGTAATGCCGGTCTATCCGACCTGCTCTGCGCTGTCTCCCTCCACTCCTTACGCCTGATCGCGCGGAGCAGCTCCGATAGAGTCCTGACGTTATGCAGCAAAGTGGACTCTACTTCCCGATGCGGACTGGAGGGGTTTTCAGGTCTGGGACGATCTCCATTTCTGGCGATGAAAGAGTGCCCTGTCCAGCGCCGACATTTCGCATAGAAGAGACGACGGCATCGCACACCATTGCAGAATTTCAGGAGTCCGTCGCCCTCTCTGTGAGTAGAGCGCGTTGTTGAAGCGCACGGTTTGATCCGCTCATTTAGATATAATGGTTTCCTCCGGATTATCGGAGCGGAGTCTTCTCCTTCCCTTGCAAGTGCACCTGAATCTTGGACCTGATTGAGAATCTTGGCCTTTTGATCCTGACGACAAGAGTGTACTCAATGGCAGAGCTCTCCGAGTACATATTGGAGCCGCTTCGCGAGGCGGCGGACTTCACTCTCTACTGCGGCAGAGAGCGCGGCAAACAGATGCCGATTCTGGCGCCGGTACTCAGCCAAGCCCACCAGCGAGGACTCATTCGTGGGCCCGCAGGCCTCGTCCGCGTTGCTGCCCGGTCGAGGGATTTTGGATGAGCCCCAGCGACAGGAAACTGGTCGAGTCAGTGTTCGCCGGAAGCGGCGAGATGGCCACGCGTATGCGCGCGCTCGATTGGTCGACTACGGCACTCGGTCCGGTCGAACAATGGCCGCAAGCCCTGCGAACCTGCGTGCGGATCGTGCTGGACTCGGCTATCCGATGACCATCTGTTGGGGGCCGGACTTCACGTTCTTGTACAACGATGGCTTACCTGCCGTTAATCGGAACAAAGCACCCTTGGGCGCTCGGCCGTAGCTGACGCGAGGTGATTCCCGAGGCGTGGGACCTCGTAGAATCGATGTTATGTCGGAGTAGTGACGGGGGTCGGACAGCCAGTTTCCTGGCCGACCTTCCATCTCCGGTTAACCGCAGCAACTATCTCGAAGACGGCTACTTCGCACTTTCGATTAGCCCGCTTCCGGATGACAACGGCAATGTGGGCGGCGTGCTGGCCATAGTTCTCGAGACGACGGAACGGGTGCTCGAAGATCGACGCCGGCATTTGCTACGCGACTTGGCGTCGCGAACGGCGGGAGCGCGAACCGAAGAAGAAGTTTGGCGCGTCAGCGCGGAGACCCTCGGCGAAAATTGCCTGAGCCTCCCCTTCGCGTTTCTCTATGAATATCGATCTTCCGAACATCAAGCGTACCTGGCAGGCGCGAGCGTCGAAACCGACGAAGCGCTGCGTCCGCCGGTCATCGACTGCCGACAGCGAGAACCTTTGGCGATTCGACCCCGCACTGGCGAAGGATGGAGTTCTGATCGAACTCGGGGACCGCGCCTCGGGCGTGCCGGTGCCCAATTGGCCGGAATTCCCTCCCAAGGAAGCGTGCGTGGTGCCGATCCGGCTGGGAGAACACAGCGAAGCGCTGGGATTCCTCGTCGCGGGAATCCATCCCGGCCGGGCCTTTGACGATGCGTACCGCCAGTTCGTCTATCGGATTACTGAACAGATCACGATCGGGCTGGCCAGCGCCAGCGCCTACGAGCAGGAACGCCGGCGGGCAGAGGCCCTGGCCGAGCTCGATCGCGCGAAGACGACGTTTTTCAGCAACGTCAGCCATGAGTTCCGAACTCCCCTGACGCTGATGCTCGGTCCCCTTGAGGAAGTGTTGTCGGAAGCGAGCGAGCGGCTGAGCCCGGAACATCACGAACAGTTGATGGCGGTGCGGCGCAACGGGCTCAGATTGCTCAAGCTCGTCAATACCCTCCTGGATTTTTCGCGTATGGAGGCCGGACGCGTGCAGGCTTCCTATCAGCCCACCGACCTGGCCGACTTCACGACGGAAATAGCCAGCGCGTTCGATTCGGCGATGGACGACGCGGGTCTGCGGTTTTCGGTCGCATGCCAGCCAGCTCGCGGAGCCGGTGTACGTGGATCGCGACATGTGGGAGAAGATCGTTCTGAATCTTCTCTCCAACGCTTACAAATTCACGTTTGCGGGCGAGATTGACCTCACCTTGAAGCCGGTAGACGGCGCAGTGGAGTTACAGGTCCGCGACACCGGCGTGGGAATACCCGAAGAGCATCGCGAGCAAGTGTTCGAACGGTTCCATCGCATCGAAAGCGCCCATGCCAGGACCTACGAAGGCACAGGAATCGGACTGGCCCTGGTTCAGGAGCTCGTGAGACTGCACGGCGGCAGTGTGCGAGTCGAGAGTGCGGTTGGCGCCGGTAGCACATTCAGGGTGACGATTCCACGCGGCAAGGAGCATTTGCCGGCGGAGCGCATTCAGGCCCCGCAGTCGCTCGCATCCACCACAATTCGAGCTGAAGGTTACGTCGAGGAGCGCAGCAGTGGGCTGGGAAATGAACCGGGAATGGCGGTCGATGCGGCAACATCCCCCAAATTGGCGTCGCCTGCGCCCTCGCCAATCGCAATACGTGAAGCGATCGTCGTGGCCGATGACAATGCGGACATGCGCCAGTACCTTACACGCCTGCTGAGCGACCGATATGAGGTGCGCACGGTTGCTAACGGCCGTCAGGCATTCGAAGCAATACAGCAGTTGCGCCCTGCCCTTGTGCTGGCGGACGTCATGATGCCGCATCTCGATGGGTTTGGGTTGCTACGGGCCATTCGCGAAGATTCGGCCCTCGCCGGTACGCCAGTGATTCTGCTGTCGGCGCGGGCGGGCGAAGAGTCGCGCGTGCGAAGGACTGGAGGCCGACGCCGACGACTATCTCGTCAAGCCATTCTACTGCGCCGGAGTTGCTGGCGCGTGTGGCGATCAACGTCACAATGGCCAATCTTCGCCGCGAAACTGCGGAGCGCGAAGAACGGCTGCGCGGCGAGGCGGAACTCGAACGCGAGAAACTGCGCGCCAGCGAAGAACGGTTGGCGGAGACAGGGCGTCTTTATGGTGAGCTGCAGCGCGGCGATGCCGAGTTGCCTTGCGCAAGGGCGGGAAACTGCAGCCACACGGGCAGCTATCCGCCTGGACGCTGAATCCCGAGGGACACCGGACTTCGTGAATCAGGTCTGGTTGAATCTCCGGTCAAATCTATGAGCTTCGATCCGATCCGTGAGCCACGAGGCGTGGATGACTCGCGGTCCATCCTGAGGATCGGCGATGCAGCATCGAAGGCATTTGGGAAGGCGTGCGCTCGGGACAGGGCTTTGCGTTCGAGAACCCGGTCTCTCGCGCAGGGATGCGGACTTCGGTGGCATCTCGCAAGCCGTAGTCTTGCGCGATGAGAATGGTCCGGTCGAGTTAGGAATTCGTGGGCGCCGACCACCGACATGACGACGCAGAAGCGGCCGAAGAGAAGATCCGCCAAAGCGAAAAGGAAGCCAGGCGAACTTCTCGACTTTCGCCGCTACACATCACCGAATTGGGACCTGACGGGGCTCGCCTCTACACCAATCGGGCGTCGCTGGATTATTACGGCATTACTTTGGAGGAATGGCAGGAACGCGGATGTGCGGCAGCTATTGCATCCGCAGGACACCGAAATCGTGAACAAAGGATCTTCCCCGAAAACTCCAGAGTGGATCGCCGTTTGAGTACGAAGTGCGGCTCAAGAGAGAGGACGGGCAGTATCGCTGGTTCCACTATCGCTTGAGTCCGATGCTAGATCGAGGAAGGGCGCATCGACGCGGTGGTACGCCGCTGGAACCGATATCGACGAACTCGCAAGCTGGCCGAGCAAAGGCTCCAGGAAGAGAATGTTGCGCTGCGCGAAGAAATCGACAAGGCATCGATGTTCGAAGAGATCGTGGGAACGTCCGCGCCTTAAAAAAGGTGCTTTCCCAAATCTCTAAGGTCGCGCCAACCGACTCCAGTGTTCTGATTACCGGCGAAACCGGCACCGGCAAGGAACTTGTTGCACGCGCCATTCACCGGCGATCCGGGCGATCTTCCCAGTACGCCTTCGTGTGCGTGAATTGTGCCGCGA
This sequence comes from uncultured Acidobacteriaceae bacterium, assembly GCA_963774175.1. Lineage (GTDB taxonomy): Bacteria > Acidobacteriota > Terriglobia > Terriglobales > Acidobacteriaceae > Telmatobacter. Next base: position 319,662 of record CAVZDT010000017.1, read on the forward strand.
TTCCGCGTGACCTCATCGCGTCGGAGTTGTTTGGCCATGAGAAGGGCGCCTTCACGGGCGCAACGCAGCGTCGTTTAGGACGATTTGAACTGGCCGAAAAAGGCACGATCTTCCTCGACGAAATTGGAGAACTTCCGGCCGAAACTCAGGTCGCTCTGTTGCGGGTTCTTCAGGAACATGAATTTGAGCGCATCGGAGGCACCGGGACGATTCGTACCGATGTGCGGGTAATCGCCGCCACCAATCGCGACTTGGAATCTGCAATTGCAGCGGGAACATTCCGCAGCGACCTGTTTTATCGACTAGACGTCTTTCCCATTGAGCTCCCGCCTTTACGGAAGCGACGAGACGACATTCCCTTGCTCGTCTCGTACTTTCGTGAATCGCTATGCTCGGAAAACAGGCAAGCATTTTACGGTGGTCGACAAGAAAAGCATGAGACTACTCGAAGCGTACGCCTGGCCCGGTAACATTCGGGAATTACAGAACGTGATCGAGCGATCCGTCATTGTGAACGAGACACAGACATTTTCAGTGGATGAGAGTTGGCTTTCCCGTCGACCTTCTCCCGACGAGGGGAATGTTCAGTCGCGCCTTTTTAACCGGCTTCCTGCTCAGGAAAAGGCTGCCATTGAGGCTGCCTTGCGCGAATGCGGAGGGCGAGTGTACGGGCCCTCGGGCGCCGCGGCCAAACTCGGCATACCGCGGACCACTCTGGAATCGAAGATTACGGCACTCAAGATCAACAAGAATCGCTTCAAGCCAGATCCTTCAAAAGATAGCTAGACCCTCTCGCCTGATTCGCACTCCTTACGCCAAGATTTTGTACGACACTCGTCAATTGACGAGTGTCGTCAATTTATAGAACATTCAACCTATTTAGTTTCAGTCACTTTGGTTTGGCACTCGACTTGCACTTCATATCTCAAGAGATGCTAAGAGTCCGCAGGAAAGCGAACGCTGACGTGGTCTTTACGTTAAGCGGACGGCTCGACAAAGATCACATTGCCGAGTTGGAGATGCTTATCGCCGCGGAGGGGAAAGATCGGCGCATCATTCTCGATCTCAGGGATATGACTTTGACCGGTCAGGATGGCATTGTTTTTCTCGCTCGGTGCGAAGCTGCCGGCGATTGCATTGGTGAATTGCGACCCATACATCCGCGAGTGGATTACGAGACAAGGAACAGGAAGCTAGTGCATGCAGGCTCCGATCAGGAGTCAACGGTGAGATGGCAAGATCGCCAAACCGAGTAAGGTGCACCCGATTGCGAGATTTTCCTGACGGGGAGAGGACGTACTTAATGGCAGAGTATTCAGAGTACTTATTGGAGCCCCTGCGCGCGGGGTTCGACTTCTCTCTCTACCGCGGTAGAGAGATTGGTACTTTTGTGCGTTTCCTGAATCCGAGAGCGTGCATACTCTTGGTTCTGTCACTTGCCTTGCTTCAAACCAGCGCGTGGTCGCAAACCCAGCTTTCGACTGTTTCCGGCACCATCACCGACCCCAGTGGCGCCGTTGTCCCCGGCGTCAGCGTAACGATTGTCGGTCAAGGCACTGGATTGAAACGTAGCGTCCTTACAGACACGGCGGGCGAATACCGATTCGCTGGCTTGCCGACAGGAGACTACTCCGTTCGCGTTGAGAAAACAGGTTTCCGTGCAGAGGTTCGAGAAGGTGTTGCGCTCGTTCCGGCTTCCGGGTTGATCGTAAATTTCTCAACTTGACCATAGGCGACCTGCGGCAGCAGGTAACGGTCAACGCGAACTTGAGCGGCATCGACAGTACGACTTCAACTGTCAGCGGACTCGTGGCGGAGCCAAGCCTGACGAAGCTGCCTCTCAACAATCAGGATCTGTTTAGTGCGGTTGCGCTGGAGCCTGGAGTCGCTCCTGATCCCGGCAGTGCACCCTCGTTGCTTTCGAGCGGTAAGACAGCGCAAGTGGCGATTAATGGCGTCCGTCCCAGTATGACGAACGTCCTGATCGACGGCATGGATGCGACCGATCCGGTCTGGGGTTTTTCGCCCGCCGGCGCCTCAGGATTTTTTCTCGGTCTCGATGAGTTATCGCAGGTCAGCGTTCTGACGCAGACCTTCAACGCGGAGTACGGCGGGCATGGCGGCGCCGTCATCGACATGACAACCAAGTCCGGCAGTAACCAATTTCACGGATCGTTGTGGGAATTGCATCGGGATGCGTCACTCGACGCCAAGAACTATTTTGACTTGGCCGCCAACCCGATCCCCCCGTTCGTCCGCAATCAGTTCGGTGCCGGAATCGGAGGGCCACTGAAGCGAGATCGCACGTTCTTCTTCGCCAACTATGAGGGTTTTCGCGAGGTTGAGGCATCCTCGGCAATTTCCACTGCGCCGGATGCTCTCGCACATGAAGGCTTGTTGCCCTCTGCGAATAACTCGGCGACTTGCACCAGCGCGAGTTCAAGCGGCTGTGCCGCCATTCCGATCAATCCCCAGATACAACAGTTTCTCAATCTGATGCCACCTTCGAACGGACCGGACAATGGCGATGGAACCGGCGAACTGATCACGGCTGACAAAGGCGCCACCCGTGAGGATCACGGTATGGCTCGCATCGACCACAACTTTTCCAAAACGCATTCGGTCTTCGCGCGCTATACCGTCGACGACAGTTCTTCTGTGGTGCCATACGTCGGAACACCGCCGGGCACCTATCTGCCGGGATTCCCGACTCTTCACCTGGCGCGGAATCAGTATGTGACTATTCAGGACCGTGCGGACATTCTCCGAATTGATCAATGAATTGCGTTTCGGAGTCAACCGGACAACGGCATCTTCTTCGAGCGATAATACGCATCCGGGCCTGTCGATTTCGTTGGTTCCTGATCGGGCGTTCGGAGATGATCGACATCACCGGGATCAGTTTGCTGGGCAACTAACCCCGTGTTTCCTTTGGGCGATTTTTCGACCGTTTATCAGGTTCAGGACCAACTGTCGCGCACCATTGGCCGCCACACCTTAAAATTCGGTGCCGAGTTCCGAAGGCTCGATCTTAACGGGACGTTTGATTTCGGTGTGAACGGGCTTTATGAGTTCCAGGACCTGACTCCCTACGGGTTACCGGCATCCAGCAACAATCCCGCTCTCGAGTTCTTCCTTGAAGGCGTGCCCCTGTCGTACGTGGGGGTCAATCCCTCCAACGCCGATTCCGACCGCGGATACCGTGAGACTTTCGCGTCTGGGTTTGCCCAGGACTTCGTGCGCCTAAACAGCCGCCTCACCGCAAATATCGGGTTGCGCTACGATTTCTACTCCAATCCGACCGAGGCTCACGGCCGTCTATCCGCTTTTCGAAACCCTGCGACGGATTCCGCGCCAACCGTTGGGCCACTATTTGCAGGGACTCCCCTGGATCTTCTCTCACCCCAGGCGGGCTTTGCGTGGGACGCATTCGGTAATGGCAAAACGATGGTACGGAGCGGATTCGGCATCTATCGCGACCAGACTCCCGGAAGTGGTTTTCGGTATCGAACGTGTGCTGCCGCCATTCTTCGGTCTGGAGGAATTCGTTTTCCCTCAGTTTCTAAACCCGCAGAATGCTGCAGTGACCCAGCCGCTCGACGGTTTCGCAACAACTTACCACCCGAAGTTCCCCTATGCGATGCAATACAACCTCAACGTGGAGCGGCGAACTCGCGCAGGGTATGATCCTCACCGCGGGATACTTTGGCACGCGCGGCAATCACCTCACCCGCGAAGGCGAGCAGAACCCCTTTGAGCCGGCGTTAGGCCATCGCTACAATCCAAACCTGGCATCTCCCTCTGGAAACGATTTTGACTGACGCGCAATCGTTCTATAACTCCGGTCAGGTGTCCATTTCGAAACGCTACACGCACAACCTTTTCTGGCAGGTGTCGTACACGTTAGCCCATTCCATCGATGATGCTTCGGTGGATTTCTCCGTGGAATCTGTGAATGATCCACCTGCATCTCAGAACATTTTCGATCGCAAGGGAAGCCGAGGCCGGTCAAGTTTCGACATTCGGCACAACTTCGTGGCAAATGCCGCTTACCAGCTGCCTGGCGCGGACGTCTACTGGGCGGCTGGCAGATCGCGTCTGTTGCCAGCGTTCATAGCGGGACCCCATTTACCCCGGTGCTCTCCTTTGACAATGCCGACGTGCAATCGCTGCTTATTCCGGAACGCCCAAACCTTGTTGGCAACCCTTATGCGGGAGTCTGTCCGAACGGAGCCAGGGTGGGCGCTCTGTCGTGCTGGTTTAATCCAGGTGCTTTTGCGGTACCACCGGCCGGTCAGTTTGGCAATGCCGGACGAAATATGCTGCGGGGACCGGGGTTCGCGCAATTTGACCCAGCGCTGCACAAAGATTTTGCAATTGTTCATGAGCGGAAGATCACGGTTGGAGTGGAAGCTTATAACCTGTTCAACCATCCGAATTTTGGCGTTCCGAGTAATACTCAAAGTGCGTTTTCCTTGGAGGTAACGGGGATGCCGTCTTCAAGGATGCGGCGGGTGATTTCGCCGATAACGCAGGCCAAATCCTGACCACCGCCGGCACTGCGCGCCAGTTTCAACTGACCGGCCGGTTTAGCTTCTGAAGGTGCGCCGGCCTCTCAAATGAATTACCTCGGCCGCCGAACCTCTACCGTCGGCGCACGATAGGATTTGGCATCGCTTTTCAGCAGTACGTTTGAGGCGACTGGGCTTGTTGGTTTCCCCTAAATTCCGTTGAGAGCCATACCCTTGACCCGTTGGACCCGCGTTCTTTCGTCGAGCGCATCCAACGATTGCCCAGTCGCACTGCTGGGCGGCTCCCCGGGATTCTTCAACCATCGGCGCGCAGGCCTTGTCCGCGTTGCAGCCGGTCGAGGGATTTTGGATGAACCCCAACGAAAGGCAACTGATCGAGTCACTGTTCGCCGGCGACGGTGAGATGGCCACGCGTATGCGCGAGGTCGACTGGTCGGCTACGCCACTCGGCCCGGTGGAGCAATGGCCGCAAGCTCTGCGAACGAGCGTGCGAACCGTGCTGGACAGCGCCTGTGCGATGGCCATCTGTTGGGGATCGGATTTCGCCTATCTGTACAACGATGCCTACATGCCGGTTATCGGAATAAAGCACCCGATGGCGCTGGGTCGCCCTTGCCGCGAAGTCTTCCCTGAGGCGTCGCACATCGTAGATATTCTTTACGACGGAATAGTACGGGAGCGGAAGGCCAGATTCCTGGTCGACCTGCCATCGCCGATACACCGCGGCAACTATCTCGAAGACACCTACTTCACCACTTCGCTTAGCCCGCTCCCGGATGATAGCGGCAACGTGGGCGGGGTGCTGGGAACAACTCTCGAGACGACAGAACGGGTGATCGAAGAGCGGCGCCGACATTTGCTGAGCGATTTAGCGTCGAGAACAACAGGAGCGCGAACCGAAGACAAAGTTTGGCGCGTCAGCACGGAGACCCTCGGCGAGAATTGCATTAGTCTTCCCTTCGCGTTTCTCTATGAATATCGGCCTTCAGAACATCAAGCACACCTGGCAGGCGCGAGCGCAGAAACCGGCGAAGCTTTGCGTCTTCCGGTCATCGACTGCCGCAGCGAGAACCTTTGGCGACTCAACCCCGCAATGGCGAAGGACGGAGTTCTGATCGAACTTGGGGACCGCGCCTCGGGCGTGCCGGTGCCCAACTGGCCGGACCACCCCATGGAAGCATACGTGGTGCCGATTCGGCTGGGCGAATATGGCGAACCGCTAGGCTTCCTCGTCACCGGACTCCATCCCGGCCGGCCCTTTGACGATGCGTACCGCCAATTCGTCTATCGGATTACCGAACAGATCACAATTGGGCTGACCAGCGCCCGCGCCTATGAGCAGGAACGCCAGCGCGCAGAGACTCTGGCCGAGCTTGACCGTGCCAAGACCGCGTTCTTCAGCAACGTCAGCCACGAATTCCGAACCCCGCTGACGCTGATGCTCGGTCCGCTTGAAGAAGTGCAGAAGGAAGCGTGCGAGCGGCTCAGCCCCGAGCGTCAAGAGTTGCTGGTCACGGTGCATCGGAATGGACTCAGGTTACTCAAGCTCGTCAACACACTTCTGGACTTTTCGCGCATTGAGGCGGGACGCGTGCAGGCTTCCTACGAGCCCACAGACCTGGCAACGTTCACCACAGAAATCGCCAGCGCGTTCGACTCTGCGATGAAGAACGCCGGGCTAAGTTTCTCAATCGAATGCCAGCCAATCGCCGACCCGGTGTATGTGGATCGCGACATGTGGGAGAAGGTCGTGTTGAATCTGCTCTCGAATGCTTACAAATTCACGTTCACGGGCGAGGTTGCTCTGACATTGAAGCCTCTAGACGGCGCGGTGGAGTTACAGGTCCGCGACACCGGTGTGGGTATACCCGAAGAGGATCGCGAGCGAGTGTTCGAGCGGTTCCATCGCATCGAAAGCACCCAGGCCAGAACATATGAGGGCACAGGAATCGGACTGGCCCTAGTGAAGGAACTGGTAAAACTACACAGCGGCAGTGTGCGCGTGGAAAGCGCCGTTGGCGCCGGCAGCACATTCACCGTGACGATTCCGAGCGGAACCGAGCATCTGCCGGCGGAGCGCATTCAGGCCGCACAAACGCTGGTCTCCACCACAAATCGAGCCGAAGCTTATGCTGAGGAGGCACGACGGTGGTACGGCGGCGAATCGGGTGCGGCCGTCGATGCAGCGATGCTTGGCAAACGACCATCGCTTGCTTCCCGGCCGGAGCCCCAAGCGGCGGAAAAACGCGAACTCATCGTTGTGGCCGATGACAATGCGGACATGCGCCGGTACATCGTACGTTTGCTGAGCGAGCGCTATGAGGTGCGCGCGGTTGTGGATGGCCGCCAGGCATTGGAAGCAACCGAGCGATTGCGCCCCGCTCTTGTGCTGGCGGACGTCATGATGCCGCATCTCGATGGGTTTGGTTTGTTGCGGGCGATTCGCGAAGATTCAGCTCTCGCCGGCACGCCAGTGGTCCTGGTGTCGGCGCGTGCGGGCGAAGAGTCGCGCGTGGAAGGGCTCGAGGCCGACGCCGACGACTATCTCATCAAGCCATTTGCAACGCGGGAGTTGCTGGCGCGCGTGGCTGCCAATGTCAAAATGTCGAACCTTCGACGCGAAACTGCGGAACGCGAAGAAAGGATGCGCAGCGAGGCGGAACTCGAACGCGAGAAACTGCGCTCCAGCGAAGAGCGGTTGGCGGAAACAAGCCGTCTCTATGGTGAGTTGAAGCAGGCCGATGCAGAGTTGCAACTACAAGTTCAACTGCTGCAGCAACTCCCCGTATCCGCCTGGACGCTCAACCCCGACGGGACGCCGGATTTCGTGAATCGAGTTTGGCTTGACTTCGCTGGTCAGACGCTCGATTTCATTCGTTCGCATCCTGAGGCCTGGATGACCGCAATCCATCCTGAAGATCGGGAGATGGCAGGCAAAACCTTTTGGGAGGGCGTGCATTCGGGACAAGGGTTTGCGTTCGAAACCAGGTCTCTCCGCGCTCAGGACGGGACCTATCGCTGGCATCTCCAACAAGCTGTAGTGTTGCGTGATTCCGAAGGGAAAGCCCTCAAATTCGTCGGTACGACGACCGACATCGACGACCAGAAGCGTACCGAAGAGGCGTTGCGCCAGGCGCTGGGCGATCTTGCACGCATCAACCGGGTAACGACCATGGGAGAGTTGACGGCGTCCCTGGCTCATGAAATCAGTCAACCGATCAGCGGTGCCATCACCAACGCCAACGTCTGCCTGCGAAAACTCGAGAACGACAGACCCGATCTCGATGAAGTGCGGGCAGCTGTTACCAGATTTGGAAGAGATGCGCGACGTGCTGCTGAGATTATCGCCAGGATTCGCTCACAATTCGAGAAGGGCTCCGTGAATCGAGAAACTTTTGGTGTTAGCGAGATGATTCGAGAAACTGTCGCCCTCCTGCGCGACGAAGCGACCAGATACAACATATCGGTGCGGACGGAACTGGCGGCAGATCTTCCTCAGATCGTCGGAGATCGCGTGCAGTTGCAGCAGGTAGCGATGAATCTGATCGTTAACAGCATCGAAGCGATGAAGGACCTTGATGGAATACGAGAGATGGTCATCAAGGCGCAGCTAGCTGAAAACGAGCGCATTCTCGTGTCCGTAAGTGATACCGGCCCAGGGTTTCCGCCAGATCGCGCGGAACAGATTTTCGACCCGTTCTTCACAACCAAACCGCACGGCACCGGCATGGGGCTCCGTATCAGCCGCTCAATCATTGAGTCGCATGGTGGGCGCTTATGGGCCGAGGGCGCCTCTGGGCGCGGTGCAACTTTTCACTTGAACTTACCTGCTGCGATTCCGGGCCATTAGTCCGATACACCAGAATTAATCATCGTTCAGACCACCGCGCAAAATCACAAATCAAGGGACAGCAGGTGCAGTGACTTCCAGTCGGGACTTTCCCACGACATTTCGAACAACTCGTTTCTGTTCCCAAATAGCGGCGCAAATGAACGCACACAATCCATGCTTCGCAATTTGCGTCTGGTCAGCGGGAGTCGAACAGCGATGAGTGGCCCTGCCTCGCTCGTTAGTAGCGAAGACTCGATCCAATGGAGGATGGGCCAGCCCCCTTACACAGTCACTGTCTTCTTCGCTTCGAGCGCCGGTAGAAGAAGCTTCAGAAGCGCTTCGTCCGAGAACGGGTTTTGACCCGAGATCAACTCGCGATCCTGAAGGACGTAGCTCTGCCACGGAGCGACCACACTCACGTCACCGCCCGCCGTGCGCAAGGCAAAGTCCGGGTAGAAAAGAACCTTACCGCCAATCTCAAGAGGTTCCCGCTGCTGCTCTTCCGCCGTCGAAAAAATCGTCATCTTATATCCGGCATAGATCCATCCTTTGGCATTGGCCTGCGCTCCAGCGGTATTGCCCGCCGATAAAGCGGCGACAAACTCCTTCGATTGGGGAAGCGCGGAGAGTAGTGAAATCGGGCCATGGCAAAGCACCGCAGTGGGCTTGGATGTTTCATGGAAGTGTCTCAACACGATGCCCGCGTTGGGATCATCGAGAAGATCGATCATCGGGCCATGGCCGCCGGGGACGAAAACAGCATCGTACTGATCGAGGCCCGATGCAACGACATCCGAGATGCGAGTTGGATTTCTGAGGCCAGTCAGGCTGTCGCGGAATTTGAAATAGTCATGGAGCCTACCCTCATCCCCGCCGAAGAAATCGGGGACAGCGGAATGGAGGTCCAGTTGTGGCGTGTCGCCCTTGGGGTTGGAAAAAGTGATCTCGTAGCCCTCCTGCATGAGGGCGCGGACCGGAACCGTCAACTCGTTCAGGTAATAGCCGGCACCGCGATAACACCCGCCATTTTCCAGCGGTAAGCCATGTCCGCTGGAAACTAGCACTAAGACTTTTCCCTTTGATGCCATTTCATTCTCCTCTCAAATCGAATAGGCGTGGGCACGTGCGTGTTCTCATTCGGTCTACTTCTGCCTTCCACCCGCTAGTCGCTTTCATGTCGGGGCGAGTGACCGTGCAAACCGAGATTGCCAGAAGTGCGACGACGGGTCTATTGGACGAAGGTATCGACCAAGACCACAGTATGAATTGGACATATCCGCAAAGAGTGTTGCGCACTCTTTTGGAAGAATCCGAATACCAAGGTATCGCCGGCGTCGCCGTTGAATTGATTTGCAAGAGCGCCTGGAGCCTAATCCCTTCATCGCTCGGCGCAGCGTGTTGTGGTAGATGCGGCGGTGAGGCGTGACGAAACATGCCGCCGCATCACGGCGCGTGGGAGCAACACTTACGCCTTTTTAGCGCCGTTCGTTTGCGAAAGCACTGTGCATCTGTTTCACGGTAAGTTCAGCCGCGACGGCGCGCATTCGCCGGGCGCAATCTTCGAAGCGCAGGAGGTTTTGAAGCGCCGACGTATGGATCTCGGCAACTCGAAACTGTGTCAGCCTGACCGCGCACAACTCTAGCTGTCACGGCAGAGGTCAACAACCACTTGAGTGAATAGTCGGCTTCCTGATGCTACCCTGTTGGTATTGTGACCTTTTCGTCCTCACGTCTCCCGCCTTCTGAGCTCATCGGCCCGGAGTGGATTTTTTTAGCTGTGAGGAACTACAAGGGAAAAAGTTTTGAACTATCTGTAACTTGTTCATTCTAAAAGTGGCCCCGTAGCTCAGATGGATAGAGCAGCAGTTTCCTAAACTGCGTGTCGGCTGTTCGAATCAGCCCGGGGTCACCATGATTCCGAGATTTCATTTGCTGATTCTGTCTGGCGATGCGGATGCCAGTGCAATGGCAGTCATGTATGGCGCGATGCGCCACCCGAAGACCATGAAAATGCGCTGGTTCCCGATGTCCCTCCGGGACTTTGGTTCTTTGTTGTTCGCTTTCCCCGGGGTTCCGTTCGCCGCGGCGAATTCCACCCGGGGCTATTCTCGGTCGTTCCCTACGGGAACTTTGCGATCAGGCGCATTCGACGTAGGCCTGGAGCCAGCCCAGTATTTGCGGCCAGCCACGATGGCTGGTGCGCGCAGCTTCACTGGACAAACCTGAGTGCGTCAGGCGGACCACGGTGACGCCGTTGTTTTCCGCCAGATCCCAGCGGACGAGGGTTTCGGTCGCGTCGCTATACCAGTCAGGAAGCCAGGTGAAGACCAGCAGGCGCGGCGGGTCAATCTCGCGATATTCCCCGGTTACGACAAATGGCTTTCCGCCGACGCCGTTGCCGCGCATCGTCCACTTGCCGCCGGGATGCAAATCGGACTCGAATTGCGTGACCTGGAATCGTCCTGCACTGACCCACCAGATCATCCGTTCACGTGGATTTGTAAGGGCTGCGAAGACCCGTTGCGCGGGCGCCGCGATGGTAATTTCCTCAACAATCGAATCGGTGAGACTGGCCGGATTCATTTGTTGTCCTCCACATAATTCTTGAGATTCCGCATGCTGGTGCGCCAGAAAGCCTTGTAATCCCTAAGCCACTCGTCGACTGCCTGTAAGGGATCGCTGTTCAAACTGCAAAAGCAGGTTCTTCCATGGCGACGAGTCACAATGAGGCCGGCCGACCGGAGCGCGCGCAGGTGTTTCGAAATTGCGGGACGGCTGATAGGAAAATCTCGTGCGATGTCGCCGACAGTTTTGCTACCGTCGCGCAGACGATAGAGAATGTCGCGCCGGGTTGGATCTGCGAGGGCTCGAAAAATTGCATCGCGTTTTTTGCGGGATAGGGTAACCATTCGGTTACCAATAAGCGTAACCAATTGGTTTCCTATTTGTCAATATGCGGGTGACGCACTCTGCCCGATCTCATGAACCGTAGTAGGTTAGCGTTACCGGGCTGACGTCTTGTTCATCCAGATGCGCCAGGTGAGAGGGCCGATTTCTTCGTTAGGTAGGGCGTGACCGGCGGCCTTGAGGGCCAGCTTGATCTGGCCGTGATGGTAGCCCTCGTGCCAGACCATGTGTTGAAGGAAGAGGATCGGGTGATCGTAGTGCCGGCTCATCGGATTGCTGCTTCTTGTCCGGACTTCGACTGTCTGGCGTACGGCCGCGGCGCTCTCGTTGAGCATCTGTGCGATGCGATCGACGTTTCGCTCATCTTGCCATTCGGCTTCCGGCACGGGGCGGGCAAACTCGGGTGCATCTTCAGAGATGAAGACAAGGCGCACATAGTGGATGTGCGTGAACATCGCGGCGATGGATGCGCTGCCGGGGGTTGCGCGGGCGTCGAGAGCGCCCGCCGGCACGGCACGGAGCAGATTGATGAGGATGGTGTTGTTGCGGTCCCAGGAATCGAGCAGGGCGTAGAGAATGCTTGGATTATTTTGGGTTGGGGACATAGGTCTCCTCGGATGCCAATGAGGCTGGTATCGGGGACGATTCAGGCCGGGTTCTGAAGACGATCGTGGCAGTCGGGCTGTCGGGTTCCGGATTCTCGCGACTGGACTCCGCGGGATGAAGCAGGGTTCGCAGCGTGGGCGGGTTTTAGATCCTTGAGCTGTTTGACCAGGCGGGCGAAGGCTTGATCGCGGGCGGTGGTGTTGGCGGGGTTTTTGTTGCCGGGATCTTCGCCGGCGCGCATGAACCCGTGACCGGCGCCATCGTACGTGACGAGATCGTAAAACTTACCGGCGGCTTTCATTGCGTCTTTTGTGGCAGGAACAGTGGCACCAACGCGCGCGTCCTCACCCGCGTAGAAACCGTAAACAGGAGCGGTGATGGTGGAGACATCGGCGGGCCCGGTGCCGTAGAAGACGAACGCGGCGCTGAGGTCCTTGCGATGCGCGGCGAAGGCGAAGGACTTGCCGCCGCCCCAGCAGAATCCGGCGACCGCGATCTGGCCGTTGGAAGCAGGGAGTTTCTTGCCGTAGTCGGCCGCGGAATCGAGGTCGGCCATCACCTCTGCGGGATCGAGGGCGGAGACGGCTTTGACACGGTCGTCCTGGCTGGGGATTGCATCGGAGCCGCCGCCGTTGGGTCCCTGGCCACTGAGCAGGTCGGGTGCGATGACGATGAAGCCTTCGGCGGCGAGCTCGTCGGCCATCTCTTTGGCCCAGTCACTGAGGCCGAAGATTTCGTGAATGAGGATCACGACGGTTGCCTTGTTCTTGACCTCGGGATAGACGACGAGCGCCTGAAGGCTACGTGCGTCGTGTTTGAGGGTGACGTATTCGCGATGGCGTGGCGAGGCTTCGAGGCGGGTCTTGGCCCAGTCCTGAGCGTGCGCGGTGGCGGGAGGAAGCGCGAGGGGCAGAGAAAGGAGAGCGCTCAGGCCGAGGGCGCGGGAAAGCTGAATTTTCATGCTGAGGAGTTTAGCTTTCACGGGTTCGGCCCGCAATAGGGCGGGAAGAAGGAACACGGCAGCGACGAAACTGAAAAGGCGACTTTGACCTTCACGGGTCTGGGCTTTTATAAATGTCCGTGTCATCGAAATTCATTTCATGACAACCTCTTCGCTCAATTTCGGGCGAGCGAGGTTTACAACCACAATCGTCAGGATGCTCGGGAAGACGGTGAAAGTCCGTCGCTGCCCCGCAACTGTGAGCGCCCCTGGTTCGGCCGAGGCAGGACCAGGAAATCAGCCGAAGCGTTTTCGCCGAGATGGCGGGAGCGCACAACCACTGGAGCCACGCTCCGGGAAGGTGGCTGAGGGTTACCCCAACGACGGGGAGCTGTCGTTTGGGACCCCAGTGGCGCAAGTCAGGAGACCGGTCCTTGATGCTCAACCCACTTCTAGTTCCGAGGGGAACGGAGGAGCCATCATGTCATTCCGCCTGCTTCAGCGCATATTCTCCGGTCGAGTTGCGACCGGTCGCCTTTTCGTCGTTATTTTGGTTTGTCTTTTTGCGGCTTCAGGGTATGCCGCGTCGATCCGCGGGGTAGTCTCAGACGCGTCCGGCGCTCGAGTGTCCGGAGCGACGGTGGATCTGCTGATGAGTGGGCAGGTCGTCGGGTCCGCGGTTTCCGGGGCGGATGGCAGTTTCCAGATCCTGACAGGGCTGCGCGGCCGGTTTTTCCTGGTGGTGTCGGCAACCAAGTTTCGCCAGCTTGAGACGCCGGGATTCTATGCGGGGCAGCTCGACAGCATTGAACGCAACCTCGTGCTGGAGCCGGAGTGGGTGCACGAGTCGATCGTCGTGTCGGATACGGGAACGCCGACGCCGCAGCCGCAGACGGGCGCCGCAACGAGCGTGATTGGGCCGGCAGAGCTGGAGTTGAGCCAGGACATGGTGAGCTCGCTCAGGATGATGCCGGGTACGTTCGTGGCACAGGAGGGTCAGCGCGGCGCGCAGAGTTCGCTGTTCGTGCGTGGGGGCGATTCGGACGACAACCTGGTGATGATCGACGGCGTGAGTGCGGGCGATCTGGGAGGGCGATTTGATTTTGGGCCGCTGTCGACGACGGGCGTGGAGCGGAACGAGGTTTATCGCGGGCCGAATTCGAGCCTGTACGGCGCCGATGCCGAGAGCGGCGTGGTGAATATGGCCACGCAACATGGAACCACCAGCTTTCCCTCGCTGATTTTTCACGGGGACTGGGGCAACTTCGAGAGTTCGCGCGAGGAACTAGAAGCGGCGGGAACGTTTGGAAAACTGGACTACCTGGGCGCGTACAGCTGGCAGCAGACGGCAAATGATCTGCCCAATGACGAGTATCACGTGGGGACTGCGGCAGGGAATATCGGGTTCCAGCCGACCGGGTCGACGCAGATTCGCGGCACCGTGCACTACGGGGTGGATGGAGTGGGCGTGCCGGGTACGTGGGAGTTTTATCACCTAACGAACAGTGCGACGGAAAAGGACCAGGATCTGTACATTGGTGCGTCGATCGACAACCAGACCACGCCGGACTTTCATAACATGGTGCGCTACGGCGCGACGCGCAAACGCGAGCAGTACGACCTGTGGACACAGACGGGGGCGGGCGTTTTCGATGCCTACGGGGACAGCTTTGGTGACCTGGTGACGATCACCGGGGCGAACGGCTACTCGGTGACCGGGCGGGCGCTGATGGATTATGCGGGCACTTATCCGCAGGGGAGTCAACTGGTGTCGAACCGCGACGCGGTCGTTTACCAGGGGGACTACACGGTTACTCCGCACCTGACGGCGCAGATCGGTTTCCAGTATGAGGATGAGCGCGGTTCGGAGCCGGGCAGCGCGTTTTACCCGCCGGTGGAGCGCAGAAACTACGACTACCGCGCGGCGGTGCATGGAGATTTCAAAAGCCGGTTGTTCTACACGCTAGGCGGCGATCTGGAGCACTACGCGCTGTTCGGGGTGCAGACGACGCCGCGGGCGGGTGTTTCTTTTTATGCATTCAAGCCGCGCAAAGGAGTGTTGAGCGGCACGAGGCTGTTGTTCAACTTCGGCGACGCGGTGCGCGAACCTTCGCTGACTGACCAGTTTTATTCGCTCTACAACTTTCTCGAGCAGAACGGCGGGCAGTCGACGATTGCGCAGTTGAATATTGGGCCGATCGCCGCGCCGACGGCGCGCACCTATGAGGGCGGCGTGGAACAGTCGTTCTTCAGCGAGCGGTTGATCTTCAGGACGAGCTTCTTCCATAACGAATTCGGCAGGCAGATCGAATATGTGGGGCTCGACCTGATTCCATCGCTGCTGCCGAACCTGACGCCGGCGCAGCAGAATGCACTGGAGCAGCAATTGCAGGCGGATGGGGCCTATGAATTGACGCTGAATACCGAGGCTTATCGCGCGCTGGGAGTGGAAGCGACAATGGAAAGCGGCATCGGGCGCTACATCTTTGTGCGCGGCGGCTACACGTATCTCGACGGGACGATTCAGCGATCGTTTACCAACGATGATGTGGCGCTGCTGGGACCGGTGCCGACGTTTAGCGGAATTCCGGTCGGCCCGGACTCGCCGCTGGTGGGGGCGCGACCGTTCCGGCGGCCTCCGCATAGCGGGTTCTTCACGGCGAGCTATTCGCACGGGCGGGTGACGCTGCTTTTCAATTCAGCGTTTGTGAGTCGGTCAGATGATTCGGACTTCCTGGCCGATGACGACATCAATGGCGGCAACAGCCTGTTGCTGCCGAATCGCAACCTCGACAACGGGTACGCGAAGATCGACCTGGGTGGGAGTTTTCGCCTTCGTGACTGGCTTGGCGTCTATGCGCAGGCCGAGAACCTGACCGACAACCAGCACATTGCGCCGATCGGCTATGTGAGCCTGCCGACGAGCGTGCGGGTGGGGTTGAAGCTCCAGTGGGGGAAGGAAAAGCCGAACGTGACGCCGTCGGGCCAGCGATAACAGCAGGTGGATGCTCCAGGCAAGCCTGGGATCGGCGTGGTGCCTCGCTTTGCGGCACTTAAGAGCCGTGCCGGCTTTTGGGCCGCAATTTCCCGGACCGCTTTTCCACAGAAAGCGCCGGGAAACGACGGTTGTCACCGGATTTTCTCTTGGGAAAAGTGGGCCTGTTGTCACAAACTATTCTTAATCTGATCTTTCCACCGCAATGTTCCAATGGGACGAATTCTCGACATCGGGCCTAGAGCGAAACCAGGGTTACTGTGACCGTTAGAGAATCCTGCAAGACTGCCGCTCCCTGGTGCTCCCACCCCAACGACGAAGACCATCGTTGGGGGACCAACGGGGGTGGTCGCGTGAACTTGAGAGTTGCAGCTTCGGGATACAACATCCATGGTTTTGCTGTAGTCGGCGTCCGCAGGCGTCGTTATCCGAAAACAAGGAACGAACAAACTTTGCCGTGAGGAGCATATGAAGCAATTTTTTTGGAGGAGTGTCGCAAGGTACGGGCTGGTTTTCGTGGCCATGCTCATCTGTTCGCTGCATACGCTGGGGCAGCAAACGCTGGGATCGTTGAACGGAACGATTGTTGACTCGTCGGGAGCCGCAGTCCCGGGAGCGAACGTGACCGTGACGGACTCGGCCATTAACTACACCGCAACGGCAATTACGCAAGGCACCGGCTTCTACCAGGTGTTCAACCTGCCCATTGGCACGTACACCGTCAAGGTGAGCCACGCCGGGTTTGAGACGACGCAAGTGCGGGGAGTTGAGGTGCAGGAGGCGAGCGCGAGGACGGTCAATGCGACTCTGAAAGTCGGGCAGGTTTCGGAGTCCGTCGAAGTCACAGCGACTCCGCTGCTGAATGCGACTGATGCTACCAATGGATATACGCTGGACAGCGCGCAGATCGACCTGACGCCACTGGCGACGGGGAGTTTTACGCAGGTAGCCGTACTCGCGCCGGGCGTGAATGCGGAATTGCTGTCGAATCTGGATTCGAACGCGGGCCTGGGCAACCAGGGAATCTGGGCCAACGGGCAACGCGATACGTCAAACACCTTCCAGGTGGACGGCGTCGACTCTACCAACCTATTCAATGGCAAGACCTCCAGCGGCGACGCTTCGCAGCGCTACAACTTCAACATTGGTAGCGCACCGACGGCGGGTGGATCGTTTTCGGTGGGCACCTCCGTTTATGGATCGAACGGCAACAGCCTGCCTTCTCCACCGCCAGACTTCACGCAGGAGTTGCGCGTAAATGCGTCGATGTATGACGCGCAACAGGGCGCTACCGCCGGCGCGCAGATTGATGTCAACACCAGGAGCGGCACGAACAACTGGCACGGGGAACTCTATGGCGCGTATGCGAACAATTTGCTGAATGCCTCGCCCTTTTACTTCAACGAGGCGTATCTACTGGGCCAGGCCGGAGTTGGTGTATTCCCGCATTCGATGGTCAACCCCTGGCTTCGTCGCTGGACTTCGGGAATCACTGCGGGCGGTCCTCTCAAAACAAACAAGCTCTTCCTCTTTGCCGCTTACCAACGGACATTTAATGAAGACAACGCAACGGGACTCTCAGAGATGACCGTTCCCACCGGTTTAACCGATGATCGCTCGACTGCAGGGCTGCAGGCGGCTGATATTTCATGGGGCGCCGAGACAGCCCCTGACACCATCGATCCGGTTGCTTCGACGCTGTTGAATACCAAACTGGCGAACGGCCAGTTCCTGATTCCATCTTCGCAGAATCCGGGCGGTCAATATAGTCCACTGGAGCCCAATGTGGTCCTCGTCGGCACCGCGCGCCTGAGATCTGACCAGGCAACAGTTTCGCTCGACTACGATGCAACAAAAACTGATCGGGTCTCGGCGAAATACTTCTTTCAGAACGCGCCGGTTACTCGCCCCTTCGGGTTTTCGAGCGCACCCGGTTTTCCAGTTACTCAGCACAACGGCGCGCAGGTCTTTTCGATCGGCAACACGATTTCCATTGGTCAGAGGCTGAATTGGGAGCAGCGACTCGGATTTGTCCGCATGGGTTCCTTCAGCGACTATAAGCAGACCTTTGCAGGCGGCAACCTGGGTGTTGGAGCGGCAACCACGCCGACAGACAAACTGGTTGCGAATGTTATGCCCGGCCTGCAGATCAACAACTTCGGCAACTTTGACCAGTATTCGCCGAGTCTCTACCTTGGCCCGGCTGGTGTGCCCGGGGCATTCGTGGATATGGGCTACTACCAGAACCGCCTGAATCCTTCGACGAACGTGATCTTCACAGCCGGCAAACACACGATCGTTGCGGGTGGAGGATACAGCTACACACAACTGAACCTCACTAACAACCGCACCGGGCACGCCCAGGTGACGGTCAGCGGATTTGATAATTTCCTGCAAGGCATTGTGAAGACGGCGACAGTGGTGGAAAGCATCGATCCGGCAACGAAACGTAACAACGCGGATCGATACTATCGCACCAATGAATTCAGCGGTTACGTGCAGGACAAGTGGCAGACGCTGACCAATCTCAGCATCACGGCTGGTGTCCGTTATGACTATCACGGCGGCATGACGGAAAAATACGGAGACATGTTCAACTTCGATCCGGCCCTCTACAGTGTCACGGGTACTTCGACCACTGGATTCACGGTGAACAATGCCGGATTTGTGATTGCCGGAAACAACAAGCAGAACCCGACGCGAGGGGTTTCAGACTCGACCCTCGACGGGCGCCAATGGGGCATCTCGCCGCGTGTCGGCTTCGCATGGTCTCCCAAGGCATTCAGCAGCAAGGTTGTGGTCAGCGGCGGTGCCGGAATTTACTACGACCGTGGCGAGCTTTTCACCTATCTCTCGCAGCCGGCGGGCAGTTCGATTGGTGGTCCGTTTGGCGTGACGGAATCCTCGCCCCTGGTTAGCCTTGCTACCGCCAAATCGAGTTCCGGTCTCACGCTGGAAGACCCGCTGGGAAATGAGGCTTTCGGTAGCAGTTATGTGCCGCCAAGCTCCAACCCGGGTGTGATCAACACCGCCTTGCAAAATCAGTTAAACGAGATGACCGGAGCGCCCACGTCGGGCTATTATGCGCAATTCGGCAAAAATTGTAGCGGCCTGCAGAGTCAGGAGGGTTACACGCTCTGCACGACGCCGCTCAACTTCGGTATCTACGACAAGAACAATGTGCTGCCTTACACAATCAACTACACGTTCAATGTGCAATGGCAGCCTGTGAATACCCTGGCCATCCTGGTTGGGTATACGGGCAACCGCGGCCGCCACTCGGTGATCCCGATTCCCATCAACGAGCCGGGCATCGCGACGCCGACCAATCCGATCTGGGGCGAGACTTCGACCTATGGCATGGAAGTCATGAACCAGAACAATGAGGAGGGCGTCAACTACGACTATGCCCCGATTGCGGTTGAGCCATGGAATACGTTTGACGCCGGCAACACCGACTTCAGAGCGCCGTATGTCGGATTTAGTCCAAATGCCGCGGACTTCAAGACGGTAGGAGTTTCGGCATATGACGCCCTGCAAGCACACGTGGAGAAGCGGCTCTCCAATCATTACCAGCTTGGCGGGAGCTATACATGGAGCCATTCGCTCGATGAACAGAGCGACATCGGCCTGTTCTTCACCGGCGACAATCCAAAGCGGCTGCGCGACTCCTGGGCCTCTTCGGACTTTGATCGCACGCACGTGTTTACCGGCAACTTCCAGGTGGATGTGCCCAACGCGGTCAAGGAGCACGCCTTCGCGTCATACATCACAAACGACTGGCACCTGACGGGAATCGGAACCCTGCAAAACGGAGAGCCCTGGTCGCTGTATGAGTTCTACGGTGCGGTAGGCGGCCTGAACTTCGGCAACTTCCCGACCCTGATGAACCCGGTCCTCGGTATCAAGGATCCGCAGCATCCGAAGACGGCTTTGACGGGCAATACGGGAAAGTTCCGGGATGCCAACGGCAACTACATTCCGTACGTGGATCCGAGCCAAATCGCCATCAACTATGTACAGCCCGGAACGAATGGCGTGCCGGTTTCAACGGGCACTGATCCGTCCGATGTTTACGAGACGGCCTTCAATGTAGGTCAGCGCAATATATTCAGGCAGGCGATGCAGAAGCGTCTTGATCTTTCCGTGCGCAAAGGTTTCAAAATCACTGAAAAGATCAGGTTCCAGTACGAACTCAACGCCTTTAACGTAACGAACTCAACCAGCCCCGATATTCCGCAGGACCAGGCGCAGATCCGCCAGAACAACGGTTGCTCTGCTACTGCGATCGCTGAGGGGTTTAACAATTGCAGCACATACCGGAGCTACCTCGGTTACGGCCAGATTGTGACGTCCAACGATCCAACGGATCAGCAGTCGGCGTTGGCCAACCTGGATCAGGTACCGTTCTCGGCCACTAGCGGGAAAGCAACGCTGCTACCGCTTAAACTCGGGCCTGGCCAGGGTACTTGTACTGCAGGTTTGACTGTTACTAATTCAAATCCCGCCTACTGCCCGAATAATGCTGCCAACTTTGGCTCGGTGACGGGGACGATCGGTGGAAACCGGGCATTCACCATGGGCATTCACATCACGTACTAGCCAATGTGAACGGGAATGATTGGATCGGGAGCCTTTTGGGGCTCCCGATTCGTTTTGTTGGTGAGTCGATCTGGTGAAAATGGCCCAGTGAAGCATCCCCAGGGTCAAAACCGGTACACGGTCGAGAGCGACCTCGACGGGCTGGAGTGCGTGTGCACGTGAACGCCATGCAATAACAGTCTGGGGCGGACTACTGCCAAAAGTAAGGTGCGGTGCACATTTTTTGTTGCTCTTTGCTCCGGATACCGATTAAAGTTGGTTTTTCCACAGGTGAACTAATTTCTGGGGTGTCATATGGTTTGTCCCAAGTGCAAATCGGGGGCCCTTTCCATGGTCCCGGCCGAAATTCGGCTCTACCGCAACGCTCCCCGCACCATGAGCCACCCGCCCATCGCGCCGGCGCCTGATATCCAGGTATGCCTGGATTGCGGATGGTCGGAGTTCGTGATTCCTGAAAAGTGGCTGGCGTGCGGATGGCTTCAGCCGTTGAAGCCGAAGGCGCCGGTGAACGTTCCGATGCCGATCAACGAAGCCCGGCGCCAGATCGCCTGAGCCTGGCAGTTCGCAACAGCGGCTGACTCTCCCGGCCGCTTACCTCTACGCGCATCTCCGTTACAACTGAAGGCCTCCAGCTAAGCTGGAGGCCTTTGTATTTGCAGGCGAGACTCGCAGAGCTGGAAGAGGCTGCGGAAATACGAGGGTCGTCCCTCAGGGGTGAAAAACCCACGTTGCTTATTGAACATTTACGGCACGACTGATGGTCGTGCCCTGACACTGGATCCGCTCCGACGAAGTTTTTCCGAAGCCTGCAAAGCCGTGCCCTTTCGAAGCATCGACTTTTTCCGCAACATGGAGGGCTGCGCCGGGCGGCCTACTTGCCGGACTTGACGGGGGCCGAGGTGGGCTGATCGCCGAGTACTGAGCGCGCGTGGTTGCCGCGAGCATAGAGGATGGTCAGCGTCAGCGAGGTGCACATGAAGATGATGGCGGACCAGGTGGTGAGGCGCGTGAGCACGTTGGCCGCGGCGCGGGGTCCGAAGGCGGTCTGCGAGCCCTGGCCGCCGAAGGCGCCGGCGAGATCGGCTGAGCGGCCCTGCTGGACGAGGACGACTCCGATGAGGAACAGACACACGATGATGTGGAGGACGATGACGAAGTAGAAGAGAATCTGCATTGCAAGCTGCTTTCTAAAACTCTGCGCGGTTGAAGCCGGGCAGGAGATGGTGCGGAGGAGGGGACTTGAACCCCTATGCCTTGTGGGCGCTAGCACCTCAAGCTAGTGCGTCTGCCAATTTCGCCACCTCCGCACGAGGTGAGCCCCACCAAGTATATCAAAGCAAGAGCAGTGAAAATGAGGCGGACCTAGCTCAAAGAGTGACGCGAACCGAGGCGTCTGAGCAGGGCACGACGTTCCGATCAGCGGCTGGAGATGTTGCCGTCCTCGGGTGCGGGCGGACGACCGGGGCTCCAGAACAAGAAGGCAATCATCGCACTTCCGCATAGAAGTTCCACAAGCCGAACCGAGCCCCCGAGCCGGTTCAAGACAAAGCCAAACAGCAAGCAGGATTCGATTAAGGCGAAACTCAGGACGTTTGCCGAGAACCATCGGCTGAAGGGTGTGGATTTTGCTCCGGATCGAGAAGAATTTGACGCGAAGCGTACAAAGAATCGCCTTGCGAACGAGCCCAGGACCAGGTTAATGAGCGCCACCGCGGCAATGACGAGCTGAAGCGACGGATTCACGGGGCGTGAGAGATGAGCTGCCGGGATCTTGAGCATGACGTAGATGATCAAAAAGCCGGCGACGATGAAGCTCAACTTCATCGTGCGCATTACGCGTTCCGGGGCGGTCAATGGAACTCTCCTGGTGAACCTGGGTTGAACGTTGAACCGATTAGAGCATGAACGATCGATGGATTGGCGAGGGAGCCCGGGGCATTCGCGTTGCAGCAGACCCTTGGGGGGTGTACCCCCATACTCTGCAATGAAGTTTGCCGTTTTCAAGGGAATACGGTGAGAGCAGAGCTGCAAGATACACTGCGGATTGAAGTTAGCTGCAGAGTCATATTGGGAAAGGACTTGCGGGGCTGATTTGGGGAGCAAGGCCGGTACGGAAAGCTGAAATTCTGCAATTTCTCTGGAGGATCATGTCCGTTGCGTGGCATTTCGATGTTCTTCGCTCGCTCCTGTTACAAGGATAGAGAATTCGACGAAATAACATGCAAAGTCCGGGGATAGAAAATGGCGAGTGTTTAGAAGGAGATGCGAGGCGGAGAGGCGGTGCGGGTATTGACATGCGCGGGGCGGCGAGGGCTGCAATTTAGGATTGCCCAATGCGGGCCATCGACAACCTGGGCTATTGGGGGCACGACTTAAGTCGGGCAGGGACAAACACAAAAGCGTACCCATCGCTTCGCCGGGATGACATTTGATCGGTGAGGATCATTAGTTCGCGTGAGTTGTAGTCTGGAGCGGGGAATTGAATCGAGTTTTGTTCTGAGCAGCAGCGTCAATCCCGAGTTTCCGGAGATTGCGACGGGGCCGCGGACCGCGGGCCTCCACCCCGCGAATAAGGGCCCATTCGCGGGGACCTCGGACATTAGGGCGATCGTGCTGGCGGTGAGCGGATTTACGCTCTGGGTGCTGGCCGACACCACGATTAAATTGGTGGGGAAGTCGCGGCTTCCGAGATTATCGGGTTTCTCGGGATGTTCAGGTGCGCCTTTCTCGCGCTGCATGCGATGGTACGCCGCGAGATACGGGTGCTGTGGCCTACGCGGCCGCGGCGGCAACTGGTGCGCTCGTGCCTGGACCTTACGAACGATCTTTGCGTGGTGGTTGCGCTGCGGCATGTGCCGCTGACGCTCTTCTACATTTTGATTTTTCTGGCACCGATGGTGATTACGGTGCTGGCGGCAATTTTTCTGCATGAGAGGGTTGGCGTGAAGAAGGCGCTGGCCGTGGTGGCGGGGTTTGCGGGCGTGGTGATCGCGGTCAATCCGTTTGGCGCGTCGAGGCAGGGCGACTGGATTGGCTTTGCCGCATGCATGGTTTGCGTGAGCTGCTTTTCAGTGAACATGGTGTGGTCGCGGGTGCTGACGCGGACGGAAACTCCGGAGAGCCTGGCGTTCTTCACAGGCATGGTGATGGCGGTGGCGGGGTTGGGCGCGATGCTATGGCATGCCGAGCCGCTGAATGGACGATTGCTATCGGGGCTGGTGGCGATGGGCGCGTTCTGCGCGGCGGGATCTATCTGCTTCTTCGTCGCGGTGAAGCATACGTCGGCATCGAATGTTTCGCAGTATCACTACACGCAACTGGTGACGGGCGCGCTGGTGTCGTACCTGGTGTGGCGCGAGGCGCCGACGGTGTGGATGGTGGCGGGCGGGACGCTGATTGTGGTTTCGGGGCTGTACATTGCGGTGCTGGCGCGGCGGGCGGGGTGATGACTGCCACAAGACACGACTTGAAATGCAAAAGCGGACCCTTCACTCCGCTCGATCACCCCACAGACGAAGACCTGTCTGTGGGGACCCCGTCGCTGAAGAAAGCCGCTTCGCTCAGGATGACACTTCAGTTATGAAATGGACGGTTGTGACTTGGCTGACGTCGTGCGCGGACATGTATTCAGGCAAAAGCAGTCATGAATGGCGCGTTGCGCCACCCGAAGACGATGAAAATGCGGTTTGGACGTCCCTACGGGACTTTGGCCCTTGTTGTTCACTTTCCCCGGGTTCCGTTCGCCGCGGCGAACTCCACCCGGGCCTATTTTCAGTTATTCCCTACGGGAACTTTGCGGACGGAATGCCACCCATCCATCGGCTCAATTTTCAGGGCAGAATCAAATCTTTCGATTACACCCCCGATCTCCTTCGTTTCCTAAGCTGAATAGAACGCTTGGGGTCCCGTGTGCTCAGGATCACATCTTGTGATGTTACGGGTGCTTAACAATTTCTAAGATCGATCTCAGAGGTGACAGAGGTGTGATAGCGCCCGAAGTCAGGTGGGGTCGGCGGGAGAGTGTCATGAGGCGTTTTCTTGGGAGTACATTGGTTCTCGCCCTGTTATCCATTTCAGCTTTGGCAGCCAGCAATTCGCAGACGGTTGTTCTTGGCCATGCGGTCAAGGTAGGGGCTACCGAACTTCCCGCGGGAGACTACAAGGTTTCCTGGACGGGAACAGGGTCCAGCGTGCAGGTGACGATTACCAAACGGGGCATGGCCCCGGTGACGTTGGTGGCGAAACTGGTGGAGCAGAAACACGAGCATAACGGAGTCATCACGAGCGCAGCGGGCGGGTCAAGCGTGCTGGAGACAATCGAACTGAGCCACGTGAGCCTGATTGTGCAGGATTCGACAACGAGCGGACAATGAGCGTCAAAGACGGACTGACGCGGGGCCAAGAGCTTTAGGGATTTCGAGGAGAGGCGACCCAGGGGTCACGTCTCCTCAGTTTCATTCTCTGACGAAAATTGTGAAGGCAACTGCAAGTGCTTCCACTGCGGTCTTGGGCGACCTGCGGTCGCGATGACCGCGCCGGCGAGAGATCCCACGTTGGCGTGCCGGGAAGGATTTGCGAGAGGTCTTTGATTTCAGACGCACCTACCGGCGTCCGGAACAAATCATTCTTTCCTGAAAAAAACAACTGCAGATGCCTCCTCTTCGGTGGCTGGAGCTACCTGCTGTCGGGATGACAGCGCCTGCGACCATTTTGACATTGCGGTGATTAGTCAAACGATTGACTAGGGATCATCCAGGGTGGTAGCGTGGGCGGCCTGGAGGGATCGGCATGGATCGGCGGAGATTTCTGGGCGGATCGCTGGCGGCTGCGGGAGGGGCGGTGCTTGGCGCGCGGGTGTCGGATGCAGAAGCCCTGACGACGGTGCATGGAGCGGAGATTGCGCAGGAGGCGGCACAGGTTCCGGGCGCGATTGCGCAGAGCGAGATCGATGGTGCGCGATTTCCGGATGGATTTTTGTGGGGGATGGCGACGGCTTCGTACCAGGTGGAAGGCGCGTGGAACGAGGACGGAAAGGGCGAGTCGATCTGGGACCGCTATGCGCATGCGCCGGGGCACATCAAGGGCGGCGACACCGGCGATGTGGCGTGCGATCACTACCACCTGTACGAGCAAGATATTGCGATGCTGAAGCGGCTGAACCAGAAGAGCTATCGATTTTCGATATCGTGGGCGCGGATTCAGCCATCGGGAACGGGAGCGCCGAATCAGAAGGGGCTTGATCACTACAAGCGGGTGATGGATGCGGTGCTGGAGGCAGGGATTCGGCCGTTCTGCACGCTGTATCACTGGGATCTGCCGCAGGGGCTGGAGGATCGTGGCGGATGGCCGAATCGGGACCTCGCGGGATACTTCGCGGACTACGCGGGAATCCTGGCGAAGGAACTTGGCGATCGCATTACGGTGTGGGCGCCGTTCAACATGCCGTGGGCGTTCGTGTATTACGGATACGGGATCGGGATTTTTCCGCCGAGCAAGAGCGAACTTCGGACGACTATCTGAAGGGCGCTGCACACGGTGACGCTGGCGCAGGGGGAGGCGTTTCGGGCGATCAAGGCAGCATCGTCGAAGGCGACGGTGGGAAGCGCGTACTCGGCAGCGCCGGGATATCCGAAGACCGACAGCGAGGCAGACAAGGCGGCGACGGCGCGCTATCACGCGATGAACAATGTGTTCTTTCTGAATGCGGCGCTGAAAGGGGAGTATCCGAATGCGTTTGTGGGCGAGCCTCCGTACGAATTGATGGGAGTGCGACCGGGGGACGAGAAGATCATGAAGGTTCCGCTGGACTGGGTAGGGTTCCACTACTACACGCGGCGGATGGTGTCGGACACCGGCGGCACTCATGCGCGCACGCAGCAGGAGTACGGAACCGAGCGCGTGGTCGGATACAGGGGATCCGAATGGCGGCGATCGTTATACGCAGTTTCACGCGGTGATGCCGACGGAAGGTCCACTCACGCATGCGGGGCTGGAGGTGTGGCCGCGGGGGATGTACGACCTGGTGATGCAGATTTCGCGGGAGTACGATTTTCCGCCGATTGAGATTACGGAGTGCGGCTGCTGCTACATGGACACGCCGTATGAAAAGGAAGGCGGCCGTGTGCCGGATGAGCGCAGGACGCAGTTCTTCAAAGGCGTGCTGGCGGAACTGGCGCGCGCGATCAAGGATGGCGCGAAGGTGCGCGCGTTTCACGCGTGGAGCTTGATGGACAACTTTGAGTGGACGGATGGGTACAGCCAGCGCTATGGACTCACGTACGTGGACTATCGCGACGAGAAGAGGACGGTGAAGGACTCGGGGTTGTGGTACGGGCGCGTGGCGGCAGGTGGACGGCTGGGAACGTAGAACCTTGAGGGGTGAGTGGAGTCAGGGGCGAGGATATACTGCTTCACAACCCGGTCATGAAGCGACACGTACTCATCTTCGGTCTCGTAGGCGGCCTCCTCATCGCAATCCTCCAATACACCGAATACCGCTTCGTCGTCATCGAGCACTCTGTGGAACTCTACGGCTCGCTCGTCGCCATCTTGTTCGCGGCATTCGGCATCTGGCTGGGACTGCGCATCACGCGCAGGCGCGAAACGATTCAGGAAACCATACGCGAAACGGTTGTGGTGAAGGAAGTGCTTGTCCGCGCGGAAGCTCCCGCCCCCGAACCGTTCGCTCCCAACACGGCGCGCCAGCAGACTCTCGGCATCACGGCACGCGAGCTTGAGATTCTCACGCTGGTTGCACGCGGTTTCAGCAATCGCGAGATCGCCACGCAGCTTTTCGTTTCCGAAAACACCGTCAAAACCCATTGTGCCCGCGCCTTCGACAAGCTCGGAGCCGCACGTCGCACCCAAGCCGTTCAGCGAGGCAAAGAGCTGGGCCTGCTGCCGTGAGGACTGGCCGTCCAGGCGGACGCTCTTCGGGCAACTGTGTCACCCGAAAGAACGATTTTCGCTCCATTTCTCAAAAATCATACGAAAGCATGACGACATCCGGCACCGTTAAACCGCATCTTGACTCCATCGTCACTCGATCCTCACTCACAGGGAGCCAGCCATGAAGAAAACCGTCCTCACCTTTGGCCTTATCGCAGGCGTCATGATCTCCGTCCTTATGGACGGCTCGCTCGTCGTCGCCAACAAGATCGGCTCCGTCCACAGCATGGTTCTCGGTTACACCATGATGGTGGCGTCGTTTCTGCTGATCTACTTCGGCATCCGCAGCTACCGCGACAACATCCTTGCCGGCCAAATCTCCTTCGGCCGCGCTTTTGCCTGCGGCATCCTGATCGCGCTAATCACCACAGTCTGCTACGTTGCCACGTGGGAGATCCTCTACTTCAACTTCATGCCCCACTTCATGGACAGCTACTGGGCTGCGCAGATTCATAAGGTCCAGTCCTCCGGACTTGACCCCGCCACTACCGCCGCGCGAGTCGCCGCCATCGAGCGCTCTCAGCAGCTCTACCAGAACCCCCTGGTCAACATGGCATACACCTTCATCGAGCCCCTGCCTGTCGGCCTCATCATCACTCTCGTCTCGGCTGCATTGCTCCGCCGCAAAGGGACGGTCGAACCCGTTGAGGCTCGCACGGTCCCAACCACATAAGAGTGGAGGCGGGATCAACTTTGCAGGGGGCTTTGCGCCGAGGGGCGGCTTTTCTGCGGGACGGCAGTGCTGGAATGATCGCGCAGGGTTGGGAAAGAGAGCAAGCGCTTTCATTCCTTGCAGCCAGCCCGATGCGGTGCGAGCCGATGCATCTTCAGTTTCAGGAGTCTGCATCGAAGCTGTGAGAAGCGGAGGAGATATGACGGACAAAAATCCCCAGAACACGAACATTCCCGATCGTCCGGAGCCGACACACGCGGATAAACGCGTCAAGGCAGTACCGGATGAGCACGAAAGAGTGGAGCGGGAAGCCGACAAGCTGGCCCACAAGGGAATTGAGCGCGAAAAAGAAGTGGAGGATATGCAGAAGCCGTTTACTAAGTAGAGTCGTGGCCGGTCGCCAGGAGCCGAAGGGTGGTTACCTGGCGATGCGGTGACGGCATCGAATGACTTGACAATAATTTGCGCGATAACCCGGCCAGTTCGTTGGAGTTGGCGAGGAATATAACACTTTCAGGCGATGTCTATACCCGAAGGGAGTACCCACTCAAGTAACTTTCCCGGCGGGCCGAGTAACCGCCGTTATTCCACTTTCGTGATTCGGGAAACACGGAAGTGAAGAGCATCTTCGTCCCAATGTGGGGCATCATTTCAGTAGTGCATGCTGGGTGCCGTAAGACCCCGCAAATCCCCAGAAACACCAGGTGACAATATGCTTTCCAGCGCTACAAGAAAAACTGGCGATGTTGCGTCGTACCTGATGCTTCAACATTTTCCACTGACTAGTGCGTATCTGTGCCAGGATTGCAGTTCGATCGGAAACAACGCCAATCAATGTCCGGCTTGCGCATCGGAAGTGCTGATGAGTTTGTCGGCGATTTTGAATCGTTCAGACAACATGATGGAATCGCAATATCCTTCTTTGCCGGCACTTGCCGTGGCTTCGAGCCATGCGGGTTCGGCTTTAGCTGCCTAGGTACTCTGCTGCGCGACCGCGCAGGTGTTTCTCTTGTGTAGGCGCGCCACTCCCGGAATGAAGGATCGCCTGGGTTGGTGATAGAAGGCGGTGAGTGGCGCGCGACGGATTCCTTTATTTCAGGCAGCTGTTTTTCGGCTACAGGTCAAACTGCTCCGCGGCAAATGCATGCGCGAAGACAGGGGAGTGGTGCGTTTTATAATAAAGAATGGCTGGTTGCGCCCTGCGCCTCTCTGAGGCGTCAGTGACGCTGCCGAAAATTCTTTCTTCCCGGTGTCTTCCCATTGATTTCATCGAACGACGCGATCGTCATCCGCGGAGCGCGGACCCACAATCTGAAGAACATCTCCTGCGAGATTCCCCACGGCAAGCTGACGGTGGTCAGCGGCGTGTCAGGATCGGGCAAGAGCTCGCTCGCGTTTGACACGATCTACGCCGAGGGACAGCGGCGATATGTCGAGTCGCTGTCGGCGTATGCGCGGCAGTTTCTGGAGCGGATCGAAAAGCCGGATGTGGACGAGATCGACGGCCTGGCACCGGCGATTGCCATCAAGCAGAAGAACACGACACGGAATCCACGGTCGACGGTGGCGACGGCGACGGAGATCTACGACTACCTGCGGCTGCTCTATGCGCGCTGCGGCGAAGTGCACTGCATCTACTGCGACGGGCTGGTGAAGCGCGACTCGATGGATGAGGTTGCCGAGGCGGTGCTGGCGCTGGGCGAGGGGACGCGGCTGAATGCGCTGTTTCCGGTGCAGTACGAGATGCCGGCGGTAGCAGAGACTGCAAAGCCTGCGAAACGGAGCAAGCCTGCGGCGAAAGCGGGTGGAAAGCCGGCTGCGGGAACAGCAGTGCTGGAGCCGTTGAACGAAGGATTGAAGGCGCGGCTGGCGAAGTTGCGCGCATCCGGATTCAACCGGCTCTATCAGAACGGGGAGATCTTCGAGTTTTCGACGCCGGAGTCGTTGCTGGATCTGGATTTTTCAGCGCCGGTGTTTGTTCTTCTGGACCGCATTGTTGTGAGTGCAGAGAATCGTGCGCGCATTGTGGATGCGGCGGAGATTGCGTATCGCGAGGCGGGTGAGGTGATCTTCGAGGAGGTTCAGAGACAACGGGAGGAGAGCCAGGCAGACGGGAGTGCTCTCCCAGGTCTCCAAAAGCAGGAGACCAGGGGCACCCGGCCGGAGCCGAGGCAGCACCGGTTTTCGGGCGATTATTTGTGCACGAACTGCCATCGGCCCGGGAAGGAGCCGGAGCCGCGGCTGTTCAGCTTCAACAATCCGTTCGGGGCGTGCCCGCGCTGCCAGGGATTCGGAAACACGGTGGATTACGACTTGAACCTCGTGATTCCGGACAAGGGGCTGAGCCTGAATGAGGGAGCGATCGATCCGTGGAATCGGCCGAAGTACCGGTCGTGGTTTACGGAGATGAAGAAGCAGGCGGCGGCGCTGGGGATTCCGATGGATGTGCCGTGGCGCGAGATGAGCGAGGCGGCGCGCGAGATTGTTCTTCGCGGCAAAGGCGCGTTTGAAGGCGTGCATGGATTCTTCGCGCAGATGGAGCGGAAGAAGTACAAGCTGCATGTGCGGGTGATGCTGAGCAAGTATCGCGGGTATGCGGAGTGTCCGGATTGCCGCGGACAGCGGCTCCGGGCCGAAGCGCGGGCGGTGCGGATTGAACGGGCTGAACATCTGCCAGGCGGCGGCGCTGACGATTGCGAAGGCGAAGGAGTTTTTTGCGGGACTGAAGCTGACGCCGATGCAGGAGGAGATTGCCGGGCCGATTCTCGAAGAGGTGCGGCAGCGGCTGAGTTTTCTGGATGCGGTGGGGCTGGAGTATCTGACGCTGGACCGGCTGGCTTCAACGCTGTCGGGCGGTGAGGCGCAGCGGATTCAGCTGGCAACTTCGCTGGGATCGCAACTGGTGGGCACGTTGTATGTGCTCGATGAGCCTTCGATCGGATTGCACACGCGCGACACGGCGCGGCTGATCCGGATTCTGAAAAAGCTGCGTGACCTGGGCAACACTATCGTGGTGGTGGAGCACGATGCAGATGTGCTGCGCTCGGCGGATCATCTGCTGGACCTGGGGCCGGGCGCGGGCGAGTTTGGCGGCAAGATGCTGGCGGACGGTGTGCTGGCGGAGATCGAGGCGAATCCGAATTCGCTGACCGGCAGGTATCTGTCGGGGAAGATTTCGATTCCGGTGCCGACGCGGCGGCGCGCGCCGGGGCGCGAGAAGCTGGTGCTGAAGGGCGCGGAGGCAAATAATCTGCACGGGTTGAACGTGGAGATTCCGCTGGGCATGCTGGTGGCGATTACGGGCGTGTCGGGATCGGGGAAGTCGACGCTGGTGCACCAGGTGCTGTATCGCGCGGTGGCGCGGGCGCTGGGGCAGAGCGATGGGAGCGACCCCTCCGGGGTCTTCCGATCCTTGAGTGGTGTCGAGAGACTGAATGATGTTGTGCTGGTGGATCAGACGCCGATTGGGCGGACGCCGCGCTCGAATCCGATTACGTATATCAAGGGATTCGATCTGGTTCGCGAACTGTTTGCGGCGCAGCCGGATGCGAAGCGGCTATCGCTGACGCCGGGACATTTTTCGTTCAACGTGCCGGGCGGGCGCTGCAATACGTGCGAGGGCGACGGCACGGTGACGGTGGAGATGCAGTTTCTGGCCGACGTGGAGTTGCCGTGCGAAGACTGCAACGGCACGCGCTACCAGGCGAAGGTGCTGGAAGTGCAGTACAAGGGCAAGAACATCCACGAAGTGCTGCAGATGACGGTGAAGGAAGCGCTGCGGTTCTTCGCCGGGCAGACGCGGCTGCTGGAGAAGCTGGCGGTGCTGGATGAGATAGGGCTCGGATATTTGCGGCTGGGGCAGTCGGCCACGACGCTTTCTGGCGGCGAGGCGCAGCGCGTGAAACTGGCGGCACATCTGGCGCAGGTGCGCGCAGCCAATGCGAATGCGAAGCCCTCGCAGGCGAGCCGCGTGCTGTACATTCTCGACGAGCCGACGACGGGACTGCATTTCGACGATGTGTCGAAGCTGCTGACGGCATTTCGGAAGCTGATTGACGGCGGCGGTTCGCTGATCGTGATCGAGCACAACCTGGACGTGATCAAGAGCGCGGATTGGGTGATCGACCTTGGGCCGGAGGGCGGCGAGGGCGGCGGACGCATCGTGGCCGAGGGCACGCCGGAAGAGATTGCGGGCAACCTGCATTCGCATACCGGCGAGTGGCTGGCGAAGGTGCTGTGAAAGCAGCTGTCAATCGTCATTGGTTCAACGATCTGTTTGAGTACACGTTGCCTTAAGGACCGTTGAGACAGGGCGGGACTCTTGCGTTTTGATCCTGTTGGCTTCGAAGTGGGGGGACAAGATTGCGGCGTTGCGGCGGTGAAGAGCCTCGAAACGATTTGAAGCTGTGATTGAGTGGCAGCGCGGGTGTTTCAGGCGTCGATCGGTCATCTAGTCCATTGTGGGATATTGGAGATACGGCTTCGAAACGGATTCAATCACGTCGTCGGGATTTTTGTGCTGCACTGGACTCGTTTCATCGGGAGCTTTGAAGCTCACGTCAATCTTGATCATGGTGCATTCCTTCAGCACGTATCTTTCCTGGTTTCCGATAGGGTTAATGCCGCCGTCGGGGCGGAAGAGCGTTGCGAGATCGCGGCGGTGCATTCCGGGCTGGATGGTTTCGATCTGACGAAGCGTTTTGTCCATCCATTTGTTTCGCATCTCCTGCGAGGCAGTGTCGGTTGGCACGGATTCGTCGTCGACTTGTGTCTGGCTCCTGGCCCACTGAGGCAAATGCGCGGGATCGGCCGGCTCCGCCTGGCTTTCGATCAGGTTGCCGGATTGTGAGTTGTAAAGCGCGTGGGAGACTTGTCCGTCACCTGCATTGGACGAGACGGCGATTTGCTGATGATCGTTCCAGAAGTGCCAATCGCGAATCGGTCCGCCGGGCTCGAGAACCAGCTTGCTGCCATCCTCGTAGTAGATCTCGATCTGCAACGATGGTCGAAAGCCCTGATCGTCCACGCCGCGCGAGACGGCACAGGCGAGGAGTCGATTGTCGGGCGTGCCGAGGATTTCGTTGCAGTGGCCTTGCCCGGCAAGCACGGTGTGATGACCATTCCTGGAGATAAGAACTATGGCGCCGTTCGGATCGAGAGTGAGTCCGGGTTGCTGCGCATGCGAGACGGCTCCGGACGTCAGGAGAAAGGCGCCGAACAAGGCTGGTGCGGGAAGGCACGGGTTGATGAGGTTGCGGAAATACAGCGAACGCAGTGTGAATCGTGACATGAGGCAACCAGCGTGATGTCAAAAGTTCTTCGTTCAAAAAAATGCAGCAGGTTAGCGCCGCTTCGCGGCATGGCAAGTTAGCAAGTTAGCCACGAGATACCGGCTCTCCCGTGCGGGGTCCATGCTGTTTTGACCACCAGAGCAAGAGCTGGATAGCATCCGGTTGGCGATTTTTTCGCGGATCGTTCTTGCTGGTCCTGGGCGGATGCTACTCGGGTTTGCCGTCGCGGAGGCGGCGGATTCGGAGGGGATTGGCGTCCTGGAGTTCGGACGGGAGCATAGCCTGGGGAAAATTCTGGAAGCAGACAGGGCGGACGAAACGGTAAATAGCCAGCGAGCCGACCGAGGTGAAGCGCGGGTCGGAGGTGGAGGGGTAAGGGCCTCCGTGGACCATGGCATGGGTGACTTCGACGCCGGTGGGGAATCCGTTGAAGATGACGCGGCCGGCTTTCTGCTCGAGGATGTGGATGAGTTCGCGATTGGCGGCGAGATCGTCTTCGTCGCCGAGGATGGTCGCGGTGAGATGGCCTGAAAGGGCGCGGGCGGCGCGGAGGTAATCGCTCGGCGTGTCGCAGTTCACGAGCAGGGTGTCGGGGCCGAAGATTTCGTCGGCGAGTTCAGGCTGGCCGATGAGCTGGTCGAGGCAGACGGTGAAGAGCTTGGCCTGCGCGCGGAACGGGGCTCCGCCCTTTTGATCTTCGGACAAGAGATGTGCTTCAGCGAACGCCGGAACGTGTGCGGCGCGGGATTCAGTGGCCCGGTCATATTCGCGCGCGATACCGCCGGTGAGGAGCGTGAAGGGCTGTGCCTGCTCGACGAGAGATTTGAGTTCGTCGAAGAAGACGGAACCTTCTGGGGCTTCGGGAACAAAGACGACGCCGGGCTTGGTGCAGAACTGGCCGGCGCCGAGTGTGAATGATCCGAAGAGGCCCTGGGCGAGCGCGCCGGGGCCTTTGCGGAAGGCGCCGGGAAGGATGAAGACCGGGTTGCCGCTGGACATCTCGGTGAAGCACGGGATTGGGTCAGGGCGCGAGGCGGCGGCGTCCATGAGCGCGCGGCCGGCGCGGAGCGAGCCGGTGAACGCGACAGCGCGGATGAGGGGATGCTTGACCAGCGCGGTGCCGATTTCGATGCCGGAGTCAAAAAGCATGGAGAAGACGCCGGGATCGAGGGCATGCGCGGCGACGGATTCGGCGAGGATGGTTGCGGCGAGCTCAGAGGTTCCGGGATGAGCTGGATGTGCTTTGACGACGACGGGGCAGCCGGCGGCGAGGGCTGAGGCGGTGTCTCCTCCGCCGACGGAGAAGGCGAGCGGGAAGTTGCTGGCGCCGAAGACGGCGACGGGGCCGAGGGGGCGCAACATGGAGCGGACGTCGGGGCGAGGGAGCGGCTGGCGGTCGGGGAGCGCGGGATCGATGCGGGCCTCGACCCATGAGCCTTCTTCGACAACGGAGGCGAACATGCGGAACTGGTTGGCGGTGCGCGTGACTTCGCCGGTAAGGCGCGGCATGGGGAGCGCGGTTTCGAGATGCGCGCGCTGGGCGAGTTCGTCGCGATGCGACTCGAACTCGTCAGCGATGTGGCGAAGAAAGGCGGCGCGGGCCTTGCCGGTGGTTTGCGAATAGCTGGCGAATGCTTCGGCGGCGAGTTGGGCGGCGCGGTCCAGTTCCTGCATTGTGGCGGAGCGATAGACGGGCTGAAGGGGCTCGCCGGTCTGGGGAGCGAAAGCCTGGAAGCTGGCGCCGTCGCGGGAGCCGCGCTGCGAGCCGATGAAAGAGAGTCCGGTGAATTCCATAACAATTCAAGATTACGCCGGACAGGGTTGGGAAGGGTTCGTGCTTTCCCACCCAAGTCCAAATGTGGGACCTGGATTGGGCACCCAGATGCGGGTGAGTTCGTGCTTTTCCACCCAAGTCCAGATGCGGGACTTGGATGGGGGCACCCGGGCATGCGGGTGAGTTCGTGCTTTCCCACCCAAGTCCAGATGCGGGACTTGGATGGGGCACCCAGGCATGCGGGCAGGGTTCGCGCTTTCCCACCCAAGTCCAGATGCGGGACTTGGATCGGGCACCCTGGTTGTTGCTTGATGAGCTTCGCTATGGACGGAGGATTTGCCATGGCGTGCGCGAATTGGATAGAACTGGTCGAGCGGTGCGCTGGATTCTCTTGCGTGATGAGGGGAAGCGCTTGCGCGCTGCGAGGTCGCGGGAGGGCCACGACTCTTGAATTCCACTCCAGTTGTGAAGGCGGTCAGGTCGGGCACTAATCATCAGATGCCGCTGGTTCCGCGGGGACGGATGCTGCCGTTTGTGCTGGTGACAGCGCTGTTCTTTCTGTGGGCGATTCCAAACAACTTCAATGACATTCTCATCCGGCAGTTTATGAAGTCGTTTGAGATTAACCGGCTGCAGGCGGGGCTGGTGCAGTTTGCGTTTTACCTGGGGTACTTTTTCCTGGCATTTCCCGCGGGCGTGATCATGCGCAGGGCCGGGTACAAGACGGGCATCGTGATCGGACTCGGTCTCTATGGGGCGGGATGCATCCTGTTTTATCCGGCGGCGCACGTTGGACAGTACTGGTTCTTTCTGACGGCGCTGTTTGTGATTGCGAGCGGGCTGGCGTTTCTGGAGACAGGGGCGAGTTCGTTCATCATTCAGATCGGCGACGTGGAAACAGCGGCGCAGCGCGTGAATTTTTCGCAGGCGTTCAATCCGCTGGGGAGCATCACGGCGGTGCTGATCGGGAGCCAGTTCATTTTTTCGGGGATCGAACTGAAGCCTGAGCAGGTGGCTGCGCTGCAGGCGGCAGGCACGTACCGGGCGTATCTGAAGTCGGAAACGCTGCGGGTGGTAGCGCCTTACCTGGTGCTGGGCACGCTGGTGCTGCTGTGGGCAGTGCTGATTGCGCGGACGCCGTTTCCGCATACGGGCATGGACTACTCGCGCGACACGCTGGAACACGACACGTCGAAGCCGCTGTGGCGCAGGAAGCATTTTGTGTTTGCGGTGATGGCGCAGTTTTTGTATGTGGGCGCGCAGGTGGGGGCTTGGAGTTGGCAGATTCCGTATGTGCAGACGTATACGGGACTGGGCGAGCGCAAGGCGGGATACCTGTTGACTGCGGCGCTGGTGGCGTTTACGACGGGGCGGTTTTTCTCAACGTGGCTCCTTCGGCATGTGCGCGCGCCGCGGTTGCTGGGGATTTACGCGGTGATCAATGCGCTGATTTGTGCGGCGGCGGTAATGCGACCGGGATGGCTGGGCGTGGGCTGCCTGGTGGCGGTGAGCTTCTTCATGTCGACGATGTATCCAACGATATTTGCGCTGGGAGTGGAGGGGCTGGGGACGCGGACCAAGACCGGCGGAGCGGTGATCGTGATGTCGATTGTAGGCGGGGCTGCGATTCCGCCGCTGATGGGACGCGTGGCGGATCTGACGGGGATCGCGGTGTCGTACACGATTCCGGCGCTGTGTTTTGTGGGGGTGGCGCTGTATGCGTGGTTTGGTTCGGCTCCGGATGAGGACGAGGTGGCTGCGGAGCCGGGGCTGGCGGGGTGAGAAAGGCAGGGACTGGGGACTAAGGGACAAGGGACTGGAGGGGGGATGTGGCGAGAACGGGTGTTGCGAATTGTGCTGGTGGTAGTGGGTTTGTTCTTTTCGGCGGCGATCCTTCCGCTGACTTGGGGGCTGCGGGATCCGGCAGGATCTGACACGGGCGACACGATGATGATGAGTCTCTATCTGACGATGGGCATTTTCATGCTTATCGCGGTGCGCCGGCCGGAGGAGCATCGGAGCATGATTGCTTTCGTGGCATGGTCGAGCTTTGCCCATGCTGTGACGATGGGGACACAGGGACTTGAGATTCCGGCCCAGCGCAGCGGTTTTCTGATTGGATCGGGCGTGCTGGTGGTGATCGGTATCGTGCTCATCGTACTGGCACCAGCGAAGAAGCAAGTTGAATCGGGCGCAACCATCGCTGCCTGAGAACTGGTAGAGGCGAGGAAGAAAGACCAGCTACCCGCGCGCTTGTCGTTTTGTCGAAAAACGTGGTGGTGTTCGAGCGCCCCTCCGGGGCTTGAGACTCCTTTACGACCCGCTTCCCAGGGTTCCGTCCGCGTTGGCGGACTTCACCCCGGGCTATTCTCGGTGCTCGCTCCGGGAGCATCGCGCCGGGGACCGCTTTCATCACGTTCCGTACGCCAAATTGGCACATGGATACTCAGGGTGACAGGCATCGTTGCGAACGATGATTACTGTTCGGCGACGACTGGATTGGTCAGCGAGCCGAGGCCTTCGATGGTGATGGTGACGGTTTCGCCGGGTTTGAGCCAGCGCTTGGGGTTGCGGCCGAGGCCTACGCCGGGCGGGGTTCCGGTGGAGACGATGTCGCCGGGAAGAAGCGGCGTGATGGACGAGAGGTACTCGATGAGCTCGGGGATTTTGAAGACAAGCTCGCGGGTGTTGGAGTGCTGCAGGATCTCGCCGTCGATGGAGAGGCTGATGTCGAGCGCGTGCGGATCGGCGATTTCGTCGGCGGTGACGATGGCGGGGCCGAGGGGGCAGAAGGTAGGGAAGCATTTGCTCATGGACCACTGCGTTGTGGCGAACTGGACGTCGCGGGCGCTGACATCGTTGACGATGGTGTAGCCGTAGACGTGATCGCGCCAGTTCGCGGCGGGATGCGATAGCCGCCTTTGCCGATGACGAAGGCGAACTCGGCCTCGTAGTCGGGCTGGGTGGAGTTTTTGGGCAGGACGATGGGATCGCCGGGGCCGATGATGGCGGTGGGCAGTTTGAAGAAGACGACGGGAGTGGCGGGGATCTCCATGCCGGATTCTTTGGCGTGGTCGCGGTAGTTGAGTCCAATGGCGAAGATGCGGGGGGGGTTGGCGAGAGGCGCATGGAGCTTCACGTTGTCGAATGAGAGTCGCGTGGCCGGCGTCGTACTCGTCATGCCGTGGGCGATTACTTCGAGAGTTGAGGAGTAGCCGCCGGGGCTCAAATCGAGGATGGAATTTGTGTCGTCGAAAAGGAAGCCGGGACGAATTTGGCCGGTGACAGCAGAGAACGAGATGAGCTTCATTGAGTGGTTTCTCCGGGTGGTTTCTAAATGTCCCTCGGGGCTGCGGACAAGATAGTTACCGAAGTAGCTTGGTGAAAACATCTTCGGGGGCTAATGCCCAATCATAAATTGCACGAGTGAACAGGTTGCGGGAAACTCATCAAGTGCGGCTCAACGCGAAAAAAAACATCCCTCAGGGGCTGAAGCCCCGATTCATTTTGTCGGCTTCATCGGCCCGGCTAAAGCCGTGCCCTTGTTACAAAGCGTCAGAGGTCGAGTTTTTCCGCGAGCTGTGAGGTGCCCTTGTTACAAAGCTTCTGCGGTTGAGTTTTTCCGCAGGCTGTGAGGTGCCCTTGTTACAAAGCTTCTGCGGTCGAGTTTTTCCGTGGGCTGTGAGGTGCCCTTGTTACAAAGTATCAGCGGTTGAGTTTTTCTGCAGGCTGTGAGGTGCCCTTGTTACAAAGCTTCTGCGGTCGAGTTTTTCCGCGGGCTGTGAGGTGCGTTGACACAAGACCCGTTTCGGAGGAGGTTTGCTACCGCTAATAAAGCGATCTTCGTCCTGGACTACATAGTGGCACGACCGAAGTCGTGCCCTGACACAAGGACCGCCTGATCGATAGTAGCGGAGTCAGCGCCGCTTCGCGGCAAGCGAGTCAGCAGGTCGGCACGACGCAGCAGGTCAGCAATTGCATCGGTGGTGACAGAAGACGACAATAGTCGCTCGATTCTGCGACTGGTTTCATGCGGCGGTCCAGCCGCCGTCGATGTTGAAGAGGGAGCCGGTGATGAAGGCGGCCTCGTCGGAGGCGAGATAGCGGACCATGGAGGCGACTTCTTCGGGGCGGCCGAGGCGGCCAATGGGCTGGCGAGCGCGAAGTTCGGCGCGGATCTCTTCCTTGTTGTGCTTGTGGAACTTTTCGAGGTAGCCCTCGACGAAGGGCGTTTCAACGGTGCCGGGGCAGATGGCATTGACACGGAGTGTTTTCGGATATTCGACGGCGATCTGGCGGGTCATGGCGACGATCGCGCCCTTGGTGGTGCAGTAGGCGAAGCGCTGCTTGATGCCGACAAGGCCCGCGACGGATGCGATGTTGACGATGGAGCCGACGGGGCCACCGTTTTCGCCTGATGCAAGCAGAAGAGGAAGAAATGCGCGGGTGACGAGGTAGACGGCGCGGACGTTGACGTTGAGAAGGCGATCGAAGTCTTCGGGCTCGGTTTGCGCGATGGAGCCGACGTGGCCGATGCCGGCGTTGTTGACGAGGATGTCGAGGCGGTTGAGATGGGCGACGGCGGCGGAGATGGATTTGGGGCTGGTGACGTCGAGGTGAAGGACACGCGAGGAGCCGAGGGACTGGGAGAGAGCCTCGGCGGCGGCGAGGTTGATGTCGGCTACCCAGACGAAGGCGCCGGCGCGGACGAGTTCCTTCACCGTGGCTTCGCCGATGCCACTGGCGCCACCGGTGACGAGGGCGTGGCGGCCTTCGAGGCCGAAGGCCTGCGCGGCTGGAGGATGGTTTGGAGGAGTCATTTGAACACTATTCCTTTGGCGTCGATCTCGCGTTGCGCTGATTCAAGAATAGCGGCGGAGGGTTCGCTGGTGGTGAGGGCGCGGGTGATCACGTCGTCGATGATGGCGGCGAAAGAAGCCATGCCGGGGCCGGCGGGAAGCTGGCGCGCGGCGAGCGAGATGGCTTCGACCTCGCGATAAACAGGAATGCGTGCGTGCAATTCGGGATTGCGCCACGTGGAAAGGCGCACACCCACGGTGCCGTGGCGGGTGATGCCGAGGTCGCGCTCGGGCGAGGCCACGTAGCGCAGGAATTGCCAGGCGAGTTCCTTGCGACGCGACCCTCTGCCCATAGCGAGGACCCAGAAGACGGAGAGCGAGACCGCCGGCGCACCGTAGGCGGTGGGGATGGGCGCGATGGCAACTTTGCCGGCGAGAGGAGAGCCCTCGCGGCCGGAGCGCGCGGCGAAGCCGAACCAGTTAACCATGAGAGCCACTTCGCCGGCGAGAAAAAGGTCGCCGGATTGGGTGGAGTCCAGTTGGGGCGAGCGGGGATGGCAGATCGCGGGATCGCGGACAACGCGGCGGTAAAACTCGAGGGCGGCAAGTGCTTTTGGCGTGGTGAGGATGGGTTGGCCGGCGGAGTCGGTTAGCTCGGCGCCGCGACTCCAAAGCTGGAGTGCGAAATCGTAAAGTGTGTTGTGGCCATCAGGGAAAGCGGCGAAGACGGTGCCGTAGTGACCGGCTGCCTGATCGGTGAAGAAACGGGCGGTCTGTTCGAATTCCTCCCAGGTGGTGGGCGGTGCGAGTTCGCGAAAAAACTGGGCGCGAAAGGCATTTTGCTCGGCGGGGTCGCGGAAAAGATCAGAGCGATAGACGAGACACTCCGGGCCGTCGTGCCACGGAAGCGAGGTTAGATGATCGCCGAAGAGGAGCGGCTGCACGAGAGAGCGGGGCCATCCGGCGGGCCATTCGTGAATGGGAATGCGCTGTTGCCAGGGGTGCAGGTCTTCGAGCGCGCCGGCGCCGTGGGCTTCGGCCAGCCAGTCGGTTACAAGCAGGGCGAGGTCGTAATGGCCGTAATGGAGGCCACCCTCGGTGATGGCGGTTTTGTAAAGATCATGAATGCCGAGTGAGACGAGTTCGATCCTGGTTCCGGGATGACTGGCTTCAAAGAGGTGCGCTTCTTCGGCGAGAGCGTTCTCGAAATCCGCGTAGTTGCGGAGAGCGATGCGCAGGGTGCTCATACGGCCTCCGGCAGGGCGGCGGAAGTTTTGGGGGATTTCGTACTCGAAAGGTTCATGATGAGGCTCGAACGGAACCGACCGCAGTATACCGCCATGGCACGGCGATGAACGATACTGATGGGGCAAGATGGATTGAGACGCGATTCAATGGGACTAGAGCTGGTTGCATTCATCCTGTGACAGAAGTCCGTTCCTCAGGGGCCAAAGGCTACGTCGTTTGCGGGGCGTTTTCGGCACGACCGAAGTCGTGCCCTTTGAAAACCGCGAGTTTTTAGAGGCTCTGAAGGCGTGGCTTGTCAAAGTTCGATCGTATGCAGCCAGTTCTGCGAAAGGAGACTGCATTGGCATTGCTGGATGAGAACAGGCTGTTTCCGGCGGATGAAAAGACGAGAGTGATTGCGCGGCGGCTATACGAGGGAATCAAGGACTTGCCAATCGTGAGCCCGCATGGGCACACGCAGGCCGGGTGGTTTGCGCGGAATGAGCAATTTCCCGACCCGGTGACGTTGTTTGTGCAACCGGATCACTACATTTTTCGGATGCTCTACAGCCAGGGGATTTCGCTGGAGGAGTTGGAAATCGGCAACAAGCCGGTGAAGGATCCGAAAAAAGTCTGGCGCCTGTTTGCAAGCAACTATCGCCTGTTTCGCGGAACGCCATCGCGGCTGTGGCTGGACTATGCGTTTGAGAAGTTGTTCGGGTTGACGGAGCGGCTGTCAGAGAAGACGGCGGACGTTTACTACGAGACGATCGAGTCGAAGCTGAAGGAGAAGGAGTTTCTGCCGCGCGCACTTTATGAACAATTCAAGATCGAGGTGCTGTCGACGACCGATTCGCCACTGGATTCTCTTGCGGATCACAAGGCAATTCGGGAATCAGGATGGAAGGGGAGAATTCTGCCGACGTTCCGGCCGGACCCGGTGGTGGACCCGGAGTTTCCGGGATTTGCAGAGAATGTTGCGACGCTGGGCAGGTTGACGGGTGAAGATACGGCGTCGT
Source organism: uncultured Acidobacteriaceae bacterium (assembly GCA_963774175.1). GTDB lineage: Bacteria > Acidobacteriota > Terriglobia > Terriglobales > Acidobacteriaceae > Telmatobacter. The sequence goes on from CAVZDT010000017.1 coordinate 361,807, forward strand.
GGCGCGGATATCTGCGGGCGCTTGCGGCGCGACGGCAGTACTTCAAGACGACGGGTGCGACGGCGACGGATCACGGACATCCGACGGCGAGGACAGCGGACCTGGGCGAGCAAAAAGCGGAGTGGCTTCTCGGCAAGGTGCTGGAGGGCGAAGCGGATGCTGAGCACCAGGAGATGTTTCGCGCGCAGATGCTGACGGAGATGGCGCGGATGAGCCTGGAAGATGGACTGGTGATGCAGATTCATCCGGGGTCGGTGCGCAATCACAATGCGCAGTTGTATGCGCGCTATGGACGCGATATGGGTGCGGACATTCCGCAGGCGACGGACTATGTGCACGCGTTGAAGCCGCTGCTGGATCGGTTTGGGAATGAGTCGAGGCTGACGATCATTCTGTTCACGCTGGATGAGACGGCGTTACAGCAGGGAACTGGCGCCGCTGGCGGGGCATTATCCGTGCCTGAAGCTCGGTCCGCCGTGGTGGTTCTTCGACAGCCCGGAGGGGATGACGCGGTTTCGCGAACTGGTGACGGAGACGGCGGGGTTTTACAACACCGTGGGGTTCAACGACGATACGCGGGCGTTTTTGTCGATTCCCGCGCGGCATGATGTGGCGCGGCGATCGGATGCGGCGTTTCTTGCGCGGATGGTGGCAGAGCACCGGCTGGATGAAGATGAGGCGGTAGAGGTGGCGCGAGGAGTTGACGGTGGGGCTGGTGAGGAAGGCGTACAGGCTGGGAGGGGCGTAGGGACGCAGGGACGTAGGGACTGAGGGACGTAGGGACTTAGGGACTGAGGGGAGTAGGGTGCGAACCGCACTCATGAACACTCGTGTCTCCCAGGTCTCAGAATCGAGACCAGGGGCACCCGCATCCTACTTTGTCTGTGACTTTTCACGGAGATCGGCGAGGACCTTGAGGTAGGCTCGCGCGGTTTCGGTGATGGTTTCGGGATGGCCTGCATCGATGGCAGCGAGGTTGACGAGGTCGCTGCCGACTCCCAGGGCGCGAGCGCCCGCCTTGAGGAAGCTGGCCGCAGTTTGCAAGCGTGACGCCGCCGGTGGGGATGAGCTTGAGAAACGGAAAGGGTGCGAGCAGGGATTTCAGGTAGCTGGCGCCGCCCATGGCGGAGCAGGGAAAGATCTTGACGTAGTCTGCGCCGGCGTGCCATGCGGTGATGACTTCAGTGGGGGTGAGGGCGCCGGGAATCGAGAGCTTGCCGTTGGTCTTTGTTGTCTGGATGACTTCAGGATGCAGGCTGGGGCTGACGACGAATTCCGCGCCGGCGTCGATGGTGGCTGCGCCTCCGCCGCGGTGGTCACGGTGCCCGAGCCGAGCAGGAGCTTCGAGCCGTATTCGCTGCTTGAGTTCTTTCAGGACGATCGATGGCGCCGGGGACGGTCATGGTGACTTCAACGACGGTGACGCCGCCGGCGATCATGGCCTGCACGACGGCGTGGGCCTGCGCGGCGCTGCGGGCGCGGAGAACTGGAATCAGGCCGACGCGTTCGATGAGTTGCTGCGATGGTTTTGGACATTGTCTTTCCTGAGTTGAGTAGCGGGTTAGCTGCGCTCCGCGCGATAGCGAGTTAGCAGGTTAGCGGGCAATGCGTGCGCTGCCGCCTTTCATGGCGCGTTCAACTTCGGCCAGCGTGGCCATGCTGGTGTCGCCGGGGGTGGTCATGGCCAGCGCGCCGTGGGCCACGCCGCAGCGGACGGCCCACTCAATGGGTTTGCCGGCGAGCAGTCCGTAGATGAGGCCGGAGGCAAAGCTGTCGCCGCCGCCGACGCGGTCGAGGATGTCGATTTCGCGCTGGGGCACGTGGACGATCTGGTCCTGGTAAAGGGCGATGGCTCCCCAGGCGTTGCGGCTGGCGGTGTGCGCGGTGCGCAGGGTGCTGGCGATGAGTTTCAGGTTCGGATATGCGGCGGCTACTTCGCGGAGCATCTCTTCGTAGGCGGCGATGGGCAGCTCGGCGAAGTCTTCGCTGACGCCTTTGATCTCGACGCCGAGCATGGCGGAGAAGTCTTCTTCGTTACCGAGCAGCAGGTCGACTTTGCGGACAAGTTCGCGGTTGACTTCCTGCGCCTTGGCTTTGCCGCCGATGGATTTCCAGAGCGAGTCGCGGTAGTTGAGATCGTAGGAGACGAGGGCGCCGTGGCTGCGGGCTGCATCCATGGCTTCGGCGGCGACGTCGGCGGTGGAGGAGGAGAGTGCGGCGAAGATGCCGCCGGTGTGCAAGCCACGCGCGCCGTTCTCGTTCCCGAAAATTGACGCCCAATCGAAGTCGCCGGGCTTGACCTGGCTGATGGCGGTGTGGCCGCGGTCGCTGCACCCGACGGCGGCGCGCAGGCCGAATCCGCGCTCGGTGAAGTTGAGGCCGTTGCGGACGGTGCGGCCGACGCCGTCGAAGGGAACCCAGCGGAGCAGCGAGGTATCGACGCCGCCCTGGAGGATGCAGTCTTCAACGAGGCGGCCGATGGCGTTGTCGGCGAGCGCGGTGGCGATGGCGGTGCGCAGAGCCGAAGCAGCGGCGCAGACCGCGGGCCACGTTGTATTCGCCGCCGCCCTCCCAGACGGCGAAGTTGGCGCGCGGTGTGGATGCGGCCCTCGCCGGGATCGAGGCGCAGCATGACTTCGCCGAGGCTCAGGCAATCCCAGCGGCGATCTGTATCCGGAATCAGAATGGGTTCCATCGTTCGAAATCGTTCAATGACACTGTATCGCATTGCGGTGGGAGATGAGATGGGCTGTACCGCCGACGGGGACGGGCGTCGGACCGCGCGCTAATGATCGCGAGGCTGCGTGATAGATTTTGGGGGTCAGGAAAATGGCGTAATTGGTGGGCGCAAACGAGAGTGCGCACAATTCAGTGCAGTTGAGCGAGGAGTTTGATGAGTCAGAGTCTATTCGATTTGAGCGGCAGAGTTGCGGTGGTGACGGGCGGAACGACCGGGCTGGGTCACGCGATCTCGCTGGGCCTGGCCGAGGCCGGCGCGGATGTGGTGGCGAGTTCGCGCGGACCGAGCAGGTGGAGAAGGTCGCAGCGGAGATTGAGGCGCTGGGCCGGCGGTCGCTGCGCGTGACCAGCGACGTGCTGGATCGGAGTCGCTCGCAGGCGCTGCACGATGCGGTGCTCAAGGAATTCGGCAAGGTCGACATCCTGGTGAATGCGGCGGGAGTCACGCACAAGGCTGCCGACGCTGGAGACTGCAGAGGCCGACTGGTCGCGGGTGATCGAGACGAACCTGACGGGAACGCTGCGCGCCTGCCAGATCTTTGGCAAGACGATGGTGAAGGCGGGGTACGGGCGGATCATCAACATCGCTTCGCTGACAACGTTTGTGGCGTTCTTTCAGGTGGCGGCGTACTGCGGCGAGCAAGGCGGCGGTCGGATCGCTCACCAAGGTGCTGGCGGTGGAGCTGGCGCAAAACGGGCGTGAATGTGAATGCGATTGCTCCGGGAATGTTTCCGACGGAACTGAATGCCAAGCTGATTACGGGCACGCCGCGCGGCGAGGAGTTGCAGATGCGCATGCCGATGGGGCGCTTTGGCGAAAGCGAGCGAGCTGGCGGGCGCGGCGATTTTTCTGGCGTCGGAGGCGGCGTCGTTTGTGACGGGAGAGATTGTCGCCGTGGATGGCGGGTTCCTGGCCAGCGGGGTGAATCAGTAGCAGTGACTCGGGACGGGGTCAGTGGTCAGAGAACAGGTGCGGCGATTGAAGATTACCAACGCTTACGTCAACATCACTTCGCCGGGGCGGAACTTTGTCACGCTGAAGGTGGAGACCGACGAAGGCATTTACGGGCTGGGCGATGGCACGCTGAATGGCCGCGAGCTTGCTGTGGCGAGCTATCTCACCGATCACGTGATTCCCTGCATCATCGGCCGCGATCCGTTTCAGACGGAGGACATCTGGCAGTACTTCTATCGCGGCGCGTACTGGCGGCGCGGGCCGGTGACGATGTCGGCCATTGCGGCCGTGGACGTGGCGCTGTGGGACATCAAGGGCAAGGCGCTGAATACGCCGGTCTATAACCTGCTGGGCGGCAAGAGCCGCGAGGGCGTGCTGGTGTACGCGCACGCCAACGGCAAGGACATCGACGCGGCGCTTGAAGACGTGGCGCAGCACAAGGAACTCGGCTACAAGGCGATTCGCGTGCAGAGCGGGATTCCGGGGCTCGCGAGCACGTACGGCGTGCGCAAGGGGCCGGGACGCTACGAGCCGGCGGAGCGCGGATTGCCGCCTGAGTACGAGTGGTCAAGCGAACTTTATCTGCGCCATGTGCCCAACTGTTTGCGCGGGTGCGCGAGGAGTTTGGCGAAGAGCTGCACCTGCTGCACGATTGCCATCACCGGCTGACGCCGATTGAGGCTGGACGGCTGGGCAAGGAACTCGAGCCGTTTCATCTCTTTTGGATAGAGGACCCTACGCCGGCCGAGTTGCAGGAAGGCTTTAAGGTTATCCGCGAGCATACGACGACGCCGATCGCGGTTGGCGAGGTCTTCAATTCGGTGTGGGATGCGCACGATCTGATTCGCAACCAGTGGATCGATTACCTGCGCATGACGATGGTGCATGGCGGCGGCATGACGCACTGAAGAAGACGGCGGACTTTGCGGCGATGTATCACGTGCGGACGGGCTTCCATGGGGCGACGGATCTGTCTCCGGTGACGATGGCCGCGGCGCTGCACTTCGACACGGCGATTCACAACTTCGGGATCCAGGAGCACATGCCGCACACGGATGAGACGGACGCAGTGTTTCCGCATAGCTACGCATTCAAGGACGGGATGATGTATCCGGGCGATGGGCCGGGGCTGGGCGTCGACCTGGATGAGAAGCTTGCGGCGAGGTATCCGTATCAGCGCGCGTATCTGCCGGTCAATCGCAAGCTCGACGGCACGTTGACGGACTGGTAGGCGATCGCGGTGCGGGCAATTGTTAGCGGTTGAGGTTGAGCCGAGTGCGGTGAGGGTTGAAATATCGGGAAAGGCATTCCTCAGGGGTTAAAGTTCACGTTTCTTGGGGGTGTTTTACTGCACGACTGAACGGCCACGGAAAAGTCCGAATGAGCAGCGAAGTGGCGAATCGAGCGAATCAGGGGCTAAAGCCGACTCATTTTTGCGATACTTGCGGCCCGGCTAAAGCCGTGCCCTTGTTACAAGGCTTCCTTCGATTGAGTTCTTCAGATGCCTCTAAAGTCGTGCCGTGACACATGAGATTGCTTTGACGGAGTTTTTCTGCTCGGCACGGCGAGTGAAGTCGCCCCCTTTCAAGGGATGGAGTTTTTCCGAAACATGTGAAGGCGCGGCTTCTTAGGACGAGACTCTCACACATGCAGTCAGGGATTGGCGGAGATGGCGATTGGGACTGAGAAGCGCACCGAGGTGGTGAACGAACCGGCCGCACTGCCGGGGCGCTGGACCATCTGCGCGATGCTGTTTGTGGCCACGACCATCAACTACATGGACCGGCAGGTTCTTTCGATCCTGAAGCCGGCGCTTTCGGGAGCCACGCTTCATCTTCAACCCTTTTTTCATGGCTGGCCGACGGTTGAACGCTCCATCAGCATGAACGAAATCCAGTACGGAAACATCGTTTGGTGTTTCCAGATTGCGTATGCGCTGGGGGTCATCTTCGCGGGGCGGCTGGTGGACAGGCTTGGCTGCCGGAGGGGATATCCGCTGGTCACGGCAGTGTGGAGTCTTTCCGCGATGAGCCACGCGCTGGTGAATTCGGTAGCCGGGTTCGGCGTGGCGCGATTTTTTCTCGGGCTCGGGGAGAGCGGCAATTTTCCAGCTGCCATTAAAGCGACGGCGGAATGGTTTCCGCCTAAAGAGCGAGCGCTGGCGACGGGCATTTTCAATTCCGGCGCAGGCGTAGGGGCGATTCTTGCACCGTTTGTTGTGCCGTGGGTGGCCCTGCACTTCGGATGGCGTGCGTCGTTTCTCGTCACTGGCGCGTTCAGCGCGGCCTGGATTGTGTGGTGGTCGATCCGCTACCGCAAGCCGCAACAGACGATGGACGAGAGGGACGCGGCCGCGACGTCGGCAGGACCGCCGATCGCGTGGTGGCGACTGCTTCGCTATCGGCAGACATGGGGATTCGTGCTGGGCAAGTTTCTTACTGATCCCGTGTGGTGGTTTTATCTTTTCTGGCTGCCGGGCTATTTCAGCAAGGAATTCAAGCTGGATCTTTCGCACATCGGGTTGCCGCTGATTGTGGTGTACGTGTGCTCGACCGTCGGCAGCGTGTTTGGCGGATGGTTGCCGAAGGGGTACGTGCGGCTCGGGCTGTCGCTCAAAACGGCGCGAATTACGGCGATGCTGACGTGTGCGTGCCTGGTGGTGCCGATTGCTTTCGCGGGCGGGCTGCACTCGATCTGGACCGCGGTGGCGCTGCTCTGCCTGGCGACGAGTGCGCACCAGGGATGGTCAGCGAACATCTTTACCACGGCGTCGGACATGTTTCCGGCAGAGCATGTGGGCACGGTGGTCAGCTTTGGGCAGGTGGGCGGGGCTCTCGGCGGCGCAATTTTTGCGCAGGTTGCCGGGCACGTTCTACAGTTCACGGGAAGCTATGTGCCGCTGTTTATCTTTTCGGGGTCGGCGTATCTGATTGCGCTGCTGCTGTTGCGGACCCTGGCTCCGGGGCTGAAACGGGCAGAATTGCCGGCGAATTAAGTGCCGGAGTCGGGGCGCGATTCGATGAAAGCATGACTATAGTCACGAGATATTTTCAAATTCACAGTGAATCGATCGATGCGCATTGTCCGTCGGATATAGAAAGAAGAGCCGCTCGTATTGACGCATGCTCCGGGCGGCCTGAGACTCTCTTTACCAGTTGATTTTTGAGAGGGCATGACATGGCCAGGCAGCAGAAGCTGCGCATGGGGATGGTTGGAGGCGGGCCGGGGGCGTTTATCGGGCCGGTGCATCGCATCGCCGCCGAACTGGACGGCAGGATCGAGCTGGTTGCGGGAGCTTTTTCGCAGTCGGCAGAGCGGTCGCGGGCTGCGGGTGAGTCGTACAAGATCGATCCTGAGCGGGCGTATCCGGACTGCAGGACGATGCTGGACGAGGAGCGGAAGCGGCCGGATGCAATTGACTTTGTGGCTATCGTGACTCCCAATCATCTGCACCTACCGGTTGCATTGGCGGCGCTTGAGGCTGGTTTTCCCGTAATGAGCGACAAGCCGGCCACAGCGACATACGCGGAAGCAGTAGAACTGGAAAGTGCGGTTGCGAAAAGCAGGCTGCCTTATGGATTGACGCATACCTATGCGGGGTATGCGCTGGTGCGCGAGGCAAGGGCAATTTGCGCAAGCGGGCAGATTGGAAAGATACGCAAGATTGCGGTCGAGTATCTGCAGGGATGGCTGACAAAGCCGATTGAGGCGACGGGACAGAAGCAGGCGGCGTGGAGATCGGATCCGGCGCAGAGCGGTGCGGGCGGGTGTATCGGCGACATTGGCGTGCACGCGTTTCATCTGGCTGAATACGTGACGGGGCTGAAGACCGTGGGGTTGAATGCCGTGCTGCTTTCGGTGGTGGCGGGACGCAGGCTTGATGACGATTGCACGGCGCTGCTGAGGATGGACAACGGCGCGCAGTGTGTCCTGATGGCTTCGCAGATCGCGGCGGGCGAGGGGAACGGGCTGCGTCTGCGCGTGTATGGCGAAAAGGGTTCGATCGACTGGCGACAGGAGGACCCGAACCGGCTGCGCGTAAAGTGGCTGGATGGACCGGAGGAGATCCGGCACGCATCGGGCGCTTATCTGAGCGAGGATGCGCGGTCGGTGACGAGGCTGCCGGGAGGTCATCCGGAGGGGTATCTGGAGGCATTTGCGGTGCTGTATCGGGAGTTTGCCGACGCGCTGCTGGCGTGGAAGCAGAGCCGCAAAGTGGAGTTGCCGCCGACGCTGCCGGGGATTGAAGCCGGGGTGCGCGGCATGAGGTTTATTGATCGCGCGATTGAGAGCAGCAAAAGAACGAACTGGATTGAATTTTGAGGAACGCTCGACTTGGGGAGCGAAACATGAAAACGATCAAGGGGCCGGGCATTTTTCTGGCGCAGTTTGCAGATAATCAGGCGCCGTTCAACTCGCTGGATGGAATGGCGCACTGGGCCGCGCAGCTGGGGTTTGTAGGCGTGCAGATTCCGACGTGGGACAGACGTCTCTTCGACTTGAAGCTTGCTGCCGAGAGCCGCGATTACTGCGAGGAGGTGCTGGGAATTCTGGATGGCGCCGGGTTGAAGCTGACTGAGCTTTCGACGCACCTGCAGGGACAACTGATCGCGAGCAATCCGGCATACGACGTGCTGCTGGATGGTTTCGCACCAGCGGAGTTGGCAGGGCAGACCGAAGGAGCAGCAGGCGTGGGCCGTGCAGCAGCTGGAATGGGCGGCGATGGCGAGCAGCCGCCTGGGGCTCAGCGCGCATGCCACGTTTTCAGGAGCGCTGGCGTGGCCATTATTTCTATCCCTGGCCGCAGCGGCCGGCGGGATTGATCGATGCGGCATTTGAGGAACTGGGCCGGCGCTGGACTGCCGATTCTGAATGTGTTTGATGAGGCCGGCGTGGATGTGTGCTATGAACTTCATCCCGGCGAGGATCTTCACGACGGGGTGACGTTCGAGCGGTTCCTCAAGGGGGTGAACGATCACAAGCGCGCGAACATTCTTTACGATCCGAGCCACATGGTGCTGCAGCAGCTGGACTACCTTGAGTTTCTCGACTTCTATCACGATCGGGTGCGCGCGTTTCATGTGAAGGATGCGGAGTTCAGGCCGAACGGGCGTTCGGGAGTGTACGGCGGATACCAGGACTGGATCGACCGGGCGGGTCGCTTCCGTTCGCTGGGCGACGGGCAAATCGATTTCAAGGCGATCTTCAGCAAGATGGCGCAGTACGACTATCCGGGCTGGGCGGTGCTGGAGTGGGAGTGCTGCATCAAGCATCCCAAGGTGGGCGCGTCGGAGGGCGCGGCGCTGATCAAGGAGTGGATCATTCGCGTTACCGAGAAGGCGTTCGACGACTTCGCCGGGTCAGGTGCGGATGCGGCGAAGAATCGAAAGATTCTGGGCCTGCAGAGCTTGAACCCGCACCGGAACCGGATTGGGTTTCAGGGCAGGCATCGGAGAGGCCGAAGGAATGAGTGTTCAAGCCGTTTCGTGATCACTGTGTTCCGGAACTGTTGCTGGCGAGGGGATTTTTCGCAACCCGGGTTCCCGGCGACAGGTCTTCGTCGCTGGGGTGGAAGTAAAAGCCACCTTGCACTGAGGCCCGGGAAGGCTGCATCAACTGGGGAATTGCTTTAGACGCTGACTCCAGCAGAGCGATAGATCTCGGCGATGTAGCGCATGTCGCGCAGTCCTTCTTCGCCGGGCGACTGTGGTTCTAGGTTGTTCTGGACGCAGTGAGAAAAGTGCTCGGCCTCAGCCTGGAAGTGCGAGGGGTCGCGGGCCGGATTGGGCTCGTCAATCTGCTTGCCGCGACAGGTCGGCGCGCAGATGCAGGCCTTCGTAGACAAACGCGTTGTCGACCTGCAGCCAGCCTTTGGATCCGTAGACGCGGAAGTAGCCGTCCATGTTGGCGCCGTAGGTGGTGCTGCAACTGGCGACGATGCCGGAGGGGAAGTGCATGGTCCAGGAGACATTCTCTTCGACTTCGTTGAAGCGGCCGTCGTGGTCGATGACGGAGGCATAGGCGGCGATGTGCGTCGGGCTCTTCGCCGGTGAGATAGCGGCAGGCGTTGAGCGAGTAGATGCCTACATCGTAGAGCGGGCCGCCGCCGGCGAGCTTCTTGCTGAGGCGCCACTCGCCCGGGCCGATGTTGAAGCCGAAGGTGCTCTCGATGGCCTGCACCTGGCCGAGTGCGCCGTCGCGAATGAGCTGGATGGCGCGGAGGTTGGTGGGCTCGTAGTGGCAGCGGTAGGCGATCATGAGCTTTACGTTGGCGGCCTTGCAGGCGGCGATCATCTTCTCGCTGTCGGCGACGCTGGTGGCCATGGGCTTTTCGCAGAGCACGTGCTTGCCGGCCTTGGCGGCGCGGATGGTGTACTCGGCGTGCATGGAGTTGGGCAGCGCGACGTAGACGGCGTCGACGGCGGGATTGTGCGCAATCTCGTCGAAGTTTTCGTAGTTGTAGATGGAACCGGCGGGAATGTTGTACTCGGCCGCGATGCGATCGGCCTTGTCGCGATGACCGCTGACGAGCGCGGTGATCTGCGAGTTGGTGGTGTTGCGCGAGCCGGGCATGAAGTGACCGGCGATGCGGCCGAGGCCGATGACGGCGTAGCCGGTCTTCTTCTGATCTGATTGCGCGCGGAGCGGCGAGGGAACGAGATGCGCTGCGGCGCCCAATGCGGCAAGGCGGGAAAAATCTCTGCGGGTCAGATGCATGGGATTCCTCGGGAACTCGATACGAATCGATTGTAGCGTTCGGGATCGGAGAAGCCAGGTCATAAGCGGATTGCACAGGGCGTCGGGGAGAACTGCTCGTTCTAAAGGAACGTTTTTGCCATTTTTTGGGAAAGAGCAACTGCAGGTTCCTCGACTCCCGTTGGTCGCTCGGAATGACAGTGGCTGGTGCTGGAAATGACAAGGACGGAGCTAGCGGCGACGAGTTCTTTTGCGGGTGATGGTGGTGAGTTTGCCCATCACGGCGAATTTGCGGTGCTCGACGGGCGAGGACAGCACAAGGCTGGTGACGGGATTGCCGTAAGGCAGGAGGGCTTCAATGAGCGCCTCGAGATCGGCGAGGGTGGTGGTAGTCACCTTGAGCAGGAAGTCGTCGCCGCCGGTAAGGTGATGGCATTCGCGGACCTCTTCGAGAGTCTGGATGTACTCAAGCAGGCGGTAATAATTCTGGCCGCCGCAGCTCATGCGAATGAAGGCGAAGACTTCGAGGCCGAGGGCTTCGCGGTCGATGTCGACCGTGTAGCCGCGCAGGATGCCGACTTCTTCCATTTGCTTCAGGCGCTCGCCGGTTGCGGTGGGTGAGAGGCCGATGCGCCGGCCAAGCTCGGCGAGACTGAGACGCGCATGGGCCTGAAGTTCCTGGAGCAGCTTTCGTCCCTGAGAATCAAGAAGTGCCGTGGAATCCATTGCCATAGGCCGTAATCATACGCGATTCATCCGGTATATGTGAGTGACTGGCGTTGAAATCGTCTTCAATTCGGGGAATCAGCCGCCTAAGATCGCGTTTATGGACAAGCTTGTTTTGGACGGACAGCCCCTGACGCTGGCGCAGATTGAAGCAGCGGCGCAGGCGAAATGCCAGGTCGAGGTGGCTGCGGATGCGCAGAGGCGCGTGGCAGAGAGCCGCGGATTGATTGAGGGGATTCTCGCGGCGGGCGAGACGATTTACGGGGTGAACACCGGGTTCGGGAAGCTGGCGGACGTTCGTATACCGGCGAACAAGCTTGCGGAATTGCAGATCAACCTGGTGCGGAGTCATGCGGGAGGAGTCGGCGAGCCGCTGGCGGAGGCGGAGACGCGCGCAATGGTGCTGCTGCGCGCCAATGTGCTGGCGAAGGGATTCAGCGGGGTGCGGCCGGAGTTGCTGGAGTTGCTGGTTGGGCTGCTGAACGCGGGTGTGCATCCGGTGATTCCGGAAAAAGGCTCGGTGGGCGCGAGCGGGGACCTGGCACCACTGGCGCATCTTGCCCTGGTGGTTGTGGGCGAGGGCGAGGCGTTCTATCGCGGCGAGCGGATCGCCGGCGGAGAGGCGCTGCGGCGCGCGGGATTGAAACCGCTTGAGCTTACGGCGAAGGAAGGGCTGGCGCTGCTGAACGGCACGCAGGCGATGACGGCGGTGGGTGCGCTGGGTGTTTCGCGGGCGCAGCGTGTTGTGCAGCTTTGCGATCTGTCTGGGGCCATGTCACTGGAGGCGCTGAAGGGCACTCCGGCGGCATTTGATGAACGGATTCACCGGGCCAGGCCGCATGAAGGGCAGATTGCTTCGGCGGCGCATTTGCTGCGATTGCTAGACGGGTCGGAGATTCGCGAGTCGCATCGCGTGCGGGATACGCGGGTGCAGGATGCCTACTGCCTGCGCTGCATGCCGCAGGTGCATGGCGCGGTGCGCGGCGTGCTGGAGCATGTGGCGGGGGTGCTGGAGATCGAGGCTGGGTCGGCGACGGATAATCCGCTGGTGTTTCCGGGCACGGAAGGCGGGACAGTAATTTCCGGCGGAAATTTTCATGGTGCGCCGCTGTCGTATGCATTCGATTATGCTGCGATTGCGATGACAGATCTGGCAGGCATTACGGAGCGGCGCATCGACCGGCTGTTGAATCCGGATATCAACGAAGGGCTTCCGGCGTTTCTGGCTATGGATCCGGGGCTTTCGTCGGGATTCATGATTGCGCAGATTGTGGCGGCGGCGCTGATCAACGAGTGCCAGGTGCTTTCGCATCCATCGTCGACTGGAAGTATTCCGACGGACGGCGGGAAAGAAGACCATGTTTCGATGGGGATGACGGGGGCGATCAAGCTGCGGCAGATTGTGGAGCATGCGGAGCGGGTGCTGGCTATCGAACTGATGTGCGCGGCACAGGCGCTGGAGTTTCGACGGCCGCTGAAGTCGAGCCGAAGAATTGAAGAGGCGCATGGCGTGGTGCGGACGGTCGTTGCGCGATTGGAACGGGATCGCGTGCTGGCGCCGGATATTGAGGCGATGGCGAGGGCGATCCGAAATGGGAAGCTGGATGGGTGGCGGGAGTAGGTGGCGCAGAGATTTGCGGTTTCCCACCCATTTCGCGATGAAGCTGCGAAATGGATGGGGCACCCGGGTCTCCAGTTGCGCCAGCGAAGAGCAACTGCAGGTTTCTCCGCTTCGGTCGAAATGACAATGCGACAGATTTGGGTTGGGGGTTTCCCACCCATTTCGCGATGAAGCTGCGAAATGGATGGGGCACCTGGGGCTCCAGTTGCGCCGGCGAAGAGCAACTGCGGGTTTCTCCGCTTCGGTCGAAATGACAATGCGATGGATTTGGGTTTGTGGTTTACCACCCATTCGACGAAAGACCGTCGAATGGATGGGGCACCCGACGATCTTCGGTAGAAATGAGAATGCGATGGATTTGGGTTCGTGCTTTCCCACCCTTGCGACAAAAACAAAGACGTCGCAAGGATGGGGCACCCGTGTGATGTGCCCTAGTGATTGACTGGTTTGCGCACGGCGGAGTGTAGGATGGAAGCGAACTTCAGGAGGCGGAGTGAGGCTCTATCGCACAACGAGCAGGGATATTCGCGGAAGAAGATGAGCAGCATTTTCAGCTAGCGAACCAGGATTGGGATGCGCTGCTGGCGCGGGAGGACTTGCCGAAGTTTCTTGGCGAGGTTGTGGCCAGTACCAAGCCGTCGCTGGATTTTCATGAGGCAAAACTGCTGGCGCCGATCAGCCGGCAGGAGGTTTGGGCGGCGGGCGTGACCTACTACCGCAGTCGGGGCGCGCGCATGGAGGAGTCGAAGGACGCGGGCGGCGGGAATTTTTACGATCGTGTGTATTCGGCTGAGCGGCCGGAGCTGTTCTTCAAATCCACGGCGAGCCGGACGGTGGGTGCGGGCGGCAAGGTGCGGATTCGCGGCGATGCGCGCTGGTCGGTGCCGGAGCCGGAGTTGACGCTGGTCGTGAGCCCGGCGGGACGGATTGTGGGCTACACAATCGGCAATGACATGAGTTCGCGCGATATCGAGGGCGAGAATCCGCTGTATCTGCCGCAGGCGAAGGTGTACGACGGGAGTTGCGCGCTGGGGCCGGGGATCCTGGTAACGGATAGCCCGCTGGCGCACTCGACGGAGATTGTGCTGGAGATTCTGCGCGATGCGCGGGTGGAATTTACGGGATCGGTGGAATTGACGGAGCTGAAGCGCGATCCGAAGGTGCTGGTTGAGTACCTGATGCGTGATAACAGCTTTTCGGCGGGAGTGTTCCTGATGACGGGGACGGGGATTGTGCCGCCGAGCTCGTTTACGCTGCAGAGCGGGGATCGGGTGCGAATCACAATTGAGCCGATCGGGACGCTGGAGAACGAGGTGGCGTGAGGTTTGTTGCTTTCCCACCCAAGCGCGATAGAACCGCGCTTGGATGGGGCACCCTGGGATTCGTCATCAGATTGAAAAAGACAACTGCAGGTTCCTCCGCTCGTCGCCACGGCGACTCGGTCGGAATGACATATTATTTCTGATCGAGGTTTTTCTGATCTAGGCCAGGTGCTTTTTGAGGAATGCGAGGGCTCGGGTGCGGGCGAGGGCTGCGGCCTCGGCGTTGTAGCTGGCGCGCATGTCGCAGTTGAAGCCGTGGCCGGCGTTTTCGTACCAGTGGATTTCGACTTGAGGGTGGGCGGCTTGGACCTTATTCACCTGCTCGGCGGGGATGTGCGTGTCGAGTTTGCCGAAGTGGAGCTGGACGGGGGCGTGAGGCGTTTCGGTGGCGAAGTTGCCGATGCCTCCGGCGTAGTAGCCGACGGCGACATCGGGATTGAGGCGCGTGGCGCTGAGCCAGGCGAGCAGGCCGCCGAAGCAGTAGCCGATGACGCCGGCTTTCTTGCCGGTGTGCCGACGTACGTAGGCAAGCGCAGCATCGATGTCTTCGACGGACTTGGCGATATCGAGCTTTTGCCGGATGGCCATGCCTCTTTGCGCTTCGGGGCCGTCGTAGGGGAGCTCGACGTTGCGCTCGACGCGATCGAAGAGGGCGGGTGCGACGGCCAGGAAGCCATCGCTCGCGTAGCTGTCGGCGACCGAACGGATGTGCTGGTTGACTCCGAAGATTTCCTGGATGACGACCAGGCCGGCGATGGGGTTGCCGCTGGGACGGGCAACGTAGGCGTCGAGTTGATGGCCGTCGGATGCGGTGAGTTTTACGGTTTCGCTCATGAGACTCCTCGTTGGATAGGACGGCGGCGGAGGCATGTTGGATGCGCGGTGGAGACGAGGAAGATCGGCGAGGTTTCGTGATGCGAGAAGCTTTGAGCAAGGGGAAAGGACTTGTGGACACGTGGGAATTGCAGAAGCAGATCCTTCGCCACGCTGAACCGCCCCGGCGACGAAAATCTGTCGCCGGGGACCCCGAAAGCCGCTCCGCTCAGGATGACACCTCGGGTTCGAGGGTGAGTTGCAGAAGCAGATCCTTCGCTACGCTGAAGAAAACCGCTCCGCTCAGGATGACACGTCTGGTTCGAGGGAGAATTGTGCGGCGCGATTAGAGTTGTGCCTGACACTTCGTGCATCTTCGAAGAGTTGTCCGGAACCGGGTCAGGCATTTTCGGTGTGCGGAGCTAGAAAGGCATCGACGTCGGCGCGGGTGGGCATGGAGGCTTGGGCTCCGCGGCGGGTGACGGAGATGGCAGAGGCGGCGCAGGCGAATCGCGCGGCATGCCAGGGATCCAGGCCTTCGAGCAAGACCAACGGCAAATGCGCCGTTGAAGCAGTCGCCGGCGGCCACGGTGTCGATGGCGTCGACGATGAAGGCTTTGACCCAGCCAGACTGGCCGCCCGCGACAGCTACATATGCGCCTTCTGCGCCGCGCTTGAGGACAACGGCACGAAGTCCGCGATCGAGCAGGTGCTTCGAGATGGATTCGGGCGCTGAGGCATCGTCGAGGTAGAAGGCGGCTTCGGTTTCATTGGGAGTGAACCACGCGATCTGGTTCCAAACCGACTCGCTGAGCGGAGCAGCTGGGGCGGGATCGAGCATGACGGGGACGCGGAGTTCGGCGCAGAGGGCGAGGGTGTGGTCGATGGTGGAGATGGGCAGTTCGAGCTGGCAGAGAACCATGCCGGCGGTGCGGATGATGTCGATGTGCTGATCGACGTAGGCGCAATCCACTTTGCCGTTGGCGCCGGGAACGACGACGATGGCGTTCTGGCCGCTTTCCGCGAGGAAGATGGGCGCGAGGCCGGATGAGCCGGGAGCGGTTGTCATTGCGGAGGTGTCGACGCCGGCGTGCGAGAGGTTCTCGATGAGCTGGGGACCGTAGACGTCGTCGCCGACCTTACCGACGAACTGCACCGGGTAACCGAGGCGAGCCGCGGCGACGGCCTGGTTGGCGCCCTTGCCGCCGGGGGTGGTGGAGAAGCTGGTGCCGATGACGGTCTGGCCGATGCGCGGGATCTGCGGGGTGAGTGTCACCATGTCCATGGTGACGCTGCCGACGACGACGATGGGCTTGCGGGATTCGCTCATGGATCAATCTCAGTAGAGGGGAGCCAGCGCAACGGCGCCAAGTCCCAATGCAAAGAATACAAACATGAGGACGAGTAGCATGTGCGCGGCTCGTGGAGCGCCGGCGAATTCGCGCCAGACGAATACGCCCCAGCAGGCGGAGACCATGGTGGCTCCCTGGCCGATGGAGTAGGAGACGGCGGGGCCGACGAGATGCGCGCCGGAGGCGACGAAGTTGGCGACTGCGCCGACGCACCAGATGGCTCCGCCGAGGATGCCGGCAGGTGCCAGCCGAAGTGGAGCGCGCCAGTAGTCCGCGCCGTCGACGGGCGGCTTGCCGTCGAGCGGCTTGTGCATGAGCAGACAGATTGGCGGGAACGGTTGAGATGAGGACGCCGATGGCGAAGAAGAAGGCGATGGCGTAGGGACCGGGAGAGTCCGGTCCGCGCATGGCGTGGGCGACCAGCGGGTAGAAACTGCCCATAAGCACGCCGGCGACGAGCGAGAGGACGATGCCGCGAGTTGTTGTGGCTTTGGCAGTGCTCTCGCGTTTGCGATAGGCAGCAGCGTCGAGCGATGATGGCGAGCGTGACCAGGGCGACTCCGCCGAAGAGGAGCAGGGGATTGGCGGCGGGGCTGACGAGGTAGCTGGAGATTGCACCGACGACGAGAGCGAGGCCGATGCCAACCGGAAAGGCAACGGCGAGACCGGCGACATCAATGGCGGCGACGAGGAGCAGGTTGGCGACGTTGAAGATAGCTCCGCCACAGAAGGCGCAGAGCATGCGCGACGGCTGGGTTTCGACGACGGCGGCGATAAATGTGCGGTCCGGTGTGACCGTGCCAGCCGGCGGTGAGCCCAAGAAGAACGGCGGCGCCAATGAGACCTATCGCGTAGTCCCAGTAGAAGAGCTGGAAGCGGTAGCTGGGGCAGAGCTTGAGGGTGTTGGCCCACGATCCCCAGCAGAGCATGCTGAGAACCATAAGGACAAGCGTGACGTGATATGTCTCCGGGAGAAACATTCGGGCGGCCCCGCAGTTGTGTTTTGGTGCAACTGGGAACGATACGTTGCGGACCCATGAGGGTGCAAATGGTCAGCAGCGTCCCAGGTCTCAAAATCGAGGCACCCGGCGAGAGTGGTTGAAAAGCAACTGCAGGTTTCTCCACTTCGCTTCGCTTCGGTCGAAATGACAGTGCTCTATTGTGAGTCGTGGTTTCCCACACAAGACAGCTGCGTCCCAGGTCTCAGAATCGAGACCTAGGGCACCCGGCGAGAGTGGTTGAAAAGCAACTGCGGGTTTCTCCACTTCGCTTTGCTTCGGTCGAAATGACAGTGCTCTATTGTGAGTCGTGCTTTCCCACCCATTCGACGAAGGACCGTCGAATGGATGGGGCACCCAGGGTTGTGATGAACGGAAGAACTTATTGGCGGGCGGTTTTGATGGCCTCGGTGAGTGCCGGCACTACTTCGAAGAGATCGCCGACGATGCCGTAGTCGGCTACTTCGAAGATGGGCGCATCGGCGTCTTTGTTGATGGCGACGATGCACTGCGAGCCCTTCATGCCGACCAGGTGCTGGATGGCTCCGGAGATGCCGACGGCGAGATAGAGCTTGGGCGCGACGGTTTGGCCGGAGCTGCCGACCTGGCGCTCCATGGGCAGCCAGCCGTTGTCGCAGATGGGGCGCGAGGCGGCCAGTTCGGCGCCGAGCGCGGCGGCGAGATCCTGCACGAGCGGAAGGTTGTCGGCTTCCTTGATGCCGCGGCCTACGCTGACGATGAGCGGCGCGGAGCCGAGGTCGACGGTTTGCGCAGTGCCGCGGAAGGGCTCGCCGGGCTTGGTGCGGATCTGGCGCGGCGTCGATGGTGGGAGTGAAGGCGGTGATTTCGGCGGGGCTCGGCTTCTGAGCGACTCAGCGCGAAATGCGCCGGCCTGGACGGAGACGAAGCAGGGGCCGGCGCCGGCTGGCCGGTAGCTGCCGTTGAGCCGGCCCTGCAGGAGCTGGCGGGTGAAGACGGGGCCTTCGCCGATCGCGGCGACATCGCCGATGAGGACCTGGCCGAGGCGGGAGGCGAGCGCGGGCGCGAAGTCGCGCACCTGATAGGTGTGCGGGAAGACAACGTAGTCGGGCGACTCGGCTGCGGATGAGTTGATCGAGCGCCGACAGTGAAGCCGTCGGCGGTGTAGTGCGCCGAGCAGCGGGTGCTCGACGCGGACGACTTTGGCGACGCCTTTGGTGGCGGCTTCTGCGGCGAGCGGCTTCGGTTTGCGCGCCGATGACGACTGCGGTAGAGGGTTTGGCCGGATTGGGCGGCGAGGATGCTGCGCGGCTGCGAGTGCTTCCCAGCTGATGCGGCTGATGCGGCCGCCGCGATCTTCCAGAACCACAGAGAATTCCGCTCATAGGACCCTCACCTCGAACTTGAGTTTTTCTACCAGCGTGGCCGCGGCTTCTTTGGCGTGCCGGGGAGGATCTGCGTGGATTTCTGTTTTTGCGGCAGGGTGATTGCTTCGAGCGTGACGACGGGCGCGGCAGGCCTGCCGAGCTCTGCCGCAGTGATGCGGCGCACCTCTTTGGTCTTGGCGTTCTTGATGCCCATGAGCGTGGCGTAGCGCAGCTTGTTGCCGCCGGATTGGATGGTGAGCACGGCGGGCAGGGGCAGTTCGATGTGCTGGAACCAGCCTTCTTCGAGCTCGCGCTTCACCTTGATGCCGCCGTCGGTTTTTTCAACTTGCAGGATGAGTGATGGCGTGCGGCGAGGCCGAGCAGTTCGGCGAGGATGACGCCGGTCTGGCCGAGGCCGAGATCGTCGGATTGCAGGCCGGTGAGGATGAGGTCGGACTCTCCGTCTTGATGGCGGCGGCGAGCAGGCGCGCGACGCCGAGAGCGTCGCGCGCGGCCGAGGTCGTCGCAGTCGACGTGGATGGCGCGGTCGGCGCCCTTGGCGAGGGCTTCGCGGATGGTGTTGCCGACGCGCTCCGGACCGGCGCTGAGCACGATGACTTCGCCGCCGTGCTTCTCTTTGAGCTGCAGCGCTTCTTCGAGGGCGTAGGCGTCGGACTCGTTCATGGCGAACTGGAGGTCGGCTTCTTCGATCCATTTGCCGCGAGCGTCGATGCGGACTTGCGCATCGCGTTCGGGGACTTGTTTGATGGCGACGATGATTTTCATCGTTCGTGAATGCTCCGGTTTGACGATTGTATCGGATTTGATCGGTGGTGGTCTGGGCGGCAGTCGTCTGCTAGCGGTGAGTTGGGCGATGTCGACGCAGTTGCGGTGGCGGCCGATGTCGCATGTGCTGGCGTGCCGACGCGCATCGCGGAACATGGTGTTGCAGAAGGGGCAGGCGGTGCCGATGGTGGTGGCGCCGGTGGCGACGAGTTCTTCGGCGCGGACGTGGCTGACGCGCTCGCCGGTTTCTTCGCCGAGGAAGGCGAGGCCGCCGCCGGCTCCGCAGCAGAAGCTGCGCTCGTGGGTGCGCGGGGCTTCGACGAGTTCGCCGGCGAGGGCGACGACGGCGCGCGGCTCGTCGTAGACGTCGCGATAGCGGCCGAGGTAGCAGGGGTCG
The DNA here is from genome assembly GCA_963774175.1 of uncultured Acidobacteriaceae bacterium. Lineage (GTDB taxonomy): Bacteria > Acidobacteriota > Terriglobia > Terriglobales > Acidobacteriaceae > Telmatobacter. The sequence goes on from CAVZDT010000017.1 coordinate 381,558, forward strand.
TGGAAGACGATTTTCTCGCGTGGCGCGTTCGGATCTGGCTTGGGCAGCTGTGTCCTGGTGAGCGGGCCAGGAATTCGCTGTGGTGCTCGATCTCGGGCGGGCGTGCCGAACTCCTTCCAGTCTTCCTGGATGGTGCGGACGCAGTGCGGGCAGATGGAGACGATCTTCTTGACCTTGTTCTGCGCGAGGGCTTCGAGGTTGGCTTCGGCGAGTTGCTGGAAGACCAGGTCGTTGCCGAGGCGGCGGACGGGATCGCCGGTGCATTTCTCCTTGCGCAGGACGCCGAAGGTGGTGCCGAGGTAGTTCATGACGCGGGCGAAGTCGGCGATGATCTCGCGGCCCTTGGGATCGTAGCCGCCCATGCAGCCGAGCCAGAGGCAGTATTCCTGCGTGCCGTCGAAGATGGGGAGCTCCTGCTTCTGGATGAACTTGTCGCGCTCGGCGGCGCTCATGCCGAGGGCGTTGCGAGCCGCGCTCGAGGGCGAGGAAGAGCTTGGTGCCGTGGTCGTCTTCCCACGCGCCGGTGTTGACCGCGCCGCGGCGCAGGCCGACGATGATGGGCAGTGCTCGATGCCGACCGGGCACTGGAACTCGCAGGCGCCGCAGGTGGTGCACTGGAAGGCGGCTTCCTGCGAGTTGTACTTGCCGAGCAGCGGCTCTTCGGACGCGGGGCCGAAGTCGTTGAGGTAGCCGCGCACGCCGAGGATGATTTCCTTGGGGTTGAGCACCTTGCCGGTGTTGGCGGCGGGGCAGTGCTCGGTGCAGCGGCCGCACTCGACGCAGGAGTAGGCCTGCAGGCTGACGAGTTGGGTGAGGTCTTTGCCGGCGACGAGGCCGAAGTCTTCGTCGCCGGCGAGCGGCGGGATCTGGCTGAAGCTGCCGCGCGAGAGAAAGATGGTGGCGGGGCTGAGCACCAGGTGCAGGTGCTTGGTGTGGGGGATGAGCGGCAGGAAGACGAGCAGGGCGAGCGTGTGCGCCCACCAGAGGACGCGCGCGGCCGGGCTGACGTCGGCTGACGAAGAAGGCGGCGAGATAGGTGACCATCAGCAGGAAGATGAGGAGCGCGATGACGCCGGATTCGCAGGAGAGCTTTGTCGCCGAGCCAGATGGGGCGGACGAAGAAGCGGCGGATGAAGAGGCCGAGCGATGCCGACGGCGCAGGCGATGGCGAAGATGGCGGCGAAGTAGAAGTAGAAGCGGCCGAATGAAGCCGTGCGGGATCGAGGAAGCCGATGCCGAAGGCCGATGGCGAAGTGGTTGAGCGTGACGAGGGCAAAGGCGCAGAAGCCCCAGAAGACGAAGGCGTGGGCGAGGCCGGGGAGCGGGCGCTCGCGGATGACTTTGGCCTGGCAGAGGACTTCCCAGAAGAAATCCCAGACGCGCTTGCCGATGGGCGAGAGGCTGAACGAAGGATCTTTTCTGGAGTTTAGAATTCGCTTGAGGATTGGGCTGAAACGTCGCCAAAACAAAGCAATTGAGGTGACGATCAGGACGGCCAGCAGCAGCTTCTCACCCAGCGAGAAGCCCTGCGGTTCAGCCAGCGTGGCAGACAGAAAGTTCATATTCGAACTCACTCACGATACACGATTTGGGGCAGGGTCGGCAGGTTGGGGGCAAGCGTGCTTTGAGGGTGGTGAACGCGCAAGGGTATGCATGGGGCCGGACATTGCACAGCAAAAGGGCGGGGTCCCTTGCGAGACCTCGCCCAATGCTTGCCGAATTTCGAAGATCCGACTCGGTGATCGGATCACAAACTCGGGTGTTACGGATGAGGTGGTTCATTCGAGCTCAGCCCGAGTTTCCCGTCCTCTCCCGGTAAAACCTCTGTTGTACGAGTTTTCCTCATGCCATTCTCGACAATCGTTTCCGATTCTCTTGAAGGCCATAGACTACTCTCTCCTTCTGGAAGATTTCTCTTCCGTTAATTCATTAGAGGCGCAGTCGGGTACGAAGTTTGTCCGCTTCCGCAAGATCACGGATTCCAGCTTTCACATTGTGGGAAGTGACGGATCAGGACTGGCGCTGCTCGGCTTCCGCGAGCCAACCGCGACGGAGTTTTTCCGCCGGGATGCTGGACATGTAGGGCTTGATGTCGAGGATCGGCGTGCCGTCGAGCATATCCACGCCGCGCACGCGTAGCTGGTGGCCTTCGCGATCTAGTAATTCCACCACGGTCAGTGCAATTGGATTGGGACGGCGAGGGGAGCGCGTGGCGAAGACGCCGTGAGGGCGCTCATCGAAGGGTGGGCTCCCGATGAGATCGAAACCGTCGGAACGATCGAAGGCCCAGATTATGAAGAGGTGGGAAAAGCCCTCGATGTCAGTGAGGCCTGGCTCGAAGTCAGGAAGAATGTCGAGGATGCCTTCCGCGTCATGCTTTGCGCCCAGGCCTTTGGGGATGGACTTGGTGCTGGTATACGGGCTTCGGACGTAACCAATAGGCTTCGGCGTAAACACCGCGATGCGCTCCGCTGGGGGAAAGAATCGTGGCTGGCGAGAGGGATCAGCCGCCACTATCTGATGGTAGCGCAGAGGGGGTGGGCTTCGTGGCTTCCCACCCATGCGGCAAAGAACGCCGCATGGACAGGGAACCTGGATGGTCCAGATCGCGAAATTCGAGCAACGGACGATTCTGGCGTGTTGATCATGATTCGGCGGAGCAGCGAGGTGAGACGCGGGAGACGCTGGACTTAGTATTCTTATGTGTCTGGCAGGAGAAGAGGAGCAGGAATTGGCGAAATATCTTGTCACTGGGGGCGCCGGGTTTATCGGCCGTTCGATCGCAGCGGCATTGCTGAAACGCGGAGACGCTGTACGGGGAATTGACAACTTTATTACCGGCAGGCGCGGGAATCTGGCCGGCCTGGAGGCGATGGAGTTTGTCGAGGGTGACCTTACCAATCCTCAGGATTGCGCGCGTGCGTGTGAGGGTGTCGACGTGGTGTTCCACGAGGCAGCGCTGGCATCGGTGCCGCGATCGGTGGCTGATCCGGCGAACACAAATCTTCACTGCGTTACAGCCACGATGAATCTGCTTGTGGCCGCGCGGGCTGCCGGTGTGAGACGCGTGGTTTACGCCGGATCGTCGTCGGCGTATGGGGACACGCCTGTACTTCCTAAACACGAAAGCATGCTGCCGAACCCGATTTCGCCGTACGCGGTGGCAAAGCTGGCGGGCGAGCACTACATGCGGGCGTTTGCACGGGTTTATGGACTGGAAACCGTGGTCCTTCGCTATTTCAACGTCTTCGGACCCTTTCAGGATCCAACCTCGTACTATTCCGGCGTGCTGGCGATTTTTTGCCGGCGGATGATTGCCGGCGAGCAGCCGACCATCTTTGGCGACGGCGAGCAAAGCCGCGATTTTACCTATATCGACAACGTTGTTCATGCGAATCTGCTTGCAGCTGATGCGTCGGCAGCGAAGGTCGCGGGGCAGATGATGAACGTCGCGACTGGTTCGCGAATTACTCTCAACGAAACATTCCGGATTCTTCGCGAATTGACTGGATACGCAGGCGAACCGGCATACGGACCAGCGCGCACTGGGGACGTTCGCGATTCGCTGGCCGATATTCGGCTTGCCGGTGAACTGCTTGGCTACAGACCGACTGTAGATTTCCGTGAGGGGCTGCGACGGACCGTGGAGTGGTATCGGAATGGCGCGCCGGCCAAGGGATAGGCGGATAGGCGGGATTGGCAGGCTCAAGAATCTGCAAGGGTTCCAGCGGGTTTCATATGTGATGAGCCTCACTAACAATCCCGTGCGGATTAGGGACACTGATCTCTACAGCAAAACCTGGGATACGGTGTCCTGTTCAAATCGTGCTGGCTCGCCGCTCCTTGGGGTCGCGTCGACTTGAGGGTTGCGGCTTCGGGATACATCTTCCCTGGTTTTGCTTTAGCTCATCCGCTGCGGCCGTCCGCCGTGTCCTCCGACGATTGCCCTTCGGAAAGCAATGGGAACCGAGGAAGAGCTGCCCCTTGCCGGAGACGACCGTTAGCCAGGAAGAATTGACGAGCCATCCAGGCGCGCTGAAACGCGGAACTCTGAGACGGAACACATCTCTGTCGTTGCTGGAACTGTGGCACACGGTTCGCGGGGATATGCGCTTGTTCCTGGCGATTGTCGGTGCACTCCTATGCGCATGTCTGATCTATTGCATGGTTGCGCCAAATGTTTACGAGGCGACGGCTCGCGTTTCGTTGCGCGGAGTGCCGGTGTCGGTGCTGGCGCTCGACCGCAATGAGAGTTCAACGCCGGGGTCTTTCGCTTCGGGCCAGGTGCAGTTGGAAACACTAGCCAATGTTTTTCGGAGCGACCGGCTGGCCTGGAGGGTGATTTCAGATTTGAAGTTTTACAAGGCGACGGGGATAACACGGCCGTTCGCGCGCAAGTTTCCCAATTTCGTTCCTGCACAACCTGATCCCGATGCAAAAGCATGGTTGCTGGATGAATTCCAGCGGGATCTTACGGTGCAGACCATTCCGCGAACACTGGTGCTGGAGATTCGATTCCGCTCGCAGGATGCGGCGCTTTCCGCGGCCGTGGTGAACGGACTCATCGAGGCTTACGGAAAGCAGGAGACGGAGGAGCGCGTCCAGGCCACCGACGCTTCGGCCTCGTGGCTGAATGGACAACTGGGAGAGCTGAAAGCGCGGGTGGACAGAGAGAATCAGCAATTGGCGGATTTCCAGAAGCAGCATGGAATTCTGAACACACCGGAAACTCTGGCCAACGGGCAGGCGACGGAGGTTGAGCATACGGCAGAGTTGAGTGAGGTCGATGCGCTGAGCAGGGAGCTCGTAAGCGCTACGACAGATCGCATTCTGCTGGAGGCCGAATATCGCACGGCGGCGTCGGGCGATCCTGAGATGGTGCTTGCGTCAGACGCCAGGTTACAGGCCGCAGGAGGTTTTGCGTCGGCGTTGTTGCAGCAGCTTCGGGCGCATCGCAGCGATCTGGAGCAGGAACAGTCGCAACTTCGCATTGAGCATGGGCCAAATTTTCCACGCGTCGTCGAGATTCACAACCAGATGCAGGACCTGGATCTCCAGCTCAAGGCGGAGGACGCAAAGCTGGTTGAGCGGTTTCACGCCGCATGGAAAACCGCTGCCGATCGAGAAGAATTGCTGCGGAAGCATTTGGCGGATGCGACGGGCGCCGGCATGAAGCTGAACGAAGCCGCGATGCGATACGTGGTAATGCGCCAGGAAGCCAGTGCAAGCCATGACGTCTATATGCGGGTGATGCAGCAGACGGAGGAAGCAGGGCTTGCAGCGGCGAGTCACAGCTCGGATCTTTCAGTGATCGACTATGCGCGCCGGCCGGTGAAGCCTGCATCGCCTGATCTGCTGGTTGATATGGCGATTACGCTGTTCGTGTCTTTGTGGATCGGGCTGGCAGCGGTGCTTGCGCGGGAATCTCTTCGTTCCAGGGTGATCGGGTCGGCAATACTGATCCTGGTTTTTGCGTTTCCTTACGGCGTGAGCCGGGCACAGGCGCCAACTCCCAGTACTTCAGGCCTGCCGACGGGGGTGGCACGCATTCCTCAGTCCAGTGAGACGAGGAGTCAGCCAAGCGCGAAGGATGCGCCGGCGGTGTGGACAAGCCCTCAAGGTGCGACAGCAGCCGGTGTGCCGCCGGGGGTCGCGCAATCGAGGATGCCGATGGCGGCGCCGATTGGGCCCGGCGATCTGCTGGAAGTGTCGGAGGCTCGGACGCCGGATGTGCATGCGTCGGTTCGCGTATCTGCATCAGGAACCGTGACGCTGGCACTGGCCGGCGAGGTTCGCGTTGTCGGAATGGACGAGGGGACAGCAGCACACGCCATTGAATCGGCGCTGATCGATCGAGGAATGCTGCTGCATCCGCAGGTGACGGTTCTTGTGACTGCGTATGCGGGACAGGACGTCACGGTGCTGGGCGAAGTTGGACGGCCGGGCGTTTACAGCTACGCGGTGCATCACCGGCTGCTTGACTTGATTTCGGCCGCTTCAGGATTGAGCGCGAACGCGGGGCGGCTGGTATTCATTACGCATCGCGACGAGGCGGAGACGGTTCAGCCTGTGGTGCTGGATCCCGCGGGGACAGATGCGAGTGTGGATCACGACCCGGAGTTGTTGCCTGGCGACACGATCCAGGTAAGCCATGCCGGATTGGTTTACGTGGTCGGCGACGTGATTCGTCCGGGCGGATTTCCGGTGGACCAGGTGCAGACCACGACCGCGGTGCAGGCGCTGTCGCTGGCTTGGGGACCGGGGCAGAACGCGGCGCTCACAAGGGCTATCCTCATTCGCGAACAACCTGGAGGGCGGACAGTCACCACTCTCAATCTGAAGCGCATGCTGCGCGGGCAGGATCCGGACATTCCCATACGCGATCGCGATATTCTTTTCGTTCCGGACTCGACGGTGAAGAATCTGTGGAACCGGACGATGGAGTCGGTGATTCAGTCTGCCGCGGGCGTCAGCATCTATGCGGGGTTGGTCTACTCGCAGAGGTTTTAGGGTGATGCGAGGGCTCGCCCGATGGCTGCTGCTGCTGTTTGCGTTTACCATTCCGTGGGAGTACTCGCTCGACCTGGGCGCGCCGCTCGGCAATATTGCCCGCATCACAGGATTGGGCTTACTGGTGATCGCCGGACTGGCGGTTTTGCAGGGTGGACAGCTGCGCCGGCCCGGAGCATTGCAGTGGCTGACCGGCGCTCTCTATCTCTGGTTCTGCTGCTCGTATTTCTGGTCCGTTGCGCCGGAGGTTACGGCGGCTAAGCTTCGCGGTTACTTCCAGGAGATGATGCTGGTCTGGCTGGTCTGGGAGTTTCTGGAAACTGCCGGCGATCTTCGCAACTTGATGCGGGCATGGATTGCAGGCTCATGGGTGCTGGCGATTCTGACCATTGCGAATTTCGTTTTTGGCGATCCCGGGGTCGACGGAGCAGATTCGGTTTGTCGCGGTGGGGCAGGATCCAAATGATGTGGCGCGATTTATCGACCTGGGCCTGCCGATTGCGGCGCTTTTGCTGGATGGGAAAGAGAAATGGCCCTGGCGCACCCTTGCAGCCGCGTACATTCCTATCGGCTTCGCATGCGTTCTGCTGACGGCGTCGCGCAGCGGTTTTCTGGTTGCAATGATCGCGCTGGCAGGCTGTGCCGTGCTTTTTTTTCAGCGCAACCCGCGAGCCCTCCTGGGCGGATCGCTGCTGTTGCCTGCGCTGGCAGCGCTTGTGTGGGTCGCAGCGCCGCGGGAGACGCTTTTGCGCCTGGGAAGCATTGCAGAGCAGCTACAGAATGGCGATCTGAATCAGCGAGTCAACATCTGGTCGGCGGGCTGGAGATCATTTCTGGGTGCGCCGTTCAGCGGCCATGGCGCCGGCTCGTTTGTGATTGCCGCGAGGCTTGCCCCGGTGGATACGGCACACAACACGGTTCTTTCGATCGTTGTGGAAGGCGGCATCTGCGCACTTCTTCTTGCCACGGTGATTGTTGCGTTTGCCATGCGGGCGCTTTTCGCGACCACGGGGGCGTTGCGGACTGCGCTATTCACGCTGATGACCGTGTGGCTCGTGTCGTCGCTCGTCGGAACGGTGAGCGAGAATCGGACGACGTGGTTGCTGCTGGCAATGATTGCGCTCAGTTGCCGCCTCGCTGAAGCAGACCCGCAGGGTATGGAACTCGCATTCCCGGGTACAGTGCGGTTTGAGGCTGTTGAACCAGCGGCAGATTTTCAGTGAGCGCTCGACGAGTCATCCAGGCCGTTCAGTATTGAACGCTGGGCGGCCGCGTCCCTGTCGATTCCGAAGAGACTCAGCGCTGGCGGAGCGCGCGGGTTGAGGTTTCAAATCGAGAAGAGTGCGGTAGAGGTTTTCCCATTTATCCAATGCGGAAACGAGGCTGAAACTCTCTGCGACGAACTGGCGCATTTGCATGCTGAGTGTGCAGCGCTCCAGTTCCCAGAGGTGCATCGTCGCGTTCATGGCTGCGCCGAGCGCGTCGGCATCTCCTACGGGAACCATCGGCAGGAAAACGGAGGCGGGGATGAGCTCACGTACGGCGGGAATATCGGTGAGCACCGTCGGTAATTCACAGGCAGCCGCTTCCAGAAGCGCCATGGGCAGTCCTTCCCATTGGGAGCAAAGGACAAAAGCGTCGGCTAACTGCATCCAGCGCAAGACATCCGGCTCGAACCCAAGGAACTGAACCCGGCGGCCGATGCCGAGTCGGGCGGCAAAAAGACGGAGAGCCCTTTCAAGTGGACCGGAACCCGCGATGAGAAGTCGGGCATTGGCTGGGAGCGTGGCGAATGCGAGCAGCAATGTGCCGTGATCTTTGACTGGATCCAGCCTGCCGACGGTAAGCCAGACAAATTCGTCGTTGAACCCCAGTTCCTGACGGGCTGCGATTCGAACATCGCGATCGCTCTTCCAATATTCGATGTCGACCCCGTTGGGAATGACTGAGAGTTTCTTCTCATCGAAGAGTCCCGCGGCCAGCCATGGTTCCGCAGCGGCGCGACTCACGGCAGTGATTGCGTCGGGCTGGCGCGTGCTCGCGCGGTAACCAAGGTTGCGGAGCGGCCCGCCTGTTGCCGGAGAATGGATGGTTTCGATCAGAACGCGAACCGGTGCGGCGAATCGCGACCATCGCGCGAAGAGGACAGCGTGAGGCAAATGAGCATGAAGCACCTCCGGCTCATGGAGTTTCATCCAGTGATGAAACTGACTCCATCCTCTCGGGTCCGCGAGGCCCTTGCGCATGTGCAGGCTGAGGAAGCCAATACCTTGCGATTGGAGTTTTGCTGCCGCGTCGCCGCCGGAACCGGACAGGGCGATCACCGTGACACGCCAGCCTCGATCTGAGAGGCCTTTTGCAAGCAGGATGACCTGCTGCTCGGCACCGCCGATGCGATCGACGGTCGGAATGAGAAATGCGACGTGCATCAGGTCGTGCACACTTTCGCAGCCTGGTCAAATGCCCTCTCATAGGCGGTCACCGCGCCTTTGAGATCGTACGATTCGATCCATTCATGAGTGAAACGTTTTTGGGGAGTGATGGCGGACAGAGCATTGCGCAAAGCGATCTCGAGCGCTTCAGCAGAGATGACCGAGGCCAGCCACACGCCGGGGCGATTCCCTAGAAGCTCAGCTAACCCGGGAGAAGCGGGCGTCGAGACAATGGGCAATCCGCCGGCCGCTGCTTCGAGGAGCGCATTGGGCAGTTCATCCTGTCGCGACGAGAGCACGAATGCAAGGGCACGAGGAAAATACTCTGGAGGCCAGGGAACATCGCCCAGGAACTCGACTCGGTCTTCGATTCCGAGCACTTTGCAGTGCACTTCGAGCGCAGGCCTGGTCGGGCCGGATCCAGCAATAAGCAGGCGAAGCGCCGGAAAATCCGGGTGCAGACGCGCAAAGGCCTCCATGAGCAGATCGAATCCCTTTTCGGGTACCAGTCTCCCCACCGCGAACAAATAGGGTTCGCATCGATTATGGCCATTCCGTGCCGGCGATGCGGCATATCGGATGCGTTTGATTTCTACGGGATTTGGCAGGACAGCTAATTGCGCAGCCTGGAGATGAAACTCTCGCTGAAGTTCCTCTGCCGAGGAGCGAGTCTGGCAGATGACCATATCTGCTCCTCTGTATGCGGCGGCAAAAATCATCCGCACAAGACCGGGTGGACCGGCGACGCCCAGGATCGCGGAGAGTGCCCCATTCTGGCGCACAATGACGCGGGTGTGCGATGGGAACAGGAAAGGGAGCAGCAGAACGAGCGGGCCGAGGTGCGCCATTCCGACGAAGATTACCGCTGGACGCACGCGCCATACCAGCCAAAGCAATTGCATCGCGGCGTAGCGTGCCCGCTTGGCGCTGAGGCAGTGAACAGTGACTGAGGGAGGTATATCTGGATAGTTCGAGTCCGCTTGTGTCAGGAGCGCGAGGTGCACCTGGTACCTGTCTTTGTCGAGATGGCGGGCCAGGGTTGCGGTAATGTGCTGAGATCCGCCTCGGCCGAGATAAGGCAGAAGTAGAAGGACTTTCGGTCGGGGTTCCGAGACAGGATTCATGTAGATGTAGAGTAGCCAGTGCTTATCTCAGGAAGAAGTGATCCGCCTCACAAATGGAAATGCATCGAAATGGTACAGTTTCGTTGATCCAGGAAACGCGTGCGAGATTTGCGGCCGGGAATGCAGACGGCTGAGTGCTCTTGTGCCGGCCGGATGCGAAAGTAAATGCTCCATTCGAAGGCGGAGGGATCGGGAACGCGTTCCGTTGAACGTCCTCATATTCTGGTGGGCGTCACGAGTCCGCAAACGTGTCTCGTCTTGCCGGATCGGCTTCGCGCCCTTCGGGACGCTGGTTTTCGCGTTTCGCTTCTCTCTGCCCCGGGAGAACTTCTGGATCAAACCGGAAAGATCGGAGGTGCGGAGTGCTACGCCGTTCGGATGGAACGCGGGATCTCTCCGTTGACCGATTTCATCGCCCTGGTTCGTATCTGGCGTCTGCTGCGTCGGCTCAGGCCGGATGTCGTTGAGTTCAGCACGCCGAAGGCGGGGCTCCTGGGGAGCCTTGCAGCGCGCTTGTGCGGGATTCCGGTCCGCATTTACATGTTGCGGGGATTGAAACTTGAGACTTCGCTTGGCCTGCGGCGGCGCCTGCTGCTCTGGACGGAGCGGGTCGCTTCCGAAAGCGCTCATATTGTTCTTTGCAATAGCCAGAGTTTGCGGGAGCGGGTATTGGAATGTGGCATTGCTCCGGAATCGAAGCTATTTGTGGTGGGAGCTGGAAGCAGCAATGGCGTAGACATCCGGCGGTTCTCACCTGGCCCATCGTGCATTCGACAACAACTTGGGATCGGCCCCGACACGCCGGTCATTGGATTTGTCGGCAGATTTACAACCGATAAGGGTGTGCCGGAACTGCTTGAGGCCTTTACGGCACTGCTTCATCGGGAGCCGAGTGCGTATCTGCTTCTTGTGGGCTGGTTCGACGCCGCCGAAGATGCGCTTGATCTGCGGGTCCGGGAGCGCATCGAGGGCCATCCTCGCATGATTCTTACAGGATTCGTGCACGATCCCGCTCCGTATTATCGTGCGATGGACGTGATGGTCTTGCCTTCGTGGAGAGAGGGATTTCCGAATGTGATTCTGGAAGCCGCTGCCAGCGGAGTTCCGGTCGTCGCTACCAGTTGCACGGGGTCTCGCGACGCCGTGGTTTCGGGAGTGACGGGGTTGCTGATTCCGCCGGGAGAGCCTGATGCGATCAGTAGCGCGGTTCTCAGTCTTCTTCGTGACCCCGATTGCCATCGCCGCATGTCGAAAGCAGCCCGCGCCTGGGTCGCCGAAAATTACGAAAATCGAACCGTTCTCGGGTTGACCGTTGCTTTATATACCAGCCTTGTCAACTCCACCGTCAGGCAGGTCGTCACAGGAGCGCGGAGCATTCCAGAGAGCGCTACTGGTTTATCTGTGTTGCCGTAACCTCTGGCGCAATGGAGGAAGCGGGTGGGGCCTGCAGGGTATGCGCGCCGGCTTCGGTGGCTTTCAGGATGGTTCCCGGTGCAATTCCAAGAACCAGGGTGGCAGCAACTGCCAGGAGAAGCGATGCGCCAACCGCTATGCCCATCTGCATGGATGGAACGCGAACTTCGCCGGGGTCCTCAGGGCGCTGGGCGGCGGTGAAGGCAAGGCGCAGATAATAGGCTGCACCCACGCCGGAGTTCAGCAATCCGATGATCGCGAGAATGACTGCGCCGGCTCCGACCGCGGCAGAGAATGAGTAGAACTTGGCGAAGAATCCGCCGGTGAAGGGGATGCCGGTGAGCGAGATGAGGAAGAAGATGAGCAGGCCGCCGAGCAGGGGCGAGCGGTAGAGCAGTCCGCGATAGTCCTGCACCAGGGGTCGTTCGTCGTTGTATCCGCCGGCGAGGGTGACGACGGCAAAGATGCCGACGTTCATGGCGGAGTAGGCCGCGGTATAAAAGACGGCGGCGGCGATGCCGCTGGAGCCGAATCCGGCAAAGGCTGCCAGCGTGTAGCCTGCGTGCGCGATGGCGGAGTAGGCGAGCATGCGCTTGACGTTCTGCTGGCGCAATGCGGCGAGGTTGCCGATGCTCATGGAAAGGACGGCGATGACCCAGAGCGCGGGCGCCCAGATGGAGCGAAGAGCCGGGAACATCTCATACACGACGCGGAGCAGGAATGCAAAAGCTGCCACCTTGGGCGCCGTGGACATGAGGGCAACGACTGGCGTGGGCGCGCCTTCGTAGACGTCGGGAGTCCAGACGTGGAAGGGAGCGGCGGAGACCTTGAAGAGGACTCCGACCAGCATCATGGCCAGGGCCGCGCTTACCAGTCCCTGATTCTCGGCGCCGGCCACATTGCGCGCGATCTCGTAGACGGATGTGGTTCCGGTGGCTCCGAAGACGAGTGCAATTCCATAAAGCAGGAACGCGGTGGCGAAGGAGCCCAGGAGGAAGTACTTGATCGCAGCTTCAGGACTCTTGCCGCTCTGCTTGCGATAGCCCGCCAGGATGTAACTGCTGATCGAGGAGATTTCGAGACCGATGAAAACGACGAGCAGTTCCACGGCGCTGGTCATCAGGCACATGCCGACAGCGCCAAAAACGATGAGTGCATAGTATTCGCCCTGGTGGTGGCTATCTTCCGGCAGAGTGTCGAGCGAGAGGAGCAGGACGACGAGGACGATGGCGCAGATCAGGACGTGGAAGAAGACTGTATAGGTGCTGCTCTCAACGGTCTCGGAGAAAGCTGTGCCCATCGGCAATGACAGTTGCCAGATACTGGCTCCGTAAGCGACCACTGTTCCTGCAGCCGCGAGCCAGCCGAGGTATCGGCGCGAACGGAACGGCGCGATAGATGCATCGACCAGCATGACGAGGACGCCGGTGATGGTAAGAATCACCTCGGGGAGGATGCGGTAGATATCCGGAACTGAATTCACCGCTGAACCTCCCCGCTGCCGGTACTTGGGACGACGTCAGGTCGACTGAACATTTCATTCGCATTCGATTGCTGGATTAGTAGCGGCTTGGGAGCGCTCTCAATCGCGCTGAACCAGATGCCGGGCGCAACACCCATTACAAGCATGAGCACCGCGAGTGACCAGAGAACGGACTGCTCGCCAAGGCGCAGGTCCGGGACACTGGCTGCAGCAGCCATCGTGGATTGCTGGCCGTAGAAAAGCCGCTGAACGATGGAGAGCATGTATGCCGCGCTGAGGATGACGCCGAGTGTGCCTGCGACAGCCCAGCCATGACTCACGCCAGCGAATGTGCTGGAGAGGATCAGAAATTCGCCTACGAAGCTGTTGAGGAGCGGCAGGCCGACGAGGGCGAGAGATGCGATGACAAAGATGGTGGCGAGACGCGGGAGCCGGGCGGCCAGTCCGCCATATGCCGCGATCTGGCTGGTTGCGTAGCGAAGCTCCAACGCGCCAAAGAGAACGAACAGGGCGGCGTCGATCAGTTCGTTGTTCAGGATTTGATAGCTGGCGCCACTCCAGCCAGTGAATGTGAATCCATATATGCCGAGAACGATGAGGCTGAGATGGCCGAGTGCGGCGAAGGCGAGGAAGCGCCAGAAGTCGCGCTGCACGAGTGCAAGGCAGGCGCCATAGAGAATGCCGATTACGGCGAGGGCAATCATGAGCGGTGCGATTCCTTTGGCCTGGACAGGGAATAGCCCGACATGAAATCGCAGCATCGAATAAAGGCCGAGTTTGCCGGCGACAACCATGGCCATGGCGACGGGTGCTTCACCAAAAATGTCGGCGAGCCACCCGTGGATGGGGAAGACGGGGACCTTGACGGCGAAGGCAAAGAGGAACGCAAGTCCAACCCAGAAGAGAGCTCCGGAGGGAATGGCGCCAACTGCAACGTCCGCGCGCAAGTCGACGAAATTGAATGTACCCGTACGCGCATACAAGTAGAGAATCGCCACGAGCAGCGGGGCCGAAGGAATGAAGGTGAAGAGGAAGAATTTAATGGCAGCTTTATGGCCTTCCTTGCGGCCGTACATGGAGGTGAGAATGGCCATAGGCACCAGGGACAACTCCCAGAAGCCGTAGTAGAGCATCAGGTCGAGGGAGATGAACACGCCGTACATCGCTGTCTGCTGCACGAGGAAGAGCGAGTAGAAGACCTTCGGGCGCTGATTGATGGCATTCCAACTGGCGACAACGCCGACGACGCCGAGCAGCCCAACGAGAACTACGAGCCAGAGGCTGAGTCCGTCGACGCCTACGTGGTAGTAGATCGCCGGATTATCAATCCATTTCTGGTTCACTTCGAACTGAAATCCGGGGTGCTTCAGATCGAAGTGTGCAGGCAGGTGTAGCGCCAAGCCGAAGGTGACAAGTGTGACGATAAGCGTGAGCCATGCGGGCAGCTTGCCGCGATCGGGCAAGAGCGCCACGAGCACTGCGCCTGCGAGCGGCACGAGAAGAATCAACGTGAGAATCGAACTGTCCATTGATGTCATCTCCTAGTGCCCCGCCATTCCAAGGTGAAGTGATGCTATGTCGAAGACGTGCGGCCCAAGTATGAAGTAGAGAAGCACGGCAGCGCCGAGAGCCAGCCACGCCGCGTAGGAGCGCAGATTGCCGGATTGCCAGCGCTGCAGAATTGCGCCGCCGAGGGTGGCGATGCCGGCCAGCAGCCATGCCAGGCCACCGAGGATGGCGACGTCAACGACCCATTCGAGCACGTACTTCGAGATGACCAGCAGCGGCTTGACAATGGTGAAGCCATAGATCTCGTCGACGTAGTATTTGTTGGCGAGGAGGGTGTAGCCGGCGGGAGATCCGGCCGCTAGCCCATCCGCGGTTTGCGCGCGATGATACATTCGATGGGCGATGAACCAACCGAGGGCCCCCGCGGCTACTGCGAGGGCGGTGAGAAGATATTCGACGCTGCCGGGCACTTCAGGCCTGGCCCCGACCGACGGCGCGAGATATGCGCCGAAGCGTCCCATTCCGATCCAGCCACCGCTGACGGAGAGGACCGCGAGGATGACCAGCGGTCCCAGCATGACCCATGGGCTCTCGTGTGGATGCGCATCGTGATTGCGCGATTCGCCGAAGAAGGTGAGGTACCAGAGGCGGAACATATAGAACGCGGTGAGGCTGGCTGTGACGAGGCCGACGAACCAGAGCACCTTGCCCAGGCTTCCCGAAGCGAATGCAGACGCGAGGATGGCGTCCTTGGAGTAGAACGCGGACATGAATGGGAATCCGGAGATGGCGAAGACCGCCATGGTCATCGACCAGAACGTGATGGGAATCTTTTTGCGCAGACCGCCCATCTTGCGCATGTCCTGCTCGCCGCCCATGGCGTGCATCACGGCGCCCGCGGCGAGGAAGAGCAGGGCTTTGAAGAAGGCATGAGTCATCAGGTGAAAGATGGCGGCTGAATATGCAGCGACACCGCAGCCGAGGAACATGTAGCCGAGCTGCGAGATGGTGGAGTAGGCAAGGACTCGCTTGATGTCCGTTTGAACGAGGCCGATGGTGGCGGCGAAGAGTGCCGTAGCCGCACCGACAATGGCGACCACGCCGAGCGCGAAGGGCGAGCGGTCAAAGATGAAGTGGGTGCGGGCGATCATGTAGACGCCGGCGGTGACCATGGTGGCGGCGTGAATGAGAGCGGAGACAGGGGTGGGGCCTTCCATGGCGTCGGGCAGCCAGACGTAGAGCGGAAGCTGCGCGCTCTTGCCTGTGGCGCCGATGAGGAGACAGAGGGCGATGGCAGTGAGGACGCCGCCGGTCATGCCAGGATTGTCGGCGAGCTTTGCGGAGATTTCAGAGAAGGTCAGGGTGCCGAAGTTTGCCAGCAGGAGAAAGAGGCCGATCAGGAATCCGAAGTCGCCGATGCGGTTAACGACGAATGCTTTCTTGCCGGCGTCCGCGGCGGATTCTTTCTGGTACCAGAATCCGACGAGCAGGTAAGAAGCGAGACCCACGCCTTCCCATCCGACGAACATGACGAGAGCATTGCCGGCCTGCACAAGGATCGTCATGAAGAAGAGGAAGAGATTAAGGTAGGCGAAGAAGCGCCAGTAGCCGTCTTCCTCGTTCATGTATCCGACCGAGTAAACATGGATGAGGAAACCGACGCCGGTGACGACGAGTAGCATTACCAGCGAGAGCTGATCGAGCACCGAGCCAAAATCGACGTGCAGCGAGCCGACCGAGATCCATGCCGGCGCGCCCTGCTCAATGACGGGCAGTGCAATCGATCCTGTCCAGGCAAGAAGTGCCGCGTGCAGAACGATCACGAACGAGATGAGGGGCGCAACGAGGGCAATTGTCGAGACCACTGCCTTGGGCAAACGAGGGCCCAGCAATCCGTTGAGCAAAAAGCCAACGAAAGGCACAAGCGGAATCAACGGCAGGTAGAGCAGAGGTCCGTTCATAGTTTCATCAGGTCGATGCGATCGACGGCCAGCGTGGCGCGTGCGCGAAACACAGCAATGATGATGGCGAGGCCAACAGCGGCTTCAGCGGCGGCCACCATCATCACAAAGAAGACGAAGATCTGACCTTTCACCTGGTGCCACTGGTGGGCGAAGGTCACAAAGGAGAGATTCACGGCGTTGAGCATCAGCTCGATGGACATAAACACCGTGATGAGATTGCGCTTGATGAGGAACCCGACAACGCCGAGGCAGAAAAGCGCGGCGCTGAGCAGCAGATACCAGGTGAGCGGAACTTCATGCGAAACCAAGTGAAGCGAATTCATTTTGTCGGCTCCGTCTCTTCTCCATTGCCTTTGCGCGCAAGGGCTACAGAACCAAGGATGGCCACCAGGATCAGCACCGATGTGAGTTCAAAGGGGAGCAGGAGCTTGGTAAAGAGGACCGCGCTGAGTTCGGCGGTGCTGGTGATCTGATTCGCGATGGCGGCATCGCCGAAGCCCTGGGTTTTGAGAATCATGGTGGCGATCACAGCCAGGATAGCGGCTACGGCGGGGAATCCAACGATGCGGGCGGCGCGGCTACCGAGAGTGCGTTCTTCACGGCCGGCATTGAGAAGCATGACGACAAAGGTGAAGAGCACCATAATGGCGCCGGCGTAGACAATGATTTGCGCGGCAGCGAGGAATTCTGCGCCAAGCAGCAGATAGAGCACCGCCAGCGAGGTCATCACCACGACCAGCGAGAGCGCGCTGTTGATGGGATGAGTCTGCAGCAGGAGATTCACAGCTCCAGCGAGGCAGAGCACGGCAAAAACGATAAACAGAATGAGGTGCATCGTTCCGTCACTAGTGGGCGAATATCGGCGAACTTCTCCGACAGGTTGAGGGGAGGAACCGAATGAGCAGGCCGATCCTGCCAGTTGAAGTCCCTTCCGATTCTAACTGAGCGCGTCCGCAAAAAAGGTGATCGATAAACAGCAGATCAGCTCAGCGATATGCGAGCCAGAGGCTCGTACCGACGATGTTGAGGATGGCTAGCGGCATCAGCCAGCGCCATCCGTAATTCATTAGCTGGTCGTAACGGAAGCGGGGCAATGTGCCGCGCACCCACACGTAGAGAAACAGAAAACTGAATACCTTCAATACAAACCAGAAGATGGGAATCAGCGCGCGCAGCAGGAAGTTGCTCGGTGTCGGAAGCAGGTTGCCAAAAGGGCTGGTCCATCCGCCCAGGAAGAGCAGGGTGGCAACACAGCCAACCATGATCATGTTGGCGTACTCGGACATGAAGAACATCGCGAACTTCATCGAGCTGTACTCGGTGTGGTAGCCGGCGGTGAGCTCGCTCTCAGCTTCCGGCAGGTCGAAGGGCGAGCGGTTGGTTTCGGCATAGGCCGCCATCAGGTAGATGAAGAAGGCGACAATCTGGCATCCGCCGAAGAGAT
Source organism: uncultured Acidobacteriaceae bacterium (assembly GCA_963774175.1). Classification (GTDB taxonomy): domain Bacteria; phylum Acidobacteriota; class Terriglobia; order Terriglobales; family Acidobacteriaceae; genus Telmatobacter. The sequence goes on from CAVZDT010000017.1 coordinate 399,437, forward strand.
TCCAGGTCAACAGGCCGTGCTTCGACTGGCTGTTGACGATGACGTCGAGATTGAGCGAGCCGGCACGCAGGACAACTCCAACAAGCGACAAGCCGAGGGCCAGCTCGTAGCTGACCAGTTGTGCGGAAGAACGCAGCGAGCCGAGCAAAGAATACTTGTTGTTTGAGGACCAGCCGGCGAGGGCGATTCCGTAGACGCCAATTGAGGTGATGCCGAGAATAACGAGGAGGCCGATGTTGATGTCGGAGATCTGGAAGAAATGGAAGTTGCCCGGGCCGACAATTCCGGGATCGCCGAAGGGGACAACAGCGATGGAAATCAGTGCGCAACTGAGGCCGATGATGGGCGCGAGTATATACAGCGGCCGATAAACGCCGGTCGGGATGATGTCTTCTTTGAGGAAGGACTTTGCGCCGTCGACGAGCGGCTGCAGCAAGCCGAAGGGGCCGACGCGGCTGGGTCCCCAGCGATTCTGAATACGGCCTACGAGCTTGCGTTCAAGCAGCACGGTGTAGGCGACGCCCATCAGCAGCACCACCGTCACCACCACTACCTTGAGCAAGCTCCACAGGAAAAACTGCAAAATCGTCACGTACCATCTCCTGAGCGAAGTCCGATGGCCTGCATTCGCCAGCAACTTCATAAATTCGTTCAGCCTGCTACCACTTCTGCGACTACTGATGCCTGATGCTTCTTCAGGTCTTTAAGACCGTTGCTGTAGCGGCCCAGCGTGCCGGATGTGAAGAGCCCGTTGTGCGCGGGGTTCACGAGATTTGCACGACTTTGAGCGAGCGCGGAGACGGGAACGAAGCCGGGCTCGGTGTGCACATCGTTGCCGCCGAACAGATTCAATCGATCGAGCTTGTAGCCGGGAACCAGGCGTTCGATTTCGTCAAGCAGGGCCAGCGGATCGAAGGGGCTCAGTTTCGGTTCGAGGTTGTTGGCCGCGAGCCAGACGGCGTGCCGGTCGGCCTCGCCTGCCTGCGCTCCCCGCGACTGGCCGAGGTCTGCCTGGACGCCGCGCGTGCCGAAGGGTACGAGCTTTTTCATATCAGCGTCCATGCTGGCGGCGAGGCGAACGAGGATTTCAAAGTCCGGTTTGACGCCCGCGCGATCGGCGGCCTTTCGCACCATTTGCAGATCGCCGAAGGTGTTGGTTACCGTCCCCGCCTTTTCGTAGAGACTTGCTGCAGGGAAAACAACGTCGGCTGCCGATGCTGTCTCAGTCATGAAGATGTCCTGAACGATCAGGAACGTCTTCTTGAGCGATGTCCGATCGAGCTTTGCGTCGCCGAGGGGATTGGTGCCGACGACCAGCAGTGCACCGAGTGCGCCGCTCCAGGTAGCGTCCAGGATTTGTGGCAGATTCTTACCGGGGGTGGTGGGCAGATCGGGGTATTCGGCGGTGAATGCACCGGCGGCAGAAACGGGGGTGTATCCGGGCAGCATATCGGGCATCAGGCCCATGTCGGCGGCGCCGCGGGAATTGGCGTAGTCGCCGAGGTAGGCGAACTTCACATTGCCACGGCCGAGGCCCCACTGGATGAGCTCATTGAGGGTCTTGCCGCGATACTCTTCGCCGCAGATGACGACGAGGTGCTCTTCGCCAAGCACGGCTTCGCGAAAAGCCGCGTTGCTGATCTCCGTGTCGCTTCCGCCGAGGTAAGCGGCCAATGCGGCGTATCCGCCATGGGGCAGGCGCAATGAGGCTTTCGCCTGGCGCTCGAGCTTGATCTGTTTCTCGTTGGCGATGTAAATCCGGGCGCGGTTGTGGCGCACGTTGGTGCGCAGATTCCAGGCCAGGAGCGGATGCTCGTTGGTGGGATCGCCGCCAATAAGAAGAATTGCGGGAGCGTTTGCAATTTCGCGCAGGCTCGCGGATTTGCCCTGATGACCGGCGAGGGCGCGCGCGAAGGAAGCGTAATCGGTCGTACGGTCGTGGTCAATGTGGTTGGTGCGGAGAACCGTGCGGGCAAACTTCTGCAACAGGTAATTCTCTTCGTTGGTGGTGTGGTTCGATCCGATCACGCCGATGGCGTCGCCGCCGCGGGTGTCGCGAATTTCCTTGAGCTTTGCGGCGGCAGCACGGAAGGCCTGCTCCCAGGTGACGGGCGCCAGTTTGCCTTGGGTGTCGCGAAGGAGGGGAGTTGTGAGGCGCTCGGGACTCTCGACGAAGTCGAAGCCGAAGCGACCCTTGGCGCAGAGAAAATCACCGTTGATGCCGCTCTTGTCGCGGTTGTCAGCGCGGACGATCGCGGATCCGTCATTTGCCTGGCGAACGCCGAGCGTGACCTTGCATCCGTCGCCGCAATAGGTGCAGACGGTGGCGACGTGGTTCATCTCCCACGGACGCGTCTTGTAACGGTAGCTGCCGCTGGTGAGTGCGCCGACGGGACAGACATCGATGCACATGCCGCACTGTTCGCAGTCGAGACGGTCGCCGCCATCGGGAGTAATGACGGAACTGACGCCGCGATTATGGACGCCGAGTGCCCACACGTCCATGCCTTCGCCGCACATGCGCGTGCAGCGGTAGCAGAGGATGCAGCGCGGACGATCGTAGAACACGGCGGGCGACCACTGCTGCTCTTCCCGATGGTGCTTGGCGTCGACCATTAGGCTCTCGCCGGCGCCGTACTTAAAGGTCATGTCCTGCAGTTCGCACTCGCCACCGGCGTCACACACGGGGCAGTCGAGGGGATGATTGCCGAGGAGAAGTTCGATGGTGGCTTTGCGGGCCTGTGCAATCTCGGGTGATTCGGTGACGAATACCTGCCCTTCGGCGACCGTGGTGGTGCAGGCGGTCTGGAGCTTCGGCACCTTTTCCTGGCGGACGACGCACATACGGCATGCGGCCTGGAGGCTGAGCCCGGGGTAATAGCAGAATGCGGGAATCTCGATGCCGGCCTTGCGGCATGCTTCAATGAGCAGCGTTCCCGCGGGAGCGGTCAGTTTCTTTCCGTCGACTGTGAACGTTACGTCGGGCATTCGATTTTCTGTCCTCTGCTGCTCTGCCGTTCTTCTAATTCCCTCAGGGGCTAAAGCCCGAGACATTTTCGTGTGTTCTACGGCACGACTGAAGTCGTGCCCTGACACAAAGCCGTCTTTCAACGCATGTCTACACCACGGTCAGCTCCGGTGCTCCGTGCTTGGCGAATGGACACGGCTTCCCGTCCAGGTGATCTTCAAATTCCTTGCGAAACTTCTTTACGAATCCCAGGGTGGGCATGGCCGCGGCATCGCCGAGCGGGCAGAAGGTCCGGCCCAACATGTTTTCGGCGAGATAGCGGATGTTGTCGATGTCCTTCATCGTTCCGAATCCTGCATGGAACCGCGTCAACGACTTCTTCAGCCAGTCGGTTCCTTCGCGGCAAGGGATACACCAGCCGCAGCTTTCGTGCTGATAGAAGCTGATAGTGCGCAGAGCGAATTCGACGATGCAGGTCTGATCGTCGATGACGACTACGCCGCCGGAGCCGAGCATCGAACCGGCCTTGCCCACCTGGTCGAAGTCCATGCCGAGGTTTTCGATTTCTTCGGGCAGAAGAACGGGCGTCGATGATCCGCCGGGGACGATGGCTTTGAGTTTACGACCGCCGCGAATGCCGCCGCCAACCTCGTAGATCATTTTTTTCAGGTTGTAGCCCATGGGCAGCTCGTAGACGCCAGGCCGCTCGACGTGGCCGCTGAGGCCGAAGAGGCGCGTGCCGCCGTTGCGCGGCGAGCCCAGAGCTGCAAATGCTGCGCCCCCCATATTGATGACGTGCGGAACGGCGGCGATAGTCTCGGCGTTGTTGATGACGGTGGGACCGCCATAGAGGCCGACGACAGCGGGGAAGGGCGGCTTGATGCGCGGAACGCCGCGCTTGCCTTCGAGCGACTCCATCAGCGCGGATTCTTCGCCGACTTCGTAGGCGCCGGCGCCGCTCTGGGTGATGACCTCGAATTCGTAGTCGGAGCCGAAGATGTTTTTGCCGAGGAAGCCCTTGGCATAGGCGTCGGCGACGGCCTTCTCCATGATCTCGAGCAGATAGCGATATTCGCCGCGGAGATAGATGAAGCCCATCTTCGATCCGATCGCGAGGCCGGCGATGATCGTTCCTTCGATTACGGCATGCGGATCGTGCAGGAAGATCAGGTGGTCCTTGCAGGTGCCGGGCTCGCTCTCGTCGCCGTTCACCAATACGTATTTCGGCTTGGGTGATTGCTTCGGCACGAAAGACCACTTCATGCCGGTCGGGAAGCCTGCGCCGCCGCGGCCACGAAGGCCCGAGGCCTTCATCTCGTCGATGATCCATTCAGGACCTTGCGCGATGCACTTCTTTGCGGCCTCGTAGCCGCCGAGTTCGATGTACTTGTCGATATTCGCGGCGCCTTGACCGAAGCGCTTCGAAACGACTTTTACCTCATCGGGATGAGAGACCAGTTTAGGCATTTTTCGTCTTGGCCCTCAGCTTTCCTGCGGTACCCAGCTAGAATGCCGGGCACGCTGTCCGGCGTCAGGTCGTCGTGGAAGTCGTAGTTCACCTGGATGGCCGGCGCCCAGCAGCAGGCGCCGATGCACTCGACCTCTTCGAGCGAGAAGAGGCCATCCGGCGTGACGCCCTTGTCTCCGATGCCCAACTGCTTCCTGGAAGCGCTCAAAGACGTCGTATGCGCCGCGCAGCATGCAACTGATGTTGGTGCACACCTGAACGTTGAATTTACCCGCCGGCTTGAAGCGCAGCATCGAGTAGTAGGTGGCAACGTTGCGCACATCGAGCTCGGTGATGCCGATGCGGTCGGCCACTTCGGCGATGACCGCGTCGGAGAGATAGCCGATCTCGTCCTGCGCGTAAAGCAGCATGGGAACCAGCGCCGAGCGGCGGACCGGATACTTCTCGACGAGCGCGTCAAAGCGGGCCGCAAGACTGCGGGAGAAAAGATGCGTCATGGTTTCCGGGCTCGTGTTTTGGGGGCTCATTGCATCAACTCCCGTGCCCACGCCTCGGCTGCCATATCCATCTCTTCCTCGCCGGTTTCGCTGCGCGAGTCGCCCGGCTTCTGTCAATCTCCAGCATTCCGCTCCGTCCCTCGTCGCGCTTCCAGATGATGTGCGCGCCGTTGCGTCTCAAATCAAGCCATGCATTTCCCTGACGCACCGTAATGTGTTCTTCTCCCAGTTCAATCGTCGCCTGCCGATCCCCGTTCAGTCCGTGCGCCGCGGTGTAGCTGCGAAGCAGGGAAGCGAGGGATACCCAAAGTTCTGCGTACAACTGCGCCGTCTCCGGCATCAGCGGTCGATCTCCCCCAGCACAATGTCGATCGACCCGATCACAGCAACCACGTCGGCCAGCAGCCGGCCCTTGCACATGGTTTCCAGCGCCTGCAGCGTGGCAAACGACGGATTGCGCATGTGCACGCGATACGGTTTCGCCGTGCCGTCGGAGACGACGTAGTAGCCCATCTGTCCGCGCGGGCTTTCGATGCCCTGGTACACCTCGCCGGCGGGAACGGCAAAGCCTTCGGTCACAATCTTGAAGTGATGGATCAGCGCCTCCATCTGGGTCTTCATCTTTTCGCGGTCGGGCAGCACGATCTTGGGCGCGTCGGCCTTGATCGGGCCTTCCGGCATTCCGTCCAGCGCCTGCTGGATGATCTTGACGCTCTCGCGCATCTCGTCGAGGCGCACCACGTACCGCGCCCAGCGTGTCGCCAGCCGTGGAAACGGGCACCTTGAACTGGAATTTCTCGTAGCTCGAGTAGGGCATGTCGCGGCGAAGGTCGATGTCCACGCCGGATGCGCGCAGCGGCGGACCGGTTACGCCCAGCGCAATCGCGTCCTCTGCAGAGAGATGGCCCACGCCCTTCAGCCGGTTGGCGAAAGATCGGATTGCCGGTGAGCAGATTCGAATACTCGTCGATCTTTTCGGGAAAGGTCTTGATGAAGGCCTGCACGCGGTCGAAGAAATCGAGCGGCGGCTCCATGGAGAGGCCGCCGATGCGGAAGTAGCTGGTCATCATGCGCTGGCCGGCTACGGCCTCAAAGAGGCGCAGAATATCTTCGCGCTCGCGGAAGGTGTAGAGGAAGACGGTCAGCGCGCCAATGTCCATGGCGTGCGTGCCCAGCCAGACCAGGTGCGAATTCAGGCGCGTGAGCTCGGTGAGCAGCACGCGGATCCACTGCGCGCTTCTCGGGAATTTCAAGGCCGAGCAGCTTCTCGACGGCCAGGCAGTAGCAGAGATTGTTGGCCATGCGGGCCGAGGTAGTCGATGCGGTCGGTCAGCGGCACCACCTGCTGGTAGAACTTGGCCTCGCAGGTCTTCTCGATGCCGGTGTGCAGGTAGCCGATCTCCGGATAGAGGCGGACGACGATCTCGCCGTCGATCTCCAGCACCAGGCGCAGAACCCCGTGGGTGGACGGGTGCTGCGGTCCCATGTTCAGGACCATGTGCTGGTCGCGCGCGCCCTCGGCCGGCGGAGCCTCCAGAATGGGAGTGCCAACGATCCAGCCATCAGCGGTAGCCCTCCACCGGGTAGTCCTTGCGCAGGGGATGTCCCACCCAGTCGTCGGGCATCAGGATGCGGCGCAGATTGGGATGGCCTTCAAAGCGGATTCCGAACAGATCGAAGACTTCGCGCTCGTAGTAGTTCGCCGCCGGGCCAGACGGAGGTGATCGACTCGACCGCCGGGTCCTCTTCGTCCACCAGCACGCGCAGCCGGATGCGCTCCCTATATCCGTGCGAAAGAATGTGATAGCTCAACTGAAAGCGCGGCGCGGCAGGGAACCAGTCGACAGCGGTCAGGTCTTCAAAGAAGTTGTAGCCGGCGGCCTGCACCGTAGTTGCGGCGGCGCAGATTGATTCGGGCGCGATCGTCAGCGTAAGCTCATCGCGATCGAACTTGGCATCGGTCAGGGCTTCGGCATTCCAGGCAAGAATGGCCTTCACTGCCGGGTGTTCCGGCAGCGCCTTCGAGCACAGCGTGCCTTGTCCTGCGAGTGTCTCGTTTTGGAGCTTCTCGCTCATTTTCTAGAGGTCCGCCTTGTCCTGGCTCCAGTTCAGGATGCCCTTGCGCACAATGTAGTAGAGTCCGACGGCGACGAAACCCCAGATAAACCACCATCTCCCAGAAGCCGAACAGTCGCTGGCCAGTGATGTGCGGGAAGCTGGCGGTAGATGACCGCCCAGGGCATCATGAAGACCGCTTCCACGTCGAAGAGGATGAACAGCATCGCGACCATGTAAAAGCGGACGCTGAAGCGGCGCGCGCGCGTCGCCCACCGCCTCAATGCCGCACTCGTAGGCAGCCAGCTTGACGTCGAGTTGCGGTGCCGCCCGACGAACCAGGACGCCAGCAACATGACCACGCGCAAGTCCAATGGCAAAAAGAATTTGCATCAACAGCGGAAGATATTGCCAGTGGTAGGGAATCATCGACAATCCAATCGGGTAGAACGAATGATGCGCGGCGTTTCCACTGTGACCAACCTACCCTAGTGCGACAGGCCGCTGGTTTGAGCTTAGGTTCCAAAGCTCATCCCGTCAAGGCGACAGCCGGCGGTAAAACTTTCGCCGCATTGGATGCGGAAGGCATGGCGGCGGTTGCTGATTTTCTGTGGTGGGCGCCGACACAGGGATGGTGCGCATGAGCGGCGGCATCACCTACTTCCAAACACTTTATATACGCGAGGCCTAAATCCCGCATCAGTGAGGCGCGTCACATGCATCGTAAAGCAGGGACTGGATAATGAGTCTCCAGCAAACGAAAGCTGGTCGCTATTTTCGATTGGAGAAATCTGAAGATCTTCCGATATAGCGATTAACTCTCATTCAAGGTCCGTCGAAGATAAATGGCAGCTGCGACAACAAGCGGTTTTGATGTGCACGGCGTGACCTGTGCGAAATCTGCTCTGTTCACGAACGAGCGCAGGCGCCGTTTCATTACTCCCGCAGCCGGACACGCGCTGGAACTTCTGGGGCACGCCATCGAGTACCTCACCGACGAACTTATTCACCAGGGCAGGATGGTGAGCGCTCATGACGCGCAGGTAGAGGCGATCCAGTTGCTGATGGCGCTTAACAGGCAGGTTTATTACGAGTGCCCGGTGGTTCCCACGTTCACTGAGCGGCTGCGCGCATTCTTCCATACTCACCATAAGCGCGCACGGTAGCGCGACTGAGCGTGGCCCTGGTAATGCAGGTTCAATCGAGGCCGGCCCGCTGACCCGGTTTTTCACAACTTTGGCGCACGCGAGATGCAATGTTAGTCTGAACCCGTGCATTTCCCACTTCGAGCGACCCTGAAACGAAGCGCGCATGCCATTTTCTTCATCCTGCCCTGCCTGCTTTTTGCCGTAGCCTTGGCGGAGCCGGCGGAAAAGATCGACGTAAACCCCACCTTCACCATCACCAAATACTCAGCCGGTTCGCCCATGCACATGGTGGGCTACGGCGATATGCGATTTACGGATCCTTCGGTGAAGATCGGAACCAACCCGAGAGTACGCAGGTGGCTGGCGGAGCGCGTCGCAGAAGAGAGCCCCGAGGTTTTGCTGCTTACCGGCGATATGCCGTATGTGGGCGCCAGCGAGGCTGATTGGCAGGTTTTTCGCGACGAAACCGCGCAGTGGCGGAAAAACCAGATCCTGCAACTTCCCACGATCGGCAATCACGAGGTGCGCGGCGATTATCAGCAGGGGATCGCGAATTATTTAAAGAATTTTCCGTCGATCCAGAACCATCGCTACTACTCGGTGCTGATGGGGAGCGTGGAAGTGATCTCGCTGGACATGACGTCGCCCTCGGGCGGCACGAGCACGCAGGCCACCTGGTTTGCGGCTCAGCTTGATCATCTGCCAAAGCAGGTGGATTTTCTTTTCATCCTTTATCACACGCCGTGGGTAGTCGACGAACAATCGAAGTTGTTCACGAACCTTCCATCAAAAGAGGCGCTCACTCTGCGGCATCTTCTCGAGATTCATCTCTACAAGATGCACGCCAAGGTGATTGTTTTCAGCGGTCATATCCATAATTACGAGCGGTTCGAGCGCAACGGAGTCGAGTACATCATCTCGGGCGGGGGCGGTGCGGAGCCATATCCCCTGCTGTTTCGCGGATCCGCAGACCTCTATCGGGACACCGGCTTTCCGGTCTACCACTACCTCACGCTGGACTACAGCAAGGGGAAACTGCACGCCGTGATGTGGAAGGTGAAGGATCCGGATGCGGAGACAATCAGCGTCGAAAAGAAGGACGAGTTTACGCTGACTGCTGAACCGAACAAAACCGGGGTCTTCATTCCGTGAAGAAGGTCGCGACGCCAGGCAGCCACTGAAGTTGTTTTTACGGCCGATTGATGCGCGGGTAACAGAGATGGCGGGTTACTGGCCGACCATGAGAACACTGAACAGGACCAGCCACGCCAGCCCCATCGCGTGCCAATACCATGCGGTCGCATCGACCGCAATCTGGCGCAATTCCACGCGCTTCAGGCCGCGAATGACCGAAAGACAAACGGCGAGGGCAACGACGCCGACGATGAGGTGTGCGGCGTGGAGGCCAGTAATGATGTAGAAAAAGTAGCTGGCCGGTGTCGACCAGTGGTTGAAGGCGAATCCCTGGGCCGTCAATTGGTGCCACGCCATCCATTGCCCGGTCAGGAAGAGGCTCCCCAGGACCAGGGTTCCGGCCAGCCACGGGAGAGTCCGTTGCAGCGCCGGATGGCCCAAACCAAGCCATTCCTCGAGGACATCGATCTCGCGAAAGATATTTCGCCGCGCGATTTCCATGGTCAGGCTGCTTAAAAGAATCAGGGCGGTGTTGAGGTAGAGGATGGGAGGCAGCAGGACCGGGTGCCAGTCGCCAATCTGTTCGTGGGTGCGGGGATCCATGTGGGTGCCCGCCTGGCGAGCGAAGAAGAGCGCCACCAGGATGGCGAAAAACATCATGTCCGCTGCCAGGATGGAGAAGACCGAGAAGCGGATCTTGTGCAGCAACTCGCGCGGCCCACGCCGCTCGTGTTGCCGATCATCGTCGCCGCCGCCGCCCCCGCCACCGGTAGGCCGGCGGTCCACAGGAGGTTTGCCGCCAATTCCTGGCTCTTTCCGTTCCGTTTCCGCAGGGGAATGCGTAAAGGTAGCGGGCATCAAACGCCTCTATGCAAAACAGACTACACCAATCTTCTTGGACGCAGCCACTATCGATGGGGATGGCCTTTTTTACTTCAAAACCAAAGAACTTCGTGTCCTCTCCAACACTTTCCCGGGTCGCCGCTCACTTTGGTCGCTGCCGCCGGGCTGGTTTGTCTCAGAGAGACAGTATCCTCATTTTGCTATCAACTCTAGTACGAGGCCGGTTACTTCTCAAGATTTCCCTTCACCAGATCAACAAATGCTTTGTGAACGCGCCTGTCCGAAGTGAGTTCAGGATGAAAAGTCGCAGCCATAAGCTTGCCCTCCCGTACGAGCGTCGGCAATCCGTCGCGTCTGGCTAACACTTCGACGCCGCGCCCGATCTCGAGGATGCGCGGAGCGCGAATGAACACCATTTCAAGCTTGTCTCCTCCGAGTGCCGACTCCGCCAGGAGAATGGATGAGTCAATCTGGCGGCCATAGGCGTTGCGCTCGACGACGGCATCCAATGTGCCAAAGCTTTTCTGCGCGGGATTCCTGACCTCGCGCGCCAACAGGATGGCTCCGGCACACGTGCCGAAGACAGGGTGCGAGGAACAGAATTGCTTCAGGTCATCGAACAGATGGCGCCGTTCAAGAAATTTCAGCATTGTGGTCGATTCGCCGCCCGGCAGGATCAGGCCATCGAGATTGGCTAATTCCTCGGCCTTGCGTACTTCGACCGGAACTGCACCGGCCTCGCTGAGTGCGTCGGCATGCGCGCCGTAGTCTCCCTGTATCGCCAGCACTCCGATGCGCGGCCGCACTGGTTCCACGTTCAATGGTCGTTCTCCAGATACACCTTCGTCGGTCAACCGCCCCGCAGTTGTTAGAGTCGCAGTGTCATGGTTCGGCTTCGATATTAAAAGCCGGACTGTCCCACTTCCGGCATTTCGTTGCCTGGAAAGCCAGCCCTGCTTGGACGGCGAGTCCTACCAGCCTCGTGTCTGCAGAAGCTGCGACTCTTCGATGGCGGCGGCTGCAAGGCCTTTCATCGTGCCGGTCACCTGCTCGCTGACTTCGGCCAGGATCTTCGGATCGTTGTAGTGCGTCGTGGCGATCACGATCGCCTTGGCGCGCGAAACCGCTTCCTCGCGCTCGGCCGGATCGTTCTCAACGTCGAGCGGAGTCGCCCGTTCCTTCATAAAGATCCCGGACCCGACAAAGATTGCCTCGGCGCCGAGTTGCATCATGAGCGCAGCATCCGCAGGTGTCGCAATTCCGCCGGCCGAGAAGTTCGGAACCGGAAGCTTGCCTGTTTGCGCCACCATCCGAACCAGTTCGTAAGGCGCCTGGTGATCTTTCGCCGCGGCGTACAGTTCCTGCTCGCTCAGAACGGTGAGGGCCTTCATCTCTTTTGTGATCTGGCGCATATGTTGCACGGCATGGACAACGTCTCCGGTACCGGCTTCGCCCTTGGTGCGAATCATCGCGGCACCTTCAGCAATGCGGCGGAGTGCCTCGCCCAGGTTCCTTGCACCACAGACGAAGGGAGTGGTGAAGGCATGCTTGTCGATGTGATGAGCTTCGTCGGCAGGCGTCAGAACCTCGCTCTCATCGATGAAGTCTACGCCGATCTCCTGCAGAATCTGCGCCTCAGCGAAATGCCCGATGCGCGCCTTGGCCATCACTGGAATGGAAACCTCCTCGATGATCTGCTTGATGAGAGCGGGCCTGGCCATGCGTGCCACGCCGCCCTCAGCGCGGATCATTGCGGGTACACGCTCCAGGGCCATTACCGAGACGGCGCCTGCCTCTTCGGCGATGCGGGCTTGCTCGACATTCATCACGTCCATGATGACGCCGCCTTTCAGCATCTCAGCAAGGCCGATCTTCAAGCGCAGACCAGTTCCGGCAATATTTTTGTTTTCATTCGGTTGGGGCATTTTCTTGACCTCGACTTCCAGCCATGATTCGCGATTGTTGCCTGTAAATCTCTTCTCCTAGTGTAGCAGCGATGGATTGTCGTTTTCATGGTGCTGAAATCTGGGTTGGGGGTGGCAGGCACACGCAATTGTGAGCCCGTTCTAATGATTTCCAACGCGATCTGGTCCTCCTGATGCACCCTTCGGCGCCAGATGGCGAAGCCAGCAAAACCCACCGACGCAACTGCTGTGAGCGGACCCGGCACAACGGAAGCTGCGGCTGAGAGAGCCCTGGTGAAAGCGCCGGTTGCGGTGGAGGAATCTGTTGGCAGCGAAATGAATTCGGTTGTCTATCGCATCCCGATCGAACTCGATGTGGCTGTTCCGATCCGGAATTTTCGCGTCCGCAATCTGCTCGCGCTCGAAAAAGGGAGGGTGATCGAGTCTTTGTGGATGCAGGGCGAGGATCTGCCGCTCGCGGCTCCAGGAGCACAACTTGCCTGGTCGGAATTCGAAGTTGTCGACCAGAAACTGGCGGTCCGGATCACCCGCCTGGCTTGAAAGGAATGAACTTGGGAGCCTTTGCAAATGCGATCGGTTTGGTGGCATGCCCGAACGCGCGCGCTTCGAGCAAAACGCCGGACAAAATGCGTGACAGGAGTCAGGGTCTGGTAGGCTGGCTGCTTGATCGCCTGCATCGCCGCTCTCTCGCGGCGCCGCGTCTTTCCGTGGTCGAGAGAATCACGCTTGGCCCGCGGCAGACTCTGGCGCTGGTTGAAGCCGATGGCCAGCGTCTGCTCGTAGCCACTTCGCCCGATGGCGCCCCGGCATTCTATCCGCTGAATGGCCCCTCATCCCGCCGGCCGGCCAAGTCTGCCAAACGCGCACCTGAAAGGAAGACGGTTCTATGACCGCGATCCTGTCGTTTGCGCTCGTTGCTGCCCCTGCGTCAACTCCATTTCTGCCGGACCTTGAGGCACGCATGCGCCCGTCGGATTCGACACCATGGACGATTCTGTTTACGCTGACGCTGATCACTCTGCTTCCGGCGATCCTGATGTGCATGACGCCGCTGGTGCGGCTGATGGTCGTTTTTCACTTTCTGCGCCAGGCGCTGGGCACGCAGACAGCACCCTCGAATCCGACTCTGCTTGGACTGGGTCTGATGATGTCCTGGTTCCTGATGACCCCGGTTCTGAACCAGGTGGACCAGCAGGCCGTTGAGCCCTTTCGCGCCGGACAGATCACCGGCTGGGTCGCCATCGATCGCGGCTCGGAGCCCATCAAGCGCTTTCTGCTGCACTACGCGCGGGAAAAAGATCTGGCGCTTTTCACCGCTGCCGGTCAACTGCCTCGTCCGAATACCCCGGACGATCTGCCTATGCGCGTGGTGGTGCCGGCCTACATTCTCTCCGAGTTGAAGGCCGGCTTTGCGATCGGCGCGGTCCTGTTTCTGCCATTCCTGCTTATCGATATGGTCACCGCGGCGATTACCACCTCGATCGGAATGTTTCAATTGCCGCCGGTCGTCGTTTCCACGCCGCTCAAGATCCTGCTGTTCGTGATGGTGGATGGCTGGAACCTGCTGGCCAGATCGCTGTTGAAAAGTTTCTGAGAGGAATGCCATGACGCCCGATCTTGTTGCCGAACTGCTTCGCCAGTTGATGAAGGAGGCCATGATCCTGAGCGCGCCGGTTCTTGTCGCAGCGGTGCTGCTGGGTTTTGTGTTCACGCTTTTACAGACCCTTACGAGCCTGCAGGAGCAATCGTTGACCACGGTGCCGAGGCTGGCGGCCGTGGCCATCATTCTGCTCGTTGGGATGCCGTGGTTTCTGGGGCGGCTGGCCGCTTATACGCGCCTTCTGTTGACGGATTTCCAGCGATATATCGGCTGATGCGGGAGCAGCGCGAATGAATGAGTGGACCGGATTTCTAAGTGCGATGCTGCTGGTGCTGGTACGCGTGAGCGGCATTCTTGTCTTCGCGCCCTTCTTCTCCTCATCCGCCTTCCCGGTTCGAACCAAGGCTGTCTTTGCAGGGGCGGTGGCATTCCTGCTGGCGCCGCTTGTTGCCACCTTGCCCAATGCGCACGCGGAGATCGGGGTACAAGCAATTCTGGGCGAACTGGCGGTCGGACTGGTCTACGGGCTGATGCTCTCGCTGTTGAACGAAATGCTTTTGTTTGCGGGGCAAATTGCCGGCGTGCAGCTCAGTTTTTCGATGGTCAACCTGCTCGATCCGACCTCTTCGATTCAGACGGGGCTGATGGGCGATCTTCTGCAGCTGATGGGAACGCTGGTGATCATCGCAGCCGGCCTGGACCGAATCCTGCTGGCATCGCTGGTGCGCAGCTTTCGAGCAGTTCCGGTCGGTTCTTATGCGCTGTCGCCCTTCGCTGCGACGTCGATTGTATATGCCGCCGGGGGAATTTTCTTTGCGGCAGTCGAATTGGCAGCGCCCATTCTGGCCGCCACCATGCTCGTCGAGGTTGCGGTCGCGCTTCTCAGCAAGCTCAGCCCGCAGCTTCCGGTCATATCACTGTCGGTGCCACTGAAAACGCTGGCCGGATTTGCAGTGCTCGCCGGCTCACTGGCCTTGTGGCCGCGCTTTATCGAGGCGCGTTTTTCCGGGCTCCTGGACATGGCCGAGCAGCTTCTTCACGTTGCTGCGATCGGGCCGGGACACGGGCTGGAGGGATAACGCATGCCCGGAGACCGCAATCAGCAGGCTACACCGCATCGGCGCGAAAAGGCGCGCACGGAAGGGGACATCCTGCACAGCCGCGAACTCTCGGCGGCGGCCGGCACGCTTGCAGGGGTCCTGTGTTTTGGTTTTCTTGGCCGCAGCATGATGGACTCCTTTCGCGCCTCCTTTGCTGCTTCGCTCGATCTGGGCGGACCCAATCGCTGGGAGGCTGCCACGCTGCAACCGACGCTCATTGCCATCCGGCGCATCGCGATCAGCGCGCTGCTGCCGGTGGGGATTGTTCTTGCGGCCATTGTGGCGGTGTCGGCGCTCTCCGGCATTCTGCAGACCGGCGGGCTCGAAGTTCACGGTGGGGCCATTGGCTTTCGCCTGGACCGGATCAACCCCGCTTCCAATCTGAAGAACCTGTTTTCGCTGCGTGCAGCATCCCGTCTGGGCAAGTCGCTGGTGCCGGCTGCCTTTCTAGCTGTGTTTGCGGTGCAGCGCATTGCGAGGGAACTCACGATTCCACCTTTTTCGACCTCGCGGCTGGAGGTTCTCGGCTCGGATATCTACGGTTTGCTTGTGGCCGCGGCGTGGCTTCTGCTGGCCTGGGCCCTGGTGGATTACATCGTGGAATGGCGCAGCCGCGAGTCGCGACTGATGATGAGCCGCGAAGAAATGAAACAGGAGTACAAGGAAACCGAAGGCAGCCCGCAGACGCGCAGCCGGATTCGCGGCATCCAGCGCCAGATGCGACGCCGCAAGGTGAAGGCCGATGTCTCCAAAGCGGCCGTCGTGCTCACCAACCCGACCCACTACGCCGTGGCTCTTGGGTTCGATTTCGTCGCCATGGATGCTCCGAAGGTGCTGGCGAAGGGCCGGAACCTGCTCGCCGAAGAGATCAAGGTGGAGGCGCGCTGGGCGGGGGTGCCGATCATTGAGAATCCGCCCCTGGCGCGCTCTCTCTACCGCTCGGTCGAAGTGGGACATTCAATTCCAGCCGATCTGTACGCAGCCGTCGCCGCCATTCTTGCTTTCCTTTATCGGCAGCGCGTCGAAGACCAGATGCGAGAGCGCAGGGCGAAACAGGCAGCTTCGCAGCGCAACGCGGCGGGAAACTCGCACGGCGGGCTGACTTCAAAGGACGGCATGAGCGTCCGGAATGCGCAGGCAGGCCAAAATGAAAGCCCTGACGGAGGTTCCCGTTGAGCAGTGCGGCGTTACCATCGGCGACTCTTGCCTCGCGCAGCACTCTGCGCCATCTGCGGGAATACATGCTGCCCATCGGCGCGATCAGCGTGATCTTTGTGATGCTGATTCCGCTTCCTGCCGGGGCGCTGGACTTTCTTCTGGCGCTGTCGATGGCGGCATCAGTCATCGTCTTTCTTTCATCGATACAAATCCGTCGCGCCGTCGAGCTTTCGGTCTTTCCAACGCTGCTGCTGCTGCTCACGCTCTTTCGTCTCGCGCTGAACATCGCTTCCAGCAGGCGCATTCTCCTCCACGGCTCGGAAGGGACGGCGGCGGCGGGGAGGGTCATCGAGTCATTCGGCCAGTTTGTGGTGGGCGGCAACTACATCGTTGGATTTGTGCTGTTTCTGGCGCTGGTGGCGATCCAGTTTCTGGTGGTATCGCACGGCGCCGTGCGCACCGCCGAAGTGACGGCGCGTTTCACCCTCGATGCGCTGCCCGGAAAACAGATGGCGATCGACGCCGATATGAACGCCGGGCTGATCGACGAGGCTGAGGCCCGTCGCCGCCGCCAGAGCATCGCGCGCGAGGCTGAGTTTTATGGCGCAATGGATGGCGCGGCACGCTTCAACCAGCGCGACTCGATGGCTACGATCCTGATCACGGCCATCAACATCGTGGCCGGGCTCCTGATCGGAACGCTGCAACAGGGCGTGGAACTCGGCGAGGCGGCGCGAACATACACAGTGCTGACGGTCGGCGACGGCCTGGTCACCCTGATTCCGTCTCTGCTGGTTTCGGTGGCCGGGGGAATTACGCTGACCCGCGCCAATTCAGCGGACATGCTGGGGACGGAAATCCGCCAGCAACTCTTTGCGCGTCCTGCCACGCTCTATCTCGCCAGCGGGGTCTGCGCAGCGATGTGCCTGATTCCGGGCCTTCCCGCGTTGACATTTCTTCTGGTTGCCGCAGGCCTCTTCTGGGGTGGCCGCCACGTTGCTTCTGCATTTCCCGTCTCCGGTGCTGAAATCAGCGGCGTTGCCAAGAAGTCTGACAAGGCTCCACCCGCGGACCTGGCCGGTCTGCTCAGGCTCGAGCATCTCTCGCTTGAGATCGGCTTCCAACTGATTCCCCTGGTTGACGAGAAGCAGGGCGGCGCGCTGCTGAATCGTGTGCGCGCACTGCGCCGCCATCTCTCTTCGGAGATGGGGTTTCTCGTCCCGCCGGTACATATCTCAGACAACCTTCGTCTGCGACCACGCGAGTATGTCGTCTCTTTGCGCGGCATCGAGATCGGGCGCTGGCAGGTTGAGGGATCGCAGATGCTGGCAGTCTCCGGCGATCCGCAACGCCGCCCGCTGCCCGGCAAGGAGACACGGGAGCCGGCATTCGGTGTGCCCGCGATCTGGATTGCCCCGTCGCTCGAGGAGCAGGCGATCGCCGCCGGCTACTCCGTTGTCGATCCCGGCACTATTATCACCACGCATCTCGGCGAGCTGGTTCGATGCCATGCGCACGAACTGCTGGGCCGCGCCGAGGCCAAGCGACTGATGGATTCGCTCAACGAAAGTCACCCCAAGCTTCTTGAGGAACTGGTACCGAAGTTCCTCACTCTCGGCGAGGTGGAACGGGTACTGGAGCAGCTTTTGCGCGAGCGCGTGTCTATTCGCGATCTGGGCGCCATTCTCGAAGAGCTTCTGCAGGTGGCGCCGGTCAACAAGAGCCAGGTTGCCCTCGTCGAAGCTGCGCGACAGGCACTGGGGCGAAGATTGATCGCCCCGCTCCTCGATCAGGATGGGCAGCTGCCGGTTCTGCTGCTCGATGGTGCACTCGAGGAAGAGATAGTCGCCACCGTCTCGCCGGAGAGCAACCAGCGCCTTCTCTCCGCTGCCTCGGCTCCGTCGGTTCCCATCATTCGCCGGCTCACCGATTCTTTGAAACATCTAATCGGCGCATCCGCATCATCGGCCCTCCCCGTGCTCCTTTGTCCAAGTCCGGCGCGCTACTACGTCAGGAGGTGGCTGGAGCCGATTATGCCCAGACTTTCAGTGATTGCGGTGGCGGAGATTCCGCCCGAGGTGCGGCTGAGGCCGGTAGGCACGGTTCGCTGATCCGGAGAGGTGAAGCAAAGGCTGTCGAGCCAGGCAAGGAAGGGTGCACACAGAGGGAGCCGTATGACTTTGGAAGCAGGAGGAAGTGTTGCGATTCGGCGAAGAACGATCGCCCGGGGCGGCTATCCTCCGGACGCTCCGGCAGATGGGATGAATAACGAACAGGAGCGGCTGCTGCTCGAACATCTGCCCATTGTTCGTTTTCTCGCCAGACGTATCCACGAGCGCCTGCCGCAGCACGTGGACATCGAGGACCTGGTTTCGGCCGGTGTAGTGGGGCTGATGGATGCTTTCGCGAAATTCGATCCCCAAAAGAAGGTTCAATTCCGCAGTTACGCGCAGTTCCGGATCCGGGGCGCGATCCTGGACAGCCTGCGCACGCTGGACTGGAGTCCGCGCGAGTTGCGGCGAAAGGGGAGGGCCGTGGAGGAAGCGGTTCGCACGCTCACTGCGCGGCTCGGACGTTCTCCCGGCGAGGCGGAAATTGCCAAAGAGATGGGACTGAGCCTGGAAGATTATCAGTTATTGCTCGGCGATCTCAAAGGGCTCGAAATCGGGACGCTGCATGTAGAACACAACGAGGATTCCGGCGAAGAGGAATTGGCCTACATCCCGGGCCGGCCGGAGGATGATCCGCTCTTCGTGTGTCTTCGCGGAGAACTGAAGGAGAAGCTGGCCGAAGCGATCGAACGTCTTCCGGAGCGCGAGCGCCTGGTGATGACGCTCTACTACTACGAAGAGATGACCATGCGGGAGATTGGCCTGGCGATAGGTGTGGTGGAGTCGCGAGTCTCCCAGATACATGCTTCCGCTGTCGTGCATCTGCGAGCGGAATTAAGAGGTCTTGCGGAACAGAACAGAATTGGCCGAAGCGCACGCTCGCGGCCGTCCTGATTGCGTTGATTGGTTGCCGGAGGGATCGAGAAGCCCAAGGGTGGGAGAGTCAAGACGAGGGCGAGGGGAGTTCGACCGATGGACAAAATGCTGAAGCAGGACGAGATTGACGCGCTGTTCCAGGCGGCGCGAGCGTCGGTGCCGGAGCCGTCCCGGACGCCGGAATTGCCCTCCGGCGCGATCCGCTACAACTTTGATCGGGCGGGACAGATCTCGAACGAGCAACTGCGCGCCATCAGCATGCTGAACGATTTGTTTGCGCGCAATCTCACCCACAACCTTGCCGCATGGCTGCGTTGTCGTTTTCATGTCAACCTGGTCTCGGCCGAGCAAATCCCATTCAATGAATTCCTGATGCGTATTCCCGAGATCAGTTACGTCGCTTCAGTGCGACTGGAGCCTCTGGGCGCGGTTTCGGTTTTGCAGCTTGATCTGGCGCTGGCTCCGCCAATCATCGACCTCCTGCTCGGCGGAGAAGGCAAGGAGGGACCTCTGCGCGAACTTACCGACATCGAGGAGTCGATCCTGGCCAGCGTGGTCGAGATCATCTGCCGCGAATTGACTGCGGCGTGGCAGTCTGTGGGCCTGAGTTTCAACTTCGAGCGGCGCCAGATGCAGACCCAGGTCGCGCGCATCATGTCGGTCAATGAAAAGACACTTTGCCTGAGTTTCGAAATCCGCATGCCGCAGGGCTCGGGTCTGCTGAATCTTGCATTTCCGGCAGTCGTGGCCAATACCATCCTGCGTCGGCTCACCTATGACTGGGGCCGCCGCCGTCATGCGCCTGAGACGCGCGCGAGGATTGAAGCCGTGGTGCGAAAAACCCACGTTGGAGCCTGCCTTCAGCTTCCGTCTGTTCGCATAGCAGCTAGCCAGATTGAGAGTATCCATCCTGGAGACATTCTTCGTTTCGGGCTCTCTTCGGCGGTGCCGGCGCAATGGCGGGTTGCCGGCCAGCGTCTTGGCACGGCACAAGCGGTACGTCACGGAATGCATCGTGGCGCGCTTCTTCAGAGCTCTTACCGGAAAGAAGTGGAATGAAGACCTATCTGGATTGCTGGATATCGTCGGCAAAGACCTTATTCTCACAGGCGCTTGCGGGAGAACCACAACTTACCGAGTCAGCGCCGGAAGCGGCCGATCTGGGTGGGTTAGCATATCGCGCCGAAATCTCAGGCGAAGTGTCGGGAAACTTCACGGTCGTGCTGGACTCCGAAATGGTCGAGACGCCTCTTCTGGGTGAGGGCGTCGATCAGCCGAGAGCGTGGGCAGAGTTGCTGCGCGAAGTAGCCGAGGCTTCGGCTGGAGAACTGCTAGCGGCTTCGAAGATCACCTGCCATGTTGAGACTTGCCGGCAAGCGCAGTCGAACTCCGCGATCACCCGCGCTTTCCGGCTGACTGCGCCCGGCCACTCGTGGTCAATCCTGGTTCAGGATGAGCTGCGAACCCAGTTGGATTGCGTGCAGCCGGCTTCGACATCAGCGGAGGGAGGGTCCAAGCCGCAGCACAATCCCGGGCTGGAGTTGCTGCTCGATGTTGAACTTGAAGCTGCCCTTCGCTTCGGATGCTGCGAGATGCCGCTGGGAGAGATCCTCGATCTTGGGCCCGGTGACGTGGTGGAACTGGACCGCCATATCGCAGATCCGGTTGACCTGATCGTGAGCGACAAGATTGTTGCGCGCGGAGAAGTGGTTCTTATCAATGGAAACTTCGGATTGCGGGTCACCGAGGTCTCCACACCACAGAACCGCCTGGAGAGCATACGGTGTCTCTTCTAGGTCTCAAAACAAGCAGAGCTGAAACTGCATCGAGCCTCGCAGAGCCGGACGGCGCCGCGGGATTCTCAGCTGAGGTGCAGCCCGGTCACCTCTTCCGTCCCGGCTTGATTGGTCGATGCGCTAACCCCGGATGTCGTTCGGGCTGGCTGCAGCTGTTTCGCAAGCGCTCGACGCCTGTCTTTGAGGGCGGCTGGACCTGCTCGCCCGAATGCACGGAAGCGCGAATTCAAGACGCCCTCCAGAGCGAGCTTGAAGACCGGGCGCCAGCCCATGAAGCGCATCACCATCGCATTCCGCTCGGCCTGCTGATGCTTGAGCAGGGGTGGATCACACGGCATCAAATGCAAAGGGCACTGGAAGCGCAGAAAGCCGCGGGCGCGGGTCGTCTTGGGGATTGGTTAATCCAGCAGCAATCGGCCGATGAAACCACGGTGACACGCGCGCTGGGCATTCAGTGGAGCTGTCCGGTGCTCTCTCCGGAATCGAGCATACCGTCTGCACTTGCCGGCGTAATGCCGCGGCTCTTTCTGGATGCATTCGGCGCCCTGCCGTTGCGGGTTGCGGCGGGAAGGCTTCTCTATCTTGGATTTGAAGAGATTCTCGACCCGGTGCTTGCACTGGCTGTTCAAAGGATGACAGGACTGCAAGTCGAAAGCGGGATTGTGCAATCGTCTGTCTTCCGGGCAGCGCACGCGCGAATCCTGAACGAAAAGTTTGCGCCGGTACAACTCGGCGAAGCCATCTCTGAATCGGCCGCGGCGCACCAGCTGTCGCGTGCCATCGAGAGGTCGCAGCCAGTGGCTTCAAGTCTGGTTCGTGTGCATGATTGCATCTGGCTGCGGATGTTTCTTGCTCACCAGAAGACTCCTCTGCCTCGCATTGAATCGGTTCGTGACGTCGTGTGTTCCATTGAGGACATCTAGGTGGATCCTGGATTTATTCAAGCATTTCGAGCTTTTGCCGATTATGAAGTTGTAGAAGGGAAAAACGGATGGGCGAAGTTCGAGCACAGGGCGGAGTTCGAGCGCTGATTGTTGACGATTCTTCGGTAATGCGCAAAATTGTGGAACGATCGCTCCGCCAGGCAGGGTTGGAGTCTCTTGCAGTCGTCGAGGCGGGTTCAGGGGTTGAGGGTTTGGAGATGCTTCGATCGAGGAGAGTCGACATCATCCTCACCGACATCAATATGCCCTTGATGGATGGCCTCGAGTTTGTGCGACAACTCCGCGCTCAAAAGCTTGCCGAAGGAGTTCCCGTGGTCATGATCACAACCGAATCCAGCGAAGCGCACGTTAAACAAGCCATCGAGGCTGGCGCGATGGGATACATCCGAAAGCCGTTTACGGCGGACCAGGTGAAGCACCGGGTCCTTCCGCTGTTAGCGGCATCGTGAACTTTTGGTTCGCGGGACGATGCTCAACGGTGTCAGAGAATTTGCCAGCGGCCGACGCAGTGGCGCGGCGACCAGTCAGGGGAGAAGCGTGATGTTGACGTTGCGGGACTCGCTGCATCTGGTAGCCGATCCTCAAAACCTCGACGATAGCGTCCGCGAGGTTTTCGAAATCGTGCTGGGCGTGCCATGCCGCAATGAGCCGTGCGGTGTACCTTGTGATAGTGGTCTTGACCGGGAATCGGTCACGGCGGTCGTGGGGTTCGGCGGCATCTTGAGCGGCGCCTGTGTCTTCCGCTGCGATGCCCTTGTGGCGCGGCAGGTTGCGGGACGCATGGCGGGAATGGAATTCTCCGCGGTCGACGACATCGTGAAGGACGCCATCGGCGAAATCTGCAACATGCTGGCAGGAACCTGGAAGGGCAAGGTGCCCGATCTCGCTGCCAATTGCGGTTTGTCGGTGCCTGCTGTGATCACCGGAAGCGATTACCGGCTGCACGTGCAGGCTCCTGAGTTCAGGATCTGCCGGATCTACTCATTCGAGAACGCTTATTTCGAAATCACTATACTCTGCGATGGTCTACAGTAAACCTGCGCCTCGGGGCCATTCTACCGGGGACATTCTCAAGATTGCGAGGCCTACGTTGCGCTTGGCGATCTCCGGAGCGGGGCACATTGCGGCCAGCGGCGTTATGAACGCCTTCTAATCCATCCCCGCCTCTTCTGGCCATCTTCCTGCATTCCCCTTGCTGCAGGAAGAGGCGCGAATGGACAGTGGCTACTATGCTGCGATGACGGGTCTTGTAGCTCGCACCCAAGCGTTGGATACGACGGCTGCAAACCTGGCCAACGCGCAGACCCCGGGATACCGCGCCGAGCGCGAGTACTTCCGCTCGGTCCTGCTTGGACCTGACGCCGAAGATTCGCAGCTGGGACAGGCGGCGAACCGTTATGGACTTCTTGGCGGCGATCGGCTCAGTATGGCCGAAGGACCGATCGAAGATACGGGCAATCCGCTCGATCTGGCGATCGTTGGCGAGGGTTTTTTCGCCGTGCAGACCGCCGCCGGCATTCGCTACAGCAGAGACGGCAGCTTCCATCGTTCGCAAGCGGGTTTGCTTGTCACAGAGAAGAACGAGCCTGTGCTTTCCACGAAGGATCAAGCAATCGCTATTCCGCCGGGTGAGCCCTCGGTGGGGGCTGACGGCGTACTTTCGGTCAACGGGGGAGCGGTTGCGGCGGTAGGAGTTTTTCGTTTTCCTGCGGCGGCTGAACTCATGCCGGAAGGTACGAATCGTTACGCCGCGCGTGAAAACGCGACGCCCACGCTCTCAAGCGGCGCGACCATCCGCGGAGGAGCGCTCGAAGGCGCCAATCAGGATGTAGTCCAGGGAACGCTTGACCTGGTGATGATGCAGCGACAGGCCGAGATGATGCAGAAGGCGCTTACGATCTTCCATACGGATTTCAATAAGACCGCTGCGGAAGATCTGCCGAAGGTCTAGCGATCGCAGTCGAAACGGGGAGGAATCATGATTCGAGCACTGTACACGGCAGCCAGCGGGATGACCGCGCAGCAGATGAACCTGGACACGATCGCCAACAACCTTGCGAACTCTTCGACGACCGGCTTCCGCCATCTGCGCCTCCAGTTCCAGGACATGATCTATCAGAATCTTGTTACGCCGGGAGCCGCGCAGAGCCAGTCGACGGTATCGGCTGGCTTGCAGATCGGCCTGGGGACCAAGTCAGCCGCAACCGAGGTCATTATGACGCAGGGCGCTCTGAACCAGACCTCAAATCCTCTCGATATTGCTATCGAGGGGCCCGGCTTCTTCCAGGTGCAGCGGCCGGACGGGACCATCGCCTATACGCGGGCCGGACAGTTTCATCTCAATAACCAGGGAACCATCGTTACGACAGATGGTGACCCGATTCTTCCCAACATCACGATCCCGTCAAATGCGACGGCTGTCACCATCACGCCATACGGTGTGGTGAACGCGACGCTCTCGGGGCAGCAGAATCCGTCGCAGTTGGGGCAGCTCCAACTGGCTACGTTTCCCAACCCCGGCGGGCTGGAGAGTATGGGTTCCAACCTGCTGCAGGCCACGCTCAGTTCCGGCGATCCGGTGCTCGGCAATCCGGGCGGAGCGGAGGGGCTTGGCACTCTGCAGCAGGGCTATCTTGAAAACTCCAATGTCGACGTGGTCACCGAATTCGTTCAGATGGTGCTTGCGCAGCGCGCCTACGAATCGAATTCGAAGGTGATCAAGGCCGCCGACGACATGTATTCGCAGATCAACAACATGACCCGGTAAAGGCAGAGCGCATCGATGAACCATCAAATCCCATCCACGACCGTATTGCTCGTTGCGCTGCTGGGATCCGCCTGTGCTGCTCAGCAATCGAACATATCGAAATCGATTGCATGCCGAGAAAGCGCATTGTTGTCAGGCAGACAATCGCGGTATCGTGCCATCCGGGTTTTCGACGATCCGTCCACACACCGGCGCTGGATGTTGCTGCAGGATATGACTCATCCCGCCGCGCCGGCAATGCTGGCTTCGGCATGGGGTTCTGACGGTGCGGCACGGTCTGATGAAACGTATGATCTCCGCGTCACGACCTGCGTTCCATCTGCGGCGATTCCTGTAATTCACGCCGGCGATGCCGTCCTCATTATTGAGCACTCATCGGTCGCGGATGCGGAGTTGGAGGCGATTGCGCTTGGCCGCGCTGCGGTCGGTGAACCGCTGAAGGTGCGTCTGAAGAGCGGTGGTCATATTCTTTCCGTCATCGCCGACGGCCCCGGCCACGCGACTCTGTATGCAGGAAGCGAGGCGCGCCCGTGAGGCTGAAGGGGGCACTCGTCGCAGTGTCTTGCTGCGCCGTTTTTTGGTTTTCCTCACTGGAGCTTCCGGCCGCGAAGAAGCAGGATGCGGCACAAGCTTCGAAGACCCCGCCGGAGGTGGCCTTGCATGCATACATTGATCGCGTTCGTGAGCGGCATGCTGCCGAAGTTGGCACTGCTGGTTCCATCTGGAGCCCGGAAGGCCGGCTGGTTCGCCTGGGAACCGATGCGAAGGCTGTGCGCATACACGACGTTGTTTCTATCGTGGTGATTGAGAGTCTTGCCGCATCCACCGACGGCCAGGTCAAGAACACGCGCGCATCGAATACCAGTTCGGGTATCACGGCTCTCTTCGGCGCGCTCAAGGCGAGCAATAGCCTGCAGAATCTGATTGGGCAGAACTCATCATCGGGGCTCGCGGCGCAGGGACAGAGCACCACGAATTCCAGCCTGGCGACGACCTTCGGTGGCGAGGTGGTCGACGTTCTCCCCAACGGCATGCTCGTGGTGCAGGCCACCCGGCAGCTTACCTTTTCGCAGCAGACGCAGATCATCAAGCTTCGCGGCCTGGTGCGGCCTGAAGATGTGAGCGCGCAGAACCAGGTGCTGTCTACGGCCATGACCGATCTTGAACTCGAGGTTACAGGCAAAGGAATTGTGAGCGACTCGACCTACCGGCAGAACCCCCTGGTTCGCTGGCTGGAGAAGCTGCTCGTCTTCTAGGCGACATCACTTCAGGGGAACGGGTTTGAAGATGGATCACGCATTCAACTCTACGGACAACGCGGGCAGAAGGTTTTCCATTTGCGCCTTACGGAGCATTTCGATTCAACGGCTGGCGAGGCCGCCGGAAGGCGTCAAGTTGTCGCTCTTTGCTGGCTGGATACTTCTCGCCGCGGCAATTGCTGTCGCAGTCGCGTTGGCCTATGGCGAAGGTCCGGGGCAGCGGGCTCGCATCAAGGATGTCGCCACGATCGAAGGGATTCGCGACAACCAACTCGTTGGCTACGGACTCGTGGTTGGACTGCATGGCACGGGCGACAGTTCGCAAACCGTGTTTCCCGCGCAGACGCTGATTTCCGCGCTCGAACGCATGGGCGTGACCGTTCCGCAGACCGGGTCGAACAGCGCCAGCAATATGCAGGTGAAGAACATGGCGGCAGTTTTCGTTGTAGCGACACTGCCTCCGTTCAGCCGGCCCGGATATCGCGTGGATATCACCGCCTCATCGGCAGGCGATGCGCGTTCTCTCGAAGGCGGAATCCTGCTGATGACTCCGCTTTACGGTCCGGACGGGCAGATTTATGCGCAGGCGCAGGGCGCCCTGGTGCTTGGCGGCTACCTCAGTTCGTCGGCGGGAAACACGCGCCAGGTAAATCACCCGACCACCGCGAGGATCCCCGGCGGCGCGCTCGTCGAGCGGCCCGTTCCTTTCGAGCTGAAGCAGATGCACGCCGTCAGCATCATTCTCAATGATGCCGATTTTCACACGGCCGAAGAGATGGCGGCCGCGATCAATACGACGCTCGGCCCGGCGCGCGCCCACGCCGTCGACAGCAGGCGGGTCGAAATCGCTCCGAAGGCGAACGAAGATATTGCGGCGCTGCTCGACAGGATCGAGGGCGTCGAAGTGGATGTTTATCCGCGGGCAAAAGTGGTGGTGAATGAACGCACGGGGACTGTGGTGATTGGCGGGATGGTGCGGCTGCAACCGGTTTCCATTCTGCATGGAGGGCTTTCGATCAACGTGATTTCGCAGACGCAGGTTTCGCAGCCCGGACCGCTTTCATCCGGAACGACGCAGGTGGTGCAGCAGAGCTCCGTTCAGGCCCAGGACAAGCCGGTCAACCGCATCGATCTCAAAGCCGGAGCCACGGTTGAAGATCTGGTACAGGAGTTGCAGGGCATCGGCGCGACCGCGCGCGATGTGATTTCAATCCTGCAGGCAATGAAGGAGGCCGGTGCGCTCGAAGCCGACCTCGAGGTGCTTTAAATGTCAGCGATATCGGCAGTCTCCGCGGCTGCGCAGGTTTCAGCCGTTCCTCAGCCACGGCTGGTCAAGGCGGCCCACGAGTTTGAAGCGCAACTGATGAAAGAACTCCTGACCCCGATGACTCATGCGGCAGGCATGGACGACGATTCGGATTCCGGTAGCGAAGGCGCGCTGGCCGACTTTGCCTCGGGGGCCCTGGGCCAGGCGCTCAGTGCGCACGGCGGTTTGGGCATCGCCGCCGGCATTATCCGCAGCCTCTCCCGGAACGAAACTGGTTTCGAAGCTGCTTCCGATCCGGGAAAGGAAGAACCGGACTCCGCACGGCCTGCCGGCGTGGGACTGAAGTGAAATTCAACTCTGCCGATGAAGAAGGCAAGGAGGATTGCGCATGGAGATCCGAAATGATCCGGAAGGATTAAAAGCGCTACTGGGAGTTTCCACATCGGCAACTCCGGAGGCGCGTCCAGTTCGCAATACAGATACGGCTGCTGCTGCACAGGCAGCATTTGGGGGGGATGAGGCTACATTCAGCCGGGCGGCAACCGAGGTTTCGCAGTCTGCGGCCCAATCGGGTGTCCGGAGCGATAAGGTTGCGGCAATTCAGCAGGCGCTCGCATCTGGAACCTACAACGTTCCAGCCAGTGCGGTTGCGGGCAAGATGATCGACGCCATGCTGGGTGGCGGACTGGGATCCGGTAATTGAAGGATTGATCGATGAGTGACATGGCGCCGAGTGGGAGCTATTCGGAGCTGCGAAGAATGCTGGTCGAGGCCTCCCAGGCGCTGGCGCGGCTTGATGCCGACCGGCTTGAGGAGATCGCGCACTGCTGCGAAGCATTGGTTAGCAACCTTGATTTGCCCGCCAGGCAGGGTTGCGCACCCAGGTTTTCATCCGGAGAGGATGGACGCGCAGTGTTGAGGTTCAAGCGGGTGATTAACGCCACCCGTGCGAATCGGACGATCCTGCGCAGTCTTTGCGGAGGCACGTCCGCGCCGCTGGAATACGGTCCGTTGCCGGTGGGCGTTGGTTCAACGGTGGAGAGTCAGCATGGGGACGATTAACTCCGCCGTCAATCTCATCACCGGGGCGCTCGAGGCCGACCAATCGGCGCTGAATATCGTCGCCAATAACGTGGCCAACGCGAATACGCCCGGCTACACGCAGCAGGTTCCGAACTGGCAGGAGAATACGCCGGTCCAGATCAATGGGATCACTGCCGGAACGGGTGTCACTGAAACCGGGCCGACCTCCGTACGCGACCGCGTGCTGGAGGAGCGCCTGGACCAGCAACAACAGGCGGCTTCGGCATCGGGAACGCGGCTCTCGGCGCTTGATTCCGTCCAGGCCTTGTTCACTCCGGATTCCGGATCCTCAAGTTCTACCGCGGGAGATATCGGGAGCGACATCACCGGTTTCTTTGACTCCTTTTCGTCGCTCGAAGCCAATCCGACGGATAACTCTCTTCGCGAGCAGGTGCTCTCGACCGCACGCACGCTGGCGGGCGATGTTTCGAATGCGGCTGCAAGCCTGAACGGGCAGCGTACCTCATTGGATCAGGAGGCTGCGGGCGTGACCAGCCAGGTGAATTCGCTGACGGCGGCGATTGCGCAGCTTAACACCCAGATTCAATCCACCTCTCCTGCAGGAGATGCGGGAACGCTCGAGGATCAGAGGCAGCAGGATTTGAGCCAGCTGTCCCAGCTTGTCGGGATCAATCTGATCACGACGGAAAACAACGGCCTATCCGTAACGACGACCTCCGGCGAGGTCCTGGTCTCGGAGGGCTCCAGCTACCAGCTCACCACGGGAACGCTGGACGGAGTGACCCATTTCTTTCTGGGGACCGACGACGCTACTTCGTCTCTGACTGCTGGCGGCGGCGAACTGGGCGGATATCTCACGGCTCGAGACCAGGACATCCCGCAGGTGCTTTCAGGTCTCGACCAGCTTGCATACGATGTCTCGACGCAAGTGAACTCGCTGAACAACACGGGTTCGGATCTTTCGGGAGCGACGGGAACGGCTGCGAATCCGCTCTACATCTTTGCTGAACCAGGCGCCGTTGAAGGCAGCGCGCTGGGCATGAGCGTGGTGATGAGCGATCCTTCCCAGATCGCGGCGGCGGCGCAGGGGCAGGGAAGTGGCGATAACTCCAATGCGACCGCGCTTGCGGCTCTCTCTTCGAAGTCCATTGTGAACGGACAGACGCCTTCGAGTTTCTACTCCAGTTTTGTGACTGCGCTGGGATCGACGGTTTCCGAGGTCGAGACCGAGAACACTGCCGAGAATGCGTCGGTGACGCAGTTGCAGACGATGCGCGATTCGCTTTCGAGCGTGAATCTGAATGACGAGGCGTCGCTGATGCAGCAGCTTGAACGCAGTTATCAGGCGGCGTCGCAGGTCTTCACAATTTTGAACACAGTGATGACTTCGGCTTTGAATATGGGTGTGGAGACGGCTGTTTCGTAAGCGGCCCGCGGCGAAGGGCATGGAAGAGGGGCATGGAAGATGGGCATGAAAGCTCATCCTCAGGGGCTGAATATGCGGGTGGATCCAAATTACGTAGCAAACCTTGTCAGCGCGCTCGATGGAACGCAGGCCAGGGAACAGCAGTTGACCAATGAGCTTTCGAGCGGGGTGCGCTTCAACTCTCTGAGCGACGACCCGATCTCGGCGGGAAAGAATGTGCTGCTGCTCAACCAGATTCAGGGCGATGATTCGTTCACGCAAAGCTCGGACCTTGTAACGGGCCAGCTGCAGGTGGCAGACTCGGCGCTGGGCAGCGTGGTTTCGCAACTGACCCAGGCAGTATCGCTGGCGACGAGCGCGGACAATGGGACGATGAATGCGGGCGACGTTCAGTCGATCGGCGCGCAGATTTCGGGAATTCTGAACGAAGTGGAGTCGCTGGCGAACACCAGCTACCAGGGCCAGTACATCTTTGCGGGCGGCAGGACATCAACGGTTCCTTTCGCGACGTCTCAGGGTGCGACTACCTATGGCGGCGACAGCGACGTGAATTATCTTGAAACTCCAAACGGGCAGAAGATTCAGCTCAACGTGCCGGGCGACCAGATCTTTCTGGGTGCCAACAATGTTTTCGGCACCTTGAACAGCCTTGTTGCTGACTATTCGAGCGGCACCGTTAATACCGCGCAGGCGCAGCAGGATACCACGACGCTGACTGCGGCGCTGAACTATGTCTCGCAACAGCGCGTGACAATCGACAACTCCATTACGCAGCTCACGGCGGCGTCAAGCGCGATCACGAATGAGCAGACGCAGTTGACGGCGTCGCAGACTGACCTGATGCAGGCCGACCTGGCCACGGTCGCCACGCAGTTGTCGCTCTCGAAGACGCAGGAGACCGCGCTCGAGTCCGTCATTTCGCAACTCGGGTCGGGGAGTTTGTTTGACAAGCTGCAGTGACGGGCACGCTGCCCATCGCTTCAACTGGTGCGTTGGACTGATTCGGGCCGGCGATATGGGACGGCACTCCCATGCCGGCAGCATCAGCGCGATATCGTTTCGGCGATTTGTCAGGTCTGCTTTCGAAGCTTTCTTGCGATCGCGGCGTTCCCAGTTGTCCTGTCCTTTTCGGTTGCATTGAGAGTGCCTGCAATGCTCCTTTAGTTGACGCGGCGCGGTCCATATTCATGCACTCGTCTTTTTGCGGACAGTCAGGGCGATCCCCGGGAGGTTCGCATGCAATCTGTCGGGGTGCGGGCTCAGAGCCGTCGCGCTCGGTGGAGACGGAGCGCACGGTTTGAGCGGGGGTTGGGTGCGAAGAGCGAGCCGTGACCTGGGCAGCGATCTGGAGACCATAGAGCATCAGCCTCGCGCGGCGAATGTCGATGTGCGGCGAGTCGAGAGCGCGGAGGATCTGCGCGAGCGCGAGTTTGAGGGTGCGGTCGTCTTCAATCGGAGGCAAGGGGATTGCTTTGGTCTTGGCGGAAGGACTCGAAACGCGGTGAAGCTTGTTATGGAAGTAGCAATACGGCTGATTGCGAAGCGCAGCGGCATGACAACGATCTCCGCTGGGTAAAATGTGTTGACACTCATGGAACATGTTTTTTCTCCTACCCCCCCACTCCCGTCTTCAGAAGGAAACGGCCTGTTTTCAGCAGGTTGCGAAAAGGGGTTGCGGTAAATATTTCCTGCGCAAGGACTTACGGGCCAAATATTTGCGTGCAAAGGACTTGGATTGAAGGCTGTGCGCTTGCCTTGGTGAGGCTTTCTGCCACACCTATTTCAGGATAGTGATTTGCGGGAAATAGCCTGCAAATCAGTGCTGCCGGGAAGTGAGGGAAAGAATGGGGTTAGGAAATAGATTTCGGTTAAGGGCTTGACAACGGCTGGGCAGGCAAGATCGGAGGGTAGTGGATTTACACTCGCAGTGAGGATTTCCGACATTGTTTGGGACGGTGCGGTTTCTCTGGAATGCCACACGCGGGCATCGGCTGGCGCCGTGGCGCAGTGAATTTTTGCGCTGGCGTGTGGAGACGTATTCGGGCAAGCCGGCAGAGAGCCTGAGAGCGCGGGATGTGCTGGGGTTTTTCTGGGAGTCGCGATGGGAGCTGCTGAGCTTTCTTTTCTGGGCGGGGCGGCTGGAGAAGGAAGCGCGACGCAGGCCGTGAAGGGACTCCATGGAAGCAGCAGATCCTTCGCCTACCCCGCGGCGCACCCGCAAAGAGCATCTCTCAGGGGCTAAAGCCCAATATTCATTTTGTTGCGTTTGTGGCCCTGCTGAAGCCATGCCCTTGTTACAAAACTTCGGTTTCATCGAGTTTTTCAGCCAAGCTGTAAAGTCGTGCCTGACACACGAAATTCGTGATTCAGATTGAAGAACTGGGTTGATATAGGTTCGTGAGAGCAGCGGGACCCGCAAAAGAGCATCTCTCAGGGGCTAAAGCCCAATACTCATTTTGTTGCGTTTGTGGCCTGCCTTAAGCCATGCCCTTGTTACAAAACTTCGGTTTCATCGAGTTTTTCAGCAAGCTGTAAAGTTGTGCCCTGACACGAAATTCGAGATTCAGATTGAAGAACTGGGTTGATATGGGTTCGTGCTTTCCCACCATGCTGCGCATGGATGGGGCACCCGGCAAATGTGGCTACGAGGTCTCAAAACGAGAGCAGCAGGACCCGCAAAAGAGCATCCCTCAGGGGCTAAAAAGGGCGTGCGTGAAAACCGGTTTCGAGGGCTCCCGGAAGTGATATCAAATATCTTTCGTTCAAAGGAACAGCAAGTCAGCGCCGCTTCGCGGCATAGCAAGTCAGCAAGTTAGCCATGTCGTTATGATCGAGATGGGAGTTTGGTTAAAGGATGAGATTCGGATGGATTCGGGGGGCGGGCGTTGCCGTTGGCTCAGGATTGTGCTGGGCCGCGCTTGCGGGTGCGCAACAGGCCCAGCCGCAGTTGCCGCCGATTGAGCCGCCGCTGCCTATGCCCGGATCGCACTCGAATGTGCCGACGATTCGCGTAACGACCAATGAAGTGCTGGTGCCGACGCTGGTGGAGAAACCGCATGGCGGCGGGATTGTCTACGGGCTGAAGCAGTCAGACTTTGTGGTGGAGGATAACGGGGTTCCGCAGAAGATCCATGTGCAGGAGGATCTGGATACCGCTCCGGTGGCCCTGGTGGTGGCAATGGAAGAGGGCAGAGCGGGCTGGCTGGAATTCCAGAAACTGGGAAAGCTTGGGCCGCTGCTCGATGTGTTTCTGGCGGACCCGCGGAGCCAGGCCGCGCTGGTGGGGTTCAGTTCGAAGCCGCGACTGATCCATGATTACACGCATTCCGAAGAGGACCTGGCCCAGAGTCTGCGGCAGCTCGAGCCAGGCGATGGCGGGGCTGCCATCCTGGACACGATCAGCTATGGCGTGGATCTGCTGGAGGATGAGCCGAAGAATTATCGCCGCGTGCTGCTGCTGATCAGCGAGGAGCGGGATCACGGAAGCAAGCGCACCAAGCCGGCGGAACTGGTCTCGAAGATCGGGCGGTCGGATGTGCTGGTACTGAGCATCTCTTACTCGCCGTCGAAGGCCGAGTTTGCGCACGACATCAAGGATTCCGGCGAGGATCGGATGCTGAACATGGTGTCGACGCTGGTGATGGCGGTGCAGGCGTTCAAGAAGAATGTGGCCAAGCAGATCGCGATCATGAGCGGCGGGGAGTACACGACCTTTGTGGGCGACCACCGATTCGAAGAACGAGTGATGGAAGCGGCCAAGGAAGTGCATAACCGCTACCTGATTACGTTCAACCCGTCGAACCCGACGCCGGGGTTGCATACGATTCGCGTACATACCGTGGAGGACTACGGGGCGCGGATTATTGCGCGAGCGAATTACTGGCTGCAGCCCGAGCAGTGAGCAGGGCGATCAGAATCCTGCTCGCTCAATCCGCGATTCAGAACCTTTGTCACTCAATCAGGCAGAGATCGCACTTCGTCCGCCTGGCGCCAGCTGCGGCCTGGGTTTGCGAATTCATAGCTCACTCCTCAGCGGGGCGGAAGGAATCCGGGATTGCGAGAGCTGACGGGCTCGCGTGGCGGAGCGGATCCAGAACTCGAAAACGAAAACGTTGATGGAGAAGCCGATCCAGAAGGCAATGCCGAAGAATTGCGCAGGAAGGAGATGAGTGAGTCGCGCAGTTGCGAAGAAGACACCCATCACGGGGCGCGTGGTGGCGATGCCGAGCAGCACGGCGATGCTGCGGAGCTGACAGAGGCGCTCGCGTTGTGGATCGCGCCGACCGCGGTAAAGGTAAGCACGGATGAGGGAGAAGAGAAACAGGGTGTCGAAGAAGAGGACTGCGGAGCGCTCGGTCCATCCGCCGACGGAGTAGATGCTCATGGCATAAGCAGTGAGGCCGACGACGGCTCCGAGCAGGTAGAAGGCACGCTGCACCGCGGGAATTGGCTGCGCACGGCGGAAGACGATGAACGGGGTGACGAGGACGAAGAGCAATGCGGGGATGATGTGAGAGAGGGTTAGCACCGCGTGGGACGCGAAGACGTTGTCGAGCGCGACAAGTGGCGGCGGGGCGTTGCGCGCGGGTGCGGCAAGGGCCACGAGACGGCGCAGAACCACGGCGACGGCGATCACAATCGAGATCCAGAAGCCGAGGCGGAGCCATGAGGGGGATTTGACGGTTTCTGTGTTTGACGAGCCTCGGATTGGGTGGGGAAGCGCCACGATCGGGGACCTCCGGCGTTCATGCTTCAATTTATAATTAGATTTACATATTGTCAAATCAAAGATGAGCCGGTAAGATGGATTTCTGTGGAAACGGACGAATCTCCTTCATGCAAACGGCCTTATGAGCTGGGCAAACGGCTCGAACAGATGGGCCGCACCCGGGCGGCGGTGCTCTCGGCGGCGCGGGCGCAACTGGAAGCGGGCGGGGTGCGCGACTTTTCGATGGAGTCACTGGCCAAGGCCAGCGGCGTGACACGGCAGACGATTCATAACCTGTTCGGCACACGGACGGGGGTTCTGGAAGCGCTCTTTGACCTGATTGCGCTCGACGGCGGGATGGACCGCATACGCGAGGTTATGACCGCGGCCGATGCGGAAGCGATGCTGGATGGATTCATCCGCGTCTTCTCTGATTTCTGGGCGAAGAATCGGATGTTGCTGAAGCGCATTCATGGGATCGCGGCCATCGATCCGGAGTTTGGCAAGGCGATTCAGGCAAGGAATCAGCGTCGGCAAATGGCGGCGACACGCCTGGTCGAACGGCTCGATAGCCGTTCGCATTCGGCGCATTCAGAGAGCAAGCGGGACCGAATTGCAGGCCTTGTGGCGCTTACGTCATTCGAATTCTTCGACGCGTTCGCGGAATCTCTTGGCGGTTCAGAAATGGCCCACAAAGGCCTCCCCGGCTTGATCAAAAGGGCGCTATCTGAGTGGGGTTGAGCTTTTGCGGACGAGAGCCGGCATCACTCTCACGTGGCAGTCTTCAGGCGAGGCTTCGCGTAATTGCCGCGTGTCAATAGCGGTTCACGGTCACTTCGGCGGGCCTTCTGCTGCGAGCGCGGGCCATTCCATAGAGCACAATTTCAAGCCATAAAACCGTGATTGTGGTGGTGGCGAGTTGGGTTAAGAAAAGCTGCGAGATGTGATGGTGGACTGGGAGGCCGGCACCAAGGAGTGTGCGGATGCCGGCAATGACAAGTGCAATGCAAATCAGAAGTGCAAGGACGCCGCGCCGGCTTTTCGCAGAGGAGGGTGACTCCTGCCGGCGAGAGGGAGCGGTGGTGATGGACCAATATTTCCACCAGAGAAGAAGCACGACGATACCGAAAACGGAGCTGCCATATTGAATCAGGCGAATGTAGCTCTGGCTGCCAACAATGGGGAGTTCCAGCGTTCGCCTTAGAAATCCGAAGTGTTGATACGGCCAGTAGTCGGGGTGCGTAAACGAGTCCCAGAGAATGTGCGTGGTTGAGCCAACGAGGATGGAAAGCAGAATGAGGGCAAATCCTGCGGGGCTGTTCATGGGGAGTCTTGGTGGCCCGAGTCTTACTTTTCGACGCGTGTCTTGGGGTAGCCAGGTCCAAAGCGGCTCCTTCGCATACCTGTGAAAGAGCCAGAGCACGGCGAGTGAGACAGGGATGTCAAAGGCAAACAGGCCGGTAAATGTGTGACCAAACTTTGTAGCTGGGCCCAATCGAATGAAATCTTCAAAGTCGGGTGCAAAACAGCCAACAACCAAGGCAGAGAAAATGAGGCGCGTCCGACGGAAGGGAAGCGCGGCAGCAGCATGGGCTAGAGTGAAGGGCACTTTCCCATTATGGCGCGAGAGGCAGCCGTGAGTTGCGCCGCTAAATTCTGGGACAGACGCAAGCTAATCTATGAAAAATCATAGACAATTGGAGGAGATCTCTCCTTTGGTAGGCATTCTGAACATGCCGCACCCTCCTATAAAGCACTAAGTACTTTGTTATCAGATAAATATTGCCTCTGAGACATTGGCTGTTAAATTGCAACTAATTTTATCAACTCCCCGATCCGTGCGCCACGAACTCTGTCTGGCGCATTCCCCGACCTCACCAACGGCTTCTTTGCTCGCTGCGATTTCCAAAAACCGATTCATGGTGATGGCTTAACCCAACCCCAAACTGAGGATCAGACTATGAAAAAGATTTCAGTGACCACGATCTTCCTGTTTCTCATCGTGCTCCTGGCGCCAAAGGCTGTAATGGCTCAGGCAACGGCAAGCGGAACGGTCCTAGGAACCATCATGGACTCGTCCCAGGCAGTCGTTAACGGAGCGGAAGTCACCATCACAAGCGCGTCCACCGGGTCATCGAGAACGATGTTGACGAGTAACACAGGCAGCTATCGATTTGATCTTCTGCCGGCCGGCGCATACAAGCTCACAGTGAAGAGCACGGGTTTTGAAACTGCGGTCCAGAAGATTGAGTTGCTTGTGGGGCAGACGGAAACCTCCAACGTGACTCTAACCCCCGGCGCGGCCACACAGACGGTCGAGGTTGAGGCCTCGAATCCGCTGGTAGACGTGATGAAGACCAGCGTGAGTGCTGAGATTACGCCGAGCGAAGTACAGAATCTCCCGATGGTGGGCCAGGACGCCGCCGACCTTGCCTATCTCGCGCCGGGCGTAAAACAGACGGACTCCTACGATCCGACCAAGAACCGTTATGCGATTCTTTCCGTGAACGGTGATGGCGGACGGAACGTGAACGTCACTGTGAATGGCGTCGATAACAAGGACAACACGGTTGGCGGTCCGGTGATGCAGCTCCCGCTGGAAGCAGTCGAGGAGTATCACATCAGCACGCAGCGCTTCTCGGCCGAGAATGGCCGGTCAGAAGGCGCGGCGATCAACATTATCACCAAGCGCGGAACGAACCAGTTTCACGGTTCGGGTGTCGGCTTCTTCCGTGACACGGCTTTGGATACGGATGAGAAGGATGCGGACGGAAATGGCGGGTATACGAAGTCGCATCCCGATTACACACGCCAGCAATTTGGCGGCTCGGTTGGCGGCCCAGTGAAAAAGGACAGGGCATTTCTGTTCTTCGCGATTAACCGCGAGCGCGAGCACCAGGCACAGGCAGAAGACACCAAGGCCTACAGCGAACTGGTGGCTGCGCAGAGCTTTTTCGGATCTTTGGACAAGCCGTCTCCGACAATTCCGCGGCCATTCTTTGAGACGCGTTACAACGGCCGCGCTGACTGGGTCTTCAGCAGGAGAGAGAGCGCGTATCTGAGCTACTCTTCGCAGGCCAACAACAGCCTCAATGATCAGTCGAACGGAACCGGCGACCTGAACAATGGCAACTTTACGGTCAATCACCTGCAGATTGCGAACCTGACGTTGAGTTCGATCTTCACGGACACGACGGTGAACCAATTCACGGTCGGATGGCAGTACTGGAACAACCTGATCAACAGCAACATCAGCTCCCCGCTGGTGACGTTCCCGAGCGCATCTTTCGGCACCAACACCAACGTTCCGCAGCAGTCGTTCCAACGCAAATGGCAGTTCAAGGACGACTTCTCAAAGGCGGTTGGCAAGCACACCTTCAAAGGCGGCGTGGACTACATCTGGAATCCGGTGGAGGGCGGTTTCTTCGAATTCAGCTCGACGCTTGAAATCGACTTCGGTGCCGACCCGACGGACATCCTCGCGAACAAAGGCGGGGCTTATCCCCAGGGATTCTCGACACCTGGTGCGGTCACTGGTATGACGCAGGCGAACGGCAACCCGTACTTCCTGGTTGCCACCAAGCAGCTTGGCTTGTATGCGCAGGATGACTGGAAGACAACCCGTCGCCTGACGTTGAGCCTGGGCCTGCGGTGGGACAAGGACTACAACATGATCGGCGGATCAGATATCAAGAACAGCAGAACCTATCTTGATCTGCGCACCCTGAACAGCCCCATCTCGAATCCGTATGTCGATAGCATTGCGCACGACGACAATCTGGACTTCAGCCCGCGCGTCGGCTTTGCTTACGACCTGAGCGGGAGGGGCAACCACGTGCTGCGCGGCGGCTACGGGCTCTACTACGGCAACGTGTTCCAGAACATTCCGTTGTTCATGGAGCAGATGGCGAACCCCACGGTGTTTCAGACGGTGCTCAGCCTGTCGGCTCCTACTGACTCGGTGCCCGGAACGGGACAGACGCTCGGGCAATGGCAATATGGCATCTCGGCAACGCCCACGATTCCTCCACCCTCGACTCAGTTGGCAAAAGGGAGCGTTGGCCGCCTGATGGATCCGCACTATCGCAACCCGGTGACCCAGGAATTCAACGTTGGCTATACCTGGGCAGTGAACTCGAACACGGCTATTGAAGCTGAGTACACCCACGTACTTGGCTTACATGGCAACAAGACGATGAATCGAGATCAGAAGATTCCGGTGGGCGGGGTGTGCTGCTCCCGTCCGCTCGATCCGGTGTTCGCCGCATCGTCGATTCCCGACCGCGAAGAGGCCAGCGTTCGCGTTGACTCAGCGATTGGCCGTGAGCACTACGACGGCTTCAACTTCAGCTTGAAGGAGCGGATGTCGCAGCACTTCCAGTTGCAGGCGAACTACACCCTTGCCTGGGCTTATGGCTATGGCACGGGCGGCGGTTCGTTCCGCAACTATCCGAAGCTGGCGACTGCGCCGTTTGCGAGTTGGGAGTGGGGTCCTTCTC
Organism: uncultured Acidobacteriaceae bacterium; assembly: GCA_963774175.1. Classification (GTDB taxonomy): domain Bacteria; phylum Acidobacteriota; class Terriglobia; order Terriglobales; family Acidobacteriaceae; genus Telmatobacter. The sequence continues at coordinate 438,030 of CAVZDT010000017.1, forward strand.
CAAACGATGAACGGCATCACATCACGGTGGCTGGCGTAGTTGATCTGCCGAAGGGCTTTGAGATTGCGCCGATCCTTCAGTACGGCTCAGCACGGCCGTTCGACATCACCAATTCCAGCAACACGCTTAACACAGGCGGCGGAACGGCTGTCGGTGTAGTGGTGCCGACGTCGGATCCGAGCAACTACCTGGCGTTTGCCGGCGACAACACCGATGCCCAAAACTGCTTCTACGGGCTCGGCGGTACCACGGCCAGCTGCACGATTGCAAAGTACGATGCTCTCCGCGGCGATCCATTCTTCCAACTGGATACCCGGTTGGCAAAGAACATCAAATTCAAAGAACGGGCCAATCTGCAAATCATCGCCGAGGCCTTCAATCTGACCAACCGCGCGAACTATGGCAACAACTTTAATGCCAGCATCGCATCCGGCTCGTTTAATAAGCCGGTTGGGTTCATTGGACCCAGTTCGGTCATCATCCCCCGCGCTACCTGGGGCGAGCTTGGATTCCGCTTCACGTTCTAGGCTGAAGAAGGCCGGTACAACGGACCGGGGCAGGCAGACCGCCTGCCCCGGTTCTTTTTGTAGTTAGCCCCCTTGTTCCTTTCTTATGAGTCTCTAAATCCCGCTCATCGCGATGAAACCACGGTGAACTGGGGACAAGCATTTCGCTCGAATGGCGGGACAGGGCGCAAATGGCACCGGCAAATGCGTTTATGGTAATCTCAGTACAGACACTTGAGAGTGGACTGAGAACGCAAGAGGAGTAATACACGCCGTGCTGGCGACTGCTAAGAAAACTTCATTGATTGAACGCTTCCGTACCCACGAGAAGGACACCGGCTCCCCCGAGGTCCAGATCGCGATTCTGAGTGAGCGGATTGGCGAGCTGACTGAACACTTCAAGACCCATAAGAAGGATCATGCTTCCCGCCGTGGTCTCCTGATGCTCGTGAGCAAGCGCCGCCGCCTGCTGGATTACCTGAAGACGCATGATTCCGATCGCTATCGCGACGTAATCACCAAGCTCGGTATCCGCAAGTAATCAGAAAGCAAACGTTGAACCGGAAGCGCCCAGACCGGATTTTGGTCACGGCCCCGTTTTATTCAGAACCTGGGGCCTTGGTGTACCTGGCAAATAACAAACGTCGCCAGGACCTGCGCAGAGCCGTCGCTGCCAAGCGAGCCGACTCTGGCGGGTCCGCACGTTTTTCCGCGAAGCTTGCGCATCGTGCAACTTCAGCGTGCGCGTCGATTGGATCCATCTCGCCAATCGCCCGGCATTCCGATATCTTCCATCCGAAAAGTTTCCCAAGCGAAAAACACGAAACGAGGACACTATGTCTAAGCATGAAGTGACAGTCGAGCTTGCCGGTGGCAAGAGGCTGGTCTTTGAGACCGGTCGCATGGCCAAGCAGGCTTCCGGCGCTGCACTGGTTACCACGGGCGAAACCGTGGTTTTGGCCACCGCAGTTGCATCTCCCGATCAGCGGGAGGGCATCGATTTCTTCCCCCTTACGGTCGACTACCGTGAGTACACCTACGCCGGCGGCCGCATCCCCGGTGGTTTCATCAAGCGTGAAGGCCGGCCCAGCGAGAAGGAGATTCTTACCTCGCGGCAGATTGATCGGCCCATTCGTCCGCTGTTCCCCGAAGGCTTCCGCAACGAAACCCAGGTGATCGCGCTGGTATTTTCCGCAGACAAGGAAAACGATCCCGACGTGATCGGTATCAACGCTGCCGCAGCGGCCCTGGCTCTTTCCGATATTCCGTTTAGCGCCACCGTCGGCGCCGTGCGCGTGGGTCGCGTGAATGGCGAGTTCGTCATCAACCCCACCTATGAAGAGCGCGCCCTGACGACTGTGAACATCATGGTCGTGGGTCACAAAGACGGCATCGTGATGATCGAATCGGGCGCCAAGGAGGAGACCGAAGAGGTCATTCTCGCGGCTATCGAGTTTGCACACGAAGAGATCAAGAAGATTGTCGCTGCCATTGAAGAACTCGTTTCGAAGGCGGGGAAGCCGAAGCGCCAGTTCACCGCGCCGAGTTTCGACGAGGAGCACTACGCGGCGCTCAAGGCGAAGGTTGGCGACCGGCTGAAGGACGCTCTCGACACCAAGACACATGGCAAGACCGAGAGCTACGCGCTGATCAAGGAGATCAAAGACGAGCTTGCGAAGGAGCTTCCGGCCGACGATCCTGACGCGAAGAAGAAGCTGGCGACGTACTACGAAGCATTGCGGGAGCGCCTGTTCCGCGAGCAGGTGACAAAGGAGCGCATTCGTCCCGACCGGCGCGCATTCGACGAGATTCGCCAAATCACCATTGAAACTGGCGTTCTGCCGCGCACTCATGGCTCGGCACTGTTTACGCGCGGTGAGACGCAGGCACTGGTTACGGCTACGCTGGGCACGGCCGATGAAGGACAGCGGCTCGAGTCATTTGAAGGCGAGAAGAAGAAGACCTTCATGCTTCACTACAACTTTCCGCCGTTCAGCGTTGGCGAAACAGGACGTATGACCGGCGTAGGCCGTCGTGAAGTGGGCCATGGAGCGCTGGCGGAACGGGCTATTTCCGCGGTTCTTCCAACTGCCGAGGAGTCGCCCTACACCATCCGCATCGTCTCCGACATTCTTGAGTCCAACGGTTCCTCATCGATGGCCTCGGTCTGCGGAGCCAGCCTTGCGCTGTACGACGCTGGCATCCAGCTCAGCGGTGCGGTGGCCGGCGTGGCCATGGGACTGGTGAAGGAAGGTGATGACTACGCCATCCTTACTGACATTGCGGGAGCCGAGGATCACTACGGCGACATGGACTTCAAGGTTGCCGGCACGCGCAAGGGAATCACGGCGCTGCAGATGGACATCAAGATCGGCGGGCTTACGCGCGAGATCCTGCAGCAGGCAATGGAACAGGCCCGCCGTGGGCGGCTTTTCCTGCTGGACAAGATGGATGCCGTGCTTGACGGACCGCGCACGGAGCGTTCGCAGTATGCACCGCGTATCGAGACGGTCATGATTCCGACCGACAAGATCCGCGACCTGATCGGCAAGGGTGGCGCGACGATTCGCGGCATCATCGAGCAGACGGGCGCGAAGATCGATGTGGACGATTCGGGCAAGGTCAGCGTTGCTTCAAGCGACGCAGACGGTCTGAAGCGCGCACTTGAGATTATCGGCAACATCACGGCGGTGCCGGAAGTGGGCAAGGTTTACCTGGGCAAGGTTGTTCGGCTGGCGGAGTTCGGCGCGTTTGTCGAGCTCTTCCCGGGCACCGACGGCCTGTTGCACATCTCGGAGATCGCGGAACATCGCGTGAAGGAAGTGAAAGACGAGTTGCGCGAAGGCGACCAGGTGATGGTGAAGGTGCTGGCCATCGAGGGCAACCGTATCAAGCTCAGCCGCAAGGCGCTGATCCGCGAGCAGAAGGCGAAGCTGGCACAGTCCGCGCCTGCAGCGGAAGCTCCTGAGCCGGGCAGCGGCGATGGCGAATCGGCTCCTCCGCCGGCGCGTCCGCGCCACGAGTTTGACGAGCGTCAGCCGAAGTCGAACCAGAGCACGATTCTGATCGAGGGCGGGGAAGACTTCGACGAGGACGAGTCGGAGGAGTTCGACGAAGAGAACGAGCCCAACTTCAATCGCGTCGAGGGAGCTCCGGTTCCGGTCGGTCAGGTTGCAGGCGGACCTCCGCGGCCGGGCGGACCTGCCGGTGCAGGTGGCGCGGCCAACAGAAATCGCCGGCGTCGGCGTCGCGGCGGACGCGGCGGCCAGGGTGGCGGCGGCCCTCGCTAAACAGCAAATAAAGAAACCGGCCTGAATTCAGGCCGGTTTCGTGTTTTTGCGGAGAACTTGAAATAGAAACCCCGTCGCTGCTACTTCGAGGCGCTGCTGCTTCCTGTCTGGCCATCGCTCGCGCTCTTCGCGGCTGTCTTGCTCTTCGCCTCAGGCGGATTCATCCCTTGACCGTGCGTGGTCTTTGCGGCATGGGTGGTCTTCTTTCCGTTGGTGCTGCGCTGCGCGGGGTGTGCAACGCCGTCAGCTTTGTGCACGGAACCGGTAACCTGCGTCGAATCCGGGCTCAGGATGGGATCGCGACGCTCCGTCGCGTGGGACGGCGCGGCCGCAAGGATGAGAACCAAGGCAACTACTGCAAGGCAGTAGAAAGTGAGTCGATCCTTCATGTACAGCTCCCGAGAAAAACGTCAGTAAAACGATTGTGTGGTTGGGCGAACATCTGACGCCGCCTACATCCAAGTGTTAGTACAAGACAACAGAGGTAACCCGGTAAATACAACCTGTGCGGACCCCACTACCACAAAGGTGTACATGCCGAGGACAGAATCGTCCTTTGGTAATCGGGTTTCACCGATCCCCGCACCCCAACAGATCAAAGCGCCTCGGAAATCCCGCCCCAGCTCTCGGGCTCGATATCCGCGATGGTCTGGGTGAAATCCCAGAAATGACCGTGGAAGTCCTGCGCATTGTATTGACGCTCGCCGTACATATGGTCTGTGGGTTCGTCGAGGATGATGGCGCCGTGCTGCCGGGCGCGCTCGCAGTGTGCACGAGCATCCTCAACGCGCACCTGGATGATGCACGAACGATTCGGCGTCACGTTGCCCTCGGCGATCGTGAAGCAACCATCGCCGGCACGCATCTGGATGCGGTGATTGGCAATTCGCAACCGGACCGTAAAGCCGAAGGCGGCGCACAGCCACTCCGCTGCTGCACCCGGGTCAGGGTAGATGAGCACTGGAATCACAGGGCATGGAGGGACAGAGCGGTTGTTGCGCATGACGACCTCGCAAGAAAGATGATAACGAGGTCAGGTTAGCAGGTAGGGTTCGCCGGCTCCCAGCGCTGGATCACACAGAATTTCAGGAGGGAGAACCGATGCTCTCCGGGTTTTGAAAATCAGTGAGAATTGGGCCCTTCGTTTGCCGAGATGCGAGCATTCTCAATGCGCTTGTCGAGCATGGCGACGATTCTGTAGGTTTCGGATTCGATCTTCTTGCCGTCCTGCCCAACGGGCCACTTCAGTTTCGCGCTATGTGCCGTGAATTCCGCTTCTACATGTTCCACGAGCGGCATGCCGCAACTGCGCCGGTTGATGTAGTTGCCCTTCGAGGAGTAGCGATTCACGCAGTTCACCACCGCAACCCGTCCATCGGGCAGCAGCAGCGAAAGGGTTGTGCCGACAACCATGTAGGAAATTTCGCCTCGTGCGGGGTCGCTGCCCTGGTCTGAACTGGGGCAGTTGGCAGGGTCGGGATCGAGGGTACATGCGCCGGTGACGTCCGCGGCCGTGCCGGAGTATCCAGGAATCACGGCGTGGTAGCTGATGTCGCTGTCCTGGCGATAGAGCACGCTCACGTCCAGCTTCTGCGCGCAGAGCGAGTGCGCGCAAAGCGCGATCAACATTGCCGCCAACCAATTCCGCTGCCACGCGGCAAAACCCGGCCAGGAAGCCTTGCTCATCCGCCCACCTCTAAGAATGATGTTCCTCAGAGTCTATGGGTGGGTGGGCGCGATCGCAGCGTCAAACGTCACTCCGTGATTCTCATAAGTAACGTGACAGAAGACCCGGATCGACCCGGCCAGGCGATTTCGGTTGACCCGGGAGATGCGAGAAGGCGTAGAATCGCGGACACTTCCGCGCCCCAAAAATCCTCTTCACGGAAGATACGGAGGACAGATTGCATGACTCGCTTCTCTGCGCCGTTCCTGACTGCTGCGTCGTTTCTCATCCTCTGCTGCGCGGTCCCGCCAGCCCGGGCCGCCGATGCGCCGCCGGATCCATGTTCGCTGTTGCCTGCCACCCTGGTGAGCAGCACCCTAGGCGGTAGCTATGGAACTCCGGAAAAGAGCACAGCTCCACGGCCTTACTCCAATACGGTGCAGGGAACAGACTGTACCTACTCGTCGAAGAGCGGCGGAGGCCAGTTGCTCTTCCGGATTTACTTCGATCACTCGGTGGACGAGGCGACGGGTTTGCATGCCAAGCTGAAGATGTTCTACAGCCCGCCAACTCCGGTCTCCGTCGGCGATGAGGCGTACTTCGATCCCCACAGTTCGATCCATGTGCGGAAGGGCAACGTCCGCTATTACCTCAGCCTTGGTGATGCCGGAGCGGCTGCGCAGAAACAGATCACAGCGCTGGCCACGCAGGTGGCGGGACAACTGTAGACCGCGAAAATGCCGGCATGGATGGACGAGGTTGGTGGTATTCCACTCTTCGCAAATGCGCGCGGATGGGGCAGGCAGGCCGGCGAAGTCCGGGGCTGAAGAGTGTGCGTGAGAACCGATTTTCAGGTCTCCCGGGGAGAATCAGGTTATTTGTTTGGTTCAAAGGAACAGCAAGTTAGCGCCGCTCCGCGGCATAGCAAGTTAGCAAGTTAGCAAGATGCCGGTTCTCACGCAGGCACTGAAGCCCATGGTACATGGCTGCTATTTCAGGGGCATGAAGGCCCTGCTCCTTCGGAAACAAGGTCCCGCGATGTGTGGGCCTATCGAGTGGCGCGTTGATGCGGTACTTAACATGTTCGGATATCATCACATTCAGCCCCGGAGGCGATCCCCAATGCGCAAACTGACCCTGATGTTGATGCTGTGTGCTGCGACAACCCTGCTGGCAGCGCCGGCGAAGAGCATCTACGACTTTACGATGAATTCGATCGACGGCCAGCCCGTGAGCCTCGGCAGCTACAAGGGCAAGGTGGTTCTGCTGGTGAACGTAGCCAGCAAGTGCGGATTCACTCCGCAGTACGCCGGGCTCGAGGCGCTCTACGAGAAGTACAAGGACCGGGGCTTCGTGATCGTCGGCGTTCCGGCCAACAACTTCGCGCAGCAGGAGCCGGGGACCGACGCGGAGATCAAGACGTTCTGCAGCCGGAAGTACAGCGTGACTTTCCCGATGATGTCGAAGGTGTCAGTGCTCGGCGACGACAAGACGCCGCTCTATGTTTTCCTCACCGACAAGTCCGCGAACCCCACCGTTGGCGGAGACATCAAGTGGAACTTCACCAAGTTTCTCTTCGATCGGAATGGCAAGCCCGTGGCCCGGTTTGAGCCAGCGGTAACGCCCGACTCGCCGGAGGTTACGTCGGCGATTGAAGCAGCGCTTGCGCAGTAGCGGATCGCTTGCAAGATGATACGATCGTTGTACTTCTTCAAGCTGAATGGAAACGCTGCAAATAGAGAAGCCGGCATACCGGGCCGACATCGATGGACTGCGAGGTGTCGCGGTTCTTGCTGTCCTTTCTTATCACTACTGGGCCGGGATCTGCCCGGGCGGGTTTATCGGCGTCGACATTTTCTTCGTAATCTCAGGCTACCTGCTGAGCCAGATCATTCTGTCGGAATCGAGCGAAGGCCGCTTCTCCCTGAGCCGGTTCTATGAGCGCCGTGTTCGCCGCATCTTTCCGGCGCTCTTTTTCCTGCTGGCCTGCAGCACGATCTTTGCGTGCCTGCAGCTGCTTCCGCAGGATTTGATCTCATATTCCCGCTCAATGCTGGCGGCGTCGCTGTCGTCGTCAAATTTCTACTTCTGGATGACATCGAATTACTTCGACGCGCCGGCTGCGGGCAAGCCCTTGCTGCATACGTGGTCGCTCGCGGTTGAGGAACAGTTCTATCTGCTCTTCCCGATTTTCATCATGGCGGTGCATCGGTACTTTCGAAAGTACCTCACATTCATCGTTGCAGGGGTTGCGATCATCTCTTTCGGCTGGAGCGTGGTAGATGTAAAGCTCGACGCGGGCGCGGCATTCTACCTTCCGTTCACCAGGGCGTGGGAACTGTTGACGGGCACGCTGTTAACCCTTCGCGTTGTTCCATTCCCCCTTTCGCGGATCTCGCGCGAATGCATTGCGGCGCTGGGCGGTGCCGGGATTGTCGTTGCTGCTTTGAGGTTGACGCAGAATACGCCGTTTCCGGGCGCGTATGCCCTGCTGCCATGTCTCGGCGCGGCTGCGATCATTTTTGCCGGCCAGCATGGAACGACGTGGACCGGCCGTCTGCTCTCGCAGAGCGGCATTGTGTTCATTGGCCTGATTTCATATTCGCTCTATCTGTGGCACTGGCCGCTCCTCGTTTTCAGCAAGATTGCCCTGCTCGGGCCCTACGATTTACCGCCGGCTGGAACCTACCTGCTGCTGCCGGTCATTTCGTTTGTGATTGCTGCGGGTTCCTGGAAATTCATCGAGACTCCGTTCCGCAAGGGGCCTCGGCGGCCCTCGAAGAGTGCGGTCTTCAAGTTCGGCGCAGCCTGCATCGCTGTGTTATCGTCTGCAGCTTTCGTGATTGTCTCAATGCACGGATTGCCGGGCAGGTTTCCATCTTCAGCGATTGCGATGGCCGATTATCTTAACTACAGCGCATCGCACCGGCAGGAGCAGAATGCGATCTTCGAGACCGGTTCCTGCTATCTCGACCGGCATGAGCCCGTCGCCGACTTTGACGAGCAGCACTGCCTGGCGCCGACACTGGGAAAGAAGCAGGTTCTCGTTTTCGGCGACAGTCATGCGGCTGACCTTCAATATGGTTTGAAGGCCGCATTCCCAACGGTCCAGTTTCTTCAGGCCACTGCTTCGGCGTGTCCGCCGACGCTGGAACAGGTGGCAGAATCCACCGCCGAATGCAAGGGCTTTGTAAAGAAAGTGCTGGTCAATTTCATTCCCGACCGATCGATCAAAACGGTTTTGCTGAACGCGAACTGGAGCGCGAGCCAGCTTGAAAACCTGGCGGACACGATCAAGCTGCTGCGGGGAGAAGGAGTCGACGTTGTGCTGATGGGACCGGTTCCGAAGTACGATCAGGCCCTTCCGCGGCTGCTCTCGAAATCGCTGATCAGCGGCAAAGTGGATTATGCTCGCGCGCATCTGGATCCGGGGTCGGCATTGCTGGATGAACAAATGAAACGGCTGGCCAACGAAACCTGGCACGTGCCGTATGTCTCTCTGATGAGCATTCTGTGCCCGGGGGCGAAGTGCGTTGAGTACGCGGCGCCCGGGGTGCCACTCGAGTTTGATCAGACCCATCTGACGCTTCAGGGATCTGAATATCTGGGGCGCGAGATCAACTCGCAGTTCCCGGAACTATTCAACTGAAATGCAAGCTGAGCTTCCCTCGTCCACCTGCAGTTAATTCCCAGGAGTGGGAGTTGTTAGCTGAGCGGAATTTTCTTTGCTCGGGTCCGAAGTCGGCGGCTTGGGGAGCAAGGCGACGATCTTGTAGGTTTCGGAGTCGGTCTTGCCGTCGGAACCGACGGGCCACACGAGTTTTGCACTCTGGCCGGTGAACTCGGCTTCGGCGCGCTGGCTGAGAGGCATTGCGCAGTTGTGGCGATTGATGTAGTTGCCATAGGGGGAGTGGGTGCTGACGCAGTTGACGAGGGCGATGCGACCGTCGGGCAGGCCGAGCGAGAGCGTGGTGCCTACGAGCGTGTACAAGGGCTCGCCGGCGTCCGCCGCAGGGCAGTTTGCAGGGTCGGGATCGAGGAGACAGGCACCGGTTACGTCCGCGTTGGGGCCGGAGTAGCCGGGGATGACGGCATGGTAGGCGACGTCACTGTCCTGCCGGTAAAGGACGCTGACTGGAACTTTTTCCGCGGAGGCCGAACGAACTGAAAATGCGAGGGATAAAACAGCCAGACCGATGGGGAGCCATGGGAATCTACGCATCGTTTTACCTCTATACGGGGCTATAAATAAACTCTACTCAGCATTAGAACCCGAAATGGCGGCAAAAGTCGCAGGTTTTCTCGGGAATATGAGGTACTAGGCGGGCGTGTGAGTGGGCTGGCTCTTGCTTTCCCAGGTCTCAGAGGCGAGACCTGGGGCACCCAGTTCTGTGCGTATGGGCGGGTGGATTGAAATGAAGGCCGATCTGAGGTATCTTCAGGCCCAGTCTGTTCCGGTTTCATTCGCATCTCACTGATTCCTCATGAAAGGAAGCACTTCGATGCCTTGGATTTACCATCAGAGCACTGGACAATTGGAATATCGATCACCCACGGGAGCGGCTGGCCAGCACGGTGCAGATCAGGTGGCGACAGGCTATTCCGGCGCTCCGGGGTCGGTCAACAATTCAAATGCCGAAGGAATTGCGAACGTCGGTCCCATTCCCAGGGGCAGATGGCAGATTGGAGCGATTGAAGCACATCACCCGCATCTTGGGCCCAATGTGATGAGCCTGACGCCGGTCGGTCATAGTGCACACGGACGAAGCGCTTTTTACGTTCATGGCGACAATGCGCTAGGGAATCGGTCTGCGTCAAACGGATGCATCATCCTTGGGCCGGATATTCGCCACCGGATTGGGCGCAGCCATGATCGGGTGCTGGAGGTCGTTCAATGAAGGCGCTCCTTGTCATGATCCTTGCTGCGGCAAGCGTATCGTGGCCAAGCCATCCGACTCTGGAACAGGTGGAGAAGGCGATTCAGGACCGGGGTGCTCCGGCAGTCGTGGATGAGCTGAACCATCAGCAGGGTACTTCTGCCTGGGAGTCAATCGAGGATCGGGTGGCAATGGGAAACGGGCGCTGGCTGCGGGTCGCGCAGCAACTTCGTCGATACACCGATGCCGGTGTCAGCGAGAGTCTTGACAACTCCATGGCCGAGGCGCTGCCCAGAAATGCTGAGGGCGTGCTGGCCATGCTCGGCACGGACCAAAGCAAGGATTTCACATCCGAGCGCGTCTGTTCAGGCGAGACATTCATCGAAGTCTCAAAGTCAAGATTGCGCCGCCACTTGCGGGCTGGAGTCACTGCGGTGGAGAAAGTGAGCGACCCCAAACTTCAGCATGTGAAGGAGGCATGCGTTGCCGCGCTGAATCATGACCTCAAGTAGAACTCCACTACGCCTTCAGATATGTACTGGATTTCCTCAGGCTTGCGGGATTTCAACTGACCTGTGAGTGAAACACGACCGTCGCTTGACGACTAAGATTAAACCAGGACATGGCTGAATTTACTCATCTGCATTTGCATACGGAATATTCGCTGCTGGACGGGGCTTGCGACGTGCAGAAGCTTGTCGATCGCGTGGCGGCGCTGGGGCAGAAGTCTGTCGCGATGACGGACCACGGGAACATTTACGGGGCGGTGCACTTTTTCAATGCGGCGAAGGCGAAAGGGATCAAGCCGATCCTGGGGTGCGAGCTGTACGTGTGCAAGGCGGAGGATCATCGCGCCGACACCCCGAACGACCAGTACAACCACCTGCTGGTGCTGGCGGAGAACGAAGAGGGCTATCGCAACCTGATCCGGCTGACCAGCGAGGCTCAGCTGCACGGGTTCTATCGCAAGCCGCGGGTGAGCAAGAAGTATCTGGCGGAGAATGCGAAGGGGCTGATCGGGTTTTCGGGATGCCTGAGCGGGGAGTTGTGCGAGGAGCTGTTGGCGGGGCACTACGAGAAGGCCAAAGCTGCGGCCATACAGTACCAGGACATCTTCGGGCGCGGGAATTTCTATCTCGAGATTCAGGACCAGGGTCTGGAGGAGGAGCGGAAGATTCAGTCGGGGCTTTTGCGGCTGGAGAAGGATCTGGATATTCCGCTGGTGGCTGACGAACGACTCGCACTACCTGTGCGGCGAGGACTCGCACGCGCACGACGTGATGCTGTGCGTGCAGACCGGCGCGAAGATCCACGATACCGAGCGCTTTCGTTTCGACTCCGACCAGTTCTTTGTGAAGAGCGCGGACGAGATGGCGCGGCTTTTTCCCGATTCGCCCGGCGTGATGCAGCGGACCATGGAGATTGCGGAGCGCTGCAACTTGAAGCTGCACAAGGTCGACAATCCGTTTCCGGAGTTTGCGGTTCCGCAGGGGCACACCATCGACAGCTACTTCGAGCAGGTGTGCCGCGAGGGATTGAAGAAGCGGCTGGAGACCGCGGTGCGGCAGTTGGAGTTGCGCGGGGTACTGCGTACCTCTCGCGACTTGTACATGTCGAGGCTTGAGTATCGAGATCGGCATCATCAAGCAGATGAAGTACTCGGGATACTTCCTGATCGTGTGGGACTTCATCAAGTACGCGCGCGACAACGGGATTCCGGTGGGGCCGGGGCGCGGATCGGCGACGGGTTCGCTGGTGGCCTATGCGATGGAGATCACGAATATCGATCCGATGCAGAATGTGCTGCTGTTCGAGCGGTTTCTGAATCCGGAGCGCGTGACGATGCCGGATATCGACGTGGACTTTTGCCAGAACCGGCGCGGCGAGGTGATCGACTATGTGACGCGCAAGTACGGGCGCGAGCAGGTGGCGCAGATCATCACGTTCAATACGATGGCGGCGAAGGCGTCGATCAAGGACTGCGGGCGCGCGATGGATATGCCCTACGGCGATGTGGACCGCGATTGCCAAGCTGGTTCCGGCCGACGGTGGGCATGACGCTCGACGAGGCGCTCGAGGATGTGCCGGATCTGCGCAAGGCGTACGACAGCGACAAGCAGATCCGCGAGCTGATCGACACGGCGAAGAAGCTGGAGGGGCTGGTGCGCGGGGCGGGCGTTCACGCGTCGGCGGTGGTGATTGCGCCGCGGCCGCTGACCGAGCTGGTGCCGCTGAACCGGACCAAGAACGACGAAATCGTGACCGCGTACGACATGAAGGCCGTGGAGAAGATGGGCCTGCTGAAGATGGACTTCCTGGGCCTGGCGACGCTGACGGTGATCACCGATTGCCTGAAGCTGATCGAGCAGACTCGCGGCGAGAAGCTCGACATCGAGATGGTTCCGCTGGACGATCCGGAGACGTTCAAGAAGGTGTTTCACACGGCGCTGACGTCGGGGGTTTTTCAGTTTGAGTCGAGCGGGATGCGGGACATTTTGCGGCGGTACAAGCCGGACACGGTGGAGGAGCTGACGGCGTTGAATGCGCTCTACCGGCCGGGACCGATGGACATGATCGACGACTTCATCGAGCGCAAGTGGGGACGGCGCAAGGTGGAGTTCCTGCTGCCGGAGCTTGAGGGGATTCTGAAGGATTCGCTGGGCGTGATCGTCTACCAGGAGCAGGTGATGCGGATCGCGAACGTGCTGGCGAGCTATTCGCTGGGCGAGGCGGACCTGCTGCGGCGCGCGATGGGAAAGAAGGATCCCGCAGGCGATGGCGAAGCAGCGGGACCGCTTTATGAGCGGCGCGGCGGCGCTGGGACATCCGAAGGCCGCGGTGGGCGAGATCTTCGACCAGATGGCGAAGTTCTCAGGGTACGGCTTCAACAAGTCGCACTCGGCGGCGTACGCGCTGGTGGCGTACCAGACGGCGTATCTGAAGACGCATTATCCGGTGGAGTTCATGGCGGCGCTGCTGACTTCGGAAACCTCGAAGCCGGAGAATGTGGTGAAGTACATCGGCGAGTGCAGGGAGATGAACATCAGCGTCGAGCCGCCGGATGTGCAGGTCAGCGGCGCGCAGTTCACGCCGCATGGAGACGCAATCCGCTTCGGGCTGGCAGCGGTGAAGAACGTCGGCGGCAATGCGATTGAGTCGATCATGAAGGCGCGCGAGGAGGTTGGCGGGCGGTTCAAGAGCTTCTGGGAGTTCTGCGAGAAGGTCGACCTGCGGGTGATGAACAAGCGGGTGATTGAGTCGCTGATCAAGGCCGGGGCGCTGGATTCGCTGGGCAAGCGCGGGCCGCTGTTCGCGGCTATCGACAAGGCGATGGAGCGCGCGCAGAAAGCGCAGAAAGATGCCGCGCAATGGACAGGCTGGGCTATTCGGGCTGTTCAACGAGGAGCCGGCGCACGCGAAGAACGGCGACGATCTGCCCAAGGTTCCCGATTGGGAAGAGGGCGAGCGGCTGGCCAATGAGAAGGAAGTGCTCGGATTCTTTGTGTCCGGTCATCCGCTGGACAAGTACGCGGAGAAGATCAGGAACCTGGTTGGCGTGATTTCGACCGCGGAGGCGCTGGAGCGCAAGCCGCCCGAGCGGCGGTGGGGCAAGGAGGCCGATCCGGCAGACGAGATCCAGGTGGCAGGGATGATGCATGGCCTTCGGGTGCAGAAGACGCGTCGAGACGGCAAGCTTTACGCGCAGGCGACGCTGGAGGACGCGACGGGAAAGATTGACCTGATCGCTTTTCCGCGCGACTACGAGCGGCTGGCCGAGCAATTGAAGATCGAAGCTCCGGTGCTGGTGCGGGGGATTTTGTCGGGCGACGAGGACTCGGCGCCGAAGATCTCCGTCACTCAGATCCAGCCTCTGGATGAAGTGAAGGTGAAACTCCCATCCGCGGTTCGGATCCGCATCAGCCTCGATCGCGCGACGGACGCGATGCTGGCCAGCCTGAAGAGCGCTGCCGATGCCGCACCGGGACCCGGCAAGGTGATGATCCATCTGCAAAAGAAGGGCGAATACGAAGTGATTCTCGAGCCGGAGCAGATGAACGTCGCGGCGGATCGATGCTGGGTTGAGCGAGTGGAGGAATTGACGGGAAAGGGCACAGTCCAGCCGCTCGGGTAGAGCCCCCCTGAGGCTCCCCGAATCTGGCCTGCGGCTTGCGCCGCTGATCTCAAGAAAGGATTTCTGATCCTGAAGTTACTACAGAGTCCTAACAGACGGTATAGCACTAAAGTTTGATAAGTTACCTAAGAGTAATTGCATCCATAACTCTCGGAGTTATATGGAGATAGCTTTTTCTGGGGTTGACCGGCCTCAGTCGCAGGGCCCAGTCGGTGCTCCGCAAAGCCTGCCGGCCCACTTGCGGACGCTGGCGCGATCGAGCGGCTGATCATGTAACTCCGACGCTGCCAACTGCACAGCAAAGTTACCGATCGTGGAACTCTCCGGATGCCCGCAGTCGACTGGAATGCCGGTTCGGCGGGATGTCAGGTCGGCGAGAAGCCGGTTGCGGCTGGCGCCACCGATTACGTGAATGCGACTGAGTTTGCGCCCGAGCATGTGTTCGAGATCGGCGAGAGCAGTGGAATAGCGCGCGGCAAGGCTCTCAAAAATGACGCGTGCAAACTGCGGCTCGTTGCCGGGCTGGTCGGCGATGGGTTTGTGACCGGCTGCGGCCAGCGCGTGGTTGATGCGCGCAGGCATGTCGCCCGCAAGCAGCAACGGGGGATCATCGACGTTGATGATGCCCGCTGGATCAGGTGCGATTCCGGCTTGTTTCACCAGCTCTTCAACCATCCACGAACGCCCGGCAGCCGACCATGCCTCCATGCACTGCTTCACCAGCCACATGCCGTTTACGTTGGTATGGAAGCAGGAGCCGCCGGTGGCTGCACCCTGGTTGGTGTAGCGGGCCGCGAGTGCCTCGGGGGTCGTGACCGGATGCGAAACCAGCGTGCCTACCAGCGACCAAGTTCCCGAGCAGATGTATGCGGTCGTGTCCAGGTCCGCAGGAATTCCCGCGATTGCCGATGCCGTGTCGTGGCACGCGGGGGCGATCAACTCTGTTTCTCGATAAGACGGCAAGTCAGACAATGGACCGCTCATGCACCCGAGCCGCGTACCCGGCGCAACGATGCGAGGAGCCGCTTCGACTGGAATTCCGAGCGCTTCGAAAACATCCCAGGCCCAATGTCCGGTCGCTGGATCCACCAGGCCGGTGTGCGTGGCATTCGTGTACTCGGCAATGCGGGGTGCGCCGAGCCAGTGCAGGATGTACTCCGGGAGGCAGATCCAGCGAGCTTGCGCCACATCCGACTCGTCCGCGAGCAACTGATAGATGGTGTTGATGCGAAGCGGCTGAGCGCCGGTGCGCCTGAAGGCCGCCTCGGGAGGAAGAATCGCGTCCGCGCGCTCCTTCGACGCGATGGTTCGCTCATCGCGATAACAAAAGGGTTCGTATAGCGGGCGCCTGTCTTCGCCGAGTCGCACGTAATCGACGGCCCAGCCATCGACTGCAATCGAAGTGATGGGTCCGCGGGCAATGTCGGCGGCTTTGCGCAGTCCTTCTTCGAGTCCGGTGAGAATCCGGCTAAGGGGCCAACGATGCGAATCGCCCTGCTGCACGGGGCCATTCGGTATGCGATGAACCTCGCTGATCTCCGGTTGATGGCCGTTCCAGCGAAGGAGCGAAACGCGACAGCTTTCGGCGCCGAGGTCGATGGCGACGCGGGCGCGCTGGTCGGCGGGGGCTGTTTCAGTCAGCATGGAGTAAAACTTGTTGGCACGCTGCCGAAGCGAAAAGCAGGTCCTTCGCTCCGCTCAGGATGACACCAACATTGTTGTTTGCGCGCCACGAAGGTCATCGCAGGAAAGCCTCGGTCAGGCCGCCGTCGACGGGGAAGATGTGGCCGGTGGTGCAGCGCGTTCTGGGGCCGGCAAGAAAAAGGATCGCCTCGGCGCAGTCCGCCGGGTCGATGGGCTGATGCGTCAGGGTTCGATTGGCATAGAATTTTGCCAGCAACGTCCGCAGTTCGTCGTCCGATTGCGAATCATGAAACGGAACGTTGTACTTTGTCAGCGAAGCGCGGACGCGATCGCGGGGAAACATGGTGCTCCCTTTTACCACGGTCGCGGGGCTCACCGCATTGACCCGCACCTTCGGCGCAAGCGATACGGCGAGTTCGCGCACCAGGTGCGAGAGGGCGGCCTTGCTGACGTCATAGGCTTCGCTGCCGCGCTTCGCCACAACCGCGTTGGCTGAGCTGGTGAGCACGATCGAGCCGTCAAGCTCCTGCTCCGCGAAGATTCGCGCAGCCTCGTCGGCAAGAATGTAGTTGGCTGTGACGTTGATGTCGAGCGTCGCCGACCACAGCTCATCGGTGATGTTGCCGTCGGGCGAAGAAGGAAAGAGTGCGGCGGTGTTGATGAGGATGTCGATGCCGCCAAAGGCCGCAACGGTGGCGCGAATGGCCTTGTGAATCGCATCGCGCTTGCGGATGTCCACGCTCGGTCGAGGCAACGAACTCCTTCTGCGTAAGTTTCGCCAGCTCAGCTTCGGCTCTTCGATGCGGCAGCCTCGTCGCGATCGGCGATCATTACATGCGCTCCGCGGGCCGCGGCCAGGTGCGCCACTTCGCGGCCAATTCCGCTGCCGCCGCCGACAATCAGCGCGATGCGCCGGCTGAGTTCTTTCTCCGGCGGCTGGCGGCGAAGCTTGGCTTCTTCCATCGCCCAGTACTCGATGCGGAAGGCCTCGATGGGCGGCAGCGCAACGTAGTTGCTGAAGCTCTTGAAGCTGGCGGGATCCATCCCCTCGCCACATTGAGGCAGGGTGCCGGAAACTTCGCCTTCGCTGCAGGAGGCTCGCGCCCTCCATGACGTGAATCGCGTTGGTATAGAACTCGCCGACGATGCGGGCTTCGGTCTTGTTTTTGCCAAAGCTGAACATGCCCAGGCCGGGAATCAGCACCACCGTCGGGCTGGGATCGCGCAGCGAGGGTGAGTCGGGCGTCGCAAAGTAGTGGTAGTAGGCGCAGTATTGCTCGCGATATTCGGTCAGCGATCGATCGATCTGCGCCTTCAGGTCGGCAATGCTGCCGCCCTTCGCCCACGGCACGAACATCGGGCCGAATCTTGGTGCGGATGAAGTGGTCCGGGCAACTGGTGCCGAGGTAGGCCAGTTCTTCAGCATGGGCGGAATTCACAAATTGGAGCACATCGGGCGCGTCGCTGAAGCTCGCAATCCAACGGTTCTGCGTGCTCATGCGCCCGCGCAGATAGGGTGCGATCTCGATTGCCAGCGCTTGCCGGTCAGCGCGCGAGGGCACGGATTCACCGCCGAAGCGCGCCGGTCCCTTGGCTTCACCGTGACGCGCGATGAATTGCCCGATCTGATCGATGATGGTGATGGTGTTCAGGTAGCACTCGCGCTGGGTCTGTCCCCAGGTGAAGAGGCCGTGGCCACCGAGTACGATGCCATCGCAGCCGGGATGGTTACGGACGGCGTTCCGCATCATGAGGCCAAGATCGAATCCGGGGCGCTGCCATGGAATCCAGATCAGCGAGTGGTTGTACTCGGCATTGAACTCATCCATCTTTACCTTGCCGTTGGCAGAGGCGGCCAGGGCAATACCCCAGTCGGGATGCAGATGGTCGACATGCGGGAAGGGCAGAAAGCCGTGCAGGGGCGTGTCGATGGATGCGGCGACGGGATTGTTGCGGAAGGTGCACACCGGATACATCGCGACCATGTCGTCTTCGGTGTCGACGCCCTTGTAGCAGCGCTCGAGGGCAAGAAGTTTTTGCTGGTAGAGGGTGGCGAAGCCGCCGCGCTTCATGCTGCCAAGATCGCCGCCGGAGCCTTTTACCCAGATCACTTCGACCTGCTCGCCGGTGAGCGGATCGGTTTCCGTGACCTTGGAACTCGTGTTGCCGCCCGCAAAATTGGTAATGCGCAGGTCAGAGCCGAGCAGGTTGGAGCGGTAGCGCAGCAGTTCAGGCTCGTCGAGCTTGGCGGCAACAGCCGGGTCCCAGCGATCCTCTAGAAAGCGAAGCGTTGCGGTTGCGAGAGTAGCCTGCGTCATGATTGCACCACCGGGAGGGGAGAATTTCGCCTTCAGTTATTGATTTTACTGCCGCCTGCGCCGGTTCAGGCATAGCTGGTGACGGCAGACGGGCGGCTGGCGCGCTCTCGGGTGATCCGTTCCACGTAGCCGCCGGCACGCAACGCCGCCAGCGGATCGGGTCGGCAATCCGCGCGATTCGCGCCACGCGGCAGCCATCGGCCTCACATCGCGCCAGAATGCGCCCCGGTAAAGCTCTTCCGCCGCAACAATGTCGCATGACTCCTGCAGCGCCGCCAGCTGGTCGCGATCGACCAGCGCCGCCTTCAGCCACAGTTCCTGCGCGGTAACCACGGTCTGCACGGTCGCCTCGATCTTGCCCTTCAGGTTATGGCTCTGGTCGATCATGAAGGCCACTGCGTTGCGCGTCAGACCCGTTGTACTGTCTGCATGTGCAATTCATGGAAAATCCGGAACATCTGGTAGGGATCGATCGACCCCAGGGTGAGGTCGTCGTCGGCGTAGCGGCGGTCGTTGAAGTGGAATCCGCCCAGCAGGTCCGTATGCAGCAGCCAGGCCACGATCTGCTCGATGTTCTGCGCCAGGTAGTGATGGCCGGTATCGACGAGCACGACGCGCCTGCGGGCCCGCCACGCGGCAAAGATGCGACGACATGCCCCAGTCGGCAATATCGGTGTGGTAGAAGGCCGGCTCAAAGGGCTTGTATTCGACGAGCAAACGCTGGTCGGGCGCTAGATGCGCATGAGCGGCGCGCAAAGCATCTTCCAGCCACTCGATGCGGTTGCGGATGCTCTGCGTGCCGGGGTAGTTGGAGCCGTCGGCCAGCCAGAGGGAAACATCGCGCGAACGCAGGCGTTTTGCGATCTCAATCGAATCCAGCACGTGCCGCAATGCGCTTTCGCGAATTTCCGCAGATGGGTTGCAGAGCGAACCGAACTTGTATTGCTGATCCTGGAAGAGATTGGGGTTGATGGATCCCGAGCGAATGCCCGTGCGTCGCTCCAGTGCCTGCAATTCGGAGATGTCGTCGAGCCCGTGCGGCAGGTCCCACAAGACGTGAAGCGCCAGGGTCGGAGTTGCGCCGGTCAGCCGATGCACCTCGGCGGCGTCATTGAATTTCTCCTCGAGCGTGGATGCCGCTGCGGGCTGGGTGAACTTGCCAAAGCGCGTGCCGGTGTTCGCAAATCCCCAGGAGGGGATTTCGATTGGGAGCGCGTCCAGTATCTGGGCTGCCTTGTCAAAGTCGGGGGATTCTGGCTGTGTCATTGGCGGATGCCTCGTCGTTCACGATTCTATCCCTGGGAACGGTATGGGCGTCAGCCCTCGTCGCGCACAAGGATCACGCTCAGGAAGCGCGGCCCATGCACTCCTTTGATGCGCGTCATCTCAATGTCGGCAGTCGCGGAGGGCCCGGAAATGTATGTCGCGAGGCGCGGCGGTTGTGGCGACCGGGCGAAATACTCCGGAAGCGTTTCGACGATCAGTTCTTCGCGGAGGATGCAGAGATGAAAATCCGGCAGGAGCGTGATCACGCGCCGCCCTTCCTCCGCGCCGTGATGCAGGACGATCGTGCCGGAGTCGGCAATTCCAGCCGAGGCCGCCGTAACTACCCCGCCGCAGTGCTCAATCTCGTCGAAGGACAGGTTGTTGTCGTGCGTCCAATCGATGCCAGCGCCAAGCCACTTGGCCGGCAAGCCGGGAGGGACGACGAAATGCCGACGGCCGCTCGATTGCAGCTGCTCAACGATGAGGGCCGGCAACCCGGTAGGCGAAGTTTCTGTGACATCTGCGCCGTACTCGCGAAGGCGTTCGGTCATCAGGCGAATTCGTCCGGCGGCGTTCAGTGAACCCCCATGAATATAATTGCGAGGCAGATCTACGTAGCGATTCTCATCGGCGCGCGTCGCAGCGTGAATGCGATCGAGGATGGCTTGGCGTGAAGAGGACGCTGTCACTTTGCCTCCTTGCTGCTGCCAACTGGCCCACGCGTCGCCCACCATTCGCGGAAGGTCTGGTCAGGAAGGCCGCGCAGATCGCGTGACATCGTCCAGCGCTCGCCAAGGCTCGGCAAGTGATGGATCCAGCCGTCTTTGCCGGTGAAAAGGCGCAGCCCCATGCGGCCCATGCGCTGGGCCCAGCGGAATCGCGATGCGCTGGCGAAGGCGAAATTTGCGGCTTTCATGCCGAGGTACATCGGGTCGAACCAACGCGCCGTCTGCAGTCGCTCCTGGTTGACGACCTGGGCGCGCAGCTCAATCAGGACTTCGGGAATGTTGATTTTGACGGGGCACACCTCGTAGCAGGCGGCGCAGAGCGACGAGGCATAGGGCAGCGATTGCGCGTGCCGCATGTGCTCGAGCTGGGGCGTCAAGATGGCGCCGATCGGCCCAGCATAGGGCGATCCATAGGCGTGGCCGCCGGTCTGACGATATACCGGGCAGGTGTTGAGGCATGCGGCACAACGGATGCACTGGAGCGTCTGGCGTTCTACTTTGCGGGCGAGGATCTCGGAGCGGCCATTGTCGAGCAGTACCACGTGGAAGCGCTGCGGGCCATCGCCCGGCGTTACTCCCGACCAGAGCGAGGTGTAGGGGTTCATGCGTTCGCCGGTGGCGGAGCGGGCCAGCACCTGGAGAAAAACTTCGAGATCGGCGAATCGCGGCACGACTTTCTCAATGCCGGCCAGTGCGATCAGGGTGCGGGGCAGCGTAAGGCACATGCGGCCGTTTCCCTCGGACTCAACAATGGCGACCGAGCCGGTCTCGGCAACGAGAAAATTGGCGCCGCAGATCGCCGTGGGCACGCTGAGAAATTTCTTGCGCAGGTAGGAGCGCGCCGCCGCCGTTAGGGCCTCGGGATCGTCGGAAAGGTCGGGCAGGCTCATGCGGTGCGTAAAGATCTCCCGCACCTGTTTGCGATTCACGTGGAGGGCCGGAACGACGATGTGCGAGGGCTCGTCGTCGCCGAGTTGCAGGATCAGCTCGGCGAGGTCGGTTTCGGTCGCCGCGATTCCAGCAGCCTCGAGCGCGGGATTGAGCTGGATCTCGGACGAGGTCATGGTCTTGATCTTGATGACCTCGGAGGCATTCTCGTCACCGAGGATACGGAGAATGATGGCGCGGGCCTCGGCAGCATCGGCGGCCCAATGCACGACTCCGCCGGCGGCGGTGCACCTGGTCTCGAACTCTTCGAGGTAGCCGGCCAGGTTGGCGAGAACGTGGGCGCGGATGGAAGAGGCGGCGGTGCGCAGTTCCTGCCAGTCAGCCTTTTCGGCGACCAGGCGATTGCGCTTGGCCTGGATCACGTCGGTGGCATGCGCCACGTTTTTGCGAAGCTGCGTGTTCTGAAGAATCGGCAGGGCTGCGGCGGGGAACGGTGGCGCGATGCGCGGGTCCATCACCGGGGAGCGGGCCGGCACCGGAGAATGCACGGGAGCGGTCATCAGGCAGCCTCGTACGGATTTTCTTCGGTGCTGGCGAGGATGCCCGCGATGTGGATGGTTCGCAGGGTTTCGTTCCGTCGATGCAGCGCGCCGCCGAGGTGCATCAGGCAGCTATTGTCGAGCGCGGTGCAATATTCGGCGCGAGTGGCGAGCACGTCGCCGAGTTTGGCATCGAGCATCGCCGTGGAGACCTCGGCGTTCTTGACGGAGAATGTGCCTCCGAATCCGCAGCAGCGTTCGAGGTTGGCGAGCGGGAGAAGTTCCATTCCGCGAACCTTGCTCAGCAGACGGAACGGCCGGTCGCCCACATGCAGGCCGCGCAGCCCGTGGCAACTGGCGTGATAGGTGACGCGATGAGGAAAATAGGCGCCCACATCTTCAACCTTGAGCTTGTCGATGAGGAATTCGCTGAGTTCGTAAACGCGCGGCAACAGGGCCGTGAAGGTCTTTCCGACTTCCTCGTTGCCCAGTTCCTCGAACAGACCTGCATACTGATCGCGAATCATCGCGACGCAGGAGGAAGAGGGAATCACGACGGAATCGGCATCGCGATAGAGCCGCACAAAACGCTTCGCCTGCGAGAAGCTCTCGGCGCGAAAGCCGGTGTTGGCGTGCATCTGGCCGCAGCAGGTTTGCGCTGGAAGGAAATCGAGTTCTACGCCGAGCCGTTCGAGCAGCCGCACCACGGCGCGCCCGGTTTCAGGAAAGAGGGTGTCGTTGTAGCAGGTGATGAAGAGCGAAGCGCGCATCGTGTGAGCCAGTCGAACTTGCAGATTGGCGTGAAAGGGAAGGATATTCGATGGCGATGGCGCGCGTCTATTTGCGGACCGGGACCCCGATTCGTGCTGCCCTCCCTGGCTTGGTGAGGATGGAGCCGATTCCGGGGCCCGTGGATCGCAAAGCAGGCGGAATCACCAGGGCAACTCGCTCGGGAACTGGTAGAGTTTTGTCCCTGTGCTGGTGATAACCGCACTGAACGGCGGCAAACTGGGGGAGCCGCTGACAACGGTGCGAATCTCATTGCCGTTGTCGCCGACGACAAAGTACAGCTGCAGAACGGGTCCACCATCCGATGCCACGGTAGGATGAGCCGTGATCGTCATCCAGCCCGTGCAGTCGTCGTTGATGTGGTACGGACCGCTTCCGGGCCGCCAGTTTTCTGCGGGAGTGACTCCATTGTGTACAACATGATCAACCTGCGTCATGTTTCCGTCGCCATCGAAGTGGGTCAAGGCGACGCCGGAAACAGCTCCTGCGGCCGGCGCGGGGGCAAGGATTTGACCTGTGATTGTGAAGGCGTAGTTCCCACGAAGGGTCGCGCTGGAACACGGGGGATGCTCCTGCCCCTTGGCGGAGACGATTGCGGTGGCAAATAGGATTGCAACCGCGGCGAGGGCTGTTCTTGAGACATTCATTCTGGACCTCCTGTACGCGCTCAGGTGCCGCGTTCGAGGATGATGCTAGGGCCAGTCCGCCCGGATTCCAATGGACAGCGTCTGAAGAAAGGCTGAAGATTCCGTCAGAGGTCTCCATGCGATTCGAAAGCTTCGAGATGGATGAGAAGGCTTTCCAACTGCGCGAGCATGGCAAGCCTGTTCGCCTTGAGCGGATTCCGATGGAGCTGTTGATCCTCCTGGTCCGCAACCGCTCCCGGCTGGTGACGCGCGATGAGATCGTGGCTCAGATCTGGGGAATG
The DNA here is from genome assembly GCA_963774175.1 of uncultured Acidobacteriaceae bacterium. Classification (GTDB taxonomy): domain Bacteria; phylum Acidobacteriota; class Terriglobia; order Terriglobales; family Acidobacteriaceae; genus Telmatobacter. The sequence goes on from CAVZDT010000017.1 coordinate 461,601, forward strand.
AATCACTACCTGGAGAGTGAAAGCGCGATCAATACCGCGGTGAGGAAGCTTCGGAAGGCGCTGGGAGAGGATGTTGCAAAGCCGCGTCTGATTGAGACGGTCCAAGGTAAGGGTTATCGATTCGTAGGTTCAACTGCTTCTGAAACGACCAGAATTAAATCTCACGCACCCGATCCTGAAGCGGTCCGGTACTTCCTGCGTGGACGGCACCACTGGAACAAGAAGACCGCCAGAAGTTACGAGGAGGCAATCGAACTCTTCCAGCAGGCGATCGATTGCGACGCGGCGTTTGCGCCACCGTTTGTCGGGTTGGCGTATTGCTATGTGTTGCAGGGCATCCACGGATTGAAAGCCGCGATGGATGTCTACCCCCTGGCGCGAGCGGCTGCCAACGCGGCGCTTGAGATCAACGCGACTCTTGCCGAGGCAACGACGGCGTTGGCCGATATCACCAAGGGATTTGACTGGGACTGGCGCCTGGCGGAGGAGCAGTACGTGCGAGCCCTGCAATTGAATCCGGAATACGCTGTGAGTCACCAGTGGTATGCCAATCTGTTGTCGATCGTTGGCCGACACGAGGAAGCCGTTCAGCACGCTGCCGAGGCCCAGCGCTGCGACCCATTGTCTGTTGGACCGGCGGCGTTTTTGGGATACACCCTGTACCGCGCGCGCAAATTCGATGAAGCTATGCGCGAGTGCCAGAGAACGATGAACTTCCACAGGGGGTCTCCGATTGCTACATGGTTTCTGGCACACGTACTGATTCAAAAGGGAGACGCTGCTGAGGCGGACCGGTGCCTGTCAGCAACACTTGAGGCGACGGGAAGGTCGGGAATGCATCTCGGCCTGTTGGCATTCGCGAAGGCGCGCAGTAGCCAGCAATCGGAGGCCAGGGAAATTGTCGCCAAGATGACAGAGGTATCAACCTCTCGCTACATTTCTCCTCTCGATATAGCAACGGCTCACCTGGGATTGCGCGAATACGACACCGCAATCAGTTTCATCAAGAGAGCTATGTCAGAGCGGGTGATGCGAGTGACGGAGTTGCCAATGCCCTTGTTCGATGAGGTGCGGGAAGATCCGACGGTCCTGGAATTCTGCCAGCAGGTCGGCGCGCGCTGGTGATCGCGGAGCCAAGAGAACCAGGCCGACGCAATCAAGGTCGGAGTCGCGGGAAAAAAGGCGGGGGAGGACGTGATCCTCCCCCAATTTTCCAGGGGAAGCCCGGAGAAGCCTATTTCGATAACTGATCGAGAGCGAGGTTGAGCTCGAGCACGTTCACGCGCGGCTCGCCGAGCAAGCCGAATGTGCGGCCAGCGGTGTGCTGCTGAATGAGCTGGCGTACCTGCGACTCGCTCAGCCCGCGGGCCTTGGCGACGCGCGGCAACTGGAAGTACGCGTTGTCCGGAGTGATGTCTGGATCGAGGCCCGAACCTGAAGTTGTCACCGCGTCTATTGGCACAGGATGACCGGGGTTTTCCGCGGCCAGCTTGTCGATATCGCCCTGGATGCGCTGCACCAGCTTGGTATTCGACTGCGCGAGGTTCGAGCCACCGGACGAGGTTGGATCGTACCCGTTGCCCGCCGCAGAAGGACGCGGATGGAAATAGCGATCAGCAGTGAAGCTCTGCGCCAGTAGTTCCGAGCCAATGACCTGGCCGTTCTTGAGGATCAGGCTGCCCGCCGCTTTGTGCGGGAAGATCGCCCCGGCAAGGCCCGTTACCGCCAATGGATACAGGATGCCGAACATCAGCGTTGTGATCAGTGTGAATCGGATCGCGGTTCCCCAGATCGAGTGACTCACGGTTGCCGCATGGGCAGGTGTTGCTGGCGCGAATGTAGAAGTTGCGTGCATCTTAGAATCTCCTGCGCTTCGTCAGGGGCTAAAGCCCCGAATCTTTCTTGCCGTATCCGGCACGACTCAAGTCGTGCCCTGACACGGATTGGCTCTGGTTCTCAGGCCAGGTGCATGGCTACAAGCAACATGTCGATGGCCTTGATTCCGATGAACGGAATGATGACCCCGCCCACGCCGTAGATCAGCAGATTTCGCCGCAGCAGGGCTTCGGCGGCTTTGGGCTCGTATTTCACGCCGCGCAGCGCCAGCGGAATAAGAGCCACGATAATAATGGCGTTGAAGACGACGGCCGACAGAATGGCAGACTGCGGTGAGTGCAGATACATGATGTTCAGCGCATTCAACACAGGAAACGCGCCGGCAAACATGGCCGGAATGATGGCAAAATACTTTGCCACATCATTGGCGATGGAAAACGTGGTGAGCGCGCCGCGTGTCATGAGGAGTTGTTTGCCGATCTCGACGATTTCGATCAGCTTGGTCGGGTTCGAGTCGAGATCGACCATGTTGCCGGCTTCCTTCGCGGCTTGCGTGCCGGAGTTCATGGCCACCCCTACGTCGGCCTGCGCCAGCGCGGGTGCATCGTTGGTGCCGTCGCCGGTCATAGCCACGAGCTTGCCCTTGCCCTGCTCGCGCTTGATCAGGTCCATTTTGTCCTTGGGCTTGGCCTCGGCAAGAAAGTCGTCGACGCCCGCCTCGCGTGCAATCACGGCAGCGGTGAGAGGATTGTCGCCGGTAATCATGATGGTGCGGATGCCCATGGCGCGCAGCCGCGCCAGGCGCTCCTTCAAGCCGCCCTTCACGATGTCCTTGAGGTAAATCACGCCGAGAGCCGAGGAGTTCTCGGCCACAACCAGCGGTGTTCCGCCGGCGCGAGCAATCTCTTCCACGGTGTCGCGAACCTTCTTCGGCAGCGATGATCCCTGGTCCTCGAGGAATCGTGCAATGGCATCGGCCGAGCCTTTGCGAATGCGCACGCCAGGCAGGTTCACGCCGCTCATCCGCGTCTGCGCAGAGAAGGGAACAAATTCAGCGTGGATTCCGCCGAGGTCGCGCCCCCGGAGGTTGTACTTTTCCTTCGCGAGCACGACGATCGAACGGCCCTCGGGGGTCTCGTCAGACAACGACGCGAGCTGCGCGGCATCCGCCAGGCGCTCGGCACTGACATCGGGGGCAGGGATGAACTCCGTTGCCTGGCGATTGCCGAGGGTGATGGTGCCTGTCTTGTCGAGCAACAGGGTGTTGACGTCGCCCGCTGCTTCAACGGCGCGGCCGCTCATGGCGAGCACGTTGTATTGCACCAGGCGATCCATGCCGGCGATGCCGATGGCCGAAAGCAATCCGCCGATCGTCGTCGGGATGAGGCAGACCAGCAGCGATACCAGGACGAACACGGTCTGCGGCGCCTTGGAGTAAATTGCGAACGGCTGCAACGTGACCACGGCCAGCAGGAAGACGATTGTCAGTCCCGAAAGCAGGATCGACAAAGCAATCTCGTTGGGAGTCTTCTGGCGGGTTGCACCCTCGACCAGCGCGATCATACGGTCAAGAAACGTTTCGCCGGGATTGGACGTGATGCGGATCTTTACCCAGTCTGACAGCACTTTTGTGCCGCCTGTAACGGCCGAGCGATCGCCGCCGGCTTCGCGGATCACGGGAGCAGACTCGCCAGTGATTGCCGACTCGTCTACGGAGGCGACGCCTTCGATCACCTCGCCGTCGCCCGCGATGTAGCTTCCGGCGGGGACATAGATGATGTCGCCGGCGCGAAGCTGCCCGCTTGCGACCTGCTCCAGCGCGCCGGAAACGGAGTAGCGCTGCGCGATGGTTTCGCCCTTGGCTTTGCGCAGGGTGTCGGCCTGCGCCTTGCCGCGTCCCTCGGCCATGGCCTCGGCGAAGTTGGCAAACAGCACGGTGAACCACAGCCAAAGCGTGATCTGGAGGTTGAACCCGAATGCCACGCGATGGTGCATGGTGTTATCGATCAGCAGTGCAGTGGTGAGCAGGCTGCCGATCTCCACCACGAACATCACAGGGTTTTTCACCATCCATCGCGGGTCGAGCTTGCGGAAGGAATCGAGGAGAGCCTGTCCGATGATCTCGGTGTTCCACAGGCTCTTTTGTTCCAGAACACCCGCTGTGGATTTCTTTCGACGGTGCTGGTGATGCTCCGGCGGCAGCGAGGAGGACTCGGCCGCCGATGCAAGAGGCGTTGGCGCTGCTGAATCAGAATGAGCTTCAGTCTGCGCGGGAGAATTCAATTTGCTCAAAGAACTCATCTCAGGTCTCCTCAGAAGAGCTGTCCGGATTTCAGCAGCAGGTGGTCAAGAATCGGTCCCAGGCTCAGCGCCGGGAAGAAAGTGAGTGCGCCCAGGATCAGGACGACGCCGACGAGCAGGACGGTGAACAGCGAGCTATTCACCGGAAATGTTCCCGGTGAGGGAGGAACGCTTTTCTTCTGCGCCAGGTTTCCGGCCAGTGCAAGTACGGGAATCAGCATCAGAAAACGGCCAACGAGCATGTCGAAGCCGAGCGCGATGTTGTACCACCATTGCGTGGTGGGATTTGCGGGAATGTTCAGGCCTGCGAATGCCGAACCGTTGTTCCCGGCCCCCGACGTGAAGGCGTACAAAATCTCGGTAAGTCCGTGAGGCCCGTTATTGGTGAGCGCGGCGAGGCCCACGTGGGAAGAGAGCACGAAGAATGCCGTGAGGTTGAGAATGATCAGCGGAAAGATGAGAACGTAGAGCATCGCCATCTTCACGTCATACGCCTCAATCTTCTTGCCCAGGTATTCGGGTGTGCGGCCCACCATCAGGCCAGCGATGAAGACGGAAAGCACGACGAAGATGAGCATCCCGTAGAGTCCGGAGCCGACCCCGCCGAAGATGACCTCGCCGAGCATGATGTTGGTGAGTACGACCATGCCTCCGAGCGCCGTAAAGCTGTCGTGGACGCCGTTGACAGCGCCGCAGCTTGCGTCGGTAGTGATGGTGGCGAACAGCGCGCTTTCGGTGATGCCGTTGCGCACTTCCTTGCCTTCCATATTGCCGCCGGGCGCCGTTGCGGTGGCGGTTTGCGCCGCGCCGTGAATGAGCGGATGAGGATGCGCCTCGGCCCAGTAGATCGTGGTGAATCCCGCAGTAAACAGGACGAACATCGCCGCGTACACAGCCCAGCCGTGGCCCGGTGATCCGGTCATGCGCCCCAGCGTGTAGGTGAGGCCCGCGGGGATGATGAAGATGGAGAGGATCTGGAGAAAGTTGGAGAACGGCGTGGGATTCTCAAACGGATGCGCGCTGTTGGCATTGAAGAAGCCGCCGCCATTGGTGCCCAGCATTTTGATAGCTTCCTGCGATGCCACGGGGCCCTGCGCGATGGTCTGCGTCTGACCTTCCACCGTGTGCGCGACCGTGTAGGCATGGAGGTTCTGCGGCACTCCCTGCCCAACCAGCAGGAGCGCGTAGATCAGGGACCCGGGCAGCAAGATATAGAGCAGCGTGCGCGTGGTATCGACCCAGAAATTGCCGATGGTGCCTGAAGTGGTGCGCTTGATACCGCGCACCAGTGCTACGGCGACCACGATGCCGACGGCTGCCGAGAAAAAGTTGTGCGTGGCGAGACCGGCCATTTGCGTGAGGTAGCTCATGGTGGCCTCGGGCGTGTAGGACTGCCAGTTGGTGTTGGTCGTGAAACTGGCGGCCGTGTTCCAGGCAAGATCGGGACCCACGGCGGGTAATCCCTGGGGATTCCAAAGCTTGATTACAGCCTGGAGGCGTTCGATGAGATACGTGAGTACGAGACTCACAGCCGAAAAGCTGAGCACGCCGAACGCGTATTCGCGCCAGTGCATCTCGTGATTAGCTTGGACGCCGCAGAGCTTGTAGACAAGCCGCTCGATGGGACGAAGCACGGGATCGAACCACGTCCGCTGTCCCTCGAGCACCTGGGCAAGATAAAGGCCCACAGGCTTTGTCACGAGCAGCAGAACGATGGAGAAAATGCTAAATTGCAGCCAGCCATTGGCGGTCATGTCAGAATTTCTCCGGGTAGAGCAGCGAAATGGTGAGATACGCCAGCAGCAGAATGGAGAAGATGAGTGCCACAGCCGTTACCAGGTCCATGGGTTACCTCAGCTTCTGACAGGCCTTCACGTAGAGAAAGGCCACGACAAAGAAAAGCGCGGTAAAGAAGAGCATGACGATGTCTTGCATGCAAGGTCCCTCGATTCGGAACCGCGCACATGACTCCTGGTCGCGTGCGATTCCAAAATCGATTTTCCGGGTTCGTGCGTTGGGTTAGCGGAAGGGATTTCTAAAGGAAATATAAAGATGGACTGGGATGGGGTGGTTCATTTCAGCAGGAGAGACGGAGGCCCCCGGGATAGAAAAGGTTCCAAAGGGCTAAATCCCGCGTTGTTTTTGAAGCATTTTCGGCACGACTGAACAGCTTGCTGAAAAAGTCGGAAATATGAACGAAGCGTCGCCCAGGGGTTAAAACCCAATGCTCATTTTGTTGTGCTTGTGGCCTGGCTCACACAGAGGGTCCCCGCATGCCCTTATTACAAAACCTCGTTTTCTCGGGTTTTTCAGCAAACTGTGAAGTCGTGCCCTGACACAAGACGCGCTTCACACAAAACCGACTTCGACGGAGGTTTCGGCAGGCCATAAAGTCCTGCTTTTGCGGAAATGCATTTATGCAGCGTTCTACTCGTCTTTATCGCTGAAGCCCTCGGCTACGAAGCGATAGCCGACCCAGGGCTCGGTCTGGATGTACTGCTTGCCGGTCTCGGCTTCGAGCTTCTTGCGGACCTGGCCCACGAACACGCGCAGGTACTCCGGCTGGTGTGCCGACTGCGCTCCCCAGACCGCCGTCAGCAGGGCGCGATGCGTGATGACCTTTCCGGAGTGGCGCGCAAGGTGGACCAGCAATTCAAATTCTTTTGGCGTGAGGTGAATGGGCTTGCCCGCCAATTCAATGCTGTGTGCGGCTGAGTCGATCACAAAGTCTCCGGCGACGATGGCGGACTCGGCCCGCTCCGGCGCGCGCCGCAGATGCGCACGCACTCGCGCCAGCAGTTCCTGGATGCTGAACGGCTTGGTGACGTAGTCGTCGGCGCCCGAGTCAAGGGCCTCGATTTTCGCGCGCTCGTGGTCGCGCACGGAAAGCACGAGCACGGGCGTGGATGACTTGGTGCGGATGGCGCGGCACACCTCGACGCCGCTGAGCCCGGGCATCATCAGATCGGTAATCACAAGGTCCGGGGGCCATTCGGCAAAGATGCGGAGACCTTCTTCGGGATCGTTGGCGGTCCTCACGTCAAACGCCTGCGCAGAGAGCGCAGCGCGCAGTACGCGGGTGATTTGCGGTTCGTCGTCGATGACAAGGATTCTTCCGGGCATCTTCGTCCTTCTTCCACCGGAAGATTACATCATCGGGCAGGCCGGATATGATTTCGATTGAGACAGCATGCAACTCAAGCCCAAGCCGTACCACTTTGCCCAGTGGCTGGGCGCCACGCTTTTCGCGATATTGACGACAGTGGGCCTGGGGCTCGCGGACGCCCGCGCGACCACGGCGGGCATGGTGTTTCTGGTCGTGGTGGTGGTTACAGCCACGCAGGCCGGGCTGGTGATCTCGCTCTATTGCGCGCTGCTCAGTGCACTATCGTTTGACTACTTTTTCCTGCCGCCGATTCACACCTTCATCCTTGCAGGTCCGCAGGAATGGGTGTCGATGTTCACGTTCGTGATCAGTTCGCTGGTGGCCGGTCGCGTGGCAGAACGGGCGCGAAGGCAGAAGGAGCAGGCAGAACAGCGCCGCGAAGACGTGGAGCGTCTCTATCTGCTCGGCCAGGAGATGATGCTGCATGAAGACGCCGCGGCGCTGATGCGTGATCTGCCCGCACTGGTGCGCCGTATCTTCTCGCTCGAGAGCGCGGTGCTGTTCGTTCAGGAGCACGATCAGTTCGTTTCCACGGATCCGGAATTGCCGGAGCTTTTCAAAGCCAACCTGCGCGAGCTGGCCGCGGGCACGCACGTGGCGACGCCGGTGCAGGAGGGATTCGAAGCGCTGGCGCTGCTGGTGGGAATGCGGGCAGTGGGCGCGCTTGCGTGGCGTCCGGCAAACCTCTCGCGAGAGCTGGCTACCGCAGTTGGCGCGCAGATCGCGATCGCTCTCACGCGGGCCATTGCCATCGAAGCCAGCGCCCGCATGGAAGCATCCCGCGAAGGCGATCGCCTCCGTGCGGCGCTGATCGACTCTCTGACCCATGAGCTGCGCACGCCGTTAACTTCGATTCGCGCGGCCGCCACAACGTTGACGCAGGACGAAGGCCTCGACGATGCGCTGCGCCGGGAACTGATCACTGTTGTCGACGAAGAATCAGCGCACCTCGACGCGCTCATCGGCGAGGCTGTGGAGATGGCCGAAATTGACGCCAATGTGCTGAAGGTGCAGGCTGCGCCGCGGCACGCGCGAACCCTGCTGGAGCACGCGGTGGCAGAATCGCGCACCGCGCTGGCCCGGCACCAGGTCGTCCTGATGGTCCAGGAACCGGACAGGCCGGCGTGGTTTGACGCAAAGCTGCTGGGACGCGTCTTCCGCCACCTTATTGAGAATGCGGCGCTCTATTCGCCGGCGGAGAGCCGCATTGTTCTGCGCAGCCGGCGCGTGGAAGGGCGGCTGGAATTCGAAGTTGAAGACAGCGGGCCCGGCATCGACAAGGTCGACCTGCCGCACATCTTTGAGAAGTTCTACCGCGGGAAGAAAGGAGCGAAGCTGGGAAAGGGAACCGGGATGGGCCTGGCGATCGCACGATCGATTGTGGTGGTACATGGCGGCGACATCACGGTTGAAAGCAATCCCGAGCACGGATGTGTCTTTCGATTCTGGGTGCCGCTGGTGGAGAAGGGCGCACATTGAGTGGATTCATGATGAAGTCAGGCTGGCTCGGCAATGATCTCAAGATCGCTCGTCACCTGATGCTGATTGCGCTGATGGCTGTGCTTGGACTCAGCGGATGTGAGCCTGTCAGAGAGCGCAATATCGCAGGCGTTTGGGAACTTCAATCTGGGTCCCGGGTTCGACTTCCCTCTGAATTTCAGAATGCAAATGCCACGTTCATATTCGATCCGGACGGAACATTCACAGCGTCACAGATACCGGGGCTCCTTTATACTCCCGGCAAGTCTCCGCCACGATTGGAAAGTGGAAAGGGCAAGTGACGGTTCATTACCGTTGGCGGCGCGCTGCGTCTGCAACTCGATTTTCAGGTCATCGAGAACTGGACGGGCGCTCTGCCTTATGGAACTCAGCTCGGCTTCTCTCGGGGACGCTTGTGGTTCTACCGGGGTGATCCTGATCAGGGTCGTGTCATCGAGTTTGAGAAGCGGCAATGAATTTCATCAGGCCGGCTCACCGCTCCAGTCGCACTCTACGTCGCGATTCTGTTCCGCGCTTTGCTTCGCGCTCTCCAGCACACGAGCTACGTGCCATGCTTCGGCCGGAGTAACCAGCGGATTGGCCGCGTTTCCCGTCAGCACGTCTCGGACAGCCGCATAGTAGCGGCGGTAATCGCCGGTAGCAGACGGAACAGGGCGCGTCACAACGCCGCCGTCGACATCCACGCTGAGCGTGCCCCAATGCTCGGCAGGCTCCTGGCCCCAGTTCGTATCGGTTATTTTTGCGATGTGGTTCAGCGCTTCCTCCTGCGGGTCTAACCCCCATTTCCAGAAGTTGCCTCGCGTACCGCGCAGATGGAAACGCGGGCGAGCGAGGGAAGAGAGACAATTGGCGCCGAGCGTCACGGAAAATCCTGTCAGGTAGTGCAGGCGCAGGGTGAACGAATCATTCGCGCCATCGCCGTCGCGTTCACGGCGAACCTCGGCTCCGACGGCTGCCGGCTCTCCGAAGAGCGCCAGCGCCTGGTCAACAAGGTGCGTTCCCAGATCGAGCAGGATGCCGCCCTCATCCGTCTCCTCTTTCCAGGCGCGCGAAGAGAGGCCCGGACGCCAGCGGTCGAAGTTCGATTCGAAGTGGACGAGGCGGCCCAGTGAATGTTCATCTATCAGTTTGCGAATCGTCTGGAAATCGTTGTCAAATCGGCGATTATGGAACGGGAATACATGCAGGCCGATGCCCCCGGCAAGTTCGTCAAGCTGGGCGATCTGGGTCGCGGCCAGCGCCATGGGCTTGTCGACAACAACGTTCTTGGCAGCCTCGAGCGCCTGCATGGCAACCGGAAAATGGGTGCTGTTGGGGGTGGCGACAACGACCAGCTTGATGCTGGCATCGGCGAGCAACTCCTCGACGCTGCGATAGGTCGTGATGCCGGGATAACGCGCGGCCGCATTGTCAGAATGCCGTTCAACCACGGCCGCAAGTTCGAGACCTTCGACCGACGAGATGAGGGGCGCATGGAACACACGCCCCGCCATGCCGAAACCAACCAGTCCTACGCGAATCATTCGTCCCCCGATCGCGACGATGTTGTGGGTTCTTTAGCCTTCGAGTTTATACCGGGTCTCGGCAAGGCGATACAGCCGTCTCCAGACCAGCCGATTCATGGTGACCACGATCAGCGAGATCATAACCGTGGACACCAACAGGATTGGGAACCGCCCGTCATTGGTAGCGGATTGAATTTGAGATCCCAGGCCGATGGTCTGGATCGTTCGGCCCTGGATGTTGGCGTATTCCGCGAAGACGGACGCGTTCCACGCACCGCCGGACGCGGTCACCATGCCGGTGATCAGGTACGGAAAGATTCCGGGCAGGATCAACGTCGTCCAGCGCTGCCAGCGGTTGAACTTGTAGAGCGATGCGGCCTCGCGCAGGTCAGAGGGGATGGACATTGCCCCCGCAATCACGTTGAACAGGATGTACCACTGCGTCCCCAGCAGCATCAGGGCAACTGACCCGATGCCGAGTCCGCCGCCGATTTTCAGCAGTCCGATGAGCAGGATCGGGAAAAACGCGGTGGCCGGAACCGACGCCAGCACCTGCGCTACCGGTTGAACAAGGCGCCCAAGACGCGGACTGAGGCCGATCGCCACACCCACAGGGACCGTCCACAGTGCGGAGAGAAGCAGGGAAGCGTTCACGCGAAGAAAGGTCGCCGCCGCGCCCTCCAGCAGTATTCTCAGATCGGCCAGCGTCACCTGCCGCAACATCATGGCGCATTGCACTACGCCCCACGATACGGCGCACGCAAAGGCCAAGCCGGCGATCCAGTATCCGAGCGCGTTGCCGCGCTGGCTGGTGTCCTCAATCGGCTGAATCACGCGGCACTCGCGGCTGCGCGCGAGCCGCCGAAAGATGGGCTCTTCGATGCTGGCCCACACGCGGCTGGAGAGCGTGTTGACCAGCGTTGAGCGCTGCAGGAGCGTGAGAATCGGCGAAGTCACGTGGTCCGTCGCCTCCACCTGCTCGAATTTGAACTTCTCGCTCCACGCAATCAGCGGCCGCCAGATTATCTGGTCGGTGGCCACCACGATCAGCACGATGGCTGTGATCCCACTGAGCAGTGCGCGAACGTCGCCATCGTAGGTTGCGGTCTGGATGTAACTGCCCAGGCCGGGAAGCTGAAAATTGGTTCCGTTGAGCGGAAACATTTCGCAGGCCATCAGGGCAAACCATCCATTGGCCACCGAGACAATCGAGTTCCATACCAGGCCGATGGCGGCGTAGGGCATTTCCAGTTGCCAGAAGCGCTGCCAGGCCGAGTAGCGGTAGATTCGCGAGGCCTCGATCATCTCGCGCGGAATGGCCTTCACCGAGGAGTAGAAGCTAAAGGCGAGGTTCCAAACCTGGCCGGTGAAGATGAGCAGGATCACGCCCAATTCGATGCCGAGCTGATGATGCGGCACCAGCGCAATCATCGCCAGCAGCACAGGGGGGAGAAAGCTGAGAACCGGAATGGACTGCAGAATGTCGAGCACGGCGATCATCCACGCTTCCACACGCTTGTTGTGTGCGGCGATATAGCCGTAGGCGACCGCGAAGATCAGGCTCAGGCAGTACGCACTGGCGATGCGCACCACCGAATAGAGGGCGTAGAGTGGCAGTGAGCGTGCACTTTGGGAGATTGGCGAGGCAGGAACCGCCGAACCCAACCAGTAGCCGGCCATGTGCACGATGGCCATGAAGACGGCGAGGGCGCAGAGCCCCACGCCCATGTCGATGAAAAAGGGCCAGGTGCGAACCGTGGACAGAGAACGGGCAAACGTGCGCTCGAGCGTCACTCAGCGCCCCCGTCGGCTGCCTCTTCCAGCGCATCGGGCAAGACAAAGCGCCGCCGCCCCGCGTCGAAGTCGAAGATCTCGGCATAGCGGCCCCACGCCACAGCGGTCTCAATCTGGCGTTGAGACTCCTCATCGCTGAACTGCTCGTCGAGCATGTCGAGGAAGAATTCTTCGGGCACCGTATGGTCGCTCTTGGCGTCTATGGCGCGACGGATCTGGCGCAACAGGAGGACATTACCAAGCGCCGCGTCACGGAAAAGTTCTTTCTGGCGGAGAATTTCGGAGTTCGCAAACTCCGTTCCTTTTTCTGTAATGGACGCATCGCCCTCTTCCACCTTGAGGAATCCTAGCAACTGCGCGGCATCGACAATCGGCAGCAGGTCGTCAATCTCGAAGGCGAGGTCGTCGGCCAGGCGATAGATGTCGTCGCGGCCACCCTTGTCCAGGAGCAGCTCGAGCAGGCCGGCAACGCCGCCGGGCCGTGCGTGCGGCAGCATCTGGTACTTCATCTGGCGCTGGTCGCGGACCTTCGGGCTCGGGTGCTGATGTTCGGGCGCCTCGGTGGGCTCGACGTCGGGGCGGGTGAGCACCTTGTAGATGTAGTCGACCAGTTGCGTGAAGGCGTCGGATTTGCGGTCGCGCGGCTGCGGAATCTGCACACGGAAATCGGTGCGGATGTGGCCCGGGTTACGACCCAGCACGATGATGCGGTCAGCCAGCAGCACGGCCTCTTCAATGTTGTGGGTCACAATGAAGACGCAGCGGGTGGGCATAGTTTTCTTGGCCCACAGCTCCAGCAGTTCGCTGCGGAGGTTTTCGGCGGTCAGGACGTCGAGGGCGGAGAAAGGCTCGTCCATGAAGAGGACCTCGGGCTCGACCACCAGCGCGCGGGCAAATCCCACCCGCTGCTTCATGCCGCCGGAGAGTTCCTTTGGATAAGCAGCCTCGAATCCGTCCAGTCCCACAGTATCCAGCATGTGCATGCTGCGGGTGCGTCGCTCCTCCGCATCGACACCGCGTGCCTGGAGCGGCGCCTCGACGTTCTCCAGCACCGTGAGCCAGGGAAAGAGCGCGAAGCTCTGGAAGACGATCGAGACGTTGATCTCGGCTTCAGCGATGGGCTTCTCGTGCCAATACACCTGACCGGCTGAGGGCCGGGACAACCCCGAGAGCATCCTGAGCATGGTCGATTTGCCGGAGCCCGATGGCCCAAGCAGGGCGACGATCTCGCCGGGAACAATCGAGAGGTCGGTAGGCGAAATCACCTGGATGCGATTGGCGCTGGGCTGGGCGTAGTATTTCTCGATCTTCTCGGCGCGGATAATCGCGTCGCCGGAACGAAGAATCGATTCGCCGCTGGAGTGATGGGCCGCCTGGGGGGCAGCCGGGTTCTCCGGCGACGGGCGGGAACCCTCCGGGTGGTCGCCCGGGTGAGCAGGATTCGGCGCAACGTTCTGGATACCTGCTGGCTGCATGCATGCCTCTCCGCAAGGGGATCGGGATGAGGTGATTCAAGCTTATGTGGGTTGCGTTGCTCCCCGATGAATCGGAAAACTTTGGTGAGTGCCCGCGCGTTTAGACTACCGCATCTGCTCGACCTTGGAGTTTTTGCTGCCGAGAATGGTCGATCCTCCTAAGAAATCCTGTCGACGGAAATCTTCCCGCCCGGTTTTCGCGTCCAATGCATAGGGGCAAGGGTTCACTACGGCTGTCTTGTGCAACACCGAAAACAGCCGTTAAACTAAGAAGCCGTTAGTGATGCACGTCGTCCGAGTCAGAAATGGTATCCTGACAACAGTATTTACCAAGCTGATCGTACCGTAAGTGGTGCTTGTCGGCTTCGCTTACGTCGCGTTCGATTGAACGGCTTGCGCCAACCCCTTACGGCGTCCCAGGAGTGTATGTCAGATAACCACATTAAGCCCAAAGTTCTTGTTGTGGATGACGAACGTGTCATTGCCGATACGCTGGCCATGATTCTGAACCAGAGCGGCTTCCAGGCGAAGGCTGTCTATTCCGGCGAGGCGGCGCTTGAGATGGCCTCCTCCTACCAGCCGGATATGCTGATCGCCGACGTTATCATGGCCGATCTGAACGGCATTGATGCGGCTATCCAGATCCGCGCGCTCCTGCCAAAGATCAAGATTCTACTGTTTTCGGGCCAGGCCGCAACGGCGGACCTGCTGGAGAAGGCGCGGAACCAGGGCTACGAATTTGAGATCCTTGCCAAGCCGGTGCACCCCCAGGATCTGCTCACCCGCCTGCGCGGGTAGTCAACCCGCGGGCAAAAGTTACATTCAATCACAGCTTCATTTCGTGCCGCCCTTCGAGGGCGCGTGTCATGGTGACCTCGTCAGCGTATTCGATGTCACTTCCCGCCGGAACTCCAGTCGCAATCCGCGTAATCCGCACGTTGAACGGGCGCAAGGTCCCGGCCAGCCAAGTTGCCGTGGCTTCACCCTCCAGGGTGGGGCTGGTAGCGAGAATCACCTCCTCGACTTCGCCGCGCTCCACCCGCTGAAGCAGGGAGCGCCCGCGAAGCTGATCAGGGCCGACGCCGTGAAGCGGGGAGAGCGTCCCGTGCAGCACGTGGTAGACGCCGCTATAGTGGCTGCGCTCGACCGCGTCGATGTTGGTAGGTTCCTCGACGACGCAGACAAGCCGCTGGTTGCGCGTGGGGCTGGTGCAATAGGCGCAGGGATCGACGTCAGTGATGTTGTTGCACACCGTGCAGAGGCGCAGGCTGGCCTTGAGCCCGCGCACAGCTTCAGCCAGCGCCGAAGCGTCTTCGTCGCCGGAGCGAAGAATGTGAAAGGCGAAGCGCTGGGCAGTCTTGGTTCCCACCCCGGGAAGCTTCTTCAACTCGTCGATGAGCCGGGCCATGGGCTCGGCATAGCGTGCCACAGCTGCTCCTCCTAAACGGTGCGATAAACGATTCCGACCAACATGTCGGGGCCAAACGCGCCCTTGTTCCATGTTGCGTCGAGATCGGCAGTCGGTTTCTTGGCGATCACTTCCTGTTCGCTGGCGCCGGATTTCTTGAGCGCAGCAACTTTATCGCGCACGGTGGAGAGCATGTCGGCGTAACTCTTGAGCTGGGCCTTGTTGCCGAGAGGCCCGTGGCCGGGGATGATCTTCGTGCTGTCGCCAGCGAGGGCCAGCGACTTCTGTGCGGCGTTGATGGTGCCGCCGATCGAGCCGCCGCTGCCTTCGTCGATAAAGGGGTAAAAGCCGTTGAAGAAGATGTCGCCCACGTGGAGCACGTCGGCATTGTGGAAGTGGATGTAGATGTCGGTGTCGGTGTGTGCCGGATCGTAATGGACAAGCTCGATGGTGTCGCCGTTGTGATCGTGGCTCATGGTGGTGGCAAAGGTGACACTGGGAATTGCCCCGGCGGGGTAGGCAGGAAGCGACATGTGGAAGAGCTTCATCTCCGCGGGTTCAGCCATGCGGGTCTTCGTCTTCTCGTGCGCGATTACGAGGAATCCCGCCGCGTGCATGCCTTCGTTGCCGTCCACGTGGTCGACGTGCCAATGGGTGTTAACAAGCGCATGCGGGGCATCGCTGCTGACCGCGGCGATGGCGTCCTTGATGTGCGGGACGGCGGTGGCGAAGCTCGAGTCGATGAGGATGTTGCCGTCCTTGCCGGTCTGAACAGCCATGTTGCCGCCCGCGCCCTGCAGGAGCCACAGGTTGTCATAGAGCTTCGTGGTTTTGATCGGAGTGGACGCTCCGGCGGCGCGCATCTGGGCCACCCGGTCAACGGGTTGTGCTGCTGACGCCTGGGCCAGAATCCACCGCGGTGCGAAGGCCGCCGCGCCCGCCGCCATGCCCAGTTGAACAAAACTCCTGCGATTGATTTCAACGGTCATCGTGAACCTCCTGAAGTGCCTTCACAACAACGGCCATGAAACTCAGCGTCAGAACGATATTGATTTGGCTCAGCCGAGCCCGGGAATATTCAGATTGAGCCCGCCAAGCGCGCCCTTCACGCTGGACTGGATTGCGTCGTCGGCCTTGTGGCCGGCTTCGTTCACGGCGCCAACGATCAGGGCCTCAAGCATTTCAACGTCGGGATTGGGACCGCTGAGGCTGGTAACGGCAGCGGGGTCTATCTTGATCTTGAGCAGTTCCTTTTTGCCGTTCATGGTCACGGTCACCGCGCCGCCGCCGCTTGAGCCCTCGACCACAGTCTGCGCCAGCTTGCGCTGCATCTCTTCCTGCATCTTGTTTGCCTGGGAGAGCATTTCAGCCATCTTGAGGGGATTGATCATAGCGGCCTCCTCGGGTTACCTCTTTGATTATTTGCTGCGCAGATCAACCACGCTTCGGACCTCGGCATTGAAAATCTCCTTTGCCCGCTGCACCATGGGATGCTCGAGCGCGGCCTGCTGAACGCTTCCCGCCTGCGGCGCTGAGACTGCTGAAGTGGAGGCTACGCCTTCCCCGGGAATCACCATGAACCGCGCCGGGCCGCCCAGCCGCTGCAACTCCTGCTTGATGATCTTTTCGGCGGCCGCATTCACTGTGAGCCCCAGCATTTTTTTGCCGATTCCAGGAACCTCGACGCGCAGGCTGGTGGCTTCCAGCGTGAAGCGAGCCGTCGAGATGAGCTGCGATGCCGACGCGTGTCCCTGCTGTGCCAGCGCGGAGACAATCGCCTGCTGCACCTCATCGGCGTTGACCTTCCCGGGGGACGCAATCGAGGAACTGGCTGGCGTCGCGGGCGCAGTTTCGGGTTCGGGCAGCGTGGCAGGCGCACTCTCCGGCTCCGATTCGACAATTCCATTGGGCTGCACTGAAGCAGCAGGAAATTGAATCACCGTCCCCGCCGGCGCAATTTCCGTGCGCGGTCCGGCCAATGCTACCGAACCGCTTACGGCATGGCTTTCGACCACCGGCGCGGATTGCATCACTGGTCCCGAACCAAAGGGCGAACGCGGCGGAGCGCTGGAGCCAGGTGACGATGTATGCGAACCATGCGACGACGATGCGCGCGGCGGCGCCGGTGGTGTGCGCGGAGCAGCCGATCCGCCGCTGCGCACCGGTGTGCCGCTGGCGACACCGCTGAGCAACTCCTCCAGCGGAAGCAGCCGCTGCGCATGCACCAGCTTCATCAGTCCCAGTTCGAGATGGAACCGCTGCTCCTGCCGGTAGTTCAAATCGTCGAATGTACGCAGCATGATCTGCAGGTTGCGGGTGATCTCTTCCTCGGTGAAGAGCATCGCCGTTCGTGCGGCCCGGGCACGCTCGTCGGCGGAGATTTGCAGCAACTCCGTTTGCTCGCCGCCCAGCTTGGCCATCAGGGTATTGCGCAGGTAGCGGACCATCTGCCGAGCCAGAGACTGTGGGCTGTGACCGGCGTTGAGCAGACTGGTTCAGCTGGGTCATCAGCGGAGCGCTTTCGCCCGCGGCAACTGACTCGAGCAGCCGCTCGAAAACGGTATTCGGCACCGAACCCATCAGCTCGCGGATCTGTTGCGGTTCAAGCACCGGCCGGTTCTTCGCATCGCACGGCGCCGACGCGATGGCCTGGTCCATGATGCTGAGGGCGTCGCGCATCGACCCGTCGCCGGCTTCGGCCAAGCAGGGCCAGCGCACCGTCCTCGGCTTCGACGCTCTCCTGCTGCGCAATCATCTTCAGCTGCGCAAGGATGTCGTCGAATTTGACGGCGTGAAAGCTGAAGTGCTGGCAGCGCGAGCGGATGGTTTGCGGAATGTTTTCCGGCTCGGTGGTCGCCATCATGAAGATGACGTGCGCCGGCGGCTCTTCGAGCGTCTTCAGCAGGGCATTGAAGGCGGCCTCGGTAATCTGGTGGGCTTCGTCGAGGATGTAGATCTTGTAGCGGTCGCGTGCGGGCGCGTAGCGGGCGGCGTCGCGCAGTTCGCGAATCTCGTCGATGCCGCGGTTGGTGGCCGCGTCGATCTCGATCACGTCAACGGCGTTGCCCTGGCGAATTTCAATGCAGGAATCGCAAACGCCGCACGGCTCGGGCGTCGGCCGCTGGGCCGAGCCGACCTCTGTGCGGCAGTTCAGCGCCTGCGCGAGGATGCGGGCGATGGTGGTTTTGCCGATGCCGCGATGGCCGGAAAAGATGTAGCCGTGGGCGATGCGGTTCTGGGTGAGCGCATTGAGCAGCGTGCGGGTGACGTGGTCCTGGCCGGCGACGTCGGCAAAGCGTTGCGGACGATACTTGCGAGCCAGAACCTGATATCCCATGCGATCAACTACTCCCGTTTGCTTCGTGACTTGTCTCGAGCGCTAGGTTGGATTGTATCGTTCCGGGGTGGTGCGGAGCGGGGTGGAAAAACCGCGTGATTTATCCAGATAGCCAGCCTGGAAGGTCCCATGGTTGTGTGTAAAAGGAGACCGTAGTTGGCCACCAAGACTCGAACCAAGTTCTTTCATTTTGGTAGACGCCAGGGATTAGCTCGCGTCGAGATTAAAGCTGATGTCGTTGAGCCATTCGGCGATCAGGTCTTCGTCGCCGGGATCGAAGACGTAGGCATCGTTTAACAGCAGGACCGTGGCCCAGTAGACGAGGTCCTTTTCGGCGATCAGGCCGAAGCGCTTGCGTTCCAGAGCGTTGGAGATATGCTCGCGGGTGATGACGATGCCCGGCTCGGGGATGGGGAAACGATTGTTCGCCGACCGTCGCTGGGTGCCACCCGCGCTGGTCTCTTCCTTCGTGTCGAAGCTGATGTCGAATGCGCCGTCCAGGGAGCGAAGCATCTCATCGAGGCTCACTTCGAACAGGGCGTAGCGCCGGAGCAGGTCCAGTTGCTCGTTAGACAGCGGGGGCTGTTCGGGGTCGGAGATCATCGCAAGGAGCGCCGGGCCCGGTAGTGCTCGGACCGGCAATCTATGAATACACTGTAGCCGACCTGAGGCCTATGGCGTTCAAACGCCGGCGAAACCCGCCCGATGAAAGCCTTGCTGATCCGCCAGGAGGCGAAGCAGCGGGAGTTGAATCTAAGCTGCGTTTTCCTCGTCGTCGACCTCGGGACGCCGCGGAACGGGTATCTCGGTGGCGCGGTTGCGGCGACGGGACTGCTTCTTTCTGGCGGATTTCCGTGCGACAGCCTTCCGGCGCCGGACCTCTTTGGGCGAGTACATGGTGCCGCGGCAACTTTTGGCGCCGCAGTTGCAAATTGCCTCGTCCTCGCCGCCGTCGTAGAGGCAGTAGTCGTAGGTAATCTCTTCGCCGGCGGGATTTTGCGGATGGCCATGATCCACACGCGGCCCCCGGTCTCTTCCGTCTCGCAATTGGGGTCGCAGCTGTGGTTGATGAACATGGCCATGCAGTGCCCGTCGATGACGATGGAGCCGTCGCCGAGTCCAAAGAGGTAGGTGATGGGCGACTCCTCATTGGCCGCGTCGGCCTCTTCCTTGCTGAGGCGCGGCCCGGTGTATTCGGCAACGCGCGTGCCCTTGCGAACCGCAGTGGTGGTATAGCAACCGGCGGCATGGATGGCGGAGGAACGAATGATAAGGGCCATGGGTACAGTAGGGATCCTGGGTCAATTGAAGAACGGTATGCATCGCATCGTAACATTGAAGTGATGGAAACGAACCGCGTAATCGGCGAAGAATTGTCATGAAGCAGAGAATTCACATTGCACTTGCTTTTGGATGCGCTCTTGGCATCGCGGTTGGCCTGCGCGCGCAGTCCATTCCGCCTGCGCCGCAACCAAAGCCGCCCGCATCGCAGCCACAGCAGCAGCCCGCGCAGAAACCAAGCTCCGCAGCCAATCCATTTCCTGAAGACACGACCAACGTCCCGGTGGTCCCCACCAATGGAGAGCCGGCTGCAGCGCCTCCGGCGGCGACCGGCGATTCGGGCGCGCTCAGCACCAGCCTGCTCAAGAACGATGCTGACCCGGTTCACAGTCCCGACGATCCACCGCCGGGCGCTTCAAGCGCAGACAGCGGCTTCAGTTCAAGCCTGACCGGCGCGAACGACATCAATATTCCCGACGATACAAAGACCACAGGCAAGCACGGGAAAAACGGTGAGCCAAACGAGGTCGTTCACCAGGAGACGGCCAAGGAAGACGAGAGCGTGGGCGACTATGAACTGAGCCGGAAGAACTGGAAGGCCGCGTTGTCGCGATACCAGTCTGCGCTGGTCACCGATCCCGAGAATCCCGACGTCTACTGGGGCATAGCCGAAGCGCAGCGCCAACTGGGCGACTACGCCAACGCGAAGGCGAACTACCAGAAAGTTGTTGACTACGAAGATCCCGAGAGCAAGCACTCCAAGGAAGCGAAGAAGTGGCTCAAGAACCCGCAGTTGGCCAACGCGCCTGCGGTGTCGAAGAACCAGGGACAACCTCGATAATGCCAAGCTCGGTGGCTTTCCATTAAGCCTGTCATTCCGACCCGAATGACAGCTCAGGTCTATCTTTTACAGTCCCGCGTAATCGAGATAAGCGCGAATCATCGGCCCTCCCCAAAGGGCACTGATGATGCCACCGACACAGAGGAACGTGCCCATCGGCAGTTTGATCGTCGCCCATGTTCCCGCGCTTTTGCGAAGACCCGGTACGAGCAGAACCACGAGGGCCACAATAAAGCCCAGGACGAATCCGAGGACCAGCGCAAGCACGGTGTGCGACAAGCCGAGCCAAGCGGCAAGCATCAGGGTCAGCTTGGCGTCACCGAGGCCGATGCCTTCGTGCCGACGGATTAGCTTGTATGCCCAGCGAGTAAGCAGGATAAGCGCCGGCAGAGCAAGGATGCCGAGGATCCAGCGCGTCAGTGCATCGTAAACATGGGCGCGGTGGCTTCCAAGCCCGCTGTGCAAGTCCCAGTGCAGGGGAATCGTCGCCCAGAACCAGTGCACAGCAAAGCGACCAATCGAAATGGGAACGCCAATCACGGCGCCGCCCAGGGTGAGCCGATCGGGCAGCCAGAGGTATTCGGCGTCCAGGACTGCGAGCGCAATCAGCAGCCAGCACAGGATCATCTTGACCACGCCGAAGGCCAGGGAGTCAAAGATGCTGATCCGCGTCCAGCCGGGCAGGTCAAGGAAGGACAGTTGCTGCCATGCGGAGACGGCCCAGGTAAAGCCCACCGCAAGCTCCACTAATGGATACCGCCAGCTGATTCGAGCCTTGCAAGTCTTGCAGCGGCCACGGAGCGCGATCCAGCTTACCAGGGGTACGTTCTCCCACCACGCAAGCGTGCTGTTACAACTTCGGCAGTGCGAGCGCGGCTTCACGATGCTCTCGCCTTCGGGCCAACGGCTCAGGCACACATTGAGGAAGCTGCCAAATGCCAGCCCCATCAGCCCCGCGAATACCGTGCCCACAATGCGAATCATGTGAAGGATGAGTATACGGTGGGAAGACGCTCGTCTCGTCTTGAACGCTTGCCCGGGCTTTAGGAGCAGGGACCCCCTACGCAAAACTCGCAGGAGTTTTCCGCAGCCTGTGAGTCAGGCGCCGCTACTTTCCTTTGGCGTTGTCCTTCTCCCTGGCTTCACGCACCTTGTCGCCGGCCAGCTTCTCCGCCGTTTCGAGCGCGTCGTCGGCCTTTACGGAGACATCCGGTGCAACTCCCGTGCCTTCCCAATCCTTCTGCGTGATTGGATTGATTGGCCGGCCCGCCGGCACGCCAATCATGAAGTGCTCGTCGATGCGATGGCCTGCGACCGGGTGCGCACCGCCGCCCGTCGTCTCGCCGACAAGCGTGGCGCGCTTCTGCGTCTTCAGGTCGTAGCAGAACTCCTCGCCGCCGGAAAACGTTCGGTGCGAAGTCAGCACATACACCGGTTGCGTCGCGAGCCGCGTGCCGGGAACGTAGGGAAGCGTCCAGTACTGGGTGGTCTTGTCGTCCTTGCGGTAATAGAGATCGTTGATGTGCGTCGGCTTATCGAAGAGATAGGAAACAACCATGTCCACCATCTTGGGATCGCCGCCACCGTTTTGGCGCAGGTCGAAGATGATCGCATCCACGTGGGCCAGGAATCCCATCGCCGAGACGACTGTCGGGCCGCACCAGTCGGGTGGCGCGAACTCGTTGAACTTCACGTAGCCGATGTTGCCGGGCAGCACCTCGACCTTTTCCCAGCCGCAATTTTCCCGCTCCAACTCTTTGCGGAAGCGGGCCTCATCTTCAGGCGAAGGGCCGCCCTCATGTTCGGGCGGCATCTTGAACGGAGCGTAGTTCACATGAAGATGCCGGTCGTGGCTCACGGCCTGGAAGTCATCGGTGAGACGCGTGGCGAGCGCACTGCCGTCGGTGATCTTGTCGTAGTCTCCGGCCTTCTCGTGCGCCAGGACCGCATCGGCCATCTTCTGCGCGCCATCGGGATAGATGTAGTACTCCTTCAACTGCGCGATGGCGCCGTCGATCACACTCTTGCGGCGGGCGGCGTCGAGCGCAATGTCTTCCTCTTTTACCCCGGGAGGAATGGCGCGGAGGGAAAGATTCTCAACAACGCCAGACTGAGCGTCCTTGATAGCGAGTGATCCGAGACCAACGGTTGGATCGTTCCTGTTGCGGACGTGAAACTTGATCATCAATGGCTGACTGCTCTCAATCGAAAGCAGATCGAGGCCGCCCGTCTCATTGCGGAAGCCCATCATGCCCTCCGCGTTCTCCTTGGGATCGTACTTCTGGATATAGGCCTGAATTATCGCCTTGTCGCCGCTGTTGAGAGCATCGAGATATGCCGAGAGTGCGTGCCCGGCGGGCGTATCGGGAATCGACGGGGTTTGGGCAAAGCTGAAAGACGCGCACAGCAGCAGGAATGCGGGAAGTTTGCGAAGCATGTGTGACCCTCCGGCGTGTTGAGGTGCAGAGCGTGGAAGCGCAGTCGCTCTTCGAGCGAATAAAGTCGCTGACTGTGGGACGCGCTTTGCGACCAAAGCTCATCCGCCGGTTAAAATGAAAGCACATGGACGCCCCGCCTGCCAGTCCAAATCCAGAGGCACCCGCGGACAATCTGTTGACCGATCCGGCGCGTGCGGCGGCGCTGTTTGAGCAGTCGGTGGCCATCATGGCGCGACTGCGCGCTCCCGGCGGATGTCCCTGGGACCGCGAACAATCCTTCGAAACCATACGCAAATACACGCTGGAAGAGGTGTACGAGGTTTTCGACGCCATTGAGCGGCGCGACTTTCCGCATCTCGCCGAAGAGCTTGGCGACCTGATGTTGCAGGTGCTGTTCTACGCCGAGATGGCCGCGAACGAAGGCCACTTCACCATCGCCGATGTGCTCGACCACTTGAACCGCAAACTGATTCGCCGCCATCCGCACGTGTTTGGCGAAGAGGCTTCACGCGCGGCAGGGAATGAGGCCGTCGTCGATGCGGCCGTTGAAGGATCGTCGGCCAAAGTGCTGCGCAACTGGGAAGAGATCAAAGCCGCGGAGAAACCGCGGGCTGTTTTGAATCCTGAGAATTCCGCGGCGAATTCAAGGCTCGATTCGGTCCAGCGCGCCATGCCCGCGCTCGCCGAGGCGGCGAAGATCGGCGCCAAAGCCGCCAAGTCCGGCTTCGACTGGCCCCACTGGAGCGATCTGCTGCCCAAACTGGCAGAAGAAACCGCGGAACTGGAGGCCGAAGCTATCGCCGCTGAAGGATCGAGGGACGCCACGCATCAAGCTGCTGTGGAGGCCGAACTGGGCGACCTGCTTTTCACCGTCGTCAACCTCGGCCGGCATCTCGGTGTGGATGCAGAGATGGCACTGCGCGGATGCAATCTGCGTTTTCGCCAGCGATTCAGGGAGATGGAGTTGAGTTCAGAGAAACCGCTTGAAGATTTGAAACCGGGGGAACTGGAAGCTTTGTGGGTTGAAGCAAAACGCAAACTGGCCGATTCGCGGGAGTCAGGCCAATGATCCTGATCCGCGCATGTTCCGGCCACGATGAACTGGAAGCCTGCGTCCAGATGCAGATTGAGACGTGGGGCTATGACGATAGCGACATCATTCCGCGCAAGGCGTTTCTTGTCGGTCAAAAGATCGGCGGACAAGTGCTCGGAGCCTTCGATACCGATCTGCCGGGTGCTGGTCCCAATGGAACGCCGGAATCCATGGTGGGTTTCGCCATGTCTTTGCCGGGCGTAAAAACCGGCAAGAATTCCACAGACGGAAATCCACAGCCCTATCTTCACTCGCACATGCTGGCCGTCCGCGATCGCTATCGCAACCAGGGACTTGGAGCACAACTCAAGCTGGAGCAACGCCGTGAGGCGCTTTCGCGAGGCATCCGCCGCATGGAGTGGACATTCGATCCGCTGGAGATTCGCAACGCGCATCTAAACATACATAAGCTTGGCGCAATCGTGCGCACCTACTTTGTGAATTTCTATGGTGTATCCTCTTCTCGGCTACAAGGTGGGCTTCCCACGGATCGTCTGATTGCGGAGTGGTATCTGGATTCGGATCGCGTCAAAGGGATTCTGGGCGGACATCATGCAGCCATACAAAACATTGAAGAACGTATCCTGGTCCCCGCCGCCATTTATGAATGGAAGGCCTCCCCTGGAGGCCGGGAGCAAGCACTTGCGGTTCAGGTTGAGAATCGCCGCAAATTTCAAGATGCATTTTCCAAAGGATTGGCAGTCGTTTCATTCAGCAGGGATGCGGAAGGTAACGGAGTCTTCGAGCTGGGCCAGTGGACCCAGCCGTCGTAACTCTGAAATGGTTTTCAGGTGCTCGAGCGAATTGAACTACCAACATCTTTATAGGTTGTTATCCGAAGGAAGCAACACTTTATGAGAATTGACGGAATTGTCCTCCGTGAACTGCGCCTTCCCCTGGTGCGACCCTTTGAAACCAGTTTTGGTGTAACCCGAAACCGCAGGATCCTGCTGGCAGAGGTCCGCGCAGACGGCCTCGTAGGCTGGGGCGAGTGCACAGCCGGCGAGCGACCCCACTTTTCCGGCGAATCTACCGATACGGCATGGCAGGTGATCATCAACGAGCTCGGCCCCATGCTTGCCAATGCTTCAGTCGATCACGGCGGCGACTGCCCGATGCTGTTCAATGTGGTCCGCGGCAATCCCATGGCCAAAGCCGCGCTTGAAAACGCCATCTGGGACCTTGAGGCGCAGCGCGATGGCCTGCCTCTTTGGCAGTTGATCGGCGGCGTGCGCGAGAAGATACCGTGCGGCGTTTCACTCGGCATTCAGAAGTCGATTCCCGAGCTGATGGACATCATCGAAAGGGAGCTTGCGGCCGGCTATCAGCGCATCAAGCTCAAATGCAAGCCGGGCTGGGATGTAGACGTGTTTGAAAAAGTGCGCACGCAGTGGCCCGATATCATGTTGAGCTGCGACGCCAACTCCGCCTACAAGCTGCGCGATGCCGACCACCTGGTGAATTTTGACGCTTTCGACCTGCTGATGCTCGAACAGCCGCTGTGGCACGACGACTTTTACTACCACTCCATGCTGCAGAAGCGCATGACGACGCCGATCTGTCTCGATGAGTCGATCCGCAACCGGCGTGATGCGCTTGCCGCCATTGAAATGGAGTCGTGCAAGATCATCAACATCAAGCTCGGACGCGTGGGCGGATTCTCCGAAGCAATCGCCGTGCATAATGCAGCGCAGGAGCGTGGAATCCCAGTGTGGTGCGGCGGAATGCTTGAGTCCGGCGTCGGCCGTGCGCACAACATCGCACTCTCCACGCTCGAAAACTTCCGCCTTCCTGGCGACGTGTCTGCCTCTGCGCGCTATTGGAGCGAAGACATCATCGAGCCGGAGGTCACGGTTACGCCAGAAGGCGAGATTGTCGTTCCCAGCGTTCCAGGTCGAGGCTACGATGTGCGGACAGACCTCATCGACCGGCTGACTGTCCGCAAAGAAGAAATCCGCGCCTTCGAACTCGTGGGCCAGAACTAGGCTGCACCGCATTTGCCGGCCCGCGTTACGGCGTGACTTCGGTCCTGCCGTAACCGCGACGAGGTGTGTGTGGCATCGAATCCTGCATTCATGGCAGGATCTCCGCTGCATGTCCAGGTCCTGATTAATTCCTCCATCATTCGAAACCACAAAATCGATGCGGCTTTCCCTCTCGCACCGCCGTCACACCCACATACCGCCTCTTTGAGGTCCGACACTGGCGTGAATATGGATCAAGCCGTCGAGGTTGTCCGTCTGCTCCCGTTGCGCCAGGGCGATCTCGAATTGCGCCTCGCAGACTTCTCCGTTCACTCCTTCCATCGCGTGCCTACGTATTTTTTCCGCATGATGAGTTCCGCGCGGGGAGAAGAGCTGGGAACCATCAACCTTCGCATCGGATCAACGCCGCATCTCGAGCGCTATGCCGGCCACATCGGTTACGGCGTCCATCCGCCGCATCGCGGCCATCACTATGCAGCGCGCTCCGTTCAACTGTTGCTGCCGTTGGCCCGCCGGCACGAACTCGATCCGCTGTGGATCACGTGCGATCCGGAGAATGGAGCCTCACGGCGCAGTCTTGAGATCGCCGGCGCGGAGTTTGTGGAAATCGTCGATGTACCCGCAGAGTGCGGCATTCGCAAATATGGCGGCAAGCTGCGCAAGTGCAGGTATCGGCTGTAGCCGGGATCCTCGAAAGAGCCAGCGTGTGCCGGCACACTGGCGGCATCACAGGCCCGGCCGAAATATCGCAATTTGCGAAGCAGGCGCAGGGAACAGCAGCGGGAACCACACACGTCTGAAAAGCGTATCGGATACCGGCGGTGCAACTTTGCGCGCGGTATCGCGTCTCAATGACGAGAGGCGGACCGACCGGCAAACTGCCGTCCGCCGGAGGTTAGATCATTGACTCCCCAGGAAGAACAACTGCTTAACTCCCTGATCGACCGACTCAACCAGACATCGCTTCAGGAGAAAGACCCGGACGCCGAAGCGTTGCTGAACCAGAAGCTTGCCGGGAATCCCGACGCGACGTACATGCTGGCGCAGACCGTGCTGGTGCAGAACATCGCGCTGGACCAGGCCAAGGCTCAGATCGCGCAGCTGCAGCAACAGGCGCAGCATCCGCAGCCGACGCATACCACCAGCTTCCTCGGACGGCTGCTCGGCGAGCGCGATGACCAACCCGCGCCTTCGCCGCAACGGCAGCAGGCTCCCCCGCCCGGGTACCAGCCTGTCCCGTCGCAATATGCCGCGCCGGCACAGCCTTCTCCGCAATATGGCCAGCCCCAGTACCAGCAGCCGCAGTTTGTCCCTGTCGGCGGTCAGCCCAGCTTCCTGAGCGGCGCCCTGCAGACTGCGGCCGGAGTCGCTGCGGGCGCGCTCGCCTTCGAAGGTGTCGAGTCGATTCTGCACGGCTTCGGCCACGGCGGGTACGGCATGGGTGGTCCGGGTTATGGAATGGGCGGGTTCGGCATGGGCGAGCGCCCCGAAGAGACCGTCATCAACAACTACTACGACGAGCCTGGGCGCAGCGGCGAGCACGGCGAGCATCAGACGCAGGACCAGGGCGGTGCGCAGTTCAACGACGGCGGCTACAACGCGGGCACCGGTTACGATCCGCGCAGCAACGACCCCAACGACAACCTGCGCGGGTTTGACGATCAGAATGCGTCTTCCGCGAATGATCAGGATTTGAGCGCTGCGAATGATCCATCTAATTTCGACGATCAAGCGAATCTGGACAATCAGAATCTCGATGATGGCGGTTCCGGTTTTGACGATTCCGGCGGCTTCGATGGTGGCGGGTCCGACGGAGGAGACAGCAGCGGCTTCTGATTTCTTAGTCGAAGGACGCCGAACAATTTTTTGACCTCGGCTCTAGAACAATTCTTTGACCTCGGCTCTATTCGGAACACCAATCCTCCAGCATTTTCTGGCGTCCCACGTCAGGAAGTGCTGGACAATCGCTTTGCGCGTCCCGCAAGATTCTCTTCACGCCTTACACGAACCCATCCATTTCTTGCCCATCGTGACGAAGGTGCCGTTCTGTTGCCAGGTGGAGGTTATGGGGAATGCGACTCTGTCGATCACGGGCCCTCGCTCTCTGTGTTGCACTGGGAATTGCCGGACTGCCTCACGTTGGCTCAACGCAAACGGTCCTTCGTGCTGCAGATGCCCCGGAAAAATCCGAGGCGCTTCCGGCTCTTGACAAGCGGCTGATGGACACTGGTGTCGATCCTTGCGTTGACTTCGCGGCCTACGCCTGCGGGAATTTCAGCAAGGTCCACCCCATGCCACCGGACAGGTCCACGTTGGACTCTTTCGACCTGATGTACGAAAGAACCGAACCTGAATTGCGCGGGCTGCTTGAGAAAGTGGCCGGGGATGATGCGAAACGCACGCCAGATAACCAGAAGATCGGGGACTTTTACGCCACCTGCATGGATGAAGAGGCAATCAACAAGCAGGGCCTCGAACCCTTCGAGCCGGAGCTGAAAAGAATCGCAGCGTTGAAGGACAAGCGCGAATTGACCGCGCTGCTGGCGCACTTCCAGCTAATCAACGTGAATGCGTTCGTCGGCGTAGCAGTGCTGCAGGACTTCAAAGACGCGACCAAAGAAGTGATGTTCGTTGACCAGAGCGGGCTTGGCTTACCCGAGCGCGATTACTATTTCCGCACCGGCGACGCCGCCGAAACTACGCGCAAACAGTATGTCGATCACATGACCAACGTGTTCAGGCTTCTTGGCGAACCGGAAGATCAGCGCCAGGGCGGATGCACACAAGGTGATGGATCTTGAAACCGCTCTCGCGAAGGTGTCGATGGACATCACATCACGTCGCGATCCAAAGAATATCTACCATCCCATGTCTGTGGAGAAACTGTCGGGCTTGACGACGCAGGTGGACTGGCCCCGGTTTTTCGCAGGTATGGACATTCCTGTCAGCAACGTGGTGGTTGCGAATCCGGATTTCATGGCTGGCCTCGAGAAAATTCTTGAAGCCACCGACCTGGAGACGATCAAGACCTACCTTCGCTGGCAACTCATCCACTGGGCAGACAGCCACCGCGCTACCCAAGACCTTGGACGATGAAGAATTCGATTTCTTTCAACACAAGCTCAACGGCCAGCCGGAGCAGAGGCCCCGCTGGAAGCGTTGCGTCGACGCTACGGATGGCGCCGATTGGCGAGGCTCTGGGACGACTCTACGTTGCCGCATATTTCCCTCAATCGAGCAAGGACTACACGGTCCAGATGGTTCGCGATATCGAAAATGCTTTGGATGGCGAAATCGACGGCCTTGATTGGATGAACAGCGAAACCAGGATGAAGGCCAGGGCAAAGTTGCACAAGGTTGCGAACAAGGTGGCATACCCTGACCACTGGCGCGATTATTCAAATCTGAAAATCGTTCGGGGAGATGCGTTAGGGAATCAATGGAGAGCAGTCGAATTCGAGAATCGACGTCTGTTCGCGAAGATTGGAAAGCCCGTGGACCGCGGTGAGTTTGGAATGACTCCTCCGACCGTGAACGCTTATTACAACCCCAGCATGAACGACATCAATTTCCCGGCCGGAATCCTGCAGACGCCGTTCTACGATCCGGGGGCGACGGACGCTGAGAACTACGGTCACATTGGGGCGATTGTTGGCCACGAGTTGACGCACGGCTTCGATGATCAGGGCAGCAAATTCGACGGCAATGGGAACCTGGTGGATTGGTGGACGCCGGATGACGAGAAGAAATTCGACTCCATGACCAACTGCGCTGTGCAGGAATATGGTTCATTCACGGCAGTCGACGACGTAAAGGTGAACGGCAAACTCACTGCCGGGGAGAACGTGGCCGATAATGGAGGATTGCGCATCGCCTTCCTGGCGTTCCTGGCCGACGCGAAACGCAAAGGCGTCGACATCACGGCGAAGCAGGACGGATTTACGTTTATCCAACAGTTTTTCCTTTCGTTCGGACAGAACTGGTGTGCTGACTTGCGGCCCGAGCAGGTCCGCTTGCAGGTGCAAACCGATCCGCATTCGCCAGATCGTTTTCGCATCAACGGAGTGGTGCAGAATATGCAGGAATTCGGCCAGGCATTCGGATGCAAGTCCGGCCAGCCGATGATGCCGGCAAATGCTTGCCACATCTGGTAGCGGGGACATAGGGGCGGGCCGACGGGAAACCGTATTTCGATTTATGGCGACGACTACTGACCACCGATCGGCCCGTTTTTGTGCTTGCCCCAATCGAACCTGCCGCCCGATGATGCCTTTCACGATCCAGTGGTCGGTCGCCGCGGTTGGGCCCACGCCCACGCCGAAGTTGATCTCCCACTTCGGCGACACATTCAGATCGATGGCCGGGAAAATCTGCTGCTGCTGGTTGTGCAAACTCGCAATGTTGGTGATGCTGCCGTAGTCGGCGTAGTACTCCAGGCCGCCGCTGATCTGCCTGGTGAAGTCGTAGCTGATCTTCGCCGCCGGTGAGAAGCCTAGCCCCAGGTTCACGTCGGGCCCATGCCAGGTGCGCTCCAGCGCGGGGTTCACGGCCCAGTACCAGCGGCCCTTTGTCTGGTCGATGATGGGGCGTATCTCCCAGGTCCAGGTGTCGTCGGAGAACAAGGCGCGCTGGTAGCCGACCTCCGTCGACAGACTCACGCCGACCGGCCAGCCCCACTTCTCGGGTACGCGCACGCGTGGGCGGATGTGATCGCCCACCCACTGCACGCCCAATCCGTTCTGCTCGCTGGTAAAGACATAGAAGCCCACTTCAGACCAGTCATTGATTCCTTCGGTCAGTTCGAGGGTTTCGTGTTCGGCATGATAAGTCGGCGCCTGCCCATTTACATAGTTGCGCTGGCCGTCGACTGTGAAGTTCGAGTGCAATTCCACCATCAGGTTGCGGGGCGCAACAGTCTCCGCGCCATACACCTGAATCTCGTAATTTCCTTGTGCACATGCTGAGAGCGAGGCCGCCAGCCCACCCATCAATGCTAGAAAAAGAAGAAGGAACTTCAAGAATCTAACCTCTGCTGCATAGGATTCATGCGTAGCGGAAAAGCGTCATGAAACCTGCATCCATGTGGTCTTGCTGGTGACAGTGAAACAACGTGAGGCCGGGATTATCCGCAACCAGGTCGGCTTCAACTTTTGTCCCGGCTTTAACCATTACCACATCCTTGTAGATTCCGCTGGTGGGCGCTCCGTGAATCGACACCAGTTCGAAGGCATGACGATGCAGATGGACGGGATGGTCGTCCTTGCTGCGGTTGTCGAAGATCAAACGATGGCGCATGCCCTGTTTCAAGATGACGGGTTCGTAATCTGGATATGATTTGCCGTTGATCTGCCAGCGATCCATGGCTCCGTGCCCTTGAAACTTCGACGTGAATGCCAGTGGAACAGTAACGTCCGGCTGATGGATTTGAACGCCGGCATCGCCGAAGAGCCTGTAGTCCCACTCGAGACTGCGGGAAGTGTTGGCCTTTGGTTCGGTCGACTGGCCCGCATACTCAATGACGATTCCCATGCCGGTCTCGCGCAGGTTGGCGTCCTCTTCACCCAGAACCCAGACACCGGGATTGCTCATCTCGACAACACAACTCACGCGCTCCGCGGGTCCGAGGCGGAGAAGCGGAACTTTGGCGTGTGTGGGCACCGGGCGTCCATCAAGAGCCAGGACTTCAAACGTATGTCCGGGCAGCGCCAGCCGGTGCACAAGGGTAGCGCTGGTGTTGACGATGTGAAAGAGCACGCGTTCCCCGTTGCGTACGCGGATGGGTTCGCCGTGGCCCAGCATGTGGCCGTTGATGGTGCTGGGCCCGTAACCAATCTCCATGGAGCCGTCGTCGCTGGCCGCGGGATAGGGATCCCATTCGTGCAGGGTGAGAAATTGTTCCTGGTCGTAGCTGCCGGGGTTGTTAGGCGGCTCGACCCAAAGGACGCCAAACTGTCCGGTGTAAAGCCCGTGCCTCAGGTCGTGGCCGGCGTGCGCGTGGGTGTGATACCAGTGCAGCCCGGATGGCTTTGGCGTAAAACGGATGCGCGTGCGGCCGCCGGGCGGAATCATCGGCGCTCCTTCTTCCATTGCCCCGTCTACGTCGGAGGGAATCCATTGCCCGTGCCAGTGCACGATTTCCGGTGCTTCGCGGCGATTGACGATATCGATGGTGACCGGCTTGCCTTCGCTGAGGCGCAACTGGGGTCCGGGAATCTGGCCGTTGTAAGCCGCCGTCCGGATTTTCTTTTTGGGCGAAAGCTCCCATTCAATTTCAGCGATCTCGATCTGGAAGTCTGGAGCCGCGCCGTGGTTCGAAAGGGGGCTGGCTTGTTCGGGATGTGACCGTCCATCCGCCGGGAGGAGCGGAGAAATGAGTGTGGCCGTGCCAGCCAGGGTCAAATTGCTTAGAAACCTGCGGCGCGTTGGGAGGATGGTCTGGTTGAGACTTGAGGATTTCACTCAGATATTTGAGCACTCTACACAATATATTGTTCGCCTGTTTTCCTAATTTGGACCGGCCGGGTGTTTTTTTCTGTCGTTCCATTTGCCAACAGGGCGGAATGGTGTCACTATGTCGGCTACCGTGCATGATCAGGGTACCAACTTGGAGCTTGCATTCTGATCGGATGCAAGACTAATGCACTTCTGAGTATTTGCGCGCTCTGGTCGCGCGAAATGACAATCCATTTCAAATGTGCGCGCAGCATTTTGCGCATCCGTCGAGTCAGTGGGCACCCGCTATCGGGTGCGGTACAGTCGGGGAGGCTATGCGGATGCCCGTCGATCCGGGGAAGAATTCTGGTCGCAAAAGAGTCGAGGAACCTTCTTCGAACAACAAGAGCGAAGATGAGCGGTTGCGAGTTGCTTTCGAACTGATCACCTTTGGCATCGGATTAGTCGATCAGGAAGGCAGATTCACCGACGTCAACAGGACGCTCGCCGAGATGTTCGGGCTCAAAAAGCAGGAAATGATCGGGATGGCCCTGCGCGACCTGCCCGTGCCGGAAGAAGACGCCCCGGTTGGGATGCCGGACTGTCTTGGATTGAATGGCAATTCCTCTCCCGTTGTGATGGAAAAACGATTTGTATCGAGCCAGGGAAAGATCGTGTGGGTCGAGGTTTCCATCGCGTCCAACGCCAGGACTTCACGCGCCGCCTGCTGCGTCGCCAGCTTCCAAACCATCACCAAACGGAAACTTCTCCAATTCGCGCTCGAAGAGCAGGCTTCGATTGACACGCTGACCGGGGCTCTGAACCGCGCTACCTTTTCAGATCGGGCCAACATTGAAGTTCTGCGCGCTGCTCGGAGCGGGCACAAACTGTCGATGGTGATGGCCGACCTCGACCACTTCAAGAGGATCAACGACACCTGCGGTCACGCCGCCGGCGATCAGGTGCTTAGCACCTTCGGCGATCTTACCCGCGAGTGCCTTCGCGTTGGGGATCTCCTTGGGCGGTGGGGCGGAGAGGAATTTCTGATTTTGTTGCCCGATACCGGACCAGGGGGCGCCCAGCAGGTTGCGGAAAGAATCCGGGAAGCGATTGAGGCTCACAATGTTCCGCGCGCAGCCAGGGTTACCGCAAGCCTTGGTGTGGTTGCTCAGCGACCTGGCGAGAGCTTTGCCGACATGGTCGAACGCGCCGATGGAGCCATGTACCAGGCGAAGCAGACCGGGCGCAACCGCGTCTTCACAAACTCGGACGATCTGGAGCAAGAGTCAAACTGCAATTCCGATCAGGTTCATCTTCAATCGCTCTACTGGAGACGACATTACGAGTGCGGTATCCCGGAGATCGACGCCGAACACGAGCGGCTGTTCAAGATTGCAAATCGCATTCTGGCTTCTCTCAGCACAAATGGGAATCGCAGCGATGCTGTTCCGCTGGTTGACGAATTACTGGTCCATATTGCACAGCATTTCAAACATGAAGACAAACTGCTGAGACAGAACCGATTCCCCAGAGCGGACGCGCACAGCCTGAGTCATTCCAGATTGCTGGAGCGCGCTGACGAACTTGCGGCGCAATTCCGAGACCAGCAGATGACGGCTGGCGCGGTACTGGGGTTCGTGGTCCACGATGTTGTGGCGCGTCACATTGCAATGGAAGACAGGGAATACTTTTCCTGGATGAAGAGTCATGACCCGGATCAACGTCGCGGCCCCTGGTCCAAATCCCCAAGGCCAACCCCTTAAAATCCAATCGTCCGGGTGATATACTCGCAGGGGCGGCGAGTGCTAAACTCCCGCATTTCTACGTCTATAGAGGTTCCCATGTCCGGCCATTCGAAATGGGCGACAATCAAGCACAAAAAGGGCGCGCTCGATGCCAAGCGCGGCAAGATATTCACCCGCCTGATCAAGGAAATCAGCATTGCCGCCAAGAACGGCGGCGGCGATCCGGACGGCAACCCGCGACTGCGTACGGCGATCCTGGCCGCCAAGGCCGAGAATATGCCGGCCGAGAACATCAAGCGCGCCATCCAGCGCGGCACCGGCGAACTTGAGGGCGTGAACTACGAGGAAATCACCTTCGAGGGCTACGGACCCGGGGGGGTGGCTATCCTGGTCGAGGTGCTTACCGATAATCGCAACCGCACCGTCAGCGAAATCCGCCACGCGTTCTCAAAGAACGGCGGCAACCTCGGATCCACAGGTTCGGTCCTGCACATGTTCTCCAAGAAGGGCGTCATCGACATCGAGAAGTCCGCGGCCACCGAAGAACAGCTGATGGACATCGTCCTCGAACATGGCGGCGAAGACCTGCGCGACGAAGGCGAGGTCTGGGAGATCGTGACCGAGCCGAATGCGTTTGAACCGGTGCTCGGCGGAGTGAAAGCGGCAAAGATTCCTGTCGCATCCAGCGAAGTGACGATGCTGGCATCGACGTACACCAAGCTTGAAGGACAGGCAGCGAACCAAATGATTCGCCTGCTCGAGGCGCTCGAAGACTTCGACGACACCCAGAATGTGTACTCGAACTTTGATATGAGCGCGGAACAGATGGAACAGGTGGCAGGGTAATCAGCGCATAGGCTGGCGATACCGAGGCCGCCTGACCATGGCGGCCTTTTTTATGGGTTCATAATTCGGAAAAAGGAAAAAAGGAAGAACGTTGACCCCCACTGCGAAGATTTTAGTTGTGACACTGATTGCAGCGTGCACCGGTCTGGCGGCTTCGGCGCAGACATCGAGCAACGCGTATAGTTCAGATGCCGTGAAAACAACAACGAACGGGACGGGAAGTTCTTCGCTGGATGATTCCCCGGTTGCAGAGGTCCGGAAGCATGAGAGCTGGGAATATGCGCCCTTTGTGAACTACGGGAGAGGAATCGGCGGCGATCGCTCCCAATACGGCATTCTGTCGCTCGGCATCGAAGGTGGCAAAGTGCTGACCCCTCCGATTCATGCCGGCATCTTCAGCGGCCAGTTTCAATATGCCGTGAACATCATGCCGTTCTGGCAGGCGTACACCCCAGCCCCCCATGACCAGATTTTCGTCTATCAAGGCGTGACCTACAAGGAGCCCATCGGCGGTGGAACCTACACCGGGGTGAGCATCACCCCCGTGATTTTCCGTTGGAACTTCCTCACCCATTGGCAGCGCGTTCAACCCTGGTTTCAGGGCGCGGGCGGACTCATTTACACGACCCACAAGTTTCCGCCGGACGTGCTGGTGCCGCATGGCACACCCGGTGGAACGTCGGTGTGGAATTTCTCGCCGCAGGGTGGCATTGGAATTCACTACTTTACGCGTCCCGGCCGATCGATCGATTTAGGTCTGAATGCGGTGCACATCTCCTCGGCATCGCTCGGCGACCACAACCCAGGCGTCAATGCCAGCCTGCAGGTGCAGGTGGGATACACATTCTGGAGGTAGAAGGGCAACGGTGCGCGAATCATACCCCTGGGGGTGCGCACCAAGGTTGAAAGACGAAGATGAAAGAGGCTGTTGTCGAGTGCGTTCCAAACTTCTCTGAAGGCAGGGACGCCCGCCGTGTCGAGGCAATTGTCGCCGCGATGCGCGTCGAAGGTGTTCGGCTGCTGGACTGGTCAAAGGACGCCGACCACAACCGCTGCGTTGTGACCATCGCCGGCGAACCCAACGCCGTGCTTGAATCGGCTGTGCGCGGCGTGGGAAAGGCCGTCGAGCTCATCGACCTGACTACCCAGGAGGGATTGCATCCCCGCATCGGGGCAGCGGATGTCATTCCTTTCGTACCGGTCTCCGGCATCAAGCTTGAACAGTGCGTAATGCTCGCGCGCCAGGCAGGGCTGGAGATATGGCGCCGCTTCGGCGTTCCGGTTTACTTCTACGAATCCGCCGCATCGCGTCCTGATCGCGCCAACCTCGACGACGTGCGACGCGGGCAGTTCGAGGGATTGCGCGATGCAGTTCGTAAAGAGGCTGCACGGCGTCCGGACCTGGGCGGTCCCGGCCTGCACCCCACGGCGGGCGCATGTGCCGTCGGAGCCCGTAAATTCCTGGTGAGCTACAACGTCTACTTCGATTCAACCGACGTGGGTGTAGTGCGCTCCATTGCGCGCGAGGTGCGAGCGGCCTTCGTCGGTCCGCACGCTGTCAAAGCTCTCGGTGTTCTGGCTCATGGACGCGCGCAACTCTCTATGAACATTACGGATTTCAAGGCCACACCGCTGTCGCAGGTATACAGCACGGTGTCGCGCCTGGCCGCGCGCCACAAGACAGTCCCCGTCGAGGGAGAGGTCACCGGACTCATTCCAGAAGAGGCGTGCGAGCGCGAAAGTGAATGGATGCGTCAGTTAAATGAATTCGATGACCAGACCAAGATCCTGGAGCGGCGGCTTGCCGCGCCTTTGTCGTGGCCTGGCTAGCGTTAAGGGGCCCAAGGGTAACGGTACCAATACCAATCTGGTAAACGTCTAAAACTGTACAGAGTTAAAATAACTGTGCAGGATAAGAGATGTTTTCCCGCTCCCGCAACATGCAATACGGAGAGCCATTTGGCTTGCCGGAGGACTAGAGTGCTTAAGAATTTTGTCAGGATCACGATTCCCGCTTGCCTGGTGGCCATGACCGTTTCAGCCCCGGCGGCACAGCTGTCCGGCGATGCCCGCGCGGCTATTCCGTACGAAGTGCAGCAGTTAGTGGTTATCGATTATCGGGCGATGCAGAACTCCAGCACCGCCATGGAATTGCGCGATCGTGTGATGCCGCCTGATTTAAAACAGTTTGAAGAGGCGATTCGCAAGTCGGGCCTTAACGACAATCACGATGTCGACGAGCTGGCCTTCGCTCTCTTCCGCACCGGGGCGACCGGCGACGGGCTCGAAACGGTTGGCATCGCGCAGGGGCAGTTCGATGTGCAGGGCATCATGGCCAACTTCCGCAAGCAGAAAGTTGCCGGGAAGCTCATCCGCACCAACCACATTTATCCCCTGGCCCACACCGGTATGTTTCTCTGCTTTGTCGATCCCTCGACCATGGTGTTCGGTAGCCAGGAGGCCGTAAAGGCCGCTCTCGATGTGCGTGACGGAAATGCTCCCGGCTTGCTTACCAATCAATCCATGATGGAAGCGATGCAGGCCGTCGATTCAGCGCCGCTGTGGAGCGTACTCGACAGAACCGGCACGCAGACCATGATGAAACAGGTGCTTGGCCAGGCAGGGTCGGTTACCGATTACGAGTCGGTGCAGAAGCGCCTCGTGTCTTCCTGGTATGGCATGAACTTCCAGCACGGCGTGAAGTTCGACCTGACGATCGCTACCGGCGACTCTTTCGCTGCCGCTACCGTCTCATCGCTGCTTTCCGCCGCCGTGATCTACAAGAAGATGAGCGGCGACGCCACGGAAAAGACGGCGCTCTCAAACACTGACATCAGCTCGAACTCGGGTTTGCTCAACATTCACTTTGCTACCTCCGACAGCGATTTCGACAGCCTGCTCAAGTCCTCGCTGTTCCAAAGCATGGTGCACTAGAGCGCACAGATTCTCAGCACGAAACCGGGAGCTTCGGCTCCCGTTTTCTTTTGCGCGGAGATCCTCAACTGGCTTCCAGTGCCTCTGCCGGCCGGGCAGGGACGTCTGCGCTGCGAGCCTGGTTCCGGCCCGCGTGTTTGGCCGCGTAGAGTGCTTCGTCTGCGCGTTGCATCAGCATAATTGAGTGCTGGCCGGCCGCGGGAACGATCGTCGCGCAGCCTGCCGAGATCGTCACATAGCCTGTGGGATTGGTGTTGTGAGGCAAGCGGCGGCGGCGGATTGCCGCGCAAATCTGGTTTGCTATCTCAACGGCGGCGGAAGCAGGAGTGTTGGGGAGAATCACTGCAAACTCCTCTCCCCCAACCCGCGCCACGAGATCACTGGAACGCATGACCACGCCCAATGCAGCTTCGGCAATCTGTTTGAGACAACTGTCTCCGCGCGGATGCCCATACGTGTCGTTGTACGATTTGAACCAGTCTGCATCCAGCACCAGAAGTGAAAGAGGCTCGCGTTCGCGCCTGGCGCGGCGCCATTCGGCCTTGATGAACTGCTCAAATCTCCGCCGGTTAGGCAGCCCAGTCAGCGGGTCGGTAAGCGCGAGCGCCGCAAGAGCGTCATAAGCCTCCTTGAGGCTCTGCTCAGCCCGTTTTCGCCGCGAAATGTCGCGCACAATGTTCAGAATTCCGGTGGGCGTGCCGGTGACCGGATCTCGTATGGGACGAAGGTTGGCTTCCACCCAGACATACTCTCCGCGTTTGTTGCGCACCCGGCATTCAATCAAGCCGCCCTCGCCGCCCATTTGTATGCTCCGGACAATGGCGCCAGCTTTGGCGCGATCTTTAGGGTGAACCAGTTCAAGACTCTTTTGACCGAGCATTTCGTCGTAGCCCCATCCTCCGTGAACCGCACCAGAGGCAGAAACGTATTGGCGGTTGCCGTTTAAATCGGCAATGATAATCACGTCCCACGAATTCTCAGTCACCAGTTTGTGGAGGGCAGCGATCTCGTTTAGACACTGCCTGGCCGTCCGCAAGGTTTCAACAACCGAGGCTGCCGCCAGTACCAGAAACATCCCGGTTGCCAGGTACAGCTGGAACACAATCGGCGCGCCCACCTGAAATGCCGGCGCGATCTTTGGAAAGGGTCCGAGCCCGTGGATCGTGAACAATCCACCCACCGCAGTCACAAAGAGCGTGCTCAGCGAAGCCCAGCCCAATCCAAACCGGAACAGAATCAATCCTACGAGCGGGTAGATCACAAAGATGAGCGGCAGTTGAGTCTGACAGAATGCGCCGATGGTGATTGGCATCAGGGAAACAAGCAGAATCCAATGCCGATGCCACTGCTTCGATCCATTGAGCGTAGAAAGAGAAAGAGAAACGCAGGTCGGCGTCACAATCGCAATGCCAAGTCCATCCGTCGTGATCCATCGATAGAAGGCGGAGGGTCCCGGTAACCCGTGCGACAGGGAAGAAAAGATTGCAAACAGAAAAGCGATCGCAGTTGGAGAACCAACCACGGCGATCGCGCCGAAGCGGAGAAGGTAACGCTCGTCGGTAAAACGCGGCAGGTCCGCCGAACGTCTTCGCAATAGCCACGCTGACAGCGCTGCTTCGGCGGTATTCAGAACCGCGTGAATCACGCTCGTATAAAACTGCCCGGGGCGCGCAACCATGCTCCCGGCAAGAAGCGCAGCGAAACCCACCGCTGCATATTGCCTCCACAGCCACGGCGGCACCACAAGCAAATACGAAAGCAGCAGGCCGTTGGCGAGCCAGATGAGCCGTTCGCTCCCATCCAGCAGGATCACCAGGGACGCCGAAAACACCGCCAGAAAACAGATGCCCAGGGCTCTCGCACTCCCATTACGCTTGAGTGCCCGCGGTACGCCGAGATCTGAACGGGGTTGGCTCACACGGATGCCCATCTGGATTCATCGGCGTTTTACAGCAATTCCTGAGTTCCTGTGTCGTTACCTGTTTGCGAGCAAGGTCGCCACTCCCTGATTCGCATCGACTTGAGAGCCAGGACTCGGTATACAGCTACTCAGGGATTGCGATAGCCGGGGAAGATGAGCGGAGCATTCGCCTACCTTCGAATGCCCGCCCGCAGGCCTGTTTCGGAGTTGGATTAATTCTGTGGCTTTAGAGAGGAATGAAACTCGGCCTTTCCATCCGGCAGCAGCACGATCTCGATGCTGCCTTCCTGCTTCTCATGAAGCATCGGCCCCTTCACCTGGACCTGGTGGCCATTTGCCGCGGTGTATTGAACGCTGATCAGACCGCTGCCGCGCGTCTGCAAGCGGTAATGAAACACGCCGTCCGCCGCCAGCGCATCCGCTCCAAAACTCGCGCTGGGGTAGTCGACCTCGAGCAGCGTGATCGCCCCTCCCGTATGGTTCTCGATCGCTGCTTCGATGTGGTACGAGTGGCATGCGAGCATTGGGCCCAGGCAGAGGAACACGAGGGCCGCCGTTAAAGTTCTACGGCCGGTCTTTTTCAAGCCTTCTCTCCGTTCTCGCCGCTCTCAGCAGTCGGCGATACAACGCGCTTCTCGAGCCGTTCGAGCCGCTTGAGGAGTTCCGGCAGGCGCTGGAAAATCGCGACCGCGCGCAGCCAGGTGCGATTGTCGAATCCCGGAGAGCCCGAGATCATCCTGCCCGCCGGCACATCGTGGCTCACCGCCGATTGCGCGGTCAGAATCACGCCGTCGCCGACGCTGCAATGGCCGGCAATGCCCGTCTGGCCCGCAAGAATCACGTTGTTCCCGATCACCGACGATCCTGCCAATCCCGTCTGCGCGCAGACCAGGGTATCCGTTCCCACGCGCGATCCGTGTCCGATCTGAACAAGATTGTCGATCTTGCTTCCGGCGCCGATCTCGGTTGCGCCCACGGTCGCGCGATCCACGCAGGCGTTCGCCTGGACATCCACGCGATTACCGATGCGCACCGGGCCCGATTGCGGAATCTTCTCCCACTGTCCGCGGTCATTTTTCGCAAATCCAAAACCGTCCGCACCTACGATCGCGCCGTTCTCGAGCGTGACATGATCGCCCAGTTCGCAGCCCTCCCGCACCACAGCATGCGCATGCGCGAACAAATGGCTTCCCGTCTTCACTCCTGGATACAGAACCACGTGGGGCAGCAGAATAGCGTGCGGACCTAGTCTCACATTCGGCCCGATCACCACGTAGGCGCCGATGTGCGCGCCCTCGCCGACTTCCGCCGTCTTATCGATCACCGCAGTCGGATGAATTCCCGGCGGATACGACGGTGGCTGATAAAACATGGCGAGCGTCCGCGAAAACGCATAGTAGGGATTCTTTATGCGCAGAGTAGCGGCTTCAATTTCAGGAAAATCGGGCTCGACGAGCACGGCGGCGGCTTTCGTCTTTCGCGCCAGCCCGGCATATCTGGGATTGGCAACGAAGGTGATCTCCGCGGGCCCGGCCTCTTCAATGCCTTTCACACCTGTTACTTCCACGTCCGCGTTTCCGCGCAGTTCCGCACCCAGCCGGCTTGCCAGTTCGCCAAGTTTCATCGTGAAAATTGTAACGGAGTGGGCTGGCTGGACTGTTGCAGTGCAGAACCCGACCGCACGTCCAGCAGCGATTTGACCGCTGTTCCTGGTTTGAGCCTATTCCGACCCCGGTTCGGCGGGGAAGAGCTCGGGTTCGGCGGGTCCAGGCTCCGGTTTGCGCTTCCGTCCCGCGGCGCCTATCAGGCTGACCACCTCCAGCGACTGGATAGCCTGCCGGGGCACGTAGATCCGCTGGGTGCTCGAGCGGGTGTCGGGCGGCGTCACCAGCACACCGGCACCCATAATGAGCGACCGGTCATTGGCGGCAATCCCTTCCAGTTCATCCCCGTCATTCAGCGTCATGCGCAGCCACAGGCCGGCGGCGCGAGGCCTGACGGAAAAGCGTTTCTGAAGCAGACGCTCTGGGTTGTTCAGGTCGGTTCCCGAAGAGAAATCCCGCACATAACAAACCCACTTCACCGCATCCCAGCTGATAGTAAGCACCTTACCGGTCAGATCCAGGATCTCCAGGGCAGACGAATCCTGCCCGAAGGAGGCGCCAGCATAGCCGCTGTACCACTCCCGGGAGAACTTGCGCACAATCACCGGCTTACGAGCGGAACTCATGGCTTGGATTTTCGCATGCAGCGGCCTCTCAGCGCCGGGAAAAGTCGCAAAAATGGTGCTGTTCATACTGGCAAACGGGGTAAGTTTGTGATAAGGTACTGGTTTGCAACCTCTGATGTATGATGCCGTAAGCGTAACAACATCAGAGACTTGCCTTGGGTTTTGCACGCGGAAGCAGGAACGGAATGCCCGACTATATTTACCTTGTTGAGAACCGGCTTTCAGCCGACCAACAGAACGCATTACGGCAGTTGCGCGACGTGGCCCGGGAAGCGGGAACGCTCCTTTTTCTTACAGGAGACGCGGTTCGGGACCTGACCAGCGGGCACGCAGTCCGCGACATCGAAGTCGCCGTCCAGGCTAATGCCCTCAAGCTGAAAAAGCCCATCGAGAAGCTGGGCGGCAAGGTCTGGGGGGAAGACGAGGCGTCCCGGAGCCTTTATCTCTGTTTTCCGGGCACGGTCCGCGTCGACCTGGTCAGCACTCATCACCGGGAGTATCCCAAGCCTGGCAAGCCGGTTTTTCACTTCTCCTCCATCCAGGAAGACCTGCGCCGGCGCGACTTCACCGTCAATGCCATGGCCATCTCTCTCAACGAGGGCTCTTATGGCCTCCTGATGGACCCCCAGAACGGAGCTGCCGACATCGAGGCCCGTACCCTGCGGCTGGTTTCGAACTATGGATTCCTCGAAGAGCCCGGCCTGCTGATTCGCGCGATCCGCTACATCGCGCGTCTCGGCTGGGATCTCGATCCCAGGACGCTGCAGCGCTACGAAAACGCCAAGACAGAAAACGTTATCGAGACTCTGTCGCCCCACGATCGCAGCCAGGAACTTGAGCAGATCGGCCATGAAGATGACGGCCTCAAGGTCCTGCGGGCTCTCGAAGCCGAAGGCTGGATGAAAGTCCTGTTTCCCGCGTGGGAATCGAACAAGGCGGACGAGGAGAAGTTGACCGCATTGCACGATCTGCGCGCGCAGTTGCAGATGCAGGGGGTGCACCCCGACATGTCGGCAGCCCAGATGCAACTGCTGACGGCGAAGATGGCGCCGAAAGATATCTCCGCGCTGAAGAAGTCGCTGCTGCGTCAGGGCTTCGTGGAAGAGTGGAACAGCCTCGACTCGCTTGCCGCGGGATTTGCCAAGGTGCTTGTGAACAAGGCCAATTCCACGCCCTCGGCGAGTTACAAGCTCTTCACCACGCACGATCCCGAGGCCGTGCTGTGGCTCGGCTTCACCAGCAAGGACAATGCCGTAAAAGCCAAGTACGACCTGTTCCTGAAGACATGGCCTGAGGCGCGCCAGCGCATTCCCTATTTGCAGATGCAGGAAATGCGCATCACTCCGGAGTTGCCTGCCTACAAGGACATCATTCACCAGGTCTTTTTGCAGTTGATTGATGGCAACCTGAATACGCCTGAAGAGATTCGTGCGTTCCTTGAACCTCATTCGCCGCCGGCTCCTCCGCCGCAGGTGACGATCAAGCGCACTCGCGCCAAGCGCGGCGTCGAAAAGATCAAGGAGAAATCGTTCGACGAGGAAGACGAGTCGGAGGAGGGCGCCGAAGAAGATCTCGATGACATCGG
This sequence comes from uncultured Acidobacteriaceae bacterium, assembly GCA_963774175.1. GTDB lineage: Bacteria > Acidobacteriota > Terriglobia > Terriglobales > Acidobacteriaceae > Telmatobacter. The sequence goes on from CAVZDT010000017.1 coordinate 505,254, forward strand.
CGGGGAAGACGAAGAGATCGATCTCGGCCTGAACCTCCCCAAGGGTGACGAACTCGAAGACCTGGGAGACGAGGAAGACGGGGAAGCTGAAGACGAGGACGAGGGTGAAGAGGAAGCGCCTGTCCGCAAGGGACACGGGAAGCCTGAGCCCGCGCCGAAGGGCGCCAAGGGAAGCGAGAAGAAAGCCGAGCAGCCGGCGGCTAAAGCCGCTCCCAAACCTGTTGCGGCAGCCAAGCCTGCTCCGGCTGGCAAAGCCACTCCAGCGGCCAAAGTTGTCGCCAAAGAGAAGCCGGAGGCCGAGAAGCCTGAAAAGGCGAAGGCTGCGCCGGCTAAGAAACCGATGCCGCCGCCCGCCAAACATCCTCATCCGGCCAAACCGGTAGCTGCCAAGGCTCCGGCCAAGCCTGCTGCGAAGCCCCACAAGGCGGAGGTGAAGGCCCACGCCAAGCCCGCGCATAAGTCTGTTCCGGCAAAGAAGGCCGCACCTCCGGCGAAGGCGCATTCTTCGGCAAAAGCCGCGAAGAAACCCGCAGCCAAAACGGCCAAAAAGCGTTGATGCTCACCGCGCGCAGATCCGTACCCCACGGACAGGTTTTCGTCCGTGGGGTATAGCATGCCTGCTACCCACGCCATCCAACTGATAATTCAATTCAGTTAAAGACTAATTCTGCGCGGCTACTTGTAGATCATGTGAATTGAAATCTCGGTCACCGGGCATGCGACGTGCACAATCGCTGCGTGATAGGGCGGAGGGCCCAGTCGCACGTGCGGATTGTTCGCAAAGCCGAAGCCCTCTTTCGGAATTCCGACGAAGTTGCGATCGAGTTTCTGGTTCTTGTTCTCGTCGTGAATGGTGACGAGACCGTAGTCGCCCGGCGCCAGGTTATCTAATACCGCGGTCGCCTCTCTCGCTCCCGGAGCAATCGGCGTGGGCCAGCGGTGCAGCGCCTTGCTCGTGTTCTCAGGCCAGCCGTCGGGCGAGTTGAAGATCGCCGCACCAACCACTCCTGTCGAATTGCGCAGTCCATCGACATGAATGCGCAGCGTGCAACCGGTGTCGGACTGCTGCGGCGATAAGGTGGCCGCTCGACGCGCATGCACGCCGCTCGCGGACACGGCAAACAGGAAGACAAGGTAATGGGAGAATCTCATCGATAGCGCTCAATGATTTGACGCGCCTGATCGTAATGCGGACGGAAAAATAGCCTTCACGAAACGGCGGAGGCGGGCGGGGCCGAATCGGCAGTTTGCGATGTGTCTCAGCTTAGATTGATTTACGGCAGAGGAAGGTCGGCCCGATGCCCGTTGCGGCATGCGAGCCGATACTTGCCTTAATAGCGACCACTGCGTGCGCCGCTGCTGCTGCCTTTACGTGCCTGGTAGCAGTCCCGGCAAAACACCGGGCGATCGCCGCGCGGTTCAAATGGAACAGTCGTTGGCTGGCCGCAGCCGGAACAGATGACAGGTGTTCCATGGGATGGAGCCGGACGATACCCGGAGCCTCCCCCACCTTGTTCGCTCTTCTTTGCCTGACGGCAAGGCTTGCAGCGCTTGGGGGTCGAATAACCGCGTTCCTGAAAGAACGCCTGATCCGCAGCGGTGAACGTAAAATCCTGTCCACAGTCGCTGCACGTAAGTTGAATATCTCCGGCCATGGGTCTCCTCGTCGCGATTGTACATACGAGTTGGTAAATTTTATATAAGAATCTTGTTGAGGGCTAAAAAGTTAACCTTGCACATTTAATCGTTTTAGCGAGCTGACCAATCCGCTGCGGCGCTATAGTGGCTGAGCACATCCGGCAACCATGCAGACTGCCGACCCGCGAGACGAATCCGACGGATGACGCTGCCCAATCCGGAATTCGAAGCCGAGTGCATTCGCCGCATTCTGGCCGGCGAAAAGCATCTGTTTCATGACCTGATCCGCCCCTGCGAACGCGCCATCTACTTTCTGCTGCTTTCCGTTGCTGAAGAATGAAACCGACGCCGAAGATGCCGCGCAGGAGACGGTCGATCAAGGTCTACCGGAACCTGCACAAGTTTCGCGGCGAATCGCAGTTCCGCACCTGGGTGCTCTCGATCGCGCGCAACGAAGGCCTCGGCCGGCTGCGCAAGATCGGTACCCGCCGCGAAGACTCGCTCGATGCCGAAACCGATGAGCAGACGCGGCGACTACACCCCGGCAATTCTGACCAGTTGGCGCGAGATTCCGGCTGAGGCGCTGGAACAGAAGGAGCTGGGCGCACTGCTGCGCAAGGCCATCGAGGGCCTGCCGGAGATTTACCGTAACATCGTGCTGCTCAGGGACATCGAAGAGATGGATATCCGCGAGACCGCTGCAGCGCTGGGCATCAGCGAGGGTGCGGTGAAGGTCCGGCTGCACCGGGCACGCGCCTTGCTGCAGCGCGAACTGGCTCCGCAACTGAAAGGATTTGCACCCAAACGAAAAGGCTGGTTTGGGGGGCGCGCATGAGAATCGACTGCAAACACGTCTGGGAGCACATCTCCGCCTACATCGACGGCGATGTGGATGCCGACTCTGCGCGCCGAAATCGATCGCCATCTCGAAACCTGCGAAATCTGCTCGGCGGTGCTCGATTCCACGCGCAATGTGGTCGTTCTGGTGGCGGACGAGCAGGGTCTTTGAATTGCCTGCAGGATTCAGCGAGCGCCTGCACGAGCGCATCGACAGGGAACTGGAAGCATCCGAGCGGCTGAGCCGTATCTGCCGCTTCAGGACTGCAATTGCCGGCGTGATTCTGGCACGCCGGCAGGCGGCGGTCCCTTGCGGTGAACCATCGGATGCGTCCAGGTCTCCAGCCCAACCAGAATCAGCGTCACGATCGCCAGCGCCACCTGGAGCCGCTCTGAGCGCTTTTCTTTCGCGCTCAGTTCGCGTCTCCGCCATTGCGCCGATGGCCGATCGCGCAGGTGCCGGATCCACGCCAGCACGGCCAGATTCACCACCGCGCCCGACCGTAGCCACGATCAGCATGGGAATGCGAATGGCGTCCTGATGCCATCCGGGCGCGGGCGCGTAGATGCCGCTGGCGGCTGCCAGAGCGGAAAGTCCAATAGCCACGCGGATTCCGCTGATGGTCAGCACGGCCGTGCAAAGGCTCTGCAGCAGGGCCAACAGGACGCTGGCCCATCCAGGGTGCGGACCTGGGTCAAGCCCATTGCAGTTCCGGCGCCGTCGCGGTTCTCGCCGCCAGACGGCCCATGCTGTTCCTCTAATGGCAAATCATTGACCTCTATACGAACATTGTCATTGACCGCGTATAGAACATTGTCTTCGACGCGCGCAGAGTCAGAGTAAAGCAGCCCGCCGATCCCGCCAATCCAAACGGGTGGCCGAGCCCGTTCATTGGACAGAGGAAACCGGCGCAAAGAATTTCATTTCCACCATGCCCCTTTTCCTTGTAACCTTTCGCGCATGCCTGCACTCCTAGAGTGCGTGCAACAGATTGTGCGACATAGCCCCCCGGGCGAAGGTCGCGTTGCGACAACCGGCGGCTTCCCCGCCCCAACCCCCAGCGAGGTCAATCACCGATGAAGAACCAATTCAATGCACTGCTGCTTGACCGCTGCTCTCACCGGTCTGATGGGCGGAACCACGGTTGCTGCACAACGCCACAGAGCTCATCGAACGGCACAACGACGGTAAAGGCCGCCAAGGCCGGCCTCCGCTACACCAAGCCAGGACAAGCCCGCCAAGCACTCCTGTAAAGGCAAGAACGATTGCAAAGGCCAGGGCGGCTGCAAGTCCAGCGACAACGGCTGCAAGGGCAAGAACAGCTGCAAGGGCAAGGGCGGCTGCGCGACCGACGGCTCCAAGATGCCGAAGTTCGCTTAACCACCAAACAGTTGTCAGTTGTCAGTTAACAGTTCTCAGTTCGCTCGCGCCGATCCGCCGCAAACTGACATCTGAAGACTGATCACTGACAACTGATTCACCGTGTACTACAGTTACTGATCTCTGGAAACTATGCCCGGCAATCGCTTCAATGCATTCTCAGAATCACGGCGTCGGAATCGGTCTGCGCATTCCGCACTACCAGCACATTTTTTCGCGCAAGCCCGTGGTCGACTGGTTCGAGATCATCTCTGAGAACTTCATGATCGATGCCGGCCGTCCGCTGGCCATGCTCGACCAGATCCTCGAGCACTATCGCGTGGTGCAGCACGGCGTCTCGATGTACTTCGGCTCCGTGACCGCGCCCGATCCCGAGCATCTGCGCCGGCTGAAGACTCTGGTGCGCCGCACCAAAACTCCCTGGCTCAGCGACCATCTCTGCTGGGGCTCGGTCGACGGCACCTATACCCACGACCTGCTGCCGCTGCCCTACACCTGGGAAGCCGTCGAGCGCACCGTCGAGCGCGTGCGCAAGGTGCAGGACTTCCTCGAGATTCCCGTCGCCGTCGAGAACGTCAGCTCCTACGCGGCATTCACCGGCTCGCAGATGACCGAGTGGGAGTTCCTGACCGAAGTGGTCGAGCGCGCCGACTGCGGCATTCTGCTCGACGTGAACAACATCTACGTCTCCTCGGTGAATCACGAGTTCAATCCGATGGACTATGTGAATGCCGTGCCCGCGCATCGCGTGGCGCAGATTCACATCGCCGGCCATTCGAACTACGAGAAGTACATTCTCGACACGCACGACCATCCGGTCATCGATCCCGTGTGGAAGCTCTACGCGCGCGCCATCGAGCGCTGCGGCCCGACGCCCACGCTGCTGGAGTGGGACGACCACATTCCCAGCTTCGACGAAGTCCACGCCGAAGCCAAGAAGGCCGAGCGCTATCTGCACCGGCAGTCTCCCAAGACTGTGGGTGCCCTCGGTCGCGCTGAGACCTGGGTTTCGGCGCCCCTGGAAACGGCTCGATGACCCAATCGATGAGTCTCGCCCAACTGCAGCGCGAGATGGCGCGCGCCGTGATGATGCCGCTGACCTCCGGATGAGGAGATGCGTCGCGAGTCGCCGATGGACGCCCGATGGACTGGGTCGCCGCAGTCGTTCATCGCACCCAACAGCCAGCTCTGCCGCCTTCGAGCGCCTGGAGATTTACAACCGCCAATACTGGTACCGCGTGCTCGGCGCGCTGGCCGAGGATTTTCCCGCGCTGCGTTCCGTGGTTGGCGGCCGCGCCTTCGAGGCGCATGTCGATCGCCTACCTCACGGCGCATCCCAGCCGCTCGTTCTCGCTGCGCAATCTCGGCTCGCATCTTGCCGAGTGGCTCCAAAAGAATCCTCACTATGCCGGCCGTCGCGCACCGTCTTGCGCAGGACGTCGCTCGCATCGAGTGGGCCTTTGTTGAAGCCTTTGACAACGCGGAGCGCGACGCGCTCACGCTGGACCAGATCTCGACGCTCGATGGCGATTCGCGGCTCGCGCTGCAGCCGCATCTGCAGTTGATCGCGCTTGACTATCCCGTCGACGATCTGGTTCTGCATCTGCATAAGAACGAGAAACGCCAGACCAGCGAAGCCGGCGTTCAACATGAGGACGATGGTGCAGTCCGCCAGCGAAGCTTCCCACCATGCGGCGAAAACCAACCTGGCTTGCCGCGCATCGCGTCGACTTCTCGGTTTACTATCTGCGCCTGAAGCGCGAGGAATTCGAGACGCTATGTGCGATCCGCGCCGGACTGCCGCTTGCGCAAGCCATCGAATCAGGCATCATTACCGCACGCGTACCTAGCTGCGCAAGCGGCCGCAACTCGTTCGCCAATGGTTCACCGCCTGGTCAGAACTCGGCTGGATTTGCGCGCGCGATATCGATTTGCCGGAAGTCTGAGCGCCAATGCCCGCGAGGCATTTTCGATGTAACCTCAAAGCCGCGCAATCTGTCTTAAAGACGTGATGTCATCGACCCAGCAACGCACGTTTCTCACCGCTGAATGGAAGAACATTGCGATGCTGAACTACGCGTCGATCCGGCTCTTCTGCGCCGGTTCGTTCCCGCCGACACAGAGCTCGATCAGCACAACGGCCAGACTTACATCAGCCTGATCGGATTCGAATTCAACAAAACACATTTGTTTGGCCGTGCGATTCCGTTTCACCAGTCCTTTGAGGAGGTGAACCTGCGCTTTTACGTACGCCGTAGATCGAGAGAGAGGCGTTGTGTTCATCCGCGAACTGGTGCCGAAGGTTGCGGTAACGGTCATTGCCAGGCTTGCCTATGGAGAGCGCTACTCGTGCGTGTCCATGTCGCATCGAGTCGATCGCGGCGCTGAAGGGGTGAGCGCCGAGTTCCGGTGGGGCACAGGGTCGGCCCGCTGCACGATTTCAGTAAAGTCGCAGCAGGGAGAATACCTGCCGGCGGAAGGCTCTTTGAGCCAGTTCATCACCGAGCACTACTGGGGCTACGCGATCCGAGCCGGCAAGACTGTGGAGTATCAGGTAGAGCATCCACAGTGGAAGGTACAGGACGCACAGTCGGCGCAATTCACCGGCGCCGCAGCAAGGTATTACGGGCCTGAATTCAGCGAGGTTCTCGCAAGACCTCCGGACTCGGCATTCCTCGCTGAAGGATCCGCCGTGACCGTATTCAAAGGCGAGCCGATCAGCTGAAAGAGTTGCGAGACGCCATTTAGAAAACTGAAAGGGAACAATGAAGAGCATCATCAAAGCTTATGACTCATTTGCCTCTGCTTTAAGCCGGCTGGAAAGTCCGCTTCTTCTCGCCATTCGCCTCTACTGGGGTTTTCAGTTCATCGCAGGATGGCTGGGGCAAGCTCACGCATCTCGACAAAGTCACGGACTTCTTCACGACTCTCAACCTTCCCGCGCCGCACATGACCGCGCTGATGGTCGCGCTGGTCGAATTCTGCCGGCGGGATCCTCTTCGCGCTCGGCATTGCGTCGCGCCTGACCTCACTGGTTCTCTTCGTCAACATGACCATGGCGTACCTCAGCGTCCCCGACGACCGCGTCAACTTCTCCCACATCCTCTCCAAGCCCGAGGACTTCTACGGCGCAACGCCATACACTTACTGGTTTGCCGCGCTGCTGATCCTCATCCTCGGCCCGGGCAGGTTCGCCGTGGATACGCTGTTGGGCCGCTTTGCCCCGCAACGTGAGCGCGCACACATCCAGGCCTGACAACGCGGCGCTATCATCTTTGTTCCGTTGATCGGCGGGCACTGGAACGATGCGCATAGCCTACATGCTCACTTCGCTTGGGATCGGTGGCGCAGAGCGCCAGGCGATCGCAATTGCGGAGCGCATGCAGGCACGCGGACACGACGTCGTCCTGATCGTCCTTCGTCCGCAGAGGACCTGCGAGTGGCCGACGTCCGTCAAAGTCACTCGACTCGAACTAACCCGGTCTTTGCTGAGACTCCCAGGTGGCCTGCTGCGAGGGCGGCGCTTTCTCCGCGACTTCCAGCCCGACCTGATCCACAGCCATACGTTTCCGGCCAACTTGTTCGCGCGCATCCTGCGTCTAACCGGCGCAGCGCCCCGCGTCCTCTCGACCATCCACAACATTTATGAAGGCGGACGGAAGCGCCCCCTCGCCTATCGCATTACGGATGGGCTCTCCATCCACACAACCACAGTGAGCCAGGCGATTGCCGAACACTATATCCGGATCGGCGCTGTTCCGGCACGCAAGTGTTCCGTGATTCACAACGGCATCGATCTCAACCAGTTCTCACCCGACGCCGGCGAGCGTTCTCGCCTGCGAGAGCGGTTCCATGTGGGTGACAGCTTCGTGTGGCTGGCGGCAGGGCGCATCAGTCGCGCAAAGGATTATCCAAACCTGCTGCGCGCATTCGCGGCGGTCTGCGCCGCTGAAGCCAGAACTCAGCTTTGGATCGCGGGCGAAGCGCAGCATCAGGAAGACAGGGAACTCCGAACTCTGGCCGCACAGGTTGGCATCGAAGATCGAGTGCGTTGGCTGGGTCTCCGCGATGACATGGCCGAAATGCTCACTGCAGCCGATGCCTTTGTCCTAAGCTCCGCGTGGGAGGGTATGCCTCTCGTCATCGGCGAAGCCATGGCCATGCAGAAACCGATCGTTGCCACCGATGTCGGCGGTGTGCGCGAACTTGTCGGCGACACCGGCCTGATCGTCCCTCCCAGGAATTCTCCTGCGCTTGCCCAGGCATTCCTTCAGATCATGCGAACCCCTTTGCACGAGCGCCATGCAAGGGGAATTGCGGCACGCGAACGCATTCGTCTGCACTTCTATATCGATGCAAAGGTCGATGAGTGGGAGGCGCTCTATTCCCGATTACTGAGCGCTGGCCGTCATTCAGCCGCAGAAACATCGCGTGATAACCTTATCAGCGATTTTGAGAAGCGGCCTTCAACTTGATCTTCTCGGCATGCAGATCAATGGGAAAAGGGGAAGAAATGAGAACTTATGGAAGCTTGATCGGACTCTTTGCAGCAATCGCCGCAGTGTTGCTGGTTCCATGCGCAAATGCAGAGACGCCGGCATGTCAGAATGCCACTCTCGTACTCGATCACGGCTGGCAATTCCGGCAGGTCGCAGCCGCGCAGGACGCGGAAGCAGGATGGCTGCCGGCCACGGTTCCCGGCGACGTTCACCTCGATCTGCTGGCCAACAAGAAGATCCCCGATCCGTTCTATCGCGACAACGAATCGAAGCTGCAGTGGATTCAGGATGCAAGTTGGGAGTATCGCGTCGATTTCGACGTCACGCCAGCGACTGCTCGCGCGCTCCCATGTGGATCTCGTCTTCGACGGACTCGACGCAACCGCGACAGGTCTATCTGAACGGCGACGCAGGTGCTCTTTGCCGACAACATGTTCCGCATCTGGCGCGTCGCCGCGAAGATCGCATCTCCATGCCGGCACCAATCAGCTGCGCATCGTCTTTCCTTCGCCCATCAAAGCCGCAGCGGAGGTAGCCGGGCTCGATCCATGGCAGCCGAAGACAAAGACCGCGCCCAAGACTTACGTCCGCAAGGCAGCCTATGAGTATGGATGGGACTGGGGTCCGACCTTCGTCACCAGCGGCATCTGGCGGCCGGTCCGCATCGGAGGCGTGGGACAAGGTGCGCATCGCCGACTTCGCCATTCGCCAGCGCGACGTGAGCAGGGAAGTGGCGCACATCGATGCGGAGGTCGAGGTCGAAGCGGCCAGAAGCCGGTCCGGCGCGCATCACCGTCAGCTACGCTTCGACTGGCGCTATCAGCACGGCATCGCCGACCGTTTGCCACGACAGCCGCGAATCTTCACGCCGGGCGCAACGTTATCGATCTTCCCAATCGAGATCCGCAGCCCAAGCTCTGGTATCCCGCCGGCTATGGCGATCAGCCTGCTCTATGACTTCACTGCACCGCGTCTTACGGCGGGGTCAGCCAGCCGACCAGCGCACGACGTAAGACCGGCCTACGCTCCATCGTGCTCGATCGCCATCCCGACAAGTGGGGCCGATCTTTCGAACTGGTCGTAAACGGCATTCCGGTCTTTGCCAAGGGCGCCGACGTCATTCCCTTCGACAGCTTTCCCAATCGCGTGACGACCGCCGACTACCGCCGCATTCTGGAATCCGCGCGCGACGCCAACATGAACATGATTCGCCACTGGGGCGGCGGCTACTACGAGACCGACGAGTTCTACCAGATCTGCGATGAACTCGGCATCATGGTCTGGCAGGACTTCATGTTCGGCAACGACTGGCAGCCCGGCACTTACGACTTCAAGCAGAACATCGAAGCCGAGGCCGAGGACCAGGTGCGGCGGCTGCGCAATCATCCCAGCATCGTGATCTGGTGCGGCAATAACGAGACCGAGGTGGCGCTCAAGCTGGGGCGATCGCGCCGCTCTGCCCGCCGACGTCACGATTCCAGATGTGGCAGGACTATCTGACCGAGTTCAGCGGCATCCTCACCGCGTGTTGTCGCGCGTCTTGATGCCGGAAATTCCCTATTGGCCCAGTTCGCCCAGCGCCGATTACGAGGCGCTCAGCGATCACTACCAGAGCGGCGATGCGCATATCTGGGATGTCTGGCACGGCCGCGTTCCGTTCTCCACTTACGAGACGCATCACTCGCGCTTCGTCACCGAGTACGGCTTCCAGTCGTTTCCGGAGATGCGCACCATCGAGTCCTTCACCGAACCCGCCGATCGCACCGGACATCTTTACGCCGGTGATGCTCGCGCACCAGAAGAACAACGAAGGCAATTCGATCATCCACGACTATCTGCTCAGGGATTACCCCGAGCCGAAGGACTTCGCCAGCTTTCTCTACGTCGAGCCAGGTGCTGCAGGCCGAGGGAATCAAGATTGGCGCCGAGCACTTCCGCCGCAGCCGGCCTGAGACCATGGGATCCATCTTCTGGCAGTTGAACGATTGCTGGCCGGTCGCCTCGTGGTCCAGCATCGACTACTACGGCCGCTGGAAGGCGCTGCAGTATTACGCGCGCCGCTTCTATGCGCCGATTCTGGTTTCGCCGCATGTCGAAGACGGATCGGTCAAGGTGTACATCGTGTCCGACAAAACAGAATTGACATCGGCCATGCTGCACGTGCGGCTGATGGATTTCGACGGCAAGGTGCTGCTCGACGAAAAGCAAGACGTCAGCATCACTCCGCTCACCAGCAAGGTCTACCTCGACTGGCCGATCTTGAAGCTCACCCAAGCCGGTGCTGCCGACACCTCGCGCGTCTTCGTCGTCGCTGAGTTGGCCTCTCGAAGCGGGGAAACGATCTCGCGCAATCTCGTCTACCTCGCGCCAACCAAGGAAATTCATCTCAAGCCTGCCGCGCTCAAGGTCGATACCGCCAAGGCAAGCGGAGGCTACAAGATCCGCATCACGTCGCCGGTCCTCGCGCGCGACGTCTATCTCTCTTTCGGGGCAGCTCGACGCAAAGCTTTCGGACAACTACTTCGATATTCTTCCCGGCGAAACCGTGGACGTCACACTAACCACCAGGGCCACTCCCGACGAAATCAAATCAGGGCTGAAAGTCATCTCGCTCACTGATGCCTTCGCCGGTCTAAACCAGCCCGCGACCGTCACTGCGGTGCATTAATCAAAGCAAAGGCCGGAGACATCAGCCCCCGGCCCAATGCTTACCGAATCCATCAAAATGCGAATACAGCCTGGAAGAACACGCGTCGCGAAGTCGATCCGCCCGGACCTGAGAACGGACCGGAAGCGAGGCTCGTAGAACGCCCGAATTCATTCGACCCCAGCGTCCCAATCGGTGTCGAGTAGTTGGCGTTGTTGGTCAGATTCAGAGCCTGCGCACTCAACGTCAGGTTGAATCTGCGCCCGGTAGCAGTCGGCCCCATCATCCCGCCCGGTCCACCGCCTCCGCCGCCCAGGCCGCCCGGCCCAAGCCCGCCGCCAGGACCGCCGTGCCCGCCGCGGCCACCTCCCGGAGGTCCGCCGCCGCTATTGTTTACTCCGCCCGATGATTCAACCTTCGGCCCAATTCCGATGGTCTTGCTCAAGCGCAGGTTGAGGGCAACGCTCGCGGGCCCGTTGCCAAGATTCATCGGCACCAGCGTGTCTCCTGGACCGGGCTGGGAATTCAGGCAGCCGAATTGCGTCTGGAAGTACTGATTCGGATCGGAGGTGCACAGGGACACATCGGCGTATGATGGCCGGTTGTTGATGAACTGATCGCCGGTAAGATCGGTTCCTGACAGAATGTTGTACGGGTGTCCCGAGCGCGCAATGAGGAACGGATTGAAGCGCAGTGCCCACGGCCCTGTGTAGTTGCCCATCAGGAAGACAACGTTGCGCGAAACGAAACTGGCGCGGCCATAATCCTGGCTCAGGTTGTAGGAGTTGGAAGCATTATTGGAAGCCGAACCACCACCAAAGCCACCACTGCCAGCCACGTCCGCGTTCGCAAACGAGAGGTTGTAGAACCCGAAGAATCCCAGCTTCGGCGAGATCCGCGAATTCACATTGAGAATCATCTGATTCTCTTTGAACACTCCCTGGGGAAAGTACTCGTCAATCACGCCCAGACTGGGATTCAACCGCGGCCCCGTTGAGCTGTTGTAATAGGTGGTGCCCGCCAGCGGCGTATATGGATTGGCATCGCGCGTCACCATCTGGTGCACACCAAACGAGCGCAGATAGGTCCCGGTGAGCGTTGTGGTCTTGGTGAGCTGGCGCTCAAGGCTGGCGCCGAGTTGCTCAGTATAGGGCGAATGATAGGTCGGCGAGATCTGGACAATGGTGCTCTCCGGCGTGGGCGTATAGGGCGCAGCCGGCAAGCAGCCGGAGAAGTTCATATTGTTCAGATCGGTGCCGCTCAGGCAGGAAGGCGAGTCTATCGTCGTCTGCAGCGATCCGGCATTCAGGCCCTGCCGCGTGGCCGCCAGAAGACTGCCGACCTGGAGACGGTCGTAGAAGATGCCGAAGCCCGCGCGCAAAACGGTTTTCGCAGGCTGCTTGCCCTTGGCGTCGAGTGCATAGGCAAAGGCGACGCGCGGAGCCCAGTCGTTGTGGTCGGCAACGTGGTTCTCTGTCTCCCAGCGCAGACCGCCCGATAGAGTGAGGCGCGGATTCACCTTCCAGTCATCCTGTACAAACAAGGCGCCGTCGAAGAGATTCGTTGTATAGGCGGTCCGTCCGGCGGTGATGCTCAGGAACGCAAACTCACCCGGAGGCAGCGTCGTGAGGCTCTGTCCCTGCGCCAGAGCGTTGAGCGCGTCGATGTAGCCCTTCTGCGTGAAGACCAGCGAGCCGTTGTGATTCGCATAAGACGCGTTGGCATCGCGATTATCGCGCAACCAGGCGCCAAACTTGATGGTCTGCGTCCTCACGGTCATGGTTGTGTAATTCTGCAGTTCGAGATGGTCTGAGTGATCGTTCGAAGACTGGCCGCTTGCGCCGCCGCCAGTGAAGTCGCCGCTCACCATCAGTGTCGGAAGCGTGCTTACCGGGGTCTCCGACTCTAACGCCCGCCGGTACTCCAACCGCGTCTCGTTCACCATGTGATCGTTGATGATCTCCGAATCGCTCAGCTGAACTGTATGTTCGGTCGAGGTCGAAGTCTGTGACTGAGAAGGAAGCTGGGTTGAACCGATGTCCCCCGTCTCCGAGTCGTAGTAGAACTGGTAGCGCAGCGTGAGCGTGTTCTTCTGCCCCAGTTGCAGGTCAAGCCGAGGAGAGACGTTAATGTGATTGTGCGGATTCGCCAGTGCCGCCGAAACCCGCGTGGGCGAGATGGAGTATGTTCCAGTGCTGGCGTTGAACACGGCAGGGAAGTAGTTGTAGACCGCCTCGTCGTGATTGTCGCGCTGCTCCATGCTCATGAAAAACGAAGTGGTCTTATTGAGCGCCCCGCTCACCGTTCCGTTGTATTGGACCCGGTAGTATGGAGGAACATTGGATAAAAATGGGCTGCTGGTATTGAACGCGCTATCGTTGCCCATCACGAAGACCTGCCCGTGCAGCTTATCGGTGCCGGGCTTGGTGAGGATCTCGATGCGCCCGTAACCGAGTTTGTCGAACTCCGCCGAAAACGGATTCTGGTTGATGCGAATCTCGCGGATGGCCGACTTGGGCGGAAGCTGACCTCCGGTAAATCCATCAATGTAAATCTGCCCGCCATTCGGGCCCGCGGAGGGACCCGCCAGCGCCGTCAGTTCGTCGGACAACTCATCCGGATCATCCGAGAGCGCATCCAGGTCCTTGTCCTTCAGCACCAGCGAACTCGCGTTGGCGCCGGCTTCCACGCTTACCGTCGGTGTTTCGTCGCTCACCACCACGCTCTGCTGCGCCACTTGAATGGCCATGGCAACATCGACGCGCTTGATCTGTCCCGCGGCAACCGGAATCGGCTGCGATTGGAAGTCAGAGAAACCCGAAAACGTTGCACGCACGATGTAGCTGCCCGCCGCCAGGCCGGTGACAGAATAAGTGCCCCCAGCATCGGCCGTGGCTCTACCCACGACCTTGCCATCCGCCGTGGTAATCGTCAGCTTCGCCCCCGGAATCAGCGCGCCGGTCTGGTCCGCGATGTGGCCGCGAATCGTAGCCGCCCCGCTGCCCGCCGCCTGCGTCGTCGCGGTCTGCGCGTGCGCCGCAAGGCTGGCCAATCCAAGAGCCAACGCAATCAAAAAATGAAAAAAACAATGATGATGTCTTGAATACACGTATTCCTCACTGACTGTCTGCAAGTCACAAGCTGTCTACTGTGCTGCTGCTTCTTCGCCACCGCCCGAGCCCACACTCCAATTGGCCAGGAGGTTCCGTGAAGCCTCAGGGCTTTCGAGAAGCGGTTCGACGCCGACCAGCAACTTGATTGCCGTCACATCCGTTGCGCCTTCGGTCGAAACCAGCATGACCGCTTCGCCCTTTTGCAATTCCGCGAGATTCACCGCCGGTGCGCGGCTCAGAACCTGTTCCATACCGCCGGCAGCCCTGCGTCCCTGGCCTGCTCCTTGTGCCTGTGGCGCGCCACCCTGCGGCTGAGCGCCCGCAGCACCACCTGCACCCGGGGCTGCGCCCTTCAACCTCGCTGCAATCATTCGCGCCATCATGTCGGGCAGGCGCCGCATCTCCGCATCCGGAGTTACGTGCACCGTCACATTCTTCTTCGTCACCAGATCTTTCACCGTCAAAGTCGAAGCGCCTGTGTCGACCGCGGAGACCACGCCTGAAATGTTTCTGAACCCGCCCGAAACCACCTGCTCCGCCGTGATCTCGGAGCCGTCCGCATTCTTCTGCCCGCGCACCTGGAACTGATCGCCCACATGGATCGCGTCAATCGGCCCCGGTCGTGCATCCGCAAATCGAACTGAATTTGGCGCATAGCGAAGCAGTACCGTGCTTTTGGTGATGTGAACCGTGATGGTCTTCGCGGTTGGCCCGGCTCCGCTGGTAAATACAACGACGCCCGCAGCAGGATCAACGCTCTTCACCAGCCCGCCCGCTCCGTTGCGCTGCCAGTCCTCGCTTTCCTTCTGCTGCTGCTGTGCGATGTCGGTCTGTTTCATCGCCACGATCTGCAACGCCTGCTGCGTGCCTCCGGTGGCATTCGGATCGAGTTTCACAAGAACACGGTCGCCCGTCGCCAGGCCGCTCAACTGGATGGTTGCCGCGCTGCTCAGGTCCTTCTGCCCCGGCGCCAGTTGCTTGATCACAGCACTGGCGGGAACCTGCACCTGGTGAACCTCGCCGGCATCGGTCTTCACCGTCAACGCATCGCCTGCAATCGCGGTAACGGTCCCCACAAAATGCTGCGCCGCAGGCTGGGCGCGCAACTGACTTGCCATCGTGGGCACGAGCGCCAGAAGGAGCAGGAAAACACCGGCCTGTTTCAGATTCCGTCTTTCCATAAATCCATTTTCTGCGGTGCCTTTGCGGGCGTCGCTGAAATCGTTATCTGTTTCGGTAGACGAGCCAGCCTCTCAAAAGGTTGAGAAACCAGTGCCAAACTGTGAACCCGTTTGGAAGCAGCGGATGCCGAACGCCATCTTTTGCTTTATGCAGTACTTAGCCGCGAGAAACCTTAAGCAAACCTTAAGAGTTTCCGGGGCGAGCAGGCACTCGAATCCGGAGCGTTATCGTGCCTCGCTGATGTATGTGCTGCGGGAGGTGCTTACGTGCCTTCGCGTGAGAGGGTATTTCTGGCTAACTTGCCAGGTGCCCAACCAATGTGGCGTTCTTTTCGCCGGATGGGTGGGAAGGCACGCGAATGCTGGTCTACCGCCTTCAGATATACGTGATCTGTCCCAGAATTGCAGGCCGTTTCGCTCCCGTTGCCACCGGCACATTTCCGGGAAGCCGGTGCCACGTCATCCACGCCATCAGCGCAAACGCAGCAGCCTCCTTCGCCTCAGCCGGCATTCCGAATTGCTCGATCGCGGCCAGCGTGCACCCCAACGGCTTCAGCCGTGCGGCAAGCATCTTCATCAATGTTGCATTCCGCGCCCCGCCGCCGGAAACGATGTAGTCAACGGCCGCGCCTTGCATTGACGGCAGCACGAAACGCTGGAAGCTTCGTGCAATGCTCTCGGCGGTGAGTGCCGTCGCTGTTGCCAGCACATCCTCAGGCTTGCGGCTCACGCGCCGGCATGCAGCCAGAAACCTCGCCGCATACTCGCGCCCGAACTGCTCGCGCCCCGAAGTTTTCGGCGGCCTCAGTCTGAAATACGAATCGCGCAGCATCCGATCGAGAATCGAGTCCAGTACCTTCCCCTTCGCCGCAATCGCACCATTGCGATCGTAAGTCTTGCCAAAGAGCCTCTGCGCAAGAGCATCGATCACCATGTTGCCGGGGCCGGTATCAAACGCGATGTTGTCATCGATCGTTCCGCCAGCGCGAATTGCCGTCAGATTTGCAATGCCGCCAATGTTCTGCAACACCCGTCCATGTTTTCGATCCGCAAATACGACATGGTCGAGCAACGACACCAGCGGCGCGCCCTGACCGCCCGCAGCCATATCCGCTGGACGAAAGTTCGACACCACCGGCACGCCCAACTGTGCAGCAATCAGCGTCGCCTCACCCGCCTGCCACGTGCATGCAAAGCTCCTGCCCGCGTATGTTGCAGCCCGCGCCTGGTGATACAGCGTCTGCCCATGACAGCCAATCAGATCGATCTTCAGTTTGTGGCGTGCAACCGCTGCCTTCACGGCTTCAGCATAGGCGATTCCAAGACGCCAGTTAAGGCGCGCCAGTTCAGCCGTGGTGGTTGATTTCGCATTCATCGCGGCAAGCACGGCCTTGCGTAACGCAGCGGGATATGCGAAATCCCTCGTGCACCAGCAGCGTCAGCCTGGGCCAGAAAAGGCCCCTGGTTCGTGCAATCCGCACCAGCGCGACGTCGATTCCATCCGCCGACGTCCCGCTCATCACTCCCGCCACAATCATCGGCTTCAGCTTCACGATGCCTCCGCCGGCGACGACGCACGCGGCGCCGCATCGACGGCTGCTTCGAGGATTCCCGCCACCGTCTCATTGAACTGCGCAATATCGTTACGCAGCGACTCCAGCTGCTTCGCAGTCAGCGCCGGCGCCACACCTTGCGCATAGAGCCGCCTCCGTTTATGCGCCGATTCGCGCGCCCGCAGTCAAGCAGAAGCCTTCGAAACGCCGTCGATCGCTCGCGCCTCGGCAACCAGCGCCTCATAGCTCCGCAGAATCAGCTCTGCGCTGTGGCAGATCTCCACCAGGTCCGATCCCGCGCGCATCGCCGCCACCGCGGCATCATCCACCGGCAGAACTTCAGAATGCCGCCCATCTCCAGGTCGTCGGAGAGAATGATCCCGCGATAGCCGATCCGCTTGCGCAGCACCGTCGCGATCCAGAACGGCGACGCGCTCGCCGGGCTCCTTCTTGCCCGGCGTATGCGGATACGCCGCATGATTCATCATCACCATCGGCATCGCGCGATGCAGCTCGCGATAGGGAACCAGGTCCTCATCCCAAATCTGTTTCCAGTTCGCTCTGAATCTCCGGCGTCTACAAAGTGCGTATCGCCCTCGGCACCGCCCAGCCCGGGAAAATGCTTCCCGCAACCCACGACGCCATGCGCCGCAATCCCAGCCAGAAACTCCCGCGCATAATCCGCGACCTCAGCCGCCGTAGCACCGGCGGTGCGCGAGCCCAGCACCTCGGCGGCCTCGGGCAGTGCCAGATCGACCACCGGCGCCAGGGTCGTATTAAATCCGAACGCCCTCACAGCGCGCGCAATCAGCTCCCCATGCTCGCGCGCCAGCGCGGGCTTGCTTCGCTGTGCGCGCGGCCGCGGCCACGGCCTGTGCCGAGGCAATGGGCGCGAGCGCATCGCGCAGCCGGTTCACCGTTCCGCCTTCCACATCCACGCAGCGCACGCCATGCCGCGCTCCCAGGCCGGTCGCTTCATCCAGCAGCGCGCGCGTCTGCCTGGCGTCCGCAATATTGCGCTTGAAGAGGATGACACCGCCGGGCCGCACCAACCTGAGCCAGGCGCGCTCGAGCCCGGTAAGCTCCGTGCCCCCGAGTCCCACAACCAGCAAACTCCCCGCCGCCTGCCTGATCGTCCCCGCCATCAACTCTCCAATTCCTGATCCCTATTCCCTATTCTCTAATCCCCGTCTTCTTCAATTCCTGCTGCAACTCTTCCAGCAGATTCAGCGCCTGCAGCGGCGTCAGCGAATTCACATCCACGGCCTCGATGCGGTCCACGATCCGCTGCGACAGCGGCGTGAAGATCGTCAGCTGCATCGGCTCGGGCGCGGTCTCCACCTGCACGCTCTGCCGTTCCTGCTTCTCGTGCTGCCGCAGCACGTGCTTGGCGCGCTCGATCACCGCCGCTGGCAGCCCGGCCAGCCTCGCCACTTCGATGCCGTAGCTCTTGCTCGCCGCGCCGGGCTCAATGTTGTGCAGAAACACAATGCCGCCGCCGCCTTCCTTCACGCCCACGCGCAGATTGCGCACCCGCGGCAGCTTCTCGGCCAGCATGGTCAGCTCGTGATAGTGCGTGGCAAAGAGCGTGCGCGCGCCCGTTTCCGCATGCAGATACTCGACCGTTGCCCACGCCAGCGAGAGCCCGTCGAACGTCGCCGTTCCGCGCCCCATCTCGTCGAGCAGAATCAGCGATCGCTTCGTCGCCGTGTTCAGAATCGTCGCCGTCTCCGTCATCTCCACCATGAAGGTCGAGCGGCCGCGCGCCACGTTGTCGCTGGCGCCGATGCGCGTGTAGATGCGGTCGACCAGCCCGAGGCGCAGACTCTCCGCCGGCACAAAGCTGCCCATCTGCGCCATCAGCACCAGCATCGCCGCCTGGCGCAGATAGGTGCTCTTGCCGCCCATGTTCGGACCGGTAATCAGCAGCAGGCTCGGCCCGTCATCGCCCGCGCTCAGATACAGATCGTTGGCGATGAATCGCCCCTCGCGCGTCTCCTCCATCCACTGCTCAATCACCGGATGCCGCGCCGCCACAGCCTCCAGCACCGGCTCCTCGGCCAGCACCGGCCGCACATAGCGCCGCAGCGCCGCCAGATGCGCAAAGTTCGCCAGCAGATCCGCTTCCGCCACCGCCGCCGAAGCTCGCCGGATCCGGCCCGCCGCCTCCAACACGCTCGCCGCGAAGCTCCGACGAAGATGCGCTTCTCAATCTCGATGGATCGGTCGTGCGCGGTCAGAATCTTGCGCTCGTATTCCTTCAGCTCCGGCGTGGTGAACCGCTCCGCATTCACCAGCGTTTGCTTGCGCTCGTAGTCCGCCGGAGCCAGCGCAAGATTGGCCTTCGTGATCTCGATGTAGTACCCGAAGACCGAGTTATAGCGAACCTTCAGCGAACCGATCCCGGTCCGCTGCCGCTCGCGTTCTTCGATCGCCGCAATCGACTGCCGTCCCGTCGACGAAATCGTGCGCAGCTCGTCGAGCTCCGCATCCACGCCCGCCGCAATCGCTCCGCCATCCGCCAGCGTCAGCGGAGGCTCGGCCACCAGCGTCGTCGCAATCCGCGCCGTCACGTCTTCGAGCGTGTCGAGCCTGCCGATCAACTCTCGCCACAGCGGCGCCTGCATCGCCTCCAGCGCAGTCTTCAAGCCCGGCAGTCGCGCCAGGCTTGCGGCCAGCGCGCGCACATCGCGCGGCCCGGCCGAATCGAGACTCAGCCGCGCCAGCAGCCGCTCCAGGTCGAGAATGCCCGCGAATGCGCGTCGCACCTCTTCGCGCTTCACCAGATCGCCATGCGCCTCGGCCACCGCCTCATAGCGCGCTTCAAGCATCGCCGCATCAATCAGCGGCCGCAGAATCGTCGCGCGCAGCAGCCGCTTGCCCATCGGCGTCTGGCACGCATCGAGGGTATGAAAGAGCGTGGCGCGATCGTCCTGCCCTGCAAACAGCGGCTCAACCAGTTCCAGATTCCGCACCGTCACCTGGTCGAGTTCGAGCGCCGTCGAGTGCTCCTGAAACTTCAGCGAATCGATGTGCAGCGCCTCGTTCTTCTGCGTCGTGCGCACATAGTGCAGCACCGCGCCGGCAGCAATGGCCGCGGCCTCGTGCCCCACCAGCCCGAAGCCTTCGAGCGAACGCACCTTCAGCTGCCGCTCAACCAGCGGAACCGCAAAGTCGCGCGTCCATACCCAGTCCTCCACGCGGGTGCGCGCCGCAATTCGCTCGAGCGCCGCGGGAATCTCCGCGCTCGTCGCCAGCAGCACCTCGCTTGGCGCCCGCCAGCAGCAACTCCTCCAGCGCCTGCTGCCGCGCCTTCGATCCGGGAAACTCCGCCGTCCGAAACTCCCCCGTCGAAACATCGAGCAGCGCCACCGCACAAACGACGGGGTTCCCCACTCTCGCGGCGTCTTTGTCCTTGCCGCCAGGGTGGGAGGGAGCTGGCCCCGCCTCAAAATACGCCGCCAGAAAATTGTTCTGCTCCTGCCCCAGCGCCGCATCGAGCGCCGTCCCCGGCGAAAGCACCCGCGTCACCTCGCGCCGCACAATCTTCTTGGTGAGCTTCGGGTCCTCCATCTGGTCGCAGATCGCGATCCGGTAGCCCTTGCGCAGCAGCCGCGTCAGGTAGCCTTCGACCGCGTGATACGGAACCCCGCACATCGGCAACTGCCGCTCGCGATCCCGCGCCGTCAGCGTCAGTTGCAGTTCGCGGCTGGCTACCACCGCGTCGTCATAGAAGAGCTCGTAGAAGTCGCCCATGCGAAAGAACAGCAGCGCATCGGGATTCTCCCGCTTGGCCGCCGTCCACTGGCGCATAAATGGAGTGGGCTCGTGCGACTTGTCGGACTTTTTACCAGCCTCTGGCGGAGCGACGCCAAGTTCCAGAACTGGTTCGTCCGTGGCAGGGGTAGACGGCTGCGCCGCCGCGGATTGGAGGTCAGCGGGTTGCACGATTGCCTACAGATTACCGTGGCGGAACCGTTTCGACCCTGTGCAGAACAAGGCGGCAATTCGCGTGAATTCAAAAGGGAATTACCAACCCGGCTATTCCCGATACTCCTCCGTGCCCGTTTCCTGCCTTCACTTTTTAAAGCGGTTGTCATCCCGACCTTACGGTTCACGCGAAGTCGATGCAAACGCACCGTCACTCCGCAGTCTGCCAGCGCCGTTCACGACTTCGGTTAACGCACTTCAAGGTTCTTTCACTGCGCAGTATTGTTTGCCCACATAGCCGGATCTTGGCGGCTGCTTCAGGTAAACGAGCCTGCCGTTGAAGTCCCTTGCTGCGGTATTTGTCCACTGAGTATCAACCACCTTCGCCGGCCCCAGCGCGCGCCTCACCATGTACTCTGGCATACAGTGCATCTGCATGTTGCCCTTGCCACGGCCGAGAGCGTCCTGAATTCGCGAACGGAGGCGGAGTATGTGGCGAATTCGAACGATTCGGGACGCCACGTCGGGCATTGCAAATGAATCCTGTACGCCGAAAACCAGCACCCCGCGCGGCGCAAGAACGCGTACGAATTCCCGCAAATACTGCTCGGCAAAGCGCGGAGGTACATGCTGGAGGACGATGTTGCTGTAAATGAACGCAAAACTTCCGTCTGCAAACGGGAGGTTCGTGTCGGAGTGAACCACATAACCGCAGTGGGGATACTGGTTCAAACGGACAGCCTTCTCGATCATCTCCCGCGAAATATCCACCCCGGCGCACGAGGCAAATCTGCGCGCCAGCGGCTGCGTCAGCCGTCCGACTCCACACCCAAAGTCCAGCGCGGCTCCGGCAAAGTCCGGAGTATGCCCAATCGCGCCCAGGTGTCCGAGGACAATATCGATTTCAGCCTCGCCGGTGGCCATGAATTCCGCGATGTCCCACTTCCCGCCCGTCTTGGTGGCGTCGGTGAGAATTGCTCCCAGAGCATCGCGCTCAGCGAGGGATTCCCAGTCGTTTTTGAGTTTTTCCAGGTTCATGCGTTGTTTGAGTCGAAAATCTCGCTGATCGTACTACTCATCCGACCCGCCGATCGGAAAAACTGCGAGTCCGGGAGGTGCAGCTCATTCTGTGGACCTTGTCACCGCCGCCAACCTGGTGCGTACTGATCTGGTGATTTGGATCACAGTATACTGAGGGCTAAGGTCTTAGATTGAGTACGGCATGCATCTGCTCTGGCTCCGAGTCGCGACCATCCTCTACGCGGCTGCAAGTGTCACCATCTTCCCCGCCGTGCTCAATTCTTCCGAGCGTGCGCGCAGGTGGTGTGTGCATCTGGGCGGCATGGCCTTCTTTTTTCATTTTGTTTCGGCCGTAGAGATGCTGGTGCAGGCGCACCGCTGGGTACCAGTGGGGGCGCGCGAAGCTGAATCGCTGCTGGGGTTTGCGGTCGTCGGGCTGTTCTTTCTGGCGTGGTGGTTATACGACGCAATTTCGCTCGGAATCTTTGCACTTCCGGTTACTTTCTTCCTCGTTTTAGTGCCCGCTTTGGGGCTGAATGGGTACAAATTCCCGTCAGAAGGGGTCAGAACCAGCTGGCTTGTCGCACATATTGCAGCACTTTTGGCCGCTTATGCCGCACTCGGATTCAGCCTCCTGGCATCTCTTCTGTATCTGGTTCAGGAGAAGAGACTTAAGGCCAAGATCAAATCCACGAAGGACTCAGGGTGGATTCCGCTGGACTGGCTGCCGCCCCTCGACACCCTCGAGCGGCTTGCCCATGCCATGCTGCTTTTCGGCTTTCCGTGCATGACCGTCGGCCTCGTACTCGGAGCCGTGCTAGTGCAGGAGACCTCGCTGGGTGCGGCCTACTTTGTCGATCCCAAGGTTCTTGCTTCTTACGCCATGTGGGGGCTCTACGTTCTGCTGCTGTTTCTGCGTCAATCCGCCGGCTTACGCGGGCGAAAAGCCGCCTATCTCTCCGGAGCGGTCCTGGCCGTGATGCTCTGCGTGTGGGCAGCCAACATGGTCAGCCACGTCCACAGGTTCGGTGCCCCATGAGCCAGATCGTTCTCATTGGGATCAACCACAAGACCGCGCCCATTGCGCTGCGCGAGCGCATCGCCATTTCTCGCGACGAACTGTCCGACGCCACGCGCGCCCTGGCCTCGCAACCAGGCGTCAGCGAGTGCATGATCGTCTCGACCTGCAACCGCGTGGAGATGCTGGCTGCCGTCGAATCGCCTGACACTGACATCAAGAATTTCCTCTACACCCAGTTCGGCATCGAGAAATCGGAGCTCGCTCCGCACATCTACGAACATCATGATCAGGAGGCCGTGCGGCATCTGTTCCGCGTCGCCGCCAGCCTTGACTCCATGGTCGTCGGCGAGCCGCAGATCCTTGGTCAGGTCAAGGAGGCTTTCGCCGCCGCCCGAGCCGCCGGAACTGTATCCAGCCAACTGGAGCATCTGCTGCAGTCCGCATTCGCCGCGGCCAAGAAGGTCCGCACCGAAACCAGCATCGGGTCCAATTCGGTTTCAATCGCCTCTGTCGCGGTGGAACTGGCGCGGAAGATCTTCGGATCGCTGCAAGGACGCACCGTTTTCCTCGTAGGCGCCGGCAAGATGAGCGAACTCGCCGCCCGCCACCTCGTTCAGCAAGGCGCAGGAGCGATCCTCGTCACCAATCGCACGCTGGAACGCTCACGCCAACTTGCTGAGCCGTTTAATGGCCGCGTGATCCCGTTCGATGCGCTTCATGAGGCGGCGACCGAAGCAGACATCGTCATCAGTTCCACCGGTGCGCCGCATCCCATCTTCCGCCGCGAGCACGGCCAGCAGTTCATGCATCGCCGCCGCAACCGGCCCATGTTCTTCATCGATATCGCCGTCCCCCGCGACGTCGATCCAGCGATGAACAAGGTGGAAGGCATCTTCGTCTACGACATCGATGACCTGCAGCAGGTGGCAGCCTCGCATATTGCCGAGCGCCAGTCGCAGGCCGGCGATGCTGAATCGCTTGTCGAAGCCGAGGTGGAGCGCTTCCACCAGCGACGTCGCGCGGTCAATGTTGCTCCGGCGATTGTTTCCCTGCAGCGCCAGGCCGAAGAGATTCGCGTGAACGAGCTGAAGCGCATGCACGCCAAGCTCGGTACACTCAGTGAAGAGCAGATCGCCGCCGTCGAAGCTCTAACCCGCGGCCTGGTCAACAAGTTTCTCCATCCGCCGATGCAGGCGCTCAAGCAGGCCGCGCGAGAGAACGACTCGACCCGCGTGGATGCGCTCTGCGAGACATGGTCTCTCCCCTCGGTCTCCGAGCGCGAAGAGGAGTCGAAGGCGTCGGTTGTTCCCATCGCACCACCAGAAAAGAAATCCCAGGATTCCCCACGCGAGGACCGACCGAGCGCCGTAGGAGGCAAATGAGTCAGATGAATTTGCGCATCGGCAGCCGCGGATCGCAACTCGCCCTGTGGCAGGCCAATCACATCGCCGCGCTTTTGCGCGCGCACGGCCACACGGTCGAAATCGAAATCATCAAGACCACCGGAGACCGCCTGCAGGAAGTCACCTTCGCGCAGGTCGGCTCCAAGGGAATGTTCACCAAGGAAATTGAAGAGGCTCTCGCCGAAGGCCGCGTTGACCTTGCCGTGCACTCGCTCAAGGACCTGCCTACGGAACTGCCTGCGCCCTTCACACTGGCCGCCACTCCGCCACGCGTCGATCCCCGCGATGTGCTCGTTTCGGCGAAGTATTCGAGCCTGCACGCGCTGCCCCAGGGAGCAGTCGTGGGAACCAGCAGCCAGCGTCGTCGCGCGCAGTTGCTCTCCATCCGTCCCGACATCAAGGCCGTGGAATTCCGCGGCAACGTGGATACGCGCCTGCGCAAACTCGCCGAAGGCCACGTTGACGCCATTCTTCTCGCTGCCGCCGGACTTGATCGCCTTGAAAAAACCGAGTGGGTTCGCGAACGCCTCGAGCCCAATCACTTCTGTCCTGCGGCCGGGCAGGGTTCGCTCGGCATCGAAGCCCGCAAGAACGACCAGGAAACTATCGCTGCCATCGCCTTTCTCGACGATCCGGCCACACGCTATGCCGTCACCGCGGAACGCGCCGCCTTAGCCGCGCTGGGCGGAGGTTGCCAGGTTCCTATCGGGATCCACTGCCGGGTCGCGCCGCAGAACGAAGCCGGCGAGTGGCAGGAGATCTTCGGCGTCGTTGCCGATCCAGCCACAGGCAACGCGATTCGCGTACATCACGAAGCACGCCGCACCGAGGTGGGTCCCGCGGCCCTTGGCCAGCACGCCGCAAACATGCTGATCGAAGCCGGAGCCGGTCCGCTGCTGGAAGCCGCCACAGAACCATCGGCCGGAGCCTCGGCATGACAGAACCGCTGGCCGGCCGGCGTGTTCTGGTGACGCGCGCTGCGCACCAGGCCGGCAAGCTTAGCGAAGGCCTTCGCGCTGCTGGAGCGGAGCCTGTTGAAGTCCCGATTCTCGAGATCCAGCCTCCCGCCAGCTTCGATCCGCTTGATGCCGTCTTGCGCAGCCTGCACACCTACGACTGGCTCGTCTTGACCAGCGCCAATGCGGTGCGCGCCCTGGTGGAGCGCGCTGCTGCTTGCGGCATCGTTTTTTCTGACAACTTCCCGCAAGTCGCCGCAGTGGGGAAGGCGACCGCCGACGCTGCCCGACTGGCCGGGATTGCAGTCGCAATTACTCCGAAAGAGTATGTCGCCGAAAGCCTGATCGAAGCGCTTGCGGAGCGCGTATCAGGACAGCGCGTGCTGCTGGCTCGCGCGGCCATTGCCCGCGACCTGATCCCCGATTCGCTTCGCGACACCGGTGCCGAGGTCGACGTTGTCGACGCCTACCAGAATGCCATTCCGAAAGACGCACCCGGCCAGCTTCGCGCGGCCCTGGCCATGCGCATCGACGCCGCCACGTTCACGAGTTCTTCCAGCGCCACGCATCTGGCGGAAGTGGCCGATGCGGCGGGCGTGGCGTTTCCGTTCGCCGGAGTGAAGGCGGTTTCGATTGGGCCGATCACCAGCGCGACGCTTCGTGAGCTTGAGTGGGAACCTGCGGCTGAAGCAAACCCGCACGACATTCCCGGCCTCATCGCTGCGGTCAGAAAAGTTCTGAGTTGGTAGTTCCAAGTTCCGAGTTTTTCGGAAGACGACAGAGCGATCGCCGCGCTCCACTAGACTTGATCTATGCAGCGGATCTCCCCCAACGTGGCGCTGGCAGCGCTTCTGTGCGTTGCTGGCGCGATCTGGTCGTCGGCCCAGACGACGCACACACTCACGTACGCGCCGGGCAAGCAGATTACCCTCAAGTTGCCCGGGCCTTTCGACATCAACATCGCCGCCACCGGCCTCAAACGGGTTCGCTTCTTCGCGAAGGCACCAGACGGCCGCATCTTCGTGACTGGCATGTACGATTTGAATGACAACCGGCGCGGCTCGGTATTCATCCTCGAAGGATGGGACGCACAAACACACCACTTCACGCGCGTCACCCACTATCTCGATCATCTGCGCAATCCCAACAGCCTCGCCTTCTGGACCGACCCGGCAACGAAGCAGAGCTGGCTCTACCTGCCGCTGACCGACAAGCTGTTGCGCTATAAGTACAACGCGGGCGACAGCGCGCCAGCGTCCACGCCTGAGACGCTGATTCGCTTTCCTGATTACGGGCTCAACTACAAGTACGGCGGCTGGCACCTGACCCGAACCGTGGCCCTCGTGAATTTGCGGGGGACGCCCAGAGTCCTTGTCTCTGCCGGCTCATCTTGCAACTACTGCCAGGAAGACGAGGTGCTGCGCGCGGCAGTGGTAAGCATGGATCCCGACGGCAAGCACCAGCGAATCGAGGCGCAGGGCCTGCGCAATGCGGTCGATCTGCACCAGGTGCCTGATCTCGACGGCGGCGCGCTTTTTGCTACGAACATGGGCGACGATCATCTCGGCGACAGGCTGCCGGAGGACACATTCTTCGAACTGGCTGTCGATGCGAATCCGGCGCCGAATTACGGCTGGCCAACCTGCTACTTTGCCGATGGGAAGCCTGTGCTCGACACAACGCCGCTTCCGTCGCTCGAGGATGCGCGCGCGGGAGGACAGATGGCGGCTCGACCTGGCGAAGCTGATTCTGTTTACGGAAAGCAGAACGGAGTGGCGGGTGCGGGCACCAATCTTGCCGCGGGAGGCGGCCATGCGCATGAGGCAGACCCAAACGCAGACCTGGGTCGCGCTCCGGCAGCACTCAAATCCTGCGACAAAGTGCCGCCTGCATACACCACTTTCGCAGCCCACAGCTCGCCGCTGGGGTTCGCGTACTTCGGCGCGCAGGATTCAAATCTCGCCGACAGCTTTCTGGTTGCGCTGCACGGAGCCAGCCATCCCGGCATCGGCACGGGATACAGGGTGGTGCGATTCACGCCGGGCGATCGCAAGCCGCGTGACTTCATCACGGGGTTTCTTATGATCACAAGCGGCAGGCCCGTCGTGCACGGACGTCCATGCGGCATTCTCCGGCTCGATCGAGACACATTTCTGCTCAGCGACGATTACCTGGGCGTGATCTACTACGTACATCCGCGAGACAAGTGAGAATTCAGAGCCAGTAGCCAGTAGCTGGAAGCTCTTCTGCTCAGCTGGACCACGTTTTGTCTTTCGAGTGGCAGAGTGTTTCGAGGTTGCATTCTTTGCACTTGGGATTGCGCGCGATGCAGACCTGGCGTCCATGTTGGATGACCTGGTGCGAGAACTTGATCCAGTGGTCTTTAGGCAGGATGCGCATGAGGTCCTGCTCGACCTTCTCGGCGGTATCGGAGTTGGTGAGGTCGAGGCGATGCGCGATGCGGAAGACATGCGTGTCGACGACCACGCCCTCGGCTTTGCCATAGCTCACACCCAGGACGACATTGGCGGTCTTGCGCGCCGCTCCGGGAATGGTGATTAGTTCGGCAAGCGTCTCAGGAACCTTGCCGCCGAATTGCCCGGTGATTGTCTTTGCCGCACCCTGGATCGATTTCGCCTTGTTGTGAAAGAAGCCCGTGGTGCGGATCAGATCTTCAAGCTCAGGAAGAGGGGCTTTGGCCATGGCCGCGGGGGTAGGGAAGCGCTTGAACAGTTCCGGCGTGACCATGTTCACGCGCACGTCCGTACATTGAGCAGAAAGTATGGTCGCAACGAGCAGTTCCCACGGCGAGCGATGATGCAATGCGCAGACTGCGTCGGGGTAGGCCTCGTCGAGTGCTTTGAGAATTGCGGCGATTCGCTCCGGGGCGAGCGCGTTACGGGCCGACTGCGTCTTGCCAGAAACGGTATCTCGCATTTTGGGCGCAGCAGAGTTTGTTTTCGTGGGCTTCACGGCAGCTTTCTTTCCGATTGTCTTTGTTCCGGCCATATTCTTTATGCGAGGTGCTGCTGGTCCATGTTACTAAACAATGCTATGACCGTGCGTCGTGAAGAGCTGAAGCAGGAATGCTACCGCGCCCGCGCGATGATGGCTTTGCGCGGCACAGTCTTCCTTCTCTTTTTCATGGCGAGCACGATGCTGGCGCCGGCAAGTGCACAGCAGCCAGCGAAAGCCGAGGCGGAGGCGGCTTTGCCCGGATTCGAAGTGGCTGCAATCAAGGCCAACAAGGGAGACAACGGTGGTCAGGATGTGGATTGGAGCGCCGACCGGCTGTCGATTGAGAACTACACGCTTAGGCAACTGATCCCGATTGCCTATGGCTTGAAGTCCAACAAGCAGGTAAGCGGCGGACCGGAGTGGATGGACAAACTGGCATTCGATATCTCGGCGAAAATCGACGACACGGAAATGGCGAAGATGCGGAAGATGAACCGCGACGAAAGCTGCAAAGAGCGCAATCTGCTCGTGCGGACACTCCTGGCTGAACGCTTTCAACTGCGGGCGCACGAGATTCAACAGGTCATGCCGGTCTACGCACTGGTTGTGGCGAAAACGGGCCCCAGGATTGCTCACTCAGCGTCGCAAGGTAAGGGATATCATGTCTCGACTCGCAACGGCCACATGGAGGCGTCCGGCACGTCGATGGACGTCTTTGCCGATCAATTGACGAGCATGCCGGAAAGCGGCGAGCGAGTCGTACTGAATCAAACTGGTCTGGCCGGGGAATACGACTTCAAGATGGATTTCTCTCGGGATTACGGCGCCGGAATCCCTGCGGATGCTGCGAATCCCAGCCTGTTTACGACCTTACAGGAGCAACTGGGGCTGAAGTTGGAGTCAAAGAAGGGGCCGGTCGAGGTGGTGGTCGTGGAGAGCGCAGTTAAGCCGGTGCTGGATTAGCCGCCGCGTCGAAGCGTGTCGCGCTGCTCAATTTGGTTTGGCCTGTCCTGGCGCTGACTCGATGGAGGTTTTGAGCGCCTTGGCAACTTCGCTGGCAATGTCTTCCTGGACCCAGAGGAGGTCGCCGGGAGGCCGGTCGTACGATTCGGTCCAGAGCACGAAGCCATTCTCTGCGCGAACCAGCCGCGCGGCGACACGTATGCGGTTGCTGGATTTGCGTACGCTGCCATCGAGGATATAGACCACGCCGAGCGCTTTTGCAATATCGGCGACGGGGATTCTTTTGTTCTTGTAATAGAACGAGGAAGTGGCCGAGGGTACGCGCAGGGGTTGAATCTTGCTGAGCCTGTCGATTAACTCTTCAGTCATGCCGTCAGCGAATTCCTCATTGCTCATGCCTTCAGTCAGGTCTAGGAATGGCAGGACGGCGATGGATTCCTGCGGAGGAGATGCGATGACCGCGGCCGGGCTCTTGCTTGCGAGCCTGACGTGGATGAAGAAGCCTGCGACGACGGCGAGGACAACCGCAGCAAAGGCCCCAAGGAGTCTGACTGCGGGATGCAGGCGAGGCGCCGGTGAGACGGGCGGCCGGCCATGAGGAATCGGCGGGGAATCGGGCAAGGTAGTTGCGGGTTCTGGCGGCTCGCTCCAGATTGAGACGGGGGCGACCATTCGATATCCTAGACGAGGTGCGGTTTCGATGTAGGCGGGCTGGCGCGAGTCGTCGCCCAGCTGTCGGCGCAACGCAGTTACGGCCTGGTAAACCGAGTCGGGAGACACTGCAACCCCGCCCCACACGTGACTGATGAGATCGTCGATGCTGACCACCTGCCCTGGGTTCTCGGCGAGGCAGAGAAGCAGCCGCATGGCTCGGACTTCAAGGCGCGTGGTCTTTCCATCTCGCGAGATCTGGCTGGATGTCGGATCGACGCGCCAGGCGCCGATGCGGAGCGGCGGCTGGGCCGTGCGATCACGGTTGGATCGATGAGGGGTCTCTGTCATACGGCAGAAACAAGGTCCCTCCGATTGTAGCAACGCTGCAATTGCTCGGAATGGCGATCATTTCAGAACGATTCAGAGTGTTTCAGACAATGTTCAGGACTTCCGGCAGGGATCCGGGTAGAACCGGAGTGCGTCAGGCAGGGAATTCGCGAGTGAAAGGCGGCACCATGAAGATCCGAAACAAAAGAGTGAAAACCGCGGCAGGTGTTTTGGGAAGTTGCACGGTGATTGTGGCACTATGCGCGTTGACTGCACTCAAGATAGGCGCGACCGAAGGCCTCGCAGCTTCAACGGGCATGCCTGCTCTTCCGGCTGCAGGGACCTACCAGGTCGATCCCCTGCACAGTTTTGCGTACTTTGGCGCGTGGCACCATATCGTGGGTCTGGTCCGGGGCAGGTTTGAGAACGTCACGGGAACTATCACAGCCTCGAAAGACCCGGCACACTGCGCGGTAGATATTTCAATCGACTCCGCGAGCATCAGCACACAGGTTCCGGAGCGCGATGAGGATCTGCGCGGGCCTGCGTTCTTCGATGTGAAGAACTTTCCAGCAATGACGTATCACGGGCGCGGCATTCGCCCGATCTCCAATGGCGACTGGGTTATGGATGGAAAGCTCACCATTCGCGGCGTCACCAAGGTGGTGCCGCTGACGTTCCGGTTCAAGGGGTTGTTCCCGGACACGCCAGCGGGGAAACCGGCGCGCGCATCGTTTCACGCCACCGCCGCAGTGGAACGCGGGGATTTTGGCATGACGCGCGATAACCTGATGGAACTTGGGCCTAATCCCAAAGGCCCGGATGTCGAGATCCAGATCGACGTAGAGGCGGATGCAGCTTCCGCGAGCCGGCAGTGAATCAGAGCTTGCCGCTGAGCCAGTTTGGCAGCTTCTCGATCGGCAGCCTAAGCGCGATGAAGAACTGGCCGAAGAGAGCATAGATGGCGCTGACTTCGTCGAAGCGCATCTCGTAGATGAGCTTTTTGAAGACGACGGGATCGTCGGCGAAGAGGTCAACGCCCCACTCCCAGTCATCCATGCCAATCGAGCCGGTGATGATCTGCTTGACTTGATCTCCGTAGCGTCGTCCGATCATGCCGTGCTCGTGCATCATGCGCTGGCGGTCGGCGAAGGGGACGGTGTACCAGTTGATCTGCTCGCCGCGTTTGCGGTCCATGGGATAGAAGCAGAGATACTTTGTGTCGGGGATGGCAGGGAAGAGCCGCGGACGCATTGCTTCCCCGCCGCGCTTGAGGGAAGCCTCGATCTCCGCGTTCCACTCCGGCGTGTGCTCGGCGAAGCCTTTGGCCGACGCGGCCTCATAGGTTTTGCGGCTCGACTCATACAAGCCCAGTTCAACCACCGAAACGTAAGAGTGCGTGGGCGTGAGGAAGTCGCAGAGTGCCGTTTGGGCGAGATCGAGCTCGACCTGGTTGAGGGCTTCGAGCGAATCGCGAAAATGTACGAGAATCAGGTCGCCTTTGTGTCCAAGCTGCGAGAAGAGACCTGTTTGCACGCGACCGTCGCTTGAGCGCTGCATCTTGTCGAGGGCCGCAGTAAACTCGCCGACTATTTTTAAACGTTCGCCGTCCGTGGAGGACCGCCAGGTTTTCCAGTCGAAACGGAAGAATTGATGCAGGACTGCGGAGCCCTCAAGGGTGAGTGGAACAGTCGGAAACTCGGCCAACGGAAGCACCTCACGCGGGTGATGAATCAAGTCAATCGTATCAGGGTGGGTAAGGTGCTTTGGAGCGATGAGGCAAACCAAAGGATTGGAAATCGGATCCTTCACTCCGCTTAACCACCCCGGCGAAAGCCGCTCCGTTCAGAATGACACGCGCTTTGAGGAGTGCTCGAGGTCGGTAGAGTCCCAGGACCGAACAAACAGGACGCTACCTCAAGGCGAAATGAGGCGCTCTGGGCCTATATACTAGATAGGCCCATGACCGAACGTCTTTTGCCTTATCTTGTGAACTTCGTCACCCAGGTCATCGGCACATTGGGATACGCGGGCATCGTCGCCCTGATGGGGATTGAATCGGCCTGCATCCCGCTCCCGTCTGAGATCATCATGCCTTTCGCCGGGTACCTAGTTTACACCGGACGCTTCGGCCTGTTCTGGGCGGCGACAGCCGGCGCGATCGGATGCAATCTTGGATCGGTCATCGCCTACTGGATCGGTGCGGCCGGCGGACGTCCGCTGGTGATGCGCTACGGGCGGTGGGTGCTGATGAGCCCTCACGATCTGGATCGCATTACCGGTTTTTTCGAGAAGTACGGCGGCATCACGGTTCTTCTCGGCCGCCTGCTGCCGGTTGTGCGCACCTTCATCGCGTTTCCTGCGGGCGTGGCCAAAATGCCGCAACTGCGCTTTCACATCTACACATTTGTTGGCTCGTGGCCGTGGTGCTTCGCCCTAGCCTATGCGGGCATGAGGCTCGGCCAGGCGTGGCACACCGATCCCCGCTTTCACGAGTGGTTCCATCGTTTTCATCTTGTGGTTGAGATTGGATTGCTGGTTGCGGTGGTGTGGTTTGTGTGGACCCACATCAATCGCTTCAGGCAAACCAGCGAGGCGTGAGCGGCGGCAGAGAAAGGTCCGGCCTCGCGGGCGTACACTGTTGCGTCCCGAGTTTTTGGTTTGAATTGATTGAAGCAAGGCAATCAAAGGAAGGTTAGAGGAAAACTGCAATGAGCACTACGGAAGAAAGCGGCCAAAAGACCGCGAAGCCTGAGCCCGCGAAGGGCAAGCTTGGAGTCATGGTTGTAGGACTCGGCGCTGTGGCCACCACGATGATCGCGGGCGTTGAAGCCGTGCGGCGCGGTCTTGCCAAGCCCATCGGCTCCCTCACGCAGATGGGCACCATCCGCCTGGGCAAGCGCACCGATAACAAATCGCCGCTGATCAGGGATTTCGTCCCACTCGCCGACCTGAACGACATTGTTTTCACCGGCTGGGACATCTTCGAAGACAACGTCTACGAGAGCGCCGCGCACGCCAAGGTACTCGAGAAGGAAACCATCGAGAAGATGAAACCCTATCTCGAGTCCATCAAGCCGCTGCCGGCAGTTTTCGACCAATACTATGTCAAGCGCCTGCACGGCACGCATGTGAAGAAGGGCAAGAACAAGAGGGATTTGGCTGAACAGGTCCGTGCCGACATCCGCGACTTCAAGAAGACAGTTGACCGCGTCGTCATGATCTGGTGCGGATCAACGGAGATCTTCCTCGAGCCCACGGCAGTTCACCAGTCCATCGAGGCGTTCGAAAAGGGTCTCGAGGCCAATGATCCTGGCATCGCGCCCTCGCAGATCTATGCTTATGCTGCGCTCAGCGAGAGCGTGCCCTTCGCAAATGGAGCGCCGAACCTCACCGTCGATGTACCGGCGATGATCGAGCTTTCGAAGAAGAACGCGGCACCGATCTGCGGCAAGGACTTCAAGACCGGCCAGACCTTCATGAAGACGGTTCTTGCGCCGGCATTCAAGGCGCGTCTGCTCGGCGTTTCAGGGTGGTATTCGACAAACATCCTCGGCAACCGCGACGGCGAAGTGCTCGACGACCCGGAGTCCTTCAAGACCAAGGAGGAATCGAAGCTCGGCTCGCTTGAATACATCTTCCAGCCCGAGCTTTATCCGGACCTCTACAAAAACATCTTCCACAAGGTCCGCATCAACTACTATCCGCCGAGGGGCGACAACAAGGAGGGCTGGGACAATATTGACATCTTCGGATGGCTCGGCTACCCGATGCAGATCAAGGTCGATTTTCTCTGCCGCGACTCCATCCTCGCTGCGCCCATCGCGCTCGACCTTGTGCTGTTCCTCGACCTTGCCCGGCGAACGCCGTCGCTCAAGTCCATCGGCATCCAGGAGTGGTTGAGCTTCTACCTTAAGTCGCCTCAGACGCGCGAAGGTCTCTATCCGGAGCACGATCTGTTCATCCAGTCGATGAAGCTCAAGAACACACTCCGCCACATCATGGGCGCCGACCTGATCACCCACCTCGGCCTCGAATACTACGACTAGGATCGCGCCGCTTCGCGGCGCAGAAACAAGCCCCATCCGAAAAGGGTGGGGCTTTCCCTTTTCGAGTGATCGCTGGGAAATGAATGAAGCTGAGCAGTTCGCAGCCCAAACACCAAGGTCCATAGACTCACGGCATCTGTCTCTGGTCACCAATCTGCTGTCTATTAGTTACATCAGGGCAGTGGTGGCTGTGCAGGCCCTGCGGGGGAAGCGAAGAATGAAATACCTCTTCCTGAAGCTCTATGTGGCCGCGAGTTCCGCGCTGGAGTGCGAAAAAGGCCAGAGCATGTCTGAATACTCGATGACGGTTGCGCTCATCGCCTTTGGCTGCATCGCAGGAGAGGCGGCCATTGCCAATAGTGTGAACAACGTCTTCGTTGCGCTTGCGAACACCATTACCGGGGGCGTTTTCCACGCGTAACCCAGGGCTCTCAGCCCTCGCGAAAAGAAGTACGCGCGTCTTCACCCAGGGGAGACATCCGCAATCAGCGCTTGTGCACTTGTCGCGAGGGGAACTCGCGCGCCACCGACGGCGCTCAGCCGCAGCGATGACAACTTGGTGGCGATGGTTGTGATCGAGGTCTCAGTTCGATCCGTCACTGAGTAGTTTCAAGGCTCGGCCGCCCACGATCATCGATCCATCTACCGGACGAACGGCAAAGGGATCGTCGATATGTTCCGTGTCGATAATCTGGCGCCAGGGCTTGCCTCTGGGTGATCCCGGAAGGTTGAATTCAACCCCCTGATCGGCCGCATTCACCAGCAGCAAAAAGCTATCGTCAATAATCCACTCGCCATCTTCGTCCGTCGCCTGCAGGGTGCAGCCGTTCAGCAGCAAAGCAATGGCGCGCGACCACTCGGTATTCCATGCCTGGTCTGAGACTTCGTGGCCATCCAGATTAAACCACGCCGCGTCCTTTTCCAGGAGCACGAGGCTGCCGTCGGAGCGCCTCCGCACCTCGCGATCCTGGAAGAATTTGCGCCGATGCAGATTCGGATGCTTGAGCCGCAGTTCGATAATCCTGCAGGTAAATTCGCGCAGCCGCAGGCGGCGTTCATCGAGATTCCAGTCCATCCAGCTCAACTCGTTGTCCTGGCAGTAGGCGTTGTTGTTGCCCTTCTGGGAGCGTGCGACCTCGTCGCCGCTCGACAGCATGGGCACGCCCTGCGAGAGCATCAGCGTAGCCAGGAAGTTTCGCATTTGCCGCTCACGCAGCGTATTGATGGCCGCATCGTCCGTCGGCCCTTCAGCGCCCATGTTCCAGGAGTCGTTCGAGTCCGAGCCGTCGCGATTGTCGTCGCCATTCGCCTCGTTGTGCTTCTGGTTGTAGCTGACGAGATCGCACAACGTAAACCCATCGTGTGCAGTGACAAAGTTGATGCTCGCATACGGCTTGCGCCCGTCATACTCGTAGAGATCGCTTGAACCGGTGAGCCGATATCCCAAATCCGAGAGTTGTCCCCGGTCGCCCTTCCAGAACCGCCGCACCGTATCGCGGTACTTGCCGTTCCACTCCGCCCACAAAACCGGGAAGCGCCCGACCTGGTAGCCACCCTCACCCACATCCCACGGCTCGGCAATCAGCTTCTTCTCCGCCAGCGTCGGATCCTGGTGAATTGTGTCGAAGAACGACGACAGCTTGCTCACATCGTGCAGTTCGCGCGCCAATGTTGCCGCCAGGTCGAAGCGAAACCCATCCACGTGCATATGCGTGACCCAGTAGCGCAGCGAATCCATGATCATCTTCAGTACCTGGGGATTCATCACGTTCAGCGAGTTGCCGGTGCCGGTGTAATCCATGTAGAACTGCGGCTCATCCTGCATGAGCCGGTAATACGTCGAATTGTCCACGCCCTTCCAACTCAGCATTGGGCCCATGTGATTGCCTTCGCAGGTATGGTTGTAGACCACGTCGAGAATCACTTCGATGCCCGCCTCGTGCAGCGCCTTCACCATCTCCTTGAACTCGCGCACCTGCCCGCCATGGTCGCCGCACGAACAGTAGCGCGATGTCGGCGCAAAATAACCCAGGGTGTTGTAGCCCCAGTAGTCGGTCAGGCCCTTCTCGACAAGATGGCCTTCATCGATGAAGTCATGAATTGGCAGCAGTTCTACCGCGGTGATGCCCAATTTCTTCAGGTAGTCAACGCTGGCCGGATGCGCCAGCCCCGCATAGGTGCCGCGCAGCTTTTCTGGCACCTCGGGGTTGCGGATGCTGAACCCCTTTACGTGCATTTCGTAGATCACCGAATCGGGCAGCGGAATTTCCGGAGGATGATCGTCGGACCAGTCGAAGGGATCGTGAATGACCACCGACTTGGGCACGCCGCAGGCGCTGTCCTGCTTGTCAATTTTCAGCGGATCGCCCGACGCCACATCATAGGGAAAGATCGGCGCCTTCCAGTCCACTTGTCCCGAGATTGCCTTTGCATACGGGTCCACCAGCGACTTGGCAGGATTGAAGCGCAGCCCATGCTCCGGGTCCCACGGCCCATCCACGCGGAAGTTGTAGAGTTGCCCCGGCTTGATCCCGTTCACGAAGCCATGCCACACGAATGCGGTCCGCTCCCGCAGCGTGATGCAGTCGGTCTCGTTGCCAGCGGGATCGTAGAAACACACGTCCACGCGCGCGGCGCCCTCTGAGAAGAGAGCGAAATTCGCGCCTTTTCTGTGTGCCGTGGAACCTAGCGGGTAGGGCTTTCCCGGAAGTAACGTTCGGCTCATTGAGCTCTTCGATGCGCGGAAGTTAGCGGTCGTTGTTTATAAATGCCGCGGAAAAACAACGCAGCTTGTCATGCCGCCATCGCCTTGGCCAGCCTTTGCACCGTCAGGACGGTGATGTCGTCTTCCTGTCCGAAGGCCTTGGCCGCGTCGGCGATGTAGAACGCGGACTGGTTGCTGAGGTTGTGCACGCGGTCAAAGCCGAACAACTCGCCGGTGGTGTGCCGCGCCTCAACCACGCCATCCGACATCATCAGCAAGCGGTCGCCGGGGTGCAGGTAGAGTCTTACTTCGTCGTATTTAATATCGGACAAAACCCCCAGCGGCAGCCCACCCGGAAGCCGCACTTCCTGGGTGTTCAGGTAGGGAGGCAGGTGTCCTGCATTGGCCAGCACCACTTCGCCCTCCGGCCCGAACCACGCTACCTGGCAGGTGGTAAAGCTTTCGCTGCCGATCAGAACGCGATTGAGCGACTCCAATATCCGCGCCGGGCTCGTCTCAACCGTGCGTCGCAGCGCGCCCATCAGCATCGACACGTTCATCGCCGCCTGCAACCCCTTGCCGGCCACGTCGCCGAGAATCACCAGGACCCCTCCGTCGGGCGTCGTATCGACGTGGAAGAAGTCGCCGCCCACCTCGTTGGCGGGGTTGTAGACCGAGTCCACTTCGTAGCCCGGGGTCTCGACCTTTTCACGCGGAATCATCAGCTCCTGTACGCTGCGGGCTGCGGCCAATTCTCCGCTGACGCGCTCCTGCTCATGATGAATGCGCAGGAAGCGCACAAAGATGATGATGATAATGGCCAGCAGGCCGGTGAAGTCCGCGATCGCGGCAAAGTGTATCGGTATCGGACCCGCCTGGATGGTAAGCGGCGATTTGTAGCCGCTTCCACCAAAGTCGCCCATCCCGCCCGTTATGATCGGCTCGACGATTCCCACCATCGTCAGTACCAGCGAAACGAGCAACAGGCCTGCTTCAAAATTGCGGTGCATGCTGGCGATAATCAATGTGAGGAAGATGAAAATCGCCCACACTACCAGCCAGACGATAGCGCAAAGCAATACGATCGCCAGTGCAATTCCAATGGCCTTGTTGTGTCCGACTAGCAGAATCGCCGGTGCAATGAACGCGAGAACCGGCGCCGTGTAGCGCAGCCCCTTGATGTACCAGCGGCGCTTGAGGGACAAGAACGCCACCAGGAATTCAAAGTACAGGTAGGCTGAAACGAAAACAAGCTGAAGGTAGAGAGCTCCATACCAAAGGTTGTCGAGTCGCCCTGAACTCCCGGTTTGATCAATGATGCCGATCGGCACCTGGACCAGTTCGTGCAGCGCCAGCCAGAGGTACTCGGCGTGTCCTCGCTGCGTGAAGTAGAGAGTCAGCAGGAACACCGAAAGAAACAGCAGCAGCACGGCGATGATGAGCCGTGGCAGACGCTCAAACAGCGTCCGTACCTTCCAGAGCTCCAGGACCCGTTCGAGGTCATCAGGATCTCCCAGCCGGAACGTGCGGTTATAGAAGAAGTTCGTATAGCCGGTCAGCCCAAATGGGATGTAAAGCGTTCGGATCGCGAGTATCAGTGACGTCTGATTCGGCGCAACATTGAGTTTGTAGAGCCGCGAGATCTGCTGGTATTTGTATGTCTCGCCGGGATGCGGTCCTTCCGGCAAAATGAGCTTGCCGTTGGCGAACACATCTGCTCCCGGGCCGGCGTTGGTCAGGTTCATCGAACTGGCCTGCGTCACTGGCAGTTCGATCAGCAAGTCGATCGGCCCGTGGTTCGGAGCCAGTTTGATGTGCATCCGGAACCAGGCGTACTTGTCTTCCCGCTCCGGGTGGTCGGAACTGTCTTGCTTTTCCGTCACATCCGCGATTGTGCCGTTGGCATCACGCAGGGCCCAGCCTGAATCGTCAAAATCGGAGTTGGCGGCGGCAGGATCGGCGCTGATCCCCACCCGCCAGCCTCGATCCAGCACAATCGGCGAACCCAGGCTGCTGCTGGCATCGATAAGGCTGGGCTCCTCCGAGGCGTTGGGAGGCGGCTGCGGTTTGTGCCTCTGCTCAATATGGAAGAGGGGACGCGGATGCGATTGCAGGGCAATGCCTTGCACTGAAAACACCAGAAGCACGCTGATGCAGGCTGCGGCCTGAATGGCCCACAATGATGCCCGAGGCACTTTCCCTCCAGAATCCCTTCGTGCTCTTCAATTTAATTCAGTCAGGGGCGCTATCCCAAGGAAAGTGGGTTTCCCAGGATGATTCCGTCCCCAGGTCTCGATCTCCGCCGGCGCCGAGTCTAATCGGAGGGATTCTACTGTGGCGTTGACCCGGCTGAAAATGTTTTAAAATCTGCTCCCATCCCGGCACATATTGGCGTCTAATGGTTGAAGCGAAGTGGCGCAAGTGTGGGCAGTTGCATCGCATGAGGCGCCGGGTCAGGGAAGGCAAGGGTCACGTCCAAAGGGTGAGGTCATGACATCAGCATTCAACAGCTCAAAAGCGGCAATCGTAGCGGGTTTGGCACTTGCAGCAGCCACCGTCCTGTATGCGCAGTCTTCGCCGCAGTCGACGCCTGCGACTGACCCGACGGCAGCGCCTGCCCAATCGACACCTCAGTCCACACCACAGGCCAATCCGCCATCGCAGACAAATCCCCCGTCAACAACGACCACACCGCCTGCTACGACGACCCCGCCGGCAGCAGACCCCTCGGCCAAGCCCGCTCCCGGAACTGCGCCGGTGGCCGGCGATACGCCTGCCCAGCCGACCGGTAATGACAAGGACGCGAGCAAGGATTCCAACAAGGATTCTGCCTCGGGCTCGGACTTACCCGATTGCACCCCGGCCGACGACAGCAAAAAGGCAAAGCACTCCAAGAAGGATAAGGACAATCCCTGCCCGGCGGGTACCGAGCCTGTGAAGGGCGATGTAGCAGCCAACGTCAAGGTCGATCCTGAAAAGGTGGTTGACGTCGGCGGGGAGATGGAAAAGGTCAAGCCCGGCAGCATCGACGACGTGAATGCAGTCGGCAATCGTGAGATTGGCGGACGCGGACTTGGAAACTGGTACTCCACCGACTCCGAGATCAAGATGGGCAAGATGTACGCCACTGAGATCGAGAAGAGCACCCACTTCATCACCGACCCGGTCGTAACCGAGTATGTGAACCGCGTCGGACAGAACATCGTCAAGAACTCCGACTGCAAGGTGCCGTTCACCATCAAGGTCATCGACTCTGATGAAATCAACGCCATGGCGCTGCCCGGCGGCTTCTTCTACGTCAACTCCGGCCTGATTCTGAACGCCGACGAAGAAGCGGAGTTGGCCGGCGTTATGGCGCATGAAACGGCCCATGTCTGCGCCCACCATGCTGCTCGCGAGATGACGCGCATGAACTACGCGCAGCTCGGCACGATTCCGCTCATCATGATGACCGGGTACAGCTGGACCGGTTACGGAATCTACGAAGCGGTCCAGTTTGCGGTGCCGATGACCTTCCTGAAGTTCTCGCGCGACTTCGAGGCGCAGGCGGACTTCCTGGGCATTCAGTACATGTATCGCGCCGGCTACGATCCGCAGGCCTTCATCAGCTTCTTTGAGAAGGTTCAGGCGCTGGAAAAACGCAAACCCGGCCTGGTGGCCAAGGCATTCTCCGACCATCCGCAGACTCCCGACCGGATCCTGCACTCGCAGGAAGAGATCGCCCAGATTCTGCCGGCACGCGACGAGTACACGGTGACGACGTCGGAGTTTGACGACGTGAAGGCCCGTCTGGCACGCATTGAGAACAAGCGCCGCCTGATGGACACCAAGGACAAGAACAAGCCGTCTCTGCGCCGCGCCAGCACCAGCGGCGATCCCAACAACCCGCAGGCTGGAGATGACAGTGGCGATGACCATCCGACGCTCCATCGCCGCGAAGATCAGAACAACTAAGCAAGGTCAAGATGTTTCCTGGGGTTGAGCGCCGCCGAGGCTTCGGCGGCGCTCAACGTTTGTGGCTGCATTGAACGCGCGGAAAATCCCTCGCAGCAAACAATATTGGTGCCCCAAATCTCAAAAAACCTGATGAGCCCTGTGCCGGAGGGGTTTATGTGCACTCGTGCCATTTTCAGAAAATCAGGGATCCCCTCTTGCACCATCCGGTTAACGACCCAAGGTGTTGGGTCGGTTGTGGGGCAACCGCAACATGCTGCGGTATTCCCCTCTAAACCCAGTGACAAGCCGGGCTTAGCACAGACCGAAACCCATAATTCCGGAGAACTCCCGAAAATTCCTTGAAATCTCGGGCAAAACCGCGTTATATACAGGCTACCGGCTCTCAAGCCGGAATCCTGCCCGGGGTGCCCACCATGCGCAACTCAGCCGCCCGCTCCAACCTGCTCGTCCCTGAAGTCCGCGAAGTCATGGACATTCGCCAGGCCTCGGATTACCTCGGCATCTCGCCCGACACTCTCTACAAGTACGCTTCTGAAGACTTTGTGCCCGCATTCAAGCTCGGCAATCGCTGGCGCTTCAAGCGCACTCGCCTGGACGAGTGGATGGACCGGCAGTCGGAGATGCAAGCTGCCGAAGTGAATCCGGAGAAGAAGAAGCCCGTGCAGTCGGCGCTGTGAAAAGCAGCTTCGAGGCTCCAGGAGTCAGGATCAGATCACGCATTCGTGCCTTTCATTGTGCTTCTCAGCCCACCTTTGTTGGCCACAAACTTGCGCTCGGAGCACGATTGACCGCTAACAGCTAGAACCTAGGAGCTAGAGCCCCTGTTTGATAAAACTGACCGGATGGACCATCTTCGCCGCATGGGCGCGCTCGGCGCCGCATGACCCGCGCCGGTACCCCGGCCTTCTTGTTACCCACCTTCCCGATCTCCGCTATCTCTGCTGGTTTCACCGGCTCCAGCGCTGCGCTGGCCGTTACGCGCCGCGGCGCACGCCTGTTCACCGACGGCCGCTATAAGGCGCAGGCCGCGGAAGAAGTGAAAGGCGCGCAGGTCGAGATTGTCTCCGGCGCGCCGGCGGTCGCGGCGGTTCAGTGGCTGGCCGCGCAACCGGGAGTGGATTTCGCTGGCTTCGATCCCGCTGCACACCACCGTGGCTGAGCTCGCGCGCTGAAGGCTCGCGCTGCCCGTCGAGCTGCGGCGCACCTTCTCACTCCGCGTTGCCGGCCGCTTGTGGAGCCGCTGCGCCTCG
Source organism: uncultured Acidobacteriaceae bacterium (assembly GCA_963774175.1). GTDB lineage: Bacteria > Acidobacteriota > Terriglobia > Terriglobales > Acidobacteriaceae > Telmatobacter. The sequence goes on from CAVZDT010000017.1 coordinate 547,295, forward strand.
TGAAGGACGAGAGAAGAACTCGAGCATCATGCGGAGGCCGCGCTGATCGGCTGCCGGCTCTTCGAGCACATTCTCGAGCTTCATTCGCCCGGGCATTGCGGGAGATTGAAGTGGCTGCCGAGCTGGAGCACCAGGCGCGGCTGCTGGGGGCGGAAGGTATGTCGTTTGAAACCATCGTGGCCTCGGGCGAGCGGTCGGCCCTGCCGCACGGCCAAGCCACCAGCGCGCGTCTGCCGCGCAAGGGGTTCCTGACTCTCGACTTCGGTATAATCCGCAAGGGTTACTGCTCCGACATGACGCGGACCGTCTACCTGGGCAAGCACCGAGGCCGGAAGAACGAGCGGCATACCAGGCGGTGCTGGAAGCACAGGAGGCTGCGGTGGCCGCGGTAAGAGCGGGCGTGAGCTGCGGCGAGGTGGATGAGGCGGCGCGCAGCGTGCTGCGCAAGGCCGGGATTGGCGGAGGCGTTTACCCACTCCACCGGCCACGGCGTGGGCCTGGAGATTCACGAGCCGCCGCGCGTCGGCGCAGGACAGAAAACAAGGCTCGCGCCGGGCATGGTTGTTACCATTGAGCCGGGGGTCTATCTGGCCGGGCAAGTATGGAGTGCGCATTGAGGATATGGTGGCAGTCACGCGCACCGGCAGGCGAGGTGCTGACGCCCGCGCCCAAGGCACTGATCGAACTTTGAATCACCTCGTGCGCGAGAGAGTTAAGGAACGAATGAAACCACAGGACATGAAGGATCTGAAGCAACTGATCGAGTTCCTCAAGCAGTACCAGGTTGCCGAATTCGATCTGGACCGCGGCGACCTGAAGATCCGTCTCAAGTTCAGCGCAGGCAGGCCGCCGCCGGCATCGCCGATTTGGCGAGCTCGTGGCTCCGCATGTCGCTCCGGCAGCACGCGCCCGCAGCACCCGCCTGCCGCAGCAGCCGGCAGCCGCGCCGGCCGCGGCCGATCCCGGACGCCGGACTGCACATCGTCAAGTCGCCCATCGTCGGCACCTTCTATGGTTCGCCGTCGCCCGGCGCGGCGGCCTTTGTCTCGCCCGGCGACCACGTGGAAAAGGGCCAGGTGATCTGCATCGTCGAAGCCATGAAGCTGATGAACGAGATCGAGTCCGACGCCGTCCGGCGAAATCGTGAAGTGCCTCGTCACCAACGGCCAGCCCATCGAATTCGGCCAGCCGCTGTTTTCCATTCGCGTTGGTGAAAAGGCAGCGGAGTTAGCGGTGCCAGCCTCCAGGCATCTCAATTGATCAACGTGGTTGGCTCGAACGATCAAAAACTAACTCCGCTAACTCCGCTAACCCCGCTAGCTCGGCTTTCTTCAAAGGTCACTGAATGTTTCGTAAGGTTCTGGTCGCCAATCGTGGCGAAATCGCACTTCGCGTCCTCAATGCCTGCCGTGAACTCGGCGTGCGCACGGTTGCCGTCTACAGCGAGGCCGACCGCAACTCGCTGCACGTTCGTTTTGCCGATGAGGCCATCTGCATCGGCCCGCCGCGCCCGGCCGACAGCTATCTCAACGTTCCCGCCGTCATCTCCGCCGCCGAAATCGCCGACGTCGACGCCATTCATCCCGGCTACGGCCTGCTCAGCGAGAACGCCAACTTCGCCGAGGTCTGCCGCGCCTCGAATATCAAGTTCATCGGCCCTCCGCCGGAAGTCACGCGGCTGATGGGCGAAAAAGAAAAAGCGCGCCAGGCGATGAAAGCAGGCCAAGGTGCCGATTCTGCCCGGCTCCGACGGCGTGATCGCCAACGCGGAGGAAGCGCAGGACGGCGCCACAAAGATCGGCTATCCCGTCATCCTCAAGGCCAAGGCCGGCGGCGGCGGCCGCGGCATGCGCATCGTGCGCACTGCCGAGGAGCTGCCCAACCTCTTCCATGCCGCTCCACCGAGGCCGCCAACGCCTTCGGCAACGGCGAGCTCTACATGGAGAAGTTCATCGAGAAGCCGCGCCACATCGAGTTCCAGGTGCTGGCCGACGAGCACGGCCACGTGGCCACGCTCTTCGAGCGCGAGTGCTCCATCCAGCGCCGCCATCAAAAGCTGATCGAAGAAGCGCCCGTCGCTGCAGGTCACGCCGAAGATGCGCGAGGAGATCGGCAAGACCCTCTGCCGCTGCCTCACCGACATCGGCTACCAGAACGCCGGCACCGTCGAGTTCCTGATGGATGACGACGGCCAGCTCTACTTCATCGAGATGAACACGCGCATCCAGGTCGAGCACCCGGTCACCGAGGCCATCACCGGCATCGACCTGGTCAAGGCGCAGCTCCGCATCGCCTCCGGCGAGACGCCTCAGCGACATCCTGCCGGCAAAGCTCGAGATCCGCGGCCACGCCATCGAGTGCCGCATCAACGCCGAACATCCGCAGCAAGTTCACGCCATCGGCCGGCAAGATCACCGCCTTCAACGTGCCCGGCGGCAACGGCGTGCGCGTCGACACCGCGCAGTACGCCGAGGGCGTCGTCCCGCCCTACTACGACTCGCTGATCGCCAAGCTCATCGTCCACGGCGTCGACCGCGATGAAGCCATCGCCAGCATGGAGCGCGCCCTCTCGCAGTTCGTGGTGCAGGGAATCGACACCTCGATCCCGCTGCACCAGGAGATCTTCGCCGATCCGGAGACTTTCGCGCCGGCGAATTCGACACCAAGTTCATGGAGCGCTTCCTGGCCAGACGGCAAAGCTGACCCTGGGCCAGACCATCCGCAGTTCCCCCCATCGAGGCCTTCACCTGCCGACACTCGTTATTTCCGCAATGGGAAAATGTGCGGTACAATTCCCGCATCTCCGGTGTATTAATAAGGAATTCTTGCGTCCGAGCACTTTTGTTGAGGCGTCTTCAGGGATTCATTCTCCGAGCTTCACACTGCACACCTGACTCTCTGCAGGAATCAGCGTTCCGGGCCAATGGATCAGCCTCGGGGCTGTGCCTGCATGGACCGTTTCGAAGGCATGGTTTGCGAACGTCAGATCAGCATTCCTAAATCGGAGTGAACAGGGGTCCGGACCATGCTCAAGGTCAGCATCTCCCTTTGTAAGTTTCCGCTGATCGCGCTTGCGGCAACATTCTCTTTCCAATTTGCCTGCGGACAGGAATCCGACACGCATACCCTGGCCAGCGAACCCGCCGTCGGAGTCGCTCGCAATCCCACCGTTTCCGTCCGGCGGAGGCCCGACTTCAACCAGGACATCTATTACAAGCACAAGTTGGAATTCTCGCTCGAGAACGGATGGCTTCCCATCAATATTCCGTTCGTATACAACTTCATCACCGGCGACACATACACAAAATGGCCCCTCAGCTATACGCTCGTGCCCAACATCGCATCGGTCCGATGGCATTTGGACGGCATTGATGGTCCTTCGGTCGTCCGTGGGAATACCGACTTTTCATTCAGCGGCGCCTACACCGCAATTCCGAGAGGACCGGAGACGCGGTATTTTGCTTTCGACTTCGGAATTCGCCGCAACTTCATTCCGCGCAGGTGGCGACTCGCGCCTTACTTTGAAATGCGCGGAGGGGTGGGAAACATCAATGCCAAGGGGCCCGACGGCATCCTTTACGCGCAAGGGGAGGACCTGACCTTTACATACATGATGGGCGCCGGAGGGAGGTATAACTTCAGCCCGCGATTCAGCATTGCGGGCGGGTTGACCTACATGCACGTCTCCAACGGCGGTCTCTCGGCGCCGAAAGTTACAAACTTCGGAATCAACGTCTACGGCCCGATCATTGGAATTTACACGCGGATCGGCAAGGCGAAACAGAGTTCATCAATACGATGAGGGCTACGCCGTCTACGCAACTGAACTCGCCAGTGCCCGGCACTCCTTACGCAACAGCTCCAGCAACTGCTCCATATGCTCCTGCCGCGTGCGGAAATTCACGGGATTGATCCGAAACCACATCTTGCCCTTCAACTCCGTTGTCCCTATCCAGAACTTCCCGCTCTTCTCCACGTGCTCCGCGACTTCGGCATGCAGCTTCACCGCATCGTCTTCATTCACTCTCGTGTACCGGATACAGATCGCCGACATCGGCGGATCGCTCGCTGCCTCGAACTCCGGATCATCCTGCACCAGCGCATAAAAGTGTTGCGCCTGCCGCACATTGTTGTCGATCCACAAGCCGATCTGCCGCGCGCCGTAGCGTTTGAAGCTCATCCACACCTTCAAACTTCGAAACCGACGCGACTGCTCGAACCCATGCACGTAGTACTGGTAGCGGTTCTTCGCGCCTTCCATCTCGTCTGTCAGATACGCCGGCTTCATTCCGAAAGAAGTCGTCAGCCGCGCTTCATCCTTCACCAGCACGGCCCCTGCGTCGAGCGGCGCATAGAACCACTTGTGCGGATCGATCGTAACTGAATCCGCCAGCTCAAGGGCGTTTTCGCTTAGCCGGAAATCATGCGACAGCAGCATGCCGCCTCCGTACGCGGCGTCTGCATGCAGCCACATTCCCTCGCGATCGGCGATCTGCCGCAGCGCGCGGATGTCATCCATTGCGCCTGTGTTTGTCGTTCCGAAGATTCCGACCAGGCACATCGGCTTGATCCCGTCCTTCTTGTCCTGCTCGATCGCAGCCTGCAGCGCATCCAGGCGAACTCGGAACGCCGAGTCCGTCGGTAGAGCGCGGAGCGCCGATCGCCCCAGCCCGACTGCATCCACAGCCTTGTCGACGGACACATGTCGTTCCTCCGACACGTAGACGGCCCAGCGCTCGTGAATCCCGTCGTGCTGCGCGCGATCGTGCGAAGCCCAGTCGCGGCCCAGTTTCAGCGCAATGAAGTTCGCCATCATCCCGCCGCTGGTCAGGTTCCCGCCGGCCTTCGGCCCATATCCCACAAGATCCGTGAGCCAGCGAAGGGTGCTTCGCTCCATGGCCACCGCCGATGGGCCGATTGAATACACGCCGAGATTCTGATTCAGTGCTGAGCAGATGAAGTCCCCGATCACGCCCACCGGATTCGGCGACGGCGTGATCAGACCCATGTAGCCCGGATGCCCGACATGCGTGCAGTAGGGAAGCAACTTCTGCTGCAATTCCGCAAGCACGTCTTCGAAGGCCTCCGGCTGATCCGGCAACGGCTCGTCAAACAGCCGGTTGATCAGCTTCGGATCGGCATCCGGAAACACCGGCTTCGATTCGATGTTCTCCAGATACTCCGCCAGCAGATCGACAACCTTGTGTCCAACCGTTCGAAACTCCTTCACATCCATCCAGGCTCTCCTGAGGGTGAGTGTAAATCGAGGCTCCGCTTTCGAGCGCTCTCACCCGTTTACATCGCCTCAGCGTGTATTCTTGACCAGCCGGGCAAGGTGCCCGCAGCGCTCCCAATGTCCTTCAATCCATCTTTTCGCTCCTCAATTCTCCTCACACTGTTCGCACTCGCAGCCGTGCCGCTTTGCCTGGCGCAGGCGCAGAGCGACTGGTCCGTCTACAACGGCGGCCTCGACGGCGATCACTATTCAAAGCTCACGCAGATCAATCGCAAAAACGTGCATCTTCTCAAGCAGGCGTGGACCTACGACACGGGCGAGCAGGGCGGCCTCCAGACCAATCCGCTGATCATCGGCGGCACGCTTTACGCCTACACGCCGAAGACCGAAGTCATCGCGCTCGACGCCGTAACGGGCAAGCTGAAATGGAAATTCGACTCCGGCATTGTCGCCGGCCAGCCTGCGCGCGGCATGACGTATTGGAACGACGGCGAGCACGGCCGCATCTACGCCGGCGTGATGAACTTTCTCTATTGCCTCGATGCTGAAACCGGCAAGCTGATCAGCAGCTTTGGCGAGAACGGCCACATTGATCTGCGGAAAGGGCTGGTTGTTGACGGGGCGTCGGGCGAATTCAGCGCGCTCTCTATCGCACTCACCACACCCGGCATTATCTACAAGGACATGATCATCGTCGGCGGCCGCGAGCCCGAGGCACATCCTGCGCCGCCCGGTTATATCCAGGCTTTCGGCCTCCGCACCGGCCAGTTGCGGTGGGTCTTCCACACCATTCCGTTGCCCGGCGAGCCCGGCTACGATACATGGCCCAAGGACGCCTACAAAGACGCCGGGGCGGCAAACAACTGGTGCGGCATGGCGGTCGATGTGGAACACGGCATCGTCTACGCTCCGACAGGATCAGCAGTGATGGACTTCTACGGCGGCGATCGTATCGGCAACGATCTTTACGCCGACACGTTTCTTGCGCTCGACGCCAACAACGGCAGGCGCATCTGGCATTTCCAGGGAGTGCATCACGATGTATGGGATCGCGATTTCCCTTCGCCGCCGGCGCTCTTCACCGTTGAACGCAACGGCAAGCGTATCGATGCTGTTGCGCAGACCACGAAGCAGGGATACCTCTACCTGTTCAACCGACTTACCGGTGAACCGCTCTTCCCGATCCACGAGCACTCGTACTCGGCAAGCACCATTCACGGCGAGGTCACGTCGCCCACGCAGCCCAAGCCCGACGCGCCCGAACCCTACGCGCGCCAGGAACTGAACGAGAACATGCTCACCACTCGCACTCCCGCGGCGCACGAGTGGGCTTTGAACACCTTCAAAACCTTCCGCAGCGGGGGGCAGTTCTATCCCTTCGCCGTTGGTCAGCAGACCATCATCTTTCCCGGCTTCGACGGCGGTGCCGAGTGGGGCGGTCCGGCCATTGATCCTGTGCACAACGTCATCTACATCAACGAAACGGAGATGGCGTGGACCGGCGGCCTGGTTCTTGCCAGTGCCAGCAGCCCGGGCGAGGCTCTCTACCAAACCCAGTGCGCCATGTGTCATGGCATGGATCGCGCCGGTTCGCCGCCCACGTTTCCGTCGCTGGTCGATATCGACAAGCGCATATCGAGTGACAAGATTGTCAGCACCATTCATCAGGGCGTCGGACGCATGCCCTCGTTTCCCAATCTCGAGGGAGAGCGGATGAATGCGCTGCTCGGCTATCTGCGCTCAGGCGCCGCGGCTCCGCCGAAGGAATTGGAAGCTGTACCTGGGCAAGAGCACCCGGGATCTTCTTCGACCGACGGAGAAGGAGCCAACGTCTATAGCGCGCACTGCGCCACTTGCCATGGCGACGAGATGGAAGGCGGCTCGAAGTCACCATCCCTCGTTGGCCTCAGCGCCCGTTTGAATGCGGCACAGGTAGCGGAGATTATTCAAAAGGGCAAAGGCAAAATGGAGCCGGTTGACGTGCAGGGTCCGGACCTCGAGGCTCTGCTGCGCTTCCTGCGGGTTGGCGCGACGGTGAAGAAACAGGAGGCGAATCCCGAGGAGTGGTCAAACAAGTACATCTTTACCGGCTACCGCAAGTTCCTCGATCCCGACGGGTATCCGGCGATTGCGCCGCCATGGGGTACGCTCAACGCCATCGACCTCAAAACCGGCAAATACCTTTGGAAAGTTCCGCTGGGCGAATATCCGGCACTGGCCAAGCAGGGAATGACGAACACCGGTACAGAAAACTATGGAGGCCCGGTGGTGACCGCGAGCGGCGTTCTCTTCATCGGCGCGACGGTCTACGACCACAAACTGCGCGCCTTCGATACGAGCACAGGCAAGGTTCTCTGGGAAGCCGAACTGCCCTTCGCCGGCGTGGCCACGCCTTCAACGTACATGGTCGACGGCCGCCAGTACGTCGTGATCGCCGCCAGCAACGCCCGCACACCCAAAGCGGCGCCGGGCGGTGTGTATGTGGCTTTCGCGCTGCCCGCCGGCACCCCAAAAAAGCAATAAATTCCTGCTGACCGCCGTCGAAGCGCGATGCTAGACTCGCAGAATTCCGATGATCCTGAAACAGTACTATCTCGGCTGCCTCGCCCACGCATCATACCTGCTCGGCAACGAACAGAGCGGCGCCGCCGTCATCGTCGATCCGCAGCGCGACATTCACCAATACCTGGTCGACGCCGAAAAGTTTGGGCTTCAGATTCGCCACGTTTTCCTCACGCATTTTCACGCAGACTTCCTGGCCGGACACCTGGAGTTGCGCGACGCCTGCGGCGCAAGGATTCATCTTGGTTCTCGCGCCGAAGCCGAGTACGCCTTCGTTCCCATGCACGATGGCCAGACCCTTGAGTTCCCCGGGATGCGTCTTCAGATCCTGCACACGCCCGGCCACACCATTGAGTCCATCTCGATCCTTGTCTTCGATCTCGCGAAGGACAAGGCGAAGCCTTATGCAGTGCTTACTGGCGACACACTGTTCATTGGCGACGTCGGCCGCCCTGACTTGCGCGCTTCGCTGGACTGGAACGCGGACGATCTCGGAGGCTATCTCTACGATTCGCTGCACAGCAAACTGCTGCCTCTGCCGGATGAGGTGCTGATCTATCCCGCACATGGGGCAGGCTCGCTGTGTGGCAAGAAGCTCTCGTCCGACACTGTCTCGACCCTCGGCGATCAGCGCCGCTTCAACTACGCCCTGAAGCCGATGACCAAGGAGGAATTCGTTCGTCTTGTTACCGCCGACCAGCCTGATGCGCCGCCTTACTTCACCTATGACGCCATCCTGAACACGCGGGAACGCGCGACTCTCGACAAGAAACTCGAGGAAGTATTAAAGCCGGTCGATCTTGAAGAGGTTCTGCGGCTTGGGGATCGCGGAACACAGATTCTCGATGTGCGGGATCCGGCAGAGTATGCCAAGGGACATCTTGCCGGCAGCATCAACATCGGCCTCGGCGGGCAATACGCAATCTGGGCCGGAACCATACTCGACCGAGCCAAGCCAATCGTGATTGTGGCCGAGCCGGGCAGGGAACTGGAGGCTGCGGTTCGTCTTGGGCGTATCGGATTCGATCACGTAATGGGCTACCTGGGCGGCGGCATGGCAGCTCTTACGGAACGGCCTGACCTAGTCTGGCCAACGGAGCGCGCCGGTGTGCTCATCGCCGCCGAGGAATTGGAAGCAGAAGATCCACTGTTCTTTCTCGACGTTCGCAACCCAGGCGAGTGGGAAGAGAAGCACATTCGGGGCAGTGTGAACCTGCCGCTCAACCACCTGCAGGAGCGCATCGACGAAGTGCCCCGTGATCGCCGCATCGCAGTCCACTGCGCGGGCGGTTATCGGTCGTCGATCGCAGTGAGCATTTTGCATCAGCACGGCATCACCAACCTCATCGAAATCGCCGGCGGCCTGGCCGCGTGGGAAGCCGCGGGGCTTCCAGTCGTTTCAGAGGCGCCACAACCGGTTTGAATCTGTCCCGGACCGTCTTATCGAATTATCGCTGTTTCTTCGCCTTTTCACAGGAAAATCGGTTATGCTGTCCTTCGCAACATGGAGGTTGCACCATGGACATTCAAAAGGAACTTATCGCTGAGTATGAGCGCGAAACCGCCAATACCCGCAAGGCCCTGGAAGCTATTCCCGACGACGCTGATTTCTCCTGGAAACCCCATGCCAAGTCTATGAGCCTGGGACAGCTTGCCGGCCATGTATCTGATACGAATGGCGACTGGGCGCTGCATACGGTAACAGTCGACCGGCTGGAATGGACCCCCGATATGAAGCCGGTCGAGACCACCAACAAAAAGGATCTCCTCGCCCGATTCGACAAACAAGTAGGCGAGACAAAGCCGGCGCTGGTTGCAATGACTCCGACGAAGTGGGATTCCAACTGGAAGTTTGTTGCCGGAGACCAAACCTGGATCGACGACACGAAATACAACGTCTGGCGCACATGGGTGGTGAATCATCTCGTGCATCATCGCGCACAACTCGGGGTCTATCTCCGCATGCTCGACAAGAGAGTTCCGGGAATGTACGGCCCGTCTGCCGACGAAATGTAGAAGCAGTGGTCTGCATGGGCCGGTGAGGTGAAGGGCCGGCCCGGCGTTGGACCGTTGGAAGCGATTTGCACCGCATTTGGAGCAGGCCTCTGCATTCTCCTGCTAGAGTGGTTTTGCTGAAGGTGCAGCCGTCATTCATGGTTTTCAGATATCCGAAGATTTATCCGATTCTCGATGCGTCAATCATTCCATTGGTGGGGCGCGCGCACTTCCTCAGGAACTTGGGGAATTCACTGACAAAGGCTGGCGTGAGGCTACTCGAATACAGAAACAAGACCGGGACTTCCGCGCAGATTCTCGCCGACGCGACCGCGTTGCGGGAATCCATGCCTCCGGAAAAGGTGAAGTTGATTCTCGATGACCGGGACGATCTTGTTCTGGAAACAAGGTTTGATGGCGTACACCTGGATGAGGGCGATACCACAGCGAGCGAGGCACGTTGGATTCTTGGTCCGGAGAAGATGATCGGCTTGTTTGGCGGCAGCGATTCCCTCCTGCCGGGCGTTCTGAAGGAGCCAGTGGACTACTTTGCCATCGGGCCGGTGTTTCCAACGCGAACCAAGCAGACCGACAAGCCGCCAATTGGCGTCGAAGGCGTGCGTCGGCTTCGCGAACAAGCCGGCCGCGGCATTGTGTTGAGCGCAGCCGCGGGAATCACCCTCGAAACCGCACAGGCAGTGCTGGATGCGGGCGCAAATATGGTCGCAGTCTCAGAAGCCATCTTCCGCACGCCCGACCCCGCGGCCGAATTTCAGCGATGGAAGGAACAAATCCGCTGACAGCTGCTTTCGTTCCACAGTCGACCATGGTCAAAAATACGCGAGACAATTGTTTTAAATTCAGATAAAACAAAGCGCAGTGCAAACTCCCGAGCTCACCACCGAAAATCCAGTCGCTACAAAACATGCAGCACCTGCCATGGTGCAGACGCTAGGGCTGTTCAGTTCCACCGCACTCGTCGCCGGATCCATGATCGGATCCGGCATTTTTCTTGTGGACGCCGACATTGCCCGTACCACGAACTCGCCGGCCCTGGTGCTGGGCGCGTGGCTCATAACTGGAATCCTGACGGTTATCGGCGCTCTCAGCTATGGCGAACTGGCCGCCATGATGCCCAAAGCCGGCGGCCAATACGTGTATTTGCGCGAATCTCTGGGCCCGCTTTGGGGATTTCTGTATGGCTGGACGCTGTTTTTGGTCATTCAGACGGGCACAATTGCTGCTGTATGCGTCGCTTTTGGCAAATTTCTGGGCGTTTTCTTCCCGTCTGTCTCCACCACGCACTGGCTCTGGCACATCGCGCACGTTCCGGCCATCACCATCGGCCCCATGGTCCTGGGAAACATGGAGATCGGCGTCAACACCGCCAACCTGGCCGGCATCGTCATCGTTTTCTTTCTGGCAATCGTGAACATGTTCGGCGTGAAACTGGGAGCGCTTATCCAGAACGTCTTTACCTCGGCCAAGGCTCTCTCGCTGGCCGCGCTGGTCCTGATCGCGCTCACCATCGGCCGCAACGCGACGGCGATGGCCGCCAACTTCGGTTCAGGATGGAGCGAGTTCTGGCGGAACGCGCATTGGAGCGACATGCATCCGGTGCAGGTAGGAGTCGGCGGGCCCACCGTGTTTGTGAATCTGCTGGTTGTGCTTGCCGTCGTGCAGGTGGGTTCACTGTTCTCGGCCGATGCCTGGAACAACATCACCTTTACCGCCGGCGAGGTAAAGAATCCCCGGCGCAATATTCCGCTGTCTCTGATTTTGGGCACCGGTTTCGTGGTCACTGTCTACTTTCTGGCGACGCTTGGTTATCTGATGGTGCTGCCGATGCACGGCGATCCGCATGGCGCCACTATCATGGCGCGCGGCATTCAGTTCGCATCGGAGGACCGCGTGGCCACTGCGGCGCTGGCGGCTGTATTTGACTCTGCCGGTGCATCTCTGATGGCAGCGGCGATTCTCGTCTCTACTTTTGGCTGCGCCAACGGCCTTTCGCTTGCGGGCGCCCGCGTCTACTACGCCATGAGCCAGGATGGGCTCTTCTTCAAGTCTGTCGGCCAGCTCAACGAGAAGTACAAGACGCCTGCGGTGGGCCTGATCGTGCAAGCCTGCTGGACCGCGCTGCTTTGCGTCTCCGGCTCCTACAGCCAGCTGCTCGACTACATCATCTTCGCCGTGCTGGTCTTCTACATTCTGACCATCGGCGGCCTTTTTGTGCTGCGTTTCAAGCGGCCTGTCGCCAGCCGCCCTTACAAGGCGCTGGGCTACCCGGTGCTGCCGGCACTCTACATCGTCATGGCTTCATGGATCTGTATCGTATTATTGCGGTACAAGCCTCAATACACGTGGCCGGGCCTTGTTCTCGTAGTTCTGGGGATCCCGGTATATTTCTTCTGGTCGCGCCGATCGGCTGCGCAAACGCATGAATGACGAACCGTATCTGAATTTTTGTGGAGGATGCTCCTCACTCATGTCGACACCTCGTTGTAATCGCAGTAATCACACAAACCCGGCGCTGCCCTCTGAAGAGCGCCATCGCGTCGCGGAGGGTATGCATGGCTAACCGGTTATTCGCAACCAAACCCATCAAACAAATTCTGGCGGAAGCATCCGCAGTTAGCGAACACGGCCAATCTCTGAAGCGGGCGCTTGGTCCTATCAATCTCATTACTCTTGGAATCGGCGCGATTATCGGAGCGGGCATCTTCGTCCTCACCGGCACCGCGGCGGCACAGTTCGCCGGACCCGCCATCGTGATCTCCTACATCATCGCGGGCGTCGGGTGCGTCTTCGCCGGCCTCTGCTACGCCGAGTTCGCTTCCATGCTTCCTATCGCCGGCAGCGCGTACACCTACGGATACGCCACCATGGGCGAACTCGTGGCATGGATTATCGGCTGGGCGCTGGTGTTGGAATACGCCTTCGGTGCGGCCACCGTTGCGGTGGGCTGGAGCGGCTTCGTCAGCAACCTCGTGAGCTTTTTCGGCGTGTCCTTGCCGTTTAATCCGAACCCAAAATTCGCCTTCTCGCTGTTCGGCCATCCAATGGCGGGACAGGTAGACATCTTTGCACTGTCAGCACTGGTGATCATCACCATCATTCTCGTCGTGGGCGTCAAGGAGTCGGCCAACTTCAACAGCGCCGCGGTCATGATCAAGGTTTCCGTCGTGCTGATCTTTATCGGCCTGGCATGCATGTTTGCCTTTGGCCATTGGCCACACATGACAGCCAACTGGCGTCCATTTATCCCCCAAAACCTGGGACACTTCGGCCAATTCGGATGGTCGGGCATCATGCGCGGCGCGGGGGTGGTGTTCTTTGCCTATATCGGTTTCGATGCGGTATCGACCGCTGCGCAGGAGGCCCGCAACCCGCAAAAGGACATGCCCTTCGGCATCCTCGGATCGCTGGTCATCTGCACCGGACTCTACATCATGGTTGCGGGATTGCTGACTGGAGTCATGAACTTCAAGGACCTCAACGTTCCTGCACCGGTGGCTGATGCGGCTCACGCAATCGGCGTGGGGTGGGCGGTGGTCCTCATCGACCTGGGCGCGATTGCCGGCCTCGCTTCGGTCATGATGGTCATGATGCTGGGCCAATCGCGCGTGCTCTACACCATGTCCCGCGACGGCCTACTGCCGAAGTGGGTCGGACAGCTGCATCCTAAGTTCTGCACGCCGTATAAGACGTCCATCATTGTCGGTGTCTTTGCCGCCACGCTCGCGGCGTTCTTTCCCATCACTCTGCTTGGCGAACTAGTAAGTCTGGGCACGCTGCTGGCGTTCACGATCGTAAGCCTGGGAGTGTGGGTGATGCGCGTGAGGCATCCCGAGATGGTGAGGCCATTCCGCACTCCACTGGTTCCAATCGTCCCAATCTGCGGCATGATCGTGTCCGTGGCGCTGATGGTTTCGCTGGATATGCCGGCATGGATCGGCTTCGGAAGCTGGCTCATCTTCGGCCTTTTTATCTACTTCGGCTACAGCCGCAGTCACAGCAAGGTCCAGCAGTCGCTGGCAGAGAAGGCGATGGCCGGGGATTGATCCTGGATTGCGCGGCGGTCCGAAGGGAAAATGCAAACGGCCTCCTTTGCGGGAGGCCGTTTGATTATGGGTGCAAGGATCAGGTGTCGCTAAGCGGGCGTCTTCGCGCAGAACTCGTCGAAGGCGCGGATCAGTTCGCCGGCGATCTGCTGTGCTGTCGCCTGCTCGATGACGTAGCGCTGCATCAGGTAGACCAGCTTGCCGTCGCGCAGAATCGCCACTGCCGGCGAGGTCGGCGGCTGGCCTTCGAAGTAGCTCCGCGCACGCGCCGTAGCCTCGGTGTCCTGACCGGCAAAGACTGTGATCTTGCGCTCGGGCTGGTTGGCCGAGTTGGCCAGCGCCAGGCGCACGCCCGGTCGCATCTTGCCGGCGGCGCAACCACAGATGGAGTTCACTACGAGAAGCGTTGTGCCGGGTTGCGCGAGAGCTGTATCAACGTCCTCAGCAGTACGGGTTTCTTCGATCCCGGCGCGCACAAGCTCCTCACGCATGGGAATTACCATAATTTCTGGGTACATGTAACCTCCGGCAAGGATCTGGCGGTTTTGAGCCGATTGCCTGTTTTCATTCTACAGAAAACCTGGCGTATTGATGCGGCAGGCCGGCGCGCGGCCCCATGGTGTACGCTCGGATCGATGCTCGTTGAAGAAAACAGGCCGCTTGCGCCGCTCACTACTCTGGGCATCGGCGGTCCCGCGCGCTGGTTCGTCGAGGCAACGACGGAGCAAGACATTGTCGAAGCCGCAACCTGGACGCAGGGGAAAAACGTCCCTCTTTTCGTGCTTGGCGGCGGGAGCAATCTTTTGGCAGCCGATGCGGGATTCAGCGGCCTCGTTCTACACGTCGCACTGAAAGGGATTCATGTCCGCGAATCAAGCTTGCATTCGGCTGGGTGGGTCTATGAGGTCGCTGCCGGCGAAGAGTGGGACGAATGCGTGCGGCGGACCGTTGAGGATAACTGCGCTGGGTTGGAATGCCTCGCCGGGATTCCCGGCACCGTGGGCGGAACGCCGGTGCAGAATGTGGGCGCTTACGGGCAGGAGGTCGCGCCGGTCATCGAGCGCGTGCGCGTCTTCGCTCTCGGTGAGGGCGTCTTTGCGGAATTGAGCGCAGCGGAATGCGGCTTTGCCTATCGCCGTAGCCGCTTCAACACCAGCGACAAGGGCCGCTACGTTGTCACGCGCGTGGACTACTGTCTGCTCCCTGGCGGCGCCGCGACGCTGAAATACGCGGACCTGCAGCGTGTATTTCCCCCGGGTTCAAACCCAACGCTGAAGGAAGTTGCCGAAGCCGTGCGCCGCATCCGCCAGTCCAAAGGCATGCTACTCGTCGACGGCGATCCCGATTGCCGCAGTGCGGGCAGCTTCTTCAAAAATCCTATCGTCAGCGAAGAGCAGGCAGTGGACGTGGCATCCGCTGCCGGGGCAGAGCCGCCGCGATTTCCCGCCGGGTCAGGCAATGAAGGTTGTGTGAAGCTATCCGCCGCATGGCTGATCGAGCAAGCGGGATTCACGAGGGGCTATGCGCTCGGGCGCGCCGGCATCTCGCACAAACACACGCTGGCCCTCATCAATCTTGGAGGCGCGACCGCTGTGGAAATACTTGCGCTGGCCGAACGAATCCGATCGATCGTCGCCGCGCGCTTCGGCGTCGAACTGCAGATGGAACCCATGATGCTGGGCTTTTGATTGCCTGCGCCCTCCACTCTTGCGTGATGCCGGATACCGACGTTTATCGCTAACCCGGCGCTAGAATTCAGGCCAAATCGGAATCTCATGTGGCCGGGTAAACGTGTGACATTAAGCCGCGTCTTCATATCCCGCTTTTTCCAGCACCAGATTCTTTATCTGGCTATCGCAGCGGTGGTCAGCGCGGTTTTCTGGGCTAACGGTCAACAGGTCAATCCCGCCACTGTCGTCGTCTATTCGCTGCTGTTCGGGAACATCGTTTCTTCCACCATGACGGGGTTGGGGAAGGTCTACAGGTCGCGCCCGTTCCCGTATAACTGGCTGCTGTTCTGGCTCGTCCTTGTGCTCATCGTGGGGCCTGTCTATGCCGCTTGCAGCGTAGTGGTATGGTGGCTTGCTCCTCCATCTCCGCAGTCGCTTTATCACCTCATCATCAGCGGTTGGAGATTTCCTGTTCTGGTTGTCGTGGTGTACGCCACAATCGCTTTTCTGTACCGCACTATGCGGGACAAGCTTGAGAGTCGCAACAGGGAACTGCAGAGGACACTCGAAATCGGCAGCGCCGAACTCGCGGTGAAGAAGGAGGAATTGCAGCGCGCGCGAGAGATCCAGGAGTCGTTGCTGCCCAAGACCATCCCGCAGATTCCCGGGTTCGAACTCGCGGCGGCGTGGCGACCGGCCCGCGAAGTCAGCGGCGACTACTTCGATGTGTTCCGCTTCGGCGAAAACCGCATCGCATTCTGCATCGCCGATGTCGTCGGTAAGGGCGTGTCCGCCGCTCTATTGATGGCAAATGTGCAGGCCGCCGTTCACGCGTTTGCCGCTGAGAAAGAGAGCCCTGCGAGCGTGTGCACGAAGGTCAACCGGCTGTTATGCGAGAATATTGCGACTGGGAAGTTCGTAACCTTCGTATTCGGCGTGCTCGATTGTCAGACGCAGACCCTCTGCTGGTGCAACGCGGGCCACCCTGAACCGATCTTCGTAAACGGGCAGGGAACCCGAATCCTCAACCACAACGGAGCAGTTCTTGGCGTCTTTCCTGATTGGAAATATGACGATGAGCTCATTGAGATGCATGCTGGAGACCGTCTCTTGCTTTTCACCGATGGCATTACCGAAGCAACCGACGCCGACCTCAGTGAGTTCGGTGAACAGCGTATCGCAGATGAAGCAATGGTTCATTACGCCCAATCCGCCAAGGAATTGAACCGCACCTTACTGGACGCGGTGGATAAATTCTGTTCTTCCCACTTCCAGGACGACGCGACCCTTCTGGTAATTGCGGCGAAGTAGCACTTTCGCCACGTCACCGGTTTCCAAGTTTTTCATTCTTCTGTGATGGCCAATGTCGAGTTCTGTGCTCTGGTACGCTAACACCAAGGCATGAACGACAATCTGCACACTTTACGCTGTTTTGGATGCGGCGCACGCATCGCCGGACCCGAGGCCGGGCCAGATTTCCGGTGCGCACAGTGCGGCGATCTCTTTGAAGTGGAATACGCCGGCTGGGGACAGCGGAAAGGCCATGACCGCCCGAATCCCGGCGCGCTCAAGTGGCTCTGGCGTGAGCGGCGCTCGTCCAGCGAATCCCTCGACCAGAGCGGTGTCTGGCGCTTCCGCGAACTGCTGCCCATCCTCGACAACTTCGGCAACGCCGTAAGCCTGCACGAGGGCAACACTCCTCTCTACAAGCTCAAGCGCACCGCGAAAGCGCTGGGCATCGATCAGCTCTTTGCCAAGCACCAGGGAATGAATCCCACGGGCTCGTTCAAGGACACCGGCATGACGGCGGCGCTCAGCGTGGCTCGCGAGCGGGGTTTCGAATGGGTGGCTTGCGCGTCCACCGGGAACACTTCGGCGGCTATGGCAGCTTACGCCGCACGCGCCGGTATTCGCAGCCTCGTGCTTATTCCCGACGGCAAAATCGCCTGGGGCAAGCTTTCCCAGGCCATGGACTACGGCGCATTGACCTGCCAGTTGAAATCGGATTTTGATGGCTGCGTCCGCGTGCTCACGCAGATCGTGAAAGAAGCGCCGATCTATCTTCTCAACTCCGTCAATCCCTACCGGCTGGAAGGACAGAAGACACCCGCATTCGAAATAGCCGAAGCGTTTGACTGGAACGTGCCCGATCACCTGATCGTTCCCGGCGGGAACCTTGCCAACAGCTCCGCGCTCGGCAAAGGCTTTCGTGAACTGCACGAGCTTGGGCTCGTTGCCCGCATGCCGCGCGTCTCCGTCATCCAGGCGGAGGGCGCCAATCCTCTGGTGCGCAGCCTGGCTCGAAACAATGGCGAGACGATGGAGCCGGTTGAAGCTCACACGCGGGCCACGGCGATTCGGATCGGAAATCCTGCCTCTTGGCGCAAGGCTGCGCGCGTCATCAAGGACACGGGCGGCTGGTGCCTTGACGTGAGCGAAGCCGAGATCGCTATCTCCAAGGCCGAGTTGGGGGCCGAAGGCCTTGGCTGTGAACCGGCTTCGGCTGTAACCCTTGCCGGGCTGAAAAAACTGCGCACGCAGGGCAAGGTTGCCGGTTCTGACTCCGTCGTTCTTGTGCTCACCGGGCACACGCTTAAGGATGCCGACTACACGATCAACTTCCATCGCGGAACACTGCTGAATGATGCCGAGGTGGCGGGACAGGCAAAAGAAATCGCCGCGGTGCAGCGCAACGCAGTCGTCGTGGATCCAACACCCGCCGCAGTCCTGGCCGCTTTGAAGGGAATGGCTGGATGAGCGGCGGCACACCAGGATTCAAGATGCGGCTGCCGGCAACCTCCGCAAATCTGGGGCCGGGCTTTGATGCCGTGGCTGTCGCCCTGAACTTCCACCTGGAAATTGATGCCGAGGAAGCTGATGAATTTTCAATCGCCGCGACAGGCAGAGACGGCGACCTCTGTTCGCGCACCGAGGACAACCTGATCCTCACTGTCTATAGGCACTCTCTTGAGGAGAATGGCAAGCCCGTGCTGCCGCTTGCCATTCGCATGCGCAACAACATTCCTCTCGGTATGGGGTGTGGCTCGTCTGCTGCGGGGCGACTTGCTGCGCTTTCGATGGCCGTGCACTTTGGGAGGCTTGAATGGCGCCCCGAACGAATCCTCGAAGAGGCATGTGCGCTCGAGGGACATCCCGACAACGCCGCCGCCTGCTGGCTGGGCGGATTCGTGGCAGCTGCAAACGAGGGCAAAGCAGTCCGCGTGGCGCGGGTTGAACCGCTGCAAACGTGGCGAGCCATTGTTGTATTGCCGCCGGAGTCGCTCGCGACCAGCAAAGCTCGCGCGCTGCTTCCATCCAGTTATTCGAGCGCGGACGTGGTTGCTAACCTGCAGGCTGTTTCGATGCTCGGGTTGGCGTTCATCCAGGGCCGCGAAGATCTCCTGCGCACAGCCATGCAAGACCGGATCCACCAGCCTTACCGGGCTGAAATGTGCTCACTGCTGCCCCGGCTCGTGCCTCTGGCAGGGAGCAACGGCATTCTCGGCGTGGCTTTGAGCGGCGCTGGGCCCGCTCTTCTGGTCATTGTCGGCAGCGAAGCCGAAATCGGCCCGGCTACGCACGCGATTCTCAGCGAACTGCGCGGTCTGCCGCGGCCGGAACTCCTCAACTGCCGTTTTGAAAACTCGGGCGCCAGCGAATCTCTCCAATTCGGTCGGTAGCCTGCACCGGCGTCCTCTGAAGGGGTCACTGAGGAGTTAACTCTCTCCCCGGGGGATAACTGTGAGGTAAATCACCGATCGAAGATTACCGCTCCGATTACCTAAGTTTCCTTGATATTGAATCGCAGACAACCTAAATTCGCTCCGTGGGCAGTTCTGGGGGAGGGCTGCTCTAGCGCCCGTGATCCTTCGCAGGATCCGGGCGCTTCTATTTTGAGCCAATAAAACGATTGTCTTCCCGGCCCCGAAGATTCAGTTTCTCAGCCCGGCTTTTGGCATGGACTGTTTTAGAGCCAGGGCGCGATTGCGACTTTATGGTCCGATAGAGCATCCTATAGAGGCACTGTTTCCGCTACTCTGATCACAATGCGGGGATCACAAGGAGAACCATGGCAGGTTTGGGCGTTTTGGAAGTAAGCGATGCGACATTTGAGCAGGAGGTGCTGCGCAGCGAGCAGCCGGTGCTCGTGGATTTTTGGGCCGTCTGGTGCGGTCCATGCAGGGCAATTGCGCCCATTGTCGATGGAGTTGCGCAAACGTATGCGGGCAAACTGAAGGTGGCAAAGGTGGATGTCGACCATAACGCGGCTACTCCCTCGCGCTACGGGATCCGCGGAATTCCTGCGCTGCTGTTTTTCAAGGGCGGCAAGGTCGCCGACCAGGTGGTTGGCTACGCCCCGCAGAATGTCATCGAAGAGAAAGTTCAGCGGCTGTTGGCATAAAGCCAGTGCGTGCAAGAAGAATCGAGGCCCGGCAGAGAGCCGGGCCTTTTTCATGCGCGCCCGCGCAAGCAGTCAGCGGTATTTGCGTAGAACGCCCAGGACACGGCCCTGGATCGAAACCTGGGCAGCGGGCACATAGATCGGTTCCATTTCGATATTGGCCGGCTGCAGCCGCACCACGTTGCCTTCCGGGTAGTAGCGCTTGAGAGTAGTCTCAGCTCCGTTTACCAGCGCCACCACAATTTCACCCTGCCGTGCGGTCCGGGCGCGCTCCACAAGCACGTAGTCGCCGTTGATGATGTGCTCATCGCGCATTGAATCACCGCGCACCTCAAGAGCAAAGACGTCCCGGTTTCCAACCACATCGTGAAGGGAAATCGTCTCGGGATTCTCCGCGGTTTCCACCGGCAACCCTGCGGCTATCCTGCCTGCGAGAGGCAGCCGGTCGCTAGTCCGGTTGCGCGCACCGGGCGGCAGAACATCGATCGATCGACTCCGGTTGTGAACGCGATCGAGCAGGCCCTTTTTCTCAAGGTTTGTGATGTGCTTGTGGACCGTGGCCAGGCTCTTCAGGTTCATTCCACGGGCAATCTCTTCAAACGATGGAGAATACCCATTCCGCGACACGAACGTTTCCAGGAAATCGATAATCTCTTTTTGCCTTCGGGTGACAGCCATGGGCGGATTATAGCGAAGAAAAAGCGAATTGCAAGGGAAGTTTTTTGCCTTTTTTTCTCCACGGTTCCTTTTTTGCCAAGAGCCATGGCGAAGCTGCTTTGCGGCATCACTTCTCAGGAGCACGGCAAAATAACGCGGTTCTGCAGACAGCGCTGAAGATTTTTATCCATTTGCCGATTTAATTGCTAAGCGATCCTACGCAGGATCGCAATCCAGGACCGTGCAAAGGGCCAGGAACTCATGATTTCGTTGAAACGATACCTCGACGCTGAGAAAGTACAGGTCGACAAGGCGGACGAGGACGGTTCTCCGAAAGCCTTCGCGACATTGCTTGCGGCGTACCGCTCGGGGTTGGTCCAGATGGGCGAATGCGGCGCAAACAGCTGTCCAGCCCTGGGAGCGGAACTCAAGCGGGGCATCGCGCGGATTGATGAAGTATTCGGCAAGCGTCCCGGCGCGCGCGAGTTCGCCGGCTCGGAGCGTGCCCTATGCGATCTTTTGCAGGACTGGGGGAAGAAGACCGCACTGTACTACGAGGACAAGGCCGGAGAAGTACGGGACCTGCTGCTTGTAATGGCGCGAACCGCCGAATCCCTCGGGCACAAAGACGAACGCTACGCGCAGGAACTGGATTCCGTTACAGCGCGACTCGAAACGATCGCAACCCTTGGCGACGTCTCAAGGATCCGCGCGTCGATCGAAGAGAGCGCACATGATTTGAGGAGTTCGGTTGCCAGAATGACTGCCGAAAACAAAACGGTCATCGATCACCTCCGCGCCGAAGTCTCCACCTACCAGGCAAAACTCGAAAAGGCGGAGTATGTTGCGTCATGCGACTCCATGACCGGTCTCGGCAGCCGTCTCTGGATCGAAGGACGCATCCAGCAGAGACTTGCATCCAGTTTGCCCTTTAGCATCCTGATGATTGACGTCGATGACTTCCGACGCGTCAACGACGAGCATGGCAAGCTTGTTGGCGATCTGCTTCTGAAAGAATTCGCCCGGGAACTCCGATCGTCGTGCCGCTTCTCCGACATTGTCGCCCGTTGGGGAGGCGATCGATTTCTCGTGGTGCTGGATTGCGCGGGGGACGATGCACGGGGACAAGCGGCGCGCCTGCGCACCTGGATTTGCAGGCCTTACCACACCCCGGGAAGAACCGGCTACGTAAACGTTCGTCTCAGCGTTTCGATCGGCCTCGCTGAATCGCGGGATGGCGACAGCATGATGGACCTGCTGGAGCGGGCCGATGCGGCTCTGATCTCACAGCGGGCACTCGACCGAGAAAGGATGACGGCCTGATCCTGACTGCAGCGATTCGCCAAAACGGGTTTCATTAAGCTGCGCCTCGCGGTTGCGCTTGATTTCTGTGGCCGCCATCACACAGCAGTGTGCGCGCATCCGTTTGCAGGAATTTGCACACTCTTCTCTTCGCTTTGAAACTCTCCCCAATTCTTTTCTCTTTCCAATCTTGAGTTCTCTTCTCCCTCGAGCGAACGTAGAGGAGTGCCGCACCTTAGCGCATTCTAAGCCAGATAGCAGCGCAGCGGGACGCGTAGCAGTGCAGCGAGACGCGTACGTGATGAACGAGCAAGCGCGGCGAGACGCAAGAGCAGCGCAGCGAAACGCAAGATGGTGGCGCAGTTTCGGAGTTGACTGAGACGCGCCGGGAGAAGCGGAGATGAGACTGCTGATCGCCGAAGATGACAAGGCCCTGAGCCTGTTTCTGCGGCGGGGATTCGAGATGGAAGGTCACCGCGTGCGCACCGTTTGCGATGGCGCTCAGGCGGTCGACGCTTTCCGCGACGAGTCGCCAGATCTGACGATTCTTGACCTGAATTTGCCCGTCAAGGATGGAGAACTCGCGCTCAAGGAAATCCGCCAGTTGGATGCGGAGCTACCCATTCTCGTGCTCACGGGCCGTCTGGAGGTGGAAACACGCGTACGATGCCTGGATTGCGGAGCTGACGACCTGATGACCAAACCCTTCAGTCTCTCCGAACTGCGTGCGCGCTGCCGCGCGTTATTGCGGCGCAAAAGGGAAGGGCAACTGGTTCTACGCGCGGGTGATCTCGAACTGGGCCGTCTGGATCACGTGGTTCGCCGCGCCGGCTGCGCCGTGAATCTCACCAACAAGGAGTTTGCTCTCCTCGAGCACTTGATGCTCGGCCGCGGAAATTGCGTGACGCGCGCCGAACTCCTGGAGACGGTGTGGAACGCGGAGCCGACGCAGACCACGAATATCGTTGACGTGTATGTCAACTACCTCCGGCGAAAACTCGAAGATGAGCCGCCCGGCATGCTGATCCGCACGGTGCGAGGCAAGGGTTACATGGTCCCCTTCGAGGCTGAAATCATGGCGCGCAAAATGAATGCACAAACGCAGCCGATTCGGCCGCAAATCGCCGTAGTAGAAGGCTGAACAGAAATCTGGATTCTACATTTGGGAGACTCACGATGGCAGCAACGGCAGAAATGGTTTCTTCGATCCATTCACGAATTCGACCCCGCACCGCGCTGGTGACCAGCGCTGATGGCAGTTTTCGGCAGAGACTGAACGCAGTCTTGTCTGGCCTGCGCTGGCAAGTGCGCGAGGCCGTTGGCGGGGCACAGGCGTGGGGCGAAGCAATGGACACGTTGCCCGAGGTGATCATCGTCGATTCGTGGTTGCCGGATCTCGACCTCGACGAATTTCTGCGCGAGTTTCGTGAGTCTTTCCCATGCGTGGACGTTATTACGGCCGACCGCGAAACCTCGTTGGAGAGTAAGCCTGGGCCGCATCGCAAGGAGATCCTGTACGCTCTTCGGCGTATTCAGGAGAGCGACACCGCGGCCTGGAATGCCGCGCCCCGGCTTGACGGTGAGCAGATCACGCGTCCCCCGTCTCGGTTATCGGCGTCAACGAACGACAAGGGCTCTCCGATTTCCATCGAGACCCATTCCTCTACGAATGTTCCTCAAATCGCGGCAGATTCCACCGACCGGCCGGTGTCGATTGCCACAGCCGGGAGAATCCCCGAATTGATCGGAAACTCGCCCTGCATACTCGAGATCTGCCGGCGGATTCGCTTGGTTGCGCCGCGCAATACTCCGGTGCTGATCGAAGGACCGACAGGCTCGGGAAAAGAGCTGGTCGCCGAGGCTCTGCACCGGCTCTCGTTGCGCAACCGAAAACCGTTCGTCGCGATCAACTGCGCCGCGATTCCCGAGGCGTTACTGGAAGCGGAACTCTTCGGTCATACCCGCGGCGCCTTTACGGGTGCGGTGCAGGGGCGCGTAGGCCGCGTCGAGGCCGCTGACGGCGGCACGTTGTTTCTGGATGAGATCGGCGAGATGCCGCTGGCCCTCCAGTCGAAGCTGCTGCGCTTTGTGGAAAGCGGAGAATTGCAGCGCGTCGGAGACAACGATACGGTCAAGGTGGATGTGCGTATCATTGCGGCCACGCATCAGGCTCTGGCAGAGCAGACCCAGGACGGCCAGTTCCGCGCTGACCTCTACTACCGCCTGGCTGTCTTTCTTATCCGGACACCGGCGCTGTCGGAACACCTCGGGGACCTCGCGATCCTCGTAGATCACTTTCTGGAGCAGCTCGGCCGCACCATGCCGGTGAAGGGCATCGGCGACGCAGCGATGGAGAAGCTCAGGGCGCATACGTGGCCGGGAAACGTGCGCGAACTTGAGCACGTTCTGGAGCGGGCCGCCATTCTTGCCGGCGACGAACCGGTTCTCAAGCCTGAAGACATCGATTTTGGGGTCCTCGTGAACTGAATTTGCGATTGGCTCGCAGCGTTCGCAATTTTCGAAAGGAGCGGCCGGAATGCAGATCGAAACAAGACTGAGCGATCAACTCGCGCGATACCTCGATCTGGCGGTGACGGAAACCAAGCTCACCGCCGCCAACATGGCGAATATCGACACGCCGGGGTACAGGACGCAAGGATTCGATTTTCAGGCGGAGATGCAGAAAGCGCTCACGGGTGTCGATGCGGGACGGGTAACGACGGTGCATATCGAGAATGTGGATGGACTCGTGTCCCGGCCCGATGGCAACAACGTGTCAATGGATCGCGAGGGGTTGGACATGGCCGAAGCTCAACTGAAGTTTCGCACCGGAGTCGCGCTCATGCGGCTCGAAAATCAGCGCGTAATGGACGCCATTCACGCCGACAAGTAGTGGGGTTGAGCGCAAGGAGAGCGGATGAACCTCTTTGGGTTGATGGAAACTTCGGGATCGGCGATGCAAGCTGAACGCATGCGCGCCGAGATTGTCGCCTCCAACATGGCCAATGCGGAGACCACGCGCACCGAAACCGGCGGGCCATACAAGCGCCAGCACGTTGTCTTCGCCGCAAATGCGCCCGACGGAGAGTTTGTTCAATCGCTGGTCGGTGCCGGCCAGGCAATACAGGCGACGAACAACGCTGAGCCGCCCGGTGGAGTCCACATCGCACAGGTTTTCGAAGACAACGAGGCGCCATTGAAGCGCTATGATCCCGGGCATCCCGATGCCAGGCCGGACGGCTATGTAGCATATCCGGACATTAATCCGGTCACAGAAATGGTGGATCTGATGGGCGCCACGCGTGCTTACGGTCTGAACAGTTCGGCTGTACAGGCAGAGAAGGGCATGATCACCTCTGCTCTCGATATTGGGAAATCGTAACGCGGAGAAACGGCAATGATCGCAGCACTCCAATCCGTAGAGAACGCCAGCGCCGCGCTATCGGGCCTTAGTGCTTCATTCCTGCGGCCCGGGCAAACATCCTCGGCACAAGCAGCGCCAGCACAAGCGCCTTTTGGCGACCTTTTGAACGATGCTGTGGGCCAGGTCAACCGGCTCGACGACCAGGCGCGCACCGCGGTTACCGGCCTGATGACCGGCTCGGGCGTCGACGTCCACGAGGCGATGATTGCAGGCGAGAAGGCGAGCATGGCATTCGAGATGGTGCTGGCAGTACGCAACAAGGCAATCCAAAGCTATCAGAGCGTCATGAGCATGCAATTTTGATCTGCACCCGCGGCTGCCCAGGTCAGGCTACTCCGGGGAAAAGGAAGGTCGGGAGTTCGGGGCTAGGAGTTCTTGGGTAAGGAGCTCATGGGCTGGGAGTTCTCCAGTAAAAAGGCGAGTTCGTTTTAGGGACACGGAAGAAGAGAAATGGCACCGGCAGGAACCCAATTGGAGAGACGATCACCGGTTGTTGAAGGTGGACTGCTGCCAGCGGGAACCATCGCCATGTGGACGCGGGCTCGGCTTGCCTGGGCTGCGATGGCTCCGAAGCAACGCCAATGGGCCGTCGCCACGTCCCTGATGCTCGCCGGCTTGCTGGGTGGATTGTTGTGGTATGGAATCCGCACCGATTGGCGCACGTTATATGCGGGACTCTCTCCGGACGATGCCCGCCAGATCGGCGTCACCCTGACCCAAGCGCAGATTCCTTTCGATGTGGCGGACAACGGCAGTACGCTGCGCGTTCCTGCCGCACAGCTTGATAAGGCCCGCCTGGCCACGGCGGCCAAAGGCGGCGTAAAAGGCGGCCGCATGGGCTTCGAACTCTTCGACAAGCCCAACTGGGTGGGCTCGGAGTTCGATGAGCAGGTGAATTTCCAGCGTGCGCTTGAGGGAGAACTCGAACACACGGTGGCATCTCTCGCGGATGTCGAGTCGGCTCGTGTGCACCTGGTGCTTGCCCACGATTCGCTGTTTCGCGATCAGGAACGGCCCGCGAAAGCATCTGTGGTGTTGAAGCTGCGGCATGGCTCGCTGGCGGATGGCGAGCCAGATTCCATTCGCAATCTCGTCGCTTCCGCTGTCGACGGTCTTGCGCCCGATCATGTCGTGCTCGTGGATGCTTCCGGTCATGCATCTCTCGGGCCGAAGACCGCTGAGGCTCTTCGGCTCGGGGCGGAGCAGACGCTCGAAGACAAACTCATCTCCACGCTGGAGCCGGTTACCGGTGCAGGCAACGTGCGTGCTTCCGTGACACTCGATTACGATCCGGATGCGGTTGAAGAGACCAGAGAGAACTACGATCCAACCCAGTCGGCGACCCTTTCGATGGAGCGCACAGAGCAAACCACGGGCGCTCAACCGGTGGCAGCCGGTGTCCCTGGCACTGCATCGAACGCCCCGAACACGCAGGCTCTTCCGGTGTATCCCCGGCAGACCACGCCGCCGCAAACCTCCAAGACGGAATCCGGAACATACGGTGTGTCGAAAACCGTGCGCCACATGGTTGAGAACCCGGGCAAGGTCCACCGGCTGACCGCCGCGATCGTGGTGAATGATCGCCTGGTTCAGGCGGCGACAGGAAAAAGCGCCGCGCAGTGGCAGCCGCGCTCGGCAGACGAGTTGCGTAACCTGACCGCCCTTGCACAGGCGGCCGTGGGTTTCGATCCGTCCCGGGGAGACGTGGTAACCGTGCAGGATCTGACTTTTGAAGACAATCGTGCCCAGCCCCCAGTTTCTACACCGGCAGAGATTGCTATGCGCGTCGTGAATTCGCCGCTGCTCGTCAAGTATCTGACCTTGCTGATTGGAATTTTTGCGGTGCTCGGCTTTGGGATCAGGCCAGCGTTGAGCAAAGCGGCCCAGGGAGTGAAGGGTCCGCCGCGGCAGCTTCCGGGTACTGCCCCGGCCGCCGGCCCTGCTGCGCTGCCGCAGTCTGAAATACCGATGCCCGACGCCAATCGTGTCAAGACGCAGGAGATCTTCGAGCACGTAAGCAGTCAGCTGAAACAGGAGCCGGCGCAGAGTTCACGGCTTCTGCAGAGTTGGATTCACTCGGACTGATCGAAGACCTGGGAAGGCGCGAACACGATCGCGAGGCGCATGAGCAACGGACCTGATAGAGAGTCCGCAGTGAAGAGGGGGGTGAGAACGTGTCCGGGGATGATGCCGAATTCGGGATTGCGCCGCAGAGCAAGACCGTGAACCTGACGGGCGCACGTAAGGCTGCAGTGCTTCTGATGGCGGTGGGTGAGGACCTCGCCAAGGAGGTTCTGCGCACGCTGTCCGAGACAGATGTGGAGCGGCTCACAACAGAGCTTGCGGATCTGCGCGGTATCACTCCGGAGATTTCCTCCGCCGTGCTCGAGGAGTTCTGGCAACTGCTGGAGACACAGAGCTTCATGGTGCATGGCGGCCTCGACTATGCCAACCGCCTTCTGGTTGACACCTTTGGGAAACAGCGTGCGGAAGATCTGATGGCGCAGGTACGGCGCGTTCAAGAAGCGGAACACGGCAATCTTGCGAAGCTTCAGCGCACCGATCCCCAGCAACTCGGCAAGCTTCTGGATTCCGAACATCCGCAGACAATCGCGCTTGTCCTGGCGCATCTGGACCCCAAGCGGGCGTCGATGGTCTTAAACAATTTGAGCGACGAACACAAGGTAGTCTCCATCCAGCGCCTGGCGGCGATGCGGCAATTCTCGCCCGAAATGGCCCAGAAGGTCGCTCAAATCCTGCACCGGCGCCTCGAAAACGTGGGAGATGCCGTGAGAAAGAGCTATTCCGGCTTCAAGGCGGTGGCCGACCTGATGAACCGGCTCAATGCCGAGGAATCGAAACGCATTCTCGAATCTATTGAAGAAGGTGAGCCGGAGTTGGCTCTGAGTATTCGCAACCTGATGTTCACGTTTGAAGATCTGGTCACTGTTCCACCGGCGACGATTCGTGAGATTGTCTCCGGTGTCGACAAGAAGCAACTGGCCATGGCTCTGCGCGGAGCCAACGAGGAACTGCGGGCCGCCATTTTCAAATCCATGAGCGCACGCGCAGCCGAAATGCTGAAGGAAGACATGGAAGTGCTTGGGCCAGTTCGGTCGCGCGAGGTGGCCCAGGCACAGCAGGAGATCTTGAACCTTGCCCGGCGGCTTGAAGCGGAGGGCAAGGTCATTCTGAAGCTCGAATCCGGTGACGAGATGCTGGCTTGAGCTTCACACAGCCCGTGGGGAAGCCGTGCGAGATCGCAGCACAGACGTTGTTGAGACATTGAAGTATCCGGAAAGTGGAAAGCCGCTTCCGCAATTCTGGGAGGAGATTCCCGAGGTCTGCGCCGCATTCCGCTCGGACCAGGCTGCGCCATTCGCGAGTGCGGGCGGCGATCAGACGGAGGCCGCGAGCCCGGCAGGCGCGGCCCGGGTGGATGAGGTGAAACGAAGCTTCGAAGCCGGGCGTGAGGAGGGAATTCGCGTGGGGCGCGGACTGGAACGGCAAGGACATGAAAAGCAGTTGGCTGAAATCGAGAACAAGCGCGTCAGCCAGGCTGCAGAGCTCGTCAATCAATTCGCGCAGGAGAGAGACAGATTCCTCGAAGCAGTCGAGCAGGACGTGGTCCGGCTGGCGTTGGCCATCGCGGAGCGGGTTCTGCGGCGCGAGGCACAAATGGATCCGCTCTTTCTGATCGGAGCGGTACGCGTGGCCCTGGGTCAGCTTGCGGAGAACATGCACGTCCGCGTGCGCATTCCTGCTCCAGAAGCGGAACTGTGGACAGAAACCCTGGCACACCTTCCGGGCCTGAGAGTAAGACCGGAAATCGTGCCGGAACCGGGCATGCAACTCGGGGATTGTGTCATCGAGTCGGAAATGGGATCGGTGGACCTGGGTCTGGGGGCCCAGATCCATGCCATTCAGCACGCCCTTTTTGATGACGCATCGACCTCAGATCGACGGGACGCACCGGATCGCACTCTCCGCGTGCGTGAGGAGAATCGGTGAGCGAACTCCTGGATCGTTATTTTCTCCGTCTGCGCAGCGCACTGCCATGGCGATGGCACGGCCAGGTGGTAGAGTCGATCGGCCATACCATCGAGTCCGCCGGGCCAGTTGCCTCCGTGGGCGAGTGCTGCGAGATAGAGGACGGTCAAGGAGAAAAGCATCTCGCAGAGGTCATCGGCTTTCGCGGTTCGCATGTCATTTCCATGCCACTCATGACGACCGAAGGTGTCCGCTTCGGAGATGCCGTGACCGCTCTCGGAATTCGCCCCGCGGTTCAAGTCGGACCGGGAATGATCGGAAGAATCCTCGACGGCCGAGGCGTTCCGATTGAGGGAGCGAGGATTGCCGGCCCGACAATGACGATGCCCTTGGATGGATCTCTCCACACGCCGTTGGATCGCGTGCCGATTCAAACTCCCCTCGGAACCGGGATCAGGGCTCTGGATGGACTTCTGACGGTGGGTCGCGGACAGCGCGTCGGTATCTTCGGGGGGTCCGGAGTGGGAAAGAGCACGCTGATCGGCATCATGACGCGTAACACCGAGGCGGACATGACCGTGGTTGGCCTGGTAGGCGAGCGCGGCCGGGAGGTCCGCGAATTTGTCGAGGAGGCGTTGGGCAAAGAGGGGCTGGCGCGATCTGTGGTGGTGGTCTCGACGTCAGACGAGTCCCCACTGATGCGGATCCGCGCAGCTCTGACAGCGGCAGCCATCGCCGAGTACTTTGCACGGCAGGGAAAGGCCGTTCTGCTGGTTCTCGACAGCCTCACCCGCTTTGCCATGGCGGCTCGAGAGATCGGCCTGGCGGCCGGCGAGCCTCCGACAGCAAAGGGTTACACCCCTTCGGTTTTCTCCCGGCTGGCAAAGCTGGTTGAGCGAGCGGGAAATTTCCGTACAGGCTCCATCACCGCCTTCTACACGGTTCTGATGGAAGGCGATGATCAGCAGGACCCACTGGTCGATGCGGTGCGCTCGCTCCTCGACGGCCACGTTGTGCTCTCGCGAAAACTGGCTGCCGAAGGCTGGTATCCGCCCATCGATTTACTCGACTCTATCAGCCGGTTGATGCCTGCGCTCACCGAAAAGGCGCACCGCGAGCAGGCAAGCCTTTTCCGGCGGATGATGTCCGCTTACGCGCGATCGGAAGACCTGGTGAGGATCGGAGCGTACAAGCCGGGTTCCGACCCGGATCTGGACCGGGCTCTCCGCGCCAGAGAAACAATGCGCGAATTCATGATGCAGGTCCCGGAAGAACGGGTTGGATTCGCTGATTGCCTCACTCGCCTCGCTGCGATTGCCGAGGAGATCTAATTGCCCATCCCGCAAAGCCTCCGGCGGCTACACTCCATCCGCTCCGCCAAGGAACAGCAGTTTCGCACGCTTATGATCTCGGCTTTCGCTGAACTGCGCAGCCTCCACAACGCATTGGAAAGAACACAAGAGCGGCTCCGGCTGGCTCGGACCCTCATCGCAAACAGCGTGCGCACTGCTGAATCCGAGGACAGGATTGCTGGATTGGAAGAGGCTGCGCAGGCCGACCGTCTCACCAGGCTTCTTCGAGATAGAATCCGGGTGGCTGAACAGCACTTCGTCCGGTCTCGCGCACAATTTCTCGAGAAACGAGTTGAGCGCCGCCAGGTAGAAACGCTGCTCGATGCCGCACGAAAGCGTGCCGCCGCCGAAGAGTCTCGCAAGGCCCAACTTGCGCTCGACGAATGGTTCCGGACGCGACCGAGAGAAAAGAGCGATCAGACCCGCTGCCGATGAACAACTCAATTGCGCGTGCCCTCAGGATTGCTTCGGGCAACATCACCGCATTTCGGCAGGCATTCAAATTTATTCCGCTCTCATTCGGTCTTCATTCCGCTCTCATCCGAACGCCGCCTCAACCGAATCTGATATTTCTCTAACCGCCCGAGAGGGCATTTGGTATATCGGCTGCTTCATGGTTCAGCATGAGCGGTGCCGGCGCCATCGGAAGGCCAATTCCCATACAGGGCACGGGTCACAACATTGGTAGCGTCGAGGCTGGTTCGGAAGCGATGAAGTTTTCGGGTGGGAATTCAGTCGACGCTCAGAGTTTCCGTCACAGCTGGCAGTCGCTTCTTAAAGTTTCTCAGGGATCTGTAGCGCCAGATGCCAGAAACTCCGCGCCGGCATACGAAGAATCAGTAAGCCTGGAAGATTCCGGCTCGTCGAATCAAACTCGTTTCTCAGAACGCTCGACACAAACGCCTATTTCCGGAATTCGGTTCCAGAGCGCCTTCGCCCCGTCCGCGTCGCGATTGCGTCGATCGCCGCAGTCGGTTCGCGGCAACCGCATGGATTCTGCTCCGGAGCCGCCCGTCGCTGCCTCTGCTTCCAGCAGGCTTCCGAATCAAAAGCCATTGAAAGCAGCTACACGGGACGCCACTTCCCATTTTCAAAAGCCCTCGCCCGACAAAAACCAACCATCAGCACGAGTTCAGCTGGCAGCTGCTGCAGACACAAATCTGCCGGTGTCCCATTCGTGGTTCGGGCATAGCGTACCGGCTCCATCGGCTGCGACTGCACCGCCGACGAGCAAGTCGTCGAGACATTTGCATATGGAGCGATCAGATTCTACGGAAGAATCTCTCGCGCGAACACTGGGGAAGGCAGGACCAACGAGTGACTCAGCTCTTATTACTTCGGCCAGCAAATCGACTCCCAAGGCAGACACGCTTGTCCCGGCGGAGCCACAAACACTTGCCAGCGGCCCCGTCACGAGCGGCGCGGTTCTCGACGCGGTGATCGAAGGAAGAAGAAGTGGGCGGCCGATTCAGGACGCCGCTGGGACGGCAGCCGCGCCATTCATCACAATCAACCAGGGCGCCAAGCGAGAAGACCCGCCGCCCGCCGATCGCTCCACCGATCTGGAAACGCTGGGATCCGATGGGCTGAATCTATCCGCCTCTGTCCATGAACGCACGGCCCCGAGGGCAGTGCAGACAAGTTCTCCTGCCCGAGCGGCCGCGGACAAGTCCGCCACATCCGGTGTTCTTTCCAGGACTGCCATCTCTGGCGGCGGCGCACTCCATGAAGATCAGATTCAGCACTTTCCTGCGGCGAGTATTTCCTTGCAATCAGGGCCTCAATTCGCGACGGAGTCCGGGATCGAATCAGCGGTATCGACAGCGCGACGGCGAGACGCAGTGCGGGAGCCTTTTATAACGCTCGATGCAGGGCCGACCCAAGTTCCGTTCACCTGGACTCTTGCGGGAACACATCGCGCCGAGGCAGGCTTTCAGGATCCATCGCTTGGCTGGGTCACCGTCCGCGCGCAAGAGGCGGCCGGCGGGATCCATGCAACCCTCGTTCCCGCAACGGCAGATGCCGCGCAGGTGCTTGCAAGCCATCTCGCCGGCCTTAACACATACATGGCAAGCGAGTCAGCGCATGTGAACCCGATTACGTTGTCCGCCCCGGATGCGGGATGGAACAGCAACGGACAGTCGATGGCCGGGGGAGATGGCCAGAGTTCCACGAGCGGCGGAGGACAGCAGGAGAGCTCTCAATCAGCCTTGACCGGTGCTGGTCTTCGTTCCTCGTCCGCATTCTCGACAAGCCAGGCCGCGCAAGAGGAAATACCGTTCATGGCGATGAAGCCAAACACAGATAACAGGCATATCTCAGTACTCGTGTAATGGCCGCAGAGCGAACGAGCCGCGGATTTGCGCGAAAGACAAGGAACCGCAGGGAGGAAGAAATGGCAGCATCGATCACCGGAATCTGGAATCATCTCTCCAACACGCATGCCCTCAACTCCGCACGGCCGGTCGCGGCCGCCGACGCTACCGGCTCGGGCAGCGACTCCGGCAGCAGTGATTCCTCGACGATTTCCGCCAATGATTTTCTCACCCTGCTGGTGACGGAGATGCAGAACCAGGACCCGACCGCCGACACCGACCCCAACGAATACATCAACCAGCTTGTCCAGGTGAACAGTCTTGAACAACTCATTTCGATCAACCAGACACTCGCGGCAGATTCTTCCGCAACTCCGACCGGTGACGCTGCTGGATCAACCGGCACTCAGCGGGCAGTTCCCGCATCCGGCGGATTGAACCCCGCCACTGCCGGTCTCATGGCTCCGACGGCCCAGCACGCTTCGCCGAGTTCCGTGATACCACCGCTGGCACCCGGCAATCTCGCCATTCCCAAAACTAATCCGGCAGCGCAACGTGTCGCGCAGGCATTGACCGGCCAATAGCAACGGCCCATCGGCCGGATTCATCACAGAGGAGACGCATCATGGCTAGCTTCTATATCCCGCTCACAGGGTTGAATGCGGATTCCACCGCCTTGAACACCATCGCCAACAATCTGTCGAACATGAACACTACCGGTTACAAATCCCAGTCCGTCAACTTTTCGGATCTTTTCTACCAGCAGGTGGGTGAAGCCGGTTCCGGTGATCCCATTCAGCGCGGATCGGGTACGCAGGTGGCCTCGATCGAGACGGATTTTTCGAATGGCTCTCCGAACACAACCGGCGTAGACACCAACGTTGCGCTGCAGGGCAACGGCTTCTTCGTGGTAAGCGATGGCGGCAGCAACCTGCTCACACGTGACGGCGATTTTTCGCTGGATCTGAACGGGAATCTGATCACAGCAAATGGACTGAGCGTCATGGGCTTTCCGGCAGTCAACGGGCAAGTGAATACCAATGCTCCGCTCGCCCCAGTGAATATCCCTGTCGGAGAAGTGGAACCGCCCAGCGCGACCACGAATTTTGAGATGACGGCCACGCTCAATTCCGCCGCTCCGGTGGGAGCCAGCATCTCGGGCAAGGTGCAGGTCTATGACTCCCTGGGCAGCGATTACCAGGCCACTGTTACCTATACCAAGACCGCAACCAATACGTGGTCGTATAACATCACGATGCCTGACACGCTAGAAGCCAACGCCAGTACAGCCGCTGGAGTGACCACAGTCAAATACAACTTCGGCTCGAGTGCAGGGACGCTGGCCACAGTCGATCCTGGGACGAACCTGACCATTACCGGTCCGAATGCCGGTGGGGTCTCGACGACCATCAATGCTCCCACGGTCGTCGCCGGTGAATCCGCCAGCACGTACGCCGGTGATCTGCAGACTGCTCTGACTGCGGCCGGCATCACTGCCACCGTGACGGCTTCGGCGGCGGGCCAGTTGTCGATCAGCGGCGCCAACATTTCGACCTCGGGCAGCGTGATTCAGGATCCGGTTGCATCGGCTTCTGCCAGTGGATCGTTAACCTTTGACTCGAATGGAAATCTGGTAAGCCCATCGACCAACGTGACCGGCATAACGTTTGCCGGTGTTTCGGATGGAGCAACAAACATGAACATGACGTGGAATCTGTTCGACGCGGGCGGATCAGCGAATCTCAGCCAGGTGGATCAGTCCTCCACTGCCTCTTCAACCACTCCAAACGGGTCGGTTTCTTCAAGCACGCAGAATGGCTATTCGAGCGGAAACTATAACGGTTTTACAATCGGATCAGACGGTACGGTTACGGCCACATTCGACAATGGACAGAAGCTCAATGTGGGCCAATTGGCACTGGGCAATGTCGTCAACCTGCAGGGGCTTGAGGACACTGGGAACGGTGACTATTCCACCACCCTGGCCAGCGGCACGGCCACCATTGGAGCCTCCGGGACTGCCGGCCTTGGAACCATGCAAGGCGGCGCATTGGAAGCCTCAAACGTGAACATCTCCGCCGAGTTTTCCGACCTTATCATCGCGCAGAGAGGATTCGAGGCAAATTCCAAAGCGGTGACAACCTTCGACACCATCACGCAGGAAACGATCAACATGATTCACTAGGAAATTCGCTAAGTCAGCAGTCGGCAAACACCTCCTCTGATCCGTGCCGTGCTCCCGCGAGTCTCGCCAAGGCGTCTCATCTGCGTGCAGCAGGGGCGCCTTGCATCACTGTTCGCCCGGTCGGGTAGACTGTTCAGGAACCAATCAAACTTCCCACCCGGCAGGAGGCCATGTGATCAAGCTCAAGTGTTCTCTCGCGGTCGCGCTTTTGACGGGCGCCGCGGGAATGGCGGCGCAGTCAGTCCCGGCGGCCATCTATACCGATCCGCCGGCGGACACGACGCATCCGGCGGCGATGACGGTGCTGCATATTCCATCCCATGGTGTGCTGATCAACGGCGTTCTGTACTCGCCATCCGGCGCTGGAGTGCACCCCACCGTGGTCCTTTGCCACGGACTGCCGGGAAACGAGAAGAATCTCGACCTGGCGCAGGCGCTGCGACGCGCGGGCTGGAACGCCGTGACTTTCAACTATCGTGGATCGTGGGGAAGTCCGGGAGTTTTCCGGTTTTCCCAGAATCTCGAAGATGCGGATGCGGTGCTTGCGTATCTCCGAGATCCTGCAAATGCGGAGAAGCTGGGCATCGACACAAAGCGAATCGTTCTTGCCGGTCACAGCATGGGTGGATGGGTCACGGTTTTGACGGCGGCGCACGATCATGCTCTTGCCGGCGTGATCCTTATCAGTGCAGCCGATATGGGACAGATGGGCGGGGCGCCGCATGACAAACTGGTCGCCGAAATGGCCGACAACATGGAAGCTCTCAACGGCGTCACCGCTGAATCGATGGCCGATGAGGTTGCGCGAAACGCTGCATCATTTGCATTTTCCAACGCAGTGCATGGCCTGAAAAGTGTTCCCATGCTCGTTCTGACAGCAAATGACGGTCTGGCGCCGCAGGCCGGTGCGCTGGTGAAAGCGATCGAGGCTCCCGGCGGACACAGCATCACCGCAATCCATGCGTCAACCGACCACGGTTGGTCCGATCACCGCATCTTTCTTGAGAGCGCCATTATTCAGTGGCTCTCAAAGTTGCGATAGAGCACACTCGCTACTGTTTTGTCTCAGGCCGCACCTCGATAAACAGCCCTTTGCCGTGAGCCAGAAGGTGCCCATCGGCGCCGAAAATCGTTGCTTCCGCCCAGTGCTTGCGCCCCTCGTCGCGAACGACTCGGCCTTCCATGCGAATCGGCTCGCATGTCGGTACCGGCCGCCTGAAATCGATTTCAAGGTGACGCGTCATTGCGGTCAGGCCGCGCGCTCGCACCGCCTTGCTCATGCTCTCATCGAGCAGCGTGGCAATGATTCCGCCGTGAAGATATCCCGGATGCCCCTCAAATCTGTCGGGAATCGTTGCCGGGCACACCACCGTTCCATCCGGTGCGAGGAGAAACTCCAGTTGCAGGCCGTTGTCATTGGCCTCGCCGCAGCCGAAGCAACGATTCTGCGCGCCATGAGCCAGCGGAGTGAGATTGTCGAAGTGCGGCCTCATGCGCTGACTGCCTCCTCACCCCACGGACGAAGACCTGTCCGCGCGGACCCCGGCTCTCCGGCCAGCACGCGGGCAAATACATCCGCATCCACGTTGCCGCCTGTCAGGATCACACCGATGCGCCTGCCGCGATTCGCTTCCATCTCAAGGATCGCCCCGGCGAGAGATGCAGCGGCGGCGCCCTCGGCCAGATTGTGCGTGTCCTGGTAAAGCGCACGCATGGCGTGCTCAATCTCGTCATCCGATACTTGCAGAATCCGCGCAACGTTTTCCCAGATGATCTCCATCGCCGACGCATTCGGCGTGCGGCACGCGAGCCCGTCAGCAATTGCCGTACGCGCCGGAGCCTCCACAATCCTGCGCGCCGCAAAGCTCAGGGCGTACGAGGGCGACTCAGCGGCAACCACCCCCACAATCTCTGTTTTGAGTCCCAGCGCATTCCGCGCCGCAGAAACACCGCTGATCGAAGACCCCAGCCCGATGGGCACATAGACACGGTCGAGATCAGGGACCACCTCAAAAAACTCAAGCGCATACGACGCCGTTCCCATCACGAGCCGCTCGTGAAACGAGTCCACCATCTGGAAGCCGCGTTCCTGCGCCAAGCCTCGCGCAAATTCCAGCGACTCCTGGAAATCGGCGCCGTGCTCCACGAGTTCGGCACCCTGCGCCTTCATCGCGCGATTCTTCTCGAGGCTGTTGCCGCGGGGAACCACGATCGCGCATCGGATTCCAGTCATCCGGGCCGCCATGGCGACACCCTGTCCGTGATTCCCGCGCGTCGCCGCGACCACACCTTTGAGTGCCGGCTCCGTCTCGCGCAGCCAGTCAAGATAGATCAGGGCGCCGCGAATCTTGAATGCTCCCACGGGCGTGTGGTTTTCATGTTTGATCCACACCTCGGCGCCCAGCCGCTGGTTGATGAGCGGCCAGCTGTACTGTGGCGTCGCAGGCATGTAGCGATAGAGAAGATTCCGGGCTTCGCGGATTTGGTCCAGAGAGGGAAGCGTCATGGCACCAGCATACCGAACCGCCCGCATCTCTAAAATGAAGGAGTGACTGTTGAGCGTTCCGGACGAGCTCCCCATATTCAGTTTGCCGTTCCTATTTCCATAGCGATTCTCGCCGGCGCCTTCACGTTCGCCGGTTGCCACAGCGCACCGAAGCTCACTCCGCAGGAGGCCGAAGGAAAGCATCTGTATGAGGTGCGCTGCGCCCACTGCCATCGGGATAACGATCTCGAACTCAAGAAGGTGCCACCGGATCTCCACGGTATCAAGAGCGGCACGCTTCCCAGCGGCGCTGCGGCTACCGATGCGAACCTGCGCAAGGTGGTGCTGGTCGGCAAGGGGATGATGCCGTCGTTCAACGGACGCTTCGACGATTCACAGATGGCTGCCCTGATCGCGTACCTTCACACGGGGCTGCGGTAGACCGACAGGTCCGCATCCCTCCGCGTTTGCCGCATTACTCGTAACGAATCGCCGTCATCGGATTCACTCCGGCCGCGCGCCATGCCGGAATGATGCAGGCGAGGGTCGCGACCAGCGATAAAGTGAACGTGGCCCCGAGCAGCAGCAGGGGATCGCGCGCACTCTCTGCCGCCCAGCTCGCCATCACCTTGTTCAGGGCCAAGGTGAGAATGATGCCGGCCGCGATGCCGGCACCTACGCTCAACGCGGTCGAGCGAAATACGATTCCCAGCACATGTCCGCGCTTGGCTCCCAGTGCGATGCGGATGCCGAATTCATTTGTCCGTTGCACCACGGTGTAGGCCACGACGCTGTACAGTCCCACCGCGGCGAGCGCCAGCGCCAGAAAGGCAAAAGCGCCAAAGAGCCACGCCACAAGCTGTCCCCGCGCAAACTCCGGCATCATGGAAATCCAGTGTTCCAAATCGCGCACGTCGTTGTTGGTCTGCTGGTCTGGATCGATCGAACTCACAGTCGTGCGAATTGCATGCAGCAACGCCAACGGCGAGCCATCGGAGCGGACGAGGATCTGCGTGTAGCCGGACGCGACGGCCGTGTAGGGTGCAAATGCCTCCGGCTGGATCGGGTTCGTCAGGCCATCATCCAGCTTGTCGGCTACTACTCCGATGATGAGGAATCCACTCTGTGCGCCGGGTGCGACCAGCAAAAACGATGGAGGCGATTTCAACATCGGGATGGTAATGATGTGTCCGATGGCGTCCGCAGCAGGGAAGTAGCGTTTCACAAATGTCTGGTTGACCACTGCAAGGCCTGCCCCTCGATGCGTCTCGTCCGCGTCCCATATTCTTCCCTGAAGCAGGGGAATGCGCAGGACGGGGAAATATTCTTTGCTGACCAAGTTGAAGCGGATGCCCTGGTCCTCAGATGACGGCTTGCCCACGATCTCGAATTTCAAATTGGCGCCGTTCGATGGCGGGGTTGCGTTGCTCGAGACAGCCGCCATCTTTACCCCGGGAACTTGTGCCACCCTGGCAAGAATCTGCTCGAAGAATGCCTCGCGTTCCGGCCAGGTCTTGTATGCGCCCTCGTGTACGGGGATTCCCACGGACATGACGTTGTGCGGGTCATATCCAAGCTTCATGTGGGCAATGCGCAGGAAGCCCTCGATCGCGGCGCCAGCTCCCGCCATCATCAGCAGGGTCAGGGCAATCTGTCCTCCGATCAGCACCGCATGGGTTCTGCGTCCTCGCACATCGCCCGTCGTCTTGCGGGTGTTCGCCTGCATCACCTTGCTTACTTCGGGCCGCGAAAGCTGCCACGCCGGCCAGAGGCCGAACAGAATGCCGGTTCCGACCGCGACCGCGATGCAGAAGATCAGCACCGGCATATTGATCTGGATTGCAGCCTCGTGCGGAAACGAGAATTCCGGCAGGTTGGCGGCAATCACGGTCACAGTCCTGTATGCAATCAGCAATCCCAGGCCGGCCCCGGTCACCGACAGCAGCAGGGCCTCGGTAAGCAGTTGCCGGATAATCCTCGACCGGCTAGCGCCAATTGCGGCCCTTACCGCAAACTCATGCTGCCTGGCAGTTGCCCGGGCCAGCAGCAGAATCGAGACATTGCCGCACCCGATCAACAACAGCAGAGCCACTGCGCCGAAGAGCAGATAGAGCGTTCCACCCAGATCCTGGATGAACTGCTCGTTCAGGCCCACGACGTGAATGCGCAGCTTTCCCGGCGGGAAGATGCGCGGCGTCTCGCGGGCAAACTCCTCGAAGAGGGGCTGCAGAGCAGCGTTGGCCTGTGCATGAGTCACACCCGGCTTCAGCCGTGTGCCAACGTAATAGCTATCTGTCT
Source organism: uncultured Acidobacteriaceae bacterium (assembly GCA_963774175.1). GTDB lineage: Bacteria > Acidobacteriota > Terriglobia > Terriglobales > Acidobacteriaceae > Telmatobacter. The sequence continues at coordinate 587,232 of CAVZDT010000017.1, forward strand.
GATCGCCGGTGATTTTCAGCGGCAGATAGAGGTCGCCGTCTCCCCACGCGAATCGAGGACCGGCAATTCCCACAATCATGTATGCCTGGTGATTCAGTTGTATGTTCTTGCCCAGTACGCTCGCATCGCCGTTGAAGTGCCGCCGCCAGAACTTGTAGCCCAGCACCGTCACCGGCTGCGGGTCGTGTCCATCGATGGCATCGGACGGCTGCAGAGGCCGGCCCAGGAATACCGGTACGCCCAGAAAGTTGAAAGCATTCGAACTGAGATCGACCGCCAGCACGTCTTCCGGCAGGTCGCTGCCGCTGATGGTCAAGTTTCGTGAGCCTTGCAGAAACGAGTCCTCAACCACGGGCGACTTCCGCATCTGTTGCCATTCAGGCCGCGTAATTCCCAGGAATCCCTGCAGTTTCCCGTCAGGCATGATCAGCCGCATGTGCACCATGCGGTCGGGATCTTTGTACGGATACGGGTTCATCAGGATGGCGTAGACCACGCTGAACACCGCGGTGGTGGCGCCGATGCCCAGCGCCAGCGAGACAATTGCCGTCAAAGTGAATCCCGGCATCTGGATTAGCTGCCGCAAGCCGAAGCGAATGTCGTAAAGTACGGTTTTCATTGCGCTCCCTTCAACCGGACGCATTCAGCGATTTACTCAAGGCGTGGTCCGCACGAACACGAGTTCATTTCCGATGATCCATCCGCTGCTACTCGTAGCGTATCGCCGTCATCGGATTCACTCCGGCGGCACGCCATGCCGGAACGATGCAGGCCAGCGTTGCCACCAGGGAAAGAGCGAGCGTCGCTCCGAGCAGCAGCATGGGATCGCGCGCACTCTCGGCCGCCCAATTCGCCATCACTTTATTCAGCGCGAAAGTGAGAATGACACCGGCAACGATTCCGCTGCCTACGCTCACTGCCGTGGAGCGAAAAACGAGTCTGAGCACGTCGGTTTTCATTGCACCCAGCGCGACCCGGATTCCAAACTCATTGGTGCGTTGCACCACGGCGTAAGAAACAACGCTATAGAGCCCCACGGCCGCCAGAATCAGAGCGAGGGCCGCGAATGCGCCGAAAAGCCACGCTACGAGCTGCCCGCGCGCAAACTCCGGCAAACGCGTAATCCAGTGCTCCAGGTCGCGGACATCGGCATTGGTCTGCTGGTCGCGGTCAATGGAGTTTACTTTGGCGCTCACCGCGTGCAGCAAAGTCAGCGGAGGCACTTCAGAGCGCACCAGGATCTGCGTAAACATGCCCATCCCAATTGTGTAAGGAGCGAAGACTTCAGGCAGAATTGGCTTTGCAAGCCCGTCATCGAGTTTGTCGGCAATTACGCCTACAATCAGCAGCGGGCCGTCGCTACCCGGAGCCGTCAAAAAGTATGGCGGCTCCCCTACAAGCTGCGGCACCTTGATCGAGTGGCCAATGGCGTCGCCCCCAGGGAAGTATCGCTTGACGAATGTCTGGTTGACCACAATCACAGGCGCACCGCGGTGCGTTTCTTCGTTGTTGAATATCCTTCCTTGCATGAGCCGAATGCGCAGAGCCGGGAAATACTCCAGACTCACCAGATTCAATCGGAACGACTGATCCTGGGCCGATGGCTTGCCGACGATTTCAAACTTGGCGGTGAACCCATTTGCAGGAGGCGTGGCATTGCTGGAAATTGCGACCATCGACACGCCAGGGACTTGTGCCACTTTGTCGCGTATCTGCGCAAAGTAGGCCTCGCGTTCAGGCCACGTCTTATAGGTGCCGTCATGAATCGGAATTCCCACCGACATGACGTTATGCGGATCGTAACCCAACGGTGTGTTTACTACGCGAAGGAATCCTTCGATAGCTGCACCGGCGCCGGCGAGCATCAGCAAAGTCAGCGCGATTTGGCCCGCAATCAGCGTGTTATGCATTCTTCGTCCATCAACCCCACCCGTGGTTTTGCGGGTATTGGACTTCATCACCTGGCTCACTTCAGGTCGTGACAGCTGCCACGCTGGCCACAAACCGAAGAGCAGTCCCGTGCCCACAGCAACTCCGATGGAGAACGAGAGAACAGGCAGGTTGATCTGGATGGCCGCCTCATGCGGGAACGAGAATTCGGGCAAGTGGGCAACGATCACGCCAAGTATCTTGTATGCGAGCAGCAATCCGAGCCCGGCTCCCGTAATGGAAAGCAGCAGCGCCTCCGTCAGCAATTGCCGAATGATGCGCTTGCGGGAAGCGCCAATCGCTGCACGCACGGCAAACTCGTGCTGGCGCGCGGTGGCCCGAGCCAGAAGCAGAATCGAAACGTTGCCGCAGCCGATAAGCAGCAGCAATGCGACTGAACCAAAGAGCAGGTAGAGCGTCCCGCCCAATTGTTTGACGAAGTCTTCATTCAGGCCCACGACATGAAGCTTTGAAACATCGGGTGGAAAATGCTTTGGCGATTCCTTGGCAAACTGCGCAAGCAACGGTTGCAGCGCGGCGTTGGCCTGTGCATGAGTAATGCCAGGTTTGAGACGAACGCCCGCGTAGAACGCCTTAACCTGGTCACCCGTGATCTTCAGCGGCAGATACACATCGGCGTCACCCCAGGTAAAACGCGTGCCCGACACTCCGACGACTGTGTAGTTCTTGTGGACCAGTTGAATGGTTTTCCCAACGATGCTCGCGTCGGCGTTGTAGTGTCGCTGCCAGAACTTGTATCCAAGCACAACGACGGGTTGCGGATCTTCGCCGTCGATGGCATCGGACGGTTGCAAGCCGCGGCCGTGTGCAGCCGGGACGCCGAAGAAGTTGAAAGCATTCGAACTGAGATATGCCGCTTGCACATCCTCGGGCAGATCGCTTCCAGTGACCGTGAGGTTCCAGTCATCCTCGAGAAACGTGTCTTCAACCACGGGAGACTTGCGCAACTCCTGCCACTGCGATCCCGTCAGCCCAAACCCGTTGAGATCGCCGGAGGGTGTCACAAAGCGCATGTGGATCATGCGATCGGAATTTGCGTATGGATACGGGTCCATCAGAATGGCGTAAACAACACTGAAGACGGCCGTGGTTGCTCCGATCCCGAGGGCAAGCGAGATGATAGCGGTAAAAGCGAATCCGGGCATCTTGATCAGTTGCCGGAAGGCATAGCGCAAATCGTGGAGAACAGTTCTCATCCGATGCTCCTCGAGATCAAATCGTCAGGTAGTCCACTGAAAGCAAATTCCGAAACCATCGGGATCCTTGAGAAAAAGCTGCTTCATCCCATACCAAGCCACCCTTGGCGGGTCTGCGGCAAATCCCTTCGAAACCAGATGACGGTATGCGGCCTCCACGTCGGGACAGCCAAAGTAGAGGCAGGTGTCCTGGTGCCCCGACCAGCGCGCAGGATCGGGCGACACAGGTTCGTCTTCGATCGTAGGCCGTATTCAGCATCACGGTCGCATTAGACAGCTTCATCATCACCCAGTCCACGTCGTCCGGATCCGCCGACTTCGCCCTTGACCTGCCAGTCACCATGAAACCGAGAACATCGCGGTAAAAGCGAATCGACCGTGGCATGTCGAACACCTGCACAATCGGAGCAACACCCTGGACTTCGATCGCCATACACGTCTACCCTCCATGGAGGCTCTTGCTCAAGTGCACAGCACTTCGGATCCCAAGGCGCTCATACGCAAGTTGTTGATTAAATGTTCCGGACGTCGGCCAGTGCCATGAAAAACTGTCCGATTTCGGCTCGCAAAGTGTTCGCAATGAACGCCGTCCCGGCCAGATGGGAAACCAGACCGGGTTAGCAGTTGGGGAGGCGGAAGAGGGAAATGCTCTATACTCAGGACTTGCTATGGCGACCGAAAAAACCTTCTACCTCGAGACCTTCGGCTGCCAGATGAATGCCCATGACTCCGAAAAGGTGATTGGCACGTTGCTGCATGAGGGCTACCGGCAGGTCGAGACCGAGGAAGAAGCCGGCCTGATTCTCTACAACACCTGCTCCATCCGCGACAAAGCCGAGCAAAAGGTCTTCAACCGCCTCAACGACTACAAGAAGCTGCACAAAGCCGGCAAGCGCTTCGGCGTGCTCGGCTGCGTGGCACAGCAGGAAGGCGAAAAGATCTTCGAGCGTGCGCCGTACGTCTCGCTGGTCTCCGGATCCGCCTCCTACCGCAAGCTCCCCGAGATGTTGCAGCGGCTTCGAAGCCGGCGAGAATCGCATCACCGGACTCGACGACCGCCAGACCGACGAGACATTCGAAACCGAGTTCACCGCACGCCAGAATCCCTACCGCGGTTACATCACCATCATTGAAGGCTGCGACAAGTTCTGCTCGTATTGCGTCGTCCCGTACACGCGGGGCAAGGAGCGCAGCCGCGGATCGATCTCGGTTCTGAAGAGGCGCGCCGCATCGCCGATCAGGGCTACACCGAGATTCAGCTGCTCGGCCAGAACGTAAACAGCTATCGCGACCCGGAAGGGAAGTTGAGCTTCGCCGAACTGCTCGCTGCCGTCGGCCAGGTCGCGGGCATTCGCCGCGTCCGCTTTACCACCAGCCACCCGCGCGACTTTACGCGCGACATCGTTGAAGCCATCGACGCCGTATCCGACTCTCTGCGACCACGTTCATCTGCCGGTGCAGTCCGGATCGTCGCGCGTCCTCAAGCTGATGGCCAGGCGAATACACACCCGACTGGTATCTCGAACGCATCAGCTGGATCAAGGCGGCAAAGCGGACCGATCTCGCTCTCGACCGACATCATTGTGGGCTTTCCTGGGGAAACAGCGGATGATTTCATCGAGACCATGGACCTGCTTGCAGGAAGTACAGTACGATTGCGTCTTCGGGTTCAAGTACTCGGGCCGGCCCAATACGCCGGCACTCACGATGATCGATTCAATTCCGGAAGCGGAGAAGGCGCAGCGGCTGCAGGTGGCGCTTGATCGCCAGCGCGAGATTCAAAGAATCAATTATTCCAAGCATTTAGGGCGAGACAATGGAAGTGATGGTCGAGGGTATGAATCCGGCCCGCGGACAGGTCACCGGTCGCAGCAGCCAGAACAAGCCGGTGAACTTTACGACTCCGCTTCCCATTGCGCCCGCGCCAGGCTGCGTACATGCAGCGTGAAAATCACCGACACGCTTTCCCAACAGTCTGGTGGGAGAGGCCGTCTAATCCGCTAAGCGGTGAGAGGGAAGCCATGGACATCGAAGTTAGAATTCGCGGCCTGATGATGGACCCCAACACGAATATGCCCATTGTGGTGCTCAAGGACGTGGGCTCAGAGACGATCATGCCCATCTGGGTCGGCATCTTCGAGGCAAACGCGATTGCGATCGAGATCGAAAAGGTGTCTCCTCCCAGGCCGATGACCCATGATCTGGCCAGAAACATAATGCAATACATGAATGCGAAAGCTCGAAAAGATAGTTATCACAGAACTTAGAGACGACACATTCTTCGCCGTTCTGTGGATTCGGCAGAACGAAGATCTTATTACCCTCGACGCACGGCCTTCCGACGCAATTGCGCTTGCGTTGCGTGCAGATTGTCCAATCTATGTCACCGAGCAGGTGATGCAGTCCGCGAAACTGATACATACCGGGCCGCCCGAGGGCCCGACCGCAGACGAATTGCGCGGCTGGCTTGAAGGTCTGAACGATGAAGATCTAGGCCGGTACAAGATGTAGGGAAGTCATGTTTCAGGTGATCATGTAACGCAAAGCTTATCTCCAACTTGAGAATATAACTAAATGTTTTAGTTGCACTATACAGAATATCTGTTATCGGACATGATCGTAATCACGGAAGTATACCGTCCCGGATCTTCCTCTGCCATAAAGAGTTAAATATTGATTGATATCCATCCTGCCTTTGACGGAATACGAAGGTCTCTTCAAATCGCTGCTCGTTCTGAGGTGGTTTCAACCTGCTGCGCAACGCGCTAGTCTAATCAAATTGACGACGGATGGTGCGAGGTTTCTGCGCTTTGATTGGGCTCGCCTTCGCATCGCAACATCAAGAAGCAGACATTTGGTGTCCAACAGGCCATTGGAGGTCTTTGTCTTTGTGGATGAGGCCACGCGAATGCAGTTCGAGATGATGACAGTGGTTCAGAGCGAGAGTGACCGGACAGGTCTAAAACTTTATTTCGACAAAATTACCACCTCTTCTCCGCCCCCTATCGGTTCAAGTCATTATCGTCTTGGTCGATAAGAGTGTAAGTCGCGGATGCAAAGGCTTGGGCCCCGTTTTCTCAAATTGTTCGCGACCGCGGGCGTCAGTCTCCCCGCATCCGGATGTCACGAGCAGGCGAACTTGAACACAGGAATCATGCCCGTCAGTATTTCGATCAGCGCTCACGGATCACGCAGGTTCCGGTCCGGTCGAGCACTGGCTTGCGCGGCGCGGGCAATTGCAATTGCTCCTCGACAAATCCGGCTCCCTTGTCGCTGTTTCGAACGTGCACACAACGTTGAAACCGGAAGTGGGCTGCCTCGCAGAACCGCGGTCCCTTCCATTTCTCGCGCCTGGTGTTCTCTCTCGTGGAGAAGACTGGGATGGGCTCATATGGGGAGATGACGATGCAGGCGGAATCGAACCACGAAACGATCCTAAGCATTGAGGAGAAGAAACCCGCTCCTGCACCGATGAGCGAAGCGACAGAAACCAGTTCAATTCTGATTCCTCCGCCCCAGATTTCGCGAGATTCGGAAAACGAAGAGGATCGGCTGCGCAACGTCCTCACGCGGCTCCTTTTGGCTCTTCATGCGGGAAACATCGGTGTCTGGGAGTGGGACTTCAAGTCGAACAACCTCGTCTGGGACGCTGAGATGTATGCGATATACGGTGTCCGGGAGGCAACGCCGGTTACGTCGGAAGTCTGGAAGAAGGCTGTCCATCCCGATGACCTTACCCAGGCGGGTGGAGTTTTCTCTCCCACAGTGCAGCACGGCTTGCGTGAAAAACACAAATTCCGCATAGTTCATCCGGCAAAAGGGATTCGCTTTATCGAGGCGGCAGAAGAACTGGTTATGGACGGTCACGGCACCGCTGTCGCGTGTGTGGGTATCCACCAGGACCTAACCGAGTGGTGGCAAACGCGCGAGGCTCTCCTGGCGAGTCAGAACGAACTGGAGAAGCAATCGCTGACCGACCATCTGACGGGGGTCGGAAACCGGCGCAGTCTGGATCAGAAATTAGCTCATGAAATCAGTCGCGTGCGCCGTTATGGAGGAAAACTGTCATTCCTGATCGCCGACTTGGACAACTTTAAGTCAATAAACGACGAGTTCGGACATGAGGCGGGCGACACCGCTCTGCGCACCGCTGCTGAAATCATGGCGTCGATGGTGCGAGACACCGACGTACTGGCCAGGTTCGGTGGTGACGAATTCTGCATTGTGATGCCGGGAACCGGATGCCCTGCAGCCGGAGGTCTCGCTGACCGGATCCGATGGCGGCTCGAGCAGACCGCGATCGAAGATACACGCCGGCACCTCACAGCCAGCTTCGGCATCGTTCAGCTCAGAGATGACGACACCCTGAAGTCGCTGCTCGAACGCGCTGACCAGGCGCTGTATCAGGCCAAGGCCTTCGGCAAAAACCGGACGATGTCGAATTTCGGCGACGCTGCGCGCGCTGCGCTCGACGAGATTCCCGAAGACAAAAAGACCGGCCGCCAGGGATAGCCTGGGAGAAGGCACAGGACCACGAACGAGAGATGGTCGGCAGCGTGGCAAGATTCTCGATTCAGGGCGCGCACACCAACGATGGAAATGGTCAGGCCGACAGCAATTCAATTAAGAGGTTATCGGCAACAGCCGATAACCAAAGCGGGAAAGAGGAGTGGCGGAGGAGGAAGGATGCCTAAAGGAAAAGTACTGATCGTAGAAGACGAACCTATCGTGGCGATGGATCTGAAGCAGGAGATCCATGAGTTGAGCTATGACGTCGTGGGAGCGGTGGAGAGTGCTGACGATGCTCTGATGATTGTCCAGGAGACGGTTCCGGATTTTGCCCTGATGGACATCAGGATTGTGGGAAGCATGGATGGAATTCAGACCGCACGCGCCTTGAGGCACTGGTACCATGTGCCCTCGATCTTCCTCACTTCGTACTGTGACGACGCTACCCTGGCCCGCGCTGCCCGTACCATGCCATACGGCTATCTGACCAAGCCGTTCAAGAGCGCTGAACTGAAGGCTGCCCTCCGCATGGCCCTCGACCGCGCTCGAGCGGATGCTCGCGAGCTCGCCGAACGCGTGCAGGTGACGGAAACTTTCAACGGCATGCCGGAAGGCATTATGACCGTCAGCACAAAAGGTACTGTACGCTTCATGAATTGCGCCGCAGAAAGTCTGGCAGGCTGGAACGCATCGGCAGCCAAAGGTAGACCGGTTGGGGAAATCCTGCGCTTCAGTGCTTCGCAAACAGGCTCGCAGCCATCCTTCGGCGACTGGAACAGCATGGAGCAGGGGGAATGGCTCGGGTGCGCCCTCGGGCAGCCAGCCGGCGGAAAGAGCTACGCCGATCTTGCCCTCGCACCCCTCACCGACAGCGATGGCGAGCTGAGAGGCTACGTCATCACGTTGCGAGACGCGGCAGAGCGCATTCGCCGCCAGGCAGAAGAGGAAATCGCGCACGAGCGCCCCTGTTTTGATCGAGCCTCCATGGCCATGATCCAGTTGAACGCAGAAGGGCGCATCGAACGAGTCAATGCAGCGCTTTTGAGTGAAGCCGATGTAGCCGCCGAGAGGGTGGTGGGCAGGACGCTGACCGGCCTCAACATGGACCCGGATCCGCGCATTGCAAAGGATCTGATCCCGAAGCTGCTGAAGAACGCCGCCCTCATTACGGCTGCCAAACCGCAGCCGCTCAACTGAGACGGGAACTCCCTAGAATCGCAGCCGACGCATCTTTCTCGCTCCGTCGTTCCCCTAAAGGCGGCTTACGACGGAGCGATTTTGTATCAATTCGGGACGCAATCCAATTTGGGCGACATCGATCATTCCAGCAATCCGCAAACCGGCAAGGGCGGCGTGATTTGAGTTCTCCCGCCGTTAGATTGAAGTGAAGAGCCGCGCTGCGGCTGCGACTTCTGTCAGCGCGTGTAAGGTTTGCGATGCTCCACCGCCTGTTGACACTCCGAAGCTTCTCACCGATTCTGTCGAAGTCCGCCAGCGCGTTTGCTGTTCTGTTGGGTCTGCTGGTCATGATGGGATGGTTGGTAAACAACCCTCTTTTGAAATTGGTGATTGCCGGTCTCCCGGTGATGAAATTCAATACCGGGTTGTGCTTCGTGCTGATCGGCATAGCTCTTGCGCTCGAAAGTTTGCCTTCGGCGTCCCGGTATCACCTTTTCGGGATCCGGGCAGGGCAAGTTGCTGCCATCGCCGTCATAGCGGTGGGCGGGCTGACGCTGGTCGAGGATCTCTTTCGGGTGAACCTGGGAATCGACCAGTTTTTTGTCACTGACGACAGCGGAGATGTCCACCCGGGGCACATGATGCTGGTCACAGCCCTGGCTTTTCTCTTACTGGGGATTTCGATTGCCATGCTCGAAGCTTTGAGTTCAGTGGGCCTTCCTGCTTCCCAGTTCGCGGCAATCGCCGCCAACCTGCTCGGATTCTGGGTCGTTCTCGACATCGTGCTGGACCCCTTTCGATCGAGCACAGGCATTGCGGCGCACACCGCGTTCGGACTGTGGCTGTTCTCCTTCGGCGTTCTCGCATCGGGCTCGGGAAAGGGCATTCTGCGCACGTTCAGCAGTGACCTAGCTGGAGGTCATGCAGCACGCCGCCTGCTTCCCGCGGCCATCGGCATACCGCTCCTTGTCGGCGTTCTGCGATGGAACAGCGCGACGCTGCTGGGCGAAGAAATCCGGACCTCCATCCTGGTGCTCGTGAGCACGATCCTTCTGGTACTGACAACGTTGTGGACTGCTTCCGGGCTGGACCGGCTCGATCGGGCGCGACGCATCACGGAGGCCAGGTGCCGGGGACTTCTGGAGAGTTCCCCGGACCCCATCATCGTCGTCGATGCTCGCGGCAGAATCGTTGCGGCCAATCAGCAGACGGAGAGAGTCTTCGGGTATCAACGGGAGGAACTGCTGAATCGCCCCATTGGATTACTGCTGCCGGATCGTTTTCGGGATGTGCACGCGGCTTGGGTGCGCAATTTCTTTCTGGCTCCCGTGGCGCGATTCATGGGACAAGCGGGCGAACTGCTGGCCCGGCGCAAAGATGGATCCGAGTTCCCTGCCGAGATCGGTCTTGGACCCTTTGGCAGCGACGAGGGTGTCCTGGTTTCGTGTGCCGTCCGGAATATCACCGACCGTCTCGGTCTGCAGGAGAGCCTGCGCGCCAATGAACAAAGACTGAGCCTGGCTTTGGCCGCCGGCCATATGGGTGTCTGGGATCTCGACATGCGGAGCGGCGAATGCTGGAGAACACTGGAACACGATCACCTCTTCGGCTACGACGAGTTGCTGCCTCGTTGGGAGTTCTCCCGCTTTCAAGCTCATGTTCATCCTGCCGATCGCGACGCTACTGAGCGGGCGTTCTCCGACTCTTATCGAAGCGGGCAACTGAAGATCGAATGCCGCATCGTTCGAACCGATCAGGCGGTCAGATGGGTTCGCATCGACGGAGAGGTTGTCCGTGACGAGCATGAGACGCCACTGCACATGCAGGGCGTGATTCACGACATCACCGAACGGAAGACAGCTGAAGAAGAGCTCCTCGCGGCCGAGGAACGCTACCGGCTGCTGGTGGATGGCGTGAAGGACTACGGCATCTTCATGCTGGACAAAGAGGGCCGGGTTGCGACATGGAACGAGGGAGCGCGACGGCAGAAGGGGTACAGTTCGTCGGAGGTACTGGGTCGCGACGCATCGATGTTCTATCCGAAAGAAGAGCGCGCAGCACGCAAGGACCTGAACCTGCTCGAGACGGCACTCCGCGAAGGAAGTGTAACGGATGAGGGCTGGCGCGAACGCAAGGACGGATCGCGCATCTGGGCTGAGGTCGTGATCACTGCGTTGCGCGATCAACGCGGAGACCTTCTCGGCTTTTCTAATTGCTCGCGCGATCTAACCCAACGAAAAAAAGCCGATGAAGACCTCCGCCGCTCCAATGCCGAATTGCAGCAGTTTGCCTATGTGGCCTCGCACGATCTGCAGGAGCCACTGCGTATGGTTGCCAGCTTTACACAGCTGCTGGCCAAGCACTACAAGGGGAGACTCGACGAGGACGCTGATGAGTTCATCGGCTACGCCGTGGACGGCGCAAAGCGCATGCAGCTTCTGATCGAAGACCTTCTCGCCTACTCTCGCGTCGGAACCCGGACCAAGGGGTTTAAGCTTTGCTCTGCAGGCGACGTGGTCGAGGCCGCCCTTCGTCACCTCACCATCGCCATCGAGGAAAGCGGGGCTCAAATCCACACTCCGGACCTGCCGCAGATCGTGTGCGATGACCTGCAGATTACGAGTGTCCTGCAAAATCTCGTCGGCAACGCGATCAAGTTCCGCACCCCGAGTGCGCCACCGGTCATCGAGATCAGCGCCGCGAGATCGGACGCCGAATGGGTTTTCAGCGTGAAGGACAACGGAATCGGAATCGAGTCCCGCCATTTTGAACGGGTGTTCCAGGTGTTTCAGCGTTTGCAAACCAGAGAAAACTACCCGGGCAACGGCATCGGGCTGGCCATTTGCAGAAAGATCGTGGAGCGGCACGGAGGCCGCATTTGGCTTGAGTCCGAGCCGGGCAAAGGAACCACGTTTCTGTTCACGATTCCCTGCCCGACAGATTCGAAATTACAGGAGGAAGCGCATGATGTCGCCTATACAAGTGCTCTTAGTTGAAGACAATCCGGGCGATGCCCGGCTGGCCCGAGAGGCGCTAGCCGACAGCAAGCTCAGACTCGAAGTGGTTGAAGCCCACGACGGCGAGGTGGCCATCGAAGTGTTGCGCAAGGCGCACACATCCGAAGGCGGACGCCTGCCTGATCTCATCCTGCTCGACCTGAATCTTCCCCGGAAGGACGGACGCGAGGTCCTCGCCGATGTAAAAAACAGTCCGGAATGGAAACACATTCCGGTGGTCGTGCTGACTTCGTCGAAGGGCGATGAGGACATCCTTGCGACTTACCAGTTGCACGCGAATGCCTATATATCCAAGCCCATTGACCTGGCACAGATGGAGCGCGTGGTGAAAGAGATCAAGGATTTCTGGTTCACCATCGTCCGTCTGCCCTCGGAGCATTGAGATGGCGGCTTCGACGCTTCGAATCTTGCTGGTAGAAGACAACCCCGGCGATGCCAGGCTCGTCGAGGAGATGCTGAACGAAAGCTATAGAGCTGCCTTCCTGATCCAGCGCGCATCCTCCATCCGCGAGACGCTACTCGCCTTAAATGCAGGTAAAGACCTTCCTGAAATCATTCTGCTCGACCTGGGTTTGCCCGACGAGCAGGGATTGCAGACGCTGCGCCGGGTTCTACGGACAGCCGACGGCGTACCAATCGTCGTCCTGACCGGCCTTCGCGATGAAGAAATCGCTGATGCCGCGGTGCGGGAAGGCGCCCAGGATTTTCTCTACAAAGAACAGCTTGACGGCGACCGGCTGAGGCGCGTGATCCGTCACGCCATAGAGCGTCACCGCCTCCAATCTCAGATCCGGATAGCTCTTCAGGAGAAGGAAGTCCTTCTGCGCGAGGTGTACCACCGTGTCAAGAACAACCTTCAGGTCATCGAGAGCATGCTGAAAATGCAGGCGAGGTCGCTCGAGGACGAACGGACTCGGCGAGCTTTGGGGGAAATGGCTCAGCGAGTGTATGCCATGGCCCTGGTGCATGAGAAGCTCTGCAAGAACACAGATCTGGCCGCCCTTTCCATCTCGGGCTACGTGAGCGAGCTATTTGAGGGCGCACTGTCGACGCAGTCGCTCGAAGCCGATCAGATCCGCCTCAAGCTCGATGTGGAGGACATCCCGCTCTCCTTCGAACGTGCCGTTCCCTTCGGGCTGCTGCTCAATGAGCTGATCTGCAATTCGCTCAAGCACGGATTTCCGGACGGCCGCAAAGGAACCATCAGCATTTCCCTCCATCGCAATGGAAAAGGTGTGCAGGTCAAGTTGAAAGATGATGGCGTCGGACTGCATCCCGGGTTCGACCCCTCGTTGTGTTCGTCGATGGGACTGCAGGTGGCGAGCAGCCTGGCCCGCCAATTGCGTGGTGAACTGAACTTCTCGTCAGACCACGGTTGCTGGATCGAAGGGACATTCAGCGGTCTTTAGATGATTCCCGATCCGCATATCTCCGATGGGCCTGTAACGTGCAAATAGCCTCGCCCAACAATTGAGAGGCCATCGCGATTTTCATCAGACAACGATTGCCGCGTGGAGGCGGATCTGACGAAGCTCTGATCTATCGCCCGGAGCAGGCCAGCCCGGAGCGGGGCGCACGCGTAAACTCGGACTTCGCTCTCTCATGCTTTCCGGGCGTCGGCTTGCTGCGAACCCCCTGATCATCTAAAAGTCTCGCACTCACTCTGCTCTCGCTCTGTCAGAGGCATAAGGCTTAGGCTCACAACCACTCTGTTGTTTGCAATGTGCGGCAGCCGCTGTCGGTTGCATTGACACAAGGTGGCCAATCGCAGATGCGAACGGCGATCCAGGATAGTTGGCGCTTCCATCAATGCGCAGTAAATCTCATCCGAGATCGCCCGGGCAAATTCGAACTCAATTTCTCCGCTACTCCCCGGACCGAAGCGGCGCACCCACACGCTCCCTCCACAGGCCGGAATCGCGCTCGACAGGAAACGAAGAGACGGCGCCGCCATCCGACAGTAGGCCGAGAGGAAAATCTCGTCATCGAATTGCATGTTCTTCTGATCCATCGCCAATTTCTTCACATGCATATATGTCATCATCGGCAGAGATGGCTTTTCCTTTGACGCAAAGCTGTATTTGATCGAGGTCGTCCATGCCATTTCAGACCTGGAGAACAATAGGGAAAACAATTCCCACGCATATCCAACTAGCCCTTACCTCGCTGAGACGACGCTGGTTCAAAATCGCAAATGCGGGCCTGCGCCGGGGCGCTGGATTTTGATATTCCATGGGCCTGCATAGATACTTGGCTTAGAGCTTCCGTTTCTTATCTCGAATTACAATCTGATCAGTGAGGTCTAAATGACAAATAAAGCCGAAGATTTGTTGTCCCCGGCATACCCACAGGCAAGTTCCTTCTCCCTCAGCACCATCGAACGCTTGACGGCTACATCCAAGGGTGTCGCGAAGCGGATTATCGACGTCTACTTCTCTGCAAAGTGCTCGATCCTTCGCGCATTGGGAATCATCGATTTTCCACTTCCTCCGAACCATATCCTACGCAGAACTTCGAGTCATACCATCCGCCATTACTATGAGTCCGGCCTCACTACCTTCATGCCGATCGCAACAGCCGCCATCGCGTATGGCGCCGACCTCGACAAGCCGGTCAAGGTATTGGATTTTGCATGTGGGGCCGGTCGGCAGCTCCTCCATCTGACCCGTCTCTTCCCGAACGTTCAGGCCCATGCGTGCGACATCCGGGCAGATGCCATCGCCTATCTCCAGCGGACGTTCCCCAAGGCCACGATTTACGCCAACAAGTTCGACCCGCCCTTGATGTTCGACGACGCCGCATTCGATGTGATTTATTCGGTATCTGTCTTCTCCCATCTCTCATTCGAAGATGCCAAACTCTGGCTTGGCGAGCTGCGCCGTATCGCAAAACCCGGCGCAATCCTCTGCCTCACGTTTAACAGCTACACTTCGCTCGCCACCAGCCATAAGGGCGGAAAGCTCCAAGACACAACTCGGGAGAAGCTGGACAAAATCGGGTATCTGTTCGATGCCGATATCGCAGGGTTCCAGCAGAGAATGGCAAAAGAATTGGCCCTGGGTTTTGGACATCCTGGCATGCTGCGCCCAACTGGAGATATGTATTACTCAAACCAGCAGGCCAAGTCGCTGATGGCGGAATCCGGTTTCGAAGTGCAGGCGATTTTGCCTGGAGTGATCGACCGGTTTCAGGATCTAGCCGTAATTCGCCGTCCGAATTTCTGAAGCGCCTCAGATGGGCGGAACTCTGATTCCCCGCTTCCGCCCGCAAACTCCGCAACGATATCGAGCGCGCGACTCGCGCAGTTCCAATTCAGTTTCGAATGTCGGCTAGCAGGCGATCGATCTCGGCCCTCTGCTCCTGCGTCAATGGCAGCAGAGGCTGCCGTGCGTATCCGCCCCAGAATCCGTTGAAGTCGCACGCGTACTTTACCCCGCTGATTCCCAGTTCTCCCACGATTCGCTGGCTGGGCTTTGTAATGCGCTCCTGTTTCTGCGATGCGAGAGCCGGGTCGCGATCCTTCCAGGCAAAATAGACCTCGTAGCACGCCTCCGGGGCACATGCCCCAAAGCCGAGAATCGCTCCCGAGGCCCCAGCCTCAAGGGACGGAAGGATGATGGAAGCTGATCCGGTGAGGACCTGGAACCCAATCTCTTTGATGCGCGTCTTCATCGGTGCCGGCGGAAGCGCCACGGCCACGGCAGGGCCGCCGAGCAGGTCGGCCGCCGGCACAAACGTCGCGGGCATGGCTGTCAAAGCGCCCATCATCCTCGTGGTCACTGCCTCGAAGACCGGAGTCACCGTCACGGTTCGCCGCGGCGCGGTTCGAGTTGCGTCAACGATCCCCTTGATCCGCTCAAGGCTCCCGCTTGAGTCCTTGATCGCAATGATGTTGGGATGGTGGGCAAGTTCGGCAACCATCTCCACAGGGATCTGGTAAGGCACGCATCGCGGAATGTTGTAGAGCACTACCGGCAGCGGCGAACGGTCCGCGACCGCTCTGAAGTAGTTGGCTACAACCTCCGGAGTCATCTGGGTCGAGTAATATGTAGGCGTCCGAACCAGCACGGCGTCGTACTGATACTTTGCCGCAACCTCCGCCAGTTCCAGTACAGCGCGCAGGCTTTCGCGGTTTACTCCTGCGATGAGCACTTTTTCCGGCGCTGCCGCCTCGGTTGCGGTGTGCAGAATATCCTTCGTCTCAGCATCGTTCAGCGCAGGCGCCTCGCCCGTCGAACCCAGCACCACCATTCCCGCCAGCTGGCTGCGTGAATAGTGAGTGACATTGGCTTCGAGCTTGCGATAGTACACGCGCTCGTCGGGGTAGAAAGGAGTTGTGATGGCAGCGAAAACACCCTCGATCAGCATATGAATCCATTGTAGAGGCGTGGATTCAGGAAGGGAGCAAGCCTCACTTCGCCTGTGCCGCGGCAACCGATGCATGCAGATTCTGCAACGCGAATACGGTGATATTGTTCTCCTGCATGGCGGCGATCCCCTCCACCGCAGCCTGCGCTGCCGCGATCGTCGTGATCGTCGGAACACGGGCCAGGACAGCGGCGCGCCGAATCGCCTTCTCGTCAAAGAATGTGTCCTGGCCGCGCGGCGTGTTGATGATGAGCTGGATCCGGTCGCCCTTGATCAGGTCCACGACGTTCGGCCGGCCTTCTTTCACCTTGAATACCCGCTCCACCGACAACCCTGCGCGTTCCAAAGCGTTGGCTGTGCCTTCCGTGGCAACGATGTGGAAGCCCAGGTGCGCATAGCGCCGCGCCAGGTCCACTGCCGCCGGTTTGTCATGGTCGTTCACAGTGAAAAACACGGTGCCGCGCGCCGGCAGAATCTGCCCCGCCGACAACTGTGCCTTGGCAAATGCTTCACCGAAGTTCGCCGCCACGCCCATCACTTCGCCAGTCGACTTCATCTCCGGCCCCAGCACGGTATCGACGCCGGCAAACTTGCTCCATGGAAACACCGGCGACTTCACGTAGTAGTGCGTGCCCGTCTCCAAATCCTTGCCCGAAGCCACCTGCTCCGGAAGCAGTTGGCGCAGCTTTCGTCCGGTCATGAGCCGCGCCCCGATCTTCGCCAGCGGCACGCCCGTTGCCTTTGAAACATACGGTACCGTCCGCGACGCCCGCGGATTCACCTCTATCACGTACACGTGATCGTTTCCATCCGCATCGCGCTGGATCGCAAACTGCAGGTTTACCAGCCCTACAACTTTCAGCGCCAGCGCCAGTTTCCGGGTGTATGCACGAATGGTGGTTAGCGTCTCCTCGCGAATGCTCACGGCGGGGAGCACGCACGACGAATCGCCAGAGTGGATGCCCGCTTCCTCGATGTGCTGCATGATCCCGGCGATAACCACGTCTTCGCAATCGCAGAGCGCGTCCACGTCGAGTTCGAGCGCATTCTCAAGGAAGTGATCCACAAGCACAGGGCGCTCCTGCGAGTACTCGACCGCCTGCTTCATGTACTCAGCCACCGCTGTCGCGTCGTAGGCAATCACCATCGCGCGCCCGCCCAGCACATAACTCGGCCGCACCAGCACCGGGTACCCGATGCGCTCACCGACAGCCAGCGCCTGCTCCACGCTGGTCGCCGTTCCGCCCGCGGGCTGCGGAATCTGCAAATCCTCAAGGAGCCTACCAAACCGCTTTCGATCTTCCGCCAGGTCGATGGAGTCCGGCGAAGTCCCGATGATCGGCACACCTGCGGCGAGTAGCCTCTGTGCCAGGTTCAATGGTGTCTGGCCGCCGAACTGGACAATCATCCCGATTTTGGCGCCCGACTGCGCCTCGTGGTTGTAGACAGCAAGCACGTCTTCGAGCACCAGCGGCTCGAAGTAGAGCCGATCGCTCGTGTCGTAGTCTGTCGAGACTGTCTCAGGATTGCAATTGACCATGATGGTCTCGTAGCCGTCATCCTTCAACGCAAAGGCCGCATGGCAGCAGCAATAATCAAACTCTATTCCCTGCCCGATGCGATTCGGTCCCGAACCCAGAATGATGATCTTCGGCTTGTCGGTGGGTGGCGCCTCATCCTCCTCGTCGTAGGTCGAGTAGAGATAGGGCGTCATCGATTCGAACTCCGCCGCGCACGTATCCACGAGCTTGAACACCGGCCGGATACCCTTCGCTTCGCGCAGTTCCCTCACCTGCTTCACGCCGTCATGCCCATCGAGCTTCCACTCTGTAGCAATGCGTTCGTCGCTCAGCCCGTATCGTTTCAGCTTCAGCATGTGCTCGGCGGAAATCTGCTCCGGAGCGACCTGGTGGAGCGACTGCTGCGCCAACGTCACTTCGCGAATCTGGTGGAGGAACCACGGATCCATTCCCGTGAGCCGCGCTACCTCGCGCACGCTCATCCCGCGCTCGAAGGCGAAGCGAATATAACCAAGCCGCTCCGGACGCGGAGTCACCAGCATCTGCGTCAGCCGCCGCGGCTCCAGGATCTCAGTGCCGGTTTTCCTTCCCGTCTCCAGCGCGCGCCACGCCTTCATCAGCGCTTCTTTAAAGGTGCGGCCCATCGCCATCACTTCGCCTACGGATTTCATTTGCGGCCCCAGCGTATCGTCGGCGCCGGGAAACTTCTCAAACTGCCACTTCGGGATTTTCACAACAACGTAATCGATGGTCGGCTCGAAGCAGGCCGGCGTCTTGCGCGTGATGTCGTTCGGAATCTCGTCAAGCGTGTAGCCCACGGCAAGCTTAGCCGCGATCTTTGCGATGGGAAAGCCAGTGGCTTTCGATGCCAGCGCCGACGATCGCGAGACGCGCGGGTTCATCTCGATAACCGTCATACGCCCGTTCGCTGGATTCACAGCAAACTGCACATTCGATCCGCCAGTCTCCACGCCGATCTCGCGCATCACCGCAATCGCGGCGTCACGCATCTTCTGGTACTCTCGATCCGTCAATGTCTGGGCCGGCGCCACCGTGATCGAGTCGCCGGTATGCACTCCCATCGGATCGAAGTTCTCGATCGAGCAGATGATGATGACATTGTCGGCGAGGTCGCGCATCACCTCGAGTTCATACTCTTTCCAGCCAAGAACGCTCTCTTCAATCAGGCACTCGTGCACCGGCGAGAGGTCGAGTCCGCGCGCCAGAATCTCCATCAGCTCTTCGCGGTTGTACGCAATTCCGCCGCCCGATCCACCCAGCGTAAAGCTCGGCCGAATCAGCACCGGGAAACCAATCTTGCCCGCAAAGTCCAGCCCATCACGCAAATTGTTCACCAACGCCGACTTCGACACGTCCAGCCCGATCTGCAGCATCGCGTCCTTGAAGAGCAGCCGGTCCTCGGCCTTTTTAATCGCCTCGAGCTTTGCGCCGATCAACTCAACGTTATAGCGATCGAGAATCCCCGCATCGGCAAGATCGACGGCGAGATTCAGCGCTGTCTGCCCGCCAACGGTGGGCAGGAGAGCGAATTTGCCCGAAGGTCCGCCTGTGTGGCCAGCATCGCCCAGCATCTCGCTTTCAATACGAATGATCTCTTCGACGTATTGGCGCGTCAGGGGCTCAATATACGTCCGATCGGCCAGTTCGGGATCGGTCATGATGGTCGCTGGGTTCGAATTCACCAGCACCACCTCATAGCCCTCCTGCTTGAGGGCCTTGCAGGCCTGCGTGCCGGAGTAGTCGAATTCGGCGGATTGGCCAATCACGATCGGTCCCGAGCCGATTACCAGAATCTTCTGAATGTCATTTCTGCGTGCCATTTTTTCTTCTTATTTTCCGCTTCTCAAAATCTGTTCTGCAAAGCCCATTTTTGAAAGGGCCGGCTTCAGCCGTGCCGCCAACGCTCTCCTAATGACGCCGCGCATTGCGGCGAATCTCGCGGTCAAAGTCCTTTTTGCTCGTTAACACTGCCGAGCAGGCATCCTCACATTGGCCGGGCCCCAGAATCACGTACAGCTTCTTCCGTTCGAGGGCTGTCACAACCTCGTCCGTGACTACAATCTGTTGAGCCGCCGGCGCAAATTTCGATCGAGCTACTCGAAACGTGAACTGACCGGAAACATGCTCAAACCGGAACCCGCCCGATCCGTCGGTCTGGGTCTGATACGCAACCTTGTCGTCCCGCATCAGCGAGACATTCAAGTCCGCCATAGGATGGCCCACGGGGTCGACGACGACTCCGGAAACATGACCCAGCCGCTCTGGCCCGGGAATATCAACCTGGCCAACTATTGCGCCTGGAGCAACCAGAAGCAACGCGCTGGTCACTCCACTCAAAAAACAGCGGAGCCAAAAGCCCCGCTGTTTTGAAATGCCGGCCTTTCCGCTCATGGCGACAGTCATCCCTTCCACTCCTCCATCAGCTTCCTGAAGTCGCGGAATAAATAGTGCGAATCATGCGGGCCGGGCGCAGCCTCCGGGTGATACTGCACGCTGAACAGCGGCAGCGTCTTGTGTCGCAGGCCCTCCAGCGTGTTGTCATTCAGATCGACGTGCGTCAGCTCAACGTTATTGGCATTGATCGAGTCCGGATCGACCGCAAAGTTGTGGTTGTGCGCGGTGATCTCAACTTTCCCGGTGCGATTGTTCCGCACCGGATGATTCCCGCCATGGTGCCCGAACTTCAGTTTGTACGTTCGTCCGCCTAGTGCCAATCCGCAGAGCTGATGTCCCAGGCAGATGCCGAACACCGGCACGCGTCCCATCATGTCGCGAATCGCCTTCACGGCATAGTCCACCGGCTCCGGATCGCCCGGCCCGTTCGAGAGGAATACACCGTCGGGTTTCAGCGCCATCACGTCTGCTGCGGTTGTCTCGGCCGGAACCACCGTCACATCGCAGCCCTCGCGTGTCAGCATGCGCAGAATGTTCTGCTTGATGCCGAAGTCATACGCCACGACGTGAAGGCGCTCGCGCGCGTCAGCGCTTCGGAGAAGCGACTCGGGCAGTAACGGGTCGTTCGACTGATTCCTGCTATCTTCCGCGTTGAACCCATAAGCCGACTTGGTCGAAACGACCCTGGCAAGGTCCGTCCCGTCCATCTTGCGGATACTTCTGGCCTTTGCTACCAGTTTCTCCGTATCAGATTCAACCGTCGAGATCACGCCGCGCATCACGCCATGCGTGCGCAGATGCCGAACCAGCGCGCGCGTATCGATCTCCGCCAGCACCGGCACCGAGTAGCGCTCCATGTACTCGTCAGTCACCTGTTCCGAGCGCCAGTTCGAGCTGATCGCCGAGAATTCGCGCACGATCAGACCCTCGATATATGGCTTCGCGGCTTCGTTGTCAGCCTGGTTGGTCCCGTAATTTCCAATCTGGGGATTGGTAAGAACGACGATTTGACCGGCATAGGAGGGATCGGTGGCGATTTCCTGATAACCGGTTAGGGAAGTGTTGAAAACTACTTCGCCCAGGCATTCGCCGGGGTGCCCGTAGCCTTCGCCGCGGAAGATGCGCCCGTCTTCGAGCGCAAGGATCGCCTGCATCGCCTCTCCGAGGAGTGGATTCAATCGATTTTAGCAGGTTTCGCCGGACGTTTGTTTGACGTGGAAAAGCTTTCTATTTCACTTCGCCTACGTCTCGTGCGGGCCAGTAGACAAACACCGCCTTGCCGTAGATCAAGTCCCGCTCCACCACGCCGAATTCCCTGCTATCCGACGAGATCGACCGATGATCGCCCATCACGAAGTAGCAATCATCGGGAATCACCGTCTCAGCATATGACCGCGTGTCGCGGTACATCTGGGGAACGTAGTTCTCGGGCAGCGGCTTGCCGTTCAGCCACACCTGCCCGTGATCGATGCGCAAGCGGTCGCCCGGAGTTGCAATCACGCGCTTGATGTAGCTCTTTTCCGGATCGCGCGGATAGTGGAAAACCACCACGTCCCCGCGCTCGACCGACTCAATGTGGTAGACGAACTTGTTGATAAACAGCCGGTCCTGATCCTCGAGGCGAGGAAGCATGCTGGTGCCTTCCACCCGTACCGGCTGGTATAGAAACAAGATGATCAGGATCGACACAGCTGCCGAGATGAGCAGATCGCGAACCCACAATCCGAGACCTGAGTTCGCGGCTCGCTGCGCCGGCCCCGCGATCTCCGCCGAGGGTGTGGCTACAGCTGAGGAAGAGATTCCAGTAACGCCAGGATCTTGAGGCAGTGTCGACATCTTCTATCTCGAATTATCGAACGCCACGAAGCCTACTGGCAACCCAGGCTCCCAGGCGGGCACAGAAGATCCGGTCGACCGGGCTTTTGCATCGGTTTTGGTTGATTCGGCGACGGAATCATAGCCGGCGATGCCCCAGGCGGTGTGCCTTCCGCCAGGTTTTCATCCTGTAATATCAGCGGCCGTTGCAGAATCATCTCCACCTGCGACCCAGCCTCGATGTTCACATCGGCGCCGCGAGTAAAAAGCGAAACCAGGCCGACAGCAGCAAGGCCCGCGCCAATTCCCCCGATTCCGCCTGCCAGGGGATGGCCTGACCCGAGTCCTGCGATTGAACCAACCGTGCCGCCTGTCGGGATCGCGATCTCCGCCGTCTTGCCCGCGTTCCGGGTCTTATCCTTGTCCTGCTCAATTGTTCCCTCGCCGTTCTTCACGTCCTGCTTGCTTGCACCCGGCAGCCCGCTGACTACTCCAGGAATCTCGACCACCGTTCCGTTGGGAAAGATGATGGACGTAAAGTGCATGTCGAGTTGGGCCCTCCCCTTCACATGCCCGGCGCGAGCGACGCGGTCAACCATTCCCTGCACGAATACGCCGGCCGGAATCATCACCCGGTTCCCCACCACCACCGGGAATGCCGAGGATAGATAGACTCCATCACCTGGCTTCGCACTCTTGGTGTTCACCGAACTTCGCAATTGCAGCAGGATCTTCGTTCCCGTTGGAACCGTGTAGGTTTTTTGCTGAGCAGACACAGCAGTCGCCAGAGGCGTTGCCGGCGCCGAAGTCGGAGCAGTACCGACTGCGGCCGCAGATGCCGTTGCCGGTTGGGAGGTCGCTGCCCCGCTGCCATCACCCGATGCCGGCGCCTGGGCCGGCAGCATTCCCGGCATGCCGATCGTAAGTGCGGCAACTGCCAAAGGCGTCAACATCAGTGCGTTCCTTTGCAGACGCATCTTTCCCTCCACACTGCTCTTACACTGATAGACGGGTAGCTTTGCTGCAAAGATAGCTGTGCAATCCGTTTTTCCTTGCGATGCATTTAGAGTACGCTACGGTTGTAACCTTTGGAGACGCGAACCATGGAGACGATCCGATCCAACGAGCATTCCGGCGTTGCAGTTTCCAATTCGGATTCCGAGCGCTTCGCCCCAGTTTATCGGGTTCTTGGTGAGGCATTGCAGCATCGCGCCTTCCCGGGGTGCGCCTTCGGAGTACTGGCTGGGGGGGAAGTTGTTCTCTCCGATGCGCTGGGCCGCTTTACCTACGAGGGCGATTCGCCTGCGGTTCATCCGAACACCGTGTTTGACGTCGCGAGCATCACCAAGGTGTTCTCGACCACTGCCATAGCCATGCTGCTATATCAGTCCGGCGCACTCGACCTGGATACACCCCTGGGTGACCTGCTGCCCGGCTTCATCGTTGGCCGCGACAACACCGAACGCGCCCGCCGCGTCACCATCCGTCATCTTCTGGCGCATAGTTCCGGCCTGCCCGGGTATGTCGAATTCTTCCGAACCGTTACCACTCCGGCCGCGCTCTATCGTGCCTGCCTCGAGCTGCCAATTGAAGCCGCTCCCGGCGAGCGCTCCGAGTACTCCGATCCCGGGTTCATCCTTCTGGGCAAGGCTCTTGAGGTTCTCACTCGCGCCGACCTCTCGATTTCCGCGCGCAAAATGGTCTTTGAGCCGCTCGATCTGGCGTCTACCCGTTTCTCCCCGCCACCCAAAGAACACCACCTGATTCCGCCCACCGAAATCGACGATAATTTCCGCAAACGCCAGATCCAGGGAGAAGTCCAGGACGAAAACGCCTTTATCCTGCAGGGTTCTGCCGGCCATGCCGGCCTCTTCTCGAATGTTTCGGACCTGCTCCGCTTCGCCCGTGAGCTCCTTGCGGGCCTGAAGAGCGAGGGCGGATCCGGACGTCCAAAACTGTTCACCCCAGACACCGTCGAGTGCTTTGCAATGCGGCAGGGCCCCGAAGGCAGTTCCCGCGCCCTTGGCTGGGACACGCCCTCGGCTGAATCCTCCGCCGGCCAGCATTTCTCCGCCCATTCCATTGGCCATCTTGGCTATAGCGGATGCTCCCTCTGGATCGACCTCAAGGCCTCGATTGCAGTCGTCCTTCTTACAAATCGGACGTGGCCTGACCGCCAGATCCAGCTGATCAAGCAGGTGCGCCCCGCCTTCCATAACGCGGTACGCGAAGCCCTGCAATCCGTTTGATGACATGACATTAAAGTGATATCCCCGGTCCGCAGAATTCTGCATGACTTGAACGAATTGCAGATACAATGGATTCTGGGGATACACTTTGATGTTAACCAGTACGACGACGCACGAAGGCGCCGGCGCCCACGGGAAAGAGGAAACCAAGACCGACCCGGCTTCCTTACTCCAGCACCTCACCACAGAGAGTCAAAACGAAGCATCCCAAGGTTTTGACACCAAGTCGGCGCTGGAGATTGCTCGCATTATCAATCACGAGGATGCCAAAATCGCCGGGGCTGTCAAGAAAGCTCTCCCGGAGATTGCCGAGGTCATCGATCATGTCGCGCGCTCCCTCCGCGATGGTGGCCGTCTCGTATACATCGGTGCAGGATCCAGCGGCCGTATCGCCGCCCTCGACGCCTCCGAGTGTCCGCCCACATATTCCACCGCTCCCGGACAGGTCCAATACATCATGGCCGGCGGTCCCAAGGCTCTAGCTTCCGCTGTTGAAGTCAACGAGGACTCCGAGGAACTGGGCCAGCGAGACATTGCCCGCCGCCGTCCCACGCGCAAGGACGTCGTCATCGGGGTCTCTGCTTCCGGCCGGACACCCTACGTGGTCGCCGCCACAGCCTACGCCCGCGCCCGCGGCGCATTTACGGCCGCCGTAACCTGCAACCAGGGCACACCCATCGCCGAGGCCGCTGACATCGTGATTGTCGCGGACGTCGGCCCCGAGGTCGTCTCCGGCTCAACCCGCATGAAGGCTGCCTCCGCCCAGAAAATGATCCTCAATATGATCACCACGGGCGCCATGACGCGGCTTGGCTACGTTTACGAGAACCTGATGGTCAACGTCCACATGCAGAATTCCAAGCTCGTCGAGCGCGGTATCCGCATTCTCATGAGCGCGTGCAAAATTGACCGAGAAACTGCCGTGCAGACTATCAAGAGCGCCGGTCGCAGCGTTCCAGTAGCGCTAGTGATGCTCAAGGCCAGTGTGGACAAGCCCGAAGCCGTCCGTCGCCTCGCCAAATCCGACGGCAACGTGCGCCTTGCCATCGAAGACAACGTCCTGGAACTCTAATTTCCGCGACCAGAATCGCCAGCCTCACCCGACCGTGATGGCGGCCACCTCGTAGTCTTCGATGCGTGGCACCGTGAAATGCAGCATCTGGCTTGACGCCGCGAATGGCACGTTCTGCCCGGCGCGCAGAAGCTCAACGGATTTCACGCTCAGCCCCGCCGGCAATTTCATCCAGACACTTTGCGGACCGAGCGGGTAGACCGACTGCATCCAACCGTGGTGCGCATTAGGGTTGGTGTAGTTGAGCAGGTGCACGGCATAACCGGGCGAGGTCTCCCAGCAGAACATTTCAACCAGGCCCTCTCCATCGACTTGAATGACTTGCTCGTCGTGGGTCAGCCAGCGGATGGTATTGTGCATCAGCCGGAGCAGATCGCCGTGGCCGGAAAGCCAGTAGCTGCGCTCGATGTCGCCGGAAAACCAGGCCAAGCGGCTGGAACCGGTTTCGCGCAGCACAACTGCGGGCTCATCGATGTGCGAAACGGGAGGGTAAGCCAACTCCGGCGGGTAACGCACAAAGCCCGGAACGACGGTGAGAACAGGATCGTGCACCGGCTTGAGCGGGATGCGGTTCTGCGCGCCAGGAATCCAATTCGTATCGCTGAAGCCTTCGAGGATCGGGTGCTGGCTGGTCGCATCCGGCTTCTCAATACGGGCGTAGTATGCATTGCCGTTTGTGCCGACCACGTCCGCAGCCTTGCTGATGCTGAAGAGATCGGCCAGACCGAACTCCGCTCGTGGGTTGAGATTCTCGTCGTAGAGGCCGGTTTCGAAGCTGGCCATGATTGAGCCTCCCGCATTTACATAGGCGCGGATCTGCTGGCATTGCCGGTCGCTCAGCATTGCCACGTTGGGAATCAGGAGCGCGCGATACTTGCTCAGCCGATCCGCATCGAGACGATCCTCGTGCACATAGTCGAATGCGAATCGTCCGTGCAGCAGCGCATCGTAGATGCCCTGCGTAGTCTCATGCATATACGCGCGCGAGCGCACTGTGGCCGGGCCGGGGTAAAGAAGCTGTGTGCTTTGCCCAATCACCACCCCGATGTTGGCAATGGAGCGACGCGTCTTCAAATGAGCATCGTGCTGCGCGGTCCAGCGAAAGTAATCGACGCCGACCTTTTGCCAGCGCCGGTCTTCGCCGAAGCCGTCCTCCGATCCGATGAAGTGGTAGTAGGGCGTCATACCGCTGGCAAGGGTCTCGTTCAACCACATCCTTGCCTCGTCCGGATTCTTCGAGGCATTTCGCCAGCCGACGACACCGGTGGAATACGCCGCGGTGACATTAGCGGCAAATTTGCCGTCGAGTACGGCATTGCAGACTCGGCCCTGGAGGCTGCATCCCCACACCGCAGGATCATCGTAGGTGCGGCCCTGGTTGTCGGCCTGGTACCACGCGGCGATCTTTCCCAGCCGGTCAAGATTTGGGCCGCAGCGCACGTTGCCGCCAAGATTGGCAAAGAAAAAGCTGTCCGCCTTCTTCTCCTTTGCGATTGCGTCGTGTTTCTGCCAGAGTTCAAACACTCGGTCGTTGAACACGCGCCAATAAGCAGGAGTTCCCGCCGCAGGCAGCTTGCTGCAGATCGCGCAATGGCATTCTGGCAGGCTCCCGATCGGCGGCCATCCATTGGTATAGAAGCAGTCCACATCGTAGAGCGAGTTGATCTCACGCATGATTGCGGGCACATAGTCGTCCATGTAGGTGGAAAACATGCACGTCTTGAACAGACGCGGTTCTTCGCCGCTGAACTGCACGGAGCCATCTTTGTAGCGCATGGCCCACTCAGGATGAGCCGCGAGCGCGTCACCCCAATTCAGGTCGGGGCTCATGCGAGCCACCGCGCGCATTCCGCGCTTTTTGGCTGCAGCCACGCATTCGCCAAAGAAATCGCGCCCGTTCAGGTACTTTCCGTGACGATGGAACTGCACCTTCGACGGGTAATACGCCAAAATTCCGGTGACGCTGATAAAGACAACGTCGGTCTCGGCGCGATGCCAGTAGTCGGCCCATTCCTCGATGTTCATGACGGCGGGATCGTGCTCTGTCATGTTGCTCTGACCAACGCGGCGGACCCTCTGTTGCCAGGGTTCGCTGGATGGATCGAGATGAGCCATGCGCGGCGGCAATGAGACCAGCTTCGGGACTGGCCCCTTGACGGCAGATTCGGCTCCATCGACTTCGCCAGGAGCAGCGTCCAGCGTGTTCAAAGCGGCAGCAATTGGAATGGCTGCGGCGCCGGTCTTGAGGCTGGTTTTCAGAAAGGTGCGTCGATTAAACATCGATGTTCCCCAGGAGTCCCTCTCGCAGGAAGTGTAATTGCCGGCCAATGCTTCGGACTATCTCGGCGGATGCCAGGCAATCGCAGGAATGCGCTTGATGCCAGCGTCTGAATTGCAATTCAGAACGTCGTCAACCGCACCTTCAGCAGCACATTCTCATCCGCTTTCAGATTCAGACCGTAGTCGGTCTGATCGCCATTCCAGATCCGCGCGGTCTTCCAGTTCCCTGCCGCGTCGTAGCTGCCTTCTTCCACTTTGAGAAACAGCCGCTTCTTTCCAGGGGCAAACGTCGGCGCAAAGTCTACGCGGACATGATGCCCCGCCACCAGGTACTCGTCCTGCGCAAGTTCCATAACTATCACTCCACCATCCGGTGGAGTGTTCCCTTTCGGCTGCATCCAATTTCCAAATGACGGCATGCCGTACTTGGCTAATATGTCCCACCGGCCCAGCGGAATCGTCTGTGCATGATTCTCGGGGTCCTCGCTCAGTCCGATCAGCGTCCCTTCAAGGTTGGCCTCGGCCAGCCTGCCCGCGATTGGCGCCAGCAACGCGTATTGCTGCGCCACCGGCTTCAAAGCGCTCGCCTCCATCGCATCCGGCCCCGTCACCTGGTTGCTGTAACGCGTCAGGTCGAGCCCGAACGGCGACCATCCAATTGCCCCGTGTCCGATTGCCGCATAGACAAAATGCGCATAAGCCGCAGCGTTCCCCGTCTCCGGGATGAGCAGAGGATTGTCCTTGCGCCCGTAGAGATCCATCACCTTCATGTACTTCGCGTAATCCGGTATGTAAATGTCGGGCGCAACAATTGAAATCGAAGGCGCGGCAATTTTCCACAGGTCGATGTTGTTGTCTGTTGGCGCGCCGGATTCGTAGCTCGGCGCTTTGCCCGGGTGGAACGGATCGCGCAGTGCCGCATTCACATACAAGGGCAGCGCGTATTCTGCCTTCCCCGCTGCCGCCACCTGCTCAATGTAGGCGGCTGTATACCAGGCTTCGAAGGTCTCATCGACGTCATCGCCAAACACCTGCTGCCAGGTGCCCGGCTGGTTTCCCATCCCCGCAACCAGGCTTTGCGGCACTGGCCCATCAAACGTTTTCTGCGCCGCCGGCCCATAGTCGCGCACACCGCCCCATACTCCGGCCTCGTTCTCAACCTGAACAAGCAGGACTGTCCGCTGCATATCTGTTTCCTTCAGATGCCGCATCAGCGCGCGAAACGCCGCTTTGTCAGACTCGAGAAATGCCGGCGAGAACGGCGAAGGCGAGTCCACCGTTTCGCCCTTCTCGTTGCGCAGAAACGGATATTTCTCCTGGTCGAGCTTGATCCATTCCGGCGTGTAATGTGAACTGCCGTTCTTCCACGTCCCGAACCACAACAGCACCAGGTGCACATGATGTTCGTGGGCCTGCCTCAGAATCAGATCCACGACGCTGAAATCGAACTTCCCCTGCGTCACCTCCATCTGCTCCCAATACACCGGCAGTTCCACCGTGTTCGCATGCAATTCCTCCGCGGCCGGCCAGACTTTGTCGAGATATGCCGGCCAGGCACTGGAGTTGTTCGCCTGCACGCCGAGCATCAGGTACGGCTTTCCTTCGACCATAAGCGCGTAGTGGCCGTCCTTCTCTGCGATCGCCGGAATCGGCTTTGCCCCCACCTCAGTATGGCCGGCTTTTTGTGCCGCAAGCATTGTCGCGAATGCAAACGTTTCCAATATCACCAGCAGAAGTTCCATTCTGATCGTTAGCACGCGCACTCGCGCATTCGTCATCACACACCCCTTATTTGTTCACCGCCAAAAGCACAGCAAGTATATCTCGCGTCAATCGCATGCTAACCGCGCACCGTTACACTGGGAACACACGGAGCGCCACAAACTTCATGGACAAATTCGTCATTCGCGGCGGCAATCCCCTTGTCGGAACGGTTCGCATCTCGGGCGCCAAAAATTCAGCCCTGCCCTGTATGGCCGCTGCCATCCTGACCGAGGAAGAAGTCACCCTCGAAAACATCCCTCAGGTCCGCGACATCGAAACCGAGCGCAAACTCCTGGTGGCCATGGGCGCCGAAGTCGAACTCGGCACTGGAAACGCAGACCACCGCACCCGGATCAACTTCCGCACCCTCTCCAATCCCGAAGCCAAGTACGAAATCGTCAAGACGATGCGCGCCAGTTCCCTCGTCCTTGGACCGCTGATAGCGCGTGCAGGCATGGCCCGCGTCGCCATGCCCGGAGGATGCGCCATCGGGGGCCGACCCATTGACCTTCACATCAAGGGTTTGGAAAAAATGGGCGCTACTATCGCGCAGGAGCACGGCTACCTCGAAGCCCGCGCCGACAAACTCAAAGGGGCACACATCGTCTTCGACAAGATCACCGTCACCGGCACCGAAGACCTGCTGATGGCCGCCGTTCTGGCCGAAGGCGAAACCGTGATGGAGAATTGCGCTCGCGAGCCCGAAGTCGCCGACCTCGCCGCGCTGCTCGCCGCGATGGGAGCGAAGATCGAAGGCGCCGGCTCTTCGACAATTCATGTCCAGGGCGTCACGAGGCTCAATGGCGCACACTACCGCATAAATCCCGACCGCATCGAGGCCGGCACATTCCTTGTGGCCGGAGCGCTGACCGCCGGCGATCTCACGGTTGCCGACTGCAACCCCGACCACGTCGGCGCCATAATCTCAAAACTTCAGGAAGCCGGCGCGACCGTCGACATTCTCGGCGCCGACTCCGTCCGCGTCCGCTCCAACAGCAAACTCCAGGCCGCCGACATCTCCACCGAGGAGTATCCCGGCTTCCCTACCGATATGCAGGCGCAATACATGGCTCTCGCCTGCCAGGCCGAGGGCGTCAGTATCATCAAGGAAAACATCTTCGAAAACCGCTTCATGCACGTGCAGGAACTCGTACGCATGGGCGCCAACATCAAGGTGGACGGCCGCACCGCGACCGTCCGCGGCCCGGCGCCGCTTTCCGCTGCCGCTGTCATGTGCTCTGACCTGCGTGCTTCCGCATCGCTGGTCCTGGCCGCGCTGGTTGCCGACGGCGAATCCATCCTCGACCGCGTCTACCATATGGATCGCGGCTACGAACACATCGAACAGAAACTGGAAAGCGTCGGCGCCCAGATCCGCCGCCTGGGCAACATCTTCGGCTGAGCTGAGATCGAGCGTTTACGGTTCCGGGAACAAATGCTGCCGTACTCTCGTACGTAGGATCATGAGATTTGTCTGTGCCATCGCAGGCGCGTCCTTGTTTCTCTCGAGTTTTGCCGGTCTCGCGGAGACGAAAGCCGCGTGCAGCCAGACCCTGAATGCTCCGCTGAACTCCAATGCATTGCTCATCATCGAATCGCGGCCGGCTGGTCTTGAAATTGTCGGCACAGATCAGCAGACCATCCATGTCTCCTGCACCGCTGCCGATGAAGACAACGCACAACAGGTGCAGCTTAGCTTCTCGCGGACCTCCGACGGTGGCAAACTGGCGATCGAGGGCGCTCGTGTTCGTCACGGTAACAATGGCCTCCAAGTTCGGATCGAAGTGCCGTGGAAAACCAACCTCAGGGTCCGGATGTTTGCCGGAGAGGTGAAAGTAGAAGAGATCAAAGGGGATAAGGACATCGAACTCTACGCCGGACAGATCACGGTTTCTTCGCCGCATGAATGGGATTACCGCAGCGTCGACGCCTCAGTCGCGATCGGCGAAGTGCAGGCACGGGTCTACGGCGCCGACAAGGGCGGTTTCTTTCGCAGCTTTTCGAAGAGGTTTCCAGTGGGCGACTACCGATTGCACGCACACGTCACCACGGGCGAAATCGATTTGGTAGGTAAGCAGGCTCGCTCAGCAGATGAAGGAAGGCCCGACTGATTTCAGGGATCGGCGCTATCCGGCGCGTCGTCTTTGCGCCAGCGCATACCCCTTTGTTTTGATCCGGATGCCCTACCGCCAACTCACCGCTAGATGCCAGCGCAGTTTGCGCTTCTTCGCCTTCTCGAGGACTCGCTCATACTCACGAAGCTCGTTCAATACGGGCAGTGTTTCAGAGCCGAAGCATACCGGCGTCGTAACGAGGAAGCGGATCAATGCCCGGATCGTGACCAACCCGTCCGCCGGATCAAACCATTGAGGTTCGGGAAGATTCCTTGCCCACTCCGGGTCGCCCGCCCCTTGCTCCAGCAAAAGACACATGGAATTCTCGTCGGCGGAGAAGAACTGCAGGAGCGGCGCAACCTGGAGCGATTCCGCGAGCCTTTCCAGCGCATCTTCGTTGCGGGCCAAGGCATGGCCGTTTACAAAGATGTCGAAGCCCGGGTCTTCTCCTTCCACGACAATGTAGAGGCTGGCTGCCATCGCTTTGAGCATAGTGGAGGGAATCCCGGCCGGAAAATCTATTTACCGCCCGGTTATCCAAAGCATCACCTTTTCACGCGGGAACGCAAGATTACGCAAGTTTGGTATGAACCACTCCCCGCATACAACGAAAGCGTCATATCCTAGAATCACACAGCAAAGGCGCATCTATATTGATGACTACAGGGTTGTGGCATAGAGGAAATCGTGGTGGACTTTAGCAAGCTTCCCGACCTGGCAGCGGTCGCCGCGCTGACGTGCGCATTTGCGTCGGTAGCGCGCCGGGGCCAGACCACGGCTTCGCGGCACTGGCTCACAGGCTGGGTGTTGATTGCGCTGCATTTCGCCGCATTCATCTTCCTTCCCGCGCCCGGCATCTGGGGCGAACTGGCCGGCGACATCGGACTCGCGTCCCTGACTTCGGCCGGCGTGTTGTTCATGTGGGCATCAGTCCCATATCGCGCTGAGCCCTCCAGCCGCTGGATGCTTATCTCGCTGCTCAGCACCAACGCCCTCTACTTTGTCCTGCTGGGATTGGACCACCCCCCGCCCTGGGCGCTCGATACCTCTGCGCTTCTCTTTGGTGCCGGACCTCTGGCAATTGCCCTTGGCGCTCGCCGTGACTTCACCCATCTGCTGCGATGGATGCTCGTCGGCCTCTATTGCATGCTCAGCGTCTTTGTCCTGGCCGTACAGCAGCGCGCGGGCAATGGCCTGGAGCTCTCATCGAACGCGGTCCTTTTCACCGTCTACTTCGGATGCTGTATCCACGTCTGGTATAGCTACCGCGGACGCGGCAGTGCCGGCTCGCTGATTACGATTATCGGCTTCCTTGGATGGGCTGGCGTCTTTGTGGTGGCGCCACTCGCGGGCGTCTTCGCACCCCATGCCCAGATCGAGAGCGAAGTCTGGAATCTGCCCAAGTATGTCGTCGCCGTAGGCATGATCCTCCTCCTGCTTGAAGATCAGATCGAGCACAACAAGTATCTCGCGCTGCACGACGAACTGACCGGTCTTCCGAACCGGAGGCTGTTCCTCGATCGCCTCGCCATCTCTCTGGAACGCGCGCGCCGCTCAGAATCGAAGGCTGCCCTCCTGGTGATCGATCTCAATCACTTCAAGCAGGTGAATGACACCCTCGGCCATCACGCCGGCGACGTGCTCCTCAAAAAAGTAAGCGGAATCTTCCAGGGCCGCGTGCGCCGCTCTGATACCGTGGCCCGCACTGGCGGCGATGAATTCTCCATGATTCTCGAGGAACCGACGAACCGCTCCAACGCAAAACTCGTCGCCCGCTCGCTGATGCAGATTCTCGAAGAACCTCTGCAGGTGGGCATTCACACCGTGAAGGTTGGCGCGAGCATCGGAGTCGCTGTCTTTCCCGATGATGCCGCGGATCTGGAGTCGCTCTGCATCGCCGCCGACCGCCGCATGTACGACGACAAAAACGAATCCCGCGAAAGCGGCAGCGATCGCCTTCCAGTGAAATCGGAACCCCTCCCGGAATTCCGCAGCAGGGAAAACGAGGGCTTCAAGATGACCGCCAAAATCCCCTTATCTTAGAGCGGTTCTGCATTTGGTGTAGCCGTTTCTGCCTTCAACTCAAGGGGCTCTTTCCTGGTGAAAAAGCCTCTCAGTAGAAATGACTTCGGGATACGGTAACTGCAGAACCGCTGTAGCCCCAACGCCATCGCTCACTGTTTTGAAAAGGGTTGTTTCTCGGTGAGCCGGGGGCGCGTCTCGGCTTGGAGTTGCTTGCTGACCTGCTCCACCTCGCGGAAGACACGGAGGAGGTTGCCGCCGAGGATCTTGCGGCAATCTTCGGCAGAGTAGCCGCGCGCCATCAGCGCCGCGGTGATCTTGGGAATGTCTGCGGGTGAATCGATGCCTTCGGGGAGTTGGCCGCTGACGCCGTCGAAGTCCGAGCCAAGACCAACGTGGTCAATACCTGCAACCTTGGCGATGTGGTCGATCTGATCGATCAGGGCGGAGAGCGGCGGACGCGGAATGCGGTCGGCATACTGGCGCTGGAGCTTGTCAATCTCATCAGACGGGGCTTCCTTGCCTTCACCTTTGTACTTGTCCTTTAGGGCCTGCACCGCCTTCTCGACCTCCGGCTGCATGGCTTTTTGTGCGTCGCGATACTGCTGCGAGACGAAAGCGGAGTAGAAATTGACCTGCACGACGCCACCCTTGGATCCGGGACCACCGGAGTTGGCCACGGCACGAAGCATGTCGTCGGTCATGTTGCGCGGAGCATCGCAGAGAGCGCGAGCGCCTGAGTGCGAGGCGATGACGGGAGCACGGGTGATAACGAGGGTCCGGTAGAACGTGCGGTCGGAAACATGCGAGATATCGACCATCATGCCCAGGCGATTCATCTCGTAAACAACGTCCTTGCCGAATTCGCTTAGGCCTTCCTTGGTGTGCGGGATGTTTGGATCGTTGATGTCGCCGGAGGAGTCGGCCCAGCCATTGGAGTTGGACCACGTGAGCGTCATATAGCGGACCCCGAGCGCGTAGTACTGGCGGAGAAGCGCGATCGAGTCTTCGATGGAATGACCGCCCTCGATGCCCATGAGCGCGGCGATCTTGTGTTCGCGGTGAGCGAGTTCAATTCCATCCGGAGATGTCACGAACATCATCTTGTCGGAGTGCTTGGCGACCTGTTGCTTGACGGCATCGATGAGGATCAGGGTGCGACGGGCGAAGTGGCCCTGGTTCGGGCCCGGGTCGACCCAGATGGAGAAGAACTCCGCGCCAAGGTTTCCCTTCTCTGCTGACTCAAGGTTCCAGTTGCCGCCGTTAAGGGGATCGCCAAGGTCGTAGTTCTCGTCAACAAAGCGCTGCGGTGTGTCGGCGTGGGTGTCGATGATAATCGCGGAGCGCTCGACTTGTTCAGGGGTGAGTCTTTTTGTCATGTCCGGGGAAGGCTTGGCTGGAGTTTGTGCAAAGAGCATGGCCGGCACGGCGACCAGCAGGGAGACAAGCAAAGCACGAGTCAGCATAGGCTTGGGATGAGTATAACGGCAAGGAGTCGTGACGAAGGGAATAGCGAGTTGGGAGTAAGAGTCTCGGGACGACACTGAGGATGTACCAGCCACGTGGAGCGGCGGCTGGGCCAGAGTGAGTTTGTTCAGATTGCCAGGGGTTAGCGGTGGTTGCGGTTTGCGGCTTCGGCAGCAGCTTTCAATTCCCGATTGGCCTGGTCGAGCAGGTCCTTGGCTTTCTGAGCATGACCGTCCATGTCCCATTCGTTGGCCTGCTGGGCCGCGACGATCTTATTGAACGCCTGGTCGCAGA
Organism: uncultured Acidobacteriaceae bacterium; assembly: GCA_963774175.1. GTDB lineage: Bacteria > Acidobacteriota > Terriglobia > Terriglobales > Acidobacteriaceae > Telmatobacter. The sequence goes on from CAVZDT010000017.1 coordinate 622,463, forward strand.
GGCGCTGCGCGGCGGCGATGTTGGGGTGGCGACCGGGGCTGACATTGCGCTCCGGCGGTCCCTGCGCGATGGTGATGCCTGCGGTGGCGAGGCTCAGGCCCAAGAGGCTGCCGAGAATCCAGTTGTGTCCAATTTTCATGACGTACGTCCTCCGGCAGCCAACGTAGCAGACGAATGTGAAGGTTGCGCAACAGAAAAAGGGCGCAGGCGATGACTTTCGGAACGGCGAAGAAAGACGAGTTCACGCTCACATCTCCACCAAAAGCCCACCGAATGCAAAGGCGGTGGCAAATCACAATCATGTGATTGCGGCGGAACCCACGCGATCCAAGGGCTGGGTAATCGCGGAGCAGCCCTTAGCCCTTTGAAGCTTCAGGCAGCAGTTTCATCACCCTTTCGCTTCCAATGCGCGTCCGATTGGTAACGTGGTTGAACGCAAAGGAGGCGGAATTTTGTGTTTCCTAGGGTGCGGGAATGCTAAAATTCAGGCCAAATCGTTCCTTATTGCGTCGAAAGGGGTTAACGGTGATGCGTTCATTTCGCCACCTGTCCGTTCTGGTTGCTTTTGGTGTTCTTCTGATGGGTTCTTCGCTGCGTCTTATGGCCCAGAGTGCCGACTTGCCGGACAGTGCTCCGATTGCCACCATCGGGGCCGGCTCGACCGTCGCTGTGAACGTCGACATCGTTCTGCCGGCAAACCAGGGGACTATTTATTTCCAGGGCGGGGCGATCACCACGTGGGAACAGGTCGACAAGAAGGCTCCGAGTTGCCGGCTCTCGGCGGTCGAGAGCCCCGTGGTGCGGCGTCTAGTGCCTGGCCGGAAACTGATCATTACCGGGACGCGACAAAACGACGCGAGCTTGAACTTCTACGGCGATGTGCTGGAGTTTCAGGAGGACGCCACGGTGGGCGAGTTACAGTGTTCGCCTGGCCATAAGGGAGCGATGACCATCGGTGAGTTGAAGCAGGTGTTCGGCGGAATGTTTTCGCTGATCCAGGCGCCCCCGATTGTCGGGGAATAACCTTCCGGGAAATTTGCAGCGTCACTCTTTCACAGACGTGAATGGCGAAGCAGGCAGGCCTTCCGCATTGGACAGATTGCACTGCGGGCTGTTGGCCCAGCCATAGCGCACATAGGCAGGCTGGGGAACATCGGGGCTGGACGCGACAATGGTTTCACCGTCGACGGCTGCCGAGGCCGACATGAATTTGCCGTCCTTGCCTGCGATCTCGAAGCCGCTGACCGCGCCGGCCTTGGCGGTGAGTCCGCGGGCGTGCTCGAACCAAGCGCGAATGGAGTTGCCCTCAGGCGTAGCCTCTCTGAACATGGGACCGGAGTATTCGACGGACTCGCCATAGGTGAGGGCACGTGCGGCCCGTGCGAGGCGCAATCCGACGTCGAGTTTGTCTGTCGGGTGAACGTCGTCGGGGTTGCCGATGTCGATGGTCACCGCCATGGCGGTGTTGCGCATGACGAGGGTCCTCACCTGCTGTTCACGAAGAGCAGCCCAGTCTTCGAGCGTCGTTGATTTGAAGTTGGAGATTTGCACGTAGAGGAACGGGAAATCGCCCACACCCCACTGGCGGCGCCAATCTTCAATCAGTGTGCGCATGATGCGATCGTAAGAGTGGACGCGGGCGAGAGCGCTGTTGCTTTCGCCCTGGTACCAGATCACACCGCGAATCGGCAGCGGAGCGAGTGGTGCGATCATGCCATTCCACAACAGGCCGGGGCCCCAACTATTCAGTGGCGGATGCCAGGGAAACTGCGGCATGGGCTTGCCGGCGGCCTTGGCTTCGTCGCGCTGCCGCTGCTCATCCTTTTCCTCGGCAGCGGCATCGGCACCGGAATCGGTCATCTTGCCACGTGCTGTAAATACCGGTGCAAGCGAGGCATCTTCGCCCAGCGCGGTAAGGCGCACCCAGGCCTCGCCAACCGTGCCGCCCCAGGTTGCATCGATTACGCCGACAGTGACGTGCTCGCGTGCGGCGATATCCCGGGCGAAGTACCATGCGACAGCAGAGAAATCCTTTGCCGTGTCAGGGGTTGCTAGTGTCCACCCGTCGGTATCGGCATCGAGCATGGCAAAGTCTGCGCTGCGCTTCCGGATCATGAGCAAACGGATGGCGGGGTTTGCGGCACTCGGCAAATCCTGCGCTGCGGTATTGGCACGGCTGAGAGGGAACTCCATATTTGACTGGCCGGAGGCGAGCCAGACATCGCCAACCATGACGTCGTCAAGGGTGATAGCGGAATCTCCGTCCCCGGCATTCGTACCCTCATGCGGGATTGCTTTGACGATCATCTGGAACGGTCCGCCCGCTGCACCAGGCCTCAGATAGAGACTCCAGTGGCCGGTCGGGCCAGTCTCGGTGCCCCGCGTTTCGCCGCGAAACGACACGGTGACCGGCTGTCCCGGAGCGGCATCGCCCCAGACGTGCACTGGCAAATCGCGCTGAATCACCATGTGGCTGGAAAGAATCTTGGGAAGAGTGACCTGAGCAGAAAGAGTTGCGGAAAGACAAACGAAAATCATCGCAAAAAGCCGGTTGCGCAAGGGAGCCTCACGTGGATCAAGGATTCCCGAAATTGTAGAACGCATGTGCGCTCACTTTTTTCGGAAGGAGAACGTTAACAGAGACCGCGCGAGTGCGCCAGTTTGGTTAGCACGGCACTATCCACGGAACCAACCGGCGCAACATCCCGCAAAGAATCGTGTCTAACCAGATGCATGGACGGGCGCGTAAGGTTCGCTTGCGCTCGAAGTAGCAAACACCTCGGAATCAATCGGTTACCTGCAGTTTCTACGGATCACAGTCTGACACAGGGCGCCTTGTTTCTATGTGATTCTGGACATTCCTTCAGGAAAGGAAGACATAACAAACCGACCAAGGAGCATCAATGCCATCGATGCGAACCCTACGCACAATCGCATTTGTCTTCGTGGCCCTTTCATTATTGTTTTCGGCTGCACGCTGCCGCGCTCAGGCTGCGCTGTTGATGGAGGAGCCTTATGGCTTCTTCGGAACGGTGAACCCGACTGGACATACTGCGATTTATTTCGCGCACATCTGCGCGGCGACCCCGACGAAATTACGCCATTGCGACACGGATGAACTGGGTGCGGTCATTGCCCGTTACAGCGGTATTGACGGATACGACTGGGTTGCAATTCCGCTGGTTCCCTACCTTTATTCCGTGGAGGATCTTGCGGCGGTTCCGGATCGCGCGGATCGGCAGACGGTGGACCGACTGCGTGACCAGTACCGCGAAGCGCACCTGATGGACCTGGGAACAAAACTTCCACGGGGCAACTTTTTCGAAGGCGGGTGGACGGAGTTGGTCGGTGTTGCTTACGAACGGCGATTGTACGCGTTCCGGTTTGACACCACGCCGGCACAGGACGAAGCAATCATTGAACGAATGAACGACAGGAAGAATCGCTCGCATTTCCAACTGCTCTTCAACAACTGCTCTGACTTTTCGCGAGGGATTCTGAACCAGTATTTTCCGCGGACGTTTGAGCGCAGCATCTTTCCCGATGCGGGGATGACGACTCCGAAGCAGATCGGATTCAAGCTGGAGCGCTACGCAAAGAAGCATCCTGATACACACCTCGAAATCTACGAGATTCCGCAGGTGCCGGGATATCGGCGCCTGAGCCGCTCGAACAAAGACATCTCCGAGTCGTTGATTACGACCGCCTATGCAGTGCCGATAGCAATTGCGAATCCCTACCTGGCCGGCGGACTGTTTGTGGATTACGTGATTCGCGGGCGTTACCACCTGATCCCGAAGAATCCGGGAAAGCTGACGCCGGAGACACTGGCTACATTGACATACTCCGGCGGTGCCGCAGAGAATCCCCTCAGCGCCAGTGTCCAGGTCCACAGCGCCGCTGCCGCAAGCGGCCAAGCGGAAGTTCCTGCCACGCCTGCAGCCAACTCCGGCCTGAAGGAAACCATGGCATCGCATGAGTGAGACACAGAGCCTGAAGAACCACGGACGTCTGGACCCAGCATTTCATATCTTCATCTTCGCCGTTTACCTGCTCAACCTTGTCTATGCGGGATTTCACCTGTATCGGCAGCCCTCCCTATCGTCGGGCTGGTATCTGGTGCTGTCGATTGTGGTGATTGTGCCGATCCTCAAAATGCGAATGTACCCGTTGAAGGTTCAGGATCGGGTGATACGGCTTGAGGAACGGCTGCGCCTGCAGGCGCTCGCGCCGCCGGAGTGGCGCCCGCAGATTTATCGCCTCAGTGAGGATCAGTTGATCGGGCTGCGGTTTGCCGCCGATGACGAGGTAGTTGAACTCGCCAGGCAGGCACTGGAACACAATCTGACCCGCAAGCAGATTAAGGAGCGGATCCGCAGTTGGCGCGCGGATGACTGGCGCGTGTAAGCCTCACGGCGTGGGCCGCAGCCTGTAGCGCATGATGCGCGCTGGACCAGGGTGTGAGCCCGCCTTTAGATCGCCGTGGTCGTCGAGGTTGTTCCAGCCGGAGTTCGCGATGAAATAGAAATCGTCTCCTACAAAGACTCCGTGCGTCGGATCGCTGGCGGTCGATCCCTTCTGCTCAATAACTTCCTCTGAATCGACCCGTGTGAGAGTCTTGTCCAGTCGAAACTGAACGACGCGCTCGGGCGATGTACCATTCTGCGTCAGAATCAAAGTTCCGCGCGTGTAATAGAGCCCGTCGACGCCGTTGAGCGCTGCGCCGGTCCGTCCCTGGGACTTGAGCCAGACAATCTTTCTGGTGGCGAGATCGAACAGGCCGATGCCGCGAGTGTAGTCCGGAACGAGAACCGAAGAAGTTCCAGGAACCGGTGCACTGGTTTGCGGTGAGATGAAGTCGCGGTCATCGATCAATTCGAGATGATCGCCGGAGAGCCGATAGAGTCCTCCACCGTCTCCATCGCTGATGATTGGCGTGCCATCGTGAGTCAGGCTCATGTCGCCCAGGCTTGTGTGGGCGGGGCCTTCAATTCTGCGAACGAGCTTGCCCGAGCTAAGGCTGAAACAGAGCACAGACGACCTGCCCCACTGGTCCTTGGGAACCATCGTGAACCCATCCAGACCCACTTCCGTCGCCCACACCATGCCATGTGCAGCATCGATTTTGAGGGCGAGCATCGGCCAATGGCTGGGAGATTGGGCAAAGTCGGAAACCTTGCCATTCGGCGTCATGCGGACGATCTTCTTTTCGAGGATGCTGGTGATCAGAAACGACCGCGACGCCGGATCGTAGTCGATGTCTTCGGGAAGCAGACCCTGATCGGGAATGGTAAAGGCCAGGTCAGCTCGCTCGACGCCTGTGTCGTTAGCCTTGAGCCGGTGGACGATGGCCGCGTACCGCGGGTTGCCGGCTAAACGGGAGAACTCTTCCCTCTTTCCGCTGATGAGCTTTTCATCGGTTTGCCCCATCGCGGCGAATTCCTGCAACGAATCAAGCGCGCGCCGATCGTCTCCCGCAGCAGCGTAGGCCAGCGCGGCAGATTCCACGGCCTCCGGAGAATGATTCAACAGGTCCTGAAGTTTAAGGACAGCTGCGAGATGCGCCTGCATGTCGCCGGCCTTTTTCGCGGATTGTGCCTGCTGGAGCAGAACATTCAGTTGCTCGATCGCCTTCGGAGCCTGGGGAGCGGCGGCGGCAAACAGCAGGACAGAGAGCCAAAGCACGTTCCGCATGAATAAATGCTATAGGAAGGCATCCGCAGTCTGTATGCCAATGACTGGTGGGTATAAGGATGCGCTGGCTGGTCGGAGGGCTGGATCGAGTCCGCCGTTTGACAGAATCAGCAGAGACTGATCAGGCGTAGAATGGAGGCCATGAGGTACCTGGCCGCAGCCGTGGTTGTATCTATTGCGCTGGCGTCGCCGGCATGGGGGCAGCACGGTGCTGGGCACGGCGGTTCCTCCGGCCATGGTGGATTCGCAGGCCACAGCGGGTTTGCAGGCCATACAGGATTTGCGGGACGTTCCGGCTTATCGGGATCCAGAGGAGGAGCTTTACGGCCTGGCGCACCCTTTCGCTATGGCGGATTTGGGAGACCGGGTATGGGTCGAGCGATTGGCCCATTGGATTCGGGATTCCGGGTTCCTTACCGCGGCAACGGAACGGCACAATTCCGGCCTCCCTATCGACCAGGTATCGGTGACCGTTCTCGAGGCGAGGATCGTGATCGCAGACGTCTCCCCTGGTTGGGTTATGGGTATCCGGGATATCCGGGGTACCTGTATCCATACCCCTACGTGATTGATCCTGGCTTCTACGATTGGGGCGATTCCGGCGACTCTGCGTACGACCAGGGTGGCGCGACCCCCGGTTACGCTCCTTACACCGATTACGGGGATGCCTACCCTGAGACTCCTCAGAATCCTTACTACGGACAGCAGCCTTATGCGCAGTCGCCGGCGCCAGTGTATCCGGGAACTGCATCGCTCGCGGCAGCTGAAGAGCCTCTCACGCTCATCTTCAAGAACGGTCGAGCGCCTCAGAAGATGCAGAACTACATCATGAACGCGAAGGCTCTGACCGATCTGGACCCGCAGCACTATGAGCGGATTCCGCTGGATCAGATCGACATCGCGGCAACCGAGCTGGCGAATCGCGCACGCGGAGTGGATTTCCAGGTTCCCGGCGCGAGACAGGAGTAGTCCTCCGCGACACCGCTCAGATAAACCCTAGAGATTGAAGATTGCGAACGGGTGTTCTTCGCCGTGCCGGCGCAGTGTGGGCAAGGACACGTTGCAAACGCGAATTCCGGATTTCGTTTCAGCAGAAAACGTGCCTTTGTGCGCATGACCGTGGAGCGCAAGCACCGGCCTGTGCGTTTCGAGCGCGTACTCAAGACGCGAACTGCCGAGGAACGGAAAGATCGGCTCCGGCTCGCCGACGATGGTCTCCTTGATCGGCGAGTAGTGGGTGATGGCGACTTTCTTTTCGGCATGCGTCTGCGCGAGACCGTAGTCGAGTTTGATGGCTTCGCGCTCCGCGATTTCGACGAAGGTTTTAATTCCCTGCTCTCCGAAAGGCATCAGTTCGTAAGGCGCGAAGCCTCCGCAAAATCCCTTGGTTCCGGCGAAGCCTATGCCGTCGATATCGAAGCACTGGCCGTCGAGCAGATGGATTCCCGCAACGCGCAGCATACCGGCGAGTTCATCCTGGTGGCCGCTTTCGTGGTCGTGATTGCCCAAAACTGCGATGGTAGGGATGCGAATATGGTCGAGCACAGCGAGCACGCCGTGCATCTCCTCGGGCATGCCGTGATTGGTAAAGTCACCGGCAATCACAAGCGCATCGGCAAGATCATTGACTGGAAGAAACTGGTGCACGTCGCGTTCGCGATTCTCACTCGTTAGATGGATATCGGCTACTGCTGCCAGCCTCATTCCCTGCTCCTGGTTGTGTTTGTCTCCTGCAATGGATGCGGATAGTCGTCACAGAGTTCGCGATAGAGATCACGCTCTCCCCACTCATTCACGTCGATGGCGAACATCTTGGGATCGACCAAGGTGCCGCGGAATGGAGGTACGTCTCCACGATTGGCGATCGATTCGCCAAAGCGCTGGTGCAATTCGCGCCAGACGCGCTGGGGAATATCGTCTGTCCGTTCGGGGTAGACGTACGCAAACAAAACCAGTTCCCAATAGAGCATCTGCCAGTTCTCTCCGGCAAGGTGGCGCAGGCGATCCCAATCGAGTTTGCGGGCCCTGGCCCTGAGCAGGTGCGCAATGTCAGCCCCGTCGAAGCGTTCCCGGCGCGTGACGAAAAGCTTGGAGACGATCATCTCTTCCACAGCTAGAACCCTGCAGCGGATGCCAAGAACCTCGTCTTCGGTGGCGCGGTCGATCCACTTCTGCTCAACCGTGAGCGTCGCGTTGCCAACGCCGGTGATGAGGTCGACGAAGTAGTCGCCGCGGCGCGCCTTGGCTAGCCAGACAGGGTCCTGCACGTAGGTCTCGAAGCCTTCTTCAACCAGCACCTTGAACGCGCCCGGCACAGCCTCGGGCGGCAGAACGAGGTCGAGATCCTTGGTGCTGCGCCATATACCGGTGTGATGGTGAAATGCGAATCCGCCGCTGACAGCGAAGGGCACACTGGCGCGTAGAAGCTGGCGAACCACCCCCTGGTAACATGCGCGGGCTTCATGGGCCCAGGAAGGCTCTTCAGATGAGGTGACGGGAAGTTCGGCGCCGTCCGACATAAGGTGTGAGATGCAGGATGGTGGCGCGACAGGCGAAAAAATCTGGAGTTGCAGCGCCATTGCGCCGAGACAATCGCCTTCACTTCAGGTCATTTTTTTGGCGACGCCTCGTCAGTTTTTCTGCCCGCTCGATTCCGGTGTGCCCGGAGCGCCCGGTGCTTCAACAATGCGCAGGGAATCCTTATCAAGCTCGTGCTCGTGACGATAATGTTCGACCGGCATCTTGCCGTCCCACCAGGCCCAGTTCATCGGATAGACATCCGGGTCGCCGAAGACCTGGTAGAAATGCCAGACGACGATCGCCAGCGTGGCGAGAATCGCTTCGTAGAAATGCACTGCCGTCGCGACATCGACCCACCACCGCGCCAGCAGGTCGCCGACCCACACCTTGGCCCACATCATGATGCCGGTGAGGCCCATCAGCGCAGTACCCCAGACCAGCGCCCAGTACTCAGCTTTCTCGCCATAGGTGAAACGGCCAAACTGCGGCTTGGTCTTGCTGAGGCCGAGGTAGTAGAGCATCGCGGCAAAAGCATCCTTCAAGTCCTTCGGCCGCGGCGCGATATCGCAAATCAGCCTGCGCCCTTCACGCGCGATCGAAACATAGAAGACGTGATAGAACCCGGCCGCGATGAGGACGACTCCAGCAACGCGGTGGACAATGCTGCGAACGTGCTCGCCCATGCCAAGAATCTCGGCAAACCACGAATCCGGGAACTTCAGTGCGAAGCCGGTGATGACCAGGATGATGAAGCTGCTGAGCAGGATCAGGTGCTGCCAGCGCTGGCTGGTGCTCATGCGCTGCATCATCGGATTCTGCATATGGTGCCGCGCGGCTGCCTTGCTGCGCCAGATGATGAAGTTGTGCAGGAACATGGCGCCGATCACACCGAGGATCAAAATGATGTAGATAAAGCGCACCCAGCGCGTGATGATCGATCCCACGTCCTTCGGATGTACGCCATCGGCGAGGTGTACGGGTGTGAGGGTGAACTTCTGTGTGACACCCTTGTGGCATTTGCCGCAGGTGGCTTCAAGGTTGGCGCGATTGATGGTGGAATTCGGATCGCTGGACGGCAGAATTTTATGCACGCCGTGGCAACTGGAGCAGTTGGCTGCAACGACAGACCCGCCCTCGGCTGCGAGGCCGTGATAGCTATCCAGGTAGGTGGAAACGCGATTGCCGGGAACGCCGAATTCACTCGAAAGGCGCACGCCCTCGTGGCACCGCGCGCAGGTATCGCGCGAAAGGTTCTGCTCGGATACCGGCGAGTTGGGATCCTTGTGCGACTTGATGCTGTGAATGCCGTGGCAGTCGGTGCAGACCGGCGAAAGCTGGTTGCCGCGAGCGATGGCCTGGCCGTGAATGCTGGCGTTGAAGGCGCTTTGAATGTCAGCGTGGCACCGCCCGCATGTGGCCGGCACATTGAACTTGTAAATCGGCGACTGCGGATCGGTAGGCGGAAGGATCGCGTGTGAGCCATGGCAATCGGTGCATACTGCCGCTTTTCCTGAGCCGTTCTCGATTGCGCGCCCGTGGACGCTGTCCTGATAGGAAAGGAAGGGCTGCGCACTCACGCCGTTCGACTCCATGAGGAACTTCTGACCGTGACAGCGGCCGCAGGTCATGGGGATGTTGGCGTGATTGACCGGCGAATCGGGGGCGCCTCCGGCGAGCACCTCGTGGGCTCCGCCGTGGCAGTCCTGGCAATTGGCGGCGATTTTGCCGGAGGAGACGAACTTCGCATGCGTGCTGTGCGCGTATCCGCTCTTCGCATCTGCATGGCAGTCGGCACATAGGACCTTTTGCGGCGGGGTCTCATGTGCAAGGCTCTTTACGTCCTTGTGGCAGTCCACACAGGCCAGCTTCATGGAGCCGTGAATGGAGTGCTTGAGCTTGTTCGCGTCGACAAAAAGCGAGACGGATTTGCCGTTGACGTCGGTGGTGAGCGTGGAATCACCGTGGCAAGTGAGGCAGTCTTCGTCTTTCAGTTTGTGTTGGGCGCGAGTGGGGAGTGCCGAGCCCAGCAGAAAGATCACGAGCGTAGAGAGCAGGGTTCTGCTGGAAACTTTCACGCCTACGAGGAGACGCCTGCAGAGATTTGCGCGCGGTGATAGGAGTCACAGAGTGCGGAGAAACACGTCACAGCAGTGAAGATAGTTCGGTGATTTGGGTATTGAATCGACAATGTGCTTATCGAAACAAATGACTGAATCGTGGTTTGCGTCACAGCATGGCTTCAACCGTGCCGAGCCGCACCCCTTCCCTGCTCACTTGAAATAGGCAGTCAGCGTAAGCACCAGGAGCGTGAGGCCAATGAAGATGGCGGTGAAGCCGACGACCCGTGCGAAGTTGACGTACCAGGTTGCGGGCGGCGCGCCAAGGCGCTGTTCGAGTTTGCCTTCGCGAACCATACGGGCGTATTCCTGGGGGCGCTTGTGCTGAAACTCTGTTTCGCTCTCGACGCCGGTGAAGATCACCATGTCCATCGGGAAGCTGTCGGGGCGCAGGTGCGTGTTGACGAAGTGGATCGAGAAGATGAACAGAATCGCCAGCAGGCCTTCTTCACTATGGATCACCAGCGCGGCGTTGAGAGCCCAGCCGGGTAGGAATCGCGCGAAGAATGGCGCGAACCACATGGCATATCCCGAGAAGCCGATGACGATCATGCCCCAGAACACCGCCCAGTAGTCGAATTTCTCCCAATAGGCATAGCGCTCAAACTGCGGCTTGGTCCCAAGGCCGAGGAACCAGCGGATATGGCCGAACGTATCCTTCACGTCTTTCCAGTTGGCCACCATGGATGTGGCTCCCCAGAAGATTCCCTTCTCGCGGCGGAAAAGACCACGCGTGAAAATCTCCTTCACGTGAATGAGGAAGGCGATCGTCAGCGCCAGTGCGCAGAACTTATGGAAAAAGAGAATGGCTCCGAAGCCGCCCACGGCTCCGGCAAGACCGCGTGCCCAGATGCTCTCGCTGAAGCGCAGCGGCAGCCCCGTCCCGGCAAGGCCCAGAAACGTGGTGAAGAGTACGGCGTGCAGGTAGCGCTGCTCGCGGGTGAAGCGGTTGAAGTAGCGGCCCACTGCGGGTGCCTCGACTTGTGTCTGAACCGGTGCTTCTTCGAGCTCAGGCATGATGGTTACCTCCATTTGCCGACTTTCTCCTGACCTGGTCGAATCGGGAACGAATCAGCCACAGAATCGTGTGAATGACAAAGAACGTAAGCACGCTGATCAGCAGCAGGTTCATGAACAGCCGCACAAAATAGAGCGCCGGGTTGAGCTTGCGGTCGTGCGCGTTGGCATGCGGCTGGTATTGCACGAAGCTGAGGTTGGCACCGGCGTGGCACTTGCCGCAGGTCGTAACCAAGTTGGCTTTGTTAATCGGTGAACGCGGATCGGACGCGGAATAGATCTCATGCGCGCCGTGGCAGTCCCAGCACCGCGCGGTCTCCACGTAGCCGCCCAGCGAACCAAGCTGCGAGTGGAAGGTGTCGCGGTAGGTGGAAAGTTTCTCTTTATGGCACGATCCGCAGATCGGCGTGGATTGCATGCGAAACGCGGATTCTGTCGGCTGCAGGATGGCGTGCGCAGTGTGGCAGTCCGTGCAGACCGGAGCCTTCAAATTACCGGCGGCAACAGCGTGTCCGTGCGCGCCGCCCTGGTAGTCGTCGTTGATCTTGGCGTGGCATGCCCCGCACGTCTTCGGAATATTTGCCTTGTAGGTGGGGCTGGCCGGATCCTTATGGCTCAGGATCCCGTGCGAGCCGTGGCAGCTTTGGCAATTTGCCGCCACCAGCAGGCCCTCCTTGCTGAGCGCAAATCCGTGGATCGAATCCATGTAGTGCGGATAGACGCTGGGCAGGCCCTTTTTGCTGGCCATCTCGCCGTCGCTGTGGCATTGGCCGCAGGTCTTAGGCACGTTCAGGGGATAGACGGCCGAGCGCGAGTCGGTCTTCGGAAATATCTCGTGCGCGTTTCCGTGACAGCTTGTGCAGGGGTGGTCCTTACCGTCTGCATGAACGCTGCCGGCGAGCTTTGAAGCCTCATCGGCGTGGCACGATTTGCATTCGACCTTGGCGATGTGATCGGGGTGTGGGTATTCCTTGATGTCGGCATGGCAGTTGTTGCATTCCAGGCTGCCATGAATGCTGGCGTGGAATTTGTCGCCATCGACGGCGATGCTATGCCCGGCTGCATCCTGCATCGACTTGTCGGCATGGCAGCTCAGGCAGTCGACCTGAGCAGCGAGACGGTGCGGCGATGCAAACAGCGCAAGCGCGACGAGTGCGAGCGCGGCGGCCGCTCTGCGTCGGCGGATTGTCCTGGCAAAGTTGGCCAACCATTCGCCGGGGCCGATAAAAAATGCGATGAAGGACGCTACGATACGTGCGGCTCTGGTCATGCGCCGTTTTCTTCCTCCATGCGGAGTGAGTAAGTGCAAACTCGCACATGGTCTCTCCGCAGCGGATATCACCGCTTGCTTTGAAACCTTTTGCGGGGATTACACAAATGAGGAGACTCTTTTTACTGTTTAGCTGGCAGTGATAGTTATCACAACTGCAATGAACTCAAAGGAGATGAACTCCTTTCACGGTGTGATGCGAGTTACTTCACAAGTGGAGGATTTTGGTCCGATATCAGGTTGCGATCGAGATGAGGTCATGCGCGCCCCTGGAGGGTTCGCATCTTTCCCGCCAGCCCGCGGATCGCTCGGAATGGATTCAGAAGAAACAACTGCAGGTTCCTCCACTGCCGCTGGTCGGTCGGAATGACACAGTTTTGAAAGCTGATGAGGCGAAGTTCAACTGGTGATGCGAGTCACATGCCGGAGTGTGCGATTTTCGGGACAATAGCCGCTGATTGAGGTGCGGTTTTATGGCGACGTCTGCGACAACCACGAGCCCCACAATGACTACTCTGCCCGGCGATCCTGTTCGGCAGATTCAATGGCGATTTGCCGATCGCTATGACCTGCAAATGCTCGCGCAGTCGGCGCGCTCGGTCGCACGTGGCACGGTGGCACACATGGTCGCGGCCGGAGAGCGCAACAGCCACGAATGGACACCGGCGAAGAACGAAATGCTGGAGGCGTTCGATCGCGCCGGCATCACGGCGGCATTCATGGAGCCCGAAGAGGGTGGATTCATTGCGGGCCCGAAGAACCTGGCCCTGGCGCTGGCGGCGTTTGAACTGGCGTGGGTGGACGGCGGTGCGGCGACTGCGAGCCTGGCGGGATTCCTGGCACTGGCGCCGATTCATGAGCGCGGTACACCGCAGCAGTCACGGTACTACAAGGCGCTGTCGGCGCCTCCGCAGCCCGGTGAGGATCGCAAACCGTGGCGCGGCGCATTCGTTCTGACTGAGCCCATTCCCTACGTAGGTGTCGACACAGGCATGTTGAGCGGCAAGGTGCGTGTAGCCGGCTGGCGTGAAGGCTTGGAGCCATGGCTCCAGGTTGAAAAGCGCGGCCGCTTCATTACCAACATTGCGTTCGCAAACTTCGTAACAGCGGCTGTGGCATCTGACGATCCGCGGATCAAGGGCAGTTGCATGGTCATCCTCGAAGAAACCGATGAAGGCACATTCGATCACGGCACAGCGACCAAGAAGCTGGTGCACCAGTTATCATCAACCGGCGATCCAATCTTCAACCTGAAAGTGCCGGCCAGCCGCATCATTGGCGGCTACACCGTGAAGGACGGCGTGATCGTGCCCAACTTCAACCACGGCGAAGTCATCGAGGCCGTCTTCCGCCGGACGCGGGTCACGGTCGGCCTCATGACCGCGGCGAAGCTGCTCTCGGCCGTCGAGCCGGTCATTCGCTATCAGCGCGGGCGCTTCCGCGGAGCTGAAGGCGCAAAGCCAGGATCGGTGCGCTACGAGCAAGGCATCCAGCAGCGCGAAGATGCGCTGCACCGCCTCGTCGACGTGTGGGCCACAGGCGAAGCGGCGGCATCGCTGGGCTTTGCGGCGGCGCGGCTCTTCGACGAGCTTGACCCGATCGAAAAGCAGAAGGTGTCAATTCTGGCTGAGCGCGGTATTGCCGGTGGGCGCGCGGAGATGAAGGCGCTTCGCGAAAGCGAGCAACGCGCCCTGGAATTGCTGAAGATGCGCGAGGGCGATCCGCGACGCGCAGACCTGGAGGCTGACCCGCTGGTGCAGTTTGTGCTGAAGGATGCGGAAGCGAATGTGCTTTGCCCCGCAACGAAACTCTGGAACACGGGCCACGGCGCGAACATGATGCGCGAGGCCGTGAGCCTGATGGGCGGATACGGCATCACCGAGGACTGCCCGGGGTTCCTCGCCAGCAAGTGGATGGACGCGCAGCTTGAAGCGACCTACGAGGGTCCGGAGGCGGTCCAGCGCCGACAACTGACGGTGACGATAACGTCGGAGGTGTTCCTCGCGCAGATGGGCGCATGGGCTGCGGAGATGCGGCGGATTGCATCGACCCACCCAGGAACTGGCGCGTGCACGCTGGCGTCGGCGATGCGGATGTGGCTGTGGACGCTGGAGCATCTGCAAAAGTCCACGGACGCATCCGGCAACAAGCTCTATCACGGGCAGCGCCAAGGAGTGACCTTCCCTCTGGCCGACGCCCTGTGCTGGCTCCTGGCTTCGCGACAGCAGATTCTCGATGTACTGGAACTGGAGCGGAACGGCCCCGCCGATGCGGCAGCGGCTGATGGGCTCACGGGAACAGTGCAATTTCTCAGCGACCTCTGCCACGTGCAGGCATCGCAGGCAGCGGGCGAGGTTTCGCGCATCTGTGCGGAGCTGGTATTCGGCTACAACGAGCACCCGGCCTGGGATGAGCGAGGATGCAAGCAATGCTTCAGCGTCGATGATCTGGATGAGTTGGAAGAGACCATGCCAGGCATCGCGGCGATGGCCACCGATGTGGTGACCGCCAACGGAAGCCATCCGTTGAAGGCCGGCCCGTGCGCAACCTGCGCGGGAGCCGGCGACTTCCTGCGGTTGCAGACCAAGCTGTGCAGTTGCTTGAGCGGCTCGCGCCTGGCGAAAGATCGCGCAGCCGAGACGGTGAGCAAGGTAATGATCCCTGAAGCGTTGGATTACCCGGCATGAGCATGAACGACAAGCATGAAGAAGACGGCGTGATGGAGCGGCAGGTGATGGAAGCTGATATTGCCTGCGTTGGGTTCGGACCGGCAATGGGCGGATTCCTCACGACGCTGAATCGTGCATGGATCGAGAATCCCGCCGATCCCACGTTTGAGAGCAAGGTCGCGCCTGGGCAGCCGCTGCAGGTCGTGTGCTACGAACGCGCCGATGACATTGCGGCGGGCGTCAGCGGGGTGGTGACGGCGGCGCGGGGCATTCGCGCGAGCTTTCCCGATCTGAATCCCGCGGACATTCCAATGGCTGCTCGCGTGAAATCGGAGCGGATTCTCTATCTGCTCGACCCTATGGGGGCGAGCCGACGGCCATGGCTGCTGCGTATGGGAGACCGCGCGCTGCGCGCGCTTAGCGCCACGCTGGGCGTTCGTGACCATGCGTTTCATCTGCCCTTGACACCGCTATTTCTGCGCAAGAGCGGCGGGCTAGTGATGTCGATCGGCCAGTTCAATCAGTGGGTTGGCGCGCAGATCATGGCTTCGGGACTGGTGCAGATATGGCCGGCGATGCCGGTAAGCGAACCCTTGTTTCAGGTCAATGCAGAACGGACTGGCGAGAAGGTTGTCGGAGTACGGCTCACTGACCAGGAAGTGGACAAACACGGTGCGCCTGAGTCCGGTTTCGTCGCCGGCATGGATGTGCGCGCGACCCTTACCGTTGTTGGCGACGGTCCATTTGGGCCTGTAGGTCAAGCCATCGACCGGCGCATAGGAATGCCGCCCGGGCATGACAAGCGCGAATGGGCCTTGGGCATGAAGTTCGTCATCGAACTGCCGGAAACAACGACCCTCGAGTCTGGCACGGTATGGCACACCTTCGGCTATCCCGAGCCGGAGATCTTCGGATTCCTTTATGTGCATCCGGAGCGACTGGCATCGGTTGGCATCTTTGTGCCGTCGTGGCTGGGCGATCCGGCGCGCACGGTCTACCGCTACCTGCAGCACTACATCCAGCACCCAGCATTATGGCGGCATTTGAAGGATGGCACTCTGCACTCGTGGGGTGCGAAGTCGTTGGATGAGTCGGGCCAGCACGGCGAGCCGTTTTTGGTGGGCGATGGATATGCGCGCATCGGCGAAGGGTCGGGCTCGACCAACATGCTGGCCGGCTCCGGTGTTGACGAGGCGTGGACTACCGGCGTGCAACTTGGCGAAGCCGTCCTCGGGTTACTGCGCGGGGGCCGCACCTTTACCGAGGAAAACCTGGTGGCAACCTATGAAGAGCGGCGCAGGGCCAGTTGGGTGGAGCGCAATGCCGAGAACGCTAAGAACGCTCGCAACGGATTTCACCGCGGCTTTGTCTCTGGCATGATCGGCATGGCACTGGCAGGAATGACGGGCGGAAGGCTGTCGCTTGCCGTTGGGATTCCGCCGGCGCACAAGCAGATCAGGCGGCGGCCGTTGCGATCGTTGAAGGAATTGAAGCGGCGCGAGGCGGCGATGCTGGCGGTGGAAGATGGGCGTCCGCTGCACGACGCTCTGATGTCGGCGCGGGGCTGGCCTGAGATCGAGTTTGACGGCAGGATCCTGGTCTCGCACCAGGACGCGCTGCTGATGGGCGGCAAGGTGCAGGCCTTGCCCGGCTTCGCTGATCACGTGGTCTTCCGCGATGCCGGGTTGTGCATCCACTGCGACGACAGAACGTGCATCGCCATGTGCTCAGGACAGGCATTGACGCTGGGATCGGAAGGCATGCCTGTCTTCGAGCGTGAGAAGTGCGTGCACTGCGGCGGATGCCTGTGGAACTGCCATCAGACAGGCGCGGGTGGGCTGACAAATATAGAGTTTCGCGCGGGAGCAGGAGGACTGCACTCGGCGGAGAATTAGCCCGAAGCGGTAGCCAGTCGCTTTCGCCTGCAAGACTCCGCTCGTTGCGTACTGTACCGGCTACTCGCTGGGGCTAATCGAGGGAATCTGGACATGTCACAAGATCTACACATCGTCGTCTGCGCTGGGATCGTTCCGGATCCGCTGCAGACATTGGAGCCGATGATGGGGCCGAACGGGCCGGGGCTCAGGAACGAGATGATTCTTCCCGCCGTGCTTGATCCGTGGGCGGCGAGCGCGTTGTATGAAGCCGCCAACCTGGTGGCGAAGAATCCCGGCAGCTACCAGTGCCCGAGCAAGGTGTGGCTGGTTTCGCTGGGACCGAAGGCGAAGCTGCAGCAGGTGATGATGACCGTCGCGCAGAGGGCCAGCTTTGAACTGGTCGCAGTTGATGCAACGATGGGCGGATTCGCCGATGCGCACGCGACGGCAGCAGTGCTCGCCGATGCGATCGCCGCGATTCCAGGGCTCGATCGAACAAAGATGCTTGCTGTTCGGCGGGTGGGAATCGGCGACGCGCGGCGCGGGCGTGACGCTGCAGATTGTCGGCGAGCGGCTTGGCATCACCGATCAGTTTCAGGGCGTGGACCAGATCGATATGCGCGACGACGGATCGTTTGAAGTGCTGGAGCGCGTGGAAGGCGGCAAGCACCAGGTTTCGGTCTGCGCGGGCGCGCCGGCGGTGCTGGGCTGGGCGACGGGCAACCTGCCCGAGCCGCGCAACAATCCGCAGATCGGCATGGCCAATATGCGCAAGATGATGCCGGCGCTGCAGAAGGCGAAGCCGGCGACGCTGGAGACGAACGGATTGCAGTATGTCTCCGTGAGTCTGCCGAAGCAGCAGCGGCAGACGCGCGTGGTGAAGGATATGGCGCCGGAAACGATTGCGCAGGAACTTGTCGAGTGGATGGGAGCGGAGTGATGGAGGAATCGATTCTTGTATTGACGCATGCGGATGAAACAGGCGTCCGCGCTGACCCGGGCTCGCTGGAAGCCGTGACGGCCGGAAAAGAGTTGGCGGCCAGGCTGAGCGCGGCACTTGCGATTGGGATTGTTGCGGTGGATGCGCGAGTGCGGCCCGGGCGCTCGCGGGTGCAGGTGCACGTGTGCTGGGCGTTTCCGGCGAGGCGTTTGCGCAGGCGCGCTACGCGAGCGATGCGGCGGCGTGCGAGGCGCTGTGCCGGGCGGCGAAGGCGACGATCGTGCTGGCGCCGCGGCAGCTCGCGGTTTGCGCGGGTGTGGCCGGCGTGGCGCATCGCATGGGCGGATGCGATCGATACGCACATCACATGCGATTCGTGCGCGAGGGCCGATTGAAGCGAGCGCGGTGGTTCTACCGGCAGCGCATTGAAGCGGTGATCACGCGCAGCAAGCGGCCGTGGTTTCTGCTGCTGGATGCGGGGACGCATGCGGCGTTTTCGGGCGCAGCGAAATGACGTTGCGATGGAGCAGGTTGCCGTGGAACTGCCGGCGATGCGGACAACCGTGACCGAAATGCGTACGCCGACGCAGGATCAGCAGACGATTCGGCCTGATGCAAAGCTGCTGTTCGTTGCCGGTGCGGGCTGGACAAAGAAGCAGCCTGACGGCCAGGTTCACGCTGAGGAAGCCGGAGACCTCATCTTGAATTTCCTGCACAACACCGGTGCGTCGCTCGGCAGCAGCAAGTCGTTGGTCGACCAGGGCGGCGACGGGAACTCCGTTCTCCCGTTTCTCACACACATGAATCAGATCGGACAGACTGGCTCGACGCCTCGGCATGCGAAGGGGCTCTCGACCTGCTGCCATGGCGAAGAGCCGCACGTGGTTGGCTGGCGATTTATCGGCGAACGGCGCGCCATCTCGCTCGATCCGAACTGCGGATGGACGCGCGGCAAGGCCGATGTGGTTTATGTGGCCGACGCCTTCAAGGTGATGACGAAGGTAAATGAGCTGCTGGCCGAGAGACAGTGATCAGGGGACAGTGATCGGTGCCCCCGTCCGGTTGGCCTGCGAACAAATCTGGGATATGCAACCATTTGGTTGCGGTCAGGGGTGTATCCCCTATCTCTGTGAGGAAAGGCCCTGGCTTCATTGGGTTACAGGGAGCATCGTCGCCAGGATTCTCTCGTCATTGGATTTAGCCGTAGATTTCTCTCCACAAAGGGGTTAGAACGGGGACAGACGCCGGCCGGTGGTCAGTTGCCGTGCGGCCGATTCCCACCGTCGTACAGTGTCACGGTACCCAGAGAAAAGCCGAGAGAGCGTTAGCAACACCTCCCCGAAGTCGGCACCGGTTCCAGATAGATTCATTGTGCAGGATCGATAAGAAATAACCTGCAAAGGGTGTCGAAGTTTTTGCGGCGTGGAATGAGGGGTTTAGAAGAAAAGGAGGCGCGCGAGCCTTGACATCGTTTTTCGGGGCGAGACGCGAACCCGTCGCCACCTTTGGCAAGAGCACGAGATTCGAAGCCTGTCTGGCGCTCCCGGTGGTAATATTCTTTGGCGTCAAGGGGAATCTAAGAGAATGTTCGATGATCTGGAGGGACTATGAATCGCATTCCTGGTTTGGTGTCGTGGATCGCATTTGCGCTGGCACCCGCTATCTGCATAGCAATCTGTCACCAAGGGCTGATCTCTGTGGTCCCAACTGTCTACGCCAGCTCAGCGGGCGTACAAGATCAGGCGCCTCCGGCGCCTCCGGACCAGGGCCAGGATCCCGCCGCGGTGAACCAGGCGCCGACGGGTCCTTCCTACACCACGCAAGCTCCGCCGCCTCCCGACCAGGCGGGCGCTCAGGGCGCTCCCGGGCCGGATGATTCCGACTACGCCGAACAACCGACAGCAACAGCTCCTCAGCCTCCGCCGCCACTACCGGAGTACGACCAGCCTCCGCCGCCCGACGATGGCTATATCTGGACTCCAGGCTACTGGGGCTGGTCGGCATCGGGCTACTACTGGGTGCCTGGAGCGTGGGTTGAGCCTCCGTATATGGGCGCGCTGTGGACACCGGGTTATTGGGGCTTCTACGGAGGCCGTTACATGTTTTATCCCGGCCACTGGGGCAATCACATCGGCTTCTATGGCGGCATCAACTATGGCTTTGGCTACATTGGCTTTGGCTACGAGGGCGGTTATTGGAACCGGGGCCACTTCTTCTACAACCGCATGTACAACCATCTGAATGAGCGCGTTGTGCACAACGTGTACAGCTATCGGGCGAATGATCGCGCGATCGTCAATCGCGCGTACAACAATCGCGTGGACAACCGCTTTGCGAACAATCCTCGTCCGAGTTTCCGTGGCGGGCAGGGCGGCGTCGAAGCGCGACCGCAGCCATCGGAAGCGGCGGCATGGCGCGAGCCGACTGCTCCGCGCATGAGTTCGCAGGAGCAGCACGCACAGAGCTACCAGTCGAATCGCGGTCAATTTGCTTCGGAGAATCATGGCCGGCCTGCCAGTCCGGCTGTCAACAAGCCGCTTCCAGCGGACCGCAACGTCCGACCCCAGCAGCGTTCTGGTGGAGGAAGCAAGCCAGACCACCACTAGAAGAGGGCGCATCAAGGCAGGTCATGGGAGGGCGTCGGGGATTCTGTGCGCCAAACGCACGGGGCGCTGTTTGCGTTATGGAATTCTGCATTGCGCATGGTTAATGGGCTGCGCGATGATTTCCTGAGCAGGATGCGACGAAATTGGAGTGCGGCAACGCCTGGGACTTGAGGGTTGTTGCTTCGAGATACATCGTTTCTGGTTTTTTGCCTTAGCATGGAATCATGACGAGCCGTGAGAGCGCCCCTGTTAGCGCCGCGAACGCACACGCCGCCGATCCGATGGAGCAAGCGCGGCGGCGGCTCATCGTTGCACTTGATGTGGCTGATTCCAAGTCGGCCATGCGCCTGGTCGCAGAGCTTGAAGGCACTTGCCAATGGTTCAAGGTCGGGCTCGAACTTTTCGTCGCGGCCGGTCCCGCGGTGCTGGAACCGATTATTGGGCGCGGCCACGATGTCTTTCTTGATCTGAAGTTGCACGACATTCCGAATACGGTTGCGGGGGCAGTCCGTTCTGCTGTGGGTCTGGGAGTTCGCATGCTTACGCTGCACGCGGGTGGCGGACCAGCGATGATGGCCGCGGCCAAGGCTGCGCTAGCCGGAGCTGCCAATCCCCCGGAACTGCTGGCGGTGACGGTGTTGACCAGCATGGATTCCGGACAGCTTCATTCCGTCGGCCTTGAGCGCGCGCCCGGCAGCCAGGTTGAATTGCTGGCGAAGATCGGCCTCGATGCGGGGATTCGCGGCTTCGTGTGCTCGCCGCACGAGGTTGCCGCGCTACGGGCGCTGACCGGGCCTGAGGGCGTGCTGGTGATTCCCGGGATCCGGCCGGCAGCGGCTGCGATCGGCGACCAGAAGCGCGTTGCAGGACCTGCTGAAGCGCTTCGCCTGGGGGCAAGCTACCTGGTCGTGGGGCGGCCGATTACGCAGGCGCCGAATCCGGTCGAGGCGGCTAACGCGATTCTCGAAGAGATGGCGAAAGCGGTGTAGTGGCACCCCGGGGTAATGGCGTTGTGGAGAGGAAAAGCAGGTCCTTCACTCCCCTGGAGAAAGCCGCTTCGTTCAGGATGACATAGGGGGTTCGTGCTAAGCGATGACGGCCGCATGGATGGGGCATCACCTGACGGAGGGAAAAGCAGGTCCTTCACTCCGCTGGAGAAAGCCGCTTCGTTCAGGATGACACAGGGAGGTTGGTGCTCTGCCACCCAGGCCGGGGCTGACTCGGCAAAAGACAACTGCGGGTTCCTCCGCTCCCGGTGGTCGGTCGGAATGACGATCATCTTCATTTTGAGCCTCAAAAGTGGGAAGCCCGGCTGTATGCCGGGCTTCCCACGAGTTGAGACTTATTGCAGAGCTTAAAGTTTTTCGTAGAAGTCGCACGCTGAGCAGGAGATATAGACTCCTCCGGGCACACCGCGTTCACGGTCCTTTACGCGCTTGACGATGCGCGTCGGTTTGTGACACTTGGGACAGTCGGTGGACTTCGTCGTGTCCATTGCTTTCTTGCGATCACCAGTTTTGGCAATTTTGGCCATGGGTCGGGGGTTTCTCCTTTAAAGATTGTCTCTGCACACACGCACAGATGAACTGCACGCGGCTTCAACGGCGCGGTCGAATACTCACCTCTGCTCAAAATTGTGCGGGAGGCAGACGAAACTCGCTGGCTTCAGTTTACAACGAAGGCCGCATGGATGCGGCACTCGGGATTCATGACACCAGGGAGAAGAGAAGCAGTCATACATGGCGCGACGCGCCCTCGGAAGACCATGAAGATGCGGTTCGGACGTCCCTACGGGACTTTGGTTTTATTGTTCGCCATCCTCGGGTTCCGTTCGCCACGGCGAACTCCACCCGGGGCTATTCTCAGTTGTTCCCTACGGGAACTTTGCGATCCCGAATGCCACCCATACATCGGCAGTATTTTCTGGGGCAGATCCTTCCCTTCGCTGCAGAAAACCGCTCCATTCGGGATGACACTCGCCGGAGAGGTTCGTGCATTTACGTTCGCGAATCCAAAGAGCGAAAAGCCCAAGCCCCTGGTCGTTACATCAGACTCATTGGGGCTGGGATGCGTCGGGAGATGGCGCAGCCGGCGTTGAACCGGGCTTTGCCGCATTGGGCTGGGATTGGGGGGTGCTTCCCTGACCCGCGGGCTGGGATGAGCCGGACGACCCATTGGCCGACGGCTGGGGCGTGCCGGATTGGGCCGCATCGGGTTTTTGCTGCTGGTCGGCGTTGTCGGTCTGTTTATGGTCGCGGGGCAGGTTGGTTGCGTCGGGGTAGTCGTCGGCTCCCTGCTTGGGGAACTCGACCGGCTTCATGGCGCCTGCGCCATTCTGGGCGCTGTCGGGCAGCTTTTCGCCGGGATTGGTGAGCGTTGGCGGCGGCGCGGGCGCCGAAGTGTCGGCGTCGCGATGCACATCGCCCATCTGAACCGTGCGGACGTTCTGGTTGGCGGCGATGACGGGCGATCCGTCGGTGCGCATCAAGCCTTCGACTTCATCCTTGGTGAAGATCTGCGGATCCTGACCGACCTTGGCAATCTCAACACGGATGACGCGGTTGCCATTGATGCGGACGAACTCCACGGGGTCAGGCGGTGCGCCGTATATCCATTCCTCAAACGGCATCTGATCCTGGGTTTCGCGCACCTTGCGCAGGGGATGCCCCATGGCAAAGATAACCATGTCGGTGGACATTCCTACCAGGACGTTGTGGTCGAGGATCGCTTCCTTCAGCTTTGGCGGAAGCGTATCGGTAAAGGCCTGGATCGGCGTTTTGACGTCGAAGGAGATGAGCGGAGCGAGGAGCGCTTTGACGTCGGCGCCGGTCATTTCAGGAATGTGACCCTTGAATTCAAGCGTGAGCCGCGCGCCGGTTGCCGGTTGGCCGTCATCCTGGACAACGGGCGACATCACGGGTCCGCCGCCAAGCTCGATATGGCGCAGGAAGCGATGCTTCAGGTCGGGACCGCCATTTAACGCAAAGATGATTTTGTTGTGATCGAATTTGACGTCGGTGAGGACGACGCGATCGCCGGGCTTGGCGCAGATTCCGAATTCTGTGACCATGTCGAGGTAGGCTTCGCCCGCGGGGTTCAGCTTGCCATTGGCTTCAAGATTCAGCCCCTTGTGGCCCATGGGAAAGGGGCGCATGGCAAACCCCTGCTCCGACTGAAGAACGCGAATCAGTTCCAACCTAGCCTTGGCATCCAGCTCGGATTTGCTGAGAGGGACGTTGGTGGGCTGGATCTGGGCGAAACGGCGATCGACGGTTCCGCTTCCCTTATTGGCCCCGGTGTGCGTGTCGATGGTAATGACCTGGGCATCGGCGCCGAGGGCGAACGCAAGCATGGCGGAGATCACGAACAGGAAAGCAAGATGACGGTAAATGGAATAGGCCGCGAGGGGTTGGACTAACCGAGAGGGGAATGTGAGCGATGGCCTGGTCATGGGCGTCCTCCCATGGATACAGCGGGCGATGTGCCAACAGTAGTTCCTATCGAGCACAAAGGTCAAATCGGAGGTGCGAACCGGAGCCGTGGGGGTACGAGCCGGTTGGCAGGTTTCAGCGCGATTCATCGGACCCAGTTGCTGACTCTGATGCGGGCTGAGCAGGCGCCGGTGGCGCAGCGGCGGGAAGAATCTGAACCAGGGCAGGCGAGGCCGGCTCCGCAGGGGCAGCACCCATGGCCGCTTCGTGCTGGCGGCGTGCTGCCGCGTCGAGGTCAACGGGGATGCCGCCGGGGACGATCTGGGGCACGTTGTAACGATAATCCAGGTCGCGGGTGGCGCGGTAAACCACTGGAAATGCGACAAGAAGCACAAGACACGCGAGCCAGCTGGCATCGAGCCCAAAGCCGCCGCCGGTCAGCCAGAATGGCCCCATGGGGTTGCCTTCGACAATCGGCGAGTGGCTGCTGACGCCGCTTACCGCGAGTCCGAAGATCAGGGCCTGGGAGGCTTTCCAGGCAAAGTTCAGCCCCCAGCTGACCCACAGGGCGCGGCTGCGCAGGTAAGCCGTGGTGAGCAGGAAACTGAAAACCACCGAAAATGCAATGCTGACGTTGGTTGCGCCGGGCTTGAGCGCCTGCATGATTGCATAAAACAGGGCAAAGCCGAAGGTGGCGCCCGACGAGCCAACCACAAGGGCGAAGCGCTGGAAGCCATATCCGCGGAAGGCCACTTCTTCACCGAGTGCTAGAAGTACGAAGTAAGCCGCGTCAGCGAGCAGCCAGCCCCACGACGACGCCTGCGTGGAGATGACGACGGCGATTCCGCCGATGAGCACCAAGGGCAGGACGCAGACGACGACCGCTCCCCACCCGATCGCCATGCCGAGACCGGCCTCGCGGGTCCATCCGGCCCGAAATGGAAGGCCCTGGACGGCAATGGAACTTGACTGGCGATCAAACAGCGCGCCGAATGCGGCGTATCCGAGGATGAGAAGGAAGGCGAGCAGAAACTCTTCGAGCAAGGGGGCCCAGGCGTCGTTCTGAATGCGGAAGGCGGCACGATGCGCGAAGGATCGCACGACGAAGAAATAGAGGACCGCGGCGAGGAATTCGAAGTAAGCGCGAGCCTTGTTCACGCGCGCAGGCGTGCTCATCGCGAACTCCGATCATGATGCGGTTGTGCACGGCGCGCAAGCATCAGGAATTGGGGGTTGGCGCACGCGGAATTGGAAGGAACAGCTCGACGATCCAGCACGTGCACTAGCCCTCGGTATAACACTGTGCGATATTACGAAATTTCTTCTGACGGGCGGCGATCATCGCATCGATCGACATGGCCTTCAGTTCTGCCAGATGCTTCCTGATCGCGGTGCCGAGTATGCCCGCTCCCGCAGGATGATCGATATGCGCGCCGCCTGGCGGTTCGCCGATGATCTCGTCGACGCATCCCAGGGCAGCGACCTCCGGCGCTGAAATGCGCATGGCCTCGGCGGCTAATTGCTTGTGGGAGGCATCGCGCCACATGATGGCGGCACAGGACTCCGGGGTGATGACGAAGTAGAGCGCGTTCTCGAGAATCAGCACGCGATCGCTGACAGCAAGGGCCAGCGCTCCGCCCGATCCGCCTTCACCGCTGATGATGGAGATGGTGGGCACGCGCAGACGCGCCATCTCGCGGATATTGCGCGCGATGGCCTCGGCCTGACCGCGTTCTTCCGCGCCAAGTCCGGGGTAGGCACCGGGCAGGTCGATGAAGCTGATCACCGGGCGGCCAAACTTCTCGGCAATTTTCATGCAACGCAGCGCCTTGCGATAGCCCTCCGGGATGGGCATGCCGAAGTTGCGCTTGACGCGCTCCTTGGTGCTGCCGCCTTTGCGGTTGCCGATGACCATGCACCTCGTCGTCGTCCAGGCGGGCCATGCCGCAGGCGACAGCGCCTCGTCGTCGCCAAAGGCGCGATCCCCGTGAATCTCGCTGAAGTCGGTGAAGATTCGCTCGATAAAGTCCATGGGATAGGGCCGCTGCGGATGCCGGGCCGTCTCAACTTTGTCCACGCAGGTGAAACAGGCTGCGGGGTATTGGGTGAACCTGATGCGTGTTCGGTCATCTCGAGTTGGCAGCGCCTGGGACGTGAACGAGCCTCGGTCCTGACTGCTGCTCTAAACGATTCTACCGGGTCGCGGTCAAGTTCGAGCAAACCTCGGCTGGATTCAGCAATTTAAGACGTGATTCGTACCTGCCCATCGGCAGAGTATATTTCTTCTAGCCCGCCTGCAGACGAAACCTTTTGAAGATTAGACGAAGGGAACCATGAACCAGACACGGAGAGACTTCCTCGCTATCGGCGCACTTGGAGCATTGGCTACGGCGTTGCCGCTGGATGCGGCGCAGACTCCGGCTACGCCCAACAACCAGCAGACCCCTGGCGCACCGCCGGCCTTCGGCACCGCCCAGCCAGTGGGTCCTCAAGTGACGGCGGAGACATTCGCCGATGCCGAGAAACTGGTCCAAATCGAGATGACGCCGGCGGACCTTGCACAGGCCGCGGGCAACTGGCGCGAAGCGATGGCTCCGCTTTATGAGCGCCGGACCGGGCCGCGGAAGATGACCCTGGAAGCGGGAGTAGCTCCGGCGACGGTTTGGAATCCGATGCTGCCGGGAATTCATGCCGGCAAGTCCGGCGCGGAGGGGAATCATTTCGTAGCCGGCGCCGGAGAGCATGTGCCGCTTCCGTCGAACGAGGAAGACATCGCATATGCGTCGGTGTCGCAACTCGGGCGGTGGATCCAGTCGAAGCAGATCACTTCTGAACGGCTCACAAACATCTATCTCGATCGGCTCCAGCGTTTCGATCCCAAGCTACGCTGCGTGATCACGCTAACGAAGGATCACGCGCTGGAGCAGGCTCGACAGGCGGATAAAGAGATTGCGGCGGGCAAGTATCGCGGGCCGCTGCACGGGATCCCGTGGGGCGCGAAGGACCTGCTCGACACGGCCGGCATTCCGACGACCTATGGGGCGGAGCCGTATCGCGATCGTGTTCCGAAGAAAGACAGCGCGGTGGCGGAGCGGCTGAACGCGGCGGGCGCCGTGCTGGTTGCGAAGCTGAGCCTGGGCGCGCTGGCGCTGAACGACATCTGGTTTGGCGGGCAGACGATGAATCCGTGGCTGCTGGAAGAGGGCGCGTCAGGTTCGAGCGCCGGCCCTGGCGCGGCAACGGCGGCGGGGCTCGTTGGTTTCGCGATTGGAAGCGAGACGGGCGGCAGCATCGTGAGCCCGTCGATGCGATGCGGTGTTACCGGCCTGCGACCCACCTACGGACGCGTGGCGCGCACAGGCGCGATGACGCTTTGCTGGTCACTCGACAAGCTGGGGCCGATGGCGCGGTACGTGGAAGACACGATCGTGGTATTGAATGCGATCTCGGGCCCCGACGCGGGCGACATGGCCAGCGTACCAAGTACTTTGTCCTTCGACGCCAACGCCAAGGTCGCGGGGCTGCGCGTGGGATACATCCCTTCGTGGATGAAGGAAGCACCCGCTACCGACGTGGATCGTGCGGCGCTGGATGTGGTGAGGAAACTCGGCATGCAGCTTGTGGAGGTGTCGCTGCCCGACTGGCCCTACGATTCGCTCAATCTGATCCTGTTTGCGGAGAGCGCGGCAGCATTCGAAGAGCTGACGCTAAGCCACAAGGAAGCGGAACTGCGCGCGCAGGTTCCGGACGCGTGGCCAAACACATTCAGGCAGTCGCGTTTCTTGTCGGCAGTCGATTTTGTCCAGGCAGACCGGATGCGCCGGAAGGTTGCGCAGGAGATGGCGCGCATCTTTTCAGATGTCGATTTGTTGCTGGTGCCCTCCTTGCGCGACGAGATCCTGGTGATCACAAACAACACAGGACATCCCTCGCTCACTTTCCGCGCGGGATTCGTTGAGGTAGCCGAGGCGCGCAGCGACTGGGCGCCCGATCCGCAGCATCCATTGCCGAAGTTCTCACCACCGCGGCGCGTACCGCATGGCATTACACTGATCGGCCGGCTGTTTGATGAAGGCACGCTTTGCGAGGCGGGCGTGGCGCTGGAGCGGGCGTTCGGGGTGGCAGGGGAAAGGCCGGCGGGATTCTGAAAGACAGCAACTAGCTATCAGTTATCAGCCGTCAGCTTCTTTCTTGTCTTTGGGCGCGGGACGCCGATTCCGGCTTCCTTGATGCGGTCCTTGCGGAACTGCTGATGTGCGCGCCAGAAGGTTTGTGCGGTGATGGGTCCGAGGTCGGGCGCGTGCGGGTGCCGGTCTTTCTGGAAGACGTGCGCGTAGAGCATGGGGCCAAGCAGGAGGGCCATGGCCGCTTCAAGGTCGAGGTCGGGCGGCAGTTGTCTCCGCACGATTCCGCGATGCAGGATTTTCTTGAGGCACTGACGCGGCGGTTCCATTACACGATGGCGCCACGCCTTGCCGAACTCCGGATGCAGCGCTGAATATGCGATCAGCGATGGGGTCATGCGATTCCGCGCGGCATCGAACTTGTCCGGGGGTTTTCGCATCAGCACCGTGGTCAAATCGCGCTGCACGTCTCCGGTGTCGACATCTTCCGGCTCGCGGTCAAGGCCGTTGACCATCAGCATCACTTCGAGGAGCAGTGCCTCCTTGTCGGCCCAGTGATTGTAGATGGTGGCCTTGCTAACGCCGGAGGCCTGCGCGATGGCGTCCATGCTGGTGGTTTCGATGCCGCGTTCGGCAAACAGAGCGAGCGCGGCATTCAGGACTTTTTCGTGTGCTTCGGTGCTGCGCGAGCGGGCCATGGCTAGGCTTCAATCTTGGAAAAGCGCCAGGCACCGATGATCAGGAGAATCGTGCCAACCACGACGAGCACAGCGAGATCGATGCTGATACCGAAAGCCGGACGGAAGGAAACCGCGCTCAGGAGCACCGAACGCATACCGTCGATGCCGTAGGAAAGCGGATCGAGGGCGGTGATAAAACTCAGAATCCTCCCTTGATTGGTGAGCGGGAACATGGCCCCGGACAGGAAGTAGATGGGCAAGACGAGGAAGTTCATGATGAGCTGAAATCCCTGCATATCCTGAAGGCTGGAACCGAAGATGACTCCCAGCGCTGCAAAGAGCATGGCAATGAGCACCATGAATCCGATGGCCACAGGAATGGCAATCCAGCTCGCAGGTCGAAAGCCGGAGATGAGACAGATAGTGAGAACAAGCAGGCCCTGAATGACGGCCACGGTGCAGCCGCCGAGGGTTCGACCGATCATGATTTCAATGCGTGGCACGGGAGCGACCAGGGTCTCTTTGAGGAAACCGAACTGGCGATCCCACAACAAGCCGAGGCCGGAAAAGATCGACGAGAAGAGCACCGACATCCCGATCACTCCGGGGGCGATGAACTGAAAATAGCTGCCGTAGCCTGCGCGCTTGAAAACGGGGTTGAGGCCGAAGCCCAATACGAGCAGATAAAGCATCGGCTGGCCCAGCGATGCAATGATTTGCGCGCGCGAACGGGTGTACCGCTTGAGCTCGCGCAGCCAGAGAATATAAATGGCACTCATCGGCTACCTCCTTTGCTGCTGCCACATTTTGGCGAACTGACGCATCTGGTCAGTTGAGTTGGCGCTCTCGTCGCGGATGGTCGAGCCGGTCAGCTTGAGAAATGCGTCTTCGAGAGTCGCGGTGCCGGTCTGCTCCTTGATCTCGGCCGGTGTTCCCTGCGTGACCAGCTTGCCATGATCGATGATGCCGATGCGATGGGCGACACGATCGGCTTCGTCCATGTAGTGCGTGGTAAGCATGACGGTGACATTTTCGGATTCGTTGACGCGCTTCACGTGATTCCAGAGCTGGTTGCGGCTTTGCGGATCGAGGCCGAGAGTCGGCTCGTCGAGAAAAAGGATTTTGGGAGTGTGGAGGAAGCCGCGTGCGATTTCGAGACGGCGCTTCATGCCGCCGGAGAATTTCTTGACCTGGTCGTTGCGCCGCTCCCAGAGTTCGAAGAGCTTGAGAAGTTCTTCGGAGCGCTGTTTTCGGATTTTGTGTGGGACGTGGTAGAGGACGCCGTGGATCTCCATGTTTTCCCATGCGGTTAGATCCCCGTCGAGGCTCGGATCCTGGAAGACGATGCCGAAGCGTTGACGGGCCTCGTTCTGATGCGTCTGCGGATCGAGGCCGTCGAGTTGAATGGCGCCGCTGGTGGGGCGCAGCAGCGTGGTGAGCATTTTGATGGTAGTGGTCTTCCCTGCCCCGTTGGGACCGAGGAAGGCGAATATCTCGCCCGCCGCCACGTCGAACGAAACGTCGTTGACGGCGGTGAACGAGCCGAATGTCTTGACGAGGTTTTGCACGCTGATCAAAGTGAGCGACCTCCGTGCCGCAGCTCGCTCACGGCGATAAAGATCCATCGCCGGGCGAATGCGGAAATTCCATACTGAACGGTTTAGTTCAGTTTGTCAAATGAATTTTTTATAGCAGGTCTGCGTTGAAGAAAAAGAGAAAGAGAGAAAGCCTTCTTCATGCTGACCCCAGAGAATTTCACATTCTCAGAAGTTAGGGTCAGAGGAATCTCCACCGTTTGTGATGTCTCCCCGGGAGCCCTCTTCCCTGCTCGCTGCAAATTCCTGGCACACCGGCTCGAAAGAGAAAATAGCGAAACACGCAATGAGCACGCGGGCCTGGGTGATGCCGGATCAGTACTCCAATGGAATAGTAGGATTGGCTCTTTAAGGAAGAACTCGAACCTATAACCCTCCGTTGATGCCTTTCTTAAAAAGCTCTTGAATCTTGTCCTTCATCCTCATGTCTTGTTGACGAGTGTGCGAACAAAAGAAGCGATCGCCGATATGTCGAATCCGCCACGATCGCCGACTGCTTCCCCGAAGGTGTTGATCGTCGCTGAAGCTGCGGGCAGAACAGCATGCGACTGGGAAGCGGCGTTCTGGACGAGGCGCAGGTCCTTGTTCATCAAGTGCAATGGAAACTGGGGAGAGTAATCGTCAGTCTTGATCTTCACGAACTTGCCTGAGAACGCTGGAGCGATGACGGTGGTTTTCGGAAGCACATCCAGTAGAACATTTCGATCCAGGCCCAACTGCTCCCCAAGCGATACAGCCTCGGCGATCGCCTCCATATTGATGCCGAGTAGGAGATTGACCACGAGCTTCATCTGGATTCCGGCAGTGGCAGGCCCCATAAGATACCACTGACGGGCAATCGACTCGAAGATCGGAATGCAACGGTTGAATATCTCTTGTTCGCCTCCTCCGAACAGGGTGACCGTGCCGGCCTCCACGGCCGGAGTCGATCCGGATACGGGAAGATCGATAAGATTCGCCCCGTGCTTTGCGGCTTCCTGATGCAGTAGAGCCGAGAGCCCGGGAGAAATCGTGCTCATCTCAAGGATGACGGTTTGGGGTTCGACATGAGCGAACACCCCATCGTCACCTAGGTAGACTGCGCGCACAGCGTTGTCGTCTGCGAGGGAAGACAAGAGCATGTCCGAGCGATGAACGAGGCTGGGCAGCGTCTCTTCGACCTGAAATCCATATTTCCTGAGGGCAAGGGTTGTCGGTCGGCTGCGATTCCAACCTCGTATGCTCCAGCCGTCAGCATTCAGCCTTCGAACGAAGCGGCTCCCCATCAATCCGAGGCCAATGAATCCCAGTTTCGTGTTTTCCTTGTGAAATATGCTACTCATTTTGTCCCTCTCCTAGTCTGGCCGTAGATGGGTGCGTGCGAGCAGGCGCAGACCGTCGGCTTAATGGTTTGCGTTAATCGCGCAAACTTACATAGGCAGGCCGCAATCCAGATAATGTCTGATAGGCCGTTTGCGAAAGCTCCAGTATGGCGGCGACGACATTCTCCTCAAGGTGCTCGACGGAAGCGGTTCCAGGGATCGGCAGGATAACCCTCGATCGTTTGAGGAGCCACGCCAGCGCGATTTGAAAGGGGGTTGCGTAAAACTGACGCGCAACCTGCTTAAGCGCATCGTGCGCCGCTTTCGCCTGGCCGATCGGGGCCCAAGGAAAAAATGCGATCTCGTTCTGCTCGCAATAATCGACGATGAAGTCTGATTCCCGGTCAGCAAAACTGTAGCGATTCTGCACGGAAACGATCGGCGCGATCTTGCGGGCGCGTTCGATATGCTCGCGAGTCACATTCGAAAGTCCGATGTGGCGGATCTTGCCTTGTTCGCGCAATCTGGCCAGGGCTTCGACCGAAGCCTCGAACGAAACGACATTGTCGGGCGCATGGAGTTGATAAATGTCGATGCGCTGCAGACGCAGCCTTTTGAGGCTTCCTTCTACCGCTTCGGCAAGGTGCCTGGGGCTGGCATTATGTGTCCATTGATCGGGCCCGGGACGTTCCCACCCGCCTTTGGTTGCGATAACCAGATCGGCGGGATACGGATACAGAGCCTCCGCGATGAGTTGCTCCGAGGCGCCCGGTCCGTATGAATCTGCGGTATCGATCAGGTTTACACCCAGATCGACTGCTTTCCGCAGAGTTGCGAGTGCTGCCTTTTTGTCCGAAGGTGGACCCCAGATTCCGGGCCCGGTAATGCGCATCGCACCATAGCCCATTCGATTGACCGTGAGATCGCCGCCGATTGTGAATGTCCCTGCAGCAGCAGCTGACAGGATTACTGCATGATTCATTTCTGCTCCTTTAGAGTCGTAAACACCTCTCCGCTTCACCGGGAGGCCGATTTCTTCTGACATGACGCCCGATCATGAGAATTTAAAATTCTCCGAACTGCCGTGATCGAGCTTCCTCAGCCTTCGATTCAGTTGCCAGCAGCCGGTGCGGCATTTCCGAATTGAATCGTAAAGTGCTTCAGATCGATGGCATGCAATACCGTCGTCGCGTTTGGCGCAGCGTCCGTTTCAATCGCTTCTTCGCTGTTTGTGTTACTCACGAGCCTTGCGGGGACGGTGGCGATCGTTTTCTTGCCGTCCGTGAAACTCACTGTTATATCTGGACCGCTTCCCTGCCAGGTCACCTTGTATTTACCTGGCGCGAGTTGCGTGTCCGCAACTTTCACTGTCTGGTCCAGTTCGACGTTCGCAGAATTCTTCGGCCCGGCAAACGCCAGGGCAGGGGTTAAGAACACCATCGCGACAACGGATAAAAGCTTCGATTTCATTTTTGCCAATTCCTTTTCGAGCAGGTTGCTCGGAATCGGGTGTTGCACTGCGCATGCCAAATGATGAGTTCGGGGTAACTCGACTTAGTTCTGAGGTTTTGCTGGAATGCGACGGAGCAAGTCGTTTACGAAAACCGGGAAATTTCCGAAACTTCGGGATCGTCCTTGAATCGAAAAAGAAGAAGTGGCCGGGAAGGGTCTCTGCGCTGTTAAGATTCATTCGCCCCAAGTCCTGAGGGGAGGGTGTAGGTGTCGAGCGCTGATCCTGTTTTCGAAAAACTGGGGAAAGGGGCGTTTCGCGGGTACGCGATCGCGGTGCTCTCTGTCTGTGCGGCATTGTTGATCTCGCGCTGGCCACTCTTCCATTTGGAATCCGCGCCCGTATCCCTCTTTCTTTGCGCGGTAATGTTGAGCGCATGGTTTGGCGGCGCGGGCCCAGGCCTTCTTTCACTCTTGCTGTCGGCGTTGGGTTTCTACTACAGTTTCCTTCCGCCTATCGATACATTCGCGGCAAAGCCCGACCAGGGGGCGCGATTCCTGGTGTTCCTGGTGTCTTCGTTCTTTGTAGGCGCTTTGAGCGCAGCACAACGAAGAGCGACGGAATCGCTTCGGCAGGCCCGTGACGATTTGCGCGAAACAGTCAAAGAATTGGAACGAACGAACCAATCACTCACCAGAAGTGAGGCGTACCTGGCCGAGGCGCAGACTCTCAGTCATACAGGGAGTTTCGGTTGGGATGTTACGACCGGCGAACAATTCTGGTCGGGAGAGACCTATCGAATATTCGAGTACGATCAAACAGTCAAACCGGCACTTCAGCTGGCGCTCGAACGAGTCCATCCCGAAGACCTGCAATTGGTTCAGCAGGTAACGGCT